>CAWEPV010000013.1:0-1507952 GCA_963811085.1 uncultured beta proteobacterium | reverse complement strand
CGGGTTCATCACCCCGCGCGGGTCGAGCTTCTGCTTCGCCCCCTTGAACGCCTCGGCGAACAGCCCCGGCCGCTGCTGGTCGTACCAGGTGCGGTGGTCGCGCCCGAGAGCGTGGTGGTGGGTGATGGTGCCGCCGGCGTCGACCATGGCTTGCGAGGCGGCGGACTTGATGGCCCAGAACTGCTCGGGGAGCCTGGCCTTGTCGCCGAAGGCGTGCCAGGTGAAGTACGGCGCCGGGCCGTCGGGGTAGAGGTGGGTGAAGCGCACGGTGCAGGTGCCATCGCGGCCGGTGGCTTCGCGGATGGCGGCGAGGGTCGCGGCTTTCACTTTGCGTTCGAGCGCGAGGAAGCCGCTCCAGGGGATCGCGGTCTCGACGGTGTCGCGCATGACGCCGCGCGCGATGGCGTGCTCGCGCAGGTAGGGGCCGCGCAGGAATTTGTCGCGCCAGTTGCCGGCGGCGCCGCTCTTTTGCGATTCGGGGTCGGCAAGCGCTTTGGCGTCCCATTCGCCGCCGTGGTCGGCGCACAGCTCGAGCGCGCGCTTCATCCAGGCATCGAGCGGGTGGTCGGCGCCCTCGAAGCCGAGCACCAGCAGGTGGCGGGTGCCGTCGCCCGCCTCGGTGAAGCGGGCCTCGTCGGCCTCGATCAGGCGCGCGTTGGCGGGATACAGGCCGGACTGGGAGAGCGCTCGCACGGCTTCGACCGCCTGCTCCCAGTCCTTGAAGCCGACGGTGGTGGCCTGCCGGAAGGTGGGGCGGCGGTGAAGGCGGATCCAGGCTTCGGTGATGACGCCCAGGGAGCCCTCGGAGCCGATGAACATCCGATCCGGGCTCGGGCCCGCGCCCGAGGCGGGCAGGCGGCGCGATTCGAGCGTGCCCGCGGGGGTGACCACGCGCAGCGCTTCGACGTGGTCGTCGATCTGGCTGTAGACGGTGGCGTAGTGGCCGGCGGCGCGGGTCGCGATCCAGCCGCCCAGCGATGAGAACTCCCAGGCCTGCAGGAAAAAGCGCAGCGTGAGGCCAGAGGGCTTTCAGCTGCCGCTCGAGGCTGGGACCGAGCACGCCCGCCTGCACGCGCGCGGCCTGCGAGGTCTTGTCGATCTCGAGCACGCGATTGAAATTCGACAGGTCGAGCGTCAGCACGGCCTTCGCGTCGGCGGGCGGGTTGACGCCGCCGACCACGCTCGAGCCGCCGCCGAAGGGGATCGCGGCGATGCCGTGCGTGCCGCACCAGTCGAGCAGGCTGACGATGTCGAGCTCGGTCTGCGGGTAGGCGACCACGTCCGGCGGGTTGGCGAAGTCGCGCCGGTGGATCATCTTCGCGAGGTCGATCGTCGAGCGGCCGTAGCTGTGCGCGAGGCGCGCGTGGTGCTCGGTGGTGCAGACCGGACTTCAGGCTCGCGGGCGGCGTGACGCGCGGGGCGCGCAGCGCGATCTCGTCTTCGCGCGGCATCGGCGCGGCTTCGAAATGATCGATGCCGAGCAGCCCCGCCCAGGCGCGCTCGAACCACTCGAGCTCGCCGGCGGGGAGCGGCTCGTTCTCGTAGCCCCAGCCGTAGAAGCTGCGGCGGCGCCCGGTCACGGCTTTGCCCCGCCGCGGGCGCCCGCGGCCGCCGCGTCCCGGCGCAAGCCGATCGCGGTCCAGATTGCGCCGCCGGCATCGATCGCGCCGAAGAGGATCAGGACCGGCGGGCCGTAGCCGAGCGCGACGAAGGCGATCAGGAAGACGGGCACGGACAGCCGGACGGGAACGGTCCAGCGGATGTAGGGCTGCAGCTCGCTGCCGGCGGCCATGAAGTCGAGATAGCCGAGGATCAGGATCAGCATGCCGACGATGCGGATCCACACTTCCCGGGTCTCGGCAACGCCGAAGAGCGTCAGCAGCACGTTCGGCGCGACGACGAGCACGGCGCCGAGGCAGAACATGTAGATCGAAAACGCGCGCAGGCTGAAGGCGGCTCTGGTCATGGTGGGTGCGGGATCGCTGCGATCCTCCGGCGTGCTTCGTCGCCGCACATCCTACCCCCGCGGGGATTCGCCGGGCAGCCGCGGCATTTCGCTCCTGGCTAGACGAGCCGGTAGCGCTTGCGCTGGACGTAGGCGCCGAAGTCCGCCCGCCAGACGCGGCTGTACTGCCTCACCTTGTCGCCGCTCCAGTCCTTGCCGCGGCGGGCGTCGTAGGCGTCGAGCTCGCGCTCGACCGCGCCGGTATCGTAGCGGTCGGTGTGCACGGTGGCGGACAGCGACAGGCGCGCGCTCAACGGCTCTTTCGCCTCGGGGTAGCCGAGCGCGAGCCCAGCGACCGGCACGACCCACTCGGGCAGTGCGAGCAGCGCGTCGATGCTCTCCACGTGATCGCGCACCTGGCTGATCGGGCAGGTTCCCAGCCCCGCGAGCTCCGCCGCCGAGACGAACGCGCTCAAGGCGATCGCCGCGTCGACCGCGGCGTTGAAAAACGCGTCCAGGTGCTCGTTCGGAAACTCCGCCTTCTTGCGCGCGAACAGGCGCCGCAGCCGGTAGCCGTCCGCGCAGAACACGAGGATCTCCGGCGCCTGCGCGAGCCAGGGCGATTTCGGCAACAGCGCGCACACCGCGGCGCGCTTGGCGGGATCGGCGAGCCGCACGATGGTGGCCTGCTGCAGGTCGCTCTTGCTGGGCGCGGCGAGCGCGGTCGCGCAGAGCAGCCGCAGCACCTCTCCGGGCACCGGATCGGGCCGGTAGCGCCGGCACACCGAGCGCTCGTTCAGTGCGGCCAGGGCATCCAGCTGCGGCAGCTTCGGAACCTCGAGCGTCGCGCCGAAGCGGCGCTCGAGGGCGGCGGCGATGCGCGAAGACGGTGTTGCGGCAGGCATGAGGCGACCTCCGGGCTGCGGCGGTTTGGGCCGTCGAGCATACAACGTGCGCCTTCCTGGACCGTGGTCAGCGCCCGCCGTTGACCCGCAATTCTCCCCGGGTGTAGCGTGAATCGAATTCGCTGCGCCTGATTTATCGCGCAGTCCCGCCCGCGGCGCGCTGAGGAGGGTGGCATGGCGGACGAGAACGACTGGCTCGGGGTTGAGGAGGAGCGCATCGCCAGGCGCAGGGCCTCGCTCGGGGTCGAGCCGCCGAAGGTCGAGAAGGATAACGACGGCAAGGAAGGCGCGTGGGGGCTCGCGCTCTCGGGCGGGGGGATCCGCAGCGCGACGTTTTCGCTCGGGGTGCTGCAGGCGCTGGCGAAGGCGCAGCTCGAAGGCGCAAACGGCAAGCCCGCGTCGTGGCTGCGCTGCTTCGATTACCTCTCGACGGTGAGCGGCGGCGGGTACATCGGGGCGTTCTTCGTCAGCCTGTTCCTGCCGCAGCGGCTCGAGCCGCCGTCTGCAAGGGCGCCGTGGTGGCAGCCGGCGATGCGCACGCTCGCGCGCGCCCTGCCCCCGAGGATGCGCGGCAAGCTGGGCCTCGCGCGGGGCGCGCGGCAGGACACGGCGCCGCAGGGGGCGAAGGCGGAGGCCGACGACAGCCTCGAGGCGGCGGATCATGCCTACCGGGTGCTGCAGGACGATCCGCCGGGGCGGGTGCGCAGCGACGAGCCCTACGACTGGCGCCGGCGGCCGCTCGCCTGGCTGCGCGAGAACGGGCGCTACCTGACGCCCACCGGCGCGGGGGACTATGTCTACGCCGCGGGGCTCGCGATCCGAAACTGGTTTTCGCTCCACTACGTGATCGGCACCGCGCTGCTGGTGCTGTTCACGCTGGTGGCGTTCCTCAAGTCCTCGCTCGCGGCGTACCAGCCTTCGTTGCTCGCGCTGTTGGCGCCGCTCGGCGCGCCGGCGCAGTTCGATTTCTTCGCGCTGCACGCGTGGGCGATCCCCGACCCGAGCACGTGGTCGCTGTGGTGGAGTCCGCTGTGGGTGCTGCCGCTCGCGGTGGTGGTGCTGTGGCTGGTGCCGAGCGGGATTGCGTTCTGGCTCATCTCGGGGCGCGCCGGCGCGGCCGAGCCGCCGAGCCTCGCGCGGCGCATCTTCACGCTCGCGGCGGCGATGGACCTCGCGCTCGCGCTGTTGCTCGCGCGCGTGCCGTTCGTGCTCGACACGTTCTCGATCTCGCTCTCCGACGCGGCGCTGGCGCGGCTGAAGACCGGCTCGTCGCTGCTCGCCGCGCTCGCGCTGCTCGGGCTCGTGTTTCACGTCGTGGCGGCGCTGGTCTCGCACAGCGCGGAGGGCCAGCGCGTGGAGCAGACGCGCGCGCTCGCCGCGGGGATGCAGATGCTGCTCGGGCTCGCCGTGCTCGCGCTGCTCGACACCCTGAGCCAGACGTTCTATTTCTGGCTCAGCCACGCCGACGCGGCGATCTGGGGCGTGCTCTCATCGAGCGCGCTGACCGGCGCGCTGGTGTGGCTGGTGCAGAAGCTCGCGACCCGTCCGGATGGGAACGGCAAGCCTCTGCTGCCGGCCTGGCTGCCGCTCGATTTCACGGCGGCCGCCGGCGCGGTGCTGCTGCTGCTCGCGGTGGCGACCGCGTGGGCGATGCTGGTGCAGTGGCTGATCTGGGGCGGCAACGCGTCGCAGGTGGTCAACGGCGACGTGCTCGCCTCGCAGTACCCGGGCAGCCTGGTGCTGGTGTTGCTCGCGCTGGTGCCGACCCTGATCAACGGGCTGTTCCCGGGCTTCATCAACCTCTCGACGCTGCAGGCGTTCTACAGCGCGCGCATCACGCGCGCCTACCTCGGCGCGTCGAACGGGGCGCGCTTCGCCGACCAGGAGGCGCGCGCCTACGACAGCGCCGCCGAGCCGCACCCGAAGGACCCGATCGCGCGCAGGGACTACTACGACGCGCGGGTGCTCGCGCCGCTGCACCTGATCAACGTCACCATGAACCAGACCGTGGACCCGGCCGAGCAGCTGGTGCAGCGCGACCGCAAGGGCAAGCCGATCTCGATCGGCCCGGCCGGGCTGCTGCTCGACGGCGACTTCTATCCGCACCGCGGCGGCAGCGCCGACTACGGCATCGGGCAGTGGATCGGAATCTCGGGCGCGGCGTTCACCACCGGTCTGGGGCGCGCGACCACGCTCGGGCTGTCGCTGCTGCTGGGTCTGGCGAACGTGCGCCTGGGCGCGTGGTGGCGCTCGAAGATCGGCCGCGACGACGTCGGCTTCGGCCTCGAGTGGCTCGCGCTCAAGGCCTTCCCGACCCAGACCTACCTCGGCTACGAGCTGACCGGGCAGTTCTACGGCGAGCACCGCGCGCGCCAATACCTGTCCGACGGCGGGCACTTCGAGAACACCGCCGCCTACGAGCTGCTGCGCCCCGCGCGCGAGGTGAGCCTGGTCGTGGTGTGCGACAACGGCTGCGACCCCGGCTACCAGTTTACCGACCTGGCAAACCTGTTCCGCCTCGCGCGCATCGACCACCAGGCGCGCTTCCGGCTGGTGACCGATCTCGATCCCGCACTGGGCGCGATCTTCGGCCGCGACGACGATTTCGCGAAGAAGGATCTCGGCGCGCTCAACAAGTGTGCCCTGCTCTACCGCGTCAGCTACCCCGCGGGCGCGGGCCGCGCGCGCTGGCTGCTGGTGCTCAAGCCGCGCCTGATCGCGGAGGCGCCGCTCGACGTGTGGCAGTACCAGCAGGGACACCCGACCTTCCCGCAGGAAACGACCACCGACCAGTTCTTCGACGAAGCGCAGTGGGAGAGCTACCGCAAGCTGGGGCTCGAGATCGGCAGCCTCGTGTTCGGCGGCAAGACCGGCGCGCTGCTCATCGATCGGCTGCGCCAGGGCGCCTAGCCCTGCCACACGCCGTAGCCCTCCTCCCTCAGCCCGATCGCCAGTTCCACTTCCATGTCGCGCGCCGCCTGGTAGGGCATCGGGTTGGCGTAGGCGTAGAGCTTCGGCAGCAGGCGCAGGCCGTAGCGCTCGACGAAGCTGTTGGAGCGCTCGCCTTTCTTGTGCTTCGCGAAGCGCTTCTCCGGGCTCAAGCCCGTCATGCCGACGTACAGGCAGAGCTTGGTGGCGTCGTAGTCGGGGTTCGCTCTGCGAAAGCGCGCGTGCTGCAGCACTTCGGGCGAGAGCTCGACGACGTAGACGTTGTGGTGGTGTTTCTTCGGCATGGCCGGGTCCGCGGATATTATGTCCGCAGAAAATCGACTCTGACCCCGATTTCCAAGGAGGAGAGATGGCGTACCGGATCGAGACGGTGAAGGTGAAGGACAGCCCGATGGAGGTGTTCCTGTTTTCCCCCGCGGGCGCGGGGCCGCACCCGGGGATCGTGCTGTGCCAGCACATCCCGGTCGGGCACACGGGCGTGGAGAACGACACGGTGACGCTCGCGACCGCGCAGCGCTACGCCGACAACGGCTACGCGGTGGCGGCGCCGTTCATTTTCCACTGGTGGCCGAAGGCGGCTGAGATGCAGCAAAAGCGCGACGAGTTCCGCGACGACTGGACCGAGCTCGACTTGAAGGCGGCGTTCGACGTGCTGGCGAAGCAGCCCGCGGTGGACGCCAAGCGCATCGCGGTCGTCGGCCACTGCTGGGGCGGGCGCGTGTCGTGGCTCGGGGCGGGGACCGATTCACGCTACGCGGCGTGCGCGGTGTTCTACGGCGGACGGGTGAAAGTGGCGATGGGGCCGGGCACGCCGCCGGCGATCGAGCTCGCGCCGAAGTTCCGCTGCCCGGTGATCGGCTTTTTCGGCAACGACGACACCAACCCGGCGCCGGTGGACGTCGACGACTACGACGCGGCGCTCACGCGCGCGGGCGTGGCGCACACGTTCCACCGCTACGACGGCGCGGGGCACGCGTTCCAGTCGTTCAACAATCCGGAGCGCTACCGCGAGAAGGCAAGCGAGGACGCGTGGACGAAGGTGCTCGCGTTCCTGGGTGAGAAGCTGAAATAAAACCGGGGACAGACCCCGATTTCGAAAAGCACGGAATCGGGGTCTGTCCCCCTGTCGCCCGCCGGCGACAGGTGATGAAGCGCGCGCGATGGTGCAGAATGGTTCCAGGGGACTATCGAAATTTCCGGAGTGCCGCAATGAATTCGTATCCTGCGCTGCCCCCCCTCGCCACCGTGTGCATTCGCGAAGCGGCGGAGGAAGTTCGCGACGTCACCAGCCTGCGAGCGCTCGGTTTGGTGCTCGACAAGATGGAACTGCGCCGCACGGGTTTCGTCACCAGCGACGTGCCGCTGTACGAGATCCGCGCGTTCATCGAGAGGCGGATCGCCAAAATGAAAGGCCCCGCCTGAGGCGGGGCCGTTATGCCCGACATTCGTCGGGCGGCGCCATATCGGCGCTTTCATCCCGGGGCGGCTGCCCCGGCTGGGCCTGGCTGCCGCCGCAGCCTTGCGACCGCGGTGCCGAGGGCACGGTACCCGAACACTTCGTCCGGGATCCCGGTTTGCCGGTCAACTGGCCGCCCTCACAGGCTCACCTTCAAGATAGCACCGCCGGCGCAGAAATCAAGCGCCCGCGTTGACCGCGGGCAGCTTTGGCTGACATCGGGCGTAAGTCTGCAACAGTGCGATACAAAATTTTCCTGCGCGCCGGTGCGCCGTTGAAAAAGCGCGCGCCTACAATCCTGCCGCCTTCATTCTCCAAAGGAGCGTGTATGTCGGCAGTTGTCGGTCTGGCGATGATGTTCGCGGCGATCCTGCTCGGCCGCGCGGCGAAAATCGGCGTCCCGATGCAGCCCCCGCCCTGGTGGGCGACCGACGACATGAGCGCGTTGGCGATCTCGCCCGGCATCGTCACCCTGTTCGCGGGCGGGCTCGCCGCGCTCGGCTCGTGGCTGCTGGGCGGCGACTGGCGCGCGACCAACCTGGTCACCGTCATCAGCCTCGCGGCGGTGGTCGCGATCTACGTCGCGCTCTCGCGCCTGGTGCGGGCCTGGGCGCAGAGAGTGCGCCCGTCGGCTGAGGTGGTGCAGCTCGCGCCGGGCGCGGGGGACAACGACCCGCGCCAGCCGCCGGGCATGCCGCCGATGAAGAAGGCAGCCTGAGCGGTTACGCCGCTTCGTCTGCGCGCAGCAGGCGTGCGCGATTTTTCGGATCGTTGGGGTCGTAGCGCACCGACACCTTCTCGCCCCGCTCGGGCACCAGCACCTGCAGGCAGGCGCCCATCTCGGTGCGCACCAGCGGCTCGGCCGCGCCCTTGGGCGTGAAGCGGTAGCGCACGCGGTAGGCGGTGCCCTCGGGCCAGACGTCGAGCACTTCGCCCTCGGCGAGCTCGCCTTCGGCGTCCAGGCGCGCGCGCTCCCAGCGCGCGCGGTGCGCCGCCCGGAAGGCGGCCCAGACCGCGATCACGGCCAGGATGGCGATGACGAGCGTGGCAGTGTCCATGCGAAGCGTCCTGCGCCCAGTCTACCGCCGCGCGGGGCGGGGGCCCGCCGCCGAATTAAATCGACTCTGACCCCGATTTCTCACTGGGCGCGGGCGCGGCGCTCCATGGGGAGGAGGGCGTGGTAGGTGAAGCGGTGCACCGGGGTCTGCAGGCCGGCCTCGGCGCCGAAGCGCACGATGGCGCCGTTCCAGGCGTCGAGCTCGGAGGGGCGCCCGGCCATGATGTCGCGCTGCATCGAGGCGGTCGCGCCCTCGGGCAGGCCGTCGTAGTAGCGCCACAGCTCGCCCTTCAAGTCGGCGCTCACGGCGTGGCCGCGCGCGACGCCGACCGCGATGCCCTCGTCCATCGCGCGGTCGATCATGGCGCGCGTCTCGGGGTATTTGCGCAACTCGCCCATCGGGCTGCGCGCGAGCGCGCCCAGCCCGGCCCACGAGCTGACGGTGACGAGCTTCTTCCACAAGGCGGCGCGGATGTCGCCGCTCAGCGTGGCCTCGATCCCGGCCCCGGCGAAGGCCTCGCACAGCTTGCGCGCGCGCGCCGAGCGCGTGCCATCGAGCTCGCCCAGCTCGACGGTGGCCCCCGCGCTCGCGTGCCGGATCACGCCCGGCGCCTCGATCAGGCTGAAGACCTTCGACAGCCCGCCCAGCACGCGCTCAGGCCCGAGCACCGCGCCGAGCTGGTCGGCGGCCTCGACCCCGTTGAGGAACGGCAGCACGGTGGTCTCGCCGCCCACCAGCGGCGCCATCGCCCGCGCCGCGTCGCTCACCTGCCAGCTCTTGACCGCGACGATCACGCACTCGGCCTCGCCCAGCTCGCGCGGGTCGTCGCTAACCTTTGGTTTTTCGAGGTGGACGTCGCCCAGCGGGCTCAGCACCTTGAGGCCGTCCTTGCGCATCGCCGCGAGCTGCGCGCCGCGCGCGACGAACGCGACCTCGTGCCCGGCCTTGGCCAGCCGCGCACCGTAGTAGCCGCCCAGGCCGCCTGAGCCGAAGATCGCGAAGCGCATCAGAGCACCTTCTGGCCGAATTTCTTCAGCGCCTTGTCCGACAGCGTGAGCCCCAGGCCCGGGGCCTGGTTGAGCGTGAGCCAGCCGTCGGCGATCTTCGGCGGGTTCTCGAACAGTTCTGCCTGCAGCGGGTCGCGCTCGGGGTCGGTGAACGACTCGACGATCACCCCCGCGGGGCTGGCGGCGACGATGTGGCAGTGGATGAAGCAGTCGTGGTGCGGCGCGACCTGAACGTGGTTCAGCTCGCACAGCGCGGCGAGCTTGCGTCCTTCGGTGAAGCCGCCAGACATGGTGCAGTCGAACTGCAGGATCTTGATCGCTTCCTCCTCCAGCAGCGCGCGGCAGCCCCAGCTGGTGGGCTCGCTTTCGCCCGCCGAGAGCGGGATGCGCGTTTCTTTCGCAAGCATGCGCAGCTCGCGCCGGTCGTCGGCCCAGCGCACCGGCTCTTCGAGCCAGCGCGGCTTGAGCGGCTCGAGCAGGCGCGCGCCCTCGATCGCGGTGTCGAGGTCCCAGCCGCGGTTGACGTCGACCATCAGGTCGTTGTCCCAGCCGATCACCTCGCGCACCAGCTCCAGGCGCGGGATATCTTCTTTCAGCGGCAGGCCGCCCGCCTTGGCCTTGAAGCCGCGGTGGCCCTGGCTTTTCAGCATCTGCATCTCGTCCTTCAATTCCGCCATGTCCTTGCCGTCGCGGTAGTAGGCGCAGGTGACGTAGGCCGGCACCGCGTCGCGATAGCCGCCGAACAGCCGGTACAGCGGAAGATTGGCGACCTTGCCGACGATGTCCCAGCAGGCGATGTCGGTCGCGGCGGCGATGCGGATGATCGCCTCGCGGCTCCAGCCCTTCTCGTGCGCCAGGCGCTGCCAGGTGAGGGCGAACAGCTTCTGGTACAGGCGCTCGGGCGCGGTCGGGTCGGCGCCGACGATCAGCTCGCCGATGCCGCTCTTCAGGGCGTGGATCGCGGCCTCGATCGGGGTGTAGCTGGTGGCGATGCCGAAGCCCTCGACCCCGTCGTCGGTCGACAGGCGCACCAGGATCTCGTTCGCGCGCGGCACGATGAAGTTGCTGACCCAGTGCGGCCGCCCGGTGTCGGGGGCGCGCAGGATGAAGGCTTCGAAGCGGGTGATTTTCATGCCGGGCTCCTTGTTGCGGCGGGCTGCGCGCGCCCCGCGCGGCCGAGCAGCCAGGCGGGTACGAGCGCGAGCACGAAGGCGAAGCAGATCTGGAAGAAAGCGTCCTGGAAGCCGAGCGTACGCGCCTGGGCGTAGATCACGTCGCCGAGATAATCGAGCGCGCCGGGGCGCAGCACCGCGTCGGGCACGCCCGCGCGGTGCAGCAGCTCGCCCACGCGCGCGAGCAACTCCATGCTCTGCGCGTTGTCCGGGGTCTGGGTCGCGGTCAGCAAGTCGGCGTGGCGCGCGGTCTGCAGCTCGAGCATCACCGCGGTCAGGTTGACGCCGAACGCGCCGCCCATCTGGCGGATGAAGTTGTAGGTGCCGGCGGCCTGGTTGAGCTTGCCGGCGGGCACCGCGCTCATCGCCACCTTGCCCATGTTCGGCATCACGAGGCCCAGCGCGCTGCGGCTGATGACCGCGAACCCGGCCAGGGTCCAGAACGACGTGTTGACGTCCGAGTCCGACAGCAGCCAGGCCGCGATCGCGAACAGCACGCAGCCGGTCATGATCGGAACGTGCGCCGGCATGGTGTCGGCCAGCCGCCCCGACTGCGGGATCAGCACCACCAGCAGGATGCCCGCGGGCAGCAGCACCGCGCCGGCGTCGGTGGCGGTGAAGCCCTGCACCGTCTGCATGAACACGGGAATCGCGTAGTTGGTGGCGAAGTTGCCGGCGCCGAAGGCGAAGGCGATGAACATGGCCGAGGTGAAGCGCAGATCGGCGAACAGGCTGACGTCGAGCAGCGGGTTGGCCGCGCGGCGCTGCGCGGCGACGAAGGCGAGCGCGGCGCCCGCGCCGACGGCGAACGCGAGCAGGGTCTCGCTCGAGGACCAGCCCCAGCGCTGACCGTTGCCGATCGCGCTCATCACCCCCAGCAGGGCGAGCGAAACCAGCGCGTAGCCGGCCCAGTCGAAGGCCGGCAGGCGCCAGGAGAACTTCTTGCCCGGCAGGTAGAGCAGGCCGAGCAGGAACGCGACCGCCACCAGCGGCAGCGGCACCAGGAACATCTCGCGCCAGCTCAGGGCGTCGATCGCGAGGCCGCCGATCCAGGGGCCGAAGCTCGGCGCCAGCGTCACCGCCAGGCCGTAGATGCCGACCGCCATGCCGCGCCGCTCGGGCGGGAACGATGCCACCACCGCCGCCAGCACCAGCGGCTGCACCAGCCCGGCGGCGAAGCCCTGCAGGATGCGGCCGAACACGAGCGTCTCGATGTTGGGCGCGCCGGCGCCGATCAGCGCGCCGACGGTGAAGATCGCGAGCGCGGCGCAGAACGCGGTCCGCTGGCCGAAGGCCTGCACCGCCCAGGTGTTGAGCAGCTGGCTCGCGACCATGGTGGCCAGGAACGCCGTGGCGGCCCATTGCGCCAGGTCCTGGCCGACCCCGAAGGCGCCCATGATGCTCGGCACCGCGACGTTGACCATGGTGGCCGAGAGCACGGTCGACATCGCGCCCACCAGGCCGCCGATGACGACCGGCCACCTGGACGAATCAGTGGCCGGTGGCAATGCGCACCTCCACCATCATGCCCGGGCGCAGGCGCCCGTCTCGCTGCGCGATCGAAATGCGCACCGGCACGCGCTGCGTCACCTTGGTGAAATTGCCGCTCGGGTTGGGCGTGGGCAGCAGGGCGAAGCTGCTGGTGGCGGAATGGCCGATGCGCTCGACGCGGCCCTCGAGCTCGGGCTCGGGATAGGCGTCGACGTGCACCTCGACCTTCTGCCCCACGGCCAGGCGCCGCAGCTGCGTTTCCTTGATGTTGGCCTCGACCCAGACGCTGGCCGGGTCGTGCATCAGCAGCAGGCGCTGGCCCGGGGTGACGTACTCGCCCGGCTCGACGAACGTGCGGTCGACCACGCCCTTGGAGGGGCTCCTGACGATGCGGTCCTCGAGGTCGAGGCGCTGGCGCGCGAGCTTCGCGGCGAGCTCGGCTTCGCGCTGATCGAGCACCTGGCGCTGGGCGGCGAGCACCTCGAGCTGAGCGCGCTCGGCCGCGGCCTGCTTGACCTTGGCCTCGGCGCCGCGCAGCTTGGCGCGCGCGATGCGGTGCTCGCGCTCGATTCTCTGCAGCTGCGCCTCGGCCTGGTCGCGCGCGGCCTGCGAAGCCATCTTCTGCTCGTAGAGGCGCGCGGTGCGCGCCAACTCGCTTTGCGCGAGCTTCAGCTGCGGCTCGAGGCTCGAGACCGTGACCGCGGCCGAGTCGAGTTCGGCGCGCGCGGCCTGCAGCCGGGTCTCGGTCTGCGCGCGCGCGAGGTCGGTGTCGGCGCCCAGGCGCGCCTTGTCCGCGGTGACCGCGTCGAGCTGCGCCTTGAGCTCAGTCAGCGCGAGCGCGGCGTCGCGCTGGTCGAGCGCCACCAGTACCGTGCCGGGCTCGACCGCCTGCCCCTCCTCCACCGGCCGGCGCACGATCCAGCCCGCGACGCGGCTCGCCACGGTCACCATGTCGGCCCGGATGCGCGCGTCCTCCTCGTGCAGGTAGAGGGTGCGCTCGCGCACCTCGTAGGCGCCGAACGCGAGCGCGGCCGCCAGCACGACGACGACGATCACGAGGTTGCGCGACGGGCCGCGGCGGGGAGTATTCACGGCAGCCATTCTAATTGTGGTCTGACCCCGGTTTTCGCCGTTTCGAAATCGGGGTCAGACGCTATTTTTCGCGAAAGCGGGCCTGGATCGCCTCGACCTCGTCTCTGGCGCCGACGAGCGCCTCGACGCACTCGGCGTCGAACAGTCGGCCGGCGTTCGACTCGAGGAAGTCGAACGCGGCCTGGTTGCTCCAGGCCTTCTTGTACGGCCGCTCGCTGGTCAGGGCGTCGAACACGTCGGCGACTTTGATGATGCGGGCTTCGACCGGTATCGCATCGCCCTTGAGGCCTTGCGGATAGCCGCTGCCGTCCGGGCTCTCGTGGTGGCAGCCGATGATGTTGCGCAGCATGCCGATGTGGGCCACGCCGCTCAGGCCGAACTCGCGCACCATGACCGCGACCATCTCCAGGCCCTTGGCAACGTGCTCCTTCATCGCCGCGGCTTCGGCCGGCTCGAGAGGACCCTCCTTCAGCAGCACCGAATCGGACACGCCGATCTTGCCCAGGTCGTGTAGCGGCGCGAGGTGCTGAATCAGCTCGATCTCTTCGTCTCCCAGCTCGTGGCGCTCGGCGAGCGCGAGCGCGATGAGGTGCGCGTAGCGCGACATGCGCTCGAGGTGCGCGCCAGTCTCCTCGTCGCGCTGGCGGCTGAACTCGCGCGCCGTCTTGACCGCCGCGGCGAGGGTGCGGATCGGCCCCAGCGCGTGCACCACGAGCAGGCGGATCATCTCCGAGTAGATCCAGAGTCGCTTCTCGACCGACGGTGTGAACAGGCCCTCGTCGGACGAGTCGTAGAACAGGAAGCCGTAGAGGTGCCCGTCGTCGCGAATCGGCAGCGTGTAGCTCGAGCGCACGCCCGAGTCGAGCACGCGGCGCGCGGCGCCGCTGCGGGGCGCGGCAGTGCCGCCGGGATTGGTCAGGATGCGCGGCCGGCCGCTCGCGGCGATTTCGCGCAGCGACGGAAAGTCGGCCAGCCTGGCATCGAAGTGGCTGAGCGGCGTCTCGCCCACGGTCGAATGGACGTAGGTGGTGAGGTGATCGGTTTCCTCGTCGTACACCGCGACGGCGACGCGGTCGAGCCCCTCGATCTCGTCGCGCATGCGTGCGTGGATCTCGCCTAGCCTGCTGCCGACCTTGTCGCGCCAGTTAGCCATGGTGCATGGAACCCGCTCGATGCCGTCCACCGTGCCCAGGCACTCTAGTTCCGCTGCGGCGGGCGGCGCAAGCGCGCCTGCGGCGGAGCGGCGACCAGCGCAGCCGCGGTGCCGGCGCAGGCGAGCGCGCTGAAGGTGCCGAGCGAGAGCGCGTAGCTGCCGCTCGCGTCGCGCAGCGCCCCCGAGAGCACGGGGCCCGCGGCCTGGGCGGCGACCTGGATCGCTAGCGCGACGCCACGGATCGCGCCGTAGCTCTCGCGCCCGAAGTACTCGGCCCAGGCCACCGGCAGGACCGTGAGCAGGCCGCCGATGCCCAGGCCGAACAGCGCCGCCGCGCCATAGGCGGTCGGCGCGGCGTGCACGCTGTTCATCAGCAGGCTGCTGGCCAGCAGCGATGCGCCCACCAGGGCGAGCGCGAAGCGCAGCGGCACCCGCCGCGGCCAGAAACCATAGCCGAATCCCGCCGCCGCCGAGAGCGCGGCGAAGGTGCTGACCGCGCCCGCGGCGACCGCGGGCGAGAGCCCGCGCTCGATCAGCAGCGGCGCCTGGTGCAGGCTGATGCCGGACTGCACCGGGTAGATGAGCAGCGTGTAGAGCGCGAGCAGCCAGAACGCGGGCGTGCGCAGCGCCTGGCCGCGGGTGTAGGCCGGCTCGGGCGCGCGCGGCGCCGCGGCGGCCTGCGCCCCGGTGCGCGCCACCGCGTGCGCGCCGTCGGGACGCTGGCCGAGGTCCTCGGGCCGGCGCACGTGCAACAGCCAGGTCGGCAGGAAGCCGACCAGCAGCACGCTCGCGCCGATCGCGACCCAGGCGGCGCGCCAGCCGCCGGCGTCGATCACGAAGTGCGCGATGAGCGGCATCGCCACCAGCCCGCTCATCTGCGCCAGGGTCGCGATCGAGGTGGCGAAAGTGCGCCGGCGCGCGAACCAGCTCACGATCGAGCCGTAGATGCCCAGGTCGTAGGGCCCGGCGAAGCTCATGCGCGCGGTGCAGTAGAAGATGTAGAAGAACACCAGCGAATGGGTGAACGAAAGCGCGAGCGTCGCGATCCCGGTCAGCAGCACCGCCAGGCCGAGCACCGCGCGCGCGCCGTTGCGGTCGAGGAAGGAGCCGAGCGCCGGCGCCACCAGCGCGCCCAGGATGCCGCCGAGCGAGACCGCGCCCGAGAGCTCGGTGCGCGACCAGCCGAAGGCCTGCGTCATCGGCTCGACGAAGATCGACAGGGTCGCGACCGCCGCGCCCTGGCGCGAGAACCCCGCCGCGCAGACGCAGCCGAGGATCACCCAGCCGTAGGAAAACGGCAGCCGCGCGGCGAGCGCTTCGACCAGCCGCCGGCGCACGCCCCGCGGTCCGCTCGAGCCGCGGCCGGGCCGACCGCTACTTGGCCTTGATTCCGAGCAGCTCGACCTCGAAGGTGAGCGTCGCGTTGGGCGGGATGACGCCGCCCGCGCCGTGCGCGCCGTAGGCGGTCTGCGGCGGGCAGGTGAGCTTGGCTTTGCCGCCGACCTTCATCATCTGCAGGCCGGAGCTCCAGCACTTGATCACGCCCTCGAGCGGCAGATCGGCGGGCTTGCCGCGCTTGTACGAGCTGTCGAACTCCTTGCCGTCGGGCAGCGTGCCGCGGTAGTTGACGGTCACGGTGTCCGCGGCCTTGGGCGACGCGCCGCTGCCCTCGCGCAGCGAACGGTAGATGATCCCGCCGGTGCCCGTGGTGGCGCCCTTCTCCGCCGCGGCGCGCGCGAGCAGCGCCTCGCCCTGGGCTTCGGACTTCTTCGCCGTCGCGGCCGCGCGCTGCGCCGCCAGCGGCTTGATCTTCGGTCCGTACACGGTCATGTCGACCTGGCTCTTGGCGCCGGTCACCCCGTCGTGCAGGCCCTGCTGCACCGATTTCAGTTCCTCGGGCGTGAGCGCGAACACGCCCACCTGGTCGGCCAGGACCTGGCCCACGGCGTAGAGCACCTTCTGGTGCTCGGTCATGTCTGCGGCAGCTGCGCTGCTCACAACGAGCGTCAACGCAATCGCGAGTGCGGCGTTCTTGTTCATGGATGTCCTATGCGTGTTGAGATGTGTCGTACGAGGCTGACAGTCTACCGGGGCCTTGCAATCGTTGACAGCAGCCGGCGCGAATCGGGCGTCCAATAGGAACAGGTGACGATCATGTTCGGCTTGTGCAGCTTCTGGAAACGAGGCGCACCCGCGGCCCCGGCCCGCGGCGAAAAGGCTCGCCCCGGCGAAGACTACGGCGACGCACTGCTCGCCGGATGGGTGACGCCGCCGGAAGACTCCGTCCCCGCCCCGCAGGCCGCGCCGGCGCAGAAAGAGCAGCCGGACGAAGCGGTCCTGGAACGTTTCTACCGCAACCAGGGCTGAGCCCCGTTCACGCCAGCAGCTTCGCGAGTTCGGCGCCCTGGAGCAGATTGAGCGCGTTCTTGGCCGCGAAATCGCGCGCGGTATCGGTCACCTCGCCCAGCGTCAGGTAGCTGCCTTCGGCCGCGCCGCGTCCTTTCGTCGCCGCGGCCAGCTCGCGCAGCGGCTCGACCCCGGTGCGCGATGCCTTCCAGCGCTTGCAGGCGACCAGGGTGCTGCGCCCGGCCTTCGACAGCTCGTAGTCGGCGCCCGCGCCGTCGAAGCGCGCGACCTGGTAGCCTTCGCGCCGCCAGGCCTGCTCGAGCTGCGGGGCGAGCGCCTCCCAGGGCAGCGCGCGCAGCGCCTCGAGCCTCTTTTCCAGCGCCGCGCCGCGCGGCACGCGCAGCTGGCGCCAGGCGGCGAGCGCCGCGATCAGCACGAACGGCGAGATCGCGAACGCGGCGTAGCCGTCGGACAGGATGAGGCGCACCAGCGCGAACACGCCGGCGGCGACCAGCAGGCTCACCCACCAGGGCGAGCGCATCAGCACCGCGTAGAGCGAGTTCTCGGAGATCCTGAATTTCACGCCTCAGAGCACCCCGGCGAGCCAGCCCGCGATCGCGGTGACCTCCTCCTCGCACACGGCATGCGCCATCGGGTATTCGTGCCAGACCAGGGCGTAGCCGAGCGCCTCGAGCGCGTCGCGCGAGGCGAGCGCGCGCGCGATGCCGATCATCTCGTCGTTCAGGCCGTGCGCCATGAAGATCGGCACGTCGGCGTTGGCGGGGCTGCGGTCGGTCTCGAGCGTGGCCGGCAGCGGCAGATAGGTCGACAGCGCCATGATGCCCGCCAGCCGCTCGGCGTGGCGCAGGCCGGTGTGCAGCGCGATCGCCCCGCCCTGCGAGAACCCGGCCAGCACGATCCGGCCGGGCGCGATGCCGCGCTCGCGCTCGCGCGCGATCAGGCCCTCGAGCAGCGCCTGCGATTGGTGGATCCCCGCCGAATCCTCCGCCCCGCCGCCGAGGCGCACGATGTCGTACCAGGCGCGCATGCGCGCGCCCATGTTTATCGTCACCGGGCGCTCGGGCGCGTGCGGGAAAACAAAGCGCAGCGCGAGGCGGCGCGGCAGCCCGAGCATCGGCACCAGCGGCTCGAAGTCGTGGCCGTCGGCGCCGAGGCCGTGCAGCCAGATCACCGCCGCGTCGGGCCGCGCGGCGGTTTCGACCTCTACCGTTTCGGGCAGCGCTGCGCTCAGGGGAGGATCTGGCCGCGTACCTCACCGCCGCGGTGGGCGGCGGTGTGAACGTTCACGTACAGGTCGCCCTTCTTGTAGGCCGCCATCTGCGCCGCATTCAGCTTGGCGCCCGCGGGCACGCTCCAGACGTTGGGCGCGGTCTGCTTCAGGGGAATGATCACCGGGCCGTTGCTGCCGATCGCGCCCATATGGATGTGGGCCATGATTCCGGCCACGCCGTTGGTGGTGACGCTGCCGCTGACCGAACCGTCCGAGGCGACCATGATGGTTCCGCTGCCGGTGCCGTCGACGCTTACCGCCGGGACTTCCTGGCTGCCGCCCAGATCGACGTGAACGCCGTTGTCCGCCATCATCATTCCGCCACCGCATCCCGCCAGCAGCAGCGCGAGCGAGCCCGCCCCGATGCACAGCGAGCGCCTGAGTGTGCGCGTTGTCGAATTCATACTTCCCCCTCCCTGATTGAGGTTTCTTGGACTGCTAGCTTACGTCAGCATTGTCGCCCGTCCAAATGACGCCGACAATGGCGCGAGCGAACCGGTGCCACGCCAGGCAAATGTTGCAGCGCAACCTGAGGAGCAAAGAAGATGCGCCATCGAGCGGCGGCGCGGCCACAGCGCGGAATGAACCTGCTCGGCGCGCTGGTGGTGCTCGCCCTCGCGGCGGCCGGCGCCTACTACGTGTATCGGGGCATCAGCGCGCAGGACGCGCGGCCGACCTGCGCGAGCCTGCTCGCGGGCTGCACCGAGCGCTGCAGCCGCACCGCGACCGACAGCGATGCCGTGGAAGCCTGCCAGCGCAAGTGCCAGGACGACAGCAAGTCCTGCGAGGCGAGATAGCGAAACCGGGGACAGACCCCGATTTCAGGATTCGATTTCTCCCAGCACGCGCGGCGCGTGCGTGCCGTCGAGCCTCAGGATCAGCCCGCCGCCCGAGGCGACGTAGCCGCCGGCGAGCGCGGTGATGACGACTTGGTGCGTGACCAGCACCACGGGCGGCCCGTCCGCCGGCAGCGCGGCGAGCAACCCGCGCAGCGCTGCGGCGCGACCCGCGCGTTCGTGCGGCCGGCCGAAGAAGGAGTTGAGCGCGGGCAGCCCGATCACTTCGCCCAGCCCCAGCAGCTGCGCGGTTTCGAGGCAGCGGCACCACTGGCTGGAGTAGACCACGGCGCGCGCGACGCGGGCGGCGCGCAGGCGCTCGCCCAGCCGCAGCGCCTGCCTGCGCCCCGCGGCATCGAGGTTGCGCTGGGTACGGCAGTCGCCGAGCGCGAAGCCCGCGGGGTCGCCGACCCCGGGCGCGTTGGCGTGGCGAATCAGCAGCAGGCGCCCGGGCCGCGCGAGCTCGGCCAGCGGGTCGGCGTCGGTCTCGGCCGCGCGCCCGGCACCCGCCATGAGCGCAAGCTGAAGCGTCAGAAAACCCGCGACCAGGCTCGCGGCCAGATTCGGAGGAGGCATAGCAATCGGTTTGGCAACGCAAGCACGCCAAATGTTCCGCGCTCGGAAAACCGGGGACAGACCCCGATTTCCTTCCGGCAGATCAAGACGCTGCGCTGGAAATCGGGGTCTGTCCCCGGTTTTTACCAGCTGTAGTCGACGGTGTAGCGCAGCACCTGCTCGCCGTTGGCGGGGACATGCAGCGGGAAGACGACGGTGCGCGCGTCCTCCTTGCGGTAGGCGTGGGTCTTTTCGCTGATTGCCCAGTTGACCCAGCGATAGAGGTTTTCCTTTACCTCGACCGCGACCGGCTGGTCCTTGTGGTTGCGTAGCCGCACCTCGATCTGCTCGCTCATGGTTCGGCGCGAAGTGTCGATGTGGAAGGCGAGCTGCTTGCGCTCGCCGACCACGTCGAAGGCCGAGCCGAGCTTGATCAGCACGCGCTCGTCCTTGGGCGTGTGGTCGATCGCTGTCCTCGCCGATGAATTCCAGCGTGCCGTCGGCGTCGTCCAGCTTCGACACCCGCACCCGCCCCGCGGGCAGGGGCATGCCCATGTTGTTGCGCTTCGAGTTCATGAACGAGAGGTAGACGTCGACCTTCTTGTTGCTCTGCACGCCGTAGTTGCGGTCGGTGATCGGGTTGGGGCCGAAACCGCGCCAGCCGGAAGCGAGGCCGTAGTAGACGAGCGTCTTCTCGCACGGCACGCCGCGCGCGACCGGAAACAGCTCGATCTGCTTGGTCGAGCGGTCGGGCAGCGTGGTCGGCCGGCCGAGGGTATAGAGGTGGTACTCGAAGAACGCTTTCTCGGCGAAGCCCGCGACCTTGGACTCGAGCACGGCGCGCGCCGCCGGATAGTTGCCGCTCGCGTAGCCCGGCGGCTGCGCGCGCTGTACGTCGCCCGCGACCAGCTTGAGCTTCGCCTCGTCGTAGCCGGCGCCCGAGCGGTTGAGGATGCTGACCCAGGCGCCGACGTCGAGCTTGCAAGCGTTGGCGTTCGCGCCCTCCGAGTAGGCGAGGTTGTAGTCGGCCCACCAGGTGATGCCGCCGGTCTGGTAGGACACGCGCGTCTTCTGCTTGCCGCCGTGCGCCGCGACGATGTCCCACACCAGGGTCGGGCGCGTGATCAGCCCGCCCGGCAGCTCGGGCAGGTGCACCCCGGCGCTGCTCGACAGCAGCTGCACGCTGCCGTCCTCGCGCCGCAGGACGTAACCGCCGGCGGTCGACAGCAGCGTGCCGCGGAAGGTTTCGACCGTGCTGCCTCGCACCTGGTCGACGCTGATCGTGCGGTCGATGTATTTCTCGAGCAGCTTCTGCGTGTTGACCAGGTCGAACTGGAAGTTCTGCTCCAGCACGCGCGTGCCCCTGGGGTCGGTGAGCGATTCGAAGCTCACCGTGGTCGGGTCGATCAGCGCCGCGACATCGGAAAAGCGAACGGTGTTCCGCCCCGGCTCGAGCGTCAGGCCGCGCAGGTGGCGCACCACCGCGTAGCCGGGCACCGCGCCGCCGCGGCCGTCGCGATACTGCTCGGGCCGGATCGCGCCCGGCTGAGCCGAGCTGTAGATGGTGAGCGCGTCGCCCGCCGCCGAGGCGGCGAGCGGAAAGGCGAGCAGGCAAAAAGTCATGTAGGGGCGCATGGCGAGCTCCTTTGCGTGGTCTGTGAAAGCTTAAACGCAGCGGCGCGGAATTCGGGTTAAATCGACTCTGACCCCGTTTATTCATTGCGAGGAGGCAGGATGAGACTGGACAAACGAATGGCCGCCGTGACCGGGGCCGGATCGGGGCTCGGGCGCGCGATCGCCGAGCGGCTCGCGGCCGAGGGCGCCGCGGTGGCGGCGATCGACATCGACCCGGCCGCGGCGCGCGAGACCGCCAAGAAGATCGCCGCCGCGGGCGGGCGCGCCGAGGGCTACGGCGCGGACGTGAGCCGCGCGGCCGAGCTCGACGCCGCGCTCACGAAGGCGGTGCTCGCGCTGGGGCCGCTCGAGATCATGGTCAACAACGCGGGCGTGCTCGACGGCTACTTCGACGTCGACGACATGGACGAGTCGCTCTGGCGCCGCGTGCTCGAGATCGACCTCACCGGCACCTTCCTCGGCTGCAAGCGCGCGCTGGCCGAGATGCTGCCGCGCGCTCGCGGCCGGATCGTCAACATGGCCTCGGTCGCGGGCCTGAACGGCACCGGCGGCGGCGCGGCCTACATCGCGGCCAAGCACGGCGTAGTCGGGCTCACGCGCCAGATGGCGGTGCGCTATGCCGCGCGCGGCATCGGCGTGAACTGCGTCTGCCCGGGCGCGATCCCGACCGGGCTGCGCGCGAACTCGCAATCGATCCTCGGCCCCGGCGTGCCCGACATGAGCGGGCGCGGCGTCGCGGTGAGCGACGAGCAGGTGCGCGCGCTGGTGCCCGCCGGCGTGCGCGGCACGCCCGAAGACGTCGCCGCCGCGGTCGCTTTTCTGTCGTCGGACGACGCAAGCTACGTCAGCGGCCACGCGCTGGTGGTCGACGGCGGCTGGCGCGCGAAATAAATCGACTCTGACCCCGATTATTCTTTGATCGAGACGCGCAGCGACATGCCGCTGCGCGGCAGCAGGGTGACGCGCGCGACGGGGTAAGGCTCGGGGCCCGGGGCGGGGGTGAAGCGCGCATGCTGCAGCAGCGCGGCGAGGATCGCGCTGGCCTCGATCATGGCGAAGGCCATGCCGATGCAGATGCGCGGCCCGGCGCCGAACGGCAGGTACTGGTAGCGCCCGAGCGCGGCTTCGCGCCCCGGCGCGAAGCGCGCGGGATCGAACGCGTGCGGGTCCTCCCAGCGCGCGGCGTGGCGCTGGATGGCGTAGATCGGGATGATCACCGAGCTGCCGGCGCGGATCGCGTGTCCGCCGAGCATGGTGTCGGCGACCGCCTGGCGGCTCATCATCGGCACCGGGGGGAACAGGCGCATCGATTCCTTCAGCACCTGCTGCACCAGTACCAGGCGCTCGATGTGCGCCGCCGCCACCGGCGCACCGCCGGTGACGCGCGCGACCTCGTCTTCGAGCGCGGCGCTCCACTCGGGCGAGCGCGAAAGCAGGTACAGCGTCCAGGACAGCGCGCGCGCGGTGGTCTCGTGCCCGGCGAGGTAGAAGGTGAGCAGGTTGTCGATCAGGCGCTCGTCGTCCATCGCCTGGCCGCTCTCGGGATCGCGCGCCGCCATCAGGCGGTGCATCAGGTCGTCCGGGCCGCCGCCCGCGCGCCGCTCGCGGACCAGGGCTGCGACCGCCGAGCGCAGCGCGATCGCGGCCTGCCGTCCGGAAGAGATTCCCGGGCGCGGCAGCCAGTGCGGCGCGCGCACCGAGGCGTAGAGCTGGGCCCAGCCGCCCGAGCGCTGGAAGCTGGCGATCGAGTCCTCGAGCACGGGCCCGATGGTCGCGTCGGCCGAGGGCAGCAGGGTGGCCGAGATCACCTCGAAAGTGGCGCGCGTGACGTCGCGGTCCACCTGCTGAACGGCGGGCTGCGCCGCGCCGGGCGCCGCGCGCCAGCGCGCGAGCAGCCCCTGCGCGGCGCGCACGAACACCGGCACGAAGCCGAGCAGGTCCTGGTGGCGGAACATCGGCGCGCAGGCCTGGCGCTGCCACTTCCACTCGGCGCCCTCGCTGGTGAGCAGGCCATGCCCCAGCAGTGGCGCGAGCAGCCGGATCTGGGTCAGCTTGTGGAACTTCTCGCGCTCGTCGAGCAGGACCTGCTTGAGCAGCGCCGGCCCCATGACCCAGGCGCGCGCGGCGCCCTCGCCCGAGCGGAAGAACTCGGCCTCGTAGGCCTCGCGCGGCACCACCTCGAGCGGGTTGCGCACGAAGCGGGCCGCGAACGCCAGGCGTCCGAGCGGCTTCGCAGGCGGAACCACGCGCGGCGGGACCAGTCTCATCGCGGCTCCATTATGATGCACGGCCATGTGCGGACGATACGTCAGCCCCGAGCGCGCGGCGATCGAGCGCGCCTGGCAGGTCGGGCGCGGCAACAGCAACCCGTTCGGGCGGCGCTACAACGTCCTGCCGACGACCGAGATCCCGATCCTGGTCGAAGGCAGCTCGGGCGGGCTCGAGCTGGCCGAGGCGCGCTGGGGTCTGATTCCGTCCTGGTGGAAGCAGGACAAGCCGCCGACCTATTCGATCAACGCGCGCGCCGAGGAAGCGGCGGCCAAGCCGATGTGGCGCCACGCCTGGCGCCGTTCGCGCTGCCTGATTCCAGCCGAGGGCTGGTACGAGTGGCAGGCGGCGCAGCGGACCGATCCGGCGAGCGGCGAGATCAGGGCCTACAAGCAGCCGCACTACATCTTCCGCCGCGACCGCAGGCCGGTGTGCTTCGCCGCGCTGATGGAGACTTCGCCCGCGGCGCAGCTCACCTGCGCCATCCTCACCCGCGCGGCCACCGCGTCGGTGGCGGACGTTCACGACCGCATGCCGGTCGTGCTGCCCGACGAGCTGCTGCTGCGCTGGGTGCGCGCCGACGTCGACAAGGCCGAAGACGTGGCCAACATGGTAAAACTCGCCCAGTCGAACTTCGCCCACTACGCGGTGAGCACCAGGCTCAACTCGGCCAGGAACGACGGCCCGGAATTGATCGCGCAACTCGAACAAGGAAAGCAAAGCCCATCATGAGTCAACCCCTGCTCTTCACCCCGCTCGCACTGAGATCGTTCACGCTCAAGAACCGCGTCGTCACGGCGCCGATGCACCAGTACGCCGGGGTCGACGGCTTCGCCACCGACTGGCACCTGATGAACGCCGGGCGCTACGCCGCCGGCGGCGCCGGGCTGGTGATGATGGAATCGACCAAGGTCGAGCGCCGCGGCTGCGGCACGCTGGGCGACCTCGGCCTGTGGGACGACAAGTTCGTGCCGGCGCTCGCGCGCTGCGCGGACTTCGTGCATTCCTGCGGCGCGGCGGCCGGCATCCAGCTCGGCCATTCGGGCCGTAAGTCGCGCATCCAGCGCCCGTGGGAGGGCGGCAAGCCCTTGCAGAAGTCCGACGCGATCGCCGACTGGGACGCCTGGGAGCTGGTGGCGCCGAGCGCGATCGCGTTCGACGCCGCATCGAGCGTGCCGCGCGCGCTCGAGCGGGCTGAGATCCGCGCGATCGCCCAGAGCTGGGGCCGCGCCGCCGCTCGCGCCCACGCCGCCGGCTTCGACATGGTCGAGATCCACGGTGCGCACGGCTTCCTGATCCACCAGTTCCTGTCGCCCGCCTCGAACACGCGCGGCGACGAGTACGGCGGCTCGGAAGCCAAGCGCATGCGCTTCGCGCTCGAGGTGTGCGAGGCGGTGCGCGCGAACTGGCCCGAAGACAAGCCGCTGTTCCTGCGCATCTCGGCCGAGGATGACTCGGGCTGGGGCCCCGAGCAGAGCGTCGCGCTGGCGAAGGCGGTCAAGGCGCTCGGCGTGGACGTGATCGACTGCAGCTCGGGCGGCCTGGTCGCCAAGCCGCCGGCGCTCGTGCCGGGCTACGGCTACCAGGTACCGTACGCCGAAAAGATAAGGAAGGAGGCCGGCATCGCGAGCATGGCGGTCGGCCTGATCGTGCACGCGCACCAGGCCGAGAAGATCCTCAGCGAGGGCCGCGCCGACCTGGTCGCGCTCGCGCGCGAGATGCTCTACAACCCGAACTGGGCGCTCGACGCCGCGCGCAAGCTCGGCGCCGAGCAGCCCTTCGCGGTGGTGCCGCCGGCCGCGGGCTGGTGGCTCGCGCGGCGCGCGGCCACCGCGCCGGATGTGCATCCCTCGACCTACGGCAACGACTAGCGCGCGCAGGCTGGACAGCGATCGCAGCGCAGCGTAACCTCGAAGCGCAATTGCGCCACTAGAAGAAGAGGGATGGGCGAGCCTCAGGCAAGCATCAACTCCACGGTTGTGCCGCTGGCGAGCAGCACCGTGATGGTGGTCGACGACCAGTCGACCAGCCGCGCCATCCTCGAGCAGGTCCTGCGCACCGCTGGACGAACGCATCATGGTGAAGTCCTTTGCGCGCCCGATCGACGCCATCGTGTGGGCGACGCGCCACGTCGCCGACCTGGTGCTGGTCGATTTCGCGATGCCCGAGATGAACGGCACCGAGCTGGTGCGGCGCCTGCGCGCGATGCCCGGCTACGAGCACGTGCCGATCGTGATGGTGACTGTGAACGACGAGCGCGAGGTGCGCTACAAGGCGCTCGACGCCGGCATCAGCGACTTCCTCGCCAAGCCGGTCGACGTGCGCGAATGCATGGCGCGCTGCCGCAACCTGCTCACGCTCAGGCGCCAGCAGCTCGCGCTGGAGGACCGCCAGAAGCTGCTGGAGCAGATCGTGGAGAATTCGGCGCGCGAGCTGCGCGAGCGCGAGCGCGAGAAACAGACCCTGATGCAGCTCGCCGCGGGCGCGGCGGCCAAGCCCGCGCCGCGTACCCGCGTCGCGCGCTCACTGGCCTACTCGACGCGCCACCAGGGCCCGTCGCGCGGCCTGGCGCGCTTCGTGCCGCGCAAATCTCTCGGCCGCGTGCGCGGCTAGAGGAACTTCTCCGCGCAGACGATGATGTCGTGGTTGGTCGGCTCTTTCAGGCACTCGCGCGCGTCCTCGTAGGACTTCGCGGTCAGGTGCCGCACGACGGGCTTGATCTCGGTCGTGGCGTCGGCTTTCGCGTCGGCCTTGGCTTCGGCCTTGACGTCGACCCTCAGCGGCCCGGTGGCCTTCGTCGACTGCGCCCAGGCGGGCGCTGCAAACAGGGCCGCGAGGGCGGCAAACAGGGCGATGCGGTTCATGGCAGGCCTCCTACCATTACGTCAGAAACGCCATAGTGGCACAAAATCGGCCATAAGAAAAAGCCCACCAGTTCACGAACTTGGAGATTACAGTTCATGGACTTGTGGACCATGCCGGGCGATAGCGCCATGACCATCACAACGCAGCAAGACTTCGTCGTCCGCACCCGCGGGCGCGGCACGACCGACCTGACGGCCGAGGTCGGGCGCGTAGTGCGCGCAAGCGGCGTGGCCACCGGCACCTGCAATGTGTTCCTGCAGCACACCAGCGCTTCGCTGATCCTGTGCGAAAACGCCGATCCGACGGTGCAGCGCGACCTGGAGACGATCCTGGCGCGGCTGGCGCCCGACGGCGACCCCGCGTACGCGCACGACACGGAAGGGCCGGACGACATGGCCTCGCACGCGCGCTCGGTGCTGACCTCGAACTCGCTCGTGATCCCCGTCTCCGGCGGGCGGCTCGCGCTCGGCACCTGGCAGGGCATCTATCTGTGGGAGCACCGTCAGGCGGCGCATTCGCGCAGCGTCGTGGTCACGGTCACGGGGGAGCCGCCGGAGGATAATCGGGCATGATTCGAACAAATCGTCTGAAGAAGAAATTGCTCGAAGGCGCACGCGCAACCGGCTGCTGGGTGTTCCTCGCCGGGGGCGACTCGACCGAACTGCTGTCGCACTGCGGCTTCGACGCCTTCATCGTCGACCACGAGCACATCGGCGCCGACCTGCGCACCCTGGTGGAGCAGATGCGCGCGGCGCAGGCGAGCGACACCGCGGTGCTGTGCCGGGTGCCCTCGCACGATCCGGTCTACATCAAGCGCGTGCTCGACGCGGGCGTCGACGGCATCGTCGTGCCGACGCTCGAGACCGCGGCGCAGGCGCGTGCCGTGGTCGCCGCGACGCGCTACCGGCCGCACGGCGGCGAGCGCGGCGTCGGCTACCCGGAGTCGCGCGCGGCGCGTTGGGGGCTTGCCGAACTGGAGTACCCGCGTGAGTACCTCGACCAGTTACTGGTAGCGGGGATCGTCGAAACGCGCAAGGGGGTGGAGAACCTGGACGAGATCCTGCAGGTCGACGGGCTGGACATGATCATCTCGGGCCCAGGCGACCTGGCGGCCGACGTGATCAAGGATTTCTCGCGCCTGACCGAGTACGGCAGCTACGCCGACCCCGAGCTCATGGCGCTCATGGCGCGGATCGAGCAGCGCACCAAGGCCGCCGGGCGCTGGCTCGGCGGGGTGGCGCGCCAGCCCGCCGCCGCGCCTGCCTTCTACGCCAGGGGCTACGACTTCGTCACCCTCAGCGCCGATATCTGGCTGCTGGGCGACGGCGCCCGGCGCGCCCTCGCCGAAGGAGCGCCCAAACCATGACGCCCGCGTTCGATCTCGAACACCTGCGCGGCTGGATCGCCCGCAGCGAAGCGCTCGAGGACCGCTGCGACGCGGCGCGCGTGCGCCAGCTCGCGGCCAGCCTCGACCTCGATCCGGCGCCGTTCACGGACGGCGCCGAGCTGCCGCCGCTGTGGCACTGGATCTTCACCACGCCGCTGTCGCCTCTGCGCGAGGCGGGGCCCGACGGGCACCCGGCGCGAGGAGGCTTCCTGCCGCCGGTGCCGCTGCCGCGGCGCATGTGGGCCGGCAGCCAGCTCGAGTGGCTGCGCGCGCCGCGCCTGGGCGAGCCGCTGCGGCGCGAGTCGAAGGTCGAGTCGGTCGACATGAAGCAGGGCAAGAGCGGCACGCTGGTGTTCGTCAAGGTCCGGCACGAGTGGCGCAGCGGCGCCTCGCTGCTGATGCGCGAGGGCCAGGACATCGTCTACCGCGAGGCGCCGCCCGCGGCGCGCGCCAAGCCCAGCGCGCCGGCCGAGGCGCCGGTGTGGCGCGAGCCGCTGGGCGCGAACCCGGCGCGCTGCGCGCTGGTGCCGAACGACGTGCTGCTGTTCCGCTACTCGGCGCTCACCTTCAACAGCCACCGCATCCACTACGACCGGCGCTACTGCCTCGAGGTCGAGGGCTACCCCGGGCTGGTGGTGCACGGGCCGCTGATGGCGACCGTGATGGCGACGCTCGCCTGGCTGCAGGCCGGGCGCCGCGCGCCGCGCGCCTACTCGTTCCGCGCCCTGGCGCCGGTGTTCGACGGCGAGGCGATCGGCGTCACGTGCGCGCGTGAAAGCGCGGGCGCGAAGACCGAAGTGCGCAAGGCCGACGGCACGCTCGCGCAGGCCGGCGAGATGGCCTGGAATGAATAATCGGGGTCAGAGTCGCATTTCTCGAAATGCGACTCTGACCCCGATTATTCAGAGGGTGGGCGGGGCGGGGTAGTCGCCGCCGAGCGCGACCAGGCCCCAGGGCGCGCCCTGCGCGTCCCAGGAAAAGCCGATGTGGCCCATGAGCGAGTGGGCGTCGCGGAACAGGCGCTGGATCGGATAGTGGTCGTAGATGCCCTTGGCGCCCGCCATGCCGTGCAGCGAATCGACCGCCTCGGTGCAGAGCTGGACCGCGTAGGCGACGTTGCGCTTCCAGCGCAGCTTTTCTTCAACGCTCGGCTCGCGCCCGGACTCGGCAATCGCCTGCCCGTCGAGGCAGTCGTTGCGGATGATCAGGCGCGCGGCGTCGATGCGCGCGCCGGCCGCGGACACGCGCAGCTGCACGGTCTGGAAATCGCGCATGCGCGCCGCGGTGTAGTTGGTGCTGCGCTCGCCCACCGCGTCGCAGCTGAGCTCGAGCGCGGCGCGCGCGTTGCCCACCGCGGCGCCGGCGATGCAGTGCGAGCCCATGCCCGAGAGCGGCACGCGGTACACCGGGTTGGGGTTGGTCTTCGCGCCCGGGAAGTCGGCGCCGCCGCGCGCGAGGTACATCGACAGCGCGCGGTGCGCGGGCACGAACAGGTCCTTCGCCTTGACCGACTTCGATCCGGTGCCGCGCATGCCGAGCACCTGCCAGTCGTCGACCACCTGGTAGTCGCTGCGCGGCACCAGGCACATGCAGTGGTCGACCACCTTGTCGCCCTCCTTCACGGTCACCGCGAGCATGTTCCAGTGGCTGCCGTCGACGCCGCTGGAAAAGTTCCAGTAGCCGCTGATCTCGAGTCCGCCCTTGACGCGCTTCGCGCTGCCCTGGGGTAGGCGATACCGGAAGCGATGATCGCGTCGGGGTTCTCGCGCCAGACCTCGGTCTGCGCCCGCTCGTCGTACAGCGCGAGCATCCAGTGATGGATCGCGAGGTTGGCCACGCTCCAGGCGGTCGAGGTGCAGCCGCGCCCGACCTCTGCCGGAATATCGAACAGCGCGACGTAATCGAGCTCCATGCCGCCCCAGCGCTTGGGCTGGGCGAAGCGCAGCAGGCCGCTCGCGTGCAGCTCGGCCTCGGTCTCGGGCAGCAGCTGGCGCGCCTCCTCCGCTTCCGCGGCGCGCTTGCGCAGGGTCGGAACCAGCGCGCGCGCCCGCTCGAGCGCCTCGGCGTACGAGACGCCGCTGAAATCGCGCGCCATCACGCCTTTCGACCCGCGGCATCTTCGAGTAGTCCTCGCCGCCCCAGTCGGGCGCGTCGGTGATGCCGAAGAAATTGAGCTCGATCATGAGCCCGTTCGGGTCGCGCAGGAACAGCTGGTACAGGCTCGACTCGGGCAGGTAGCGCGGGCGGTACTCCACCCCCTTGCCCTTGAGCCGCTCGACGAAAGCCTTCGGCTCGGTCGCGGCGAAGGCGATGTGGTCGACCACGCCGGACTGGTCGGTCTTCGCGTTGGCCGGCGTGCCGAGGTAGTACAGCTCGGAATTCGGAATGCCGTGCGGCCCCATGTGGACCTGGATCTTGCCGTTCACCCCGAGCCAGTAGCCCGGAAACGGGAAGTTCGGCCGCGGCATTACTTCGAAGCCCAGCACGTCGACGTAGAAGCGCTTGGTGGCCTCGAGGTCGTTGGCGCGCACGAAATAGTGGTTGATGTCTGCGACTGGCATCGCACCCCCTCCAAGAACGATGGCCGCTAGTTTCGCCCGAAGCGCCGGACGCGTCTAGTGCAGGCGGTAGGCCGCGTGGCAGGCCACGCACTGCTCGGTGACCTTGCCCAGCGCGGCGATCGACGGACGCAGGTCGCCAGTGGCGGTGGCCTTGTTCACCTCGAGCGCGAAGCGGCTCGCCGCCTTGTGCATTTCGGTGCCGATCGCCTGCATGCCTGCGGGCATGTATGGCGCGACGTGCTTCGCGCCGTGCAGGTCGAACGAGCTCAACCCCAGCCGGTGCTCGGCCAGCCGGCCCGCTTCGTCGAGCTGGCCCGCGCCGAGCGCGTCCTGGATCTTCTGCAGCGTCGCGAGGTGGTCGCGCATGTTGCGCATCTCGTGCTCGAGCATCATGGGCGGAAACTCGACGAATTGACGCGCGTCCTGGGCCTGCGCGGCGGCGGCCGCGAGCAGACCGGCGGCAAGCAGCAGCCAGCGAATCACAGAGTGCGCAAGAAGAGGATGAGTTTCCATATCTGCTCCGGCTTGAGTACGTGCTTGAACGGCGGCATCGCGCTACCCACCGGCGCGCCGCCTTCGGCAATGGTCCAGTCGTAGAAGGCGTCGCTCGCAATCGGCTCGCGCCGCAGACCGAATAGGCTCGCCACCGGCGGATCCAGCTTGAGGCCAGCCTCGCTGCCCAGCCCGGATGCGCCGTGGCATACCGCGCAATGCTTTTCGTAGAGCTTCCTTCCCGCCTCGAGGTTGAGCGCGCTCGGCCTCAGGGGGTTGTGCTTGCCGGCGTACTGCCGACCGACGCCGTTGCGCTTCACGTAGGCATGGCGCGCGTCGCCCGTCTGCGCGAACGCGGCCGCAGGCACGATCAGCGCGAGCGCTGCCAGAGTCGCCGCGCTCCTCATTCGGTGGGCAGGAAGCCTTCGGTCGACAGGTAGCGCTCGCCGGTGTCGTAGTTGAAGCCGAGCACGGTCGCGCCCTTGGCGATCTCGGGCAGCTTCTGTTTGATCGCCTGCAGCGTCGCGCCCGAGGAAATGCCGATCAGCATGCCCTCTTCCTTCGCCGCGCGGCGCGCCATCTCCTTGGCCGGGTCGGCCTCGACCTGGATCACGCCGTCGAGCAGCTGCACGTGCAGGTTCCTCGGCACGATGCCCGCACCGATGCCCTGGATCGGGTGCGGTCCGGGCTTGCCGCCGGAGATCACGGGCGAGGCGGTCGGCTCGACCGCGTAGACCTTGAGCTTGGGCCAGGCCTTCTTCAGCACCTGCGCGCAGCCGGTGATGTGCCCGCCGGTGCCCACGCCGGTAATCAGCACGTCGATGCCCTGCGGGAAGTCGGCCAGGATTTCCTTCGCGGTGGTGCGCGCGTGCACCTCGATGTTGGCCGGGTTCTCGAACTGCTGCGGCATCCACGCGTCCGGCGTTCGCGGTCACCAGCTCCTGGGCCCTGGCGAGCGCGCCCGGCATGCCCTTCTCGCGCGGGGTGAGCTCGAAGCTCGCGCCGTAGGCGAGCATCAGGCGCCGCCGCTCGATCGACATGCTCTCGGGCATCACCAGCACCAGCTTGTAGCCCTTCACCGCGGCCACCATCGCGAGGCCGATGCCGGTGTTGCCCGAGGTCGGCTCGATGATCGTGGCGCCGGGCTTGAGCGCCGCCGCTCTTCTCCGCCGCCTCGATCATCGACAGCGCGATGCGATCCTTGATCGAGCCGCCCGGGTTGGCGCGCTCGGACTTGATCCACACCTGGTGCGTGTCGCCGAACAGGCGGTTGATGCGGATGTGCGGCGTGTTGCCGATGGTGGCGAGAATGTTGTCGGCGTTCATGGGGATTCGCCCGCGGGTTGGAAGCGAGCGGGCATGATGAACCGCTCGCACGAGATTTTCAAATCGGGCCGACGCCGCCTACGACCACAAACCGCGCAGGGCCGTCGCGACGTCGATCGGCGGCGCCTCGCGCGCGGGTGCGGCGTCGGCCGCGTCGGCCTCGGGCCAGGTCAGCGGCTGCAGGCGCTCCATCACCGCACGGGTGAGAAAGCGGCTGGTGGCGCCGTAGACGTGCGCGTCGCCGCGCCGTGGCTGCCCTGTCACGTAGTAGCGCAACGGCGCGATCAGGTGCAGTTCGGATTTCGCGCGCGTCATCGCGACGTAGAGCAGGCGCCGCTCCTCCTCGATCAGCTCGGCGCGCCCGGTGGCGTACTCGGAAGGGAAGTTGCCGTCGGCGACGTTCAGCACGTGCACCGCGTCCCACTCCTGGCCCTTGGCCGAATGCACGGTCGAGAGCACCAGGTAGTCCTCGTCGCGGTGCGGCGCGCCGGCGAGGTCGCCGCTCGCCTGCGGCGGGTCGAGCGCGAGCTCAGTCAGGAAGCGCTCGCGGCTGGCGAACTGCTGCGCCACGCGCTCGAGCTGCCACAGGTCGCCCGCGCGCGCCTGCGCAGAGTCGTACTTCTGCTCCAGGATCGGCTCGAACCACTCGCGCGCCCTCCCCACCTGTCCCGGCCATGGGGTGTCGGGATTGCCGAGCGCCAGCATCAATGAATTGAATTCCGAATTGCTCGTCTCCAGTTCCTTCCAGGAAAAAGCGCCTGCCTCGAACCGCGTGAACAAGCGCGCCGCGGTCGCCGGGCCCACGCCCGGGCAGCAGCTGCAGGGCGCGGAACGCGCTGACGCGGTTCTTCGGGTTGTCGGCCCAGCGCAGCACTGCGAGCAGGTCCTTGACGTGCGCCGCCTCGAGAAATTTCAGGCCGCCGTACTTGACGTAGGGGATGTCGCGCCGCACCAGCTCGAGCTCGAGCACGTCGCTGTGGTGCGAGGCGCGAAACAGCACCGCCTGGCGCCGCAGCAGCAAGCCGCGCTCGCGCGCCTCGAGCACGCGCGCGACCACGTAGTCGGCCTGCGCCTGGTCGTCGGCCACGGTGACGTAGCGCGGCCGCTCGCCCGCGCCGCGCGCGGCCTGCAGGATCTTGCGGTACTGGCGCTGGCCCTCGCCGATCAGCGCGTTGGCGGCGTCGAGCACGCCCTGGGTCGAGCGGTAGTTGCGCTCGAGCGTCACCACCTCGGCGGGCGGTGCGTACTGGGCCGGGAAGCCGAGGATGTTCTCCACCGTGGCGGCGCGGAACGAGTAGATCGACTGCGCGTCGTCGCCGACCACCGTCACGCCCTCGCCCGAGGGCCGCAGCAACTTCAGGATCTGCGCCTGCAGCGCGTTGGTGTCCTGGTACTCGTCGACCAGGATGTGGTCGAACGCCGCGCTCATCTCGGCCGCGAGCGCGGCATCGGCGGCCATCGCGTGCCAGTACAGCAGCAGGTCGTCGTAGTCGAGCGCCTGGTGGGCGAGCTTGCGCTCGACGTAGGCGCGGTACAGGCGCGTGAGCTCCTCTTCCCATTCGGCGCACCAGGGAAAGGCGTCGATCAGCGTGCGCCGCAGCGGCCCCTGCGTGTTGACGCGGTGCGAGTAGATCGCGAGGCAGGTGTCCTTGCGCGGAAAGCGCTTCTCCAGCTTCGACAGCCCCAGCTCGTGGCGCACCACGTCCATCAGGTCGGCCGCGTCGCCGCGGTCGAGCACGCTGAAATTCGCGTCCAGCCCGAGCCGCGCGCTGTGGCGCCGGATGAGGCGGTTCGCGATCGAGTGGAAGGTGCCCGACCAGGGCAGCCTCACCTCCTTGGCCGCCTCGCCCACGATCTTCTGCGCCCGGCGCGTCATCTCCTCGGCCGCGCGGCGGGTGAAGGTAAGCAGCAGGATGCGCTGCGCGGAAACGCCCTCGAGCACCAGCCAGGCGACGCGGTGCGCGAGCGTGTTGGTCTTGCCGGTGCCGGCGCCGGCGACGATCAGCAGCGGCGCGCCGCCCGCACACGCCGCCGCGCGCTGCGCCTCGTTCAGCCGCCCAAAAACCGAAGTCGAAACCGGGGTCGCCGTCACCCCGCCATTATGGGCCAATGCTGTATATCTATCCAGCTGAGCGCGGAGCGCTCACCAGCCGCCTCCGCCTCCTCCGCCGCCTCCGCCGCCCGACCCGCCGCCGCCTCCGCCCGAGGAACCGGAGCTGCTTCCCGGCGGCGTCGCGGCCGCGCTCACGGTGCTGCCCAGGCCGCCGAGCGAATCGGCGAAGGAGCCGATGCTGTCGCCGCCGCCGAACAGCCCGCCGTGATGGCCGGCGACGTAGTAGTGCGCGACCGCCGCGCTCACCGCCGCCGCACCGAGCACCGCGGCGAAGCGGTCGGCCCAGGTCTTTTCGACCCCGAGCGCGAGCGCGTAGGGCAGGAACTTGGCGAATTCCTCCGGCGTCTGCGCGGGCGCCTTCAGGCGCCGCAGATCGTCCTGCTCGGCCACGCCGAGGTAGTAGCGCAGGCCCTCGATGTGGTCCTCGATCCTGCGCCCGGCGACCGAGTACGCCGGAAGCAGGACCTTGAACAGCGCGAGCTCGATCGCCATCGCTGCGGCGAGCGCGAAAAGCAGCGGCACCGGCGTGTCGAGCGCGGTCATCGCCCAGAAAGTGGCAAAGGCGAGTATCACGCCGAGCGAGAGCGAGCCGAGGTTGCGCGAGAACATCTTGTTGCGGTATTCGAGTTGGAGGTCGGTGCGGAACGCGTCGCGCGCGGCCTGCACCGCGGGATCGTGCTTGCGCGCGAGCGTGATCGACTCGGCCGGGCCGAGCAGCATCGACGCGAGCTGGCGCTCGGCCGGCAGCCAATCGACCTCCTTGCCCGTGCGCTCGACCGTGTAGCCATCCGGCGTCTTGCTGATTCTGAGGTAGCCGCGCGCGCCCAGCCCGAGCAGCGCCGCCGCCAGGCACTTGTCGTCGTAGCCCATGCGATCGACCAACCTCACGTCCGCCGCGCCCATCCCGGGCGGCGGCTCGTAGCGCGGAAACTTCGGCCCCGCGCGCGGATCGCGCCCGACCGCGCTCCAGCGCCAGTAGAGGAAAACGAACAGCAGCAGAGCGCCGGCAACCCCGAGCGCCGCGCCGCGGTTGTCGGACAACCACCACGCCGCGCGCTGCCAGGCGCCGGGCTCGCGCACGATGCCTTTGGGAAATCCGAGCACGATGCTCATGCCCTCGCGCGGCCCGAGGCCGCGCGTGCTCTCGAAGCTCGCGCCGCCTGCACGCAGCTCGCTCGTGTAGGCGCGACCGCGCGCGCCGAACAGGCCGGTATACGCCTCGGCGCTGAGCTCGGCCGCCGGCACCGGCGCGGGCAAGGCCACGTCGGCCGAGACGTGGTCGATCGGGAAGTACCAGCCGTTGCCGGTCACGTTCCAGTACAGCTCGTCGTGGTCGGGGAAATAGCCCAGCTCGCGCGTGGCGCGGTAGGTGAGCGAGTACTCGTGCCGGCCGGGCCGCACCAGGGCGCGCGCGTCGCCGATGCGCACCCGCACGCCGTTGGACAGGCGCTGCGTGATCCACGGCACCGGCCCGCCGTCGAGCGAGACCGAGACGACGTCGAAGCCCACGTGCACGCGCTGGCCGAAGCGGCCGCTGTAATCGGTCGGAAAGTCGCGGTAGATGCCGTGCCGGATCCGGCGCCCCTCGGCCTGCACCGCGATCGTCTCTCTCACCGTGAGCGCGCCGTCGGCGCCGACCGCAATCTCGCTGCGGAAGTCGAGCACCCGCTCGGCCGCGCCCGCCGCGCCCGCGGCGAGCGAAAGCACGAGCACGCAGGCGAGCCGCCTCACAGGTCCACCTTGACCGCGGCGCGCTCGTCGGTCTCGAAGAACGGCATCGGCGCGAAGCCGAACAGGCGCGCCAGCAGCAGGTCGGGAAACGACTCGAGCCGCGTCACGTACTGCTTGACCGCGCCGTTGTAGAAGCGGCGCGCGTACTGCAGCGCGTCCTCGACCTGGACCAGCTTGGCCGACAGGTCGCGGAAGTTGGCGTCGGCCTTGAGCTGAGGGTAATTCTCCTGCAGCAGCACCAGCTGCTTGAGCTGGCGCCCGAGTGTGCGCTCGAGGCCGAAGCGCTCGGCCGCGGGCGCGGCGCGCTGCGCGTCGGCGCGCAGCTCGGTCACCGTGGTAAGCAGCGCCTTTTCGTAGGCGGCGTAGCCGCGCACCGCCTCGACCAGCTGCGGCACCAGGTCGGCGCGGCGCTTGAGCTGCACGTCGATGTCGGCGTAGCCCTGGAGCGCCTGGTTGCGGTCTGCGACCAGCCGGTTGTAGAGCCAGGCGCCAAACGCGAACAGCGCGGCGGCCGCCAACAGCAGCCAGCTTGCTGCACCCATTTCCTTCCCCCTCCCGGGCCGGCGCCCGGGGCCGGAGACAGTGTTCCGCGCGCGGCGCGGCGCGTCAACCGCGCCGTGCCATCTCGCGGTAGAAAGCGCGGATACGGCGCGCGTTGGTACCCAGGTCGCCGCGGCCTTCGCGCGACGCAGAGCGCACGTCCACCCGGCTCGCCGACCCGAGCGGGCTGACGCGGATCACGATGTCGTCCCTGAAGCCGAAGAAGGGCGTGCTGACGGTGGCCTCGATGCGCAGCGCCGCCGGGTTGGCGGCGACGATCTTCCAGCCCAGTCCGCGCGCGGCCTCGAGGCAGCGCTCGAACGCCGCCTGCGGGTGCGCGCCGACCGCGAGCGGCAGGATGTCCGGGTAGGCGCGGCGCTGCTGGGCGGCGACCGCCGCGCCGCCGTAAGCCAGGCCGTTGGGCGCGGCGCGGCGAGCCGGCGCGAGCGCGACGAACGGCGGCGGGTCCCGGGTGTCGGTGCTGATGTCGTGGATCGGCGGCGCGGCGTGCGCGCGCTCCAGCATCGCCCACGGCAGGCCGAAGGCGGCGCCGCCCGCCACGACGCCGAGCAGCGCGCCGAGCAGCGCGCCGAGCGCCCTGCCGCGCAGCGCCCAGACGGCCGCGGCGAAGCAGCCGAGCGCGCCCGCGAGCCCCGCCCAGGCCGCGCCGCGCAGCACGAGAAAGCCGACGCGGTAGTCCCACAGGCCGAAGCGGTGGCCCAGCCCCGCGGCGAGCGCAGCGAGCGACGCCAGCACGGCGAGACCGAAGGCGAAGGCGGCGAATTTGCGCATTAGCGATTGAGCTTCGCGCGCGCTCGAAGTTCAGCTTTCATCGGCTGACGCGGTTGCGCCCGCCCTGCTTGGCGCGGTAGAGCGCCTCGTCGGCGGCCTTGATCACCTCGGACGGCGTGCGGTGGCGCTTGCCGGGGCCGGCAACGCCGATGCTGACCGTGACCGACAGCGCCTGTTCGCTCGGCTGATCTTCGCGCGCGCCGCGGCGCCTGGAGCCCTTCTTCTCGTTCTTGGGCCGGTCGCCGCCGCGCATCGCCATGCGGTAGTCCTCGATCGACTGGCGGATGCGCTCGAGGTGCGGCTGCACCTCCTTCACCCCGGCCTCGGGGAACAGCACCGTGAACTCCTCCCCGCCGTAGCGAAACGCGCGTCCGCCGCCGCCGACCTCGGCCAGGCGCGCGGCGACCAGCCGCAGCACCTGGTCGCCGACGTCGTGACCGTGGGTGTCGTTGAATTTCTTGAAGTGGTCGACGTCGACCATCGCCACGGCGTAGTCGGGCCCCAGCGCGCGCATGCGCTCGTCGAGCGCGCGCCGGCTCGGCAGCCCGGTGAGCTCGTCGCGGAACGCGAGCCGGTGCGACTCCTGCAGCACCGCGACCAGCAGGATCATCCCGGCGGCGCTCATGAACGCGGCGAAGCTGGCGAAGCGCCCGACCCAGGCGCAGGCAATGAAGAATGCCACCAGCGCGGCCGCTTTGCCGACGTCGAGCGGCGTGAACCTGGGCCAGGCGCGCCAGACCGCGGCGGCGAACGCGGCGGCGAACATGACTCGCCCGACGAAAGGCACCGGCGGATAGCGCAGCGTCCAGTGCTGCAGGATCTGGTGCCAGGACTGGCCCGACAGCATGCTGTGGCCCGACGCGGCGACCCAGGCCACCAGCAGCGCTTCGAGCCCGATCAGCAGCAGCCAGCGCCAGCTGCCGTAGTGCACTGCGCCGCGCTCGGGCAGCACGAACGAAGCGAGCATGTTGGCCGGCACGAGCAGCACCGCGGCGACGTAGGCCGCCTGCGGCGCGAAGCCGGCGGCGTCGATCCCGAGCGCGTAGCGGTAGCCGCCGTAGGCGGCGAGCATCGACAGCGCGGCGACAAACGCGCGCCCGCGGTTGAACCACAGTGTGACCGCGGCGGCCAAGCCGAGCAGCGCATACGGCCCGGCGACCGCCAGCCCCTCGAGGCCCGGCGGCAGCCGGGCGCCGAGCGCCACCGCCAGCGCCGCCGCGGCGAGTATCGCCGCCGGCACCACCAGCGGGCGGTAGGCCTCCGGGATCGCCCGCATCACGCCCGCACCTTCAGCGCCCGTGCTCGCGCCGCAGCGAGCTCATCCCAGCCGGTCGGGGCGGAAACCGACGTCGCAAACCCTGCCGCGCTGCGCGCGCTTGCCCTCGTAGTCCCTGAGCGCCTTCGCGTCCAGCTCGGCGCTCTTGCGCGTGCGCTTGAAGCCCGCCACCCGCAGCGCGCCCTTCGGGTCGAGCGCGGCGACCGCGGCGAGCGTCACCTTGTCGGGCAGCGCGATCAGCTGCACGCCGACCCCGCCGTTGGGGCGCAGCGGCAGCTCGGCCATCGGGAACACCAGCAGGCGCGCGTCGGATGACAGCGCGGCGACCTTGAGCTTCGCCGCGTCGCCGCCGTAGGGCGCCGGCGCATTCACGCGCGCGCCCGCGGCGACGTTCATGAATTCCTTGCCCGCGCGCGTCTTGGTGAACAGGTCGCCCAGTCGGCACAGGAAGCCCTGGCCCGCGCTCGAGCTCATCAGCAGCGGCTGGGACGGCTCGCCGCAGGCCATCCAGACGATGTCGTCGCCGTTGCAGTTGACCAGCGCGTTCATCGGCTGTCCGTCGCCGCGCCCGCCCGGCAGGCTGGCTGCCTCGAGCGTGAACGTCTTGCCGCGCGCCGACAGGAACACCACCGGCGAGGTGGTCTTGCACTCGAGCGCCTGCAACAGGCCGTCTCCGTCCTTGAAGCCGACCGCCGAGAGGTCGATGCCGTGCCCCGAGCGAGTGCGGATCCAGCCCTTGTTCGACAGGATCACGGTGAGCGGCTCCTCGAGCACGGTGCGCTCGATCTGCGCCCGCTCCGAGGGCTCGATCAGCGTGCGCCTTTCGTCGCCGTATTTCTTCGCGTCCTCCTCGAGCTCCTTTACGACAAGCTTTCTCAGCTCCTTGTCGTCGCCCAGCAGCTTCTTCAGGCCCTTCCTCTCGGCCTCGAGCGATTTCCGCTCGTCGTTCAGCTTGACCCCGTCGAGCTTGGTGAGCTGGCCAAGGCGCAGGTTGACGATGTCCTCGGCCTGGCGCTCGCTGAACTTCCACTTCGCCTGCAGCTTCTGCTTCGCCTCGGCCTGGTCGTCGCAAGCGCGAATCAGCTTGATGATTTCCTCGATCTTGACCAGAGCGAGCAGCCGGCCCATCACGATGTGCAGCCGGTCCTCGCATTTGTGCAGCCGGTGTTCGGTGCGCCGGCGCACGGTCTGGACGCGGAACTCGGTCCACTCGCGCAGCACGTCGACGATGCCCTTGGTCTCGGGCAGGCCGTCCAGGCCCAACCAGGTGAGGTTGATCGCGTAGCGCGTTTCGAGCGAGGTCTGCACCAGCAGCGCCTTCATCGTCTCGGCCGGGTCCTGGCGCGAGCTGCGCGGCTCGATCACCAGTCGCAGCCTGGACTTGCGGTCGGATTCGTCGCGCACCGACTCGACCAGGTCGAGCACGAACTGCTTGACGCGCTTTTGCTCCTGCGTCACGTCCTTCTTGCCCGCCGCGGGGCGCGGGCTGACCAGCGCGTCGATTTCCTCCTGCACCTGGCGCGCCGACACGCCGTGCGGCAGCTCGGTGACCACGATGCGCCACTGCCCGCGTGCGAGCGGCTCGACAATCCAGCGCGCGCGCATCGTGATCGAGCCGCGCCCGCTCTGGTAGGCCTGGCGCAGTTCTTCGGGCGGGGAGATGATCTGCCCGCCGCCGGGGAAGTCCGGCCCCGGCAGGCGCTCGAGCACGTCGTCCAGCTTCGCCTTGGGGTGGCGGATCACCCACGCCGCCGCGGCCGCGACCTCCTTCAGGTTGTGCGGCGGGATGCGGGTGGAAAAGCCGACCGGGATGCCGAACGAACCGTTCAGCAACCCGAACGGCACGCGCGCCGGCAGCAGCACCGGCTCGTCGAACTTGCCGTCGTAGTTCTTCTGGAAATCGACCGTGCCCTCGCCGATCTCGGCCAGCATCAGCTCGGCGATGCGCGCCAGCCTGGCCTCGGTGTAGCGGTAGGCCGCGGCGCCGTCGCCGTCGCGCGAGCCGAAATTGCCCTGGCCGTCGATCAGCGGGTAGCGCATCGAGAACGGCTGTGCCATGTGCACCAGCGCCTCGTAGGTCGAGGCGTCGCCGTGCGGGTGATACTTGCCCAGCACCTCGCCCACATAGCGCGCGGACTTGGCGAAGCCCTGCCCGCCGCCGGGCGTGTCGCCCATCGCGTAGAGGATCCTGCGCTGCACCGGCTTCAGGCCGTCGGCGACCTCGGGCAGGGCGCGCGCCTTGACCGTCGAGACCGCGTAGCCGAGATAGGCCTGCGAGGCGTGGCGCTCGATCGGAGCGGCGTCGTCGCCGTTGTCGGGGGTAAAAAGATCCAGCGTCTGCGTGTCGTCCATCGCTTACTCGAAAAGTGGCAACTGCCGGTCGGACACGGCTACCGCGAGCTCGACCGCGGCGCGCGCCTTGTCCAGCGTGTCGCAGCGGCCGATCCTGCCGGCCGCCTCCCAGTCGTAGCGTCCGCGCTCGACCAGGGTGACCTTGCCGAGCTTCTGCTTGCCGAGCCAGTAGACATGGCCGCGGTAGCCGCGCTCCCAGATCGGCCTGGCCTTCGAACGCCTCGCGCGCTTGGCCCTCACACGTCGGCCTCCACGGTCTTCCAGTGCTCGCGCATCCAGTTGCGCCGCCCTTCGGCCTCGCCTGCGTCCATCAGCAGCTCGAAGGTCTCGCGCACTTTCTTGATTCGCTCGCGATCGAGCTGCATACGAACGAGGCGCCGCGAGTCGGGATTCATGGTGGTCTCCCACAGCTGCTCCGCGCTCATCTCGCCCAGGCCCTTGAAGCGCGAGATCTCCCAGCTGCCCTCGCGCAGCTTCTCCTTCTTCAGCAGCCCGAGCGCTTCCTCCAGCTCGTCGTCGTCGAGGCAGTACAGGCGCCGCGCCGGGCGGCCCTTGCCTTGCGCCGGCACCTCAACCTTGTACAGCGGCGGCTGCGCGACGTACAGGTGCCCGGTCTCGACCAGCTTGGGGGCGTGGATGAAGAAGAACGTGAGCAGCAGCGCCTGGATATGGCCGCCGTCGACGTCGGCGTCGGTCATCACGATCACCTTGCCGTAGCGCAGCCCCGAAAGATCGGGCGAGTCGTCGATGCCGTGCGGGTCGACGCCGATCGCGGTCGCGATCGCCTGCAGCTCCTTGTTGGCGAGCACCGTGCGCGAGTCCTTGGACATGGTGTTGAGCACCTTGCCTCTGAGCGGCAGCACGGCCTGGGTGTCCTTGTCGCGCGCCTCCTTGGCCGAGCCGCCGGCCGAGTCGCCCTCGACCAGGAACAGCTCGTTGCGCGAGGTGTCGCCCGAGGCGCAGTCGACCAGCTTGCCCGGCAGCGTGGCGACGCCGGAGGATTTCTTGCGCTCGAACTTCTTGCCGCGGGACAGGCGCGACAGCGCCTGCTCGATCGCCACTTCGACGATCTTTTTGCCTTCGTCGGGGTGCGCGTTGAGCCACAGCTCGAAGGCGTCGCGCACGCACAGTTCGACCAGCCGCGCGGCGTGGCGCGTGGTGAGCTTCTCCTTGGTCTGGCCGTGGAACTGGGTGCGCACGATGCGCGCGGAGAGCGTGAAGCAGGCGCGCGACCACAGGTCCTCGGCGATCAGCTTGACGCCCTTGGGGCTCAGGCCGCGCGTGTCCATGAACGCGCGCAGCGCGTCGAAAATGCCGTTGCGAAAGCCCGCCTCGTGCGTGCCGTGCGAGCGGGTCGGGATCAGGTTGACGTGGCTGTCGGCGAACACCTCGCCCTCGGCGACCCAGCCGATCGCCCACGCGGCGCCCTCGCCGGGCTCGACTTCCGGGATGTCGCTCTGCTCGAAATACCGCTCGCCGGTGAACAGCGGCGCGACCAGCTCGCGCCCGGCGAGCATGAACTCGAAGTACTGCGCCATGCCGCGCTCGTATCGCCAGACCTTCTCTTCCCGCCCTTCGATGCGCAGCACCATGGTCAGCCCTGGCAGCAGATAGGCTTTCGAGCGCACCAGGTGCTCGAGCTCGGCTCATCGGAATGTTGGGCGAGTCGAAATACTTCGGGTCGGGCCAGGCGCGCACGACCGTCCCCGTGCGGCGCTCGCGGATCTTCTCGGACTTGAGCTTCTGCTTCAGCTCGCCGCCCTCGAACGCGATGCTGTGTCGGTAGCCGTCGCGGTAGACCGTGACCTCGAGCCGCTTCGAGAGCGCGTTGGTGACCGCGACGCCCACGCCGTGCAGGCCGCCCGAGATGTGGTAGACCGCGTCGCCCGAGCGGTCGAACTTGCCGCCGGCGTGCAGCATGGTGAACGCGACCTCGACCGCGGGCTTCTTCTCTACCGGATGCATGTCGACCGGGATGCCTCGGCCCTCGTCCTCGACCTCGATCGAGCCGTCCTTGTGGCAGCTGACGGTGATCTTCTTGCCGAAGCCGGCCAGCGCCTCGTCGACCGCGTTGTCGATCGCTTCCTGCGCCACGTGCAGCGGGTGGATGGTGTGGGTGTACATGCCCGGCATGCGGCGCACGGGCTCGAGCCCCTTGAGGGCCTGGATCGAAGAAGCGTCGTAGGTCTGTTTTGCCATGTATCTAGTACGGGTAAGGGCTTGCTATCCCATATATTGTAGTCGCTGGCGGCTCACGCCGCGGCATAGCGCCGCTTGAGCTGCGCCGCGCTGGCGCGTCCCGGCGCCTGAACCGCGACGCCTTCGGCCGCCGCGGCGTCCGCCAGCCCGCGGTCGAGCGTCACCAGCCCCGAGGCGAGCCTCAGCGCGAGCTCGAGGTAGGTCGCATCGTAGGTCGTCAGGTCGCGCCGATCGGCGATCGCGCTCACCATGCGCATGTCGACCGGCACAGGGTCGACGCGCAGCCCGAGCTGCTCGGCGCGGTCGAGCGCATCGAGGCGCGTATTGCGGTCGATCCGCCGCTTGCGCTCGGCGAACAGCAGCGCGTTGGGAAACTCCAGGCGCCACAGCGCCGGCACCCAGCAATCCGCCTCGCCCAGCAGATCGAAGGCGGCGTCGCTGAAGGCGCTGCGCTCGTCCTCCAAGAACCAGGCCAGCGTCACCGAACAGTCGAGCACCAGCTCCATCAGTAGCGCCGCCCCGCCTTGATCAGCTCCGGAATCGTCGACCCCGCCTTGGCCCCGCGGTCCTTGCCCACGCGCCAGCGCTTGATCTCCTCGACCAGCGCGCGCCGCCGATCCCGCTCGTCGGCCGCCTTGACCGGCACCAGCTGCGCCACCGGCCGCCCACGACGGGTGATGATGACTGTCTCGCCGGCCTCGACGCGGTCCAGCAACTCGGCCAGCTTGGTCTTCGCCTCGAACGACCCTACCGACGTCATCTTGGGCCTAAGGTACTAAACTAGACAACCAGTTTATCATGGCTCGTGGCGAGAGAGAAGAAGCTTCCAAATTCTGTAGCTCTGACAATCTTTTTGGTCCGCGAGTGGACACGCTGACAAATTCTTTTGAGTCGCGGCTGGTGTGATTAGTGCCAACAGACTATGGTTTGGGTGTCGCCGATCGGCTACACAATCGTTATTCGCTCGATTAATCTTCAGCCAATGCAAACCGAACTTGCTGCTGCGGCCTTAGCGGGCCTTGCTGAACGCCGCGTGCTGGCGGTGGCGGTGGTGCGTGGGGGGCGCATTGCGTGGGCGAGCCCGGCGCTGCTGGCGATGTTCGGGCTGGAGGCGGCGAGTGCCGGGGAGCCGCAGCTGCTCGATCTGGTGGTGCCGGCCGACCGCGAGGCGCTGGCGGGGGCGCTGCAGATCAATCCCGGGACCGAGGTGGGGCCGCGCTCTTTCACGGGCCTGAGGGCCGATGGCGGCCAGTTCGATGCGGAGTTGATCGGCTGCACGCTGGAGCTGCCCGGGGGGCCGGGGGTGGCCATCGCGGTGAGCGACGTGACGGTGCAGCGGCGCGCGCAGGCGCAGCTGTCGTACCTGGCGCTGCGCGACCCGCTCACGGAGCTTCCGAACCGGGCGCTGTTTTTCGACCGGCTGCGCCAGGCGCTGGTGGGCGCGCGGCGCCACGGCAGCTCCTTTGCGGTGCTGGTGAGCGACCTGGACGGGTTCAAGCTGATCAACGACCGCTACGGGCACGAAACGGGCGATGCGCTGCTGCAGGTGGCGGCCAAGCGCCTGCGCGCGGCCACGCGCGAGGGCGACACGGTGGCCCGGATCGGGGGCGATGAGTTCTCGGCGCTGCTGGCGCGCGCGGCCACGCCCGAGGACGCCGCGATCGTGGCGCGGCGCATGGTGCAGGCGCTGGATCAGCCGATCGTGATCGCGGGCCAGCCCTGCCAGGTGGGCATCAGCATCGGCATCGCGCTGTACCCCGCGGGGGGCAAGGACATGGACGTGCTGGTGGCGCACGCCGACGGGGCGATGTACGCGGCCAAGCGCGCGGGCGGGCGGTGCTACAAGTTCGCCGGCGAGCGCGATGCGGACATCTCCGGGCCGCTGCGGCTGCCGTTTTTCGAGTGGAGCGAGGCCCACAGCGTGGGCGTGCCGCTGATGGACGAGCAGCACAAGGGGCTCGCCGCGCTGATCAACCGTATCGGCGAGGACTTGAAGGCCGGCTACGACGCCGAGCGGCTGCACGAGTCCTTTGCCAGGCTGGTGGAGGCGGCGCGCACGCACTTCGCCGCCGAGGAGCAGTTGATGGCCCATGCGGGCCTGGGCGCGGCCGCCGAGCGCCACAAGCAGGAGCACCGGCGCCTGATCGAGGAGCTCGAGAGCCAGGCCGACGCGATCGAGGGCCGTAGCATGTCGCTGACCATGCGCTATCTCAACTTCTGGCTGCTGCACCACATCGAAACCACCGACAAGCCGCACGCCAAGCTGATCCTCGAGCGCAGCAACGCAGCCGCAATCGGCACCCTGCCGCCACCCGTTTCGGGCGCGGGCACGACCGCCTCGGGACTGCACGCCACCAACGGCGGCTGAGCAGGCGCGGGCGGCGGCTAGGCGCGGCGGCTAAGCGCGCGCCAGACTTTCTCCGGAGTGAGCGGCATGTCCAGCTCGACGACGCCGCGCTCGGCGAGCGCGTCGAGCACCGCGTTGACCACCGACGGCATCGCGCCGTGGCAGCCGGCCTCGCCGACACCCTTGGCGCCGAGCGGGTTGAGCGCGCTCGGCACCGACTGGTCGAATCCGGTCGCCGGCTCGGGCGCGAGATCCGCGCGCGGCATCGCGTAGTCCATGAACGAGCCGGTGAGCAGCTGCCCGGTCTCGTCGTAGACCGACTGCTCCATCAGCGCCTGGCCGATGCCCTGCATCATGCCGCCGTGCACCTGCCCTTCGGCGATCAGCGGATTCATCACGCGCCCGACGTCGTCGACCGCGACCATCCGCGCCAGGCGCACGAGGCCGGTGTCCGGATCGACCTCCGCCTCGCAGATCTGGCAGCCGTTGGGCCAGGTCTGCCCCTTCACCGTCTCGCTGTGCGCGATGCCGATGCGCCGCGCGGGCTGCTTCGCCGCGAGTTCCACCAGCCCGATCGAGCGGTCGGTGCCGGCGATGCGGTAGCGCCCCGCGGCGAACTCGATGTCGACCGCCGCGGCCTCGAGTTCCTTGGCCGCCAGCGCCTTGCCCGCCTCGATCAATTTGCGCGAACCCATCAGGGTCGAGCTGCCGCCGACCTGCAGGCTCCTCGAGCCGCCCGCGCCGCCGCCCGATGCGGCAACGTCGGTGTCGCCCTGGATCACGCGCACCGCCTCCGGCGGCACGCCGAGCAGCTCGGCGACGATCTGCGCGTACGAGGTCTGGATCCCCTGCCCGATCTGCTGCGTGCCCGAGACCAGCGTCACCGTGCCGTCGCCCTCCACCGTCAGGTTTACCGCTTCGGTCACGCGCGCGCTGCCGGTGATCTCGATGTAGCACGCCAGGCCGCGGCCGTAGAGCAGGCCGCGCTTCACCGCCGCCGCCTTGCGCGCGGCAAAGCCGTCCCAGTCGGCCGCGGCCATCGCCTCCTTGAGCACCTTGGCGAAGTCGCCGCAGTCGTAGGTCTGCCCAGCCGGGTTCTTGTAGGGCATCTGCGCCGGCGTGATCATGTTCTTCAGCCGCAGCGCGATCGGATCGACGCCGAGCTCGCGCGCCGCGCGCGAGACCAGCCGCTCGAGCAGGTAGCCCATCTCCGGGCGCCCCGCGCCGCGGTAGGCGTCCACCGGCCCGGTGTTGGTGAACAGCATCCGCACCTCGTGGTCGATGTGCGGGATCGCGTATACGCCGGTCGGCGCGCGCACGCCCGACATCGCCGGCACGCAGGCGCCGAAGTTCGAGGCGTAGGCGCCAATGTTGGCGAGGGTGCGGACGCGCAGCGCGCTGAAACGCTGCTCACCGTCGATCGCGAGCTCGGCTTCGGTCACGCTGTCGCGGCCGTGCACTTCCGAGAGGAAGTTCTCCGAGCGGTCGGCGCGCCATTTGACCGGCCGCCCGAGCGCGCGCGCGGCGAAGCATAGCGCCGCGTGCTCGGGGTAGGCGTAGCCGCGCGCGCCGAAGCCGCCGCCGAGGTCGGTGCAGACGATGCGCAGCCGGCCCTCGTCGAGCTTGAACACCTTGGCGAGCTGGCCGCGTACTGTGTGTGTATTCTGCGTCGGGCAGTAGAGCGTGAAGCGGCCGCCCGCGGCGTCGAACTGCGCCGCGAGCGCGCGCGGCTCGAGCGGGTTGGCGACCACGCGGTTGTTGACCACCCTGAGCTTGACCACGTGCGCGGCGGCGGCGAACGCGGCGTCGCTCTTCGCGCGCTCGCCCATGCGATAGATCGCCGCGATGTTGCCGTACTCGGGGGTGAACGCGGGCTGCCATACCACCGGGCCCTTGCCGCTCGCGGAGGTCGGCAGGTCGGCGACCGCCGGCAGCGGCTCCCAATCGACCTCGATCAGCTCGGCCGCGTCGCGCGCCTGGTCGCGCGTCTCGGCCACCACCATCGCCACCGCGTCGCCGACGAAGCGCGCGACATCGCCGGTAAGCGCGTGGCGCGGCGGCACCGTCATGTCGGCGCCGTCGGGGCGCTTGTGCAGCTGGGTGAACGGCACCGGCGCGAGGCCGGCGGCGACGATGTCGGCATTGGTGTAAACCGCGAGCACGCCCGGCACGGCGCGCGCCGCCGCGGCGTCGATCGAAGCGATCTTCGCGTGCGCGTGCGGCGAGCGCGTGAACGCGGCGTGCGCCTGCTGCGGCAGGTCGACGTCGTCGGTGAAGCGCCCCTGCCCGGTGAGCAGTTTCTGGTCCTCGAGCCGGCGCAGCGGCTTGCCGATCCACTGGCTGGCGCCGGGCTGAAATTCGGAATCGCGTTGCATTTCTGTCGCTGCCTCCTGGGCGGGGATCGTAACAAGGCGGCGCCCGCCTTCGCGAGCCGCCATGCGAACCTGGCGCGGCGCTATCCGCGCGCGACGGGATGACCTCGCACCGGGGCGTCGGCGACCAGCACCTGGCCGGTGTCCGAGTCGGTGATGAAGATCTGCGACAGGCCGGGGCCGCCGAAGCACAGATTGGTGACGCTGCGTCCGGCGCAGGACAGGATACGGTGCGTCGGGATGCCGAAGCGATCGAGCCGCCAGACCGCGCCGTGTCCCGGATTCGCGACCAGCACGCCGTCCTCGGCGTCGAGCGCGAGACCGTCGGGCCCGCTCACTCCCCCCGGCAGCTGGCAGAACACCTGCGCCTTGGATACGCCCGCGTCCGCCGTCAGCGGCAGGCGCCATACCTGGCAGGCGCGCGTCAGGGCGATGAAGAGGTAGCGTCCGCTGGTGTCGGTGACCAGGCCGTTCGGGCTCGGGCAGGTGTCGATCAGGCATTGCAGGCTGCCGCCGGTCAGGCGGTAGACGCGCCCGCTCGGATCCTGCAGTCCGGTCTGGCCCTGGTCGGTGAAGAAGATCTCGCCCGCGGCGCCGAAGCACAGGTCGTTCAGGCCCTTGAAGCTTTCGCTGCGCACCGTGCCGCAGACCTCGGTCAGCGCGCGGCTGTCCGCATCGATGCCGATCAGGCCGCGGCGGTAATCCGCGATCAGCAGCGAACCGTCGCTGCGCAGCTTGAGGCCGTTCGGCCAGCCCGGGTACTCGGCGAGCAGCTCCCAGTCGTCGCCGCCGCGCGGCCCGATGCGAAAGATGCGCCCGTTCGGGATGTCGGTGACCAGCAGCCGCCCTTCGTCGTCGAAGCACGGCCCCTCGAGGAAGCAATCGAGCGCCTGCGCCGCCTTGTTGGCGCGCGACCAGTCGCCGACGCGCGGCTCGGCGCGCAGGTGGTCGGGCAGCCGCGCCCAGATCCGGGTCGGGACCTCCTTCGGCGACGGGAACCATGACATGAAGCAATGGTGCCTTTCTGCGATCATTCGGGCAATGTCATTCGAAGTCGAATGTGCGGCGCGCGGCGCCGACCTGCTCGGGGAGTGCCCGCTGTGGGACGGGCGCGAGCTGTGGTGGATCGACATCCTCGGCCCGGCGCTCAAGCGCCTCGATCCCTCGAGCGGGACGGTGCGCGCGCTCGCGCTGCCCGAGGCGATCGGCAGCTTCGCCTTGCGCCACGCGGGCGGGATCCTGGCGGCGATGAAATCGGGGCTGTACTTCCTGAATCCGGACGACGGCACGCTCGAATGCGTCGCGCAGCCCGAGCACGGGCTGCCGCAGAACCGCTTCAACGACGGCCGCTGCGACCGCGACGGCCGCTTCTGGGCCGGCACCATGAAGGACGAGGGCAAGCGCGAGCCGGTCGGCTCGCTCTACCGGCTCGACCCGGATCGCCGCTGCACGCGCCAGCGCGAGGCGCTCTACGTGCCCAACAACCTGTGCTGGAGCCCCGACGGCGCGACCATGCATCTGTCGGACACGCACCGGCACGTCATCTGGGCCTTCGACTACGAGCGCGGCACCGGCGCGATCTCGCGCGAGCGCGTGTTCGCGGAATCGGCCGACCTGCATCCCGACGGCGCCTGTGTCGACGCCGAAGGCGGCATGTGGAGCTGCCAGTACGGCGGCTGGCGCATCGTGCGCTACACGCCGACCGGAAAAGTCGACCGCGTGCTCGAGCTGCCAGTGGCGAATCCGACCTGCTGCTGCTTCGGCGGCGCGGCGCTCGATACGCTGTACGTCACCACCGCGACCCAGAAGCTCGCGCCCGGCGAACTCGCCCGGCAGCCGCTCGCCGGCAGCGTGCTCGCGCTTCGCCCCGGCGTGAAGGGCCTGCCCGAATCGCGCTTCGCGGGCTGACGCGCGCTTGACGCCGCCGGGCCGCTTGCGCAAAATTCGCGCCCTGCCATGCAGCCCGAAGCGGACGACGAAGCGAGGGACACGCCGCCCGCCGACGTGCGGGCGCTGCTGTCCGGACTCCACAACAAGCTCGCCTTCGACCGGCTGCTGTTTTTCAGCGACGCGGTATTCGCGATCGCGATCACTTTCCTTGCGCTCGACCTCAGGCTCCCCGGGGGCGAGGCGGGCCACCGCATCGGCGATGCCGAGCTCTGGCAGACGCTCGGCGAACTCGGGCCGAAGTATCTCAGCTTCCTGGTGAGCTTCCTGGTGATCGGCCTGTACTGGCAGGGGCACCATCGCATGTTCCGGCTGATCAACCGCTTCGACGACCGGCTGGTGTGGATCAATCTGCTGTTCCTGCTCTGTATCGTCGTGATCCCGTTCCCGACCACGGTCCTCGGCGAGCACGCGAACGCCGCGGCGGCCGTGATCCTGTACGCAGGCGTGCTCGCGCTCACCGGGCTGCTGCAGGCGGCGATGTGGCTTTACGCCACGCACCACAGCCGGCTGGTCGACACGACGCTCGAGGCAAGCCTGTACCGGCACCTGGTGCGCGTCGTCACCGCGCGCATGCTGGTCGCGCCGCTCGTATTCCTGGCATCGATGGCGCTGGCATCGCACTCGCCGGACTGGGCGAAGTACAGCTGGATGCTGATCGCGCCGGCGCTCGCCCTGACGAGCTGGATCGGCCGCAAGATTCCGGCCGCAGAAGAACCGAAGTGAGCTGAGGGAAGGAGCATATGTCCGCCCGCATGCGCGTGTTTGTGATCGCTGTCGGAGTGCTGCTGCTGCTCGATCTCGCACGCTCGCTATACGTGCGCGTCGGCTACAGCGCGCCGACCGAGATCTGGCATCCCGATCCGAAGCAATATGCCGACATCGTCTGGCCGCCCGCCTCGACCGTGCCCGCCGGCGCGCCGCTGGGCGAGCGCGTCTATCTCGCAAACTGCGCCATCTGCCACGGGCCGGACGGGCGCGGCAACGGCGCGGCGGCGCCCTCGATGATTCCGCGTCCGCGCGACTTCACCGCCGGCCTGTACAAGTACAAGTCCACCGCCGCGGGCGCGCCGGCCAGCGAGGCGGACCTGCTGCGCGTCGTGCGCGACGGGCTGCAAGCGAGCGGCATGCCGTACTGGCGCGATGTCCTCAGCACCGAAGAAATCGGCGCGGTGGTGAAGTACATCCGGCGTTTCGCGCCCGTGTCCGGCAAGGCCGATGCGGCACCGATTGCGATTGCCGCCCGCGTGCCGCCGGGACCGGAAAGTGCGGCGCGCGGTGCCGCACTGTACGCCAGGCTCGGCTGCACCGGCTGCCACGGCGAGAACTTGCGCGGCGGTCTCGAGCTGCGCGACGCCAAGGGCTACCCGGTCATCAGCCGCGACCTGACCGCGCCGTGGACCTTCCGCGGCGGCGCCGAACCCGGGCAGATCTGGCTTCGGCTCACCACCGGCCTCGCGCCCGGGCCGATGCCGTCGTACGCGGCGAGCACCACGCCGCAGGAGCGCTGGGACCTGGTCAATTACCTCAGCACGCGGCAGCGCGCCGCGCCCTGGCAGGCGGGCGGCAAGTTCGAAGGCCCTGGGTTCGCCGCGAACCCTGAACTGCGTGGCCGCTATCTGGTGCACGCGGAGATGTGCGGCCTGTGCCACACCGAGGTCAATCCGCGCGGCATCTATCGCGAAGACCACTATCTCGCCGGCGGCATGCGCGTAGGCGCCTACCCGCAGGGAATCTTCATCAGCCGCAATCTGACGCCGGACGACGCGACCGGGCTCGGCCAGTGGACACCGCAGGAGATCGCAAACGCGATCCGGCTGGGCCGCGCGAAGGGTCGCACGCTCAACTTCTGGGGCATGCCGTGGATGTACCTGCACGCGCTGACCGACGCGGACGCGCTTGCGATCGCGCGCTACCTGAAGACGCTGCCGGCGGTGCGCAACGCCGTGCCCGAACCGCTGCAGTACGGCGTGATCGAGACGATCTACGGCAAACTGCGCGCGGGCAAGATGCCGGTCGCGCCGCCGCGGGTGCTGACCTACAGGGAAGGCAGCTACGCCAATCCGCGCGGCATCGCGCCCGGTACGGTCGAAGCCTGGCTGGCGGGCGCGCAATGGCTGGTGCTTGGCTTAGGCCTGATTGCGTTCGTGTTCGCACGCCCGCGCGGCTCGCGCCTGCCGCGCAGCGTCCTGGGCTGGTCGGGCACGATACTGGGGACGGTCGCGCTCGTCGTGCTGTTCGCGGCGGGATGGTTCGTCTACCGCACGCCCGCGCTCGCGTTCCTTCCGCCCGATCGCATCGCCGAAGGCGCGGCGGGCAGCATCCCGCGGCCGGACCTGTCGAAACTGGATCCGCAGCGCGCCGCGCTCGTCGCGCGGGGCCGCTACCTGTTCAACGTCGCCTCCTGCGCCTACTGTCACGGCAACGACGGCTCGGGCGGCGCAAAGTTGAGCGGCGGCCTGGGCACCATATTCACGCCGAATATCAGCTCCCACCCCGAAGCGGGAATCGGCGCCTGGAGCGACGCGCAGATCGAGCGCGCGATTCGCAGCGGCGTGAGCCGCAACGGCCGGCCCCTGTACTGGCAGGGCATGCCGTGGGATCACTTCTCCAACTGGGACGATGAAGACGTCCGCTCGCTGGTGACATACCTGCGGATGCTGCCGCCGGTGGCCGAGAAGGTTCCTCCCTACCGGCCTCCGGCGCCGGACGACTGCAAGGTCTACACCTTCTGGATCACCCCCAACCGCCAGCCCGGGTGCCGCTAGCCCAGCGTCGGCATGTGGAAGCCGGGCGCGGGAGTGTCCTGGTGCGGCCAGCGCTTGGTGACGACCTTGGTGCGGGTGTAGAACTTCACGCCCTCGACGCCGTGCACGTGCAGGTCGCCGAAGAGCGAGTTCTTCCAGCCGCCGAAGGAATAGAACGCCACCGGCACCGGGATCGGCACGTTGATGCCGACCATGCCGACCTGGATTTCGTTCTCGAAGCGGCGCGCGGCGCCCCCGCTCTCGGTGAAGATCGCGGTGCCGTTGGCGTACGGGTTCGCGTTCACCAGCGCGATCGCCTCTTCGAGCGAATTCGCGCGCAGAACGACGAGCACCGGGCCGAAGATCTCGTCCTGGTAGATCTTCATCGAGGGTTTCACGTTGTCGAATAGGGTGGTGCCGAGGAAGAAGCCGTCCTTCGGCAGCGCCTGCGCGCGGCCGTCGAGCACCAGCTTTGCGCCCTCTTTCGCCCCCTGCTCGACGTAGCCCGCAACCTTGTCGCGGTGCTGAGCGGTCACCAGCGGTCCCATGTCCATCCCGGGCGCGTCTCCGGGCCCGATCTTGATCGCCTTGGCCTTCTTCTCGAGCAGCTTGACCAGCGGGTCGCCGGCGGCGCCGACCGCGACCACCGCGCTGATCGCCATGCAGCGCTCGCCCGCCGAGCCGTAGGCCGCCCCGATCAGCGCGTCGGCGGCGAACTCGAGGTCGGCGTCGGGCAGCACCACGGCGTGGTTCTTGGCCCCGCCCAGCGCCTGTACCCGCTTGCCGTTGCGGGCGCAGGTCTCGTAGATGGTCTTCGCGATCGGCGTCGAGCCGACGAACGACACCGCCGCGATGCCCGGATGGGCGAGGATCGCGTCGACCGCCTCCTTGTCGCCGTGCACCACGTTGAACACGCCGTCGGGCAGCCCCGCCTCCTTGAACAGCTCGGCCATGCGAACCGACGCCGAGGGCACCTTCTCCGAGGGCTTGAGCACGAAGGTGTTGCCGCAGGCGATCGCGACCGGGAACATCCACATCGGCACCATCACCGGGAAATTGAAAGGCGTGATGCCGGCGCACACGCCGACCGGCTGGCGCAGGGTGTGGGTATCGACCGAAGTGCCGACGTTCTCGGAGAACTCGCCCTTCAACAGGTGCGGGATGCCGCAGGCGAACTCGATCACCTCGATGCCGCGCTGCACCGACCCCATCGCATCGGGCAGTGTCTTGCCGTGCTCCTCGCTCACCAGGCGCGCCAGCTCCTGCTGGTTGTCCTGCATCAACTGGAGGAACTTCTGCATCACCCGCGCGCGCCGCAGCGGCGGCGTGTCGCGCCAGGCGGGCAGCGCCGCAGCCGCCGCCTTGACCGCGGCGTCGACGATCTTCGCGTCCGCAAGGGGAACCTTCTTCGCCACCTGGCCGGTGGCGGGGTTGTAGACGTCCCCGGTCCTGCCGCCCGGCACGACGGGCTTGCCGCCGATCCAGAGCGGAACGGTGTGGTGCTTGATGTCTGCGGGCTTGTTCATGTCTGCCTCCTCGGGACATTCGATTTTACGCCGATCTATATACTCGGCCGATGCCTGCGCCGCTCGTTCCCGCCACGCTCGCCTTCGCGCCGGACGGCACGCCTTATTCCGAGGCCTACGGCGACATTTACCATAGCGCCGCGGGCGGCCCGGCGCAGGCGCGCCAGGTGTTCCTGGCCGGCAACGGCCTGCCGGCGCGCTGGCACGGCCGCGGGACGTTCACCGTGCTCGAGACCGGTTTCGGCTTCGGCCTGAACTTCCTTGCCACCTGGGCCGCATGGCGCGAAGACCCCGCGCGCTGCGCGCGGCTGCACTTCGTTTCGATCGAGAAGCATCCCTTCGCCGCCGCCGACCTGGAGCGCCTGCACACGCGCTACCCCGAGTTCGCCGACGCCGCCGCCGCGCTGCGTGCGGCCTGGCCGCCGCTGGTGCCCGGCGTGCACCGCCTCGAGCTCGATGGCGGGCGCGTCGTGCTCACGCTCGCCTTCGCCGACGTCGCGAGCGCACCGCGCGAGCTGCGCCTCGCCGCCGACGCGATCTACCTCGACGGCTTCGCCCCGGCGAAGAACCCGGCCATGTGGTCCGTCGCCGCGATGAAGGCGCTCGCGCGGCTCGCCGCGCCCGGCGCGACGGCGGCGACCTGGAGCGCAGCCGCACCGGTGCGCGAGGCGCTCGCCGGCGCCGGCTTCGAAGTGGAAAAGCGTCCCGGCTTCGCCGCCAAGCGCGAGATGCTCGCCGCGCGCCACGCGCCGCGCGGCAGGGCGCGGCCCGCGCCCGCGCCGTGGCCCGCGCGCCGCGCGCTGGTGATCGGCGCCGGAATCGCCGGCGCCGCGGTGTGCGAGCGCCTCGCCGCGCGCGGCTGGGAAGTCGTTCTGATCGAGCGCCGGCGCGAACCCGCCAGCGAGACCTCGGGCAACCACGCGGGCGTGTTCCACCCGGTGGCGACCCCCGACGACAGCGTGCTTGCGCGCCTGACGCGCGCCGGCTCGCTCTACGCGCTGCGGCGCTGGTCCGCCCTGGAAGGCGCGGCGTGGCAGGCCTGCGGCGCGCTGCAGCTCGCGCGCGACGACGACGAAGACCAGGCCCAGCAGCGCGCGCTCGCCGCGCTCGGTGCCGGTGCGGACTACATGCGCCGCGTGACGCGCGCCGAAGCGTCCGACCTGGCCGGCGTCGGCGTGGCCGCCGGCGGGCTGTGGTTCGCCGCCGGCGGCTGGGTGCGCCCGCCGAGCCTCGCGCGGGCGCAGCTCGCGCACTCGGCGGCCGAGGCCTGCTTCGGCATCGAGGTCGCGGCGCTCGAGCGCGGCGCCGCGGGCTGGAGCGCGCGCGACGCCGCGGGGCGCGAGATCGCGGCCGCGCCGGTCGCGGTGCTGGCGAACGCGGCCGACGCGCTGCGCCTCGCGTCCGGCTCGGGCATCGCGCTGCGGCGGGTGCGCGGCCAGGTCAGCCACCTGCCCGCGGCGCTGTTTCGCGCCCCGCGGCTGCCGCTGCTGCGCGGCGGCTTCGTGCTGCCCGCGGTCGAAGGCATCGCGGTCGCCGGGGCGAGCTACGATTTCGACGACGAAGACCCGGCGCCGCGGCTGGACGGGCACGCCGGAAACCTCGCGCGCCTGGAAGGCATCGTGCCCGGCGCCGCGCGCGCGCTCGACCCCGCCCTGCTCGAGGGCCGGGTCGGGTTTCGCGCCGTGACCCGCGACCGCCTGCCGGTCGCGGGCGCGCTGGCACCGGGCCTGTACGGCGCGTTCGGCTACGGCTCGCGCGGCCTGGTGTGGTCCGCGCTCGCCGCCGAGCTCGTCGCGAGCCTGATCGAGGGCGAGCCGCTGCCGATCGAAGGCGCACTCGCCGACGCCCTCGACCCGGCGCGCTTCACGCGCCGCCGTCCGTCTCGCCCCGCATCTCGCCCCTGAGCCGGCGCGCCATCAGGCGCGCGTAGAGGTTGGGCGCGAACCGGCTCAACCACCACGCGAGCCGCGCGGTGCGTCCGTGCAGCAGCAGGCGCCGCCCGCGGCGCGCGGCGCGGTAGATCTCGTCGGCCACGGCTTCGGGCGCCGCCCGCGCGCCGACGATCCGCTGCGCGTGACGCACCGGCGCGCCGTCGGCGCCGAGCGCGTTGCGCTCGATCCCGGTCGCGATGAACGCCGGGCACACCAGCAGCACGTCGACCCCGCCGTCGGCCACCTCGGTGCGCAGGCTGTCGAAAAATCCGTGCAGCGCGTGCTTGCTCGCGGCGTAGCCGGTGCGCGCGATGAGCGGCGAGAATCCGGCGACGCTCGATATGGTCACGATCAGTCCGCGCGTGTGCAACAGATCCTCGAGCGCCGCGCGGGTGCAGTGCACCGCGCCGAAGAAGTTGACCTCCATGACGCGCCGGATCACCGCCGGGTCGGTCGCCGCGTAGGCGCTGCGGTGCGAGATGCCGGCATTGTTGATCAGCACGTGGATCGGCCCCAGCGCCGCCGCGGCGCGCGCCAGCGCGCTATCGCACTGCGCGGGATCGCTGACGTCGCATGCGAGCCCCAGCGCAGCCTGCCCGAGCGCCGCCGCGGCCGCTTCGACCGCGGCCAGGTCGCGATCGAGCAGCGCCACGCGCGCGCCGGCGGCAGCGAAGCGCCCGGCGAGCGCCCGTCCCAGCCCGCCCGCGGCGCCGGTCACCACCACTACTTTGTCGCGGAACTCACGCCGTGCCATCTCGGCTCCGTGCGCGTCGGTAGAGGTCGAAGGTCTCGGAGGAGGTGAGGCGCGGGGTGTAGCTGAAAACCTGCTTCAAGCGCCGGTTGTCGAGCACCGGCCGGTAGCGCAGGAAGCGCACCTGCTCCGGGCCGTACTGCGACAACCCGAGCGGCTTGAGCAGGGCGAGTGCGCCGGCGATCGCCCAGGCGGGGAGTTCGACGCAGGGTTTGCCCAGGCGCGCGGCGATCTCGCGCACGCCGAGCGCGCCGTCGCCCGCGACGTTGAACACGCCTGCGCGGCCGGGCTCGAGCGCGAGCACGAGGCAGGCGACCACATCCTGGTCCCAGACGAACACGAACGGGCTGTCCGAGCCGCGCACGGAGATCAGGCGCGGCTTGTCGAACAGGTCGGTGATCTGGTTGCGCGTGGTCTCGCCCAGGATGGTGCCCACGCGCAGCACGACCTGCGCGAGCTGCGGCTGGTCGCGGCGGTACCCGGCGAGCATCTCCTCGACCAGGCGCTTGTGCCAGGCGTAGGCGAACTCGCGGTTGCCGCGCAGCGGCTGGTCCTCGTCGATCAACGGCGGGTTGTCGGCGTGGTAGCCGTAGGCGGCGCCGCTCGAGGTGACGACGATCTTCGCCACGCCCGCCTCGACGCAGGCCTCGAGCACGTTCCGGGTTCCCAGCACATCGACCGAATACTCGTGCTCGCGCGAACTGTCGCGCCCGGGCGTGACGATCGAGGCCAGGTGCACGATGGCGCTCACCTCGTGCGCGCGCAAGGTGTCGGCGAGTCCCGCGGCGCGCACGTCGGCGGTTAGGTACTCGACCCCCGGCAGGCGCGCGGGCGGCGGCGGCTCGCGCAGGTCGAGCGCGAGCACCGGGCGCCCGCACCGCGCGAGCTCGGCGACCAGCTGCCACCCGAGGTAGCCGCCGGCGCCGGTCACCAGAACCGTCATGCCGCGGCGGGCGTCGGCGGAAGGCGCGACCAGGTGCCTGCCACGCTCAGCCCCGCGACGATATGCCAGATGCCCCACCAGGCGGTGATCACCGCCATGCCGCCGAGGCCGTCGAAGTAGCCGAAGATCAGGATCAGGCCTAGGCCGGAATTCTGGATCCCGCACTCGATCGACACCGCGCGCCGGTCGCGCTCGACCAGGCCCGCCGCGCGCGCCAGGCCGTAGCCGGTCGCGAGCGCGAGCGCGTTGTGCACGAACACGATGCCGACCACCATTCCGACGTAGTCGAGGAAGTACTGCCAGTTCGCCGCCAGCGCCGCCAGCACGAACACGACGAAAAACCCGAGCGAAAAGACCTTGAACGGCTTCACCGCGCGCGCGGTGAAACGCGGGTAGCGGCGCGAGACGAACAACCCGGCCGCGAGCGGCACGCCGAGCAGCAGCAGCACGTGGGCGAACATCTCGAACGGATTGACCGCGACCGCCCGCAGGATCGGCTGCGCAGGTCCGTACAGGCCGCCCCAGAAGGCCACGTTGAGCGGCGTCATGACGATCGCGGCGAGCGTCGACAGGGTGCTGATCGACACCGACAGCGCCGTGTTGCCGCGCGCGACATGGGTGAGGAAGTTCGAGATGTTTCCCGCCGGGCACGACGACACCAGGATCATGCCGAGCGCGATGCTCGGGCGCGGCTGGAGCGCGAGCACCAGCAGGTAGGTGGCAGCGGGAAACACAACGTGGTGGCCGAGCAGGCCGATCGCGAGCGCGCGCGGCGTGGCGAGCGCGGCCTTGAAGTCGGCCGGCTTGAGCTCGAGCGAGACGCCGAACATCACCAACCCGAGGATCACGTTCAGCGCGAGCAGCGTCTGCGGGTTGAAGTTCAGCCGCACCAGGTCGATGTCGCTCATGGCGCTACTTGCCCGCGGGCTCCTCGTGCATCTTCTTGAAGTGCAGCAGCCCCGGCGCCCACATGTGCTTGACCGGGTCGACGTCGACGTGGATCACCGCGCAGCGGCCGGCGGCGAGGCTGCGCTCGAGCGCGGGCCCGAGCGCGGCCGGATCGGAGACGCGCTCGCCGTGCGCGCCCATCGACTCGGCCAGCTTGTCGAAGGCGATCTCGCCCAGGTCGGCCTTGATCGTCTCCTCGGGCCCGAGCGACTTCATGATCAGCGTCTTGAGCGGCCGCAGCATGAACTGCTGGTTCATCTTCACCATGCCCCACTGGCGGTCGCACAGCACCAGGTACACCACGCGCAGCCCGTTGCGGATCGCGGTCTCGATCTCCTGCGGGTGGAAGCCCATCGCGCCGTCGCCGATGATGCAGCACACCGGGCGCCCGGGGCGCGCGACGGCGGCGCCGAGCGCCTGCGCAACGCCCGCACCGAGCATGCCGAACTTGAACGTCGACAGCAGCGTGTTGGGCGTGCGCACCTGGTGGTAGAACAGGGCCCAGATCGCGGCGTTGCCGCCGTCGGCGACCAGGATCGCGTCGTCGCCGAACGCCTGCTGGCAGGCGTGCGCAACGTGCGCGGGATTCATCGGCACGGCGCGGTCCTCGAGCCGCTTGTCGAGCTCGGCGCGCTCGGCGCGGCGCGCCGCGCCGTACTTCGCCACCCGCGCCTTGCGCGGCTCGAGCCGCATCGCGCCGGTGCGCGCTTCGAGCCGCTCGGCGAGCTGCGCGAGGAACACTTTCGCGTCAGCGAGTACCGCGAGCGCGGCCGGCTTGGCGGCGCCGAGCGCCGCACCGTCGATGTCGACCTGGATCATCTTCTGCCCGGCCGGCTGGCGCCAGTACGGCGCCTTTCCCCACCAGTCGGTCTCGCCCAGGCGCGAGCCGACGCACAGCACCAGGTCGGCGTCGTTGCGCACCTCGTGGTTGAGCTTGACGTAGATCATCGGCACGGAGAGCTCGGAAGTCTCGGGCAGCGCGCCGCGCGCGCCCCAGCTGGTGGTCACCGGCGCGTGCAGCAGCTCGGCCACCCTGGCCAGCTCGGCAAAGGCGCCGGCGTGCACCGCTCCGCTGCCGGCGTGGATCATCGGCGCCTCGGCCGTGGCCAGCATCTCGGCGGCGCGCTCGACGTCCTGCGGCGCGGGATGCGATGGGCTCGCGCGCCGGTACTCGGCCGGCGCCCACAAGGCCGGTTCGCCCTTGAACGCGCCGTTCATGATGTTCTCCGGCACGTCGAGGTGAACCACACCCGGACGCCCTTCCCAGCAGCTTCGCAGCGCGGCGCGCATCAGCTCCGGAATGCGCTCGTAGGCCGGCACCGCGCGGCTCCACTTGGCGAGCGCGGACACGACGCCGGACTGGTCGAAGCTCTGGTAGGCGCCGGGCCGCTCCGGATAACTGAGCCCAGTGCGGCGCGCGCTGGTGATGCACAGTACGCGGTTGCCCTCGGCCTGCTCGACCACCAGCCCGGGCAGCACATTCGCCACCCCCGGGCCGTTCGAGGCCATGCAGACGCCGAGCTGGCCAGTCACGCGCGCATAGGCGCCCGCCATGTGCGCGGCGCTCGTTTCATGCCGCGGCGTGACGATCTCGATCCCAAGGCGGTGCAGCGCCGAGTAGAAGCCGAAGTAGGTGCCGTCGATGATGCCGAAGACCTTGCTCACGCCTTCGGCCTGCAGCATGCGCGCGATCAGCTCGCCGCCGGAATGTTCCGCCATGCCCTCTCCCCGACCAGATGTTTGTCGGGGGGCATTGTATAGCCCTAGCCTGTGCTCAAGGCCCTGAAGTCGACTCGCGCCGCAGGCGCATCCGGCTCGCCGCTGGCCGCAAGGATCGCCGCGCGCGCCTTGTCGCGCAGCGCGATCGCGGCGTGCCAGCCGTCGCCCTCGGGCGCGATCGGCTCGCCCACCAGCACCTCGAGCGCCGCGCGGCGCGGGAACCAGATGCCGTCGGGAAGCATGCTGCGGGTGCCGTGGATCACCACCGGCACCACCGGCACGCCGGCCTGCGTCGCGGCGACGAAGGCGCCCATGCGAAACGGCAGCAGTCCGGGCTCGCGCCGCAGCGTCCCCTCGGGAAACACCAGCGGGACCAGGCCTGCACGCGCGTTCTGTTCGATTGCGCCGTGGTCCTCGACGCTGCGCGCGGCGTCGACACGCTCGACGAAAAGCGTGCCCAGACGCCGCAGCAGGGTTCCCGCCAGGCGCTGCGGCGCGAGGTCGCGCTTGGCGACGAACACGATTCGCGGCGGCAGCGCTGCGGTGAGCACAATGCCGTCAAGGTAGCTGGCGTGGTTGCAGACCACGACCGCGCTGCCCGCGGCTAGGCGTTCGGCGCCCTCGACGCGCGGGCTCGCGCCCGCGAGGAAGAACGCCAGCCTCGCCGCCCCGCGCGCGCGGGAGCGCGCCCGCGCCGGGTCGCGCGTCAGCGCGAGCAGCGCCCACGCCGACAGGCCCACCACGCCGATCACGGCGCAGGCCCAGGCGCCCCACAGCCGCTCGAGCGCGCGGCGCAGCGTGCGCGAAGCGCGCGCCGACAGGCCCTCGAGCTCGAGCAGCGCGAGCTGCAGCCAGGCCGGGCGCTGGCCGGCGCCGAGCGCGCCGCGCTCGTACAGCTCGCGGCAGGCGGCGCGCCGGATCTTGCCGCTGGAGGTCTTGAGCACGCTGCGCGGCGGCGCGAGCACCACCTCGTCCGCCGGCACGCCGACCAGGTCGAGCGCGAGCCGATTGATCTCGCCGATCATGCGCGCGCGCTCCTCTTCGCGCGTCTCGCGCGTTTCGGCGAGCACGATCAGGCGCTCGCCTCCCCCGCGCGCGGCGGAGGCGAACACCGCGACGCCGCCGTGGCGCACGCCCTTCACCTCGCCCGCCGCCTGCTCGATCTCCATCGGGTGGATGTTGTGCCCGCCGCGGATGATCAGGTCCTTCTCGCGTCCGGTGAGATAGAGTTCCCCCCCGTGAGGTAGCCGAGGTCGCCGGTGTTGCGCCAGCTGCCGTCGATCAGGCGCACGCTGTCCTCGGGGTTCTCGAAGTAGCCGCTTGAGGCGGAGGGGCCGCTGAACTGGATCCGGCCCTCGACGCGCGCGCCCAGCTCGCGGCCGGCGGCATCGACCACGCGGATCGAATGTCCCGGCAGCGCGCGGCCGCAGGCCACCACCCGCAGCGGCAGGGTGTCGCCGGCGCGCGCCGGGCGCGCGACGCCCTGGCGCTGCAGCGCGGCGCGCTCGACACGGTCGATCAGCAGGCCGCGCCCGAGCGGCGGGAAGGAAACGCCCAGGCAGGCTTCGGCCAGCCCGTACACCGGGGTCATCGCCTCGCGCCGCAGGCCGTAGGACGCGAAGCGCTCGCTGAATCGCTCGGCCGTCTCCGCGCTCACCGCTTCGGCGCCGTTGAACGCGAGCCGCAGCGAGGACAGGTCGAGGCCTTCGAGCTGGCTGTCCGAGAGCTTGCTCAGGCACAGCTCGTAGGCGAAGTTCGGCGCCGAGGTGAGCGTGCCGCGGTGCTGCGCGATGCGCCGCAGCCAGCGCTCGGGGCGCGACAGGAAGGCGAGCGGCGACATCAGCACCAGCGGGTAGCCGTAGAGCAGCGCGCCCAGACAGGCGCCGATCAGCCCCATGTCGTGGTACAGCGGCAGCCACGACACGAACACGTCGCCCGGGCCCGCTTGCGTCGCGGCACCCATAGCGCGAATGTTGGCGACCAGGTTCGCGTGCGACAGCACCACGCCCTTGGGCCGCCCCGTGCTGCCCGAGGTGTATTGCAGGAAGGCGGTGTCGCCGGGCGCCGCGCGGTGCGCCGGCGCGGCGCCGTCGCCCTGCAGCACCTCGTCGACGGTGAGAACTTCACCGAGCGCCTCGGCGTGCGCCTGCAGTACGTGGGCAAAGGTCTTCGCCGCCTCGATGGTGACGAAGATGCGCGCGCCGCTGTTGGCGACGATGCCCGCGATGCGCCGGAAGTGCTGCTCGAGCTGCGCCGGCCGCGCCGGCGGGTAGAGCGGAACCGGGATCGCGCCGGCGCGCAGCGCGCCGTAGAACGCGACGAAAAAGCCGCGGCTAGTCGGCAGCATGATCGCCACGCGCTCGCCCGGCACGACGCCGCGCGCCGCGAGCCCGGCGGCGAAGGCGTTCGCCGCCTCGCCCAGGGCGCGGAAGCTGATCTCCTCGGCCGCGTCGCGCTCGCCGTAGAGCGTGATGTGGACGCGCTCCGGGTGGCGCGCGAGGTGCCAGTCCAGCGCTTCGGTGAGCGTGTCGACCGCGAGTGCCGGATGCTCCGCTGCCGGCGCCCGAGTCGCCCCGGCGGGCGCCGCGGCAGTAGCCCCGCCGGCGCGTTCCTCGGCGCGCGGCGCCGAGGCGAGCAGGCGCAGCAAGTCGCGCGCGCTTTCGGCCTCGCTGAAACCCTCCTCCGGCAGGCGCAGGCGAAACGCCTGCTCGATGCGCGCCGCGAGCTCGACCCGCGCCAGGCTGTCCAGCCCGTAGTCGCGCTCGAGCGAGGCATCCAGGCCGAGGCGCCCGATCGCGGGATCCTGGGGGTGGAGCTCGTGCGCGAGGCCTCGCAGCAGCTCGAGCAGTTGCTGGTCGCGCGCGCGGGCTTCGTCCATCCCCTGCCCGCCGCCGGGACTATTTCCCGCGCCGCGCGGCGTAGAGTTCGCGGAAGGTGCGCCCCTCGGGCGAGGGCATGTCGCGCCCGAGCGTCCAGCCCGCGCCGAGCGGGAGCCGGGAAATGCGGCCCTTCGCCCCGCCCATCAGCCTGAGCGCGCGCACGCCGAGGCGGGTAGCGAGCGCGTACAGGCGCGGACGCTTCGCGGCGAAGGCCCACAGCCTGAACCCTGCGCGCTCGCGCCAGGGACGCAGTCCGGCCTGCATCTGCCGCTCGCGCAGCTTGCGCAGCAGCTCCGGCAGTGGGATCTTCACCGGGCAGGCGACCTCGCAGGCGCCGCACAGCGTGGCGGCCTGCGGCAGGTCGAGCGCGTTCTCGATCCCGTTGTAGACCGGCGTGAGCACCGAGCCCATCGGCCCCGGGTAGACCCAGCCGTAGGCGTGCCCGCCCACGGTCTGGAACACCGGGCAGTGGTTCATGCACGCGCCGCAGCGGATGCAGCGCAGCATCTGCTGCATGTCGCTGCCGACCAGCCGGGTGCGGCCGGCATCGACCAGGATCACATACATGTGCTCCGGGCCGTCGAGGTCGCCCTCGCGGCGCGGGCCGGTGACGATGGTGAAGTAGTTCTCGATCTCCTGCCCGGTGGCCGAGCGCGGCAGCACGCGATTGAGGGTGGACAGGTCTTCGAGCGTCGGGATCACTTTCTCGATGCCGGTGATCGCGATGTGCACCTTCGGCAACGTGGTCACCATGCGGCCGTTGCCCTCGTTGGTGACGATCGCGACCGAGCCGGTTTCGGCCACCAGGAAGTTGCCGCCCGAGATCCCGAGATCGGCGCTCTGGAAATGCCCGCGCAGCATCTCGCGCGCCTCGCGCGTGAGCGCCTCGGTGTCGGTCAGGCGCGGGCGGTGGTGGTGCTCGGCGAACAGGTCCGAGACCTGCTCCTTGTCCTTGTGGATCGCGGGCGCGATGATGTGCGAAGGGGGTTCCTTCGCCAGCTGGATGATGTACTCGCCCAGGTCGGTCTCGACCGGCGTGACGCCGGCGGCCTCGAGCGCCTCGTTCAGCCCCGCCTCCTCCGACACCATCGATTTCGACTTGATCGCCTTCTTCACGCCGTGGCGGGCGCAGATCTCGAGCACGTGGCGGCGGATTTCGTCCGCGTCCTTCGCCCACAGCACGGTGCTGCCGCTGCGCGTCGCCTGCTCCTCGAAGCACAGCAGCCAGGCATCCAGGTTGGCGAGGCCGCGATCGCGGATCGCCGCGCTCGCGTCGCGCAGCGCCTCGAACGCCTCGATGCCGTAGGCCTCGCGCGCCGCGGCCCGCTTGTCGACGAAGCCGCTGCCGAAGCGCTTGAGCACGCTTTGCAGCCTCGCGTCGGCGAGCGCACCGTGCGCGCGCGCCTTGAACTGCATCGACTGCATGCGCATCAGTCGGTCTCCCCGGCGAGCACTTCGGCCACGTGCAGCACGCGCGTGGTCTCATCGCCGCGGCGGCGCAGCCGGCCCTCGATGTTGAGCATGCAGCCGAGGTCGCCCAGCACCACCGTTCCCGCGCCCGATGCGGCGATGTTCTCGCACTTGGTCTCGGCCATCGCGGCCGAGATTTCGCCGAACTTGATCGAAAACGTGCCGCCGAAGCCGCAGCAGGTCTCACTGTCCTTCATTTCGACGAGCGTCACGCCCGGCATCCTGGCCAGCAGCCGTCGCGGCTGCTGCTTGACGCCGAGCTCGCGCAGGCCGGCGCAGGAATCGTGGTAGGTGACGGCGCCGCTAAATCGCCCGGGCGGCAGCTCGAGCCGGGCGACGTTGACCAGGAAGTCGGTCAGCTCCCAGCTCTTGGCGGCCAGGGCCTCGACGCGCGCGAGCCACGCGCCCTCGCCCTCGAAGAGCGCCGGGTAATGGGTCTTGATCATGCCGGTGCACGAACCCGAAGGCGCGACCAGGTAGTCGCAGCCCTCGAACTCGCCGATCAGCTTTTCGGCCAGTGCGCGCGCGGAACCGCGCTCGCCGGAATTCCAGCCCGGCTGGCCACAGCAAGTCTGCGTCGCCGGCACCACCACTTCGAATCCGGCGCCCTCGAGCAGCTTGAGGGCGGCAAAGCCGATGCGTGGCCGCATCATGTCCACCAGGCAGGTAACGAACAGGCCGACGCGGCGTCCGCTGGGCATGGAGAGAGGCTTTTCCTTTTTGAAACAGAGACGAAACAGCGATAAAGGATAACACGCTGCCGCCTCGCCCGATTTCACATCGTGAGATACAATCGGCTGGTTCCGATGATGCTACGCAGCAATTCCGTGTCCAGCGCCAAAGCAAAGTCCAAAGACGACCAGAAGAGCCCGATCCAGGTGATCGAGCGGATGATGAAGCTGCTCGAGGTGCTCGCGAAGCACCCCGAGCCGCTCGGATTGAAGCAGGTCGCGCAATACACCGGGCTGCACCCCTCGACCGCGCACCGCATCCTGGCCGCGATGGCCGCCGACCGCCTGGTCGACCGCATCGAACCCGGCAGTTACCGGCTCGGCATGCGCCTGCTCGAGCTCGGCACGCTGGTCAAGTCGCGCATCAGCGTGCGCGAGCTGGCGCTGCCGGTGATGCGCGAGCTGCACGCCCAGACCGGAGAAACGGTCAACCTCTCGGTGCGCCACGACGACGAGATCGTGTACGTCGAGCGCACATCGGCCGGGCGCTCGGCGATGCGCATCGTGCACGCGATCGGCGCGCGCGCGGCGCTGCACATCACTGCCGCGGGCAAGCTGTTCCTGCTCGAGGACGGGTTCGCCAAGTTGCGCGACTACGCCAAGCGAACCGGCCTCGCGCCGCATACGCGCAACACGCTCAGCACCATCGCGCTGCTCGAGCGGGACCTCGAGCGCATTCAGCGCCAGGGCTACGCAACCGACAACGAGGAGGCGGAAATCGGCGTGCGCTGCGTTGCGGCCGGGATCCGCAACGACGCGGGCGCACTGATCGCCGGGCTGTCGCTGTCGACGCCGGCCGACCGCATGAAGCCGCAATGGGGCCCGCTGGTGAAGGAAGCCGCCGACCGCATCTCGCGCGCCATCGGCCACCGTCCGGCAGCGCGCATCGGCGCCGCCTGACGCCCGCGCGTCCGGATGCGACGCACCGCCCGGCTTGAATCGAGCGGATTCACCTTGATCGAACTGATCGTCGTCATCGTAATCCTGGGCGTGCTCGCCGCGGTCGCCGTGCCGCAATTCCTCGACCTGAAGGCCGGCGCCTACAAGGCCTCGGTCGCGCAGAGCGCGGGCGCCTTCTCCTCCGCAATCAACCTCGCGCACCTGAGCTGCCTGATCAAAGGCTACGCGGGCAAGGACAACCTGCCCGGATTCGGCACCGGCATCGTCGACTTCAATTCCAACTGCTACCCGTCGTCGACCAACGGTAACAACGGCAACGTGAATGCCAACCGCTGCCTGCAAATCTGGAACGGCGTACTCGCGCTCGCGCCCACGATCAGCACCGCAGCGAGCGGTGCGACGGACTACCGCGCGCAGGGTAGCGGCACGACATGCACCTTCACCTATCGCAAGGACGGCACCACCGTGCGCCGCTTCACCTACAGCACCGCGAGCGGCGCGATCGTCCTCACCAACCCCTAGCGCTCACTCCTCCGCGGTCAGCCCGTGCAGGGAGAACAGGCCGCGGCGGTCGCACCACACGCGCGCGCCGCGAAAGCCCGCCTCTGCCGCCAGTACCTGGAACTCCTCGACCGAATATTTGCACGAGTTCTCGGTGTGGATGGTTTCGCCGGCATCGAACTGGAAGCGGCTGCGCCCCACCCGCACGTTCTGGCGCACCAGGGACACGAGATGCATCTCGACCCGTCCGAGCGACGCGTTGTAGAACGCGTAGTGCCGGAAGCGCCGCAGATCGAAGTCTCCGCCTAGCTCGCGGTTGATACGCGCCAGAAGGTTCAGGTTGAACGCCGCGGTGACGCCCTTTGCGTCGTTGTACGCGGCGTGCAGCACGTTGGGGTCCTTCTTCAGGTCGACTCCCACCAGCATTGCGCCGCTCGCGCCCACCTGGGCGCGAGTCATGCGCAGAAATCCTTCCGCCTCCGAAGGCGAGAGATTGCCAATGGTCGAGCCCGGAAAGTAGGCCACGCGCCGGCGCGCCATGCGCGCGCCGCGCGCCGGCAGCTTGAGCGGGCGCGAGAAGTCGCCCACCACCGCGGCGATGTCGAGCCAGGGAAATTCGCGCGCCAGGCGCGTCGCCGCGTCGCGCAGCGCGGCCTCCGAGATTTCGACCGGGACATAGCGCGACGGCCTCAGATGCTCAATCAGCATGCGCGTCTTGACGCTCTCGCCGCTGCCGTACTCAATCAGCTCGCAGCGCTCGCCCGCGAAGCGCACGATCTCGCGCAAGTGCTGCTTGGTAAGCGCGAGCTCGGTGCGCGTGGGGTAGTACTCGCGCAGGCGGCAGATACGCTCGAACAGGCGGCTGCCCTCGGCGTCGTAAAGGTACTTGGGCGGCAGGGCCTTCTGCGGCTGCGAGAGGCCGGAAATGACGTCGTCGAGGAATCCGTCCGCGCCGACCGCGGAACCGAAAAAACTGACTGCGCCTCGCCTGCTCAGCCGCGCGAGTCGGCCAGCGCGCTGCTTTCGAGCCACTTGCGGATGCGGTTGGCGTCGCCGATACGCGAGTACTTGCCCCAGGAATCGAGCAGCACGAGGATCAGTTCGCGCGAGCCCACCGTCACCTGCATCACCAGACAGCGGCCCGCCTCGCTGATGTAGCCCGTTTTGGAGAGGTCGATGTCCCAGTGCGGGTTGGACACCAGACGGTTCGTATTATGGTACGCCAGCGTACGCCCGCGCGCCTCGACTTTCGCCCTGCCGCGCGTGGTGAAGGCGCGAATCTGCGGGTAGTCGGCGGCCGCCTTCACCAGCCGCGCGAGATCGCGCGGGCTCGACACGTTGTCCGAATTGAGTCCGGTCGGATCGACGTAATGCGTGTCCTGCATGCCGAGCGCGCGCGCCTTCGCATTCATCGCCGCGACGAAGGCCTCGGTGCCGCCGGGATAGGTGCGCGCCAGCGCCGCCGCAGCGCGGTTTTCGGACGCCATGAGCGCGAGCAGCAGCAGGTTGTCGCGCGTCAGACTGGAGCCGGGCCGCAGGCGGGAATGCGTGCCCTTGAGCCTGTCGACGTCTTCCCTGCTGACGACGACTCTCTGCTTCATGTCGACACCGCTGTCGAGCAGAACCATCGCGGTCATCAGCTTGGTGATGGACGCGATCGGCATCACCGAGTCGGAATTCTTGGCAAGAATCGTCTGGCCGCTGTTGGCGTCCTGCACCAGCACCGCGTTGGAGCGCAGGAACACCTTGCCACTCTGTGCCTGCGCGAAGCCGACGGTAAGCAACAGCACCGCGAGCAGCGCGAACACTGCGACGATTTTTTCCAACTGATGGAGCTGTCGTTCTGATTGTTGTTGCATGCCCGCAGTGTATAGCACGGCCCGAAAAAAATGCAAGCAAAAATAAGGGGCTATCCCCCGTTTCTCGAAAGGACGTGAAATAAGCCCTGCGGCCCGGGCCTCAGGCCGCCTTGACCCGCTCCAGCGTCTCTTCGGCGGCCGCGGCCTGTTGCTGCAGCGCCCACATGCGCGCGTACTCCCCCTCGGCGGCGAGCAGCTCGCGGTGGCTGCCGCGCTCGACGATGCGGCCCTGGGCCAGCACCAGAATCTGGTCGGCGTCCATCACGGTGGAAAGCCGGTGAGCGATGACAAGGGTGGTGCGCCCCTTGGATATACGCTCCAGCTCGGCCTGGATCGCCTTCTCGGACTTCGAGTCGAGCGCAGAGGTGGCCTCGTCGAAGATCAGGATGCGCGGGTCCTTGAGCAGCGCGCGCGCAATCGCCACCCGCTGCTTCTCCCCGCCGGAGAGCTTGAGGCCACGCTCGCCGACCATCGTCTCGTAGCCGGCCGGCAGGCTCTGGATGAAATCGTGGATATGAGCTGCACGCGCGGCCTCGACCACGTCGGCTTCGCTCGCGTCGGGCCGGCCATAGCGGATGTTGTAGCGCACGCTGTCGTTGAACAGCACGGTGTCCTGCGGAACGATGCCGATCGCCGCGCGCAGCGACTGCTGCTGCATGTCGCGGATGTCGGCGCCGTTGACCAGGATCGCGCCGCCACTCGCGTCGTAGAAGCGGTACAGCAGCCGAGCCAGGGTCGACTTGCCCGACCCGGAGTGACCCACCACGGCAACCCGCCGCCCCGCGGGGATGGCGAAGCTCACGCCGTGCAGAATGCGCCGCGCGGGCTCGTAGTTGAAGTCGACGTCGCGGAACTCGACCGCCGCCGGCCCCGATGGGAGTTCCGCCGCGCCGGGCTTGTCCTCGATCTCGCGGTGCGCGGCGAGCAGGCGGAACATGCGGTCCATGTCGATCAGCGCCTGCTTGATCTCGCGGTAGACCATGCCAAGGAAATTGAGCGGGATGTAGAGCTGGATCAGCAGGCCGTTCACCAGCACCAGGTCGCCGAGCGTGAACGCTCGCGCCACGACGCCCTGTGCGGCGAGGAACATGAGCGCGGTCACCGCGCCCGCGATGATCATCGCCTGGCCGATGTTGAGCAGTCCGAGCGAGGCTTCGTTCTGCACCGCGGCGTTCTCGTACTTGAACAGATTCTCGTCGTAGCGCCGGGCCTCGAATTCCTCGTTGCCGAAATACTTCACCGTCTCGTAATTGAGCAGACTGTCTATCGCGCGCGTGTTGGCGCTCGAATCGAGCTCGTTCGCGCGGCGCCGGATCTCCATCCGCCACTCGGTCACCAGCACGGTGAAGGTCAGATAGATCGCAACGGCGCCGAAAGTGATCGCGGCGAAGCGCCAGTCGAACTTCTTCAGCAGCACCGCGCCCACCAGCGTGAACTCGATGATGACCGGGATGATCGAGAACAGCAGGTAGGACAGCAGGGTCGAGATGCCGCGCGTGCCGCGCTCGATGTCGCGCGTCATGCCCCCGGTCTGGCGCTCCAGGTGAAAGCGCAGCGACAGCCGGTGCAGGTGGCGAAACACGCCCAGCGCCACGCGGCGGATCGCGCGCTGGGTAACGCGCACGAACACCACGTCGCGCAGCTCGGCGAACAGGGTGGTGGAAAAGCGCAGCAGGCCGTAGATCGCCAGCAGCGCCGCCGGCACGGCGACGATCGCCGTCTTCGCGTCCAGCCCGTCGACCACCTCTTTCATCACCAGCGGCACCGCCACGTTGGCGACCTTCGCCGCGGCGAGGAACACGAGCGCGGCGGCCACGCGCCACTTGTATTCGAGCAGGTAGGGCAGCAGCAGCCCGAACGCGCGCCACTCGGTCCCGCTGAGCGGCTGCGTGGGGGCGGAGTTGTGCGAGCGGCGGGCCATGGGGAACCGGCGATTCTAGTTGCTTTTGCTTCCCCGGCGACCGAAAGGCAGCAGGAGGATCCAGCCCAGGCAATACACGTCTAGCACCAGCGGCAGAGGCAGCAGGACCGTGCCCCACCAGCCGGGCTGCCAGCCGAGCCAGCGTGCGACCGTGGGCAGGGTGAGGAACATCGCGATGGCGCCGAACAGGCCGGGCAGGAACGGGATTCCGGAGGGCACGCGTTGGCCGACCTCGGCTCTGCGCCAGGCGCGCCAGACCTGAAAGTTGACCACTGCGCCGAAGACGAAGAACAGCCACAGCATCGAGGCGAGCACCAGACCGAAGAGAAAGCCGCCGCTCATGCTGCAAGGCTCGCACATCCGCGCCGCTCCGGCTTGACGTCACCGGACCTGCGCCGTACTATTCAAACGTTCGTTTGAAATTCATCCGGGAACCCTGCCCTTATGTCCCTGCGCGCGATCAAGCCGCAACACGAAACCCGAACCCGCATTCTCGACGTGGCCGAAGAGCTGTTCATGCAGCATGGCTTCGAGGCGACCTCGATGCGCCTGCTGACCTCCACCGCGCGCGTCAACCTGGCCGCGGTGAACTACCACTTCGGCTCCAAGGACGCGCTGATCGAGGCGCTGTTCCGCCGCCGGCTCGACCCGATGAACGCCGAGCGCATCGGCGCGCTCGATGCGCTCGAGCAGCAGGCCGGCGAGCGGCCGCTCGCGCCCGAGCAGATCATTCGCGCCTTCATCGGCGCCAGCCTGCGCATGATCGAGGACGTGAAGGATGGCGGGCGAAACTTCATCCGCCTGCTCGGACGCACCTATACCGAGCCGGCAAAGCAGATCCGCGCCCTGATCGGCCAGTTGCACGCGCCCGCCATGGAGCGCTTCAAGGCCGCCTTTGCCCGGGCGCTGCCCGAGGTCCCGCGCGACGAGCTGGTCTGGCGCATGCACTTCATGTTCGGCACGTTGTCATACACGCTGGCAGCGACCGACACGGTACAGCTGATCGCAGGCTGTAAGCCCGAAGACCGCTACGATGCGAAGCTGCTCGAGGCGCGCTTGGTCGCGTTCCTTTCTGCCGGGCTGCTCGCCCCGCCGCCGCAGCACCGCAACGTCAGGAAAGCCGCCTAGCAAAGCGAAAGAGGAGAAAGTCATGCTCGGATTCATCATCGCCTGCGTCGCCGCATTCGTTCTCGCGCTGGTTTTCGTCGGCCCGCTGCGGCGGGCCGTAATCAGCGATCCACTGCTCGCGCTGTATCGCCGCATCCTGCCGGACATGTCGCAAACCGAGCGCGAGGCGATCGACGCCGGCACCGTGTGGTGGGACGGCGACTTGTTTTCCGGCCGTCCGGATTGGGACAAGCTGCTCGCCGTGCCCGCGCCGAAGCTCACCTCTGAAGAGCAGGCCTTCGTCGACGGCCCGTGCGAAGAGCTGTGCGCAATTTGCGACGACTGGGAGATCACGCATGAGCGCCAGGACCTGCCGCCGCACGTGTGGCAGTTCATGAAGGACAAGGGGTTTCTCGGCATGATCATCCCGAAGAAGTACGGCGGCCTGGAGTTCTCGGCGCTGGCGCACTCCGCGGTGGTGATGAAGCTCGCCACGCGCTCGAATGCAGCCGCGGTGAGCGTAATGGTGCCGAACTCGCTCGGGCCGGCCGAGCTGCTGCTGCAATACGGCACCGAAGAGCAGAAGAATCACTACCTCCCACGCCTGGCCAAAGGGCTGGAAATCCCGTGCTTCGCCCTTACCAGCCCCGAGGCGGGCTCGGACGCCGCGGCGATCCCGGATTTCGCCGTGGTGTGCCGCGGCATCCACCAGGGCAAGGAAGTGCTCGGCATGCGCGTCACGTGGGACAAGCGCTACATTACGCTCGGGCCCGTAGCGACGCTGCTCGGCCTGGCCTTCCGGCTGTACGATCCCGAGCGCCTGCTCGGCGGCGAAGAGGACCTCGGCATCACTTGCGCGCTGGTGCCGACCAGCCACCCCGGGGTCGAGATCGGCCGCCGCCACCTGCCGCTGAACGCGGTGTTCCAGAACGGGCCGAATTCGGGCAAGGACGTGTTCATGCCGCTCGAATGGATCATCGGCGGGCGCGAGTACGCGGGCAAGGGCTGGATGATGCTGATGGGCTGCCTGGCCGCGGGGCGCTCGATCTCGCTGCCGACCTCGTCGGTCGGGGGCGCGAAGGCCATGGCGCGCTATACCGGCGCCTACGCGAGGGTGCGCAGCCAGTTCAAGACCCCGATCGGCAAGCTCGAAGGGGTCGAAGAGGCTCTCGGGCGGATCGCGGCCAATTGCTACCTGATGGACGCCACCCGCGTGATGACGGCGGGCGCGGTCGACGCGGGCGAGAAGCCAGCGGTGATCTCCGCCATCGCCAAGTACCACATGACCGAGCGCGTGCGCAAAGTGATCGACGACGCGATGGATATCCACGGCGGCAAGGGTATCTGCCTCGGGCCGAACAACTGGATCGGGCGCGGCTACCAGGTGGTGCCGGTCGGCATCACGGTGGAAGGCGCCAATATCCTCACGCGCAGCTTGATCATCTTCGGCCAGGGCGCGATCCGCTGCCACCCCTACGTGCTGCGCGAGATGCGCGCCGCCAAGGACCTGCGCGGAGACGAGGCGTCGCTCGAATTCGACGCCGCGCTGTTCGCGCACGTTGGGCATACGCTGGGCAACGGTATGCGCGCGTTCGCGCACGCGCTGACAGGTTCGGCCTTCGCTCCGGCGCCAGCGCGCGCCGCGCCCGAAACGCGGCGCTACTACAAGGACTTGTCGCGCATCTCGGCCGGGTTTGCTTTCGCCGCCGACGTCTCGATGCTCGTGCTGGGCGGCTCGCTGAAGAGGAGGGAGAAGATTTCGGCGCGCCTGGGCGACGTGCTGTCGGCGATGTACCTCGCTTCCGCCGCGCTCAAGCGCTACGAGGACCAGGGCCGCATGCGCGAGGATCTGCCGCTGCTCGAGCACTCGGTGCAGGATGCGCTCTACCAGGCGCAACAGGCGCTCGACGCGCTAATCGCGAATCTTCCCAGCCGCCTGGCGGCGCTCAAGCTGCGCGCGGTGCTGTTCCCGCTCGGCAAGCGCTTCGCGCCGCCGTCGGACCGGCTCAACCACCAGTGCGCGCAGCTGCTGCTCGCGCCGGGCGCGGCGCGAGACCGCCTCACCGCGGGGATGTACCTTGCGCGCTCCGGGGTCGACCCGACCGCCAACCTCGAGTCTGCCCTCGCCGCGACGATCGCCTGCGAGCCGATCGAGCGCAAGCTGCGCGACGCCGTCAGGCGCAAAGCGATCGCGCCGCGCGCGGGCGCCGACGCCGCCGCGCTGGCGCGCGACCGCGGCGTGATCAGCGCCGAGGAATACGCCCAGTGGCAGAACAAGGAAACGCTGCGCAAGGAGGTCATCAAGGTGGATGATTTCGAGCAGGACTTCGACCGGGCCGCAATCGTGCAGAAGCTGGCGAAGGAACTGGCGCCGGCGAAGGCGGCCTGACCATGTACGCCAAACCCGTCTACATCATCGACGGCGCACGCACGCCGTTCCTCAAGGCCAGGAACCGCCCCGGGCCGTTCGCGGCCAGCGATCTCGCCACGCAGGCGGGGCGCGCGCTGCTGCTGCGCCAGAAGTTCGAGCCTACCGAGCTGGACGAGGTGATCCTGGGTTGCGCCGCGCCGTCTGTCGACGAGGTCAACATCGGCCGCGTCGCCGCGTTGCGCATGGGCTGCGGGCAGAAAGTGCCGGGCTGGACCGTGATGCGCAACTGCGCCTCCGGCATGCAGGCGCTGGATTCGGGCGTCAACAATATTCTCGCCGGGCGCTCCAATCTCGTGCTGGCGGGCGGCGTCGACGCACTTTCGCGCGCGCCGCTGCTGGTCTCCGACGCGATGACGCTGTGGCTGGCGGACTGGTACCAGACGAAGTCGCTGGGGCAGAAAGCCAGGCAACTGGGCAGGCTGCGCCTGAAGTACCTCGCGCCGGTGATCGGCATCATGAAGGGCCTTACCGACCCGATCGTCGGCCTGCTGATGGGGCAGACGGCGGAAAACCTGGCGCACCGCTTCGGCATCACGCGCGAGCAGATGGACGCGTTCTCGGTCGGCAGCCACCAGCGCGTCGCCGCGGCGCAGGACGCGGGCCATCTCGCTGCGGGCGGCGGTGAGCTCGAAGCACTTTACGACCGCGAAGGCAATACCTATACGCTCGACGACGGCCTGCGGCGCGACGCGTCGATCGACAAGCTCGGCAAGTTGAAGCCCTTCTTCGACCGCAAGTTCGGCAACGTCACGCCGGGCAACAGCTCGCAGATCACCGACGGCGGCGTGTGGCTGATCCTCGCCTCCGAGGAGGCGGTCGAGCGGCACGGGCTCGAGCCGCTCGGGCGCATCGTCGATTCGGAATGGGCCGGCCTCGACCCGGCACAGATGGGACTCGGACCGGTGCACGCCGCGACGCCGATCCTGAAGCGCAATGGCCTCGCGCTCAACGACCTGGACTACTGGGAGATCAACGAGGCGTTCGCCGCGCAGGTGCTGGCCTGCCTCGCTGCGTGGAAGGACGAGGTCTATTGCCGCGAGCAACTCGGCCTGGACGGGGCGCTGGGCGCGCTCGACGAGGACAAGTTGAACGTCGACGGCGGCGCGGTGGCGCTCGGCCATCCGGTCGGCGCTTCGGGCGCGCGCATCGTGCTGCACCTGCTCAAGACGCTCAAGCGCAATAACGCCAGGCGCGGCATCGCCTCGATCTGCATCGGCGGCGGTCTGGGCGGCGCGATGCTGGTGGAGGCGCTCTGATGAAGCACTTCCGCTGGGACAAGGACCGCCAGGGGCTCGTCTGGCTGACTTTCGACAGGCAGGGGGCTTCGGCGAACACCTTCTCGCGCGAGGCGCTCGAGGAGCTGGCCGCCGCGCTCGACGAGATCGCCGCCACGAAGCCCGTGGGCCTGATCATCCGCTCGGGCAAGGACAGCTTCATCGCCGGCGCCGATGTCGAGGAATTCACCCGCTTCCAAAGCGCCGACGAAGCGCTCGAGTTCACGCGCTTCGGCTGGGACCTGCTCGACAAGCTCTCACGTCTGCCCTTCCCCACCACGGCATTGATCAACGGCTTTTGCATGGGCGGCGGCCTCGAGCTCGCGCTCGCGTGCCGCTACCGCATCGCGCTCGACGACCCGAAGGCGCGCCTTGCCTTTCCCGAGGTGATGCTCGGCATCATGCCGACCTGGCACGGCGTGCAGTGGCTGCCGAAGCGCATCGGCCCGGCCGCGGCGCTCGACATGATGCTAAGCGGGCGCGCGGTCGACGCGCGGCGCGCCAAGCGCATGGGATTGGTGGACCAGGCCGTGCCGCTCAGGGTCTTCGAAAACACCGCGCGCATGCTGACGCTCGAGGCGCCCGCGACTCGCCGGCTTCCCCTGATGCAGCGCCTGATGCTCGGGCCGCTGCGCAACTTCGTCGCCGCTCAGGCGCGCAAGCAAGTCGCGCGGCGTGCCAACCCGGAGCACTACCCTGCGCCGTACGCGATCCTCGAGCTGTGGCGCAAGTACGACGGCGACCCCTTCGCCGCCGCAGACGATCCGGCGTGCTCGCTCAAGCGCCTGTTCGAGCATCCGACGGCGCGCAACCTGATCCGCGTCTTCTTCCTGCAGGAGCGGCTCAAGTCGCTCGGCAAGGCGGCGGACTTCGACCCGCGCCACGTGCACGTGGTCGGAGCGGGCGTGATGGGAGGCGACATCGCGGCGCTGTGCGCGATGCGGGGGATCAGGGTCACCCTGCAGGACACCTCGCCCGAGCGCATCGCGCCGGCGCTCAAGCGCGCGGCCAAGCTGTTCGAGCGCCGGCTGCGCGACAAGCGCCGCGTGCGCGATGCGCTGGACCGCCTTACGCCCGATATCGCCGGAGAAGGCAGCGCGCACGCCGACGTCATAATCGAAGCGATCTTCGAGAACCTCGAGGCGAAGCGCGAGCTGTTCGGCAGGCTCGAGGCGACGGCCAAACCGGACGCGATCCTCGCCTCCAACACCTCCAGTCTCAAGCTGGCCGACATCGCGAGCGCACTCAAGGATCCCTCGCGCCTGGTCGGGATCCACTTCTTCAATCCGGTGCCGCAGATGATGCTGGTCGAGGTCGTCTCCGGCGAGCGCACCGATCCCGCGCTGGCGCAGAGAGCCGCCGCGTTCGTGCGCCGCATCGACAAGCTGCCGCTGCCGGTGAAGGATTCGCCGGGTTTCCTGGTCAACCGCGTGCTCGGCCCCTACATGCAGAACGCGTTCCGCATGGTGGACGAGGCAATACAGCCGGAAACCATCGACGCGGCAATGGAATCCTTCGGCATGCCGATGGGGCCGATCGAGCTGGCCGACACCGTGGGGCTGGACATCTGCCTCGCTGCCGGCAAGGAGCTGGCGAAAAAAGGCGCGGGCGGCGAGCCCGACGCGCCTCGCGTGCTGCTGAACAAAGTTGCGGCTGGCAAGCTCGGCAAGAAGACCGGACAGGGCATGTACCACTACGTCGACGGGAAAACTGTGAAGCGCAAACACGGCGAACCGCGTGCGGACATGATCAATTCGCTGATCGAACCCTACCTGACCGAGGCACAGGCAGTTCTCGCGGAGGGCATCGTCGCAGACGCCGACCTGGTGGACGCCGGGCTGATCTTCGGCACCGGCTTCGCGCCGTTCCGCGGCGGCCCGCTGCACTATCTGCAAGCCAAGGAAGACGGTCGATGAAAATTCCCGAGGGCAAGCTGCCCGCGCTGCGCGTGGTGCCGATGCCGGCCGACTCGAACCAGAACGGAGATATTTTCGGCGGCTGGATCATGGCGCAGGTGGACGTCGCGGGCGGTACCGTCGCCGGCCGCCTCGCGCGCGGCCGCGTCGCGACGGTAGCGGTCAACTCATTCGTGTTCAAGCAGCCTGTGCAGATCGGCGACGTGGTTTCGTTCTATGCCGACGTGCTGCGCATAGGCAATACCTCGGTCACCGTCAACGTCGAGGTCTACGCCGAGCGGCGTCCGCACGCTCCCGAGGTGGTCAAGGTCACCGAGGCGACTCTCACCTACGTGGCGATCGACGCCGGCGGCCGCCCTCGCCCCGTTTCGAAGCAGGCTTGAATCAACGCAGGCCGGGGAATAGATCCAGCATCCCCTCGGCCATGGTCTGAATCGCGATTGCGGTAAGCATCAGGCCGAGCAGCCGGGTCGCGATGTTGAGCCCGGTGGTGCCCATGCGCGGCGCGAGCGCGCGAGCAAAGCGCATCACGAGCCAAAGCAGCGCGCATACCGCCGCGACGCAGCCGACGATCGCCGCGAGGTGCAACAGCGAGCGCGCCTGCGCCGCGATGATCGTGGTGCTGATTGCGCCCGGCCCCGCGAGCAGCGGCACGGCGAGCGGCACCACGCCCGAGACCTCGCCCGATTCCAGCTCCTCGGCTTCGGCCGCAGACTGGCGCACGCCGCCTACGCGGGCGTTCAGCATCGCGAGCGCCATCAACAGCAGCACTAATCCGCCGCCGACGCGAAATGCCGGCAGGCTTGCGCCGATCAGGGTGAGCAGGCCTTCTCCGAACAGCGCCGCGCCCGCGAGCACGAGGAACACCGTCAGCGTCACGACGCGCGCCAGGCGCGTGCGCTCGAGCTCGGGGCGCTGCGCGGTGAGGCTGACGAAAATCGGCACGGCGAGGAACGGATCGAGCACCGCCGTCAGCGTGACGGCGAAGCGCAGATAGTCGCCCAGCGGCGCGAAGCCGTGCACCGGAAGCGCTACTTCCTGGCCATCGCGGCCTGTGCGGTCTTGCGATCTTCGCTCACGCGCGCGAACGCCGGGCGCTCCCCGAGCATCTTGATGTAGGACTTTACCTGCGGCAGGCCGTCGAGGAAATCGCGCCCGAACGCCAGCTTGCTCGCCATCGACACCAGCGGCAGGTGGACATAGGCCGCGCAGTCCGCAAGCGTGAACTCCTTGCCCGCCACGTAGGGCTCGAACCTGGCGCGCGTGGCGAAGCCCCGCACGCCCTTGGCCAGATCGCGCTCGACCTGCTTCTTGGTCTCGTCCGACACCTTGCCGCCGAAGAACACTTCACGGTAAAGGCGGCGCGCCACCAATTCCATGTGCAGCTCGATGTACTGGATCAGCTCGCGCACCTGCGCCCTGGCGAGGGGGTCGCGCGGATAGAGCGGCTTCGCGGGATAGGCGTCCTCGAGGAATTCGCAGATCACCTGCGACTCGGTGAGCACGGCGCCGTCGACCTCCATGAACGGCACCTTGCCGAGCGGCGAACGCGCCAGGAAGGGCTCCTCCTGCGAGGGCGTGCATCCCGCGTCCTCCTCGAACGGAATGCCCTTCTCGAGCAGCGCAAGGCGCGCCTTGTTGTGATAGTTGCTGACATGGAAGCCGCACAACTTGAGCATGGATCCTCCTCGAATCAATTGCGCTTCTTCGGCGCCACCGCTTCTGCCACGGTCGTTTGCTCGCCGATCTCGAGCTTGGCGATCTGGTTGCGGTGAACTTCGTCCGGGCCGTCGGCGAAGCGCAGCGTCCTCGCGTGCGCGTACGCCGCGGCGAGGCCGAAGTCCTCCGCGACGCCGCCCCCGCCGTGGGCCTGCATCGCCCAGTCGATCACCTGGCAGGCCATGTTCGGCGCCAACACCTTGATCATTGCGATTTCCTTGCGCGCCACCTTGTTGCCCACGGTATCCATCTTCCAGGCCGCGTTCAGCACCATGAAGCGCGCCGAGTCGATCATGATGCGCGCCTCCGCGATGCGCTCGCGCGTCACGCCCTGCTCCGCGACCGTCCGGCCGAAGGCGACGCGCGAGGTGGCGCGCTTGCACATCTTCTCCAGCGCGCGCTCGGCCTGGCCGATCAGGCGCATGCAGTGGTGAATCCGGCCCGGCCCGAGGCGGCCCTGCGCGATCTCGAAGCCGCGTCCCTCTCCGAGCAGGATGTTGGATGCCGGTACGCGCACGTCCTTCAGCTCGATCTCCATGTGGCCGTGCGGTGCGTCGTCGTAGCCGAACACCTTGAGGTGGCGCACGATCCTGACCCCCGGAAGGCCGGCCGGCACCAGGATCATCGACTGCTGGCTGTGGCGCGAGGGATTGTCGGGCGAGGTCTTTCCCATCAGGACGTAGACCTTGCAGCGCGGGTCGCCCGCGCCCGATGACCACCACTTGGTGCCGTTGATGACGTAGTGGTCGCCCTCGAGCTTGATGCGGGTCTGGATGTTGGTCGCATCCGAGGAGGCCACCGCCGGCTCGGTCATCAGGAACGCAGAGCGGATCTTCCCCTGGAGCAAGGGCTCGAGCCATTCGTCTTTTTGCGCCTCGGTGCCGTAGCGCTCGATCGTTTCCATGTTGCCGGTATCAGGGGCCGAGCAGTTGAATACCTCGGGCGCCCAGGCGACGCGCCCCATGATCTCGCACAGCGGCGCGTACTCCAGGTTCGACAGGCCTTCGGGCGCGCGCGGCGAGCGCGGCAGGAACAGGTTCCACAGCCCGGCGGCGCGCGCCTTCGGCTTGAGCTGCTCGATCACCGGCACCGGCTGCCAGCGGTCGGGGCCATGGCAGTGGTCGTACCAGGCCTTCTCGTTCGGATAGATGTGCTCGTTCATGAAGGCGATGAGCTTGTTCTGCAGTTCCTTCACCTTGGGCGAATACTCGAAGTCCATGCTTGTCTCCTAGGTGGATCGTTTCAGAATCTTCTCGACCAGCCGCCAGCCGAGCCCGGCCAGCAGGGGCGCCTTGCTTCCGGCCTCGACCGCGTGCGCGCTGGCGGCGGTGCCGTCGAGCACGCGTTTCGCGATGCCCTGGGTGATCCCCGCGATGCGGAACAGGTTGTAGGCCATGTAGAAATCCCAGGTCGAAGGATCTATCCCCTCGCGCCCGGTTCTCTTGCAGTACATCTCTATGTAACGCTGCTCGCTCGGGATGCCGAGTTGGGCGATCGGCAGCCCCTCGATGCCGCGGAATTTGCCCGCCGGTATGTGCCAGCTCATGCAGTGATAGGAAAAATCGGCCAGCGGGTGACCCAGAGTCGACAGCTCCCAATCGAGCACCGCCAGGATGCGCGGCTCGGTCGGGTGGAAGATCGTATTGTCGAGCCGGTAGTCGCCGTGCACGATCGTCGTTTCGTCGCCGGGCGGAATGTGCTCCGGAAGCCAGGCAATCAGATTGTCCATCGCCTCGATCTTCTCGGTCTCCGAGGCCCGGTACTGCTTGCTCCAACGTGCGATCTGCCGCTCGAGGTAGCTGCCCGCCTTGCCGAATCCTTCGAGCCCGACTGCGCGGTAGTCGATCGTGTGCAGAAGCGCAATCACGCGGTTCAGCTCGTCCCAGATCGCGAAGCGCTGCGCCGGATCCATCCCGGGCAGCGCCTGGTCCCACAGCACCCGACCTTCGACGCAGTCCATGATGTAGAACGCAGTGCCGATTACGCCCTCCTCCTCGCACAGCGCGTAGGGTCTGGCGACCGGAAAACCGACGCGGTGCAGCGCCTCGATGACGCGGAACTCCCGCTCCACCGCATGGGCCGAGGGCAGCAGTTTGCCCAGCGGCTTGCGCCGCAGGACGTAGTGCCTGCCGGCGGCGGAAAGCCGGTACGTCGGGTTCGACTGTCCACCGCGAAACTGCTCGACTGCGAGCGTCCCGGAATACCCCTCAACATTGGCGCGCATGTACGCGTGCAGGCGCGCGGTGTCGAACCGGTGGCGCTCTTCGACCGGCTTGGTGCCGACAAACTGGTCGTACATGGGGGGGATCGAAACGTGAGAAACTTGTGGGCGCAAGCTTACGCCGATTTGGCGCGTCCCGGGCGCGCAGGAGGAGAAACGGATGCCAGGAGCGAAACCCGCCGCGGCGGCGAATTCGCGCGCCAAGCGCGTCTCCGTCAATCATCGCGCGAGCGCGAAGTTTGAAAAGCGCGGGCTGCGCAGCTACTTCGAGTACCGCGACCTCGGCATCCGCCGCGCCACGGGCGGCAAGCTGGTCGCGCACGTGATCCGCGCACGCGCCGGCAGAGCGCCGCACGGCGAGTGGCACGTGCACGATTGCCATGCGCAATTCGTCTATGTGCTCAAAGGCTGGGTTCGCTTCGAGTACGAGGGGGTCGGCAAAGTGCTGATGAAAGCCGGCACCTGCTTCTACCAGCCGCCGCGCATCCGGCATCGCGAGATCGCCCATTCCAAGAACCTCGAGCTGCTCGAGGTGGTGGCGCCGGCGGGCTTCAGGACCTATTCCGCGGCGCCGCCTGCAGCCAGAAAGTCACCGGCCCGTCGTTGATCAGCCGCACCCGCATGTGTGCGCCGAAGCGGCCCCTCGCGACGGCGGCGATGCGCTCGCCCGCCAGTGCAACGAAGCGCTCGAACAGGCGCTCGCTTTCTGCCGGCTCCGCCGCGCCTGAAAAGCTGGGGCGCGCGCCCTTGCGCGTGTCGGCGGCGAGCGTGAACTGCGGCACTGCCAGCAGCGCACCTCCCGCATCCGCGAGCGAAAGGTTCATCCTGCCTTCGGCGTCGGGAAAGATGCGATAGCCGAGCACGCGCTCGACCAGCCGCTCGGCCGCGCGCTCGTCGTCTCCGCGCTCGACGCCGATCAGCGCCAGAATTCCGGCGCCGATGGCACCCACCGTTTCGTCGCCGACCGTTACCTCGGCCTCGCAGACCCGCTGTATCAGCGCGATCACGCGATAATGTCCGGGATCAGCCTGTCCTTGAGCAGGGCGATCTGGTCCTTCAGCATGAGCTTGCGCTTCTTCAGGCGGCGCAGCCGCAGCTGGTCATGGACCGGATCCTGGGAGAGAGTGGCAATGATGTAGTCGAGGTCTCCATGCTCGACCTCGAGCGCGGTGACGCGCGCCCGGATCTGCTCCTTCTCCTCGTCGGTGAGCGGGAAGTTGGCCAAACAACGCATGCCCATGACAAATATTTACCTGCGCCGCCAGGCGATCTGTGACGTCTTTCACTGACATGCCGCCGCGGCCGGACAATCCTATCCCTACTTGCGGGCACGGAAAAGGGGCCGCGGGCACCGTACAAATCATCGCGCACGGAGCCACGTCGATTAAATCATGCGGCGCAACGATCACGACGTTACAGGCAGCATCCGAACCACCGACCCCGCAATGGTCAAAACCGAAGTCCAGCGTCTTTACACGGCGTTGTACGACTGCGGCGCCTCCAGGACCATCGAACGCGCTTTCGCCGACATCCAGAAGTCCTACCGCGGCGAAGATCCAGAGTACTACCCCTGCGACACCGGATACCACGACCTGCAGCACGTGCTGGAAGTGACCCTGGCGATGGCGCGCCTGATGGACGGCTACGAGCGCAGCCGGCGCAACGGCACTCCCCGTCTGCCGCCGGAGCTGTTCATGCTCGGCGTGCTTTCCGCCCTGTTCCACGATTTCGGCTACCTGCGCCGGCGCAGCGACCGCAGGCACAGCAACGGCGCCGAGTACACCCTGGTCCACGTCTCGCGCGGCGCCGCCTACCTGCGCCACTACATGCGCGACCTGGGCACCGGGCGGCTGGCGGACATCGCGCCCAAGCTGCTGCACTACACCGGCTACGAGCATCCGGTCGAGCGCATCCGCGTTGCCGATACGCTCATTCGGCGCGTGGGCCAGATGCTTGGCAGCGCGGACATCATCGCGCAGATGGCCGACCGCTGCTATCTGGAAAAATGTCGCGACCGACTCTACCCGGAGTTCGTGCTGGCCGGGGTCGCACGCCGCGAGCTCCCCGGCGGGTTCACGCAGGAGGTGTTCCGCTCGGGCGACGATCTGGTGCGCAAGACCCCCGACTTCTACCGCAACGCAACGCGAAGACTCGAGCTGCAGCTGGCGCACGCCTACGTCTATGCCGAAGGACACTTCGGCGGCCAGAATCTCTACCTCGAGGAAATGCTGAAGAACGTGCGCCACGCGCAGGCGTTGGCGGAAACGCCCGATGCGGACATACTGCGGCGTACGCCGCCCGCGACCCCGAATCCCGAGGCCGGCTCCGACCCCAAACACGAGTGAAGCGCTGATCTGCTGATGCGGCTCCTGAGCTGGAACGTCCAGTGGTGCCGCGGCATGGACGGCGCGGTCGACCCGGCGCGCATCGCGCGCGAGGCGCGCCGCCTGCACGACCCCGACGTGCTATGCCTGCAAGAGGTGGCGGACAACTTTCCCGCTCTCGCCGGCAGCAAGGGCGAGGACCAGGCGGAGCAGCTCGCGCGCGAGTTCCGGGGGTACGCAGCGTGCTACGGCTGGGGCGTCGACCTGCCGGGCGACGCGGGCGGGCGACGGCGCTTCGGCAATCTGATCCTGTCGCGCCTGCCGCTGCGGCGGGTGCTGCGCCACTTGCTGCCATGGCCGGCCGCGGCGGACACCCGGAGCATGCCGAGAATCGCACTCGAGGTCGTCGTTACGGCACCATTCGGGCCCCTGCGCGTCACCACCACGCACCTGGAGTACTACTCATCCGCGCACCGGACCGCGCAAGTGGAGCGTCTGCGCGCGCTTCACGAGGAGGCCTGCGCGCGCGCACGGACCGCTCCGTCCCGCATTCACGATGACGGCCCTTTCCAGCCCCAGGTGCGCACTTCGTCGGCGATCGTTTGCGGGGATTTCAACCTGCGGCCGGACGATCCGCTGCACGCGCGATTGCAGGAGCGCTTCGCCGACGGCGCGCCGCGCCTAATCGACGCCTGGCAGCACGCGCATCCAGGCAAGCCGCATCCGCCAAGCTTCCGCCTGCACGACCCGGCGCGCGGCGAGATGCCTTACTGCTGTGATTTCGTGTTCGTCAGCGAGGACCTCGCGCCCGACGTTCGCGCGCTAACCGTCGACGCGGATACGCGGGCCTCGGATCACCAGCCGGTCATGCTCGAACTCAGGCGCTGACGCGGTGCAGGATCAGCGCGCGGATCGCCTCGATGCGCGCGCGATTGACGCCGAAGTCTCGCCGCCCGAGACGCGACGCGGAGCGCACCTGGATCACCCCGCCCTTTTCGTCGTACGCGAACTCCACGTCGTCGACGAAGCCGAGCAGCCGCGAACGGAACTGGGCGTAGAGGTAATCCGGCTCGTGTCGGACTACGGTAGCGCGCGGCATGCTCTCCAGCGCCCGCCTTACCGCATCCATCGCCTCGACCGGAGCGCCCTTGAACGGAATCGGCGCGATGTAGTGCACGGTATCGGCCGCGTCGGCCTGCGACGAAACGCAGTTCGGCGAGCGCCGGCACGGCGCCAGCCTGCCGTCGTGCACGCCGAGGTTGGTTGGACGCTTGCCGGCAAACACGGTGGCTCCTCGAGTGAGTGCGGTGTGCAGCGCAAGCCCGGCAGTGGCGCCGGCAAGGAGCAGGAGTACGGCCAGGAGCACCCGCTTCAGCATTCAATGCGCGCTTTATGGCAGATTCGGGCCGATGTTAACATCGCGCATCGCCGGTTTCAGGCTGGTCTTTTCCTCTGGAGGATCGCCATGCTGCAAATCTCCGCGCAACAGCTCGCCGAGCTGCTCTCTGGCATAGCCCGCGCGCAGGCAGCGGTCATCATGGGACTCGAAACGGGCGCGCCGGGCACGCGCAACAACTACGTCCTGCCCGCAATCCAGAACGTCGCGCACCTGCGCGACCACCCCGACCCCACCCTGATCGATCTGCCGGTTCGCATGCTGCTCTCGTACATGGGGCGAGTCGGGCCGGATATCGAGGCCGTGGCGCGCGACCTCGAGCGGCTGCTCGCGGGGCACGCTGAAGCGGCGCCGGCCCCGGGCGCCGTGAGCGAAGTGACGCTGAGCGAACCCGTCGCAGGCGCCGGCAACTCGCTCGACTTCAGCGGCAAAAGCTAGAAATCCTCCGGCGCGGGCGGGAACGAGGGCTTCCTCTTCGCGCGGTGCGAAGCGATGCCTTCCTTTACCTCGGGCCCGCTGAAGCCGAGGAACTCCAGTGCGAGCGAGGCGTCGAAGCTGGGCCCGGCCATGCGCAACCAGTTGTTCAGGCTGTACTTGGTCCAGCGCAACGCGGTCTGCGCGCCCGCCGCGAGCCTGCGCGCCACCTCGAGCGCCTTGGCCTGCAGCTCGGCCTCGTCGCAGCATAGCGAGACCAGTCCTATCCTTTCGGCCTCCTCGCCGCTGATTTGCTCGCAGGTGAGCAGGTAGTACTTCGCCTTAGCCATGCCGCACAGCAGCGGCCACACGATCGCGGCGTGGTCGCCCGCCGCCACGCCGAGCCGGGTATGGCCGTCGATGATGCGCGCGTTCTTCGCCGCGATCGACACGTCGGCGAGCAGCCCGGCGACCAGCCCGGCCCCCACCGCCGGGCCATGCATCGCCGAAACCACCATCTTCGAGCAGTTGATGACGTTGTAGACCAGGTCGCGCGCCTCGCGCCAGACACGCGCGCGCGCGGCAAAGTCGGTCGTGATCTCCTCGACCATCGACAAGTCGCCGCCGGCCGAGAAGCCCTTGCTCGCACCGCGCAGGATCGCGACCCGCGTCTCGGGGTCGCGGTCCACGTCGAGCCAGATCTGCGCCAGCTCGGCGTGCAGGCGCGCGGTTGCGGTCGAGAGCTTGCCGCCCTCCTCGCCCATCACGATTTCCAGGATACCCGGCTCAAGACGCCGGATTTTCAGGTCGCGGTATGTGGAGTAGTCCATGCAGCCATTCTACAATCCGGCGATGGCGACGATCCTGCGCACCCCCGAAGAGCGTTTCACCGCCCTGCCGGGCTATCCCTGGGCGCCGCGCTACCTCGAGTGGCGCGGGCTGCGGGTGCACTACCTGGACGAGGGGCCGGCCGATGCGCCCGTCTTCCTTTGCCTGCATGGCGAGCCGACCTGGAGCTACCTGTACCGTCGCATGCTGCCGCCGTTCCTCGGTTGCGGCGCGCGCGTGGTCGCGCCGGATTTCATCGGCTTCGGCCGCTCCGACAAGCCGGCAGACGACTCCGCCTACAGCTTCGATTTCCACCGGGCGCTGCTGCTCGACCTGGTCGAGCGACTCGACTTGCGCCGCATCACGCTGGTGGTTCAGGACTGGGGCGGGCTGCTCGGGCTTACCGCGCCGATGGACGCGCCGGAGCGCTACGCGCGGCTGCTGGTGATGAATACCGCGCTCGGCACCGGCGACACCCCGCTGTCCGAAGGCTTCGTCGCCTGGCGCGCGTACGTCAACAAGAATCCGGATCTCGCCTGCGGCAAGCTGCTCAAGCGCAGCTGCGCGCATCTGACCGATGAAGAAGCGGCGGCCTACGACGCGCCGTATCCCGACGCGCGCCACAAGGCCGGGGTACGAAGCTTCCCCGATCTGGTGCCCGACCGCCCGGACGCGCCGGGCGCCGCGCTCTCGCGCCGCGCGCGCGATTGGTGGAAGAGTGCCTGGCGCGGCGAGTCATTCATGGCAGTGGGAACGAAGGATCCGGTGCTCGGGACGCCCGTGATGCAGGCGCTGCGCGGCGTGATCCGCGGCTGTCCCGAACCGTGGCTGCACGCCGAAGGCGGGCATTTCCTGCAGGAGTGGGGCGACGAGGTCGCGCGCGCCGCGCTGGCGCACTGGGGCGGAAAGTGAGCCTGTCGGTATCGTTCGACGACGTCGAGGCCGCGCACGCGCGCCTGCGCGGGGTGGCGCACCGTACCCCGACGCTCGCCTCGAGCACCATCGACGCGCTCACCGGCGCAACCGTGCACTTCAAGTGCGAGAACCTGCAGCGCATGGGAGCGTTCAAGTTCCGCGGCGCGTACAACGCGCTCGCGCAGCTGAACGACGACCAGAAACACCGCGGCGTGATCACCTATTCGTCCGGCAACCACGCGCAGGCGGTGGCGCTCGCGGGCCGGCTGCTCGGCGTCGCGGCGACCATCGTCATGCCGGCCGACGCGCCGCGCGTCAAGCTCGAAGCGACGCGCGGCTACGGTGCCGAGGTCATCACCTACGACGCGAAGACCGCGTCGCGCGAGGAGATCGCGCGCAGGCTCGGCGCCGAGCGCGGGCTGACGCTGATTCCGCCGTTCGACCATCCGCACGTCATCGCCGGCCAGGGCACCGCGGCCAAGGAGCTGATCGAGGACGCCGGCCCGCTCGACGCGCTGCTGGTGCCCTGCGGTGGCGGCGGGCTGCTGTCGGGTTGCGCAGTCGCTGCGCGGCGCATGAACCCTGATTGCCGCGTGATTGGCGTCGAGCCCGCCGCGGGTGATGACGCCACGCGCTCGTTCAAATCCAAGACACTTCAGTCGGTGCACAACCCCGACACGATCGCCGACGGCGCGCGCACCTCGTCGCTCGGCGAGCACACCTTCCCGCTGGTGCTGCACTACGTCGACGAAATGCTGACCGTGACCGACCTCGAGCTGCTGGACGCAATGTTCTTCCTCTGGCAGCGCATGAAGCTGGTGGTCGAGCCGACCGGCGCCCTCGCGGCCTGCGCCCTGCTGCGCGGCAAGCTCGACGCCGCGGGGCTGCGGGTGGGCGTGATCTTGTCCGGCGGCAACGTGGATCTCGACTGGGCGGCGCGCCGGCGGCTGCGCTAAACTGCGCCGCTCATCGAGGAGCATAGATCACCATGACATTGCCAAGCAAAATGCGCGCAGTCGAGATTGCGAAACCCGGCGGGCCCGAAGCGCTGGTGCCGACCGAGCGGCCGCTGCCGACGCCGAAGCCCAACGAGATCCTGGTCAAGGTCGCCGCGGCCGGCGTCAACCGCCCCGATATCCTTCAGCGCCAGGGCCTGTACGCCGTGCCGCCCGACGCGTCCGACCTGCCGGGGCTCGAGATCGCCGGAGAGGTCGTCGCCTGCGGCGCGAAAGCGAGCCGCTGGAAGATTGGCGACAAGGTGTGCGCGCTCGCCCATGGCGGGGGCTACGCCGAGTATTGCGCGGTGCCCGAGGTGCAGGCGCTGCCGGTGCCGAAGGGGCTGTCGGTGATCGAAGCCGCGTCGCTGCCCGAGACCTTCTTCACCGTGTGGTCCAACGTGTACGACCGCGGCCGGCTGAAGGCCGGCGAGACGCTGCTGGTGCACGGCGGGTCCTCGGGCATCGGCGTCACCGCGATCCAGATCGCCAGGGCGATGGGCAACCGCGTGCTCGCGACCGCGGGCAGCGACGACAAGTGCGCCGCCTGCGTCAAGCTCGGCGCCGACAAGGCGATCAACTACCGCACCCAGGATTTTCTGGCCGAAGTGCAGGCCGCCACCGACGGCAAAGGGGTAAATGTGATCCTCGACATGGTGGGCGGGGACTACGTGCCGAAGGAGCTCAAGTGCCTGGCGGACGAAGGGCGGCTGGTATTCATCGCCTTCCTGCGCGGGCCCAAGACCGAGCTCGACATCAACGAGGTGATGCGGCGCCGCCTCACGCTCACCGGCTCGACCCTGCGCCCGCGCCCGGTCGAATTCAAGGGCGCAGTCGCGGCGAGCTTGCGCGAGCACGTCTGGCCGCTGATCGAGAGCGGCAAGATCAAGCCAGTGATTTTCAAGACCTTCCCGCTCGCGCAGGCGTCCGAAGCGCACAAGCTGATGGAGTCCTCGCAGCACATCGGCAAGATCGTCCTCACCGTATAGCGGCCGCGCGCGGCTGCTCTTCGGCCGCGGCCTCGCCGCGCAACCACGCGACGAACTCCGTCACCTCCTGGCGCGCCGAGGCGGTCTTCGCCACGATCGCGTAGTAGGCGCGCGTCGACTCGGCGCTGCGCTTGAAAGGGGCCACCAGCGCACCCGCCGCGAGCGCTTCCCGCACCAGCGGGCTCCTGCCGAGTGCCACGCCGTGGCCCGCGATCGCCGCCGGAATGATCTGCTCGTAGCCCGACAGCAGCAGGCTGCCTGCGGGCCTCAGATCAGTCAGTCCTTCCACCTCGAGCCAGGTCTTCCAGTGCAACCACGGATGGCGGCCCTCGGGATCGTCGTATTGCAGCAGCACATGGTTGCGCAGATCCGCCGGCTCGCGCAGCGGCCGCTTCGGATCGCGCAGCAAAACGGCACTGCAAACGGGGAACACCCGCTCGCCGAAAAGGCGCATCGCGTTCGGTCCTGCGATCGCCGCCGGCCCGTGGCGGATCGCGACATCCAGCCCGTCGCGCTCCAGGTCCTGCACTCGCGTGTCCGTTGTGATTCGCACATCCACGCCCGGGGTGGTGCGAGTGAAGCCCGCCAGGCGCGGGATTAGCCACAGCGCGGCGAACGAGTGAGTGGTGGTCACGGCGAGCGTCCGTCGCGTCGATATTGCGCGCAGCTGGTCGGTCGCCGCGCGCATCGCCTGCAACACCTGGACCGCGGCGGGAAATAGGGTGCGCCCCGCGTCGGTCAGCGCGAGCGCGCGATGCCGGCGCTCGAACAGCGCTACGCCCAGCTGTGTTTCGAGCTCCTTGATCTGTCGGCTCACCGCCGACTGGGTCAGGTGCAGCTCTTCCCCGGCACCGGTGAACGACAGCAAGCGGGCCGCCGCCTCGAAGCCCTTCAATAGATCGAGCGAAGGCAGTCGGGGGGCGGCGCCATGCGCCAGATTAGCATTCCATTTGCTCATGCCTGTCCTGACCGAATTCCGTTTGAGCACCTTAGGCAAGATGCTTACGCTGCCTTCCATGGAGCATGCACATACCGCATGCATTACGCAAGGAGATCAGAATGCGCATCGAACTGCGCGGAGGCAACCTGCATTTGACCGGAGGGCAGACCCTGAAGGTTCGCGACGGCGCGGGCAGCACCTTATGCTGCCGCTCGGGCACGCTGTGGGTGACCGAAGAGAACAGGCCGCGCGACGTCCTGCTCGGCCCGGGGGCCTGCCACCGCCTGTCGCAGCAAGGCATCGCGCTGGTGCAGGCGCTCGGCGAAGCCGACCTCGCGATCGCCTGATAAGGCCGAAGTAGAATGCACGCTCCTTGCGAAGGGAGCGCGCATGTTCAAAGAAGGCCTGTTCAAGGGTAAGAGGATCCTCGTCACCGGCGGCGGCACGGGCCTGGGCAAGGAGATCGCGTCCAAGTATCTCGCGCTCGGAGCGGAAGTCTGGATCGCGGGCCGGCGCGGGCCGCTGCTCGATGAGACTGCGAAGGAGCTCATGGGCGCCTACGGCGGCACGGTGCGCACGCACGCGGTAGACATCAGAGATGCCCAGGCCGTGGACGCGATGGTGCAGCGCATCTGGGACGAGGCCGGGCCGCTCACCGGCCTGGTCAACAACGCCGCGGGCAACTTCATCAGCCCGACCAAGGACCTGACGCCAAACGGCTTCAACGCGATCGCCAACATCGTGTTCCACGGCACTTTCTACGTCACCCACGCGGTGGGACGGCGCTGGATCGCCGGCGGACACAAGGGCTCGGTGATCTCGATCCTGGTGACCTGGGTCTGGACCGGGTCGCCCTACGTCGTGCCCTCGGCAATGTCGAAGGCAGCGCTGAATGTGATGACCAAGTCGCTGGCGGTCGAATGGGGCCGCTACGGCATCCGGCTGAACGCCATCGCACCCGGGCCTTTCCCGACGGAAGGCGCTTCCAAGCGCCTGCGTCCGGACAGCGGCTTCGAGGACACGACGGACGCGATCCCCATGCGGCGCGTCGGGCAAATGCCCGAACTGCAGAACCTCGCCGCCTTCCTGATGGCCGACGGCTGCGATTACCTCACCGGCGAGACGATCGCGATCGACGGCGGCGGCTACCTCGCCAACGGCGCCTCGTTCAGCGCGCTGGACAAGCTCTCCGACGCCGACTGGCAGCGAATGCGGGAGCTGATCAAGGCGCAGAACGACAAGGACCGCGCCGGACGCAGCGCGTGAACCCCGCCCCGCGACCCGCGGCGACGGTCGCCCTGCTGCGCGAAGCGCTAAGCGGGCTCGAAGTATTCATGCTCCAGCGCACCCGCGGCGCTGCTTTCCTCGCCGGCGCCTACGTCTTCCCGGGCGGCGCGATCGACGAAGACGACGCCGACCCGCGCATCATGCGGCGCCTGGTGGGCATGGACGACGGCCAGGCGAGCGCGCGCCTCGGCCTCGCCTCGGGCGGACTCGGGTACTGGGTCGCGGCGGTGCGCGAGTGCTTCGAGGAAGCGGGCATCCTGATCGCCTGGGACGAGCAGCACCGACCGGTAAGCGCAGAGCGGGCCGCGGCGCTCGAGCACCTGCGCGCGCCGCTGAACGCGGGCGAGCTGTCGTTCGCCGAGTTCCTCGAGCGCGAGCGGCTCATCGTGCCGGCGCACCAGCTGGCCTACTTCGGCCACTGGATCACTGCGCCGGGGCGCTCGCGCCGCTTCGACACTCGCTTCTTCGTCGCCATCGCGCCGCCGGGCCAGGCGGGCTCGCACGACAATTCGGAGACGATCCACAATCTCTGGCTGACCCCGCAGGAAGCGCTCGCGCGCAACGCGCAGGGCAAGATCGAGCTGGTGTTCGCCACCAAGCACACGCTGACCGAGCTCGCACGCTTCACGCGCCCGTACGACGCCTTCGAGCACGTCAAGGCGCTACCGGAAATCGAAACCAACCGGGCCTGCTGGGCGCAGGGCAAGAACGGTCCGAGGCTGTTCCGGCGCGCCGACCCGCAGTACTTCGAAATCCACTGGTGCGACCCGGAAGAAAGCGGAAACACGAGCTACGAAATAGTCCCGGGGACGCCGAAGCGGCTCGACCGCCTGGTGACGCGAATCACGGCGCCGAACCCCGGCATGATGACCGGCCCCGGAACCAACGCCTACCTGGTGGGCGAGCGCGACCTGGCCGTCATCGATCCCGGGCCCGCAATCGCCTCGCACATCGAAGCGGTGCTCGCCGCGGGCGCGGGCCGCATCAGGTGGGTGCTGTGCACGCATACTCATCTCGACCATTCGCCCGCCGCGGCCGCGATCCGCGAAGCGACCGGCGCGCATATTATCGGGCGCACGGCACCGCCGGGCGCGAGCCAGGACCAGGGTTTCGCGCCCGAGCGCGTGCCCGAGCACGGCGAGACGCTCTCGTTAGGGGACATCTCGCTGCGCGCGCTGCACACTCCCGGACATGCCTCGAACCATGTTTGCTACCTGCTCGAGCAGACCGGAATGCTGTTTACCGGCGATCACGTGATGCAGGGCTCGACGGTGGTGATCAATCCGCCCGACGGCGACATGCGAGCCTACCTCGCGTCGCTCGAGGCACTGCTCGCCGACGAGTTCGCGATTTTCGCGCCCGGACACGGCTTCCTGATCGGCGCCCCGCACACGGAGTTGCGCCGCCTGGTCGCGCATCGACTCGCGCGCGAGGCCAAGGTCGTCGCCGCGCTGGCGAGGCTCGGCGAGGCGACGCCGGAAGCGCTGCTGCCGGCCGTATACGACGAAGTGCCGACCAAGCTCCATGCGGTGGCCGCGCGCTCGCTGCAGGCGCATCTGGACAAGCTCGCGGCCGAGGGCAGCGTGCGCGTGAGCGCGGGCCGCTACCGGCACCTCGGCTAGCCAACCCGGCGCCAACTGGCTAAGATCGACACACCCCGCCGCTCAAGGAGAGCGACATGAGCATGCACGACAAGACGCTGAAGCTGGTCACCAACCTGGACCGCGGCGGAATCGAGGCGCGCCTGGCCGAGGTGCGCAGCGGCGCCGAAAGCGCGAACCTGGGCGAGCTCGCGGCGCTGCTCAACGGAATCGAAGGCATGCCGCGCGCCCAGATTGCGGAGCGGGTGCAGCAGGGCCTCAAATCGCTGCGCGGCAAACCCGAGCACGGCGCCCTATCCGCGCTGCTCGAGCTCGTGGAGCTGAACCTGCCCAACCTGAAGTGAAACGCACCGGGCAGTACGACTTCGACCTGTTCACGATTGGCGGCGGCTCGGGCGGCGTGCGCGCCAGCCGGGTCGCGGCCAACTACGGCGCACGGGTCGCGATCGCCGAGTCCGGCCGCTTCGGCGGCACCTGCGTAAACGTCGGCTGCATCCCCAAGAAGCTGTTTTCCTATGCGGCGCACTTTCGCGACGATTTCGAGGATGCGGCGGCCTACGGCTGGAGCCTCGCCAAGCCGAGCTTCGACTGGAAGACGCTGGTTGCCAACAAGGACACGGAAATCGCGCGCTTGAACGCGGTCTACGAGCGGCTGCTTGCCGCCGCCGGGGTTGAAATCGTGCGCGGCCGCGCCGTGCTGCGCGACGCGCACACGGTCGAGGTCGCCGGCCGAAGCTGGAGCGCCAGGCACATCCTGGTCGCCACCGGCTCGCGGGCGCAGGTGCCCGACATTCCGGGCAAGTCGCACGCGATCACCTCCGACGCGGTGTTCCAGCTCGAGCGGCTGCCGGCGCGCGCGATCGTGGTCGGTGGCGGCTACATCGCGGTCGAGTTCGCGTCGATCTTCAATGGACTGGGAGTGCAGACGACGCTCGCCTACCGCCGCCACCGCCTGCTGCGCGAATTCGACGTCGAGCTCGGAACGCGCCTGGGCGAGGAAATCCAGAAGAAGGGCGTCATCGTGCATTTCGGCGCCGAGCCGGCGTCGATCACCAAGCAGCCGGACGGCGTGCTGGAGGTCGCATACGGCGACGGCATGCACGCGCGCGCCGAACTGGTGCTGTTCGCCACGGGCCGGGTGCCGAACAGCAAGGGCCTGGGGCTGGAAGCCGCAGGCGTGAAGCTCGGACCGATCGGCGAGGTGCTGGTGGACGCGTACTCGAAGAGCTCGGTCGATTCGATTCACGCCATCGGCGACATCACCAACCGGATCAACCTCACCCCGGTGGCCACCGCCGAGGGCACGGCGCTGGCGAAGACCCTGTTCGCCGGCGAGCTCACCGCGATGGATTACGACAACGTGCCGACCGCGGTGTTCGCCAACCCGAACGTTGCCAGCGTGGGACTGTCGGAGGAGAGCGCGCGCGAGCGCTACCCTAAGCTGCAGGTGTACAAGACTTCTTTCCGCTCGCTCAAGCACGCTCTTACCTCGAGCGAAGAAAAGACGTTCATGAAGCTGCTGGTGGACGCCGCCAGCCAGCGGGTAGTCGGCGCCCAGATGATCGGCCCGGAGGCGGGCGAGATCATCCAGGGCGTCGCGATCGCGGTCAAGCTCGGCGCCACCAAAGCGCAGTTCGACGCCACCATCGGCATCCACCCGACCGCGGCGGAAGAGTTCGTCACCATGCGGGAAGTGGCGAGTTCTTGATCTGCCGCGCAAAGCCCGGTAAAACGCAAGGCAGAAGCAAGCTAGATACCGACCCAGGCCCCCATGCTGCTGGAGTCCCGCATCCGAAAGATCATCAGTGAGCTGAGCGGCAAGGTTCAATTGCCGCTCGCCGTCGAGCTGTGGAACGGCGAGCGCTACGACCTGTCGCCGTCGCCCACGGTGACCCTGCGCGTCCCGTCGGCCAGCGCGCTGCGCTACCTGATCAAGCCGGACCTCGCCAAGCTGGGCGAGGCCTACGTCGAGGGCCATCTCGAGGTCAAGGGCCCGATCGCCGACGCGCTGCGCGCCGCCGAAGGCCTGTCGCGCAACCTGGGCGAGGGCAAGGGCGGCAGGCTTCCGCTGCTGCGGCGCCGCCACACCAAGCAGCGCGACGCGGCGGCGATTCAATACCACTACGACGTCTCGAACGAGTTCTACGCGCTTTGGCTCGACCGCAACATGGTCTATTCCTGCGCCTACTTCAAGACCGGCGACGAGGACATCGACACTGCGCAGGAGCAGAAGCTCGCCCACATCTGCCGCAAGCTGCGGCTGAGCCCGGGGGACAAGCTGCTCGACATCGGTTGCGGCTGGGGCGGGCTGGTGCGCTGGGCGGCGAAGCACTACGGCGTCGACGCGACCGGCATCACGCTGTCGCGCAATCAGCACGCGCTGGCGTCCGAGCGAATCAAGGCGGACGGCCTGTCGGACCGGTGCCGGGTGCTGTTGCAGGACTACCGCGACGTACCGGGAACGGGCGTGTACGACAAGATCTCGTCCGTTGGCATGTTCGAGCACGTCGGACTGAAGAACCTGCCGCTGTATTTCGGCGTCATCACGCGCCTGCTCAAGGACGGCGGCATCGCGCTCAACCACGGCATCACCTCGGTCGACCCGGACAGCCGCTCGGTCGGCCTGGGCGGTGGAGATTTCGTCGAGCGCTACGTCTTCCCGCACGGTGAGCTGCCGCACGCGTCGCTCGCCCTGCGCGAAATGGCGGCCGCCGGGCTCGAAGTAATGGATATCGAAACGCTGCGCCTGCACTACGCCAAGACCTTGTGGCACTGGAGCGAGCGACTCGAGGCGAACCTCGAGCGCGCAAGCGAATACGCGGGCGAGAAGCGCCTGCGGATCTGGCGCGCCTACCTCGCCGGCTGCGCGCACGCGTTCGAGCAGCGCTGGGTATCGATTCACCAGATGCTCGCGGTCAAGACCGCCAACCCGACCACCAACCCCCTGCCCTGGAGCCGGGACTGGATCTACCGATGACTAGCCCCGTCAGGCACTGGCACGTGGAGCACGAGAATTTCTCGCGCCTGCTGGCGCTGCTCGAAGCCCAGCTCGCCGTGTTCCACGAGGGCGGCAAACCGAACTACGAGTTGATGATCGACATCGTCTCGTACCTGCGGCACTACCCCGACCGTTTCCACCACGCGCGCGAGAACGTGGCTTTTGCGCGCCTGGTCGCGCACGAGCCGGGCCTGCAGGGCAAGATCAGCCGCCTGCTGCAGGAGCACCGCGTGATCGCGAACGCCGGCGACGAGCTGCTCGAGCTGCTGAACGAAGTGGCCGACGAGGCGATCGTCTCGCGCGCCGCGGTCGAGACGGCGGCCGCCACCTACCTGGTGTATTACCGCCATCATCTCGCGACCGAGGAGCAAGACGTCCTGCCGCGCGCGGCCGAGCTGCTCACGCCCGAGGACTGGGCCGCCGTGAACGCTGCGGTTCCCGCCGGCCGCGACCCCCTCTTCGGCGACGCGTCCCAAGAGCGCTATCGCGAACTGCGCCGCCTCATCAAGCTCGAAGCGAGCGGCGCGCAGGCGAGGTAGCCGGCGAGCGCCGCGCCGAGCGCGAACAGGTAGGCACCTTCCAGATCCAACACGCTGTCGGCCAGCACGAACACGCCGGTGCCGGCGATCAGCGCCGCATAGCCGCTCGCCGGTCCGCCGACGCGCCCGCCCCAGAGCGCGAACAGCATCATGATCAGTATCCCGGCGCTGCCCAGGCCCGAAGACTGCTGCACCAGCGCGTACATGCTCTCGCTCGACAGGGCGATGAAGTATGCGACCACGCCGAACGCGATCACCGCCCAGCGATTAGCCCTGAGCTTGGCCTTTTCCGGCAGGCGCGGCGCGAGCGGCAGGAGCACATTGTGCGCGGCGAGCGAGCCTGCCACGAGCAAAGCGCCCGAAAGCGTCGACAGGATCGCCGACACCAGCGCGCCCAGGAACAGGACGTAGAGCGGCATGGGGAGCTGCTGCGCGGCGAACAGCGCCAGCACCTGCTCGTGGTTGCGCCCCGCGCCGATGAAGCCCGCGGCGCCCAGGCCGATCGCCACCGGTACGATGCCGATCGCCAGGTACAGCGCGCCGGCCGCGACCGTCGCGCGCCGTGCGAGCTGTGCACCGCGCACCGCCAGGATGCGCGACACGAGCTCCTGCGCGGCGATGGTGGAAAAGATCGGCACCGCGAGCGTATCGAGCGCGCCGAGCACGCTGCGCCCGTGCATCGGAGCGAAGCTCGCCGCCGGCAGCGCCGCAATCGAGCGCAGCCCGCCTAGCGACACGAAAACGGCGCCCAGCGCGAGCACCCCGGCGATGAGAACGATGCCCTGCACCAGGTCGGTGACCGCGTCCGCCCACATCCCGCCGATCGCGGTATAGGCGATGACGACCGCCGCCGCGAGCGTGATCGCCGCGAGCAGACCGAGATCCGAGGCCGACGCCAGCACCTGGCCGAAGGCGCGCACCTGCGCGGCGGCCCACATGATTGAGCCCGGGATCATGACGACGGCCGCGAGCCGCTCGACGCCAATGCCGTAGCGCTCGCGGAACAGGTCCGCGAGCGTGACGATGCCGCGCTTCCACAGCGCCCCCGCGAACAGCAGGCCGGACAGCACGATGCCGGCGCTGTAGCCGAAGGGGTCGGCGATGACCCCCGAGATGCCGTGCGCATAGGCCTCGCCCGCGGCGCCGACGCAGGACTCGGCGCCGAACCAGGTGGCAAACACCGTGAAGGTCGCCATCCAGGGGCCCAGGCTGCGGCCCGCCAGGAGGTAGTCCACCTCGCTGCGGTTGCGATGCGAGAACCAGAACGCGATGCCGAGCTGCGCAACGATGTACAGCAGCACGCAGCCGAGCACCCAGTCCATCGCTCAACCCAGCGCGCGCAGCACCAGCGAGCCGCCCGAGGCGAGCAGCATGAGCGCCACCGCGCGCATCAGCGTCTCGCGCCGGATGCGACGGAAGAGCCGGGACGCCACCGAAATGCCGATCCAGGCCGCCGGCAGCGCGGCCGCGGCGGCGACCCATACCGCAAGGTCACTCATCAGCCCGGTAAGCGCGAACGCAACCAGCCTCATAGAAATGCTCGCGATCGACGTCACCGCGAGCGTGGCCCGGAACGCTTCCTTGCTCAGGTTCCGTTGCGACAGATAGATTGCGTACGGCGGTCCGCCGGCGCCGAACATTGCGCTGGTGATGCCACCCGCCAGGCCTGCCGGCCAGGCCCAGCCGCGCCCGAGCGCACCACGCGGGCGGTGGGAGAAAAGCGAGTACAGCGCAAAGGCGACAACGAAGACGCCGAGCGCGAGCATGCTGCCCTGGCGCGGCATGCTCACCAACGCAGTGACGCCGAGAACGGTACCGGCCACCAGCATCGGCACCAGCCGCACGACCTCGCCGCGCACGACGTGCTGCGGCGCCTCGAACCCGATTCGCAGCGAGTTTGCCAGATCGAGCAGCACGAATACCGCGAGCGCAAAGCGCAGCGGCACGAAGTGCGTCGCGAGCGGGATCGCGACCAGCGCGGCGCCGAAGCCGGTGATGCCGTAAACCAGCGCGCCGAGGAACGCGATCGGCGCCAGCGCCAGGACTTCGAAGCTCAAGTCTTGGCCGACAGGTTCAGCGTGTAGACCCCGGTGAGGCGTGCACTATCGAGGATGTGACCATTGATTGCGGCCAGCAGGCCCGCGCCCCGGAAGTCGTCCGGCAGCGGGCACTTTTCGATGTCGAGCGCATAGAGCGTGAACACGTAGTGGTGCACGATGGTGTCGTTCCAGGGCGGACACGGACCGTCGTAGCCGTAGTAGTCGCCCTTCATGTCGGCGTCGCCGGCGAACCACGAGGTATAGTCGTTCAGCCCCTGGCGCGCGCCACGCGGCGCCTGAGGACCGGGCTTGCCGCGCGCGGTGATGCCGTTGGAGAACTCGCCTTCAGCGATCGCTTTCTCGAACGGCTTTAGGTCGACCAGCAGCCAGTGGTAGAAGTCGACGCGCGGCAGTGTGGCGGGAATCTGGCGGCCCTCCTTGTTGACGTCGTCCGGCTTGGACGGCACGTCGTAGTCGTGGCAGACCAGCGCGAGCGAGCGCGTGCCCGCCGGCAGGCCGCTCCAGGCCAGCTGCGGATTTCGGTTGTCGGACAGCCTGATGTGGGTCTTCGCGTCGGGCACCGCGAACGCGCAGCGGTCCGGAATCGGGCCCATGTCGGAAAAGCTCTCGCTGGTAAGTTTCATCGCTCGCCTCCGTTCGTGTTCGTATCCGGCGTGATTATAAGGTCGTCCCCGGTGCAGGGATTCATCTGCCCGAGCGCCGCGACGTAGCGGCGAAACGGCAGCGCGAAGCGCTGCTCCAGCCGCTCGGCGCGCGCGCGCAGCGCGCGCCAGGCCACCCGCCGCGGCGCGCCCTTTAACGCAAACACGATCAGGTTCGGGTCGGCGAGCGCCGGCAGGCACAGCACCGCGCCGCCGAAGGCGCGCTCGAGCCGCCTGAGGTAGAGATCGAGCCGCGAGTCGTCGCTCATGAAGTTGAGCACCATCGCGCCGGGCTCGGAGAGCGCGAGCCAGGCCGCGTCATAGAACGCCCGGCTGGTGAGCGCTGGAACCTGCTCGCCGTCGTCGAAGCCGTCCACCAGCAGGAGGTCGCAGCATTCCGGCGCCAGCGCCTCGGCGCCGTCGCCGATCTCCACCCTGAGCCGCGCGTCGTCGGGCGGCAGCGCGAAGTGCTCGCGCGCCGCGGCGACCACGCGCGCGTCGAGCTCCACCGCACGCACCCGCGCGCTGCGGAACCTGCGGTGATAGAACTTGGCCAGCGAGCCCCCGCCCAGCCCGATCATCAGCACTTCGCGCGGCTGCGGATGGAACAGCAGAACCGCCATCATGCAGCGCGTGTAATCGAGCGCGAGCGCGTATGGATCGTCGATTCGCATCGCGCTCTGAATCGCCTCGCCGCCGATGTGCAGGTGGCGAACGCCGCGCGCCTCGCTCACCGCGAGCGGAGGGGCGCGCTTCACGCCGCGGCGGCGCGCGTGCGCCGCATCAGCACCAGCACGATGCCGGCAGCGGCGAACGACAGCGCCGCACCCGCCAGGATCGGCGCGCTGTAGCTGCCCAGCGTATCGAACGCGGCGCCGGCGAGCGGCGGGCCGATCAGGGTGCCGATTCCCGGGCCCGTATAGAGAAAGCCGATGATGCCCGACAGCGCGCGCGGGCCGTAGAGATCCATCACGATCGACGGCGCGAGCGCGACGAATCCGCCGTAGAAGGCGCCGAACGAGAGCGCGAACAGGGCCAGGATCCAGTACTGGGTGGCGAGCCACCACAGCAGCAGCATCGCGCCCAGGCCGACGTACATCACCGCCAGCGAGGGCGTACGCCCGAGGCGGTCGGCGACGCCGCCGATGGTGAAGCGCCCGAGCAGGCTGCCGAGCCCAATCAGGCTCACCAGCGCAACGCCCTGGGCCTCCGAGTAGCCGACGTCCTGGGCGAACGATGCGAGGTGCACCATCGGCACGAACAGCCCGACGCACACCAGCACGCTCGAGACGTACAGCAGCCAGAACGGCTCCGAGCGCAGGGCCTCGCCAAGCGTCGCGCCGGGCAGCGTGGCGCGCGCGGTGCGCGCCGCGCCGGCCGCGCCGTGGCGCGCTGGGTCGTCGTCGATCGCAAGCGCGGCCGCGCCGCCGAGCACGAGCACGCCGAGCGCGAGCACCTGGTAGGCCTCGCGCCAGCCCAAAGCCCCGATCAGCCAGGCGGCGAGCAGCGGCACCAGGAAATTGCCGGCACCGATGCCGGCCACCGCGATGCCCGAGGCAAAGGCGCGGTTGGCGGTGAACCAGGGCTGCACCGCGCCGACCGAGGGCACGTAGGTGAGCCCCACTCCTACGCCGATGCCGACGCTGTAGGTCAGGTAGAGCACCCCGACCGACGGCGCGACGCTCGCCAGCGCGAGCGCCGCCACCAGGCAGGCGACGCCGGCCAGTGCGACGCGCCGCGGCCCGAGCCGGTCGGCGAGCACGCCGCCCGGCGCGCCGAGCGTGAACCACAGGAACGCGGCGACCGAGAACACCAGCGAGACGTGGCCGCGCGAGGCCGAGAACTCGGATTGGAAAGCGCCGAAGAACGCGGCGAACGAGTACGCCGCGCCGAAGCCGACGAACATCAGGCTGAACGCGGCGGCCACCACCACCCAGCCGTAGTACGGGCGGCGGCTCAAACCAGCGCTCCGCGTGCGCTCACCGGCCACAGCGCCTCGACCCGGCCGTCGCGCACGCAAACGTACCAGCCGTATAGGTTGAAACTGACCATAACTTACTGTTTTTTATACAACTCTTGCGATGGGTTGGGCGAAAACGGTCACAAATACGGCATGATCTGCGCTCGGGATTCGGATCTCGAGGGTATCAGCCCTTCCGGTTAAGCAGCAGAGACATGCCTGCGTTCAATGCGCTGCAGGGGCACTGTGGGGATCCGTGACGCATCACCAGATCGCATAGAAGCATGCGTCGGAGTGTCTGCTATCGGCCAGTAGCGGACGCTCGAACAACGATCTCGCTCAACTGTCGGGACACGCGATCGGTTGCAGCCCGTAGTCAGGCACAACAGAGTCGTGCGAGGCAGTCTTCAATCTGCCCGCAAGAACCCGTTGTTGCAGGCAAAGCTGCCAACGCGTCGTTCTACTCGGGTATCGCGCTGCCCGAACCGCCCATTTCCTTGGGAAGATCCTTCATTTTTGGTAATCCATCTCTTATGTGCAGGACCGTTTCTTGGTAGTGAACGTGCACCCCTGGCTTGAATGGGAAACTCGGTATCGCGGCAGCATAAACGTCAACGAGCTTCCACAGCGGGTGGTCGGTGAAGACGTGGCCCCCGCAGGTCGCGCACCACTTACGCGAGCTTTTCGCAGTCTTATTGTAGGTACGGATCTTGTCCGCACCTTGGGTCACCTTTACCGCGTCGGGATTCCACAGAGTGAAGGCGTTTACCGGACCCGCTGACCAGAGCCGACAGTCACTGCAATGACAATAGCCCATGCCAGCCGGTTCGCCCGTCACCGTGAACTGCACCGCTCCGCAAAAGCAACTTCCCTTGTACGCATTTTCATTGGTCATAAGTCACCCCTTTAAATTCCGGTCGCAAATATAGGTCGGATGCCGGTTGCTTCCGATCGCCATAGGGTGGTTGAGCCGCGCACGGCTGCGCCTCGATGGTTCGCGGTCTTCCGACAACTTTGCAGAGTGGTACAGGACGTACCGAAAGGACGGGCCCTGCGAACCCGAAAAGAAAACAAGAATCGACCTGGACGGTCGTACTCGTTGTTATTCAAAAATAACTCTAATCCCAGATAGCGTCAGAAATCAAGCGCTGCGACTTCGCCATCTAGCCGCTGACAATGCTCGTTATTTGAAGCAACGCGTTCCTGCGAATGACTGCTCAGGGTCGATAGCAGTCATCGACCCATCCCCAAAAAGCGATTACTACAGCCGCCTGTCGCGGCTGTGTCGCCACTCCCACAGCGGCCGGGCGATGATCGGCCCATATTCCCCGGCGTGCGCTTCTCGCCTCGGCCTCTAACCCGTACTGCGACGAGTCTGAATGGACTATTGATTATGTCGCAGGGCCGAGTACGCTCGAAATGGGAATCGACTTTGCCATGGAAACGGATAAAGAGCCGTCAGGAACAAAAGAGGCTTTCTACTATGTAGAGCTTATCGCGGCAGCCGAAGTACCGGCACAAGTCCTTAGTGCGGTTCAAAGTTACCTGAATGCCTGGCCGACGGAGCGCGTCAAGATACTTCAAATGGAAGACGGCGGTTGGGCGCCTTTCGACGGGAACCAAACACCGTCACAGATAAACGGTGTTCGAGACTTGAAACGCATCCGGGACGACATACGCCGTCAGTGCGTGGCGCTAAGAGAAGGAGAAGTAGAACTGACGCCTGAGCTAACAGAACTGGATGAGATCCTCTTCATCGCGACTCAATTAGCGGAATCGATGAGAGAGCCTGGGTTCACCGCACATTCACAGCCTGCAACCGGGCGCTCCTCGGTTCTAAGATTTGTCTAACTTTATCTTGGCGACTATCGGACGCCAGACTATGCAGCTTCTCGCATAACGGCTTGGAGGAGGCGGGTTCAGTCGGTCTTCGCGACGCTGCGTGCTACGTAGCAACCCAATCAGCAAACTCAACTTTTAGAAGAGACGCTTACTGCTACTCCAAATACTGTGCTGCTTCATTGCTTCCACGGCGCGCCGCGACGGCCCGCATGAACGTACCTCAAGAACCTTTTTATCAACACTTCACGCTCTGGGCCGACGGCGCGTAACGTAACTACTGGACCCGCACACACTCGACCAGCTACGATGGCGCACACCTGTGGTGCGAGCAGCGTACGCAGTTCATGAGCTCCTGCCTCAAGGGCGAGGTGCCCGGCGTGGCCAACCCGCAAAAGGAGAAGATGAAGGCGTGCAACAAGGACGCCAACGAGAAGAAGCTTAAAGGCGCCGAGCGGCGCAAGTTGATGAGCCAGTGCCTGAAGGGTTGAGCGCCTTCGGGGTCGATGAATATGTTCTGAATACCGGGGCGATGCCAGCATGAAGCGGCAAGAGGGTTGGGTTGCAAACTCGACGGGAATCGCTATGAAGGTAACGATCGCAGCACTTGCGCTGGTTGCGTTATCAGCCTGCACTACCGCGGCGGTAGGTCCAGACAAAGAGGCTCTTTGCGGTCCACGACCCACCGAACTGCAGGCCCGGAATGCTGTACAGGTTTATGTGGACAGAGCCGGGCTCGAAGACCCGAGCAGCGCCCAAGTCAGAGATCTTCGCATCGAGGACTGCACGAGTTGGCATAAGGGCTTATTCAAGGGCGAAGGATACCGTTATGGCTGGGGCGGAGGATACTATTATGGGTGGCAGATTGCGTTCGAGTTCAATACCAAATACAGAGCCGGCGCATCATATATAGGCTTCCAAACGCGACGCATCCTCTTAACGCCCGATGGGGGGACTCATTGGAGACAATTGCCTTAGGCTGCCCATACGAAACCCGCCCGTCTCAAGGTTCCAGCATGGCAGTTGGTCCCGGCAGAGTTGGGCAGCGTCCCACTCAAGGTCGCGAGCTTTCGCAACTCTCACATCGGATTGTTCACCAGCAGCGGTCCGCTTTAGGGCGGCGGGCTGACTGCTAGATATAAACCCCATCGCGGTCTGGGATCCGATTCAACAGTAGGCTTCCGGATCGCTTCTCGCCATTGCTGGCGAGGGCTTTGTATTTCAACTTCGCAACTGCCACGTCTGTAAGCATGGGGACTCCTCGACCGCATCTTTACGGTCATCTATAGCGTCATAGGCTAACGATACAGTCGGACGTGCAAGGACTTTCCGGGACTACAACGGTGTCAAATTCCCCTGCTATGTCAAAGCCCCTCTCGCGGTGATCGGCCAGACTTCCTCTACGAAATTGTTGCGAACGCAGACGTACCAGTCGTACAGATTCACCGTCGGGTCGCAGTGCCCCGGCACCAGCAACAGCTTGTCCCCAAGCGCGGGCGACATGCCGGCCGCGACCTCGAGCACGCCGTGCTCGTCCGAGGCGCGCGCGTAGCGCAGCCCGGGACGCTCCCAGACCAGCGGCAGGCCGGAATCGACGCTGAGCGCCTTGAGTCCGGCGTCGAGCACGGCGCGATCGGCTGTCGGCCGGCTCATCACCGTCGCCAGCACGAACAGCGCGTGTTCGAAGCGCGGCAGCGGCGCAGCCCACTCGTTCTTCGCGTAGTCCACGTCCATGAACACGTAGGAGCCGGGCTGGATCTCGTCGAAGGCGCCCGACTCGATCTCGAACATGAAGCTTCCGCTGCCGGCGCCGGTCACCGTGGGGCAAGCGATCCCCTCGGACTCGATCAGGCGCCGGGTCTGGTTGGCGGCGCTCGCGGCGCGGGCGATCGCGGCGCGGCGCTCGGCCATCGTACGCAGGTGCTGGGCCGCGCCATGGTAGGCCTGCAGCCCGGCAAAGCGGAGCCCGGGGCGGGCGGAGATCTCGCGCGCGAGCGCGAGCGCGGGCTCGCCCGGCGCAACGCCGCAGCGGCGCGCGCCGACGTCCACCTCGACGTAGACCTCGAGCGTCGCGCCGGCGCGCTCGGCGGCCCGCGAGAGAGCGTGCACGTTGTCCGCGTCGTCCGCGCACACGCCGATCCGCGCCCGCCGCGCGAGCGCGGCGAGCCGCTCGAGCTTGCGCTCGCCGACCACCTCGTTCGACAGCAGGACGTCGGCTACGCCGCCGTCGACCATCAGCTCGGCTTCGGACACCTTCTGGCAGCACACGCCGACCGCGCCGGCGGCGATCTGGCGCCGCGCGATCTCGGGGCACTTGTGCGTCTTGGCATGGGCGCGCACCCGCACCCCGCGCCCCGCCACTGCGTCCGACAGCCGCTTCAGGTTGCGCTCGAAGGCATCCAGCTCAATCACCAGGGCCGGGGTGTCGACCTCGTCTAGCGCCGCACCGACTTCGGCGGGAGGTGCCAGCGACATGGCCTTAGGCCGCCGCGGCCCGGTGCCGCCGGTTGCGCAGCCCGAGCCATATGATCGCCGCCATGATTGTCGCGACCAGCGGCAGCGCGGCGTAGTTGACGGTGTTCCAGCCGGCGTTGGTCACGATCAGGCCGGAGGAGAACGACGACAGCGCCATCATGATGAAGATCGTCGAATCGTTGGCGCCCTGCGCCTTGGCGCGCTCCTCCGGGCGGTAGGTTTCGGTGAGCAGAGTCGTCGCGCCGATGAACAGAAAGTTCCAGCCCACCCCCAGCAGCACCAGCGCGAACCAGAACTGCGCGATCTCGACGCCGGTCAGCGCGACGCCGACGCAGGCAGCGTTGAGCAAAGCACCGGCGAACATCACCCGCAGCGAGCCGTAACGGCGGATCAGCCCGCCGGTGAAGAACGACGGCAGGTACATGCCCACCACGTGCGACGAGATCACGAACGCCGCCGCGCCATAGGGGTGGCCGCAGATGCGCATCGCGAGCGGGGTCGAGGTCATGAGGAAGTTCATCACGCCGTAGCCGATCGCCGCGCCCGCCACCGCGACCAGGTACTTGGGCTGGCGCGCGATCGTCGACAGCGGCCGTCCCGTAGCCTGCTGCTCCGCCGCGCTCGGATCGGGAATGCGGATGAAGCGCAGTAGCGTCACCGTCACCAGCAGGAACAGGATCAGCGCGAGGTAGGCGCCGAGGAATCGTTGCGGCAGCAGCTCGACCGTCAGCCGGCTCGTGGTCGGGCCGAGCACGCCGCCGATCAGCCCGCCCGCAAGCACGAGCGAGATCGCGGTGGGCCGGAACTGCACGCTGGCCGCGTCGGCGGCCGCGAAGCGGTAGTACTGGCCGTAAGCGTTGTACACGCCGAATACCATCGCGCCGAAGCACAGCAGCCAGAAGTTCTGCAGCCAGATCGCGCTGGCGCAGATCAGTGCGCCGGCGAACCCCCACAGCGTTCCGAGCGTCAGGCCCCGGCGGCGTCCGACCCGCTTCATGTGCAGCGAGGCGCGCATCGTGGCCACCGCCCCGCCCAGCACCCAGAACGTCACCGGCAGGGTGGCGAGCGAGCGGTTGGCCGCCAGCGCGAGCCCCGCCAGCCCGTTGATCGCGATCAGGGTCGAGTTGTTGGTCAACAGCATCGCCTGACAGGCGGTCAGCAGCGCGACGTTGCGCCGTTCACTGTTCATATATACAGTGCATGGGGCTTCACACGGGGTTTTCTAGGGAAGCCCGGATTCTACCGGCAGGGGCGATGGCGAACGAAGCTAACAACGAAACTCGCTCGATTGGCGTGCACGCGGCCAAGGTGGCGGGCGCGGGCAAGTCGCGCGGAGCGCTGTCCCGAATGCAGGGGCGCTTCGAGACTGTGGCGCGGGAGGCCTTCGACGACGGCTGGGGCGCCGAGGACGAGGCGCCGGCGGCGCTCGAGACCGGCGTGACGGAGGAGCGCGCGCGCTCGATCATCCAGCGCAACGACTCGCCCGACCTGCCGTTCGAGCTGTCGATCAACCCCTACCGCGGCTGCGAGCACGGCTGTATCTATTGCTACGCGCGGCCGAGCCACGCCTACCTCGAACTCTCGCCCGGGCTGGACTTCGAGAGCAAGCTGTTCGCCAAGGTGAACGCGGTCGAGCTGCTGCGCGACGAGCTCTCCCGGCGCGGCTACCGCCCCTCGCCGATCGCGCTGGGCGCCAACACCGACTGCTACCAGCCGATCGAGCGTCGCTATCGCATCACGCGCGGGCTGATCGAGCTGCTGGCCGAGTGCCGCCATCCGCTGACGATCGTCACCAAGTCGGCGCTGGTCGAGCGCGACCTGGACCTGCTCGGGCCGATGGGCTGGGCGAATCTCGCCAAGGTCTTCGTTTCGCTCGGCACGCTCGACCGCGCCCTGGCGCGGCGCCTCGAGCCGCGCGCCGCGAGCCCGCAGCGGCGCCTCGACACCATCCGCGCGCTGGCGGGCGCCGGCGTGCCGGTGGGCGTGATGCTGGCGCCTGTGATCCCCGCGCTGTCGGACAAGTCGGTCGAAGAGTCGCTCGAGGCGGCCGCCGCCGCAGGCGCAAGCATGGCCGGCTACCAGCTCATGCGCCTGCCGAACGAGCTCAAGACGCTGTTCCGCGAATGGCTCGCGGCGCACTACCCCATGCGCGCCGAACACGTGATGAGCATCGTGCAGCAACTGCGTGGCGGGCGCGACAATGACCCGCGCTTTGGCATCCGCATGACCGGTACCGGCAACTACGCCGAGCTGCTCGCGAAGCGCTTCGAAATCGCCTGCCGCAGGCTCGGCCTGAACGGCGCCGAGCGAGGCACGCGGGCGCGGCGCGAGCTCGACTGCGCGGGCTTTCGCCCGCCGTCGCCGCCGGGCCAGATGCAGCTGTTCTGAGCGTGCGCAGGCTCTGGCTCGCGATCGGCTGGGCAATGGTGGCCGCGATTGTGTACGGCTCGGTGATGCACTCGCCGCCCTCCCTCGGCTTCCAGCAGAGCGACAAGCTCGAGCACCTCGGCGGCTACGGCCTGCTGATGTTCTGGTTCTGCCAGCTCTACCGCGCGCGCTGCGTGCGCCTGGGCTATGCGCTGGGCTTCGCCGCTCTGGGCATCGCGCTCGAGTTCGTACAGGGTTGGCTCGGCTACCGCGACTTCGAGATTGCCGACATGATCGCCGACGCCGCCGGCGTGGCGCTCGGCTGGAGCCTCGCGCTCATCTTCCCCACAGCGTTACCAGGAGCGGAAACAGGAAGGCGGTGAGCAGCCCGTTCAGGCCCATGCCGAGGCCGGCGAACGCACCCATCGTCTCGGAAACCTGGAACGCACGCGCGGTGCCGATACCGTGGGCGGCTACCCCGACCGCGAAGCCGCGCACCGCGTGGTCGTGCACCCGCAGGAGGTTGAGCGTGCCGCGCGCGAGCACCGCGCCGAGGATGCCGGTGCTCACTACCAGCACCGCGGTGAGCGATGGCAGGCCGCCCAGCTTCTCCGCGATGCCCATCGCGATCGGCGTAGTGACCGACTTCGGCGCCATCGACAGCAGGGTCACGCGGTCGGCGCCCAGCAGCCAGCCGATGCCAACGGCCGACACCACCGCCGTGAGCGAGCCGGCGAGCAATCCGCCGAGCAGCGGCACCAAATTTCTCCTCAGGGCGCCCAGGTTCGCGTACAGCGGCACCGCCAGGGCGACCGTAGCGGGCCCGAGCAGGAAGTGCACGAACTGGGCGCCGTCGAAGTAGGTCTGGTAGGGCGTGCCGGTCGCCCACAGCAGCGCAACCAGAAAAGCGACCGACAGCGCGACCGGGTTGGCGAGCGGGTTCATGTCCAGGCGGCGGTAGATCCAGTACGCCCCCTGGTAGGCGAGCAGAGTGACCGTCAGGCCGAGCAGCGGCGTGGTCGACAGGTAGACCCAGATCTCGGTGAAGCGGCCGCTCATCGCCGCGCCTGCAGCGCGCGCATCACCAGCGCGGTGACGCCGATGGTGATCACCGTGCTCGCGACCAGCGCGACGCTGATCGGCAGCCACTCGGCCTCGAGCCGGTGAAAGTGCAGCATCACCCCGACGCCGGCCGGGACGAACAGCAGTGACAGGTGCGACAGCAGCGTCTGCGCAGTGCCGCTCAGCCAATCAGGTGCGCCGCGGCGGACAGCGAGGCTCAGAAACAGGAGCAGCATGCCTACCACCGGCCCCGGCACCGGCAGGCCCGCAGCCTGCACGATCACCTCGCCCACGAGTTGGTAGACCAGGAGCACGGTGATCGCGGCGAGCATGGCCCCGGGATACTAGCGCTAGTCGAGGAAATCAATCAGCGCGTCCAGCACCGCGTCCGGCGCCTCGGCCATGAGCGAATGGCCGGAAGGGCCGATCAGCACCGTGCGGCTGCCCGCGACCGCCTGCGCGAGCGACGCGGCGGATTTGGGCGGGGTCATCGCGTCGCGCCGCCCGAGCAGGAACAGCGCCGGGCATTGCACCCTGCGCGCGCTCTCCAGCCCTGCGGTGTAGTCGTTGCAGGCCTTGAGGTCGTTGTAGAGCACGCCCGGCGCGAGCCGCGCCAGGCGCGCCAGGGTGTCGCCATACATCCACATGCCGGGGTTGGGATTGCCGCCGAGCGGCACCTGCGGCGCGTGGCCCCAGATGGTTTCCATGTCGAACGCGTCCTGCTCGTTTTTGCGCGCTGCGTCCAAGAACGCCTGCGACACCTTCATCGGGTAGGCGGTGCCGATCAGCGCGATGCGCTCCACGCGCGCGGGGTGGCGCGCCGCACACTCGAGCGCAATCAGGCTGCCCAGCGAGTGTCCCACCAGCGCGGACTTGCCGAGGCCGAAGCCATCCAGCACCTTAGGTACCCAGTCCGCCGCAACTTCGATCGACGAGAGCGGCGGACCGTCGCTGCGCCCGTGCCCCGGCAGATCGAGCGCGAGCACGTTGCGGCCGTGATAGCCGAAGTAGCGGCTCTGCAGGCCGAACCAGCTGTGGTCGAGCCCCGCGCCGTGCAGGAACACGACCGTCGGCCGCGCGGGGTCGGGCGCGTGCGCGGCGGTGTAGGCGAAGACCTGTTTCCCGTCGAGCGCGAGATTCATTGCGACGCCCTCTGCGCAGCCTTCAGTGCCCGATCCAGGTCGTCGATCAGGTCGGTCGCGTCCTCAAGCCCGATCGAAAGGCGCACCGTGCCGGCGCTGATGCCGGCCTTGTTCAGATCGTCGTCCGACATTCGGTAGTGAGTCGTGGTGGCGGGGTGGATCACGAGCGACTTTGCGTCGCCGACGTTCGCCAGATGCGAAAACACGCGCAGCGCCTCGATGAAGGCGCGCCCGGCGGGGCGGCCGCCCTTCATGTTGAACGAGAACACGGCGCCCGCGCCGCGCGGCAGCAGGCGCTCGGCCAGAGCGCGGTCGGGGTGCGAGGGCAGCTCGGGGTAGCCGACCGACTCGACCATCGGGTGCGCGGCGAGAAACGCCACCACCTTGCGCGCGTTGTCGACGTGGCGCGGCATGCGCAGGTGCAGGGTCTCGATGCCCTGCAGGATGTGGAACGCGGTCATCGGCGCCATGCAGGCGCCGAAGTCGCGCAGGCCCTCGCGCCGCGCGCGCAGCAGGAACGCGCGCGTGCCCGACTCCTCCTCGAAGTCCATGTCGTGGAACCCCTCGTACGGCGCGGTGAGCTGCGGAAACTTGCCGCTTTTCTCCCAGTCGAAGCGGCCCGAGTCGACCAGCACGCCGCCGATCGCCACCCCGTGCCCGCCGAGAAACTTGGTCGCCGAGTGATACAGCAGGTCCGCACCGAGCTCGAACGGCTTCATCAGGTACGGCGTGGTGAAGGTCGAATCGACCAGCAGCGGCAGGCCCGCCGCGTGCGCGATCGCCGCCACCGCGGGGATGTCGAGCACGTCGAGCCCCGGGTTGCCGAGCGTCTCGCCGAAAACCAGGCGCGTGTTGTCCCGGATCGCACGCTCGAAATTGCGCGGCTCGCGCGGGCTGACGAAAGTCGTCTCGATGCCAAAGCGCCTGAGCGTGTAGCCGAGCAGGTTGTGCGAGCCGCCGTAGAGCGAATTCGAGGCGACGACGTGGTGCCCCGCGTCGAGCAGCGTGGCGACCGCCAGGTGCAGCGCCGCCTGCCCCGACGCGGTCGCGATCGCGCCGACGCCGCCTTCGAGCGCGGCGACGCGCTCCTCGAGCACCGCCACGGTCGGGTTGGAGATGCGCGAGTACACGTGCCCCGCGCGCTCCATGTTGAACAGCGAAGCCGCGTGCTCGGTGTCGCGGAACACGTACGAGGTGGTGGCGTAGATCGGCACCGCGCGGCTTCCGGTCGCGGCATCGGGCGACTGGCCGGCGTGCAGCGCGAGCGTGTCGAAGGCGGGATATTTGGGTGCGGCCATTGCAGACTCCGCAATAGAAAACGCCCCTCGCAAGGGGCGTTCGTGGGATGGGTTCGTCTAGTGCAGGTGCTTGCGGCTCGGCTTGGTGTAGGCCTCGAAGGCGCGCTCGGGCTGCTTCGGCTGCGCGGCCTTCTGCTTCCAGTCGCGGTCGAACATGTCGTTCACCAGCATCACCACCTCGGCCGCGTGCTCCTTGTCGAACTGGCGCTCGAGCAGCGCGGAGACGTCCTCGATCATGCAGCGGCGCTGGGCCTCGTGGATTGCCTGCGCGGTCGGGCCGACGAACAGCAGGCGCCCTTCCTGGTCGCCGTTCTCCTGGTACAGGGTGAGTTCGACCTCGACCGCCTCGTAGCAGTAGGGGCCAAGGTTCTCCAGCGCCTCGTCCAGCGCACGGTGGAAGCTGCGGCCGATCTCGCCGGTCCAGCAGACGTAAAGAATGAGCTCCTTCTCGTCGAACTTGAGCCCAGGCTCGTCCGGCTCGAGGCTCTTGACGTCACCCAGTCCTTCGGCATCCAGGTACTCGAGCCAGGGCGCCAGCGCCTGCTCGATCTGCTTCTTCGAGACCCCTTCCAGAATGGGTATGTCGGCGTGGACGTGGACTTCGACGCGCATGGCGCAATCCTTGCGAAAAAGCGTGACATTCTACCACCCGGGCCTCGGCCGGGGCTTGAATCCCGGCCCTTCGGCACAAAGTTTGCTTATAGATATTCAGGGTCTTGCTAACGGCGCGCCGAAGGAGGCAGCAATGAACGTCCTGTACGACAACGGCGAGTTCTACGTCACCGAGTTTCCCGGCCGAGGCATCGAGCTGGTGGACACGCGCGCTGGCCTCGGTGCCTACCTGGAGGGTGCCCTGGAACGTCAGTTTCGTGCCCAAATGGCGCACCTGATATCGGGCGGGCCGAGCGAGGAGTCGGTCGAGGCTTTCCTCGGCAACTACGAAGCATTGCTCACCAACCCGATGGTGTTCCACTAGCGCCGGCGCGGTTTCGCAGCCGGGCGGCGCGAATCCGCTAGGATTCACGCCATGGTACGCCCCGATTACGCTGGCGCCGGCCTGCTCAACCTGATCGCCTCGCTGATCGAGACACGCGGCGGCCGGGCGCTACACCCGACCCTCGAGCAGCTGCCGCCGGCCGAGATCGCGGCGGCGCGCAATGTGCTGCTGCTGGTCGTCGACGGGCTGGGCGACCTCTACCTGACGCGGCGCGGCGTCGGCAGCGAGCTCGAGCGCCGGAGGCGCGGCGCGATGACCTCGGTCTTCCCTTCCACCACGGCCAGCGCGATCACCACTTCCTACACCGGCTGCACGCCGCTCGAGCACGGACTGACCGGCTGGTTCACCTATTTCGGCGCCGCCGGCTGCGTCGCCGCGCCGCTGCCGTTCCGTTCCCGCGGCGACTACCTGCCGCTCGGCGAGCGTGGGGTCGATGCGCGCGCGATCTACGCCTCGGCCTCTCTGTTCGAGGCGCTGCCGGTACGCTCGATCGTCGTCTCGCAGCGCGAGATCATCGACTCCCAGTACAACCTGCACCACTGCGGGCGCGCCGAGCGGCGGGCCTACGACGACCTCGAGGGCCTCGTGCGTGAGACCGAGGCCGCGGTCAAATCCGGCGACGAGCGCAAGTTCGTCTACGTCTACTGGCCGCTGTACGACACTATTTCGCACGCGCACGGCGCGGAGAGCCCGCAGGCTGCGCAGCAGTTCGCCGCGGTCGATGCGGCCTTCGGCGCGCTGCTGGCGCGCCTGGCGGGGACAGAAAGCGTGGTGGTCGCCACCGCCGATCACGGGTTTCTCGACTGCCCGCCGGAGGCTGCGCTGCGGCTCGAGGACGGACCCGGCCTGTCGGCGCTGCTGCGCTTCCCGCTCTGCGGCGAGCGCCGCGTCGCGTACTGCCACGTCCAGGACGGCCGGGCGGACGAGTTCATGGCACGCGCCGCGCAATGGCTCGACGGCCGTGCCCGGGTGCGCCCGAGCCGCGAGCTGCTGGCCGAAGGCTGGTTCGGCGCCGGGCCCGCGCACCCGCGCATCGCGGAGCGCGTGGGCGACGTTGCGCTGGTGATGAACGAGCGGTTTACCATCAGGGACTGGACGCCGGGCGAGCCCCGGCACCTGCATATCGGCAACCATGGCGGAGCGAGCGCGGAGGAAATGATGATCCCGCTGGTGGTCGCCGCGACCTAGGGGAGGAGAAAATGAAAGCGACCGTCAACGGCATCGAGACCTATTACGAGATCCATGGCAAGGAGGGCGCGCCGTGGCTGACCTTCAGCCATTCGCTCGCCTGCAGCGTGCGCATGTGGGACGACCAGATCGCCGCCTTCAAGGACCGCTACCGCGTCCTCGCCTACGACACACGCGGACACGGCGAGAGCATGGCGCCCTCGGGCGCCTACACGCTGGAGCAGCTCGCCGACGACCTGCACGCGCTGCTCAAGCATCTTGCAATCGACAGCACGCACTATGTCGGCCTGTCGATGGGCGGCATGATCGGCCAGACCTTCGCGCTCAAGTATCCAGGCGTGTTTCGCAGCCTGGTCCTGGCCGACACCACCAGCCGCTACCCGGCCGACGCCGCGGGGGCCTGGACCGATCGCATCCATACCGTCGAGACGCGCGGAATGCAACCGCTGGTGCAGCCGACCCTCGAGCGCTGGTTTACCGAGCCGTTCCGCACGGCGCATCCCGAGGTAGTTCAGCGTATCGGGGTGCTGATCGCGAACACCCCGGTTGCCGGCTACGTCGGCTGCAGCCACGCGATTCCGAAGATCGACCTGACCGCCAGGCTGAAGGAAATCAAGTGCCCGATCCTGGTGATCTGCGGCGACAAGGATCCCGGCACGCCGCCGGCGATGGCGCGCGAGATCCACGACAACGCGCCCGGCTCGAAGCTGGTGCTGATCCCGGACGCGGCGCACCTTTCCAACATGGAAAAGCCGGCCGAATTCAATCGCGCGCTGGAAGCGTTCCTTTCATCCCTGCCCAACGCTTGAGGCCGCTCGCGCGAATGCCGAACAGATCGAGCACCCGCGCCACGGTGTGCTCGACCAGTTCCTCGATGCTCTTCGGCTTGGCGTAGAGCGCCGGCACCGGCGGAAAAATAATCCCGCCCATCTCGGTCACCGCGACCATATTGCGCAGGTGCGCGAGGTTGAGCGGAGCCTCGCGCGGCAGCAGCACCAGGCGCCGGCGCTCCTTGAGCACCACGTCGGCGGCGCGCGAGACCAGGTCGTCGGCGTGCGCGTGCGCCACCGCGGCGAGCGTTTTCATCGAGCACGGCGCGATCACCATGCCCTCGGTCAGGAACGAGCCGCTGGCGAGCGTTGCGGCGATGTCGCGCGGGTTGTAGGCCACCGCGGCCAGGCGCTCGATCTCGCGCCGCTTCAGGCCCAGTTCCTGCCAGGCGGTCAGCGCGCCCGCTTCCGACAGCACCAGGTGGCTCTGCCAGCCGCGCTGGCGGCGCAGCGCCTCCAGCAGCCGTACCCCGTAGGCCGCGCCGGTGGCACCCGTGATCGCCACAATCAGTCGTTTTGCCATGAGCGCAAGCCTACCCGAAGCGCGCGGCCTCGGGCGGCTTGACGGCAATCGGGCACCGGCTAGGATAAGTATGGGGGGGCCGATGACTACGCAGCACCGCAACTACCTTTTCGTCGCACTCGCCGCGGGCGCGGTGTTCGCGCTCGGCCTGGGCCTGCGTCAGGCGCAGCCGCTGTTCATCAGCGCGATCAACTCCTCGACCGGCATGGGCTACGCCACGATCAGCCTCGCGTTCGGCATCGCGCAGCTGATGTGGGGCGTGGCGCAGCCGGTGGCCGGCGGGATAGCGGACCGATACGGCCCGCGGCCCGTGATGATCGGCGGCGCGCTGCTGGTCTCCGCTGCCACCGCGCTCACGCCGCTGGCGCACACCGGGCTCGCCCTTGCGCTCCTGATCGGGGTGCTCGCCGCGACCGGCGCCGGTGCGCTCGGCCCCTCGTTGCTCATGTCGGCGGCAAACCGCTGGATCCCGGAGGCGAAGCGCGCGTTCGCGAGCGGCGTCATCAACGCCGGAGGTTCGTTCGGCCAGTTCACCCTGGTGCCGCTGGCGCAGCTCGCCATCGGCCTGGCCGGCTGGCAACCGGCGCTGGTGCTGCTCGGCGCGAGCGGCCTGCTGGCGGTACCGCTGGTGCTGTGGCTCACGCGCGGCGGCGCGGCGCATGCCTCGCAGGCCGCCTCGCCCGGCGCCGCCTCGCTACGCCAGGCGCTGCGCCAGGCCGCAGGCGACCGCAGCTTCCTGCTGCTCAGCGCCGGCTTCTTCACCTGCGGCTTTCACGTCGCCTTCATCGTCACCCACCTGCCGGGCTACGTCGCGCTGTGCAGCCTGCCGGCCACCGTCAGCGCGTGGTCGCTCGCGGTGGTCGGCCTGTTCAATATCGGCGGCAGCCTGTGGATCGGGCTGCGCATCCAGACCTGGCGCATGAAGATGTCGCTCGCGGGCATCTACCTCGCGCGCGCGGCGATCATCCTGGTGTTCTTCCTGTTCGCACCCAAGACTGCGTTCAGCTTCCTCGTATTCTCCGCCGCGATCGGCTTCACCTACCTCTCGACCGTGCCGCCGACGGTGGGCCTGGTGGCCAAGCTGCAGGGTCCGAAATACCTGGCGACCCTGTTCGGCGTGGTGATGCTGTCGCACCAGGTGGGCGGTTTTCTCGGCGCCTGGCTCGGCGGCAAGGTGTTCGTGGCGACCGGCAACTACGACCTGATGTGGTGGACCGACATCGCCCTTTGCCTGTTCGCCGCCGCGATCAACCTGCCGATCCGCGAGGCTCGGCGTCCGGCGGCGGCCGCCGCCTAGCGGTCCCGGCTGACGCCGCCCTTTCTGCCGCGCACCGCGGCGACGAACAGCCAAACGATCACCAGCGGGATCAGCAGCGGCAGCAGGAACGGGAACGCGAGCCACACCAGCAGCAGGCCGGCGAGCACGAACGCGCCGAGCAGGATCAGGCCGATCCCGGCGAAGACGAAGGTGAGCAGGATCGCGGCGCAGAACATGCCCACGATCCCCACCAGCAGGCCCCAACCCTCCGCCGCGAACTTCGCCGGGCCGGCGAGCTCGCGCCCGTTCACCACGATCGTCACGCCGCTCGAGTGCAGCGCGACCCAGGCCAGCATCGCGAGCAGAATCAGGACCAGCACCAGGGCAACGCTTCTCACCACGATCTGTTCATCCTTCTCAAGCGCGGTAGACTTGGCGCGATCGCCATTGGAGGAGACCGCACCATGTTCGAGACTACCATCGCCGGCAGCCTGCCGAAACCGTTCTGGCTCGCCGAGCCGAACAAACTCTGGCCGACCTGGCAGGCGTCTGGCGAGGACCTTGCGCGCGCCAAGCGCGACGCGACGCTGCTGTGGCTCAAGGAGCAGGAAGACGCCGGCATCGACATCGTTTCCGACGGCGAGATGTCGCGCCAGCACTTCGTGCACGGCTTTCTCGAGGCGGTCGAGGGCATCGACTTCGAGCACAAGGTGAAGATGGGCATCCGCGACAACCGCTACGAGGCGATGGTCCCGGTGGTGGTCGGTCCGATCAAGCTCAAAGGGCGCGTGCACCAGATCGAGGCGCGCGTGGCGCGCGCGCACACGGGCAGGAAGCTCAAGATCACCATGCCGGGGCCGATGACGATCGTCGACACCATCGCCGACCGCTACTACGGGGACAAGGTGAAGCTGGCGCTGGCCTTCGCCGACCTGCTCAACCAGGAGGCTCGTGCGCTGGAGAAGGACGGTGTCGACACGATCCAGTTCGACGAGCCGGCGTTCAACGTCTACATGGACGACGTGGTCAAGTGGGGCGTCACGGCGCTCGAGCGTGCCGCACGCGGCCTGAAGTGCACCACCGCGGTCCACATCTGCTACGGCTACGGCATCAAGGCCAACATCGACTGGAAGGAAAGCCTGGGCGAGGAGTGGCGCCAGTACGAAAAGATCTTTCCCGCGCTCGCCAAGAGCAAGATCAAGCAGGTCTCGCTCGAGTGCATCCACTCGCACGTTCCACCGCATCTCATGGCGCTGCTCAAGGGCAAGGACGTGCTGGTCGGCGTGATCGACGTCGCCTCCGACAAGGTCGAAACGCCCGCGGAGGTCGCGGCGACGATCGGGCGCGCGCTCAAGTACGTGCCGAAGAACCGCCTCTTTCCCTGCACCAACTGCGGCATGGCGCCGATGCAGCGCGAAATCGCGATCGCCAAGCTCAAGGCGCTCGGCGCCGGCGCGGCGCTGGCGCGCAAGAAATACGGCAAGGCGACTACCAGCAAAAAGCGTAAGCCGGGAAAACCTCGGACTTCGCGCCGCGCGGGTCGCAGCCGGCCTCGATAAGGCCGCTCGCCTCGTCGAACTGGGCCGCGGAGACGAAGCCCTCGGTCCAGTCCGGCGCAACGTCGAGCTCGTGGCCGCGGCGCCTGAGCTCGTCGAGCACCTTCTTGCCAAAGCGCGGCTCGATGCGCACCCGGTTGGGGTAGCCGCGGTGCGGGGCGAAGAAGCCCGGAAAGTGCTCGGTCGAGAGCTTGGGCGCCTCGATCGCCTGCTGCAGCGTCATGCCGAAGGCCGCGCGGTAGAGGAAGAACTGCAGCAGCCACTGGCCCTGGTTGTCGCCGCCCATGGTGCCGAAGGTCATCCACGGCTTGCCGTTTTTGAACGCGAGCGACGGCGTGAGCGTGGTGCGCGGGCGCTTGCCCGGCGCCACCACGTTGGGGTGGTGCTGCGGCCCGAGGTAGAAGGTCATCATCCGCACCGAAAGCGGAAAGCCGAGCGGCTCGATCACCTCGGCCGACATCAGCCAGGCGCCGCTCGGGGTGAAGGAAGCCATGTTGCCCTTGACGTCGACCGCGTCGACGTGCACCGTGCCGGCACCCCAGTGGCCCGGCGCGAAGCGCTCGTCCTCGGGCAGCAGCGCCGCGTTGCGGCGCGCGTCGCCCGGGCGCAGCTCAAGGCTAGAGCGGCGCAGGTCGATCAGCTTCGCTCTTTGGTCGTTGTACGCATCCGACAGCAGGATGTCGGATGGCACCATGGTCTGCGACGGATCGCCGTAGTACTGCTCGCGGTCGGCGAAAGCGAGCTTCATCGCCTCGATCAGCAAGTGGCAGTAGTCTGCGCCCCCCGGCTCCATCGCCTGCAGGTCGTGGCGCGCCATGAGCGCGATGGCCTGCAGCTCGGCCGGCCCCTGGCTCCAGAAGCCGCACTTGAACAACTCGGTATCGCGAAAGCGCAGACGCGCCGGCTCCTCGAGCCGGGTCTCGAAGCGCTCCAGGTCCTCGCGCGCGAGCAGGCCGTCGCGCTCGCGCGAGAATTTCGCGATTTCGGCCGCCACTTCGCCCCGGTAGAACGCCGCGAGGGGGTCTTTCTCGGCAGCGAGATAATCGAGCACCCGCGCGTAGGCCGGATTCTTAAGCAGCTCGCCCACTTCCGGTACGCGCCCGCCCGGGATGTACAACCGCCCGCTCGCCGGCCACTCCGAGAGGAACCTCTCGCGCAGCGCCGCTAGGCCGTACTTGCGCGAGTCGCGCAGCCCCGCGTGCATCGGGAAGCCCTTCGCGGCGAGTTCGCGCGCGTGCCACGAGACGTCCTTCAGGCTCATCGTGCCCCAGCGCGTGAGCGCCGTCATCAGGGCCGAGAACGCCGCCGGCGCGCCCGCGGCGAGGATCCCGCTGTCGGGAACGTCGGCCAGGCCGCGCGCGCGGTAGGCCTCGGGCGTCGCCGCCATGGGCGCGGCCGTGTTGCCGTTGACCGCGATTACGCGCGACTCGCCCGCCAGGCGCACGAGCATCGGGCATTCGCCGCCGATGCTGTGCATCTGCGGATTGACCACGCCCTCGACCAGGGTCGCCGCGACTGCCGCGTCGAACGCGTTGCCGCCGGCCTTGAGCACGTCGACGCCGGCATTGACCGAAAGATACGAGTTGGAGGCGACCGCGCCGTGGGTGCCGATCAGGCGCGGATAGAACGTGGTCGAGTCGGTGGGAAGGTCGCGGTAGGTTCGAGCGCTCATAAGGGCCGGTAGAATACCCGAATGCGCCTGCTGTGGGCCGTCGTGCTGGGACTGACTGTGCATGCCACGCCGGCATTCGCGGCGGCGCCGACCGACCGCGCCGCGGCGCTCGCCGAGCTGCGCGCGGACGAGCCGGCCCGCCGCGCCGAAGCAATCGCCTGGATCGCCAATCACGGCGCCGCCGGCGACGCCGAGCCACTCTACCCGCGGCTGCGCGACGCCAGCGCACTGGTGCGCCGCTATGCCGAAAGCGCACTCTGGGTGCTGTGGAGCCGCTCCGGCAAGCGCGCGCTCGACAAGCTGCTGGCGCGCGGCGTGGAGGAAATGAACGGCGGCCGGATGCGGCAGGCGATCGCGACCTTCTCCGAGGCGATCCGCAGGATGCCGGCGTTCGCCGAAGCGTGGAACAAGCGCGCCACGGCCTACTACCTGACGGGCGAATACCGGAAGTCGATCGCCGACTGCAAGCAGGTGCTCAAGCGAAACCCGCGGCACTTCGGCGCGCTCTCCGGCCTGGGGCAGATCTACCTCGCGCTGGAAGACTACGAGGAAGCGCTGGCCTGGTTCCGGCGCGCGCTCGCGGTCGACCCGAACCTCGAGGGCGTCGAGCTCAATATCAAGGCGCTCGAGGAGATCCTCAAGCAGCGCCGTGCGCGCACGACCTGAAGCATCAAGGGCACAGCTCGTCGGCGAGCGCGATCACGGCCGCGGCCGCCTCGGCCGGATATTCGAACGGGAACAGGTGTCCGCCGGGAACCTTGCGCAGCGCGAAGCGGCGCCGCGTCGTGGCGAGGCCGGCACGCCGCACCACGTCCGAATGCTCGCCGCCGATGAAGCCCGCCGGCACGCGCAGCGCGCGCAGGTGGCGGCTCATGCCGTGCGGGATGGTGCGGTAGATCTGGTACTCGACCTGCGGATCGATGCGCAGTCTTAGCGCGCCGCCCGAGCGTACCAGGCCGCGGCGCACGTAGTCGTCCAGGCAGGCCTCGGTGAAGTGGCGGAACAGGCGCCGGGTGCGAAAGTGGCGCTTCGCCTCCGCTCTGCTGTCCCATTGACTTCGCCTGTCGCGCGTCGCGCCCGCGGGCGTCACCCGGTCGACGATCCCCAGCCGCTTGGTCGCGCCGAGCATGCGCCCGCGCAGGCCGCCGATCAGCGGCGCATCGAGCAGCACGATGGCGCGAAAGAGCTCGGGCCGCCTGACCGCAGCCAGAAAGCTGAGGTAGCCGCCGAGCGAGTGCCCCACGCCCAGCACCGGCGCGCCGCGGTACTCGCGCTCGAGCGTGTCGATCAGCTGCTCGACCAGGCGCGGCCAGCCCTCCGTGACCGGGTAGCGCGGATCCATCCCGATCGCCTCGACCCAGCCGATACGGTAGCGCTCGCCGAGCGCGTCGAACATCTGCGCATAGCACGGCGCCGGAAAACCGTTGGCATGCGAGAAGTGCAGCAGCGGCTTGCTCAGACGTACTCTTTCGCCGCGGCGTCCGCGTCCACCGGGCGCCCGGCGAGGAAGCCCTGCAGGTAGTCGCAGCGGCAGGTCTGCAGGAACTCCATCTGGGCCTCGGTCTCGACCCCTTCGGCCACGACCTTGAGGCCGAGCGCATGCGAGAGAGCGACCACGGCGGCAACGATCGCCTTGTGATCCTTGTCCGCCGGAATGCCTTCGACGAACGAGCGATCGATCTTGAGCCGATCGACCGCGAAGCGTTTGAGGTAGGCCAGGCTCGAGTAGCCGGTGCCGAAGTCGTCGATCGCGATCGACACTCCGAGCTGCTTGAGCTTGGCGAACGTGGCGGCCGTGACATCGGTGTGCTGCATCGCGGTCGATTCGGTGATCTCGAGCTCGAGCAGGCTCGCGGGCAGCCCGCTGTCCTTGAGCGCCTGCGCCACGGTGCCGACCAGCGTGGGATCCCCGAACTGACGCGCCGACAGATTCACCGACACCGGCAATCCGCGGTCGATGCCGATGAACGTGGCCCAGCGGCAGGCCTCGCGCAGCACCCACTCGCCGATCTGGAGAATCAACCCGGTGTCCTCGGCCAGCTGGATGAACTCGGACGGCGGCACCAGACCGCGCGAGGGATGCTGCCAGCGCACCAGCGCTTCGTGCCCGGCCACGCAGCCGCCCTTGAGCTCGACGATCGGCTGGTAGTGCACCCGCAGTTCCCCCTTTTGCAGCGCGCGCCGCAGGTCGTTCTCCAGCGCCAGCCGGCGCGAAGCCGAGAGGTTCATCTGGTCGGTGAAGAACTGGTAATTGGCGCGCCCCATTTCCTTGGCGTGGTACATGGCCGCGTCGGCGTTACGGATCAGCGTCTCGGCGTCGCGCCCGTCCTCCGGAAACACGCTGATGCCGATCGAGGGCGTGACGTGAAGCTCGCGGCCCTCGACCACGGTGGGCAACGAGAGCTGCTCGATCACCTTCTGCGCCACGTGCGCCGCGTCGGTCACGCGCCGAATCTCCGGCAGCACGACCACGAACTCGTCGCCGCCGATGCGGCAGATGGTGTCGACGTCGCGCAGCTGAGTCACCAGGCGCCTTGCCACGTCCTTCAGCAGAACGTCGCCGACCGCGTGGCCGAGCGAGTCGTTGATGGTCTTGAAGCGGTCCAGGTCGACGAACATGACCGCAGTCTGCTCGCGGTTGCGGTAGCTGAGCGCGAGCGCCTGCGTCAGGCGGTCCTCGAGCAGGCGCCGGTTGGGCAGCCCCGTCAGGGCGTCGTGGTCGGCCAGGTGCTGCGCGCGCTGCTCGGCCTGCTTGCGCTCTGCGATCTCCGCCTCGAGCATTTGGTTCGCGTCCGCCAGCTGCGCCGTGCGCTGGGAGACGGCCTGCTCGAGCGACTCGCGCGCGGCGTGCTCGGCGCTGATGTCGTCGTAGATCCAGATCGTGCCCTCGTGCGGCCGCGCCGGATCGATCGCGCGCCCGACGATCTTGCACCAGATGAGCGTGCCGTCGCGGCGCTTGAGCTGGCGCTCGTCGGTCGCGCGCTCGCCGCGCGCCAGCATCGCGTAGCGAGTGTCGCCCGCCTCCTCGTGGTCCCGCGCGCTGGGAAAGATGATCGCCGTGCTCTGCCCGATCATCTCGCCCGACGCATAGCCGAACATCTCCTCGAACCTCGGATTGCAGCGCTGGTAAATGCGGTTCTTGACGAACGAGATGCCGACCGTGGCGTTGTCGAGGATCAGCTGCTGCTCGGCGAGCGCGCGGCGCATGCGCTCCTCGGTCTCGCGGCCGAGCGTAACGTCCTCGAACAGCCAGACATAGCCCTTGGCCGGGTTGCCGGGTTCGACCGCGCGGCCCGAGAGCCGGCACCAGAAGCCCGAACCGTCGGCGCGGCGCAGGAACTGCTCGCGCTGGTGCGCGCGCCCCTGGTCCAGCTCGGCGTAGGTGGCGCCGCGCTCCGCATGCTCCTCGTCGGTGAAGTAGATGGCGCGCGCCGCCAGGCCCTGACCCTCGCCGACCGCGTAGCCGAACAGCTCCTCGAAGCGCTGGTTGCAACGCTGGATGACGCGCTCGCGCACAATCGCGATGCCCACCACCACGTTGTCAAGCAGCGCCTGCTGCTCGGCGAGCAGGCGCGCGAGCTCGTCCTCGGCGCGCCGCTGCTCGGTGATGTCCTCGACCGTCCACACCGAGCCCTTTTCCGGATGGCGCGCATCGACCGCGCGACCGTCGGTACGGGTCCAGAAGGTGCTTCCGTCCTTGTGCCGGCGCAGCTGGACCCGACGGAAGGTCCGCCCCTTCGCGAGGTCGCCGTAGGCGCTGTCGCCCGCGCGGTAGCTCTGCTCGTCGGCGTACAAAATGCTGGTCGGCTTGCCGTCCATCTCGCCCGGGCCGTAGCCGTACATCTCCTCGTAGCGCCGGTTGCAGCGCGCGATGTGACGATCCTTGACGAACACGATGCCGATCGAGGCGCTGCCCAGAATCGCCTCCTGTTCGCGCAGCAGGCGGTTAACCTCGTCGCTGTGGCGCTTGCGCTCGGTGATGTCCTCCGCAATCCAGATCGTACCGGCCTGGGTCTGGCTCGGGTTGATCGCCTTGGCGATCACGCGGCACAGCAGGGTCGAGCCGTCCTTGCGCTTGAAATCCCATTCCAGGTCGAGCTGCTTGCCCTCGCGCAGCACCGGCACTGCGACCCGTCCCAGCTCGGCATAGCTCTCGGGGCTGGTATAGATGACCTCACCCGGCTGGCCGATCAGCTCCCCCGGACCCCAGCCCAGCATCTCCTCGAATTTCGGGTTGCAGAGCGAGAACTTGCGCTCGCGCGTGAACGCGATGCCGATCGAGGCATTGGCCAGAATCGCCTGGTGCTCGAGCTCGGTATAGCGGTTGCGATTGCCGTAGCCCGCGGCGGGCGCCTCGGCGCGCGGGGTCGGCTCCTGCGCAGTCAACGCAACCGGCTCGGCCACGGTGGCCCGCAGCGGCGCAGAGTCGCTCATTTCGAGTCTCTCGTATTCAAGCCGTCCCTCCCGCGGTTCGCGGCTCCCCCGCAGAATCGTAACCCCAAACGCGCTTGCGCGGACGAATCTCCGCGCGTGTGAACTATTTCACCAAAAACTCTCTACGCTGATCTGACCCGGTGAACGCCGGCGGTGCTTCTTCATGCCGCGCGAGGCGAGCGCGGTAACCGCATCGCGCAGCATGTCTGGGTTGCCGCACAGCATCACCTGCGAGGTTTCGGGTCGCAGCTGCACGCTCGCGGCCGCCTCCAGCCGCCCGTCACCGATCGCCGCCGGGATGCGCCCGGAAAGCGATCCCGACGCTTGCTCGCGGCTGACGAAGGTGACGCGGCGAAAGCGCTCGGCGCCTCGCTCGCGCGCGATCGCGTCGAGAGGCTCGCCGTAGACCAGCTCCCTGGCGAAGCGCGCACCATGCACCAGCACCACGCGCCGGTAACGCTGCCAGGGCGTCTCGGTGCAAAGGATCGACAGGAACGGCGCCAGCCCGGTGCCGGTCGACATCAGCCACAGCGTTTCGGCATCGGGCACTTCAGACAACACTAGGAAACCGGACGGATTGGGCGACAGATAGATAACATCGCCCGCCGCGAGCCGCGCAAGGTGAGGGGAAAGCGGCCCGCCGGGCACCACCACGCCATAGAACTCGTATTGCGGCGCCTGGGGCGGATTGACGAACGAGAACGGCCGCGCAATGCGCTCGCCGTCGACATCCAGCGCGAGTTTGACGAACTGCCCCGCCTCGAATGTCAGCCGCGGCGCGTCGACCCGCAGCGAGAACAGCGCCTCGGTCCAGTGGCGGTTCTCGGCTACGCGCCCCTCGAGCCACTTGCTCATTGGATCCGGTACGGCTCGAGCTGGACATCGGCTAGCTCGGCGCCGAGGGTGACGATCACTCCCTGGCGCCGGTTGTCGCCGGTGTCGGAGAACTCGAACGCGTAGGTGCGCCGCAGACGCAGGCGTCCGTCGTCGTCGCGCACCGGGCGCAGCTTCACGAACGCCACCGTTTCGTCGAGGAACTGCAGCCCGTAGCGCCCGCACGCCGCGCGCCCGGCCGCCACCGCCCGCTCGCGCGCTCGCAGGCTGTCGACCCAGAACCACGTGGCGCCGATGACAACGGCGAGTGCGGAAAATTCCAGCATGGGTCGCGCATTATATTCACCTCATCTCCCTCGAGTCGCGGTAGCGGTAATAAAGCAGCGCGAGCGTCTCGCGACCGGCCGCAAGCGCGTGTCCCGGCACTGACCTGAGCGGCGTGAACGGCAACGGCAGCGAAGCGATCGGCGCGCCGAGGCAGGCGCGCGCCAGTTCGCCGCCGATCGCGGTGGAAAGGGCCAGCCCGCGCCCGTTGCAGCCAAGCCAGGCAAGCACGCCCGGCGCCAGTTCATGCACGTGCGGCAGCGCATCGAGCGTGATACCGAGCCGGCCGTGCCACTGGAACTCGAAGCGCGGCACGCCCAGCTGCGGAAACACGCGCGCCACCCGTTCGCCAATGCGGCGCGCGAGGCGCGCGCGCCAGCGCCACGGCAGCACCAGTGCACCGCCGGTCACCAGACGCCCGCTCGCGTCCCAGCGGAAGAAGTGCAGGTCGCCGTGCGTATCGGAGCAGGCGTGGTCGAACGGCAGCACGCTCCTGCGCGCCTGTTCGGGCAGCGGCGTGGTCGCCATCTGGTAGCTGGTCACCGGGAAGACGCTCTGCGCGAGCCCCGGCCAGAGCGCACCGGAATAGGCATGGGTCGCAATCACGACGCGCTCGGCGCGCAGCGCGCCGAGCGCGCTGGCGACGCGCCACAGGCTGCCCGCGCGTTCGATGCTCCGCGCCGCGCTGTGCGTGTGCACGCGCGCGCCGCGCCCGATCGCGGCCCGCGCCAGCTCGCGGCAATAGGCCAGCGCGTTGAGCTTGCCGCCGCTCGCGTTTTGCCAGCCGCCGTGCCAGAAAGCCGATCCGGTCACGCGCTCGACGCCCGCCCGGTCGAGCACCTCGACCGGGGCGCCGCGCCGGCCCCAGGCGGCGGCGCGCGCCTCGGCCAACCGCATGCGCCCGGGCGTATGCGCCGGCTGCACCCAGCCGTTCTGCACCGCTTCGCAACGCATACCGTGGCGGCGAATCAGCTCGAAGCTCGTCTGCGCGGAGTCGCACACCAGCTGCACAAAGCGCTCTCCGACGCGCGCCGCAAGCTCGTCGGGATCCATTCGCGACAGCGTCGGGATCACCTGACCGTTGTTGCGCCCGGAGGCACCGTGGCCGATCTCGCCAGCCTCCAGCACCGCGACCCGCGCGCCGCCCTCGGCCAGCGCGAGCGCGCAGGAAAGGCCCGTATAGCCCGCTCCGATCACCGCGACGTCCGCGCGCTGCTCGCCCTCAAGCGCACCGGTGGGCGGCGCTGGCGGCGCCGTGGCATGCCACAGCGAAGTGCGAAACCCGTCGTCGTCCACCATGTTGTAGAGTTTAGGCTCGATGTCCGAGTTGATCGAATTCGCACCCGGCGGCTACGCGTTTCTCAAGGGCGTGTACCCCTACTCCCAGGGCGTGCTCGCGCGGCCGGGATTCGCGCTCGAGCGCGCGCGCTTCGCACGCCCGCTGCCCCTGGCGCAGGGCTTCGCGGCGATCGAGTCGCACCTCGCGGCGCGCGGCCGGCCGCGCACGGCGCTGTGCGCCGCCGAGCTGCGCTCGCCGCGGCCCTTCAGCTTCGGCAGCTTCGGCGAGTTCAACCGGGGCTACGTCGCGGTGCTCGAGCAATGGGGAATCTTCCGCGAAGGCATCAATCCGGTCGCGCGCTCCAACGTCGCGCCCGAGATCGAACCGCCCACCGAGCCGTCGTTCTACGCGTTCTGCTACACGGTCCCTGCCGAAGCCGCCGGGCCGAGCTTCGTGGTCGCCGGCAGCGGCGAGTGGCCCGAGGGCGGGCGCTTTCCCGAGGACATCGTGGCGCGCGGCGACGTCTCGCCCGAGGGGCTGCGCGCCAAGGCGCGCTGGGTGCTCGACATGATGCAGCACAGGCTGCGCGGCCTGGGCGCGGCCTGGGCCGAGGTCTCGGCAACCCAGGTCTACACCGTGCACGACCTGCATCCTCTGCTTGGCGATGAGATCGTCGCTCACGGCGCCGCCCCGGCCGGCCTGACCTGGCATTACTGCCGGCCGCCCATCGGCGGGCTCGAGTACGAGATGGACGCGCGCGGCGTGGCCCTGGAGCGCGTCATCCGCGCCTAGCCGGCGCGGCGGATGAATTCGGCGGCGCGCTCGCCGATCATGATCGCGGGCGCGTTGGTGTTGCCCCCGATCAGGCTCGGCATCACCGAACAGTCGGCCACGCGCAGCCCCTCCGACGCCGCGCACCCTCAGCTCGGGGTCGAGCACGGCCCCGGCGTCGGCTACCCATGCGGCAGGTGCCCGCCGGGTGATAGACGGTGTCCGTGCGCGCGCGTATCGCGCGCTCGATCTCGGCGTCGTCGCGCACCTGCGCGGTGTAGAGCTCGGTCGAGGCGAACGCGGCCAGCGCCGGCGCGTCGAGGATGCGCCGCACCAGCTTGAAGCCGCGCACCAGCGCGGCGAGGTCCTCGGGCTCGGCGAGGAAGCGCGGGTCGATCAGCGGCGCGTCGCGCGCGTCGCGGCTCGCCAGCCGCACCGTGCCGCGGCTCCTGGGGCGCAGCACGCAGACGTGGCACGACAGCCCGTGCCCGAGGTGCAGCTTGCGGTTGTGGTTGTCCACCATGCCGATCACGAAGTGCAGCTGCAGGTCGGGGCGCTCGAGCCCGGGCTCGCTTTTCACGAAACCGCCCGCCTCGGCGAAATTGGAGGTCAGCATGCCGCGCCGATCGCGCACGTAGCGCCAGATCTCCTTCGCGAGGCGCAGGCTGCCGCCGAGCGAAACACCCAGCAGCTCGCTCGAGCCGATCTTGCGGATGATGACGTAGTCGGGATGGTCCTGCAGGTTCTCGCCCACGCCGGGCGCGTCGTGCACGACTTCCAGCCCGAGCGCGCGCAGCTGCTCGCCGGGCCCGATGCCCGAGCACATCAGCAGCTGGGGCGACTGGAACGCGCCGGCCGCAAGCACCACCTCGCGCGCCGCGGCGAGCTTTTCCCTGCGCCCGGCGCGCACGATCTCCACTCCGGTCGCGCGCCGCTCCTCGAAAAGCACGCGCAGCGCGTGCGCCTGGGTGTAGACGGCCAGGTTGGGCCGCCCCATGGCCGGGTGCAGGTAGGCGCGCGCCGCGTTCCAGCGCTCGCCGCCCTTTTGCGTCACCTGGTAAAGGCCCACGCCCTCCTGCTGCGCGCCGTTGAAGTCTTCGTTCTCCGGCAACCCCGCCTGCTTGCCCGCTTCGACGAACAACCGCGCGAAGGGATTCGGCGAGCGCAGGTCTGCCACGTTGAGCGGCCCGCCCACGCCGTGAAAATTGCTCGCGCCGCGCTCGTTGTTCTCGGCGCGCAGGAAATGCGGCAGCACGTCGCGCCAGCCCCAACCGGTCGCGCCGGCCGCGACCCAGTCGTCGTAGTCCGACGGATGGCCGCGCATGTAGATCATGGCATTGAGCGAGCTCGAGCCGCCCAGCATCCTGCCGCGCGGCTGATAACCGCGGCGCTGGTACATCGCCTCCTGCGGCACGGTCTCGAAGGCCCAGTTGCGGATCCGGGTCGGCACCAGCAGCGCGGCCCCGACCGGCGTGCTGACCAGCGCGCTGTCGTCCGCCGGACCGGCTTCGACCAGGCATACGCGCAGCGACGCATTTTCGGACAGGCGCGCGGCGAGCACACAGCCCGCGGAGCCGCCGCCCACCACCACGTAGTCGAACTGCGCCATCCCTGTCTTCTCAGGCGGGCGCGGCGCGCGGCGCGCCGCGGCGCTTGTCGTACGCTTCGATCGCAGCGCCGAGAATGCCCTTCGGCATGAAGATGATGAACAGCACCAGCATCAGGCCGTAGATTGTGGTGTCGAGGCCGTGGATGTCGTGGCCGAGGCCGAGCCGCAGCCCTTCGGCCAGCATGAGTGTGAACACCGCGCCGACCGTCGGCCCGAGGCGCACGAACATGCCGCCGGCGATCGCGCCGAACACCATCTGCAGGCTGATGCCGATGCCCGAAATGCTCTCCGGGTTGATGTACAGCTGGTACTGCCCGTACAGAATCCCGCCGACGCAGGTCATCAGCGCGGAGACCATGGTGACCCCGAGCTTGAGGCGCGTGATGCTCATGCCGATCGAGGCGGCGGCGTCCTCCTCCTGGCTGATCGCCTCGAGCGCGAGGCGCGACATCGAGCGATCGACGCGCGTCCAGACCCACAGCCCGAGCAGCCACACGACCAGGATCACGTAGAACCACACCAGCTTGGAGGAGAACTGCATCGCGTAGAGCGACCACGACGCATTGGCGAGCGCGGTTTTCGGCGTCACGCCGAGCGACCCGCCGGTATAGTCGCGCAGCGCGATGATGATCAGCCGTACTACCTCCGACAGCGCGAGCGTCACGAGCGCGAAATAGTGGCCCACGATTTTGAAGCGGAAGCACGGGTAGCCGATCAGGAAGGCGAGCACCGCGGTGGCCGCAAGCGCGAGCGGCAGACCGAACCAGGGCGAGACGTGGAAATGGTTCCAGCCCATTACCACCACGTAGGCGCCGACCCCCAGGAACGCACCGTGCCCCAGGCTCACCATGCCCAGCCGCCCCATGATCGCCCAGCCGGTGTAGACGAAGGCCCACAGCAGGCACAGGATGATCAGGTGCAGCGGGTAGTCGCCCATGCCCGCGAGTGGCGCCGCGGCTAGCAGCGTGAGGCCTGCCCAACGCGCTTTGTTCATCTCACTTGCCTCCCAGGATGCCCTGCGGGCGCCAGAACATCATGCCGATGAAAAACAGGAATGCGAGCACGTAGCCCCACTCGAGCGCGAGGAAATAGCCGCCGACCGAGATGAACTGGGCGAAGATGAACGCGGCGACGAAGCCTCCGACCATGTTGCCCAGGCCGCCCAGCACGCACACCATGAAGGTGATTGGGCCGAAGGAAAGGCCGATCGCGGGATGGATGTCGTACTGCAGCACTAGCAGGCAGGCGGCCAGCCCCGCGAGCCCGCCGCCGATCGCCGAGGTGAGCACGAAGATGCGGTTCGGATTCACGCCCATGAGCGGCATGATGCCGCGGTCCTGCGAGATGGCGCGGATCGCGGTGCCGATGTAGGTCCGCTTGAGGAACAGGTACACCCCCACCATGCCGGCGAGCGCCACGCCGAATGCGATCAGGCGCGCGAAGCTGATGTACATGCCGGCGACCTGCAGCGCCGGCAGGCTCACGCCGATGTTCTTGAACTCGACGCCGAAGACGAGCGTGGCGAACGCCTGCAGGAAAAACAGCACGCCGCCGGTCACCAGCAGCTGGTTGATCGGCTCGGCGCCAAGCACCGGCCGGATCACGAGCACGTGCAGCAGCGCGCCGAGCGCCGCCACCAGCAGGACGCAGGCGAGGAACGCGAGCGCGAGCGGCCAGTGGTAGACGTTGTGGGTGTAGTACACGGAGTACATCCCGATCATGATCAGCTCCGCGTAGCAGATCCACACCACGTCGATGACGCCGAAAACCAGGTTAAGCCCCAGCGCGAGCAGCGCCAGGATGCCGCCCAGCAGGATGCCGTTGATCACCGCTTCGAGCAGGAAGACGTCGAATATCTGCATCGCTAGAGTCCCAGGTAAGCCTTGCGAATCTCGTCCGAGGCGAGCAGCGCCGCCGCGGCGCCGCTTGTCTTGATGCGCCCGGTCTCGAGCAGGTAGGCGCGGTCGACCACCTTGAGCACCTGGCGGATGTTCTGCTCCACGATCAGCACCGTGTAGCCCTCGGCGCAGATGCGCTTGATCAGGCCGAAGATCGCCTGCACCACCACCGGCGCGAGGCCGGCCGAAGGCTCGTCGAGCAACAGCAGCTTCGGCCCGGACATCAGCGCGCGGCCGATGGCGCACATCTGCTGCTCGCCGCCCGAGAGCGTACCGGCCGCCTGCGCGCTCCGCTCCTTCATGCGCGGAAAGAGCGAGTACACGAACTCCAGTCGCTCGGCGTAGTGTGCGCGCGCCGCCGGCAGAAAGCCCCCCATCTTCAGGTTCTCTTCCACGGTGAGCTTGGGGAACAGGCGCCGGTTCTCGGGCACCTGCGCGATGCCGCGCGCGATCACCTGGTGCGGCGGCACATCGTTCAGCGGCCGACTCTCCATCGACACCGTCCCGGCGCTCGTCGGCAGCAATTTGGAGATCACGCGCAGCAGCGTGGTCTTGCCCGCTCCATTGGGTCCGATCACCGCCACCGACTCGCCGCCGTTTACCTCCAGGCTGACGTCGAACAGCGCCTGGAAGCTGCCGTAGCCCGCCGACACGTTATCGAGCCGCAGCATCAGCCGGTCCTCGCCGCGACGGTGGCCTGCACGTCCTCGGCGTCGCTGCCGAGGTAGACCTCGATCACCTTGGGGTCGTGCGCGACCTCTTGCGGCGGCCCCTGGGCAATCACCTCGCCGTGATCGAGCACCAGGCAGCGGTCGACGATGCGCATCAGTGCGCCCATGATGTGCTCGACCCAGATGATGGTGATGCCGCGCCGCGCGCGGATCGCGGCCAGCATGTCGGCCGCCTGGTGCATCTCGCTTTCGTCCAGCCCGCCGAGCGATTCGTCCGCCAGCAGCAGCTGCGGCCTGGTGGCGAGCGCGCGCGCCAGCTCGAGCTTCTTCAGCCCGGCAGCGCCCAGGCCATCGACCCGCGCCGTGGACTCGGTGGGCAGGTTGACCAGTGCCAGCGCCTCGCGCGCCTGGGCGAAGGCCGCCTCGCGCGAGGGCCGTTGCTGCTGTCCGTAGTACGCCGCGAGCGCGACGTTCTCGACGATCGACAGGCGCCTGAACGGACGCGGGATCTGGAAGGTGCGGGCAACCCCGTGGTGCGCGACCCGGCTCGCCGGCGCGCCGGCGATCTCGCGCCCGAGCAGCCGGATCGAGCCGGCCGACGGCGCGAGCGCGCCGGCGATCAGATTGAAGGTCGTGCTCTTGCCCGAGCCGTTCGGCCCGATCAGGCCGAGGATCTCGCCCTGCGCGAGCTCGAACGAGACCTCGTTGACCGCCGTGAACCCCCCAAAACGCTTGGTGAGCCGGCTGACCGAGAGCATGCCCTCCGCGCCCGTCTCAGCGCGCTACTTCGCGTAGGCAGAGCTCTTGGGCAGTGGGATCACGGGATCCGCGGTGCGCAGCGCGGCGGGCCAGACGATCTTGGTTTTGCCTCCCAGGTACTGCATCACCACCGGGGAGCTGCGCTCGTTCTGGCCGGACATCGGGGTTCCCGGCGGGAAGAACTTCACGCCGTAGCCCTGAATCGTGCCGCCGACCGGAATGTCGGTGTCGAGCGCGGCCTTGCGCAGGTCCTCGGAGGTGATTCCGCCGTACTTCTTGATCGCGCGCGGCAGCACGTCGGTGAAGAAGATCCACGACTGGTTGAATCCCATCGAGGCGTGCGGCGGAACCTCGTCGGCGCCGGTCGCGGCCTTGTAGCGCTTGATCATCTCCTGCGTCAGGTCGCCCAGCCCGGGCTTGAGCGACTTCGGATCCAGCAACTGCGCCGCCACCGGGTCGACGTCGAAAATGTAGTTGGCCTCGTCGCCGAAGGAGGAGTGCAGCTTGTCGTACTGACCGTAGCCCGCGCCCTGGCCGATCAGCGCGTCCCACTTCAGGCCCTGCTCGCGCGCCTGGCGCCAGAACAGGGTGATGTCCGGGTTGTAGCCGGTGTGCAGAATCACGTCGGGCCGCGCGCGGCGCAGCTTGGTGATCAGCGACGAGAGATCCGGCGCGGTGGCGGAATAGCCTTCTTTCAGCACGATATCCATGCCGTCCGCGCCGCAGGCCTCGACGTTGCCCGCCGCAACGCCGCTGCCGTAGGGCCCGTCCTCGTGGATGATCGCCACGCGCACGTCCTTCACCGCCTTGTGCAGCTTGGGTTGCGCGATCTCCTTGACGAATGTGCAGGCCGCCTTTCCGATCTGGTCGGAGTGGAGCTGGGCGCGGAACACGTACTTCAGGTTCTTGTTCTTGAACACGCTCGAGGCGATGCAGACGTTGTACCAGGTAAACAGCTTCTGCGCGTCGGCCTTCTGCGCGATCGGCACGCACTGCGCGCTGGAGAAGAAGCCCATCAGCATGTCGACGTGCTGCTCGTCCATCAGGCGCGTCGCCTCGTTGATCGCGACGTCGACCTTCGACTGGGCGTCGGCGTAGATCGGCACGATCTTGTAGCCGTCGACGCCGCCTTTCTCGTTGATCATGTCGATCGCGATCTTGGTCGCGACCGCGGCGGCCTTTGAGCCGCCGGCGGCGAGCGGGCCGGTGTAATCGAACATCACGCCGATCTTGATTTCTTTCGCCGCGAACGCGGACGAAGCGAATGCGGCTGCGCCGAGCACGGCGGCCAGCGCACAGATGCGGATTCCGAACGAACGCATGGACTCCTCCCTCATTGATGGTGGACCTGACTGACGATTCTTGTTTTCAGTCAGTCTTTCTCAATAGCGATGCGCCTGTCAAGCGCCTTTCACAGCGCAGCGTCCTCGCGAACAATATCCGCGCCCCTCTCCGCCAGCGCGATCACCGCGGCGTTGGTGTTGCCCGAAACGACCGAAGGCATCACCGAGGCGTCGATCACGCGCAAGCCGCCGACCCCGCGCACTCGCAGCCGCTCATCGACCACCGACGCCGCGTCGGTTCCCATACGGCAGGTGGAAGTCGGGTGGAAGACCGTGTCGCCGGCCTCGCGGCAGTACGCCAGCCACTCGTCGTCGCTTTGCACCCGCTCGCTGGGCTGGAATTCGCCCGCGACGTAGCCCGCCAGCGGCGGCGTGTTGGCCAGCCGGCGCGCGAACTTGAGTCCCCCGACCATCATGCGGCGGTCGTTCTCGGTCGCAAGGTAGTTGTACTGGATGGCCGGGGGCGCGTGCGGGTCGGCCGAGCGGACCCGCACCCAGCCGCGCGACTCGGCCTGCAGCTGCGACACCGAGACGGTGAAGCCGGAGAACGGGTGCAGCATCCCGCCGCGCTTGGCGGTCGAAAAATTGATGAAGTAGATCTGGGCGTCGGGCCGCGCGAGCTCGGGCCGGGTGCGCACGAACGCCGCGGCGTAGCCTGCGCTCACCGTCAGCGGCCCGCGCCGCCAGAGCAGGTAGCGCAGCCCGATGCCGAGCTGGCGCCACAGGCTTGCCATGTCGTCGTTGAGCGTGATCGGCCGGTTGCAGCGCCAGAAGGTACGCACGTAGAAATGGTCCTGCAGTGCTTCGCCGACGCCGGGCGAGTCGACCAGCGGTGCGATGCCCAGGCTCTCGAGCAGCGCGCGCGGGCCAACGCCGGAGAGCTGCAGCAGCTGCGGCGAGTTGAACGCCCCGCCGGCGAGGATCACCTCGCGCGCCGCGCGCACGCTGTACCTGCGCCCGCCCTGCAGGTATTCGACCCCTACCGCGCGCGTGCCCTCGAACAGGACCCTCGTGGCGAGCGCATTGACCTCGACGCGCAGGTTGGGGCGCTTCGCGGCCGGGCGCAGGTAGCCCGTCGCTGCGCTCGAGCGCCGCCCGTTGCGGGTAGTGGCCTGGTAGTAGCCGGCGCCGTCCTGCATCGCGCCGTTGAAATCGTCGTTGCGCGCCACCCCGAGCGCCTCGGCCGAGGCGATGAACGCATCGCACAGCTCGTGCTTGTCGGGCAGGTCGCTGACCGCGAGCGGGCCGCCCGCGCCGTGCCACGCGTCGGCGCCCCGGCTCTGGTCCTCGGACTTGATGAAGTAGGGCAGCAAGTCGTCGAAGCTCCAGCCCGGAACGCCCCAGCCGTCGAAGTCCTCGCGCTGGCCGCGGATATAGACCAGGCCGTTGATCGACGAGGAACCGCCCAGCACCTTGCCGCGCGGAGTGAACACGCGCCTGCCGTTCAACGCCGGCTCGGGGTCCGATTCGTAGGCCCAGTTGACGTCGGTGCGCGCGAACAGCTTGCCGTAGCCCAGGGGGACGTGAATCCATGGATTGGTATCGCGCGGGCCCGCCTCGAGCAGCAGCACGCGCGTGCGACCGTCCTCGGTCAGCCGGTTCGCGAGCACGCAGCCGGCCGAGCCGGCGCCGACCACCACGACATCGCAGGTCTCGTTGCGCGTCATGCCCGGCTCAGACCTTGCGCGGCGGCGCCACGTGCATCCCGGCATCGACGTAGAGCACCTGCCCGGTGATCGAAGAGGCGGCCTCGATCAGCCAGGCCGCGGCCTGCGCCACGTCCTGCGGCTGGGTGACCGACTTGAGCGGCGCGATCGAGGCGTAGGTTTCGCGCAGCCGCGCGTAGCGCTCCTCGCCGTAGCCCGCAACCATCCAGGGCGTGTCGACGAATCCGGGGGCAATGACGTTGACGCGCACCTCGGGCGCAAGCACCCGCGCGAGCGTCATCGAGACGGTGTTGAGCGCCGATTTCGATGCCGCATAGGCGATCGACGAACCGGTCGCCACGCGCGAGGCGAGCGAGGAAACGTTGACGATCGCGCCGCGCGCCGCCTTCAGCGCCGGCGCCGCGGCGCGGCACATCTGGAACGGGCCGATCACGTTGGTGGCGTAGATGCGCTGGAAGTCCTCGGCCGACAGGCCATCGAGCTCGGCATGCGGCACGAACTTGGTGGTGCCGGCGTTGTTCACCAGCGCGTCGAGCCGGCCCCACTTGTCGAGCGCGGCCTGCACCAGCGCCCGGCACTGGGCGTCGTCCGAAACGTCGGCCTGGACCGCGATCGCCTCGCCGCAGCGCGCGGCGGTCTCCTGAGCCTGCCTGGCGCTCTTGGAATAGTTGATGACCACGCGCCAGCCGCGGCCCGCGAGCTCGAGCGCGACGGCGGCGCCGATGCCGGTCGCCGAGCCGGTGACGATCGCGACGCGCGGATCCACGCGCTCAGACCGTGGCGGTGGCCGCGGCGGGCGAGCCGACCGCGCCCGGCAGCCGCAGCGGCGGCGCGGTGAGCAGGAAACGGTTGCGCTTGTGCTCGCGCAGCCAGTTCGCCAGGCGCGTCAAGTACCACAGCTCGCCCAGGTGAATGCCGTTCTTGAAGATGCAGTGCTCGTGCAGCGGCATCATCGCGTGCGGCGCCGGCTTGAACAGGCTGGTCGGGATGATCTCGACCGCGTAGTTGTCCGCGATCAAGCAGGCAAGGCCCGAGTCGCTGATCCAGGCGAGAAGCTTGTCGTCGCGCCCGTCCAGGCCGCTGCAGGTCGAGTGCAGGAGCTTCGGGTCGGGGTTCTTGTTCAGTTCCAGGATCACGTCGGCGAAGCCGGTGTACAGGCACACCATGTCGCCGCGCTCGATGGCGACCTTGTCCGCCTCGAGCACCCGCATCAGGTCGTCGTAGCTCACCGCGCGGCGCTCGCGGCCGAAGTGCGCATGCAGGTCGATCATGACGCCGCGCCCCTGGGCACCGTGCTCGGCCAGGTTCTGGATTCCGAGCGCCTCGGCGCGCGCGCCCTCGTACTTCGCCCACGGCTCCGTCGCGGCGGGGTTCTCGGGCGCGGGCTTGACGTGCTCACCGGCGCGAAAGCCGTTGTAGAACACGATCTCGGCCTTGCCGTCGCCGTCGGCGTCGAAGCGGCTGCCGATGTGGGCGAAGGAGTCCCACTGGGTCGAGTACTGAAGCGTCAGCAGCACCAGGTCGTCGCACACCACGTCGGTGAGCTCAGGGTTGTCCTCGGCCAGCGGGAAGCAGAAGTTCTGCTGCCCGGCGTTCTTCTTGCCGTCGCGCAGCGTCGCGAACTGGCGCGGCGGGCCGCGGCGGGCGTTGAGCGCGCTGCCGCCGGGGTAGTCGAGCGGCAGCGAGAGGCAGAAGCTGATGCCCTCTCTTACCTCGGCCGCGCCCTGCAATACCTTCTCGCGCGTCACGTAGTTCATGCGCCCGCGCTGGTCGTCGGGGCCGAACTCGCCCCAGTTCGAGCCCGCGGGCCTGTTCTTCCATCGCTGTGCCACCCGCATCCTCCTCAGAAGAAGTGCCGCGCGATCGTCTCGGCGACCATCACCGGCTTGTCGCCGCCCTCGCGCTCCATGACCACGTTCCAGTTCACCTGCACCCCGCCCTCGATCTTTTCGTATTTCGCGAGCGTGAAACGCGCTCGCACTTTCGACCCCGACGGTACGGGCGCGGTAAATCGCACGCGGTTCAGGCCGTAGTTGACCCCCATCTTGCGGTCGGAAAACGAGAACGTGATCTCGCTCAGGTGGGCCACCAGCGAGAGCGTCAGAAAGCCGTGCGCGATCGTCGTGCCGTAGGGCGAGTGCTTGGCGCGCTCGCGGTCGACGTGGATCCACTGGTAGTCGTCGATCGCCTTGGCGAACTGATCGATGCGCTCCTGCGTGATTTCGAGCCAGGGCGAGACCGCGATCTCCTCCCCTGCCCTGTTTTCCAGCCCGCGTATGGTGAGAGCGGCAGCGCTCATAGCAGTCCCCGTGTCGTGCAACGCGTCGATTCTAAGCGCGCGGCGGGCCGACGAAGCGTTCGATTTCGCTGCACACCCGTTCCGGATGTTCGTGGATTATCCAGTGCGAAGCGCCGGGCACGCGCACAACGCGCAGATCCGGCACGCAGGCCTCGAGCCCGTCGAGGCAGCCGGGCAGCAGTGCCTTGTCGGCCTCGCCCCAGATCACCAGGGTCGGCACCTTGACCATGAAATCCTTGGCTTCCAGGCGCAGGCGCGCCGCGCCGGGGTCCGTGCCGGTGGGCGGATACAGGGGCGAGGCGCGGTACCAGTTCAGGCTGCCGGTAAGCCCGCCGGGCTGCGACCAAGCTTCCATATAGGCGGCCTTTTCCTCGTCGCTGAACCGCGGCGTGCCCCAGCCGAAGGCGAACTGCCACAGCTTGGCGTAGCCGTCCTGCGACAGCACGCGCTCGGCTTTCGCGTCGCGCAGCAGCAGCATGTACGCGCTCGCCTGCTGTTGCGCGGAATTGCCGGAGAGCTCGCGCCAGAAGGTGTACGGATGCGGCGAATTGACGATCACCAGCTGCGACAGCAGCTCCGGGTGCGCCATGGCGAAGCCCCACGCCACCGCGCCGCCCCAGTCGTGCGCAACCAGCACGAAGCGCCCGCCGCCAAAGCGCTGCGCGAGCTGGCGGATGTCCTCGATCAGCAGCTTGGCCCGGTACTGCTCCACCGCTGCGGGCCGGTCCGAAAGGTTGTAGCCGCGCTGGTCGGGCGCCACCGCGCACCAGCCGCGCGCGCCGAAGTATTCGAGCGGTTTCTTCCAGCCGCGCCAGAACTCTGGAAAGCCGTGCAGGAACAGCATCAGCGGGCCTTCGCCGCAGCGCGCGTAGTGCAGCCGCACGCCGTTGACCTGCGCGAAGCCGTGCTCGATAGCGCCCGCCTGCGTCACGAAAACTTCGAGAAATCCGGCTTGCGCTTCTCGAAAAACGCGGTCATCGCCTCTTTCGCCTCGGGCGAGCCAAGGCGCTCACGGAATGCGCCGCCTTCGTGCTCGATCTGCTCGCTTACCGCGCGCACATACGGCGCCTTCATCAGCTGCTTGGTCAGGCGCACCGACGCGGGCGGCAGCGCCGCCAGCGCCAGCGCCGCGTTGCGCGCGTACTCGATCAGGTCGCCCTCGGGCACGATCTCGGTGACGAATCCCGCCGCAAGCGCCTTGTCGGCGCCGAAGGGCTGGCCGAGCAGCAGCAGCTCCGCGGCGCGCTGGTAGCCCGCGATCGCCGGCAGCAGCAGGCTCGAGCCCGCCTCGGGCACCAGCCCGAGCGGAACGAACGGCAGCTGGAAGCGAGCGTTCGGCGCCGCGTAGACCAGGTCGCAGTGCAGCAGCATGGTGGTGCCGATCCCGACGGCCGCGCCGCCGACCGCGGCGACCAGCGGTTTCTTGAGGTCCGCGATCAGGTGCAGAAAGTCGAAGGTGGTCGAGCGCTCGCCGTGCGGCGGGCGCTCGAGGAAATCATTCAGGTCGTTGCCGGCCGTGAAGCAGTCGGGCTTGCCGTGGATCAGCATCGCGCGCACCTGCGGATCGGCCTCGGCGGCGGACATTGCCTTTCCGATCGCCCCGTACATCTCGAGCGTGAGCGCGTTCTTCTTGTCGATGCGCGCGATCTCGATCCGCGTGACGCGGTCCCTGGTCTCGACGACGACGTTCGCGCTCATCTCATGCCGCCGGCAGCTCGTAGTCCTTGAGCTGATCGCGGATCGTGAGCTTGGACAGCTTGCCGGTAGCCGTGTGCGGAAGCTCCTTCACGAACACCACGTCGTCGGGCATCCACCACTTCGCGATCTTGCCTTCGAAGAACTTGAGCAGCTGCTCCTTGGTGACCTCCTGGCCGGGCTTTTTCACCGCCACCACGATCGGGCGCTCGTCCCACTTCGGGTGCTTGACGCCGATCACCGCCGCCTCGGCGATCGCCGGATGCGCCACCGCGACGTTCTCCAGGTCGATCGAGCTGATCCACTCGCCGCCCGACTTGATCACGTCCTTTGAGCGGTCCGTGATCTGCATGTAGCCGTCCGGATCGATGGTGGCCACGTCGCCGGTCGGAAACCAGCCGTCCTGCAGCGGGTCGCCGCCCTCGCCCTTGAAGTAGCCGGTGGTGACCCAAGGCCCGCGCACCTGCAGGTCGCCGAAGGCCTTGCCGTCCATCGGCAGCTCCTTGCCGTCCTGGCCGACGATGCGCATGTCGACGCCGAAGATCACCCGGCCCTGCTTGGCCTGCACCGCGTAGCGCGCTTCCTTGTCCATCGTCAGGTGCTTTTCCTTGAAAGTGCAAACGGTGCCGAGCGGGCTCATCTCGGTCATGCCCCAGGCGTGCAGCACGTTCACCCCGTAGTCCTCCTGGAAGGCGCGCAGCATGGCTGGCGGGCAGGCCGAGCCGCCGATGACCACGCCTTTCAGGGTCGAGAACTTCAGCTTCGATTCCTTCATGTAGTTGAGCAGCCCGAGCCAGACCGTGGGCACGCCCGCCGACATGGTCACGCGCTCGGCTTCGAACAGTTCGTGCAGGCTCTTGCCGTCCAGATGCGGCCCGGGGAAAACCAGCTTGGTGCCGGTCAGAGCGCAGGAGTACGGCAGGCCCCAGGCGTTGACGTGGAACATCGGCACTACCGGCAGCACCACGTCGCGCGCGGAGAGGCTGAGCCCGTCGGGCAGCGCGGCGGCGTAGGCGTGCAGGATGGTCGAGCGGTGGGCGTACAGCACGCCCTTGGGATTGCCCGTCGTGCCCGAGGTGTAGCAAAGGCAGGCCGCGGCGCGCTCGTCGAGCCGAGGCCACTCGAACTTGTCGTCCTGCGCCTCGAGCAACTCCTCGTAGCAGAGCAGGTTAGGGATCGGCGATTGCTTCGGCATGTGCGCGCGGTCGGTCATCAGCACGAAGCTCTTGACCGTCTTCAGCTGGCTCGCGAGCCTCTCCACCAGGGGAAGGAAGGTGAGGTCGAAGAAGACGAACTTGTCCTCCGCGTGGTTGGCGATGTAGACGATCTGGTCGGGGAACAGGCGCGGGTTGATGGTATGGATCACCGCGCCGCTGCCGGCCACCGCGTAATAGATCTCGAAGTGGCGGTAGCCGTTCCAGGCCAGCGTGGCGACGCGGTCGTTCGGCTTCACCCCGAGCGCTGCGAGCGCCTTCGCCAGGCGGCGCGAGCGTTTATGCGCCTCGCGGTAGTTGTAGCGGTGGATTCCGCCCTCCACCGTCTTGGAAACGATCTCTGTCTCGCCATGGTGGCGATCGGCATGCCGGATCAGGTCGGTGATCAACAGCGGGGCGTCCATCATCAGGCCTAGCATCGGGCTTCTCCAGAATCCATTTTTATAGTGCGGGCACAGCCGGCCGAAAGTACTCTTGCGCCACGCGGCCGGTCAAGCAGTGAAGCGCAGTTACCGGTAAAATCGGCCCTCCCCCCGCGCGGCCATCCAATCCGGAGATCATCGCATGAGCGACGCAGCGCCCTATTCGATACGCGACGGCATCGCCGTCATCACCCTCAACAATCCTCCCGTCAACGGCCTGGGCAGCGTGCTGCGCCCGGCCATCATGGACGGCATCAAGAAAGCCGGCTCGGATCCGGCGGTCAAGGCCCTGGTCGTGATCGGCACGGCGAAGGCGTTCTCGGGCGGGGCCGACATCCGCGAGTTCAATACGCCGAAGATGAGCGTTCCGCCTTCGCTGCCGGAAATCAACGAAGCCCAGGACGCGTTCGGCAAGCCGATGGTCGCGGCGATCGGCGGCTTTGCGCTCGGCGGCGGTCTCGAGCTCGCGCTCGGCTGCCACTACCGCGTGGCGCTGCCCAAGAGCCAGCTCGGCCTGCCCGAGGTCAAGCTCGGCCTGCTGCCCGGCTCGGGCGGAACGCAGCGCCTGCCGCGCGTGGTGGGCGCCGCGGAGGCGATCCGGATGATGACGACCGGCAACCCGGTGCCGGCGGAAAAGGCGCTCTCGCTCGGCCTGGTCGACCAGATCGTCGAGGGCGATCTGCTCGAGGGCGCGCTCGCCTACACGAAAAAGCTCCTCGCCGACGGCAAGGGCCCGCGCCGCATCCGCGACATGAAGGTCAAGCTCGAAGGCAACCCGAAAGCCTTCTTCGAACAGGCTCGCGCCGAGGTCGGCAAGGCTTCGCGCGGCTTCCCGGCGCCGCTCGAGATCGTCGCCTGCGTCGAAGCCGCGGTGACCAAGCCCTTCGACGAAGGACGCAAGATCGAGCGCGAGCGCTTCAGCTTACCTGGTCGAAGGCAACGAGTCCAAGGGGCTGCGGCACATGTTCTTCGCCGAGCGCCAGACCTCCAAGATCCCCGACGTGCCCGAGGACACGCCGACGCGCGAAATCAGGAAGGCGGCGATCATCGGCGCCGGCACCATGGGCGGCGGCATCGCGATGAGCTTCGTCAACGTCGGCATTCCGGTAACGCTGATCGAGATGAAGCAGGAAGCGGTCGACAAGGGCCTGGCGACGATCAAGAAGAACTACGCCAACACCGTGTCCAAGGGGCGCCTCAAGCAGGAAGAGATGGACAAGCGCATGGCGCTCATCACTCCCGCGCTCGACATCGCGGCGGCAAAGGACGCCGACATCGTGATCGAGGCGGTGTTCGAAAGGATGGACGTGAAGCAGGACATCTTCAAGAAGCTCGACGCGACCGCGAAGCCGGGCGCGATCCTCGCTTCGAACACCTCGACCCTGGACGTGAACGAGATCGCGGCAACCACCAAGCGGCCGCAGGACGTGATCGGCACGCACTTCTTCTCGCCCGCGAACGTGATGCGCCTGCTCGAGGTGGTGCGCGGCGCGAAGACTGCCAAGGACGTGCTCGCCACCACCATGAAGCTCGGCAAGCGGCTGAAGAAGGTGCCGGTGGTCTCGGGCGTGTGCGACGGCTTCATCGGCAACCGCATGATTGAGAAGTACGGGCAGCAGAGCCTGTTCCTGCTCGACGAGGGCGCGAGCCCGCAGCAGGTTGACGCAGCGGCGCAGAAATGGGGCCTCGCGATGGGGCCGTTCACCATGGGCGACATGGCGGGCCTGGACATCGGCTGGGAGATCCGCAAGCGCCGCTACGCCGAGCGCCCGAACTTCGTCTACTCGCGCGTGGGCGACCGCATCTGCGAGCAGGGGCGCTATGGGCAGAAGACCGGCAAAGGCTGGTACCTGTATGAAGCGGGCAGCCGCAAGCCGATCCCCGACCCGGCGGTCGACAAGATTGTTTCCGACTACCGCGAGGAAATCGGGATCAAGCCGCGCCAGATCTCGGATGAGGAGATCGTCGAGCGGCTGATCTACGCGCTGGTGAACGAGGCGGCCTACATCCTCGAGGAAGGCATCGCGCTGCGGGCCTCGGACATCGACATGGTCTACCTCACCGGCTACGGCTTTCCGGCGTACCGCGGCGGGCCAATGTTCTATGCCGACACCGTGGGCCTGCCCAAGGTGCTGGCGTCGATCGAGAAGTTCCAGAAGGGCTACCAGGGGGAGGTGTGGAAGCCCGCGCCGCTGCTGGTCAAGCTCGCCAAGGAAGGCAAACGCTTCAACCAGTGACGTGGGGGTGAAAATCACCTTACCCCCACGCCCCCTTTAGGAGAACTGAATATGACCGAAGCAGTCATCGTTTCGACCGCGCGTACCCCGCTGTGCAAGAGCTGGCGCGGGGCGCTCAACATGACCCACGGCGCGACCATGGGCGGCCACGTCGTCAAGCACGCGCTCGAGCGCGCCAAGCTCGAGCCGGGCGAGGTCTACGACGTCATCATGGGCTGCGCCAACCCCGAAGGCGCGACCGGCGCCAATATCGCGCGCCAGATCGCACTGCGCGCGGGACTGCCGGTGACGGCCTCGGGCATGACCGTGAACCGCTTCTGCTCCTCGGGACTGCAGACCGTGGCGCTCGCCAGCCAGCGCATCATGCAGGGCGAGGCCGACATCATGATCGCCGGCGGCGTCGAGTCGATCTCCTGCGTGCAGAACGAAGCGAACAAGCACATGATCCAGGAAGCCTGGCTGGTCGAGCACAAGCCCGAGGTCTACTGGCCGATGCTGCAGACCGCGGAGATGGTCGCCAAGCGCTACAAGATTTCGCGCGAGGCGCAGGACCGCTACGGCGTCGAGAGCCAGCTCAAGGCCGCCAAGTCGCGCGCCGAGGGCAAGTTCAAGGACGAGATCGTCCCGATCAGCACCAGGATGAAGGTCATCGACAAGAAGACCAGCCAGGAGACGCTCAAGGACGTCACTGCCACCGAGGACGAAGGCATCCGCCCGGACACGACCTACGAGGGCGTGTCGCAGATCAAGCCCGCGATCGAGGGCGGCGTGATCGCCGCCGGCAACGCGAGCCAGTTCTCCGACGGCGCCTCGGCCCAGGTGGTGATGAGCGACAAGATGGCGGCCAAGAAGGGCTTGAAACCGATGGGCGTGTTCCGCGGCTTCGCGGTGGCGGGCTGCGAGCCCGACGAGATGGGCATCGGCCCGGTGTTTGCGATCCCCAAGCTGCTGGCGCAGACCGGCAAGAAGATTGAAGACATCGGCCTGTGGGAGCTCAACGAGGCCTTCGCGGTGCAGGTCATCTACTGCCGCGACAAGCTCGGCATCCCCAACGAGCGCCTGAACGTCGACGGCGGCGCGATCGCCGTGGGCCATCCCTACGGCGTCACCGGCAGCCGCCTGATCGGCCACGCGCTGATCGAAGGCAAGCGCCGCGGGGTGAAGTTCGTGGTGGTGACGATGTGCATCGGCGGCGGCATGGGCGCGGCCGGGCTGTTCGAAGTCGCGTGAAGATAGGCATCGTCGGCTGCGGCGCGATGGGCTCGGTGTACGCCGGGCTGTTCGCCGCCGCCGGGCACGAAGTCTGGGCAATCGACAGCTGGCGCGAGCACGTCGAGGCGATGCGCGCGCACGGCCTGCGGCTCGAGGGCGCCTCGGGCGACCGCACGGTTCGCGTACATGCGACCACCGAGGCGAAGGACGCGGGCGCCTGCGACCTGGTAATCCTCGCCACCAAGGCGATGCAGGTCGCGCACGCGGCCGAGTCGGCGAAATCCCTGCTTGGGCCCGATACCGTCGTGCTGTCGATCCAGAACGGGCTCGGCGGGCCCGACAGCGCGGCCTCGGTGCTCGGCAAGGACAAGGTCATGGTGGGCGTGGTCGGCGGCTTCGGCGCCTCGATGAAGGCCCCGGGCCACGCGCACCACAACGGCATGGAGCTGGTGCGGCTGGGCGAATTCTCAGGCCCGGTCACGCCGCGCCTACAGAAAGTCGCCGACGCGTGGCAAGGCGCAGGATTCAGGGTCAAGTGCTTCGACGACATCGACCAGCTGGTGTGGGAAAAGCTGATCTGCAACTGCGCCTACTCCGGCCCCTGCGGCATCAGCGACCGGACCGTGATCGAAGTGATGGAGGACCCGGACCTGTCGCGCGTCTCGGCGGCCTGCGCGCGCGAAGCGTACGAGGTTGCGCTGAAGAAGAACATCAAGCTCGGCTTCGGCGACCCGGTCACCTACGTGCGCGACTTCGGCTCCAAGATTCCGCACGCCCGCCCCTCGGTACTGCTCGACCTGATGGCGAAACGAAAGTCCGAAATCGGCGTTATCAACGGCTCGATTCCGCGCGTTGGAGCCGAAGTCGGCGTCCCCGCGCCGGTCAACGACACGCTCACTGCGCTGGTGCACGAAAAGGAGCGGCGGCTGGGCTGCCGCTAGAGCAAGCTCACCCGATCACGCGGTCGGCGCGCAGCAGGATCGACTGCGGAACCTCGAACTTTTGCTCCCTCGCGGTGGCGAGGTTGATCACGAGCTCGTACTGGCTCGGCAACTCGACCGGGATGTCCGCCGGCTTTGCCCCGCGCAGGATGCGATCGACCATGTCCAAGGTGCGCAGCAACGTCGGCTTGAAGACGATCCCGTACGACATGAGCCCGCCCGCCTCAGCCCATTCGCGCGCTTCATATACGTCAACCAGCCTGCGGCGCCGGGCGAAATCGATGATCTGCTTGCGCGCGAGAATCGTCAGCGGGAGATCGAGCACGTTGAGGGCGTCGGCGCCCCATTTCTCGATGGCGGCGAACGCCGGCTTGAAACCGGCGAGGTTCCGCACCGGGAACAACCGCCTCTCCAATGCCATTGCCTGCGTCGCCGCGCTGACCTTGTCGATCAGCCATCGCAGGTTGACGGGGCCGCCCGAGACGCCGGGCCCCACCTTGGTGGGAACTATGATCGTGGCCACCCGCGCCGCGTGCGGTGCAAGCTCCCTCAGAAGCTGGTATCGCTTGACGTAGATTTGCTCGTTCGCGAACCAGGCCACGCCGGTCACGTTGCGCCCCGGCTTGGCGAGGGAGTCGACAAGGCCGTACTCGACCGGGAATCCGGCACGCCAGAACACGATCGGGATGGTGGTCGTCGCCCGCGCGGCGGCGACTGCGCCCAACGGGCTCCCAGTCCAGATCACGTCCACCTTCTTCGCCACCAGCATTCTGGCCAGTTCGGGCAGGCGGTCGAGGTCGTCGCCGCAGTAGGCGTTGTAGATGCGCAGGGTCTTGCCGTCGACCCAGCCCAACTCGCGCAAATGTTGCCTGAACAGCAGACTCGTTGGATTGCTCCGCGGCGGCTTGCGCCCCGGGCCCAGGACTCCGAGCACCGGTAGCCTCCTGCGCGCCAGGCTGATACGAGGCGCCGCGAGTAGAGCGCTCGCGCCAAGCAAGAAGTCTCGACGACTGATGTGACTCATGCCCTGTCCTCCCATCCTCGCAAGCGGAACGCGGGCACCGGCTGCGAGAACCCCTTCAGCGTCAGCGGCCCGGTTCGCTGGAGATCGGCGAAACCCTCGACTTCGGCCGCCACGCGCTGGTCTACCAGGATTTCGCCGCCCCCGGCCTCGGCGCACAAGCGCGCCGCGAGATTGGTGACGCTGCCGATCGCCGCGTAGTCCCAGCGGCCCTCGAAGCCTATCGCACCGAGTGTGGCGGTGCCGCGGGCGATTCCTGCGCCGAGCGCGAGCGCGTGACCGCGCGCCTGCCAGGCGTCCCGGATGGGCGCGAACGCGCGCTGCATTTCGAGCGTCATGGCGACGGCTTCGCGGGTTGGCTCCTCGAGCGGCACTGGGTCGTTGAAGAACACCATGATCGCGTCGCCGGCGAAGCGTTCGAGCGTGCCGCCGTGCGCGAGCACCAGCCGGCCCATTGCGGCGTGGTAGGCGTGCAGCAACTCCATCACTTCATCGGGCGTGGCGCGCTCGGCGAAGGGGGTGAATCCGCGCAGGTCGAGGAATACGACAGTCACCTCGCGCCGATGGGTCGCCAGCAGCCGTTCGCCGTCGCCCGCCAGGATGGCCTCCGCCAGAACGGGCGTAAAGAAACCCTTAAGGCGCGCGAGCCGCTCGTCCTGCAGACATTTGATGCGCAACAGCGACTTCACGCGCGCGAAGAGCTCGGGCTGATTGATCGGCTTGGACAGGAAATCGTCCGCCCCCGCCTCGATCCCGTGCACCCGCTCCTGGTGCGCATCGAGCGCGGTGACGAGCACCACCGGCAGCAGGGCGGTGCGCGGATCGTCGCGCAGACGACGGCAGACGTCGTATCCGCTCAGCCCGGGCATCATGACGTCGAGCAGCACGAGGTCGGGCGGTTCGGCGGAAATCTGCGCGAGCGCCTGCTCGCCGCTCGAGGCGGTGCCGACCTCGTAGCCCTTTACGCGCAGGAGATCCGCGAGCAGCTTCACATTCTGCGGCGTGTCGTCCACCACCAGGATGCGCGCGCTCATTTCGACGCCGTCTCCAGCGCCGCGCGCACGGTCTCCAGGAATCCACGCACGTTGATCGGCTTCTCGATGAAACCGTCGAACCCCGCCGCCTCGATCTCGCGCCGGTTGTGTTGCATCACCGAGGCCGTGATCGCGATGACGGGAATGCGCGTGGTCGCCGGGTCGGCCCGCAGCGCGCGCAGCGCATCGAGGCCGCTCATCCCGGGCAGGCGGATATCCATCAGGATGAGCTCCGGCAAATGCTCGCGCGCGAGTGCGAGCCCCTCCTCCGCGCTCGTCGCTTCGAGCGTCGCGTAGCCCTTGGCTTGCAGCAGGTCGCGCACCAGCTTCAGGTTCTTCGGGTTGTCCTCGACGATCAGGACCGGGTTCATTGCTCGAGCGGCAGCGTGAAGGTGAAGACAGACCCCTTGCCGGGCTCGCTGTGCAGCGCCATCGTCCCGCCGTGCAGCTCGACGAATTTGCGGCTCAGGGCGAGGCCGAGCCCGGTGCCCTCACCACTCTTGCCGAGCTGGCGGAACTCTTCGAATACCGTGGCCTGGTCCGCTGGGGCAATTCCGCTTCCGCTGTCGGCGACTGCCACCTCGAGTTGCCCTTGCTCGACCCGTGCGCCTAGCGCCACTTTTCCGCCGTCCGGGGTGAACTTGACCGCGTTCGACAGGAGGTTCAACAGGATCTGCTTGAACTTGCGCTCGTCGGCAGTCAGCTCACCGAGCGTCGGATCGATGTCGACCGTGACCGCGATATCGTGCCGCTGCGCGCGCTCGCGCACCAGCGTCACGCAGTTCTCAATCGCCGCCGGCGCGCTGAACGCCGACAGGTCGAGCTCCATGCGGCCCGCCTCGATCTTTGAGAGGTCGAGGATGTCGTTGATCAGCGAGAGCAGGTGCCTGCCCGAAGCATGGATGTCCTCCAGGTATTCGCGCTGCTTCGCGTTGAGCTCTCCGAACAGGCCTTCGCCCAGCGCCTCGGAAAAGCCGATGATCGCGTTTAACGGCGTGCGCAGCTCGTGCGACATGTTGGCGAGAAACTCGGACTTGTGGCGGTCGGCGATCTCGAGTTGCCGGCTCTTGTCGGCCAGCTCACGGGTGCGGGCCTCCACCTTTTGCTCGAGGTCGGCGTAGGACTCGCGCAGCCGCTCGGTCATTTGGTTGAACTGCCCGGCGAGCGCCTCGAGCTCGTCGCCGGTGTGCACGTCAATCTGCTGCCCGAGATCGCCCGCGCCGATCTTGCGCGTTCCTTCCTCGAGCCGTCGAATCGGCCGCACCATGCCGCGCGCAAGGGCGAGCGCGACCAGCGCGGAGAGCACCAGGCCGGCCAGCAGCAGGGCGGCGGTGCGCAAGATCGAGGCGTTGAGCGTCGCGTACACCTCCGACACCGGCTGCTCGACGAACACCGTCCACCCCGGCGGATCGATCGGCGCGAAGGCGCTCAGCACTTCCACCCCTTCCCGGTCGCGGGCGATCATGGCCGGGGCGTCCTCGGTCGCGGAAAACGCCGCCTTCACCTGGGCGAGCGAAGACAGGTTGGTCTTGCGCAGCACCCGGCCGATGTCCGGATCGGCGACCAGGTCGCCGCGGGCGTTCACCACATAGGCCTTGCCCTTGTTGCCCACCTTGATGCGCGTGATCACGTCCCAGATGAACTTCAGGTTCACCCGCGCCTCGGTCAGCTGCTGGTCCGAGCGCACCGCGATCGTCATGTACGGCTCGCTTTGCTGGCGGAAATAAAGCGGCCCGAACCACACCTCGCCGACTCGTGCCTCGCGGAACGCCGGCTCTCGCGACCGGTCCCGGCCCGAGCCGATGGCGTCCATTTCCAGCCGCGAAACCGAGAGTCGCTCGCGGCCCGAGGCATCGAGCTGGACCACGTCGGTGACCGCCGGCACGAGCCGCAGCAGCTTGATGAACTCGAGGTGGCGCTGCTCGAGGCCCTTTACGCCGAGCTGCGGCAGCGCGGCGAACCCGAGCTGGCGCTCGATCTGGCGCATGAACTGTCCGATACGCGCCGCGGCGGCGACCGCCTTTTCGTGCTGCAGGCCGGCGAGCGCCGCCTTGTTCTCCTGGTAGGAGAAGTACACGCCGATCGCGCCCGAGGCGAGCAGCGCGCCGGACACCAGCGCAAGGATCAGGGCGAAGTACTTGCGGAACAGCCGGCTGCGCCGCGTCCGCGGCGTGGTCGGCCGTTCCTGAACGTAGTTCAGTCGCGCGGCCATCTCCCCAGCCCCCAAAACGCGATTATGCGCGTCGTGCGCCCTCAGTCGATCACCTTGTCCGCGCGCAGCAGAATCGACTGCGGGAGCGTGATCCCAAGTGCGTTGGCGGTTTTCATATTGAGCACGAGGTTGAACTTGGTCGGCTGCTCGATCGCCATGTCGGCAGGCTTTGCGCCCTTCAGGATCTTGTCCACGTAGTGGGCCGCCCGGCTGCCGAGATCGACGACATCGACGCCGTATGCCATCAGCCCGCCCAGGTTGGCCATGACGAGATAGGGGTACGTACCGGGAAGGCGCGCCTTGCGCGCATAGTCGATCATCTGCTCGCGCTGGCCGTAGGTCTGCGCCGAGAGCGACGCGAACAACGCATCCGGGTGCTGGCGGTCGATGGCCGCGAAGGTGGCCCCGAGGTTGGTGGGCGTATGTTCGGCCAACAGCAGCTGCACGCCCAGGCGCGGGGCGGCTTGCCGAACCGCCAGCCCGACAGCGTCGTCCCACGCCCCCCGGGGTCCGAGGTAGGTGACGCGCGTGGCTCCGGGGATGGCTTCCTTCAGTAGCTGCAGCCGCTTGGCCTCGTTTTCCGCACCGCTATGTACTGTGAGCCCGGTGATATTTCCCCCAGGCCGTGCGAGGCTGGCCACGAGCCCCCTTCTTACCGGCTGGCTCATCGCGAAGATCACGATCGGAATGGTCTTGATCATTTCTTTCGCCAGCCGATTGAGCCCCGTGTTGCCGGCCAGCACGATTACTTCGGTCTTGCTCCGGATCAGCCCGGCCAGGATCGGCGCGTAGCGCTTGGGATCTCCCTCGGCCGAGCGGCGTTCCAGAATGAGATTGCGCCCTTCGACGTAGCCGAGCGCGCGCATTTCGTGCACGAACGCGCGGGTGATCGGGTGTACCGGCTCAGGCCCGACCAGCTGGGCGATCGGACTGGTGGTAAGGACCCATGCCACACGATGCACTTTCTCCGCCCGCTGTGCCCGGGCCAGCGGCGCCGCGAGCAGCGCGCCGGCGCAGAGTAGCCATCGCCGGCGCGACCGGCTCACGCCGGCGCTTCGTGGCGCGATCAAGTCACGCCGGAGTCGAACGCTTTGCTTGTTCATGACTCCTCCTTGGTGCGCGGTCGCCGCTACCCGGGGCGGGGCTATTTCAGCTTGTAGGTGCCCGTCTGGTGATTGCAGTTCTGGAACGTTCCCGGCTTGATGACGGGAAATGGGCCCAACGGCGTGACCTTGCCGTGGGTAACCATGCCGTCGTACTTTCCCGTTCCGGCAATTTCTTCCCTCACGTACTTTCCGTCTCTCCCCAGCGCGAAGTACGCCAGGCGCTTGTCTCCGTCTGGGTCGATCGCCTCGCAGACCGTACTTGCTACGCGCTTGCTGCCGAACGTCGCGTTCATTCCGACGCAGCGGAATGTATTCTTGTCGAACATGCCGCCGGGTGGGTTACTGCGGTTGGCGCCTGTCATTTCGTAGCTGATTGCGAAATCGGTGTTCGAGAAGCGGATCCCGGTGGGGACACCCGACCAGCACGCGGTGTAATCGTAACTGCCCTCCTTCGGCAAGGTCCCGGCAACGGCGGTACTGGCGACGGCAAGCGCCGCGACCAGCCCCATGCTCGCGAATCGTGGTTTCAGCTTGAGTTGCGGTTTCATGTCTTCACCCCTGTGCGGGCGCCGGCGTCCGACGGGACGCCAGTAAAGCGCCGCATGAAAACGGTACGCCGAACAATCCGCCGGCGATGCAGCGCACGTCCCACGGAATCTGTGACGCATTCACGCCATCGCGCCCGGTCAATTGCAGTAGAGGTTCTTGACGTGGGTCGCCGCGGTGCGCGCCGACACGCCGAGCCCGGCAGAGTTAGGCGCCATGTCGATCTGCAACGCTCGGCATCCCCGCACGTAGGTTTGATTCGAGAACGTGACTTTCGACTATCTGGCAACCGTAAATTCAAACGCGGTCACGCCGTTGTCCTCGATTGCCTCGTATCGGCCTTTATCGTGAGCCACGATCCGAAAGCAGGCGGATCTGAATCCTAGGCTCTCGCCCCACCACGTCAGGTCGTAGCAGACACGCCCGTGATCAAGCTTCCAGCGCCCCGTATCGTCGCACTTCGCGCTCTTCTCCTCGAATCGAACGCAGACTGATCCGTCCGACTTCCATGACCAGAAGTAGGGGTCCGGAGAGGATGCTGGTTTGAGCAGCCACAGGCGATTCGATAGCAGGCTTCTCGCAGCCGCAGTATCCAGGACCTGCCCTGCCGCCTGCGACGTTGCACACAGCAGCAAGAACGGGAGTATTAGAAGGATTGCTTGCCGTAGATGGATTTTCATTGACGTAGCTCCTTGTGACCTATGCGTCGCTGCAGGGTGAAGCTGGAACGAAGTCGGCGAGCTCCGACACGTTTCGGCGAACTCACTTTGAAGGAAGGGTGTAGGTGGCCGTTCCCTCGGTTTCCGCGAGCCCGGCGAACTCCTTCGACTTGTCGATCTGCCGGGAGGTGTACACCAGCGTTCCCTCAATTCCGGCGAAGCGGCCGGTCCCGCTGACGAAGCGGGCTTTGTGCGGGATCATCCACAGCCCCTTCGGGCCGACCGAGAACTGGCCCTCGAATCTGGTGGACCAGGAGGAACCGTCGGCGAAGGTGGTCGTGTCGTAGCCGGAGATCGTTCCTTTCCCTTTAGTAATGTCGATGTCTCCGAGTGCCGAATAGGTGGCCACTTCGCCGTCGGCGAGGATCGTCAGGCCTCTCCTTACCCAGTCTCCGTACACGTGGCCCGGAACGTCGCCCACCGGGAACATGTGGCCTTCGATTTGGTGGTGAACCTCCTTGTAGTGCACCGTGGTCTTCGTCTGTGCCTGCGCGAGGCTGGCCGTGGTCAGCAGCCATGCCGAAGCAAGAAGAGTCAAGAGTGCAAACCTGGATTGTCCTGTGGTCATGATGACGCCTCCTTTTTAGGGCATAGGCGTGCGGCAATTTCGCGCCGCCTGCGCCATGCAAATACTGGGTTGTTCTAGAACTTCGGCACGCCGTCTTTCACGGTGAACCGGATCGCCCAGGTGTTTTGCCCCCCCTGCAGTCCAATGATTTGGTTTCGCTGGGCCTTGTTCCGCTGGAATCGCAAACAGTTCGTGGCCCTGGAGTCCGTGACGCACACCTCGTCCCCCTTGACCGCCCAGGTTCGCGGGATACGTTGACCATTCACGACGAGGACCCCGCTTCCGTCGGCCCGGTAGTAACCAACAAAGGAGATGCGCCCTGCAGGCCTGAAGACTTCGCCCGTGAAGGTCTTGTTCGAGTACAGGGCCCGCAGCTCGTCCGGACTCTTGATGTCGACCCAGTCCTTCGAACCCTGGGCCAAGACGGGTATGGCGAGCATGCAGGCCAGCGTGCCCGTCACAAGTCCGATGTCTCTCGTTTTCATGGAGCAATCCTCCTGAACACTGGTTGATCCAGAGCGCCGGCTGGGCCAGACGCCCTCTGTGCGCTGCACGACCAAGCTAGGCTTCCTCACGCGGAGATGCAGTGATCGGCGACGCACCAAATGTGTGACCGATTCACATCCCCTGCAAAGAGCGGCTTGCGGCCTCGCCGGCGCCGGTTGCACAATGCGGCAGCCGGGGGACGCGTTATGAACGCTGCTTCAGTCGAGGCCCTGCCCGAGGCGTTGCTGCAGCAGGTCGCGCAGCAGGCGGTCCTGCGCACCTTTCACAAGAACGCCATCATCGTTACCGAGGGCGACGATTCCGACTCGCTCTACGTGCTGGTGACCGGGCGCGCCAAGGTGTTCGTTTCCGACGCCGACGGCAAGGAGGTGCAGCTCAACCAGCTCGGCGCGGGGGAGTACTTCGGCGAGGTGACGCTCGACGGCGGGCCGCGCTCGGCCTCCGTGATGGCGCTGGAAGACTGCCGCTGCGCGGTGCTGCGGCGCGCTGACCTGGCAGACTTGATGTCCGGGCAGCCCGAGTTCGCGCTGCACCTGATCCGCAAGCTCGCGCACCGGGTGCGCAGCCTCACCTCGAGCGTGCGCGACCTGGCGTTCGTCGACGTCTACGGCCGTGTCGCGCGCCTGCTGCTTGAGCTCGCCGCCGAGCGCGACGGGTGTCTCATCATCGAGGAAAAGCTCACCCAGAAGGACATCGCGCAGCGTGTCGGCGCCTCGCGCGAAATGATTAGTCGGATCTTTTCCGACCTGGCCGAGGGCGGCTACCTCGTAAAGCAAGACGGCCGGCTGGTCCTCATGCGCAAACCCCCGCCCCGGTGGTGAGCGTGGAAATCGGGGGCTGACCTCGATTTTGGGCTAGGCGAGGAACTCGAGCAGCAGGCGGATTACCTCTTCAGCCCTTTCCTGCTGCACCCAATGCCCGGCGCCTTCGACCAGATGGCAGCCCCGCATGCGCGTGCAGGCGTTGTGCTGCATCGCTTCGATCGCCCCGGGCACCTGGTAGATGCCCCAGTCGCTCGCGCCGGCGATGAACATCGAGGGCACGCCGATGGTTTGCGCGGCGGACGACGCCAGGTCGCCGTTGCGGCCCTCGGTGCGGCAGCGGTACCACTGCAGCCCGCCCTGGAAGCCGGTGCGCGCGTATTCCGCGCTGTAGACCGCCAGCTCGTCCTCGGTCAGCCAGGGCGCGGGGTGCGCGGGCATCTCGGGCGCCACCGTCTCGGCCATCGTCCGGTCGCGGTCCATGATGTAGTAGGTCGGCATTTTGGCCAGCTCGGCGGCGCTCCACGACGCGAGACGAAACGGCTTGTTGCCCGGCCAATCGGCGCTCTTCATGTGGAAGTAGGCGCGCAGGAAGGCGTGCACCCCTTGCGCGCAGCGCCACATGTCGTCGTTCGCCTCGCGCGTCGAGTAGTACCACTGGTAGTGCTTGCGCGGGCGCGGCAGCGCGCCCAGCTCGGCGCCGATGTCCCGGGTGGCGGGACCCCCGAACGGCGCGCTCATCAGCGTTACCGAGCGGAACACCTCGGGGTGCAGCAGCGCGCAATTGGCCGCGACCGCGGCGCCGAAGTCATGCCCGACCACCGCCGCCACCGAGCGCCAGCCGAGCGCCGACACCAGACCGAGCGCGTCGCGTACCAGGTTGAGCAGGCGAAACGAGTCCACGTCGCCGTCGTAGTCGGCGTCCCAGCCGGTAGTTTGGCCGTAGCCGCGCTGGTCCGGCGCGACGACGTGAAAGCCCGCCGCGGCGAGCGCCGGGATCACCTTGCGCCAGCTGCAGGCCAGCTCGGGAAAGCCGTGCAGCAGCAGCACGCCCGGGCGACCGTCCTCGCCCGCTTCGAGCAGATGTACCCTCAGCCCGTTGCCGTTATCGACGTAGCGCGAGCGCATTCCGGTCCAAAATCGGGGTCAGAGTCGAATTCCGAAGAATTCCACTCTGACCCCGATTTCTCAACTCTTCAAGGCAGTGACGCGGAACGCGGGTACCGGTTGGGCGAAGCCGCGCAGCTGAAGCGGTCCTATCTGGTCGGTGTGCGCCAGCTGCGCGAGGTCGGCCTCGGTCTGGCCGTCGACGATGATCTCCCCCGCGCGCGCCTCGCCGCATAGCCGGGCCGCAAGGTTCGGCACGTTGCCGATCGCAGCGTATTCCCAGCGCTGCTCGAACCCGATCACGCCCAGCGTCGCCTCGCCCTGGGCGATGCCGATCCCGAGCCCGACCTCCTGCCCGAGGCTGGCCCAGGCCCGCGCGATCGGGGTGAAGGCCTGCTGCAGGCCGAGCGCCATGCGCACCGAGCGCTCCGCGGCACGGTCGATCGGGAACGGATCGTTGAAAAAGATCATCACGCCGTCGCCGGCGAAGTGCTCCAGCGTGCCGCCGAACTCGGCCACGATCTGCCCCAGCGTGCTGTGGTATGCGCGCAGCAGCTCGAGCACTTCCTCCGGATCGGCGCGGTCGGTAAAGGCCGTGAAGCCGCGCAAGTCGAGGAACACCGCGGTGATCTCGCGCCGGTGCGGGCGCAGGATCTCCTCGCCGCCGGCGACGATGGCATCTGCCACCTGCGGGGAAAAGAAGCGCTTCAGGCGCCCGAGGCGCTGGATCGCGGTCACCTGCTGTCCGACGCGCTCCTCGAGCTTGGCGTTCCATTCGCGCAGCGCTTCGGCCTGGCGCCGCACCTCGTCCTGCAGCGCCTTGACGCGCAACAGCGACCTCACGCGCGCGAACAGCTCGGTCCAGTTGACCGGCTTGGACAGAAAGTCGTCCGCGCCGGCCTCGATCCCCTTGAGCCGTTCCGCCTGCGGGTCGAGCGAAGTCACCAGCACCACCGGCAGGAGCGCGGTCTCGGCGCCGGCGCGCAAGCGGCGGCACAGCTCGTAGCCGTCGAGGCCCGGCATCATGATGTCGGACACCACCAGGTCGAGCGGCTCGCTGCGCACGATTTCGAGCGCATGCTCGCCGTCGAGCGCGGTACGCACCTCGTAGCCGCGCTGGCGCAGCAGATCCGCCATCAGCTCGACGTTGGTGCGCTGGTCGTCGACGACCAGGATGCGCCCCGTTGCCGGATCCGCGACGGCCATCTCAGAACACGATCACGCCGCGCGCGTTCTTGCCGGACTCCAGGTCTGCGAACGCCTGTGGCGCCTCGTCGATCGAATAGCGCCGCGTGATCAGCTCGTCCAGCTTGAGCTTGCCCTGCATGTACAGTCCGAGCATGCGCGGAAAGTCGATGCGCGGCACGCACGAGCCGAAGTAGCTGCCGGTGAGCGTCTTCTCTTCGAACGGCAGCGTCATCGTGCGCACCGAAGTCGAGTCGCCGGGCTTGGCGACGCCGACGACCACCGTGACCCCGCCGCGCCCGGTCGCCCGGTAGGCCGCCGCCGCCAGCTCGCCGCTGCCGACGCACTCGAAGGCGTAATCCGCGCCACCGCCGGTCAGCTTCTTGAGCGGCTTGGTCAGATCCTCGCCCGGCTTGGCCAGCAGCGTATCGGTGGCGCCGAATTTTCGTGCCAGCTCGAGCTTCGATTCCATCGAATCGATCGCGACGATGCGCCCGGCGCCGGCGATCGCGGCGCCCTGGACCACGTTCAGGCCGACCCCGCCGCAGCCGAACACCGCCACGCTTGCGCCCGGAACCACGCGCGCGGTGTTGAACACCGCGCCCACGCCGGTGGTCACCGCGCAACCGACCAGCGCCGCGCGGTCGAACGGAATCTTGGGATCGATCTTGACCACGTTGTCGACGTGCAGCGTCGCGTACTCCGCCATCACGCCGCAGCCCGAAAAGATATTAAGCGGCTGGCCCTGCGCGTCCCTGGTGCGCAGCGTGCCGTCCGGAAGCGTGGTCAGCGCCTTGCCTTGCTCGACGCAAAGCACCGGCCGGCCCATCGAGCAGAAGCGGCATTTGCCGCACATGTAGATGAACGACGACACCACGTGATCGCCGACGGCGAGCCCGCTGACTCCCTCGCCCACCGCGATCACCTCGCCGGCCGCCTCGTGCCCGAGCACGAGCGGCGGCGGCAGCGGAATGGTGCCGTTGGTCGCCGATAGGTCGGAGTGGCACACGCCGCAGGCGCCGAGCTTCACCATCACCTCCCCGCGCTGCGGCGGGTCTACCGTGATCGACTCGACCACCACCGGCTTGTTCAGTTCGCGGCACACAACAGCCCGTGCGGATTGCCCCATGCAATATATCTCCCTGTCCGATCCCGCCGCGGAGTATAGCGCGGCCGCTCGGCTAAAATACGCCACTCGACAAGGAGGTTCAGATGCACTCGCGCGACAAGTTCTACATCGGCGGCCACTGGGTCGCTCCGTCCGGCAAGGAAGCGATCGAGGTCCACAACGCGGGCAGCGGCGAAATGATGGGCAAGGTCCCGGCGGGAGACGAGAAGGACGCCGACGCAGCGGTCGCTGCCGCGCGCGCCGCGCTCGAGGGCTGGTCGCACACGCCGGCCGAGAAGCGCGCCGAGTTCCTGCAGAAGATCTCCGCCGGCCTCAAGGCGCGCGCCGACGAGCTGGCGAAACTCATCGCGCAGGAAGTGGGCATGCCGATCAAGCTCGCCGGGCGCATCCAGGCCGGGCTGCCGATCGCGAATTTCGCCAACTACGCCAAGCTGCTGAAGGAATTCAAGTTCGAGGAGCGCGTGGGCAATTCGCTCGTCATGCGCGAGCCGGTCGGCGTCGTGGTCGCGATCACGCCCTGGAACTACCCGCTGCACCAGATCGCGCTCAAGATCGCGCCCGCGCTCGCCGCCGGCTGCACGGTGGTGCTCAAGCCCTCGGAAGTGGCGCCGTTCAACGCATTCGTGCTGGCCGAGGTGATCGAGGCGGCCGGCCTGCCGAAGGGCGTGTTCAACCTGGTGACGGGGTTCGGCCCGGCGGTAGGCGAAGCGCTGGTGCGCCATACCGGAGTCGACATGATCTCGTTCACCGGCTCAACCCGCGCCGGCAAGCGCATCTCGGAAGTCGCGGCGCAGGGCGTCAAGCGCGTCGCGCTCGAGCTCGGCGGCAAGTCGCCCTCGGTGATCCTGGACGACGCCGACCTCGCCGCCGCAGTAAAGGGCACGGTCAACGGCTGCTACCTCAACTCCGGCCAGACCTGCACCGCCCTGACCAGGATGCTGGTGCCGGCGTCGAAATACGAAGAAGCCGCGAAGATCGCGGTGGAAGTCGCGAACGGCTTCACGCTCGGCGACCCCCTGTCGGAGACGACCCGGCTCGGTCCTCTCTCCTCGGCGGCGCAGCGCGAGCGCGTGCGCAACTACATCCAGAAAGGCGTGCAGGAAGGCGCGCAGCTGCTCGCCGGCGGCGCCGAGCAGCCCGAGGGGGTGCCGGGCGGCTACTTCGTCAAACCGACGGTTTTCGGCAAGGTCAAGCCCGGCTCGATCATCGAGCAGGAAGAGATTTTCGGCCCGGTGCTGTCGATCATCGCCTACACCGACGAAGAAGAGGCGATCCGCATCGCCAACGACACGCCCTACGGCCTGGCGGGCGCGGTCTGGGGCAAGGACGAGGCGCGCGCGCAGAAGGTTGCGCGCCGTATCCGCGCCGGTCAGGTCGACGTCAATGGCGGGGCGTTCAACATGAACGCCCCTTTCGGCGGCTTCAAGCAGTCCGGCCATGGCCGCGAGGCCGGTACCTACGGCCTGGAAGAGTTCCTCGAGTACAAGTCGCTGCAGCTGAAGCAGTAGCGCCGCACCGCCCTTTGACCCCGGTCAAGGGGCGCCCGCAGCGGGCCGCTAGCGTGGGGCCATGGAACGGCCGCGCATCATTCGCAAACGCGCCGGCCAGCAGGCGGTCGCACCGAACCTGGTCGACTACGCCGCGGCGCGCGCCGGCTTCAGCTGGGACGCCGCGCGACGCGAGCTCGCAGGCCTGCCGGGCGGCGGGCTGAATATCGCCCACGAGGCAGTCGAGCGCCACGCGGCGAGCGACAAAGTCGCGTTCCGTTTTCTTTCGGCGCAGGGAGGACAGCGAGACGTTTCCTACGCCGAACTCTCGCGCCTCACGAGCCGCTTCGCCAACCTGCTGCGCGCGCGCGGCGTCGGCAGGGGCGAACGCGTGTTCGTGCTCTCGGGGCGGATTCCCGAGCTCTACATCGCGGTGCTCGGCGCGTTGAAGAACGGCAGCGTGGTGTCGCCGCTGTTTTCGGCCTTCGGCCCCGAGCCGATCGCCACTCGCGTCAAGCTCGGCGACGGCAAGCTTCTCGTCACCACCAGCGAGCTGTACCGGCGCAAGGTGGCGAAGGTCCGCGCCGGGCTGCCGACGCTCGAGCACGTGCTCGAGGTCGACACGCCCGAGTTCGCGCGCATGATGAGTGAAGCATCAGAGGAATTCGACACGGTGCGCACCGGAGCCGAGGATATGGCGCTGCTGCACTTCACTAGCGGCACGACCGGCAAGCCCAAGGGCGCGGTGCACGTGCACGGCGCGGTGCTGACGCACTTCGTCACCGGCCGCTACGCGCTCGACCTGCATCCGCAGGATGTTTTCTGGTGCACCGCCGACCCGGGCTGGGTGACCGGCACCTCCTACGGCATCATCGCGCCGCTGCTGCACGGGGTCACCAGCGTGGTGGACGAAGCCGAGTTCGACGCCGAGCGCTGGTACCGCATCCTTGAAGAACAGAAGGTTTCGGTCTGGTACACCGCGCCGACCGCGATCCGGATGCTGATGAAATCCGGCGCCGAACTCGCGCGCAAGCGCGCCTTCCCCGCGCTCAGGTTCGTCGCCAGCGTCGGCGAGCCGCTCAACCCGGAAGCGGTGTGGTGGGGCGAGGAGGCGCTGGGGCTACCGATCCACGACAACTGGTGGCAGACCGAAACCGGCGGCATCATGATCTCCAACTTCGCCGCGCTCGACGTCAAGCCGGGCTCGATGGGCCTGCCGGTGCCGGGGGTCGAAGCGTGCATTGTCGAACGTGACAAATCAGACAACGGCATCAAGATCGTCACCAAGCCCGACATCGAAGGCGAACTGGCGCTCAAGGCCGGCTGGCCGTCGATGTTCCGCGGCTACCTGCACGAGGAAGAGCGCTACCGCAAGTGCTTCCGCGACGGCTGGTACCTGAGCGGCGACCTGGCCAGGCGCGATGCCGACGGCTACTACTGGTTCGTGGGGCGCGCCGACGACGTGATCAAGTCGGCCGGGCACCTGATAGGGCCGTTCGAGGTCGAAAGCGCGCTGATGGAGCACCCCGCGGTGGCGGAAGCGGGCGTGATCGGCAAACCCGACCCCATGGTAGGCGAGGTGGTCAAGGCGTTCGTTTCACTGAAAAAAGGTTTTCAGGAAAGCGAAAAACTGCGCAGCGAAATTCTCGCTCACGCCCGCAAGCGCCTGGGTGCGGCGGTGGCGCCGAAAGAGATCGAGATCCAGCCCTCGCTGCCGAAGACGCGCAGCGGCAAGATCATGCGTCGCCTGCTCAAGGCGCGCGAGCTCGGACTGCCCGAGGGCGACACCTCGACGCTGGAGTCCGAATGACGATCGCCCCGCCGCCTTCGGGTCCGGTGCCATGGGAGCGCGAGTTCGCGCTCGGCATGGTACGCGACATGCTGCGCATCCGGCGCATGGAGGAGCGCGCCGCCGAGCTCTATGGCGAGCAGAAGATCCGCGGCTTTCTGCACCTGTACATCGGCGAGGAGGCGGTGGCCACCGGCGCGATCCACGCGCTCCAGGCCGAGGACAACATCGTCGCCACCTACCGCGAGCACGGCCACGCGCTGCTGCGCGGCATGCCGATGCGAACCATCATGGCCGAGATGTTCGGCAAGCGCGAGGGCTGCTCGCGTGGCCGCGGCGGCTCGATGCACCTGTTCGACGCCAAGCTGCGGCTGTACGGCGGCAACGCGATCGTCGCCGGCGGCCTGCCGCTCGCCGTGGGGCTCGCCCTCGCGGACAAGCTGCATGAGGTCAAGCGCGTCACCGCCTGCTTCTTCGGCGAAGGCGCGATGGCCGAGGGCGCATTCCACGAGGCGCTCAACCTCGCCGTGCTGTGGCGCGTACCGGCACTGTTCTGCTGCGAGAACAACCTCTACGCGATGGGCACGGCGCTCGCGAGGTCGGAGTCGCAGACCGATCTGTGCGCGAAGGCCGCCTCCTACGGCGTGCCGACCACGAAAGTGGACGGGCAGGACATCGTCGCGGTGCACGAAGCCGCCAAACAGGCGCAAGCGCACGTGCGCGAGGGCAAGGGTCCGTTCTTCGTCGAGTTCCAGACCTACCGCTACCGCGCGCACTCGATGTTCGACCCCGAGCTCTATCGCTCGAAGCAGGAAGTCGAGGAGTGGAAGACGCGAGGGCCGCTTCACACCTACACCGCGCGCCTGAAGACCGAGCAGAAGATAAGCGAGGAGGATTTCCTCGCTCTGGACGCCGAGGTGGCGAAAGAGGTCGAGGACGCAGTGGCATTCGCCGAGGCCGGCAGCTGGGAGCCGGTCGAGGACCTCACGCGGGACGTGACCGCTGCATGAAGAAGATCTCCTACCGCGAGGCGATGCGAGAGGCGCTGCGCGAGGCGCTCGCCGCAGACTCGCGCGTATTCCTGATGGGCGAGGACGTCGGCCGCTACGGCGGCACCTACGCGGTGACGAAGGGCCTGCTGCAGGAGTTCGGTCCCGAGCGCATCCGCGACACGCCGCTGTCGGAGCTCGGCTTCACCGGCGCCGGCATCGGCGCGGCGCTCGGCGGAATGCGGCCGATCGTGGAAGTGATGACGGTCAACTTCAGCCTGCTGGCGCTCGACCAGATTGTGAACACCGCGTCGCTCTACCGCCATATGTCGGGCGGCCAGTTCTCGGTGCCGCTGGTGATACGCATGGCGACAGGCGCCGGACGCCAGATCGCCGCGCAGCACTCGCACAGCCTGGAGAACTGGTACGCCCACATCCCCGGAATCAAGGTGCTGGCGCCGGCCACGGTCGAGGACGCGCGCGGCATGCTCGCGCCGGCGCTCGCCGACCCGGACCCGGTCATCATCTTCGAGCACGCCGCGCTCTACAACGTGGAAGGCGAGCTGCCCGAGCCGTGGTCGACGGATATCAAGTCTGCAATGGTCAGAAGACCCGGCAGCGCGGTAAGCCTCATCACCTACGGCGGCTCGCTGCCGAAAACGCTCAAAGCCGCCGACATGCTCGGCAAGGACGGTATCGACGCGGAGGTGATCGACCTGCGCGTGCTCAGGCCGCTCGACGACGAGACCGTCATGGCCTCAGTGCGCAAGTGCCGCCGCGCGGTGATCGTCGACGAGGGCTGGAAGACCGGCAGCCTGGCGGGCGAACTGATGGCGAGGATCGTCGAGCAGGCGTTCTACGAGCTCGACGCGCCGCTCGCGCGCGTGTGCAGCGAGGAAGTGCCGATTCCCTACGCCAGGCACATGGAAGAAGCGGCGCTGCCGCAGCCGGACAAGATCGTCGCCGCGGCGAAAGGACTGTTCGGATGATCGAGTTCAAGCTCCCCTCGCTCGGCGCCGACATGGACCAGGGCAAGCTGCTCGAATGGAAGGTCAAGCCCGGCGACGCAGTCAAGCGCGGCCAGGTGATCGCGGTGGTCGACACTTCGAAGGCCGCGGTCGAGGTCGAGATCTGGCACGACGGCGTGGTCGAAGAGCTGATTGCGCAGCCGGGAGAAACGATCCCGGTGGGGACCGTGATGGCGAAACTGAGCGGCGCCGGTGAAGCAGCCCCTGCTCCTGCTCTTGCTCTTGCTCCTGCTCCTGCTCCTGCTCCTGCTCCTGCTCCTGCTCCTGCTCCCGCCCCTGCTGCTGCGCCGGCGCCTGCGCCTGCGCCTGCGGCCACTCCCGCACCGGCCAAAGCGGTTCCTCCTTCGCTTCGCAAGCCCGCCTCTCCCGCAGCGCGCAAGCGCGCGCACGAGCTCGACGTCGACATCGACAAGGTCACGGGGACTGGACCGCACGGGGCGGTCACGCTTGCCGACGTAGAAAAGACTGCAACAAGAGAAACAAGCCCCGCCCCGTCTGCGCCCGACCGCCAGGCGGAGATGCGCAAGGCGATCGGCGCGGCGATGAGCCGCTCCAAGCGGGAGATTCCGCACTACTACCTCGCCGAGACGATCCCGATGCACAAGGCGCTCGAGCATCTCACGCGAGTGAACGAGGCCCGCCCGGTCACCGAGCGGATCCTGATGGGCGCGCTGCAGCTCAAGGCGGTGGCGCTGACGCTTAGAAAATTTCCCGAGCTGAACGGCTTCTGGCGCGAGGGCGGCTACCAACCCGGCACCGGAATACATGTCGGGGTGGCGATCTCGATGCGCCAGGGCGGACTGGTCGCGCCCGCGATCCACGACGTCGACGAGCGCAGCCTGGATGAGCTGATGCGCGCGCTGTCCGACCTGGTCAAGCGCGCGCGCGCCGGCTCGCTGCGCAGCTCGGAGATGTCCGACCCCACGATCACCGTCACCAATCTCGGCGAACAGGGAGTCGAGACGGTTTACGGAGTCATCTATCCGCCGCAGGTCGCGCTGGTAGGCTTCGGCCGCATCGCCGAGCGGGCCTGGGCCGAGGACGGCGCGCTGCGCGCCGCGCCGCTCGTCACGGCGACGCTCTCGGGCGATCATCGCGCGAGCGACGGCCACCGCGGCGCGCGCTTCCTGGCGGCGCTGCGCGAACAGCTGCAACGACCGGAGGAACTGTGACGCCCGAAGAGCTCAAATCCCAGGTGCTGGGAATCCTCGCCACGATCGCGCCCGAGCTCGAGCCGAGTGAGCTGCGCGGCGACAAGCCGCTGCGCAGCCAGGTCGACCTGGACTCGATGGATTGGCTGAATTTCCTCGTCGCGCTGCACGAGCGCCTCAAGGTGGAGATCCCCGAGACCGACTACGCCAAGCTGGTGACGCTCGACGACCTGCTGGCCTACCTGAAGGGCAAGCTCGGCGGCTAGGCGGCCGCGCCGATCGCGGCCTCGAGCTCGGCGTAGGTCTGCGTGACCCCGAACTGCGGGAACTGCGCCGCGATCGACGGCGGCGGACGAAAGAAGATCCCTGTGTCGGCCGCAGCGAGCATCGCGGTGTCGTTGTAGGAGTCGCCGGCGGCGATCACGCGGTAATTGAGGCCCCGGAAGGCGCGCACCGCGGCGCGCTTCTGGTCCGCCATCCTGAGGTGGTAGCGCGCGACGAAGCCGTCCGCGCCGACCTCCAGGCCGTGGCAGAACAGCGTCGGGCGGCCGAGCTGGCGCATGAGCGGGCCGGCGAACTCGTAGAACGTGTCGGACAGGATCACCACCTGATAGCGCGCGCGCAGCGCGTCGAGAAACGCGGGCGCGCCCTCGAGCGGCGCCATGGACGCGATCACCTGCTGGATGTCCGCCAGGCGCAGGCCGTGGTGGCGCAGCAGGTCGAGCCGGTAGCGCATCAGCTTGTCGTAGTCGGGTTCGTCGCGCGTGGTGCGCGCGAGCGCCTCGATGCCGGTTCGGTTCGAGACTTCGATCCAGATCTCCGGCACCAGGACGCCTTCCAAATCGAGGCAGACAAGTTGCATGCAGAATCCAAAAAAGTGCGCAGTGTATCAATTCGGCTAGAATTTCGGTTCCCCCTGCGAAGGAGAAGCGCATGAGCGTGAAGAAGCTGTTCGACCTCAACGGGCGTATTGCGGTCGTCACGGGCGGCTCGCGCGGGCTGGGCCTGCAGATCGCCGAAGCGCTGGGCGAGATGGGCGCCAAGGTCGCGCTGACCGCGCGCAAGAAGGACGAGCTCGACGCGGCAGTCGCGCACCTCGCCAAGCTCGGAGTCGAGGCCGCGCCCTACGTTTGCGACCTGGGCAAGCGCGAGCAGATCGCGCCGCTGGTCGATGCGGTGCTGAAGAAATACGGCAAGGTCGACATCCTGGTGAACAATGCCGGCGCCACCTGGGGCGCGCCGGCCGAGGACCATCCGCTCGAGGCCTGGGACAAGCTGGTGAACCTGAACCTGACCGGGACCTTCCTCGCCTCGCAGCAGATCGCGAAGAAATCGATGATCCCCGCCAAGTGGGGCCGCATCGTCAACGTCGCCTCGGTCGCGGGGCTGATGGCGAGCGATCCGCGCGTGGTGCGCACCATCGCCTACAACGCGACCAAGCATGGCGTGGTGGGCCTGACGCGCCAGTTCGCCGCCGAGTGGGGCGAGCACGGCATCACGGTGAACGCGATCTGTCCCGGGTTCTTTCCCTCCAAGATGACCAAGGGCACGCTCGACACGGTAGGCAAGCTGGTGGCCGAGCTGACGCCGACGAAGCGCCTCGGCAGCGAAGAGGACCTGAAGGGACTGGCGGTGCTGCTGGCGTCGGAGGCCTCGCGCCACATCACCGGGCAGGCGATCGCGGTCGACGGCGGCGCCGGGCTGATATGAAGCACGACCCCGCCTTCGCGCGCGAATACCAGAAGAAGATTCCCTTCATCGCCCACCTGGGCCTCGCGACCGAAGCGCTGGGCGAAGGCACCGCGCGCCTTGCGCTCAGGCTCGAGCCCCATATGACCAACAGCTTTGGCACCGCGCACGGCGGCGTGATCATGACGCTGCTCGACGTCGCGCTGTGCACCGCGGCGCGCACGCTTCATCCCGATTCGACCGGGGTCATGACGATTGACCTGAGCACCAGCTTCATCGGCGCCGGCACCGGGCCGCGGCTCGTGGCCGAGGCGCGGGTGCTCAAGAACGGCCGCAGCATCATCTTCGCCGAAGGCGAAGCGAGGAACGAAGACGGCAGCCTGGTCGCGAAGGCGATCGGTACCGTGCGCGCGCGCAAGCCCTAGCCCGCGCCGGCCGGCTCGAGCGGGCGCTCGAGCAGCCGCCTGCCGCTCCAGAGCCAGACGAGGCCTGCGAACTGGATCGCCCAGGCGATCCCGAACGCCCAGCTATAGGCCCCGGGCGCGTAGCCCGTGGCGGTCTGCGGCCACAGGTCGAGCACCGCGCCGATGCCCCACTGGCCGAGGAACATGCCGGAAAAGCCGAACACGTTGACCCCGGTGTTCGCGCGCCCGACCATTTCCTTCGGATAGCGGCGCGACAGGAGCGAAAAGGAAAGAACGATCGCGGTGCTGCCGCCGACGAAGGTGCACCACAGCAGCAGGCTCCAGGTGCGCGTGCCGAGCGCGAGCAGCGCGAGGCTGAACGAGGCCAGCGCGAGCCCGCCGGCGAGCAGCGGCAGCACGCTCTTGCCATGCCGCGCACGAAAGTCCGCCGCGCGCCCGAAGCCGAGATAGCCGGCGATCATCGCCACGTTGGCCGCAAGCAGGCCGCGCGCCACCTCCGGCGGCGTGTAGCCGGCAACGTCGCGCAGCCAGGTCGCCATCCACAGCGTCTGCAGGGCCATGGCCGCAATCTGGCTCGCCGCCATGGCGAACGCGATGCGTCGGAATCCGGCGTCGGCGACGAGTCTGCCCATGCCGCGCAACTGCGCGGCCAGGGTCGCGCCGCTGGGGCGCGCGCTGCGCTCCGGCACCCAGAACCAGAGCGTGAGGCTCACCGCGAGCGTCGCGCCGACCAGCAGCAGGAACGCCTCGCGCCACGGCCAGACCCGCAGCAGAAGCTCGAGCGGCACGCTGACCGTGATCGAGCCGAGTGCGCCGGAGGCGAAGGCGATGCCGTTCATGGTCGCGAGGCGCTCGCGCGGATACCACAGCACGAAGGCGAGGATCGTCGACATCAGGCAGCCCGACACCCCGAGGCCGATCAGTGCGCGCGCGGCGATCGCCTCGGCCGCCGAGTGCGCCGAGGCGAACCAGGCGCCGCCGCCGGCGGCGACCAGCAGCAGGGTCGCGTTCACGCGCCGCGGCCCAAAGCGGTCCAGCAGCAGCCCGAGCGGCAGCTGGAACAGGGCGAAGGACAGGAAGTACATGCTGGTGAGCAGGCCCAGGCCGCCGGCGCTGAGGCCGAACTCGACGGCGAGCGTGGGTCCGAGCACCGCGTTCACCGCGCGGTACATGTACGAGACGAAGAACCCCGCGATGAACGGCAGCGCGACGCGGAAGAAGATCAATTCTTCGGTGCTTCGATGCCGCCCAGGTAGAAGCGGTTGGCGGTGGGGCTGACGACCAGCTCGTTGACGCAGGTGCGCGCCGGCATCGTCGCGATGAACAGAATCGCCTTGCCGAAATCCTCCGGCTGCGCCATGCGGGCGCGCTCCTCCTTGGAAGGCGGAACCGGGCGCTTCTCCAGAATCGGGGTGGCCACTTCGCCAGGCAGGATCGAAGTGGCACGGATGCCGTTGGCGCACTCCTCCATGTTGATCGATTCCGAGAGCGCGATCACCGCGCGCTTGGTGGCGTTGTAGGCCGGCCCGGTAAGCGTCGAGGGGTAGCGCCCGGCCCAGGAGGAGATGTTGATGATGACGCCGTCCTTGCGCGCGCGCATGCCGGGGATCACGGCGAAGCAGCAGTAGAACAGGCCGTTCAGGTTGATCCGCACCACGTCGTCCCAGCCGTCGAGCGACATGGTCTTCAGGTTCCGCTTGCCGCCGCCGATGTTGGTGCCCGCGCTCGTCACCAGGATGTCTATCCGCCCGTGGCGCTTCTCGATCTCGGCCGCGGTCTTCTCAACCGCGGCGCGGTTGCCGACGTCGAGCAGGTTCGCTTCCGCGCTGCCGACCTTCTTCAGCTCCGCCAGGCCGCTCTGGTTGGTACTCGCGGTACGGCCGGAGATGACCACGTGCGCGCCCGCCGCGGCGAGCTCTTTCGCGCCCGCCAGGCCGATGCCGCTCCCCCCGCCGGTGATCCAGGCGACCTTTCCCTTGAGTTCAGTGCTTGGCATATTGCTTTGCTCCGAACATGTTTTCCCGCTGCTCGGGCGTCATCTCGGTGCGGCGCCGGTCGGACAGCACCTGCAGCGCGCGCTGCACCGCCGGCCGCGCGGCAATGCCGTCGCGCCAGCGTTTGACGTTCGGATACTCGTCGATCTCCACCCCCTGGCGCTCGGGGAAGCGCAGCCAAGGCATGGTCGCCATGTCGGCGATGGTGTACTGCTCGCAGGCCAGGTACTTCGATTCGCCCAGGCGCCGATCGAGCACGCCGTAGAGCCGGTTGGCCTCGTTCTTGTAGCGGTTCATCGCGTACTCGATCTTCTCCGGCGCGTAGCCGAGGAAGTGGTGCGCCTGGCCCAGCATCGGCCCGATATGCCCCATCTGGAACATCATCCACTGCATCACCTGCCAGCGCTGGCGCAGGTCCTGGGGCAGGAATTTGCCCGTCTTGGACGCGAGGTAGAACAGGATCGCGCCCGATTCGGCGAGCGGCATCGGCTTGCCGCCCGGTCCGTCGGTGTCGACGATCGCGGGCATCTTGTTGTTAGGCGAAATCTCGAGGAACTCGGGCTTGAACTGGTCGCCCGCGCCGATGTCGATCGGGTGCACGCGGTAGGGCAGCCCGGTCTCCTCCAGCATGATGTGGACCTTGTGGCCGTTGGGGGTCGGCCATGTGTAGAGCTCAATCATTGTCGTATACCACCAGTGTGCCTGCGATTTTGTCGTGGAAACCCTGCTTGCGCCTGTCGATGCCGATCCAGATGAATCCGATGAACAGCGGCAGCATCGAGACCAGGTAGGCGAAATAGCGCACCACCAGCCTGCCGGTCGATGGCCGCCCTCCGGTCTTGGCGTCGACGATCTTGGCCGAAATCGCCATCTTGCCGGGCGTCGCCCCGCGGTAGCGCCAGAACACGATCACGGCGATGGTCGGCAGCGCGTACTGGAGCAGGAAATCCCACACCCCGGCGATACCGCCGCCCTCGTGCGCGAGCCTCAGGTAAGAGCGGCCATAAATCGCAAGCAGCAGCGGCACCGTGATCACTGTCAGGATGAAGACGTCGATCAAGAACGCGATCAGGCGCTTCCAGAAACCCACGTACTCCAGCGCCGAAATGGGCGGCGGCGCCGGCTCAGGCGAGCTTGACGAGCTGTTTTCCAAAGTTGCCTCCCTTGAGGAGCGCGAGGAACCCCTTGGGTGCGTTCTCGATGCCCTCGACCAGCGACTCGCGGTACTTGAGCTTGCCCTGGGCGAGATGTCCGGTGAGCGCCTGCACGCCTTCGGCGTAGCGGTCCTTCCAGTCGAACACGATCATGCCCTGCATCTTGATGCGGTTGACCAGCACCGAACGCAGCGACTTGTAGGCGTAGGGCTCGGTCGAGTTGTACTCGGAGATCAGGCCGCAAATGATGATGCGCGAGTGCAGGTTCATGATGCGCAGCATCGTGTCCAGGATTTCGCCGCCGACGTTCTCGAACAGCACGTCGACCCCCTTTGGACAGGCTTCGCGCAGGTCGCGGTAGAGGTTGCCCGCCTTGTAGTCGACGCAGGCGTCGAACCCCAGCTCCTTCACCACGTAGTCGCACTTCTGCGGTCCGCCCGCGATGCCGACCACGCGGCAGCCGGCGATTTTCGCCAGCTGCCCGACCACGCTGCCCACCGCACCTGAAGCCGCCGACACCACCACGGTCTCGCCCGCTTTGGGGGCACCGATCTCATTCAGGCCGAAGTACGCGGTCATCCCCGGCATGCCGAGCACGCCAAGGTAGTACGAGAGCGGCACCCGGCCGGCGTCGACCTTGCCGAGCTCCTCGCCCTTCATGCAGCTGTAGAGCTGCCAGCCGGCCGCGAGCACTTTGTCGCCCTGTTTGAACCCCGGGTGCTTCGATTCCACCACCTCGCCCGCGGTCTGGCCCACCATGACTTCGCCGATCTGCACCGGCGGGACGTACGACTTGACGTCGTTCATGCGCCCGCGCATGTAGGGGTCGAGCGACAGCCAGAGGTTCTTCACCAGAACCTCGCCGTCCTTCGGCCGCGGCGCCTCCGACTCGACCAGCTTGAAGTTGTCCTCGGTCACCCAGCCGCTGGGGCGGCTGGCGAGGGTCCATGCCTTGTTGGTTGCCATTTCAGCTCCGGTCGAGCGCGGCGAAGCGCTCGAGGTGATGTTCGGCGTCGCCGAACTGTTGCGCGATCACGGTCAGGCGCCGGAAGGCGTGGCTGACCTTGAGCTCCTCGGTCATGCCCATGCCGCCGTGCAGCTGGATCGCCTCCTGGCTGACGTGGCGGCAGGCGTCGGCGATCTTCACCTTGGCCGCCGACACCAGGCGCTTGCGCTCGGCCGGGTTCGTCTCGGCGTCGACCTTGGCGCAGGCGAGGAAGGCCATCGAGCGCGCCTGCTCGGCCGCGATCACCATGTCCACCATGCGGTGCTGCAGCACCTGGAAGGTCCCGATCGGCACGCCGAACTGCTTGCGCGTCTTGAGGTACTCGAGGGTCGCGTCGTTGGCCTGCTTCATGACGCCGATCGACTCGGCGCAGGTAAGCGCCGTGGCGAAGTCGACCACCTCCTCGATCAGCGCGAGCGCCTCGCCCTCCTTGCCGATCAGGGCGTCGGCGCCGACCTCGACGCCCTTGAGCACCACGTCCGCGGCGCGCGTTTCGTCCAGCGTCAGGTAGGGCCGCAGGCTCACGCCCGCCGCTGCACGGTCGACCAGGAACAGGCTGATGCCCTTGGCGTCCGCGGGTTTGCCCGAGGTGCGCGCCGAGACCACCAGCTTGTCGGCCAGCGGCGCGCCGAGCACCACGCGCTTTTCGCCGTCGATCACCCAGACCTTGCCCGCCTTTTTCGCGGCGGCTGCAACGTGCGCCAGATCGTAGCGCGCGCCGTCCTCGGTGTGGGCGAAGGCCATCTCCAGCTTGCCCTCGATTACCGCCGGCAGAATCGCCTTCTTCTGCGCTTCGCTGCCGCCGCGCGCGACGAACTGCGCGCCCAGCCCCACGGTGGGCAGGAACGGCTCGACCACTAGGCCCTCGCCGATTGCCTCCATCGCGCTCATCAGGTCGACCGCGCCGCCGCCGAAGCCGCCTAGCTCCGCGGCAAAGGGAATGCCGAGCAGCCCGATCTCCGCGAACGTGGCCCAGACCTCGGCGCTGTAGCCCTCCTTGGAGGCGACGATCTTCTTGCGCGCCTCAAAGTCGTAGTCCTTGGCGATGAAGCGCCGGATCGAATCCGCGAGCAGCTGCTGCTCTTCGCTGTAGTCGAAGTTCATGGCTAAAGGCCGAGAGTCATCTTGGAGATGATGTTGCGCTGGATCTCGTTCGAGCCGGCGTAGATCGTGGTCTTTCTCATGTTGCAGTAGCGCGGCGCAAGCGCGGCGACGAACGAATCGAAGCCGTCGCCGCCGTCGGAGGGCCGGAACGGCTGCGCCAGCGGCCCGACCGCCTGCATCATCAGCTCCGAGAGCGCCTGCTGGATCTCGGTGCCCTTGATCTTGAGCATCGAGACGTCCGCCCCCGGCGCCTGCCCGGTGCGGCGCATTTGGTCGAGGAACCTCAGGTTGGTGATCTCCAGCGCGGTGAGCTCGATCTCGACGCGCGAGAGCTTGTCGCGAAAGCGCACGTCCTCGATCAGCGGCCGGCCGCCCTTGGTCTGCTCGGTCGCGAATTCCTTCAGCTTCGTGAGCTCGCGCTTGGAGGCGCCGATGCGCCCGGTGTTCATGCGCTCGTGACCGAGCAGGTACTTGGCCACCGTCCAGCCCTTGCCTTCCTCGAATACCAGGTTCTCGAGCGGCACCTTGACGTCGTCGAAGAACACCTCGTTCACCTCGTGCCCGCCGTCCATCAGGATCAGCGGACGCACCGTGATGCCGGGCGTCTTCATGTCGAACAACAGGAACGAGATGCCCTCCTGGCGCTTGGCGGCGCCGCTGTCGGTGCGAACCAGGCAGAAGATCCAGTCGGCGTAGTGCGCGAGCGTGGTCCAGATCTTCTGCCCGTTGACCACGTAGTGATCGCCCTGGCGCACGGCCTTGGTCTTGAGCGAGGCGAGGTCGGAGCCCGAGCCCGGCTCCGAGTAACCCTGGCACCAGAAGTCGTCGCCGTTGTAGATGCGCGGCAGGAAGCGCTTCTTCTGCGCCTCGGTGCCGAACTTGAGCAGCACTGGCGCGCACATCGACAGGCCGAAGGGGATCAGCGGCGGCGTTCCCGCGTAGCCGCACTCCTCCTCGAAGATGTAGCGCTGCACCAGGTTCCAGTCGGTGCCGCCCCACTCCTTCGGCCAGGAGGGTGCGATCCAGCCCTTCTTGGCGAGAAGGCGGTGCCATCGCAACAGGTCGTCGCGCGTGAGGTGCTCGTATTCCGCCACCTTGCGTCGCAGATCGTCGGGCAGGTTGGCGTTCAGCCAGCCCCGCACCTCGTCACGAAAAGCCAGTTCCTCAGAAGAGTAGTTCAGATCCATGGCGGGCTCCTTGCAGCGGGCTAGTCTAGCGCAGCGCTCAGACGATCGTCACCCCGCCGTCGGCGACGATCACCTGGCCGGTGATGAACGAAGCCGCGGACGACGCCAGGAACACCGCGATGCCGCCGATCTCGTCCGGTTCGCCGAGCCGTCGCAGGGGGGTGAGCGCCTCGCGCTCCTTTCTGCGCTTTTCGTCCTCCCACAGGGCGCGCGCGAAATCGGTCTTGATCAGCCCCGGGGCGATCGCGTTGACGCGGATGTTCTTCGGCCCCCACTCCGCGGCCAAGTTGCGCACCAGGTGATGGTCGGCAGCCTTGGAGATGCCGTAGGCCCCGATCACGGTGTTGGCCTTCAGGCCGCCGATCGAGCCGATGGTGATGAAGCTTCCGCCGCCGCGCTCGGCCATGCCGGGCAGCGTCATGTTGGCGAGCCACAGCACGCTTTTCACGTTGTTGGCGAAGATCTTGTCGAAAGCCTCATCCGGCAGCTGCGCCAGAGGCCCGTAGTAGGGGTTGGCGGCGGCGTTCGCCACCGCGATGTCGATCCGGCCCCAGGTCGCCAGGGTCTTGTCGACCAGCGCCTGCAGCTCGTCCTTGCGCGAAACATTGCACGGCTGCGCGACCACCGGCCAGCCCTGCCGCTCGAACTCGGCCCGCACCGCCTCGCAGGCATCGGCCTTGCGGCTGGAGATGACCACTTTGGCGCCAGCACGGGCCATCTCCATCGCAATCGACTTGCCTATGCCGCGGGTCGAGCCGGTGATGAAGGCCACCTTGCCTTGCAGGTCGAACGGTGATGGGGTCATGGCGGTCTCCGTGGTGTTTTGATATGCGAAATATGATATGACTAAGTTGACACCCGGACCGGGTGCGAACGAATATCGAAATGCGAAACATCCGCCACAACCAACAATAAATCCAGGAGACGAATCGATGGGCGCACCAGAGGCCGCTGCCCCCCTGTCGCATGCGGGGGCACCCTACAGCTACGAGCACGAAGGCGACCGCCAGTTTGCCACCACCTTGGCGCGCGGGCTGGAGGTGCTGCGATGTTTTACGCCGCTTGAGACCATGCTCGGCAACAAGGAGATCTCGGTGCGCACCGGGCTGCCGAAACCGACGGTGTCGCGCCTGACCTATACCCTGACCAAGCTGGGCTACCTGCGGCACAACATGCGCCTGGGCAAGTACCAGCTCGGCTCGGCGGTGCTGTCGATCGGCTATCCGCTGCTCGCCTCGATGAGCGTGCGCCAGGTGGCGCGCCCGCTGATGAAGGAGCTGGCCGACTACTGCCACGGCTCCGTATCCATGGGCGTCCGCGACCGCCTCAACATGGTCTACGTGGAATCCTCGCGCAACGGCAACGCGCTCACCATGCTGCCCGACATCGGCACCGCGGTGCCGATCGCGCAGGCCGCGATCGGGCGCGCGTTTCTCGCCGCCTGCACGCCGGCCGAGCGCGAGGCAGTGCTGAACCAGATCAAGGTCAAGGAGCCGGAGCTGCACCGCAAGTTCCGCGCCGCGATGGACAAGAGCCTCGAGGACATGCGCGCCAAGGGCTTTTGCGTCTCGGTCGGCGAGCTGCGGCGCGAAGTGTCGGCGGTTGCGGTGCCGATGCGGCGCACGGTGGACGGCGAGATCGTGGCCTTCAACTGCGGCGTGCCCTCGTTCGCGCTCAAAAAGGGCCAGCTCGAGGACGACATCGGGCCGCGCCTGGTCGCCATGGTGCGCACCGTCGAAGCGGCGCTCGGCATCCACTGATTTCTAGGAGTAGGTGATCGCCTCGCGCCGCCCGGGGCGCTCGAGATGCGGCACGGCGTTGAAGCTCACGCAATGCGCGCGCTGCGCACCGGCGCGCAGCTCGCTCAGGCCCGTGTTGCGGGTCTGAAGGTTCAGATCGACGACGATGCGCGGCGCGACGCCGAGCACGGCGCCGACCGCGGTCGAAATCGGCCCGCCCGAGCTCACCACCAGCACCCGCTCGGCGCCGTGGCGAGCGGCTTCGAGCGCCTGCCGCACGCCGGCCTCGAACTCGGGGAAGGACAGGTGCGCGTCCGCACGGAGCGTGCCGTCGACCCAGGCATAGAGCGCCTCGCGCAGCACGCGGAAGTGCCCGCGCCGGTCCTTGGCGTGCTCGAGCGGCGGCAGACCGCGCCCCGCGAGGTGCGCGGCAAGCAAGACGTCCGCCCGGTACTCGTTCAGGCCCGGCCCCGCCTCGGCCGCGGGGAGCGGCAGCGCTGCGGCGATTCCGGCCAGGGTCTCCTGGTGCCGGCGCAGAGTTCCGGTCACCACGCGGTCGAATTCAATCGCGCGCTCCGCGAAATACTCGCCCAGCCAGCGCGCCTGACGGTGGCCGAGCTCGGTCAGCCGGTCGTAGTCGTCGGTGCCGAAAGCCGCCTGCGCGTGCCGCACCAGAACCAGTTCCGCCATCGCATCTCACCGCTCGAGGAAAGGGGCCGACGATATACGCCGCGCGCGCAATCGTCCAGAATGTCCGCTGAGCGAGGAGGACAAGAAATGAAACTACGCGACAAGGTCTGTGTGGTCACCGGGGGCGCGAGCGGCATCGGCAAGGCGCTGGTCGAGCGCTTTCGCACGGAGGGGGCGCGGGCGGTCATCGCCGCCGACCTCAATCTAAGCGACGCCGCGGGCATCGCCTGCGACGTCTCAAGCGAGCAGCAGGTGAAGGATCTGGTCGAGAAAGTGATCGCGCAGCACGGCCGCATCGATCTCTTCTGCTCCAACGCGGGCATCATCGAGCGCAGCGGGCTCGACGCCCCGGACGAGGCCTGGAAGCGCACGATGGACGTCAACTTCATGGCGCACCTGTACGCCGCGCGCGCGGTCATTCCGCGCATGCTGGCGCAGGGTGGCGGCTACCTGTTGAACACCGCATCCGCCGCCGGCCTCTTGATGCAGGTCGACTCGGCGACCTACACCGTCTCCAAGCACGCCGCGGTGGCGTTCGCCGAGTGGCTGTCGGTGAACTATCACGAGCGCGGAATCCGCGTGTCGTGCCTCTGTCCGCAGGGCGTACGCACGCCGATGCTTCTCGGGCCCAAGGGCAACCGCAAGTCGTTCCTGCTCGATGGTTCCGTCACCGCCGAGCACGTGGCCGAGTGCGTGGTCCGCGCGATCGAGGCCGAGACCTTCCTCGTCCTGCCGCACCCCGAGGTTGCCGAGTACGAGCGCCGCAAGACGGCGGACCGCGACCGCTGGCTCGCCGGCATGCGCAAGCTGAAAGCGCGCATCGACGCCGACCCCGATCTGCGCGGGGACGACTGATAACATCGACCCTTCGGGCATGCACTAAAAGAGATTCGCCGATGAATACCGTGCTTCACTACTTCAATCAGCTCGACGCCGATGCGAAACTCGCCGTCACCCACGGCGTGCGCATCGTGCTGATCCTGATCGCGGCCAGCGTGTTGCAGGGCGTGGCCTCGCGCTTCATTCGGACCTTCCGTGCCTTCCTCGAGCGACGCCGCGGGCCTGACCAGCAAGCCCGCGTCCAGACCCTCGGCCGCGTATTCCGCTACATCGCCGCAGTGGTCATCTGGCTGGTGACCGGCATGCTGCTGCTGGGCGAGCTCGGCATCTCGGTCGCCCCGGTACTGGCGACCGCCGGAGTCGCAGGCATCGCCATCGGCTTCGGCGCGCAGAGCCTGATCAAGGATTACTTCAACGGCTTCTTCCTGCTGCTGGAGGACCAGATCCGCCAGGGCGACATCGTCGATACCGGCGGTCAGGCAGGGCTGGTCGAGGAGATGACCCTGCGCTACGTGCGCATGCGCAATTTTGACGGCCACGTGATCTTCGTGCCCAACGGCGAGATCAAGGTGGTCAAGAACCTCACGCGCGACTTCGCGCAGGCGGTGGTCAGGGTCGGCATCGCCTACCGCGAGGACGTCGACGAGGCGTTCGCGGTGATGAAGGAGGTCGGCAAGGAAATGCGGGAGGACCCGGTGTTCGGGCCCAACCTGGCCGCCGACGTCGAGATCATCGGCGTCGACGAGTGGGGCGATTCGTCGGTGAACCTGATCTGCCGGTTCAAGGTCGTGCCGCCGATCCAACAGTGGTCGGTGCGGCGCGAATTCCTCAGGCGGCTCAAGAAGGCCTACGACGCGCGCGGCATCGAGATCCCGTTCCCGCACCTCACGGTCTACGCCGGAGAGCTCAAGGACGGCAGCGCGCCGGCCTTCAACGTGAAAGGTCTGCTGCCCTCGCAGTGAGGATCTGGTGCATGCGGCGCACGCCGTCGGTGAGCGCCGCGGGCCCGGGCTGCAGGATGTCGGCGGACTTGATTTCGTAGAGCGCGCCTGCGCGCACCGCGGGAATCGCGTCCCAGCCGGGGCGCGCGGCGACGCGCTCCGGACGGAACTTCTTGCCGCACCACGAGCCCAGGATCACGTCGGGCGCGCGCCGCACCACCTCGTGCGGGTCAGCAACGGTGCGGCCGCTGGCAGCGTGAGAAAAAGACAAGGATGAAAATACATCCTCGCCGCCCGCGATTCCGATCAGCTCGCTGACCCAGCGGATGGCGCTGATCATCGGCTCGTCCCACTCCTCGAAGTAGACCCTGGGGCGGCGGGGAAACTTCTTTGCGGCGAGCTTGATCGATTCGAGGCCGTTTTCGATCTCGTCGATGAGCGTCCTGCCCTTGTCGGCCGCGCCGACCATTGCCGATAGCGTCAGTATCATCGACAGGATCTCGTCCACCGAGCGCTGGTTGAAGATCACGACGTTCAGGCCCGCCTTCGCCAGATCGCGCGCGATGTCGGCCTGCAAGTCGGAGAAGCCGAGCACGAGGTCCGGCTTCAGCTCAAGGATCTTGTCCGTTTTCGCAGAGAGAAACGCCGATACCTTCGGCTTGTCGCGCCGCGCTTCGGGCGGGCGCACGGTGTAGCCCGAGACGCCGACGATGCGCCGCTGCTCGCCAAGCAAGTAGAGCGTCTCGGTGGTTTCTTCGGTGAGGCAGACGATGCGTTGCGGGTAACGCGCGGGCACCGGCTGAGGATATCATCCGGTTCATGGGACCCCTCGCAGGAATCCGCGTGCTCGAGCTGGAGGCGATCGGCCCCGGGCCGTTCGCCGGCATGCTGCTGGCCGACATGGGCGCCGACGTGCTGCTCATCGACCGCCCGGCGGCCACCGACCTGGGGCTGAAGCGCGAACGCTGGAACGACGTCATGATGCGCGGCCGGCGCTCGGTCACGCTCGACCTCAAGTCGCCGCAGGGCGTCGAGGCGGCGCTCGAGCTGATCGCGCGCGCCGACGCGCTGATCGAGGGTTTCCGCCCCGGCGTCATGGAGCGCCTCGGCCTCGGGCCCGAAGTCGCGCTGGTGCGCAACCCGAAGCTGGTCTACGGCCGCATGACCGGCTGGGGCCAGGACGGGCCGCTCGCGCCGCGCGCGGGCCACGACATCAACTACATCGCGCTCGCCGGCGTGCTGCACGCCTTCGGCCGCAAGGGCGAAGCGCCGGTGCCGCCGCTCAACCTGGTGGGCGACTTCGGCGGCGGCGGCATGCTGCTCGGCTTCGGCATCGCCTGCGCGCTGCTCGACGCGCAGCGCTCGGGCAAGGGGCAGGTGGTCGACGCCGCCATGGTCGAAGGCGCCTCCCAGCTCGCGGCGATGTTCTCCGGCATGCTCGCCGCGGGACGCTGGAGCGAAGTGCGCGGCGAGAACACGCTCGACACCGGCGCGCCCTGGTACGACACGTACGAGACGAAGGACGGAAAATACGTCTCGATCGGCTCGATCGAGGCGCGCTTTTACGACGATCTGCTGGCAAGGCTGGGCTTAAAGGGCGAACCGCTTCCCGGGCAGCACGACCGCGCGCGCTGGCCCGAGCTGCGCGAGCGCTTCGCCGAGCGCTTCAAGTCAAAGACGCGCGACGAGTGGTGCGCCGCGTTCGAGGGCTCGGATGCCTGCTTCGCGCCCGTGCTCACTTTCAGCGAAGCGAAACAGCATCCGCACAACGTCGCGCGCGGCAGCTTCGTCGAAGTCGGCGGTGTGACTCAGCCCGCGCCCGCGCCGCGCTTGTCGCGCACGCCGGCCGAGATCCGCCGCCCGCCCCCGGAACGCGGCGCCGGAGGCCGCGAGGCACTCGCTGACTGGGGATTTTCCGCGGCCGAAGCCGAAAAGCTGCGCGCCCTGGGCCTCGGCTACGCCGGCTGATTCCCCGAGCGCTTCGCGCGCGCGGTCTCTTCTTCCTGCAGCTTGCGCCAGAAGATCTTGCCGGTCGCGGTCTTCGGCAGCTCGTCGACGAACTCGACCACGCGCGGCACCTTGAACGCGGCCATGCGCTCATGCGCCCACGCGGTGATGTCCTCCGGCTTGAGCCGCCCGCGCGCCTCGGCTTTGGGCACGATCACCGCCTTGACGGTCTCGCCGCGGTAGGGGTCGAGCGCGCCGATGATGCAGGCCTCCTGGATGTCGGGGTGGGCGTAGAGCATCGCCTCGACCTCGGCCGGCCAGACCTTGAAGCCCGACGCATTGATCATGCGCTTGAGGCGGTCGGTGATGAAGAAGTAGCCTTCCTCGTCGTAGTAGCCGAGGTCGCCCGAGCGGAAGAATTTCTTGCCGTCGTGCTCGATGAAGGCCTCGGCGGTCGCCCTTTCCTGCCGCCAGTAGCCCTTGAACACCTGCGGCCCGTTCATCACGATCTCGCCCACCTCGTTCGGTCCGCATTCGCGAAAGGTCTCGGGATCGAGCACGCGCGAGTCAGTGTCGAAGATCGGGATCCCGCCGCACTGGCGCTTGGGGCGCTGCGGCGGGTTGCTGTGGCTCGGCGCCATGGTCTCGGTCAGGCCGTAGCCCTCGATGAACTCGAGCCCGAGCGTGTCGTAGAGCTTCTTCGCCAGCGCCTCGGGCATCGCCGCGCCGCCGCCGCCGAGCGTGGTCATCGACGAGAGGTCGTACTTCGCGAGGTTCGGGTTGGCGAGGAAATCGACCACCATGGTAGTGATCGCGGTGAAGCCGGTCACGCGCGCGCGCTCGATCTGCATCGCGGCGCACTCGCGGTCCCAGCGCGTCATCACCACCGACATCGCGCCGGCCTGGATCGGCGTGTTCATCCCGGCCTGCATGCCGGTGACGTGGAACATCGGCAGCACCGCGAGCGCTACCGAGCCGCTGGCGGCGCCGCGCCAGTGGCAGCCGGCGGTCGAGGTCGACAGCACGCTCGAGTGGGTGTGCATGCAGCCCTTGGGCTTGCCGGTGGTGCCCGAGGTGTAGGGCATCACCGCGAGGTCGTCCGGGCCGGCCAGGTGCGGCCCCGGCGCGAGGCCGGCCGCGAGCGCTTCGCGCCACGAGGTGACGCCGCCGTAACTCGGGATCGCCGCCGGCGCGCGCACGAATTCCGGCAGCGGCAGGTCGGTCGGCGTGGTCAGGTATTCCGAGTGCGCGCCGATCAGCGCGTTTTCCAGCGCGCTGGTGCCGATCAGCGGCGCGATGCGGTCCCACAGCTCCTGGGTCGAGACGATGGTGTGCGCTTGGCCGTCTTCGACGTAGTGGCGCAGCTCCTCGGTGCGGTTCATCGGGTTGACCGGCACCACCACCGCGTCGGCGCGCAGGATCGCGTAGTAGCCGAGCATGAAGTGCGGGCCGTTCTGGCAGTACAGCAGCACCCGGTCGCCCTTGGCCACGCCGCAGCGCCGCTGCAGGAAGCCGGCCAGGGCGTCGACCTCACGCTTCATCTGCGAATATGAGATGCGGCTGCCGTAATAGTCGATCACGGCAGACTCGGGATAGCGCGTCGCGCTCACCTCGAGGTTGTAATAGATACTGGTGCGCGGGATGCGCAGCGAGCGCGGCACGCCCGAAGGCCAGTTGGGAAAGTGGCGCGTGAACATGGCTAGAGCGCGTAGCGCCTGACGGCTTTCTCGTTCCAGCGCATGCCGATGCCCGGCCGCTCCGGGATCAGCACCGCGCCCTGCATCAGCTCGGCAGGCTGTTCGAGCACCGCGTCGGCCCAGTCGACGTACTCCAGCCAGTGGCAGGTCGGCGTCACTGCAAGCAGGTGACAGCTCACCTCCGGAAACAGGTGGCTCGACATCTCCAGGCCCGCGGCCTGCGCCAGCGCCGCAGCGCGCATCCAGCCGGTGACGCCGCCGATCCGTTGCGCGTCCGGCATGACGAAGTCGCAGGCCTGCGCCGCGAGCGCCTGCGCCATCTGCTCGGGACCCATGAAGTTCTCGCCGATCTGGATCGGGGTGGCCACCTCGCGCGCGATGCGTGCATTGCCGGCGAAATCGTCCGCCCGCGCCGGCTCCTCGATCCAGTGAACGCCGCCTTCGTCGTCGATCATGCGCCCGCGCCGCAGCGCCTCGTTCACCGACAGGCCCTGGTTGAAGTCCACCATCAGCGTGACCTTGGTGCCGAGCGCCTTCTTCACCGCGCGCAGCGCTTCGATGTCGTCGCGCGCGTCCGGGCGCCCGAGGCGAAGCTTGACCGCGTCGAAACCCTCGCTCGCCAGCTCGATCGCCTCGCGCACCAGCGCCTTGAGCGGCATGATGCCGAGCCCCTTGGAATTGTAGGCGCGCACCGGGCGCGGCGCGCCGCCCAGCAGCCGCACCAGCGGCTGGGCGAGCGCCTGGCCGAGCGCATCCCAGGCAGCCATGTCGATCGCCGAGATCGCGAACAGCACGATGTTGTGCACGCCGAGCAGCGTGTGACGGGCGCGGAGCTTCTTCTCGAGCTCGAACGGAGCCAGCGCGTCGCCCGTGATCATCTCGCCCATCGCCTCGACCAGCTTTGCCATCGGCGGCAGGTGCGACGCGTTGATGCCGAACAGGTAGGAGCGGCCGGTGATGCCGCCGTCGGTCTGCAGGTCGACCAGCAGCAGCGGCGCGACTTTGATCGAACCGGTGGCGGTCGCGAGCGGGCGCTTCATCGGCGCACCGACCGCGCGCACCCGGATGCCCCTGACCTTGAGTGGGTTCGCCTTCATTTAAGGCTATATTCCCCTGAACTTCGGCATCCGCTTCTCCATGAACGCGCGGCGGCCTTCGACATGGTCCTCGCTCTTCGCGCAGCGCTCGATCAGCGCCTCGCCCTGCGAGAAATCCCCACCCGGCTCGATCAGGCTGTTGATGATCGACTTCGAGGCGGCCATCGACAGCGGCGCGTTGGCCGCCAGGTCGGACGCGAGCTTGCGAACATAGCCCTCCAGCTCGTCGTCGGGCAGCACGCGGTTGACCAACCCCATGGCGAACGCCTCGTCGGCCTTGTAGCGCCGCCCGCTGAGCATGATCTCGCGCGCCGCGGCGTGGCCGACGCTCGCCACCAGCCGGTTGGTGCCGTGCACGCCGTAGCCGATGCCCAGGCGCGCGGCGGGGATCGCGAAACTCGCCGAGGCGCCGCAATAGCGCAGGTCGCAGGCGAGCGCGATCTCCAGCCCGCCGCCGAGGCAGAAGCCGCGGATCATCGCCAGCACCGGCTTGGCGGAGTTTTCCAGCGCGAGCTGGGCGACGTCGATGCTGTTGTCGTGCTTGCCGGCGGCTTGCGCGTCCGCGCGCCGCTTCTCGAACTCCGAGATGTCGGCGCCGGCAGCGAAGGCGATGTCGCCCTCGCCGCGCAGCACCACGCAGCGCACCTCGGGATCGGCATCGAATTGCGCCATTGCCTTCGGTATCGCGCGCCACATTTCGCCCGTGATCGCGTTGCGGCGCGCCGGGTTGTCGAAAACCATCCAGCCGATGTGGCCGTCGCGCTCGGCGCGCAGTTTCGCTTCGCTCATCGAATCTCCTCAGATCACCTTGTCGGCGCGCAGCTTCTCGATCTCGGCCTCGGCGTAGCCGAGCGAGCGCAGAATCTCGCCGTTGTGCTCCCCGGCGGGCCCCATGGTGCGCTGCATGCGCGCCGGCGTGCGCGAGAGCCGGATCGCCGGCCCGACCAGGTTCAGCTCGCCGCTACCGGGCCTGGGCACCGGCGCCGCCATGCCGAGGTGGCGCACCTGCGGGTCGTCGAACACCTCGTTCATCTTGTAGATCGGGCCGCAGGGCACGCCTGCCTTGTTGAGCAGCTCGATCAGCTCGCTCGAGCCGTGGCGCCGGGTGAGACCGGCCAGCAGCTCGTTCAGCGCGGCGCGGTTCTTCGAGCGCAGCGCACCGGTGGCGTACTCGGGCTGCGTGGCGAGCGACGGTTCGCCGAGCGCCTCGCACAGCCGCGTCCAGATGACATTGCCGGCCGCGGCGATGTTGACGTAGCCGTCGGTCGTCGGGAACACGCCGGTCGGAATCGACGTCGGGTGGTCGTTGCCGGCCTGCCCCGGCACGTGGCCCTCGACCAGCCAGCGCGCGGCCTGGAAGTCCATCATCGCCACCATCGCCGACAGCAGCGAGCTCTGCACCCATTGCCCCTTGCCCGTGCGGCTGCGCTCCTGCAGCGCGATCATCACGCCGAGCGCAGCGTACAGCCCCGCGGCCAGGTCGGCCACCGGGATGCCAGCGCGCACCGGCCCCTGCCCGGGAAGCCCGGTCACCCACATCAGTCCGCCCATGCCCTGTGCAATCTGGTCGAAGCCGGCGCGGTCGCGGTAGGGGCCGTCCTGTCCGAACCCCGAGATGCTGGCGTAAATGAGGCCGGGATTCTCCCTGGCGAGCGTTTCGTAGTCGATACCCAGGCGGTGCTTGACGTCGGGCCGGTAGTTCTCGACCACCACGTCGGCGGTCTTCACCAGGCGCTTGAGCACCTCGACCCCGCGCGGGTCCTTGAGATTCAGGGTGAGCGAGCGCTTGTTGCGGTGCAGATTCTGGAAATCCGACCCCTGGCGCGGGCCGAAGCCGTCGTCGCCATCGGTGGCCGGCGCCTCGACCTTGATCACGTCCGCGCCCCAGTCGGCGAACTGCTTGGCGCAAGTCGGGCCCGCGCGCACGCGCGTGAGATCGATCACGCGCAGGTGGGAAAGCGCATCAGCCGCGTGCACGCCCGGTCTCCACTTGATGAAAGAAGTCCTCGACCAGGCGGTTGAACAGCGCCGGTTCCTCGAGGTTGAGCATGTGCCCGGTCCTCGGGAGCATCGCGAGCCGCGCGCCCGGCACCGTACGCTTGATCAGCAGCGACGGCTCGATCGTCGACGGATCCTCGTCGCCGGCGATCACCAGCAGCGGCGCGCTGATCGCCGCCATCTCGGCGCTCAGGTCGTACAGCGACGGCCGGCGCGCCTGGTAGCCGAGCATCGTGTTGGCCGAGCCCTCGGCGGAGTGCTCGGACAGGTGGCGCTGAAACTCGGCGAAGCCGCGCGGATCCTTCGCCTTCATGGTCACGCGGGTGGGGTTCTCGCCGTAGCCCGCAGCGAAGCGCGCCATGCCGTGCTCGAGGATCGACTTGGCGTGGGCGCGCGAATCGGCCTGGAAGCGCGCGTACTCGCTCTTGTGCGCACCGCTGCCGACGCCCGCCGTCACCAGCGACAGCGCCCGCCCGCTGTGCACCATGCCGAAGTGCAGCGTGGCCATGGCGCCCATCGACAGTCCCACCACGTGCGCCCGCTCCAGGCCCAGCGCATCGAGCACGCAGCGCACGTCGTCGCGTTCGCGCTCCTGCGAGTAGCGGTCCGGATCGGGCAGCACGTCCGAGGGCGGGTAGCCGCGCGCGTTGTAGGTGATGCAGCGGTAGCGGCGCGAGAAGTGGCGCACCTGCGGCTCCCAGCTGCGGCAGTCGCCGGCGAACTCGTGCACGAACAGGATCGGCGTACCGCTGCCGGTCTCCTCGTAGTAGAGCTTCACGCCATCGTCGGTGTTCAGGGTCGGCATCGCGGAAATTCCTGGCAAGTCCCGGTTTCGCAGGCTCGGTTGTGCCGGGGCCGGGAAGGCGCAAGACTAACCAAATTTGTGCGTTCGAGGGAGGGCTGTTTTATGGAAATGAACCTGACGGGCCGGCGCGTGCTGGTCACGGGAGGCTCGAAGGGGATCGGCAAGGCCTGCGCCGAAGCGCTTGCCGCGGAGGGCTGCGAGGTGCTGATCGCGGCGCGCAACCCGGCGGCGGGGCCGAAGGCGAAGGCAATCGACCTGTCGCAACGAGGCGCGCCCGAGGCGCTCGCGGCCTGGGCCGGCGAGCTCGACATCCTGATCAACAACGCCGGCGCGATCCCCGGCGGCGATCTGCTGAAGGTCGACGAGGAGACGTGGCGCCGCGCCTGGGACCTGAAAGTCTTCGGCTACATCAACCTCAGCCGGCAGGTCTATGCGGTGATGAAGCGGCGCGGACGCGGCGTCATCCTCAACATCATCGGCAGCGCGGGCGAGAAGATGGACGCTGCCTACATCGCCGGCAGCACCGCCAACGCGGCGCTGATGGCGTTCACCCGGGCGCTGGGCGGAGCCTCGCACGCCGACGGCGTCCGGGTGCTGGGGATCAATCCCGGCCCGGTGTCGACCGACCGCCTGACTGGCTTGTACAAGCAGCGCGCGGAGACGCTGCTGGGCGATGCGGCGCGCTACAAGGAGCTGTTCGCCAACATGTCGTTCGGCCGCCCGGCGACGCCCGAAGAAATCGCCGCGGCGGCGGCGTTTCTCGTTTCGGATCGCTCGGCGTACACGTCGGGGTGCATACTAACGATCGACGGCGGGCTGGCGAGCCGTTCCCACTAGAGCTTCTGCAACGGAAATCCCATGAAGGCAGTGATCTGCAAGCAGTTCGGACCGCCCGAGACCCTGGTGGTCGAGGAGGTCCCGTCGCCCAGGCCGGGGCCGGGCGAAGTCGTGGTGGCGGTGAAGGCGGCGAGCGTCAATTTCCCCGACGTCCTGATCATCCAGAACAAGTACCAGGTGAAGGCGACGCCGCCTTTCACCCCCGGCTCCGAGTTCGCCGGCGAAGTGAAAGAGGTCGGCCCGGGCGTGACGCACGTGAAGCCCGGAGACCGGGTGCTCGGCGCCGGTGGCTTCGGCGGCTTCGCCGAGGAGTGCCTGGTGAGCGCCAACACGCGCCTAGTGCCGATTCCGGCCAAGATGGACTTTCCCACCGCGGCGTCTTTCCTGCTTACCTACGGCACCTCGCACCACGCCCTTTGCAACCGCGCCGACGCGCACCCGGGCGAAACGCTACTGGTGCTCGGCGCCGCCGGCGGCGTCGGGCTCGCCGCGGTCGAGATCGGCAAGATCCTCGGCCTGCGCGTGATCGCCGCTGCTTCGAGCAAGGAAAAGCTCGCAGTGTGCCGCGAGCACGGCGCGGACGAGACGATCGACTACGCCGCCGAGGATCTGCGCGCGAGGATCAAAGCGCTCACCGGCGGCAAGGGCGTCGATCTGATCTACGATCCCGTCGGCGGCGCCTACACCGAGGCGGCGCTGCGCTCCTCCAGCTGGCGCGCGCGCCTGCTGGTGATCGGGTTCGCCGCCGGCGAAATCCCGAAGATCGCGCTCAATCTGCCGCTGCTCATGGAGCGTTCTATCGTGGGTGTGTACTGGGGCGAGTGGACCAAGCGCGCGCCCGACGAATTCGCCGCCGCGCTCGATGAGCTGGGAGCGTGGTTCGCGCAGGGAAAGCTGCGCCCGCACATCTCGGCGACCTACCGGCTCGACCAAGCAGCGCGGGCGGTCCAGGACATGGCCGAGCGGCGCGTAATGGGCAAGGTGGTACTGCTGCCCGGTTCGTGATCGAGACGCTGCAGGCCACCGCCCCCGCGTGGCAACTCGCCTTGTGCGCGCTGGTGGTCGTGGCCGCCTATACTCTGCGCGGCGCGACCGGCTTCGGCGCCGGCGTGGTGGCGATCCCGCTGCTGGTGCTCGCGCTGCCGCTGCGCACGGTGATCCCCGTCATCACCACCCTCGGCATCGTCGCCTCCTTCGGCCAAACGGTGCGCGAATTCCGCCACGTCGAATGGCGCGGCGTGCGCGGCCTGCTGCTGCCCACGATCGCCGGCTGGGCGGTGGGGCTATGGCTGTTCAAGGAACTGCATCCCGAGATGCTGCGCAATGCGCTGGCGCTGTTCATCATCGTCTACGCGCTGTGGACGCTCTCGCCGCGCAAGGCAGCGCTGCACGCGCCGCGCGTCTGGCTCGCGCCGCTCGCCGGCGCCGGCGGCGGCCTGATCAGCACGCTGTTCGGCGGCATGGCGGGACCCGTGTTCGTCATTTACCTGAACGCGCTGGACCTCGACAAGGCGCGCTTTCGCGCCACCATGTCCGCGATCCTGTTCCTGCTCGCGCTGCTGCGCGCCGCCGGCTACGGCAGCCTCGGTTTCTACGACGCCAGGGCGATCGCCCTGATCGCGCTGCTGCTGCCGGCGATGATCGTGGGCATGGTGCTGGGCGAGCGCGTCCACCACGGCCTGCCCGAGGCGGTTTTCAAGCGGGTGGTCGCCCTGCTGCTGGTGGCGAGCGGCGTCGCCCTGCTGCTCAAGTAAGCGGCGGCGCCGCGTCGCCGCGGCCGAGCGGGCGCTGCATGATCACGCTGTCCACCCAGCGGCCGAATTTGAAGCCGACCGAACGCAGCGTGCCGGCGCGCAGAAAACCCTGGCCCGCGTGCAGCGCGATCGAGGCCGTATTGGCGCTGTCGCCGATCACGGCCACGAGCTGCCGGTAGCCGAGCGCTTCGCAGCGCCCGATCAGCCCGCTCAGGAGCGCGCGCCCGATGCCGCGCCCGACCATGTCGGGCCGGACGTAGACCGAGTCCTCGAGCGCGTAGCGATAGGCGGAGCGGGCCCGGTAGGGCGCACAATAGCCGTAGCCGGCGATTGCGCCGTCGAGCTCGAGCGAGAGAAAAGGCAGACCGCGCCCGATGACCTCGTCGAAGCGCCTGCGCATCTCGTCCGGCGTCGGCGGCACCTCCTCGAACGAGGCAAGTCCGTTCAGGACGTGGTGCGCATAGATCGCGTGGATCGCTCCCAGGTCCACCGGCGTGGCTGGTCTCGGCAGGGACGGGTCGAGCTCGCGTACCGTGCTCATCGCGCGCTATGGTAAATAAAAAAAGGGGCGGCCGCAGCCGCCCCTTGGTCGCCGTCGCAGCCCGCGCTCAGCCGCCGTTCGAAGCGGTCGTCTCGGTGGCCGGCACTTCCTCGCCCGCCGGGATCTCCGGCAGGATCGGCTCGGCCGCCTGCTGCTTGCGCATGTTGTGATACGCCATGCCGGTACCGGCGGGGATGAGGCGCCCGACGATGACGTTCTCCTTCAGGCCGCGCAGCCCGTCGCGCTTGCCCATGATCGCCGCCTCGGTCAGCACGCGCGTGGTTTCCTGGAAGGAGGCCGCGGAGATGAACGAGTCGGTCGACAGGGAGGCCTTGGTGATGCCGAGCAGCATGTACGAGTAGGTCGCCGTTTTCTTGCCGTCTTTTTCGGCCTTCTCGTTTTCCTCCAGCACGTCGGCCCGCTCGGCCTGCTCGCCCTGGATGAACGCCGTTTCGCCCGGGTCCTCGATCTGCACGCGCCGCAGCATCTGCCGCACGATGACCTCGATGTGCTTGTCGTTGATCTTCACGCCCTGTAGACGGTAGACGTCCTGCACCTCGTCGATGATGTAGCGCGCGAGCGCCTCCACCCCGAGCAGGCGCAGCAGGTCGTGCGGATCGACCGAGCCGTCGACGATCATCTCGCCCTTGTTCACCACCTGGCCGTCGTGCACCAGCACGTGCTTGTCCTTCGGGATCAGTTCCTCGTGCTGCACGCCCTCGAGGTCGGTAATCACCAGGCGCTGCTTGCCCTTGGTGTCCTTGCCGAACGAAACCGTGCCGGTGTACTCGGCGAGCACCGCCTTGTCTTTCGGCGCGCGCGCCTCGAACAGTTCGGCCACCCGCGGCAGACCGCCCGTGATGTCGCGCGTCTTCGACACTTCCTGGGGAATGCGCGCCAGCACCTCGCCGATCTGCACCTGCTGGCCTTCCCGCACGGCGATCACCGCTCCGACGGGGAAGCTGATGTTCACCGCGTGATCGGTCCCGGCGATGCGCACTTCCTCGCCCGATTCGTTCAGCAGCTTGACCGACGGCCGCACGCCCTTCGCCGCGGCGCTGCCGCGGCGCTTGACGTCGATCACGACCAGGGTCGAAAGGCCGGTCACGTCGTCGATTTGCTTGGCAACCGTGACGTTCTCCTCGACGTGCTCGAATTTCACCGTGCCGCCATACTCGGTGATGATCGGGCGGTGGTGCGGATCCCAGCTGGCAACGATCTTGCCGGCCTTGATCGCGTCACCGTCGACCACTTGAAGCATCGCGCCGTAAGGCACCTTGTGGCGCTCGCGCTCGCGACCGTTGTCGTCGGCGATGATCACTTCGCCGGAGCGCGAGATCACCACCTTGTCGCCTTTGGCGTTCGAGAGGTAGCGCATGGTCGGCGTGAAGCGCGCCGTGCCGGCCGATTTTGCCTCGACCTGGCTCGCCACCGCGGTCCTCGATGCCGCGCCGCCAATGTGGAAGGTCCGCATCGTCAGCTGGGTACCCGGTTCGCCGATCGACTGGGCCGCGATCACGCCGATCGCCTCGCCCACATTCACCAGCGAGCCGCGGCCAAGGTCGCGCCCATAGCACTTGGCGCACACGCCAAAACGCGTGTCGCAGCTGAGCGCCGTGCGCACTTTGACCTCGTCGATGCCCAGGCTGTCGATGGTGTCCACCGCGTCTTCGTCCAGCAGCGTGCCGGCCGGATAGAGCACGTCCTGTCTCTCCGGATGCGTGAGTTCGGTCGCCAGAACGCGCCCGAGGATCCGCTCCTTGAGCGCCTCGACCACCTCGCCGCCCTCGACCAGCGCCTTCATCGAGACGCCGTTTTGGGTGTTGCAGTCGTCCTCGGTGACCACCAGGTCCTGCGTGACGTCGACCAGGCGGCGCGTGAGGTAGCCGGAGTTCGCGGTCTTGAGTGCCGTGTCGGCCAGGCCTTTCCGTGCGCCGTGCGTCGAGATGAAGTACTGCAGCACGTTGAGACCTTCGCGGAAATTAGCGGTGATCGGCGTCTCGATGATCGAGCCGTCGGGCTTCGCCATCAGGCCCCGCATGCCGGCGAGCTGCCGGATCTGCGCCGCGGAGCCGCGCGCGCCGGAGTCGGCCATCATGTAGATCGAGTTGAACGCCTCCTGGCGCACCTTCTTGCCGTGACGATCGATCACCTCTTCGGTGCCGAGCTGCTCCATCATCACCTTGCCGACCTGCTCGCCGCAGCGCGACCAGATGTCGACCACCTTGTTGTAGCGCTCGCCCACCGTGACCAAGCCCGAGGTGTATTGGCTTTCGATCTCCTTCACCTCGGCTTCGGCCGCCTGGATCATGGCGTGCTTCTGCGTCGGAATGCGCATGTCGTGCACGCCGAACGAGATTCCGGCGCGCGTAGCCATGGTGAAGCCCGCCTGCATCAGCTTGTCGGCGAAAATCACCGTCTCGCGCAGCCCGCAGCGGCGGAACGCGGCGTTGATCAGGCGCGAGATCTCCTTCTTCTTCAACGGCCGGTTGAGCAGCGCGAACGGCAGCCCGGGCGGCAGGATCTCCGACAGCAGGGCGCGGCCGACGGTTGTTTCGTAGCGGGTAATCTTGTCGGACTTTTCGCCTTCCTCGCTGACCTCGACCTCCTTGATGCGCACCCAGGCCCGCGAATGCAGGTCGACCTGGCGCGAATCATAGGCGCGATGCACCTCCGCCAGGTCGCTGAACGACATGCCCTCGCCCTTAGCGTTGAGAAACTCGCGCGTGGCGTAGTACAGGCCGAGCACGATGTCCTGCGACGGCACGATGATCGGCTCGCCGTTCGCAGGCGACAGGACGTTGTTCGAAGCGAGCATGAGCGTCCTCGCCTCCATCTGCGCCTCGAGCGAAAGCGGAACGTGCACCGCCATCTGGTCGCCGTCGAAGTCGGCGTTGAACGCCGCGCACACCAGCGGGTGGAGCTGGATCGCCTTGCCTTCGATCAGCACCGGCTCGAACGCCTGGATCCCGAGGCGGTGCAGCGTCGGCGCCCGGTTCAGCATCACCGGGTGCTCTCGGATCACTTCTTCCAGGATGTCCCATACCTCGGGCACTTCCTGCTCCACCAGGCGCTTGGCCGCCTTGATGGTGGTGGCGAGTCCCAGCAGCTCGAGCTTGTTGAAGATGAACGGCTTGAACAGCTCGAGCGCCATCTTCTTCGGCAGGCCGCACTGGTGCAGCTTGAGCTGCGGGCCGACCACGATTACGGAACGGCCGGAATAGTCGACGCGCTTGCCGAGCAGGTTCTGGCGGAAACGGCCGCCCTTGCCCTTGATCATGTCCGCGAGCGACTTGAGCGGGCGCTTGTTGGCCCCGGTCATCGCCTTGCCGCGGCGGCCGTTGTCGAGCAGCGAGTCGACCGCCTCCTGCAGCATGCGCTTCTCGTTGCGCACGATGATTTCAGGCGCTTTCAGCTCCAACAGCCGCTTCAGGCGGTTGTTCCGGTTAATCACGCGCCGATACAGGTCGTTTAGATCCGAGGTCGCAAACCGCCCCCCGTCCAGCGGCACCAGCGGGCGCAGCTCGGGCGGCAGAACCGGCAGCACTTCCATCACCATCCAGTCGGGCTTGATGTTGGAGTTCTTGAAACCCTCGAGCACCTTGAGGCGCTTGGCGATCTTCTTGATCTTGGCTTCCGAGCTGGTCGCCTCGAGGTCCTTGCGCAGGTTCTCGATGTCGCGGTTGATGTCGATCGAGCGCAGCAGCGCACGGATGCCCTCGGCGCCCATGGCCGCCGAGAAGTCGTCCCCGAATTCCTCGACCTTGGACAGATAGTCGTCCTCGGTCAGCAGCTGGCAGCGCTTGAGCGGCGTCAGGCCCGGATCGGTCACCACGTAGGCTTCGAAATACAGCACGCGCTCGATGTCGCGCAGCGTCATGTCCAGCACCAGGCCGAGCCGCGAGGGCAGAGACTTGAGGAACCAGATGTGCGCAGTCGGGCTGGCGAGCTCGATGTGGCCCATGCGCTCGCGCCGGACCTTGGCGAGCGTCACCTCGACGCCGCACTTCTCGCAGATCACGCCGCGATGCTTGAGGCGCTTGTACTTGCCGCACAAGCACTCATAGTCCTTGATCGGTCCGAAGATCTTGGCGCAGAACAGGCCGTCGCGTTCGGGCTTGAAGGTCCGGTAGTTGATCGTCTCCGGCTTCTTCACCTCGCCGTAGGACCAGGAACGGATCTTCTCGGGCGAAGCGAGCCCGATTTTGATCGCGTCGAAATCCTCGTCCTGCTGGACCTGCTTGAAGAGCTCCAGTAGCGCTTTCATCAGTACCTCTCCAGGTCGATATCAATGCCGAGCGAGCGGATTTCCTTCACCAGCACGTTGAAGGACTCCGGCATGCCGGCGTCGATCTTGTGGTCGCCCTTGACGATGTTCTCGTACACCTTGGTGCGGCCATTTATGTCGTCGGACTTGACCGTCAGCATCTCCTGCAGGGTGTAGGCCGCGCCGTACGCCTCGAGCGCCCAGACCTCCATCTCGCCGAAGCGCTGGCCGCCGAACTGCGCCTTGCCTCCCAGCGGCTGCTGCGTGACCAGGCTGTACGGCCCGGTCGAGCGCGCGTGCATCTTGTCGTCCACCAGGTGGTGCAGCTTCAGCACGTGCATGTAGCCCACGGTCACCTGGCGATCGAACGCCTCGCCGGTACGACCGTCGTACAGGGTGACCTGGCCGGAAGTCGGCAGCCCGGCGGTCTCGAGCATGGCGTTGATCTCGGCCTCGGCCGCGCCGTCGAACACCGGGGTGGCGAAAGGCACGCCTTCCTTGAGGTTGTTCGCGAGCAGCATCACCTCGTCGTCGTTCAAATCGGCGATCGTGTCTTCCTTGGTGTTCGAGACGTAAATCTGCGCCAGCGTCTTCTTCAGCTCGGCAGCCTTCGCGTGCTGCTTGAGCATCTCGCCGATCCGCAGGCCGAGGCCCTTCGCGGCCCAGCCGAGGTGCGTCTCGAGGATCTGCCCGACGTTCATGCGCGATGGCACGCCGAGCGGGTTCAGCACCACGTCGACCGGGGTGCCGTCGGCCATGTGCGGCATGTCCTCGACCGGAACGATCTTGGAGATCACGCCTTTGTTGCCGTGTCGGCCGGCCATCTTGTCGCCCGGCTGCAGGCGGCGCTTCACCGCGACGTAAACCTTGACCATCTTCAACACGCCCGGGGGCAGCTCGTCGCCCTGTGTGAGCTTCTTGCGCTTGGCCTCGAACATGGCGTCGAACTCGCGCCGCTTCTGCGCCAGCGAATCCTTCAGGCCCTCGAGCTGCGCGGCGGCCTCTTCGTTCGCCAGCCTGATGTCGAACCAGTCGTAGTGCTCGATCGACTCGAGATAGCTCTTGGCGAGCTTGGTGCCCTTGGCGAGGCGCTTCGGGCCGCCGTTGGCCATCTTGCCCACCAGCAGTCTCTCCAGCCGCTCGAAGGTGTCGGACTCGACGATGCGCATCTGGTCTGCGAGGTCGGTCTTGTAGCGGCGCAGGTCGTCCTCGATGATCTGCTGGCTGCGCTTGTCGCGCTCGATGCCCTCGCGCGTGAAGACCTGGACGTCGATCACCGTACCCGAGATGCCGGAGGGCACGCGCAGGCTGGTGTCCTTAACGTCGCTCGCCTTCTCGCCGAAGATCGCGCGCAGGAGCTTCTCCTCCGGCGTGAGCTGGGTCTCGCCCTTGGGCGTCACCTTGCCCACCAGCACGTCGCCCGCCTCGACTTCGGCGCCGATGTAGACGATGCCGGACTCGTCCAGGCGCGACAGCTGCCCCTCGGACAGGTTCGAGATATCGCGCGTGATGTCTTCCGGCCCAAGCTTGGTATCGCGCGCGACGACCGTCAGCTCCTCGATGTGGATCGAAGTGAAGCGGTCGTCGCCGACCACCCGCTCCGAGATCAGGATCGAATCCTCGAAGTTGAATCCGTTCCACGGCATGAACGCGACCAGCATGTTCTGGCCGAGCGCGAGCTCGCCCAGGTCGGTCGAGGCGCCGTCGGCCACCACATCGCCCTTGGCGATGCGCTCGCCCTGTTTCACGATCGGGCGCTGGTTGATGTTGGTGTTCTGGTTCGAGCGCGTGTACTTGGTGAGCTTGTAGATGTCCACCCCTACATCGCCGGGCACGGTCTCGTCGTCGTTCACCCGCACCACGATCCGGTTGGCATCGACGTAGTCCACCACGCCGCCGCGCAGCGCGATGACGCAGGTTCCGGAGTCGATCGCCGCGGTGCGCTCGACGCCGGTGCCGACCAGCGGCTTTTCGGGCCGCAGGCAGGGCACCGCCTGGCGCTGCATGTTGGAGCCCATCAGGGCGCGGTTGGCGTCATCGTGCTCGAGGAACGGAATCAGCGACGCCGCAACCGAGACGATCTGCGCCGGCGCGACGTCCATGTACTGCACTTCTTCCGCCGACTTGAGCTCGAACTCGTTCTTGAAGCGGCACGAGACCAGCGTATCGACCAGCTTGCCGGCCTTGTCGACGCCGGCATTCGCCTGCGCGATCACGTAGTTGCCTTCCTCGATCGCCGACAGGAACTCGATCTCGCTGGTCACCTTGCTATTGGAGACCTTGCGGTACGGCGTCTCGAGGAAGCCGTACTTGTTGGTGCGCGCGTAGAGCGCGAGCGAGTTGATCAGGCCGATGTTGGGGCCTTCCGGCGTCTCGATCGGGCAGACCCGGCCGTAATGGGTCGGGTGTACGTCGCGCACCTCGAAGCCGGCGCGCTCGCGCGTCAGGCCGCCTGGCCCAAGAGCCGAGACACGGCGCTTGTGCGTGATCTCGGACAACGGGTTGGTCTGGTCCATGAACTGCGACAGCTGCGACGAGCCGAAGAACTCCTTGATCGCAGCCGAGATCGGCTTGGCGTTGATCAGGTCGTGCGGCATCAGGTTGTCGCTTTCGGCCTGCGACAGGCGCTCCTTGACCGCGCGCTCGACGCGTACCAGGCCGGCGCGGAACTGGTTCTCGGCCAGCTCGCCGACCGAGCGCACGCGCCGGTTCCCGAGATGGTCGATATCGTCAATCTCGCCGCGGCCGTTGCGCAGCTCGACCAGGATGCGGATGACTTCCACGATGTCGCGCGGGCTGAGCGTGAAGCGCTGCTCGATCTTCGCGTCCAGCTTCTGCCGGTCGACGCCCTTCGCCTTGAGGTCGTGGAACATCTTGTCCATGACCGCCTGGGCCTGCTCTTCGGTAGAGACGCCCTCGATGCTGACTTTGTTCAGTGAAAGCTCGGGCACGTTGCCGAAATAGGCTCGCACCTCCTGCTCCGCCTCCTTCGCCAGGGCGATGTTCTTGAGCCGGATCTGCCAGCTCGTTTCGCTCGGCGCGGCGATGCGGCGGTTGAACTTCATGCGGCCAACCGCGGACAAGTCGTAGCGTTCCTCGGCGAAGAACAGGCCGTTGAACAGAGCCTCGACAGCGTCCTCCGTGGGCGGCTCGCCCGGGCGCATCATGCGGTAGATCGCGATGCGCGCGGCGTTCAGGTCGGTGGTTTCGTCCGCACGCAGGGTTTGCGAGATGTAGGCGCCCTGGTCGAGATCGTTGGTGAACAGCGTCTGGACCTTGCTCACCTTCGCTTCACGCAGCTGGGCGAGCAGTGTTTCGGTGATCTCGTCGTTCGCGTTGGCGACGATCTCGCCGGTGTCCGAATTCACGACGTTGTGCGCGAGAGCGCGGCCGATGATGAACTCGTCGGGCGCGATGAGCTTCTTGATTCCCGCTGCTTCCATGTCGCGGATGTGCTTCACCGTGATGCGCTTGTTCTGCGCCACGATCAGCTTGCCGGACTTGTCGTTGATGTCGAAACGCGCCACTTCGCCGCGCAGGCGCTCCGGAACCACTTCGAACAGGACGTGGTTCGGCTCGATGTTGAAGCTATCGAACGCGAAGAACTCCTTGAGGATCCGCTCCGGCGTGTAGCCGAGCGCCTTGAGCAGGATCGTGGCAGGCATCTTGCGGCGACGGTCGACGCGGAAGAACACGATGTCCTTGGCGTCGAACTCGAAGTCGAGCCATGAGCCGCGATAAGGGATGACGCGGGCCGAGAACAGCAGCTTGCCGGAGCTGTGGGTCTTGCCGCGGTCGTGCTCGAAGAACACTCCCGGCGAGCGGTGCAGCTGCGAGACGATGACACGCTCGGTGCCGTTGATGACGAACGAGCCGGTGGTGGTCATGAGCGGGATCTCGCCCATGTAGACCTCCTGCTCCTTGACCTCCTTGGTGGTCGGCTTGGGCGCCTCCTTGTCCATGATCACCAGGCGTACCTTGGCACGCAGCGGGCTGGCGTAGGTCAGGCCGCGCTGCTGGCATTCCTTGACGTCGAACGGAGGCTCGCCGAGCACGAAGCTGACGAACTCCAGGCGCGCGTTCCCCGAATGGCTGGAGATCGGAAAGATGGACATGAACGCGGCCTGCAGGCCTTCGCTCTTGCGCTTTTCGGGCGCAACGCTCGCCTGCAGGAACGCGGTATAGGACTCGAGCTGCGTCGCGATCAGGAAGGGCACGTTGAGCACGCTTGCGCGTTTGGCGAAGCTCTTGCGGATGCGTTTACGCTCGGTGAGGGAATAGGTCATGAAGGCTCCCAGTGAAGGAACGCTATTGCGGCAAAGGACAAAGCGAAGACGCGGCTACCCGACGGTTCGCAGCGTCTTGGATTTGCACTCTGTCTCTGTGTATTAAGACTCAGGCCGGGTAAGAGAGTCCGGCGGCCCGGAAGTTCCGGGCCGTCGGACTCCAACCAGGGTTTACTTGATCTCGGCCTTTCCGCCGGCGTCGGTCAGCTTCTTCACTATTGCATCGGCGTCGGCCTTGGAAACGCCCTCCTTGACCGCCTTGGGCGCGCCGTCGACCAGGTCCTTGGCCTCTTTCAGCCCCAGACCGGTCAGCTCGCGTACCGCCTTGATGACGTTCACCTTGTTGTCGCCGATCGCGGTCAGCGTCACGGTGAACTCGGTCTGCTCTTCCGCGGCGGCTGCGCCGCCCGCGGCGCCGCCAGCCGGTGCCGCAACCGCCACAGCGGCCGCAGCCGAGACGCCGAACTTGTCTTCCATGTCCTTGATGAGCTGGGACAGCTCCAGGACGGTCATGCCCGAAATTGCCTCGAGAATTTGTGCTCGTTCCATCTTCAACTCCTGAATGTTTAGGGTTCCTGATTGTTTGGTCGGTTCGGATCAGGCCGCAGCCTTCTCCTTGTGGTCGCGTACCGCGGCCAGCGTGCGCACGAACTTGCCCGGCACCTCGTTCATGGTCCGCACGAGCTTGGCGACCGGCGCCTGCATCGTGCCCATGAGCTTGGCCAGCAGCTCGTCGCGGCTCGGCAGCAATGCGAGCGCCGTAACGTCCTTGGCGGACATCACGCTGTTCGGCATTGCCCCACCCTTGATGACGAAGAACTCGTTCGTCTTGGCAAACTCGGCCAGCACCTTTGCGCCAGCGACCGGATCCTGCGCGATGCCGTACATCAGCGGGCCGATCATCTGCTCGGCCAGCTTCTCGAACGGCGTGCCCTTAACGGCACGCCGCGCAAGGGAATTCTTCAGCACGCGCAGGTAGACGCCCGACTTCCTTGCGGTGGCGCGCAGGCCAGTCACGCTCTCGACATTGAGGCCGCGATATTCCGCCACGATCAATGCCTGCGCGTTGCTGAGCTGCGCGGCGATCTCGGTTACGACCGCCTGCTTCTGCTCCAGACTAAGACTCAAGGTCTACCTCCTTGCGTTGATCAAACGGCCGTGCCTTGCGGTACGGCCCCCATGGCGACCTTGAATCAGGAACCCTAGATTCCTGCTTCGGGTGCGCCGTCTGCGTAGGGCGCTGCTGCTCGTTTAAGCCGCGGCGGTCAAACACCCGTGCGGCCCCTACGGTCTTTGACAGCAACCGGCCGTTCCTGCGAACGACCGGCAGCCCAAAGTCCTTGCTTCACTGCTGCGGTTGCGCCGCGAGCGACGCGGGATCGATCTTGACCCCCACGCCCATCGTGCTCGACACCGACAGCTTCTTCAAATACACGCCCTTCGAGCCCGACGGCTTGACCCTGTTCAGCGCCTCGATCAGCGCCGCGAGGTTGTCACGCAGCTGCTCGGGCGTGAACGACGCGCGCCCGATCGTGCACTGCACGGTCCCGGACTTGTCGGCGCGGAATTGCACCTGGCCCGCCTTCGCGTTCTTTACCGCTGCGGCGACGTCGGGCGTCACGGTACCGACCTTCGGATTGGGCATCAGACCGCGCGGACCGAGGATCTGCCCCAGCTGGCCTACCACGCGCATTGCGTCCGGAGCGGCGATCACCACGTCGAATTCGATCTTCCCGCCCTTGATCGTCTCGGCCAGGTCCTCGAACCCGACCAAGTCCGCGCCGGCCGCTTTGGCGGCTTGCGCCTTGTCGCCCTGCGCGAATACCGCCACTCGCACCGACTTGCCGGTACCGGAAGGCAGCACGACCGAGCCACGCACCGACTGGTCGGTCTTCTTGGCGTCGATGCCCAAGTTCACCGCCACGTCCACCGACTCGTCGAACTTCGCGGTCGCGGTGTCCTTGATCAGCTTCATTGCGTCGATCGCGGGATAGGCGAGCGCGCGGTCGACTTTGCCCGCGAGGGCTTTCCTGCGCTTGCTGATGTCCATCTACATCCCCTCCACGACAATGCCCATCGAGCGCGCGCTGCCGGCGACGGTTCGCATCGCGGCTTCGAGGTCAGCAGCCGTGAGATCGGGAGTCTTGGCCCTCGCGATCTCCTCGACCTGCTTGCGGGTGATTTTGCCGACCTTGTCGGTATGCGGCCGCGGGCTCCCGCTTTCGATTCCGGCTGCCTTTTTGATCAGCACCGTGGTCGGAGGCGTCTTGATGATGAAGGTGAAGCTCTTGTCGGCATACGCCGTGATCACAACAGGCAGCGGCAGGCCCGGCTCGACCTTTTGCGTCTGCGCGTTGAACGCCTTGCAGAATTCCATGATATTCAGGCCGCGCTGGCCGAGCGCCGGACCGATGGGGGGCGAGGGATTCGCCTTGCCCGCCGGCACTTGAAGCTTCACGTAGCCGACAATCTTCTTCGCCATAACAGGCTCCTTTCGGGTTCATGCGGCCCGGACCCAACCGGCCCGAGCCTCCCCGTCTACGTTGCAAAAAGCGGTCAGGCCTTTTCGACCTGGCCGAACTCCAGCTCGACCGGCGTCGAGCGTCCAAAAATCGTGACCGCCACGCGCAGGCGGCTCTTTTCGTAGTTCACGTCCTCCACCGTTCCCTGGAAATCCGTAAACGGGCCATCCTTGACGCGTACCATCTCGCCGTTTTCGAACAGCACCTTCGGCTTGGGCTTTTCCACGCCTTCGCGCATCTGCTGCATGATCGCGGCGACCTCTTTCTCCGAAATCGGAGCGGGTTTGGTCGCCGTGCCGCCGACGAAGCCGGTCACCTTGTTGGTGTTCTTGACCAGGTGCCAGGTGTCGTCGTTCATCTCCATCTCGACCAGCACGTAGCCCGGGAAGAACTTGCGCTCGGACATATGCTTCTGGCCGCCCTTCATTTCGACCACTTCCTCGACCGGAACGAGGATGCGCCCGAACTTGTCCTGCATTCCGGCGCGCGAGATGCGGTCCTCCAGCGCGCGCTGCACTGACTTTTCAAAGCCGGAATAGGCATGCACCACATACCAGCGTTTGCTCATGTCGACCTGCTCGATTCTGGCCACTTTAAGTCTTCTTCCATCCGAGGATCACGTCATACAGGACCCACTCGAGGCCCTTGTCGCTGATCCATAGAAACACCGCCATTGCTACGGCGAACGCGAACACGGCGGCGGTGGTCTGCACCGTCTCCTTGCGCGTAGGCCACACCACCTTCTTGGCTTCCACGATCGCCTCGCGCGCGAACGCGACGAACCGGCGGCCGGGCTCGGTGAACCAGGCGACCGCGCAGCCGGCCAGAAGGCCGCCGAATACGGAAAGGACGCGCAGCAGCACGTCGCCCTCTCCCAGCCAGTAGTAGCCCCAGACGCCCAGCGCCGCGAGGCCTACCGCAATCACCAGCTTTATCTTGTCGAGCATCGTTTCAGCAGTGTCCGTGGAATTTGGCAGGCCAAGAGGGAATCGAACCCCCAACCTTCGGTTTTGGAGACCGACGCTCTGCCAGTTGAGCTATTGGCCTGTGAGTCCCCTTACTCGATGACCTTGGCGACGACGCCGGCGCCGACGGTCTTGCCGCCCTCGCGGATGGCAAAGCGCAAGCCCTGCTCCATCGCGATCGGCGCAATCAGCGTCACCACCATCTTGATGTTGTCCCCCGGCATCACCATCTCGGTGCCCGCGGGCAGCTCTACCGCCCCGGTCACGTCGGTGGTGCGAAAGTAAAACTGCGGCCGGTAGTTGTTGAAAAACGGCGTGTGCCGCCCGCCCTCTTCCTTCGAGAGCACGTACACCTCGCACTCGAACTTCGTGTGCGGCGTGATCGAGCCGGGCTTGGCCAAAACTTGGCCGCGCTCCACTTCTTCCCGCTTGGTGCCGCGCAGCAAGACCCCAATGTTGTCCCCCGCCTGACCCTGGTCCAGGAGCTTGCGGAACATCTCCACGCCCGTGCACACCGTCTTCGTGGTCGCCTTGAGCCCCACGATCTCGATCTCCTCGCCCACCTTGACCACCCCGCGCTCCACGCGCCCCGTGACCACCGTGCCGCGCCCCGAGATCGAAAATACGTCCTCCACCGGCATCAGAAACGCCCCGTCGATCGCCCGCTCCGGGGTCGGAATGTAGGCATCCAGCGCCTCGGCCAGCTTGAAAATCGAGCCCTCGCCCATCTCGCCCTTGTCGCCTTCGAGCGCCTTGAGCGCCGAGCCGATCACGATCGGGGTCTTGTCGCCCGGAAAATCGTACTTGCTCAGAAGCTCCCGAACCTCCACCTCCACCAGCTCCAAGAGCTCCTTGTCGTCCACCATGTCGGCCTTGTTCAGGTACGCCACGATGTAGGGCACCCCCACCTGGCGTGCCAGCAAAATGTGCTCGCGCGTCTGCGGCATCGGCCCGTCGGCCGCCGAGACCACCAGAATCGCCCCGTCCATCTGCGCCGCGCCCGTGATCATGTTCTTGATGTAGTCCGCGTGGCCCGGGCAGTCCACGTGCGCGTAGTGGCGCTTCTCCGTCTCGTACTCCACGTGCGCCGTGTTGATCGTGATCCCGCGCGCCTTCTCCTCCGGCGCCGAGTCAATCTGCGCGTAGCTCTTGGCCTCGCCGCCGTACTTCTTCGACAAAATACTCGTCATCGCCGCCGTCAGCGTCGTCTTGCCATGGTCCACATGCCCAATCGTGCCAACGTTCACGTGCGGCTTGGTCCGTTCAAATTTGCCTTTTGCCATGACTACGCTGCCTTTGACGTTTCGTTGAAAGAGTACTGATGTCTGGTGCCCATGACGCGGATTGAACGCATGACCTCTCCCTTACCAAGGGAGTGCTCTACCACTGAGCTACATGGGCTGAATTTGCGCATTGGAGCGGGTGAAGGGAATCGAACCCTCGTCATAAGCTTGGAAGGCTTCTGCTCTACCATTGAGCTACACCCGCCCATTAAATTCACCCGCAATCCCTGTTTGCCGCGCCCGCCCGAGATGCCGGTGGAGGGGGTTGGATTCGAACCAACGTAGGCGCAAGGCCAACAGATTTACAGTCTGCCCCCTTTAACCGCTCGGGCACCCCTCCGGCGGAACCCGAAATTATGTGAGATATCCGCTGCTTAGTCAAGCGAATTGAGGTCGGCGCATCGTCGGGCGCCCGCTCAGGTGCCGTAGCGCGCGGAAGAGCCGAACTGCTTGAGCGCCGCCAACGCGCTGTAGCAGGCAAGCCAGGCGGTTTTCGGGTTGTCGGGCGCAGGCACGTTCTCAAGCACGATCGTGAACTCGCCAGTCTTGCCCGAAACCCGGATGGTATGAGTATTGCGGGTCAGAGCGGGGTCCGCCACGACCTTGAGCCGGGTGCGGTCGAAGCCGGCCCCGGCGAGCGACAACACGGCCGCAATGTTGACGTTCTGCGGAAAGTGCGGAACCCCGGCGCGCGCGGATCCGTCGAACAGCGTCGTCGCGCCCGCAAGCGAATCGAGATCGAGGTCGAGGGACTCCACGTAGTCGATCTTCCTCCACGCCGCGGGAGGCTTCGCGACTTGGATCGATACCTCGACCTCGCCTGCGGCACAGGCGCCCTTGAGCGCGTCGAGTGCGCCGATCCCTCCCGAAGGCACGTACAGCAGCGCGCCGGAGCGACGAGCCGCCGCCTCTGACTCGGCGCGCAGCGCGTCGTCGACCAGCGCCCCGGCTGACAGCACGATCACTGACGAACCCGCGGCGAGAACCGGGACGAGGTAGGCGCGGACCGCGTCGTGCGAAGCCGCCTCGAGGACCACGTCGGGCTTCGCCTCGCACAGCGCGCGCGCGCCGAGGACGTAATCGACTCCGTATTCGCCCGCGAGCGCCGCCGCGCCCGACACCGCCCGTCTTCCGGCCAGCGCCACCACCTCCATGCCGGGCAGCGCACCCCGACGCAGGTTTTCCAGCACCAGACGGGCGATCGTGCCGCCGCCGAGTAGAGCGAATCGCATTTGCCAGGCCCTCCGGGAGGCGGCGATTCTGCCACAATTCGAATTTGCGTCGCGCGCCGGCGGCATTATCATTCGCCTCGCCGGTGCGGCATCGCCGCCAGGGAGGTGCGCAGTGCGAATCGCAATACTCGAAGACGACCCCGACCAGCTCGCGCTGCTGCGGCGCTGGCTCGCGGACGCAGGACACGACGTTCACGGCTACTTGGCGGGGCGCGAAGCGATGAAGCACGCGGGGCGCGAAAGCTTCGACCTGTTCGTTCTCGACTGGCAGGTGCCGGACGTTTCGGGGGCCGAGGTGCTGACCTGGCTGCGCGCCAACGTTTCGAAGCACGTCCCCATACTTTTCATCACGGTGCGCGATTCCGAGGAGGACATCGTCTACGCGCTTGAGAACGGCGCGGACGACTACATGGTGAAGCCGGCGCGGCGCCAGGAAATGCTGGCACGCGTCAGCGCGCTGCTTCGCCGCGCCTACCCGCGCGAGGAACAGACCTTGCTTTCCTTCCCCCCGTTCGAGATCGATACCCAGCGCGGCGAGATCCGGCGCGAGGGCTCGCGCATCGAGCTCACGCCGAAAGAGTTCGAGCTCGCGGTTGTCCTGTTCCGCAACATCGGGCGCCTGATGTCGCGCGGGCATTTGCAGGAATCGGTCTGGGGACGCAGCGGCGACCTCGCGACCCGCACCGTAGACACCCACGTCAGCCAGGTGCGGAAAAAGCTCGATCTGCGGCCCGAGACAGGCTACCGGGTGGTGCCGATCTACAACTACGGATATCGACTGGAACGCCTCGGAACCGACGCGGGTGCGGCCTGACGCCTACTGCAAGCGCCGCAGCTGCTGCTCGGCGTAGTCCCTGACTTCCTGACTGAGCGATCCGGTGGCGACCGCGCGCCGGAACGCCTCAGCCGCTTCCGGGCGGTGGTCCAGCGCCGCGAGCGAAAGCCCGAGCCCGACCCAGGCCGTCCCCGCCTGCGGTGCGGCACGCAACGCCGCACGATACGCATCGGCGGCTTCGCCAGGCCGGGACATGTGCTGCAGCACCGCGCCCAACAAGGTGTTGTACTCGGGGTCGCGCGAAACGTCGCCTTTGCACCCTCGCAGGACGCCGAGCGCCCTGTCGTAGTCGTTGCCTTCCACGTAGATGCGCGCCAGGACCGTGGCGAACTGGACTTGGGCGGGATCCAGCGCCAGCCCTTCCTGCAGCAGGCGCTGCGCTTCGATCAAGCGCCGCTGGTCGACCAGCAGCGAGATGAGCGCCTGTCGCGCGGGCTCCTGGGATGGATCGATCGATAGCGCCCCGTTGAGAGCCTGTTTGGCCTCGGTCACACGTCCCTGGTTGAGCAGTTGCACCGCGCGTTGAAACTCCGCTTGAGCCAGCTCGGCCGGCGTGCGTGGGTGAGCTTGCTTGTGGACCTGCGGCTGCGCCTCCTCGACTGTCGCGGACGGCGGCGGGTTCGGCACGCGCTTGCGGTCGACCGGCTTCGGCGCGGCGTGCGGGCGCGGCGCCGGGATCGCGCGCTCGATCGACTGCGCGAGCTTGAGCGTATCGATCGCCGGCTGCGGCACCGGCGGTGATACCTGGACGGGCGCAGCGCTTACCACCGGCGCCGGCTGGGGCACAGGCTGGGACGCAGGCTTTTGCGCCGGCGCAGACGCATGCGGTCGGATACGCTGCACCGTGCGGCCCAATCCGCCCGACGCTCGCAGCGCGAGCTCGGTAACCACCGACCGCGGCCTGAGCTGATAGCTGGTCCACGCGAGCCATCCCAGCGCGACGGCCAGCTCGAGCCCGAGAATCAGCCAGAACAGGTCGCGCCTGCGCCGCCCCGCGGCGACCGGCTCGATCTGCCGCGTCATGACGTCGGCATTGGGCGACCCCATCGCGTGCCGGCGATCCAGCTCCTGCAGCATCTTGTTGATAAGGCTCATCGTTTCGGCTTCAGTCGGCGGCGCGCGGCGATCTGAACTTTGGCCACCACCAGCGCCTTGAAGCGGCGGCCGGCGTGTCGTTCGCCGCCGCGCGCACGTGACGCGGCTCAACGCGGTAGCCACCTTCGCCGAAAGCAAGCAGCAACGACTTGTGCGCCAGGATGTTGACCAGGCGCGGCAACCCTCTGCTCGCGCGGTGCAATGTGCGCAGCGCGCGCGCGCTCACCACCGGCTGGCCGACGTAGCCCGCGACTGTGAGACGGTGATTTACGTAATCGCCTACTTCGTCCTCTGCCAGCGCCTTGAGGTCGTATTGGAACGTGATGCGCTGGCGCAGCTGGCGGATTGACTCGGACGCGAGCTTGCGATCGAGCTCGGGCTGACCGAACAGCACTACCTGCAGCAGCTTGCGCTTTTCGGTCTCGAGATTGGTCAGCAGGCGCAGCGTCTCGAGGGTTTCTATCGGCATGGCCTGGCTTTCGTCCATGCAGAGCACGACGCGCTTGCGCTGGCGCGCGAGGCCTAGCAGCGTCCGGGTGATTCCCTTAAGCAGATAGTGCTGGTCGGCACTGGTATCGACCTGCACTCCGAGCTCCTCGGCCAGTTCGAGCAGCAGCGTTCGCGGCTCGATACTCGGGTTGGGGACATAGGCCGTTACCCAGCCCGAATCGAGCGTGGCGAGAAACTTCCGGCACAGCAGCGTTTTGCCGGTTCCGACCTCGCCCGTGATTTTGATGAACCCCTCGCCGTTGCCGACCGCCACCAGCAGGGTGTTCAGCGCTTCCTGCGTGCTTCGGCAGGCGCAGAAGAAACTCGTGTCCGGAGTAATTCCGAACGGGGGTTCGCGCAGGCCGAAGTGCCGCAGGTAATTCACTGCCTGCGCGCCTCACCCTTCTGGTCCTTGACCATGCCCTCGATGCTTTCGCGCGTATCGCGCAACCCTGCGGCCCAGGTGCTGTCGTCCCGGATGACCGTCGGCTTGATAAGAATGACGAGCTCGTTCTTGCTCGACGTGCGGCTCGTGTTGCGCACCAGGTCTCCCAACCCGCCTTCGCGGACGCCCGGAATGCCGCCCCGATTGTCGCGCACGTCGACGCTCATGAGGCCTCCGATGGCGACGATGTTGCCGTCCGGGACGCGCACGATGGTGTCGGTCTCGCTGATGCTGCTCTTGGCGAGCGGCAGCGTGATGGATGGAACGGTGCCGCCGAGGTCGACCACCCGCTTGCTCTCGGTGACCTCGCTGATCGACGGGTGAACGTGCAGCGTGATGTTGTTCTGCTGGTCGATCTGGGGCGTCACGTCGAGCATTATGCCGGAGAAGAACGGCGCGACGGTCACGGTCGGCGTCTGCTGCGTCGTGGCGCCAGTGGTGGTCGTGACAGTCGACACGTTGGTGACGAAGAACTCGTCGGTGCCCACCTTGAGCACCGCCTTCTGGTTGTTGAGCGTCGCGATGCGCGGGCTGGAAAGGACCTGGACATTGCCCTGTGACTGCAGGAACTGCAGCAGCGCGGCGAAGTTCGAGGTCTGGAACGCGAGCCCGAAGACGCCGCTCGCGGGATTGTCAGCGGCGAGCGTGCTCGCGGCAGTGGTCACGCTGCTGGTCGAAAGGTTGAGCGTCTGACCGCCTCCCTGCAGAACCTGGCCGCGCGAACCGAGCACGGTCGTGCCGGCGTTGCCGCTCTGCCCGATCGCCACATCCGGCCCAGTGCTGCGGAAGGCCGACCAGTTGATCCCGGACTGGTAGCCGTCCGAGAGCGTCACCTGGATGATCTTCGCCTCCAGCATGACCTGGCGCTCGACCGAAATCTGGCTGTCGCGCAGGTACTGCTCGACCGCGCGCATTTCGCGCGACGGCGCGCTGACCACCACCACCCCCGACTGCGGCGAAACCACCACGTTGCGGCCCGGGCCGCTGCCGACGATCGCGACTAGCGCGGTGCGCAACTCGGCCCAGTAGTCGCTGTCGGTCCGGGTGGTCACCTGGCTGCTGTTGAGCGAGGTCTGACCCTGCTGGTCCACCGGGCCCGGCGACGGGTTCGCGCTCGAGGACGGCGTGGGAGCCGCGCTGCTTCCGCTGGCGTCCGACACGGAGCCGGATTGCACCCGGACCTCGCTCATGCCGCGACGCTGGCCCTGCAGGTAATTCACCTGGAATACGCGCGTCTGAAGGCCGGCGGGCTGAATGAAAATGCGCGTGCCCTCGAATTTGTAGTCGTAGCCATAGAGCTCGCGGATCGAGTCGAGCGCTTCCCGGATCGAGACGTCCTTCAGGTTGACCGAGATCGTCCCGTTCACGCTCGGCGGCACCAACATGCTGTAGCGCGTGCCGGAGACGATCGAGTTGAACACCTGGGCCGCCGGCGCGTTGTTGACCGAAAGATCGAACCTGGGTTCCGCGGGCCGTCCGCGCACTTCGGGCATCGCCATGCGAAGCGGCGGCAGCAGCGCCTGGTTAAGGGCGGCACTGCGGGATTCCTTCTTGGGCGCCGGCTCCAGCGCCGCGCGTATGCCGGGTTCTATGCCACTCGGGCGGGGCGGCGGAGTGGCGCACCCTCCGAGCGCCGAAACGGCCACGATAAGGAATACTTTCTTCATGTTCTAGTTCCGCCTCCGCGGCTGGTCGCTTGGCAGGGACTTCTTCTCGACCTGTGGAAACAGCCTGAGCACCTTAATCTGGCTTCCGCTGCGCAACTCGACTCCGGACCCGGTAATTCTTGTCAGCGTCGCGTCGCGGAACTTGCCCCCGAGCGGCACGGTTTGCCCGTTGATCACGGCGACATTGCGCGTGGTCGAGATCAGCACCGACTGCAATTCAGGCCCTGCGACCGGAGACTCGTCCGCCGCGGTGGCGCGGCCGCTGTAGGGCGGTCGCGTCGGGTCGGCGAAGCCCTGGGTGGACCCAGCGTCCGCCTCCGCCGCGATGACCTGCGTCGCCACCAGGCTCGTCAACAGGCAGCAATATAGTCGCGCCAGCCTCATACGCTCATCCAAGACGGATCGAAGCTCAACGTGTAGACGGTAAGCTTCAGCACCACTTTCGGATAGTTGCCCGCCGCGAGATCCGCCTTGCGCCAGTATAACCGCGTCGGCAGGCCTTCCAGCTGCCGCAGGTAGGCATACAGATCCAGGTATGCGCCACTCACGGTGAGCTCGATCGCATGCCGGTAGATCGGCCGTGGGCCGCGCGCATCCGAGTGACCGAACAGGTCGGCCGGCAGGGTTTTCAGGTCGACCAACTGCAGGCGCGGGTTGCGCGCCAGGATCTCCTGCAGGACGTCGCGCATGCGCCGCGGTGAGGTGAAGCGGCTCGTCGCTTCACCGATCTGCTCGTCGAGCTGCGCGAGCTGGCGCTGCAGCCCCGCAAGCTTGGCGCGATTGGCGTCGTCAGGGCGCATCTCGCCCGCGCGCGCCATCGCCTGAAACTGGGCCTGCAACATGGCGAGCTCGGTCTGCCGGCGCGCGACCTCCCGTCCGAGGCGCCTGTCCCGCTCCAGCAGCGGGGAGATGAAGCCCAGATAGGCGAACGCGACCAGCACCAGCGCAGTCGCGATGAAGATCAGCGCCCGCTCGCGCAAGCTGAGCGCGTCGATGCGCTCCGTATAGCGCCGCAGCAGCGCCTTCATTGGTTTCCGTCCTTCACCGGCTGCGGCGCGACGAGCGGCATCGACAGCTCGAACTCGACGTAGCGCGCCGGACCCGGGCGCGGCGCCGCATCGGCCGCGGGCGCCGGCTCGTTGTGCGCCACCAGCTTGAGCCGCGTAACCGAGCGCCCGCGCATCACCTCCTCTTTGTTCAGCGCATGGATGTACGCCGGCACCAGATCTGGATGCAGCACCCGACCGCTGATGTTCAGCTCGTCGCCGCCGTCACCGATGCTGAAACCTGTCAGCCAAACGCCCGGCAGCGTCTGGCGCGCGAATGCCGCGAAATACTGCGAATAGCCCTGCGCTTTGTCTGCTGCGGTCGCTCGCAGCGAAGTGAGCAACGCCTGCTTGCCGTGCAGGTCGCTCTCGGCGCGCGCCACCTGCGCCTCGAGCAGCTTGCTGCGCCGCAGCGGCGAGAGCGAGCCGCTCAGGCTGACGAGGCGATTGCGCGTATCGGCCAGCTGGTGCTCGGCATCCGCCGTCACGTCTTCGAACGATTTCACCTCGTTGTACGCGTAGACGTAGAAGGCGCACAGCGCGACCAGGATCAGGACCAGCGACTCGGCCATCGTCATGGCGGAGAAATACTTCTCCTGCTTGAGAAAGATCGGATTGAAGAGGTTGATCTGCTGGCTCACCGCGGGCTCTCAGGGCGTTTTGGTCTCGTAGCGCAGCGATGCGCCGATCAGGTGGAAGCGCTGCCACTCGGTGCGGGGGTCGGGGCGCGCATCCGAATCGAACGCGAGCGTCGCGCCGAGATCGACGCGGGAAATCGGAATGTCGAGGTTCGACTTGAGAAAGTCCAGCAGGCCGCTGTCTTCGGGCTCGGGTCCGAGCAGCAGCTTGTTGACCGCGACGTAACCGAACTGGCGGTCGAAGTGGTCGAGCGTGCGCGTAAGCTCGAGCGCGATGCGATTGAACGCCTCGGTTCGCTCGTTGACGGCCGATATCTGCTCGTAGCCGATGTCGATGCGGCGCGCGAGGTAGAGCTCGCCGCGGTAGTTGATGGTGAACAGGCCGTCGCCCTGGCCCAGATACAGCAGCCCGACGCCGCGTTCGTCTTCCTCGTACAGCGCGGCGATGTTGCGCTGCGCGGTTTCCGCGATGTCGATGACCGAGAGCGGAATCTGAGCCGCGTCGAAGCGCTCGATGCAGGCCTGCACCGCCTCGTTGCGCGCCGCCACCGCGTACATCGAGTGGCTGCGCGTCGCGCCAGCGGGATCAGGAGGGATGTCGAGCACGTCGACCGTGGCGTCGTCGACGTGATAGTCGAGCAGGTCCTTGATGCGCCAGCGGATCGCCGCCTTCAATTCGGCGGGCGGGACATTCGGCGCCTCGACCAGCAGCAGCTGGTAATCGCCCGGCGCGAGCAGCGTCGCGCAACGATAGCGATCGAGATGCCATTCCTTGCTCAGCTTCTCGGCCCCGGCGAAATCGCCCTCCAGCGCGCGCGAAGCGAGTCGATCGATGCGCGCCTTGCCGTTCAGCGCGATGCGGCCGTGAACGATGGCGAGTTCCTGCGGCCTCAGCGACGCCGCCAGCCAGCCGGGCTCGCGTTTCTTCTTGTTGGTCGAACCCCAACTCATCTCACCGCCACCCGCCACACTCCTAAATCAGTTCAAGGTAAAGAAATAACTATTTGTTGTCAATGATCTTTTTGTCAGTTTGTCACGGTCGCCTGAAGTTGGCGCTCGACGTATGCCGGACCCTGGGTGCCGGGACAGCTCGCCTGGTTGCAGGCGGTGGCCTTCAGCACGTAAGCGCGCAAGCCGCTTATTGCGCCTTCGGTCGTCGGCGCGGTCGAAGTGCATTCGACCTTGACGCTGAACGCGGCCAGTCCGGCGCTCAGGGCAAAGGTCTGCGCGGCCGGCGCGGCCGGCGCGACGGCTGCGTTGCACGCGCTCGCGTAGGCGCCTCCCGGGTCGCGCAGCAACTGGTACAGGCCCCAGTCGACGCCGGTATGGGCCGCCTGGTACGCCCTGGCGCCGAGCTCGTCGGCGGCGGAGGACTCCTGCTGCAGCGTCGATATGGTCAGCAGGTAGGCGGCCATCGCGGAGAGCGAAACGAGCAGAAAGAGCGCAAGGATGAGCGAGAACCCGCGCTGGCGCGCGCGCCGCACACGACCTGGTTCAAGGCACATTGTTGACGTGGATTGCATGATAGAGCGATACGGTCTCGGCCACCCCGGACGAAGTGGGGGCGGAAAGGGTGAGGCGCAGCGTCAGCAGGCCGATCTGCGGCGAAATGTTCGGCGCGTAGTCGAAGTCGCACGCGCTCACCTTGGTCGCAATGACGGCCGAGCCGCCCGAGCCGAATGTGGTCGGCTGAGCCGCTGCGATCGGATAACCCCAGTAACGGGTAATGGTGCGCAAAACGGGGTCGCAGACGTAGCTCACCGGCCCCGAAATGATGAAGAAACGCCTGCCCGGCGAATCGTGCAGCGTGCGCTGGAACGTCGTCGCCGCGAACGCGACCCGGTCGCGTGCCGCCTCGGAGGTGTCGACCGAAGTAATCAGCGCGCGATTGGCCGGCGGCCCGGCACTGTAGGCGTCCTGCCCCGCGAAACCCGGGCCGTAGTTGTTCAGCACCAGGTAATCGCCGGGCGTCACGCTCGCCGCGTCGGGCAGCTTGCCGATCGTCTTGAAGCAGGTGTCCGCGACCGAGTCGAAGCTGAGCTGGTCGTTGCCGGGCGGCGTGAGCGAGGGATCGTCGTTCGGGCAATTGGTGCCGCCGGCCGCCCCGCCGCCTTCGGCGCGGTATCGGCCCGCGGTCCGAACGGCAAGGAATTCGACGAAAACCGCGCCGCCGCTGGTGGTCGTGCGCACGCTGTTGGGCAGCGCAAGGCGCACGTCGCGGCCGATGCGCTGCACGGCGGTGTCGGCGATATCGGTCAGGTCGGCGCGGGCCGCGATGTCGGCCGCCTGGCGCACCGGGAAGACGAAGTAGGCCAGGCCCGCGACCACGATGCCCGTGACGACCATCGAGATCACCAGCTCGATCAGGTTGAAGCCGCGCGCGCGCGGCGTCCGCCGCTCAGGGAACGTTCGGCGCATAGCGCAGGCGGTACCCCTGAAGGACTACGTTGGCGTTCGCCGGACCGGTCACGCTGACGGTGATGCGCAGACCCTCGCTGACCGGGATCCCCGGCAGCTCTCCGGCCACAATCGGCTGCACCGACACGCTCGCCGCGTAGCCGCTCAGCCCGGGCACGAGCGTGTTGGTGACGTCGCGGATGCCGCCCGACATCGAGAACCCGTTGTAGTCGTTCACGTTGTCGAAGCGCGGATCCGCGTAGCGCGTCTCGCCCGGTTCCGGGCCGGCGGCCTCCGGAATCGCGCAGCCCGCGGCGCTGGTCGCACTGCCGACCGCCGGATCGTCGGGATCGCAATACGTGAACGCGCGCAGCTCGATCTCTTCCATCAGCGAGGTGGCGATCGCGAGCGCCTGCTTGCGCACTACCGGATCGACGCTCGAGCGTGTCATCTGGTCGAACAGGATCGCCACGCCGGTCACCCCGATCGCGAGCACGACGATGAACACGACCAGCTCGATCAGGGAAAGGCCCCGCTGCCGACGCGCCGGCCTACTGGACATAGCCGGTCTCCGCGCTCACGCTGACGGGACGGCCGTTGACCGTAAGCGTCACGGCGGCGCTCGGCTGCCCGAGGCCGTTGAAATTGAACGTCGAAGTCGACGCGACGAGGATCACCCCGCTCGGCGGCGTGATCACGAACGCGGCGCTCGAAGCGAGCGAGCTGACCGGGCTCGCGCAGGCCGCGTCGTAGCACAGCGACAGCTGGTACGGCGCCGACGGGTTCACTTTCACATAGATCACCCGCCGCTGCGCGATCGCGGTCTTCTGGGCGTAGCGCACTGCCGACTTCACCTGCTCTAGGAACCAGGTCTGGTCGATCGACTTCTGGTTGAAGCTCGCCGCGGTCACCGCCGCAAGAATGCCCAGAATCAGGATCACCGTCACCAGTTCCAGCAGCGTGAAACCGCGCGCGGGGCGCGTGAAGGCACGCCGCTTCACCTGCCATCTCCCGTCCGGCTCTTGCCGACGTACGCCAGCACGCGCTCGCGCTCGCGTCGCACCTGCGGCATCAATGGCGCCATCGCCAGCGCCTCGCGCGACCAGGCCTCGAGCTCGGACGCGCTGGCGGGCCGCGCCAGCTCCTGCCCCAGCAGGCGGTAAGTGGTTATTCGCCCCAGCAAATTGCGCACCTCGAGCGGATTGGCGCGCAAGCCCGCGTCGAACTCGCGCAGCGCGAAGCGCACCGCGTCCGTGCCGCCGCCTGCGAACGCCTGACCCTGCCAGAATTGCCCCAGGTACCAGTGGTAGCGCCAGTCGCGCGGCTGCAGGCGGCTGGCGACCTGCAGCCAGTACGCGGCCGCCAGCGTCCGGCCCTCGCTCAACTGGCGCCGGCCCCAGTACGCGGCGCCCTCGGCCGCGACCGGCTGCGAAATCATGAACGCCGCCACCAGCAGCAGCGCGATGCGCGCCGCACGCGGCAGCGCCGGCAGCGAAAGCGCGGGCAAGCACCCGACCCCCGCTGCCGCCAGCAGGCGGTCAAGCCCGCCGAGCAGCGCGCCGAAAAGCACCAGGCAGGCGGGGACGTAGAACGGGTAGTCGACCAGCGCGTGAACCGACATTGTCGCCAGCCCTGCGACCGCCGCCACCGCATGCACCTTCTGCTCCGGATCGAGCCGCACCAGGGCGCGCCGCGCCAGGGCGTAGGGCAGGAACGCGAGCGCGGCAAGCGCGAGCAGGCCGAGCGGCCCCGTTTCCTGCAGCAGCTGAAGATAGTCGTCGTGGACGAAATAGGTCACGTGGTCCGCGCCGTACGAGGGTACCTCGGCGCGGTGTCGCTCCAGCGCGTAGCGATACGTCAGGTAGCCTGTGCCCGCAACGGGATGCGCACGGTACGCCTCCCATGCCAGCGCGTAGAGCTCCAGCCGCGAAAGCGAAGACTCGAGCCGCGCCCGCGCGTTTGGGCCCGATTCTTCATGCGCAAGGCCCGGCAATTGCAACCGTGCCGCGAGGCTCAGCAGCACTCCCAGGATCGCCACCGCCCCGAGACGTGTCCAGGCACGCCCGTCCGGGCGCGGCAACCGTATGCCGAGCAGGAGCGCCGCGCCTGCGCCGGCGAGCGCGCCGATCCAGGCGCCGCGGCTGAGCGCGGCGAACGAGGCAGCCGCGAGCAACGCGAGCAGCACGGCGAGAATTCGACCGCCGCGGCCCCAGAGCAGCCAGACCGCGGCCGGCAGCAAAACGAGGTCGAGCAGCGCGGCATAGGTGCTGGGCGTCTCGAGAAAGGCGAGCGCGCGCGCCTCGCCCTGAAAGCGCACCTGGGCCAGCCCCCAGACGCCGAGCACGAGCGCGGCGGCGAGCGCGCCGCCGAATAGCGAACGCTGCAGTCGCTCGGGGCAGCGGCGCGCCGTGGCAAAGGCGAGGATGAACAGCAGGGGGTGGAACAACCCGGCGGACGTATAAGCCGGGCTTGCGAGCAGGTTGTTGGCCGCGATCAGCGCCGCGAACCCTCCCGCTGCCACGGTGAGCCAGGTCGTCGCGGGCGCGCGTTGCCCCAAGCCAACGAGCGCGATCAGCGCGAGTCCGGACGCCGCCCAGAGTCCAATCACGGCCTGCGCCGAGCCGGCTGCCGCGAGGGCGAGCGCAAGAAAAAAAAGGGGGCCGCAAGGCCCCCCTTTTTTTGTGCCGATGTCGTCTTCAGCCCTGCGTGGCGGCTTTGCTCAGCGACTGTCAAACCGCACCGACGACACCGCGCGCCGGGCGCTTACGGCCCGGTGCAAAGCGTGGCCGGCAGCGCCGTGCAGGTCGTAGTCGTCGCATCACCGGAGTAGGTCGCGATCGGCGCAGCGCAGGTACCGGAGATGGAAAGATTCGAGCTTAGAGTGACGTTGCCCTTCACCGCGGCGAAGCCGCTCGCGGCCTTGTTCGACGCGTAGAGCAGAACCGCCGAGGACTGGAGCGCGCCGCATGCGCCATCCCTCACGGCCGCGCGTGCGCTGGCCGAAAGGTCGGTAAATTGCGGTACCGCGATCGCTGCCAAGATGCCGAGGATCACGATCACCACCACCAGCTCGATCAGGGTAAAACCCTTCTGCGCCGCTCGCTTGATCAGCTTCACCGAGTACCTCCTGTAATCTTTGTCTTCGAATGCAACTCCAACCCTTGATTGGGCTCCAGGCAGACAGCTTTTGTCAAGCTACGTCAGGGGGTTTTTAGATCATTTCTAGAAAATTGGTGAGGTCGGCGCGATGTATTAGCCCCCGTCCGGTCCCCATTCGTAGGGGGTGACCGCGTGAAGCAGGAACGGCGAATACGAGCCCGAGGGCGTGTGCTCGACCCGCAGCCGGAATCGGATCGCCGGTACCGGGTCCGTGCCGCCCGAGAAGCTGTTCGCGCGCCGCACCAGATAGACCAGCTCGTGCTGCCCCCGGTCGTAGAGCCAGTTGCCTGAGTCGAGCGTGGTCAGATCGGGATGCTTGAATTCACCCAGGTAGTTCGGCAGATCGGCTTGCGCGAGCGAAACCGGGTTGCGCTCCGCCCAGTTGCTCTCGATCTTCGCCGCGCGGCCCGACAAGACGGCCTTCGCCGCACGCGCGTAGAGCGCGGACTGAAGGCGCGACACGGTCGCTTCCATGGCGGTCTTCTCCGCCACTTCCGACAGCTGCTCCAGGCGGTGGAGCAGGAGCGCGGCAAGCGCGGCGGCGATGACCACGTAGAGCGCTGACTCCAGGTAGCTGCGCTGACGAAGGCGAACCGGGAACAGAGTCACCGGGCAAGCATCACCTTGCCGATGCCCCAGATCGGCAGGAACACGCCGAGCGCGAGCACAAGCACCATTACGCCCATCGCCACCGTGAGAATCGGCTCGATGTTGGCGCTCAGGTTGCGGATCTCGTAATCGACCTCGCGCTCGTACATGCGGGCGACCTCCGCCAGCAGCTCGTCGAGCTCGCCGGTCTCTTCGCCGACCGCGATCATCTGCAGCACCACGGGCGTGAAGACCCCAACCGCGACTGCGGTGCGCAGCAGGCTCTCGCCGCGCTCCACGCCGTCGCGCATCTGCTCGATACGGTGCGCGATATACACGTTGTCGACCACGTCGGCGACCACGGTCAGCCCCTGCACGATCGGCACCCCTGACTGCATCGCCACCGCCAGGCTGCGCGTCAGGCGCGACAGCGTCGCCTTGGTTACGATCTCGCCCGCGATCGGCAGGTTGAGCTTGAGGTGGTCCCAGGCGTAGCGCCCCCCATCGGTGCGCAAGTACGCGCGCAGGCCTGCGACCAGCGCGATCAGTGCGACGAGCATCGCCGGCCACCAGGCGAGGAAGAAATTCGAACTCGCGATCAGCACTCGCGTCAGCACCGGCAGCGGCACCTTGTTTGCCGCGAAGATCTTGGCGAATGCCGGGATCACGGCGAAATTCACGATCGCGATCGCGACCACGATCGCGGTCAGGACGATGATCGGATAGCGCAGAGCGGTCTTGATCCGCTCGCGCACGCCGCGCTCGAATTCGATGTGATGAAACATGCGATCGAACGACTCCGCCAGCGTGCCCGTGGTCTCGCCCACCCGCACGATGCTGACGTAGTAGTTGCTGAACACCTTGGGGTGCCGGCGCATGGCGGTCGAGAGCTCGCGCCCTGCGTCGAGGTTGACCAACAGGTCCGCGATCACCTCCTTCAGCGTGGCGTTGCGCACCGACTCCTGCAGCCCCGCGAGCGCGCGCAGGATCGGAACGCCCGACCTGAGCAGGGTGTACATCTGACGCGAGAACAGCATGACCTCGAGGTCGCCGACCTCCGGCGCGGTAAGCAGGCGCCACCATTTCGGCGCGCCGCCGTTCAGGCCATCGCTGACCGCGGCGTCGATCTGAACCGGCGTGATCCCGGTGCTCAACAGCTGGTCCGCCACTGCGCCGCTATCGACGGCCTCGAGCTGGCCCACCACCAGGTCGCCGCGCGAATTGCGTCCGCGATAGGCGAATTGCGGCACTCAGCCCTCCACGTCGGTCGCCACCCGGACTACCTCCGACACGGTGGTGCGCCCGGCGAGCACCAGCTCGAGCGCGCGCGCGGTGAGGGACTTGCCCTCGAGCTGCGGCCGGGCCGCATCGGCAAAGGCGCCCGGGTCCGCCCTGCCGACGGCGCGCACCAGCTCGGGCGTCATCTCGAGCATCTCGTACACGCCGGTCCGCCCGGCGAAGCCGGTGCCGTTGCAGTGCGAGCAGCCGCGCCCGCGCATGAACTTGCGCATGGTCATGCCGTCGCCGAGCTGGGCCGTGAGCCAGCGCTCCTCGTGGGCCTCGGGCGGCTGCTCCTCCTTGCAGGACTCGCACACCAGCCGCAGCAGGCGCTGCGCGACCACCGCGTGCAGCGAGCTCGCCACCATGTAGCTGGGGGCGCCCATGTCGATCAGGCGGATCGCCGCGCTTGCGGCGTCCCTCGTGTGCAGGGTCGAGAACACCATGTGGCCGGTGAGCGCGGCGCGCAGTCCGATCTGGGCCGTGTCTTCGTCCCGGATCTCGCCTACCAGGATGACATCCGGGTCCTGGCGCAAGGCCGAGCGCAGCACGCGCCCGAAGCCGAGCTCGATCTTCTCGTTCACCTGCACCTGCGTGATGCCGGCCAGCCGGTACTCGATCGGGTCCTCGATCGTGATGATCTTGCGATCGACCGTGTTCATCTCCTGCAGCGCGGCGTAGAGGGTGGTGGTCTTGCCGCTGCCGGTCGGGCCGGTGACCAGCACCATGCCGCTGGTGCGCTTGATGATGTCGCGAAAGCGCAAGAGCATGTCCGCCGGCATGCCGATCTTTTCCAGGCTTTGCAGGGTCGAGCCGCGGTTGAGCAGGCGCAGCACCACCGACTCGCCGAACTGGCTCGGCATGGTCGACATCCGGACGTCGACCGGCTGGCCGCGCACCATGACGTTGAGCCGGCCGTCCTGCGGCAGGCGCTTTTCCGAGATGTCGAGCCCGGCCATCAGCTTGAGGCGCTGCGCGAGCGCCGGTCCGATCCTGCTGTCGGCCTCGGCCTGCGGCATCAGCGCGCCGTCGATACGCACCCGGATTTGCACCCGCGTCTCCTGCGGCTCGACGTGCACGTCCGAGGCGCCCACCTGCATCGCGTCCTCGAACACCGACTGCAGCAGTTTGACCACCGGCGCTTCCTCGGCGCCGAGCCCTGCGCCGAGCGCGCCGAAGTCGATGTAGTCCTCGCCGATGTCGCGCTCGAGCTCCCTCGCCAGGCCGCTAATCTCCTCGGTTCGGCGATAGACCCGGTCGATTGCCTGCACCAGCAGCGCCTCGCTCACCACCGCGACCTCGATGTCGCGCTTGAGCAGGCGCTGCAGCTCGTCGAAGGCGAACAGGTCGGTCGGATCGGCGAGTCCGACCAGGTAGCTCGTCTTGCGGTCCTCGAGCATGATGGCGCGGAAGCGCCGCGCCTGCGTCTCGGGCAGCAGGCGCACGAGGTCGGGCTTGAGGTTGTAGAACTTTAGATTGACGAACGGGATTTCCAGCTGGCGCGAAATGGCCTCGCTGATCTGCTCGTCGCTGACGAAGCCCTGCTCGAGCAGCACGCGCCCGAGCCGGCGGCCGCTCTTCTTCTGTTGCTCCAACCCGAGCCTGAGCTGCTCGCGCGAGATCAGCTTCTGCGCGACGAGAATGTCGCCTAGCCTGACCTTCTCCGGACGGTTCATGCTCGCATTATCCGCGATTCGGGCGCGCCGCGAAGCGGCTATCATAGGCGCCCGTTCAAGGCACCCGCACGCGAGGACTCTCTCAATGACAAAGACTTTCGCCTCCCAGGGCGACCTCAAGCCGAAGAAGATCACGTTCAAGAAACTCTCGCCCAACTGCTACGCGTTCACCGCCGAGGGCGACCCGAACACCGGCGTCGTGGTCGGCGACGACGGCGTGCTGGTGGTCGACGCTCAGGCCACGCCGGTCATGGCGCGCGAGGTGATCCGCCGCATCCGCCGCGTCACCTCCAAGCCGATCAAGTGCGTCGTGCTGTCGCACTACCATGCAGTACGCGTTCTCGGGGCCGCCGCCTACAAGGCCGAGCAGATCATCGCCAGCCAGACCACGCTCGATCTGATCCGCGAGCGCGGCAAGCAGGACATGAAGAGCGAGATCGGGCGCTTCCCGCGCCTGTTCCGCGGCGCCAAGTCGATCCCCGGCCTGACCTGGCCCACGCTCGCCTTCAAAGACGAGATGACGCTCATGATGGGCAAGCTCGAGGTAAAGATCATCCACGCCGGCCCGGGCCACACCGCGGGCGACACCATCGTCTGGGTGCCTTCGCAGCGCGTGCTGTTCTCGGGCGACCTGGTCGAGTACGAGGCCGGCATCTACACCGGCGACGCACAACTCGAGGAATGGCCCGCCACGCTCGCCCGGCTGCGTGCGCTAAAGCCCAAAGCGCTGGTCCCGGGGCGCGGGCCGGCGCTCACCACCCCCGCGCAGTGCGACAAGGCGATCCGCTACACGCAGGACTTCGTGACGGCGCTGTACGCCAACGCCAGGCGCGCGGTGGCCGCCGGCAAGACCCTAAAGCAGGCCTACGACCAGACCCGGCGCCGGATGGACCCGAAGTACGCCGGCTACCCGATCTACGAGCACTGCATCCCGTTCGACGTTACGCGCGCCTACGACGAGGCGCGCGGGATCAAGCACCCGCGCATCTGGACCGCGCGGCGCGACGTGGAGATGTGGAAGACGATTGCCTAGCAAGGCAAAGTGCGGTCCCGCTCCGCACTTGCGTGCGGAGCGGGACGAACCCCGCCGCGGAAGGAGGAGGGAGGAGGATTCCGCGGCGGGCGCAGTCGGTGATCAGTTGTGGCGCAGGCCCGCGCCGGTCTGGGCGGCCGCGCTCTCGCGCAGCGCGCGGAAGTAGGCGACGATGCGCGCCCCGAGGCGCGAGAACATCCCGGCGATCGCTTCGGCCCGCTCGCGCTTGGCCTGCCGCATGATTTCGGACATCTGGTAGTCCGAGATCGGGAGCCGCGGTTCGGCTTCAAGGTGCTGCTCGATGTACCGGATTTCGCTGGCGTTCATGGTGCTACCTCATTCGACTCTGTTGCGATGCAGCAATAGTATGCCTTTGCTGTATGGTTTAGAATAGGCTGAATAATCAATTCAGCTTTGCGTAAACAACAAAGATATGTCCGATTCGCTGCAGCAAATGTCGATTTTCGCCAAGGTGATCGCCAGCGGCAGCCTGTCGGCGGCGGCGCGCGAGATGGGACTCTCCCCGGCGGTGGTCAGCCGCAACCTGTCCGCGCTCGAGGCCCGTCTGGGCACCCGGCTTATCCACCGCACCACCCGCAGCCTGCACCTGACCGACGAAGGCGCCGCCTATTACGATTCCTGCATCCGCATCCTGGAGGAGATCGAGGAAGCCGATGCGATGGCCGCCGCCGGCAGCGAAGAGCCGCAGGGCGTGCTCAGGGTCGCGCTGCCGGCGTCGTTCGGCCACCTGCACGTCGCGCCGCTGGTGCCGCAGTTCGCCGCGCGCTATCCGAAGCTGCGTCTGGCGCTGAGCCTGGCCGACCGCCGGGTGAAGCTGATCGAGGAAGGCTTCGACCTCGCGGTGCAGATCGCCGAGCTCGCGGACTCGTCGCTCGCCGCGCGCAAGCTCGCGCCCAACCGCCGCGTCGTGTGCGCGAGCCCGGACTATCTGCGCCGCCACGGCACGCCGCGCACGCCGCAGGAGCTGACCAAGCACAACTTCCTGGTCGCCAACTGGGGCGACGGCAGCTTCGCCATGACGCTCGAGTACCGGGGACCGGTCGGCAAGCAGGGCGAAGTGCGCGTCACCGGCAAGTACGCCTGCGACAACTGGGAGGTGCTGCGCGATTGGGCGCTCGCCGGCCTGGGCGTCGCGCTCAAGTCGACCTGGGACGTGCGGCGCCAGCTCGAGGACGGCTCGCTGGTGCCGTTGTGCCCCGGCTATACCTTCGACACCGACGTGGCCATCTATGCGGTCTATCCGCACCGCCGCCACCTGCCGGCGAAGACGCGCGCCTTCATCGACTTCCTCGCCGAATCATTCGGCCCCGAGCCTTACTGGGACCTGCCGCAGGCGAAGCCGCTCAAGCCGCGAATCAAGGCCCGCGCCCCTGTCTAATGCTATGTTAGGCTCGCCTCGCGGGGCCACGACGCGGCAATATTTTGTGGAGACACGCTGATGAACGCACCTGTAGATCCTTCCAAGCTCGCCCAGGTATCGCTCGACGACAAGTACACGCTCGGCAAGGGACGCGTGTTCCTCACCGGCACCCAGGCGCTGGTGCGCCTGATGCTGCTGCAGCGCGAGCGCGACGTGCTCGCCGGCCTGAACACCGCGGGCTACATCTCGGGCTACCGCGGCTCGCCGCTGGGCGGCGTCGACCAGACGATGTGGGGCGCGAAGAAGCACCTCGAGCGCCACCACGTCATGTTCCAGCCGGGCGTGAACGAGGACCTCGCCGCCACCGCGGTGTGGGGCACGCAGCAGGTCGGCATGTTCCCCGGCGCGAAGTACGACGGCGTATTCGGCATGTGGTACGGCAAGGGCCCGGGCGTCGATCGCTGCGGCGACGTGTTCAAGCACGCCAACGCCGCCGGCACCTCGAAACACGGCGGCGTGCTCGCGCTCGCCGGCGACGACCACGCGGCCAAGTCCTCCACCCTGCCGCACCAGTCCGAGCACATCTTCAAGGCCTGCATGATCCCGGTGCTCAACCCGGCCAACGTGCAGGAGTACCTCGACCTCGGGCTGCACGGCTTCGCCATGAGCCGCTACGCCGGCTGCTGGGTCGCGTTCAAGTGCGTCACCGACGTGGTCGAGTCGGGCGCCTCGGTCGAGGTCGACCCCGAGCGCGTTCGCATCCAGCTTCCGACCGACTTCGTCCTGCCGCCGGGCGGCCTCAACATCCGCTGGCCCGACGCCATCCTGGATCAGGAAGCGCGCCTGCTCGACTGGAAGGCCTACGCCGCGGCGGCCTACGTGCGCGCCAACAAGCTCGATCGCATCGTGTGGGACTCGCCCAACGCGCGCCTGGGCATCGTCACCACCGGCAAGTCCTTCGGCGACACCATGCAGGCGCTCGCGGACCTCGGCATCGACGAGCGGGTCGCGCGCGACATCGGCCTGCGCGTGTACAAGGTGGCGATGACCTGGCCGCTCGAGCCGCAGGGCGCGCGCCGCTTCGCCGAGGGGCTGGAAGAGATCCTGGTGGTGGAGGAGAAGCGCCAGCTGATCGAGTACCAGATCAAGGAAGAGCTCTACAACTGGAAAGACGGCGTGCGCGCGCCGCGCGTGGTCGGCAAGTTCGACGACAACGGCGAGTGGAGCCGCGCCGCCGGCCAGCCCGCCGGCTCCTGGCTGCTGCCCGCGCACTACGAGCACTCGCCCGGCGATGGTGGCGCGCGTGATCGCGCAGCGACTGACGAAGTTGGGAATGGAAAAGAGTCTTGGGAGCCATTTCAAGGACCGCCTCGCGTTCCTCGACTTCAAGGAAAAGGCGCTCGCCAAGCCGCGCGTGACCACGATCCGGCAGCCCTATTTCTGCTCGGGCTGCCCGCACAACACCTCGACCCGCGTGCCCGAAGGCAGCCGCGCCACCGCCGGCATCGGCTGCCACTTCATGGCGGTGTGGATGAACCGCTCGACCGCGACCTTCACCCACATGGGCGCCGAGGGCGCGCCGTGGATCGGGCAGGCGCCGTTCACCGACGAGAAGCACATCTTCGCCAACCTGGGCGACGGCACCTACTACCACTCGGGGCTGCTCGCGATCCGCGCCGCGGTCGCGGCCAAGGTCAGCATGACCTACAAGATCCTGTTCAACGACGCGGTGGCGATGACCGGCGGCCAGCGCCACGACGGCCCGCTCGACCCGGCGCTCATCTCGCGCCAGGTCGCGGCCGAAGGCGTCGGCAAGATCGTGGTGGTGACCGACGAGCCGCACAAGTACCCCGCGACCGTCAACTGGGCGCCGGGCGTCACGGTGCGCCACCGCGACGAGCTCGACGCCGTGCAGCGCGAGCTGCGCGACACGCCGGGCGTCACCGCGCTGATCTACGACCAGACCTGCGCCTCCGAGAAGCGCCGCCGCCGCAAGCGCGGCGCCTTCCCCGACCCGGCCAAGCGGGTGGTGATCAACGACATGGTGTGCGAAGGCTGCGGCGACTGCAGCGTCAAGTCCAACTGCCTGTCGGTCGAGCCGCTCGAAACCGAGTTCGGCCGCAAGCGCAAGATCAACCAGTCGACCTGCAACAAGGACTACTCCTGCGTGAAGGGCTTCTGCCCCAGCCTGGTCACGGTCGAGGGCGGACAGCTCAAGAAGGGCAAGTCGGCGGCGGTCGCCGCGAGTGAGGATTTCGTCCTCGAGGAGCCGGATCTGCCGCGGCTCGACACGCCCTTCGGCGTGCTCGTCACCGGCATTGGCGGCACCGGCGTCATCACCATCGGCCAGATCCTCGCCATGGCGGCGCACCTCGAGGGCAAGGGCGTGTCGGTGCTCGACATGTCGGGCTTGGCGCAGAAGTACGGCGCGGTGATGTCGCACGTCAAGCTGGCCGAAAGCCCCGAGGCGTTGCACGCCGCGCGGCTGGGCGCCGGCAACGCGAACCTGGTCGTCGGCTGCGACCTGGTGGTGACCGCGACCAACGACGCGCTGGAGAAGATGAGCCCCACCGCCACCCGCGGCGTGGTCAATGCCACCTCCACGCCGACCGCGGAGTTCGTCGCCAACCCGAACTGGCAACTCCCCGGCAGCGACCTCACGCACGACATTGCGGCGGCCTGCGGCGGGAAGAACGTCGACTTCGTGCCGGCGGCCGAGCTCGCCACCGGCCTGATGGGCGACTCGATCGCGACCAACATGTTCATGCTCGGCTACGCCTACCAGAAGGGCTGGGTGCCGCTGTCGGCCTCCGCGATCGTGCGCGCGATCCAGCTGAACGGCATCGCGGTCGAGTTCAACGTCGCGAGCTTCACCTGGGGCCGCCGCGCCGCGGTCGACCTCGAGCGCGTGCGGCGCGCGGCCACCCCGGCCGAGGTGATCCCGATCGGCGAGCACTTCTCGCGCAACCTGGACGAGCTGCTCGAGCGCCGGGTCAAGCTGCTGACCGACTACCAGGACGCCGCGTACGCGGCGCACTACAAGGCGCTCGTCGAGCGGGTCAGGAAAGCCGAGAGCGACAAGCTCGGCGCCTCGACCCGGCTGGCCGAGGCCGTGGCGCGCTACTACGCCAAGCTCATGGCCTACAAGGACGAGTACGAGGTGGCGCGCCTGTACGCCAGCGGCGATTTCGCCAGGCGCGTCGCCGGCATGTTCGAGGGCGACTACAAGCTCCACTTCTATCTCGCCCCGCCGCTCATCGCCAAGCCCGATCCGCGCACCGGCGAACCGAAGAAGATGCGCTTCGGACCCTGGGTCATGGGCCTGTTCAAGATCCTCGCCCGCATGAAGGGCCTGCGCGGCGGCGCGCTCGACCTGTTCGGCCGCAGCGAAGAGCGCCGCACCGAGCGCGCGCTGATCGGCGAGTACGAGAAGACCGTCGAAACGCTGCTCGCCGGCCTGTCGACGCAGAACCACGGGCTCGCGGTTCAGATCGCCTCGGTTCCCGAGGACATCCGCGGCTACGGCCACATCAAGCAGGAAAGCATCGACAGCGCGCGCGCCAAGATCGACCAGCTGCTCGCGCGCTACCGCGCCGGTGGGGCGGAGGAGCGTGCGGCGGCGTAATTGGGGTCTGACCCCGGTTTTTCTTTTCTGTGTCCTGACCGCGCCCGCCCAGGCGCAGGAGCGCTCGATCGCGCTGGGCGGCGAGACGATCCGCTATTCCCTGCGCGCCGAACCGGCCGACGGCGGCGCGCTCGCCACCGCGCGCGAGCTCGCGCGCAACCTGACCGCGGGCGACATCAAGGCCGCGGCCCTTCTGTCCAACGCGCCCGCGCGCCGCTACGAGGTGCTGCGCGAGTATCGCGACTGGGTCGGGCCGGACGAGTTCAAGCGCGTCTACGCGCAGTACTTCTCGCCGCGCAGCCGCGCGGTCGCCGAAATCTCGATCGGCCGGCACTGCCTCCTGGTCTGGAAGCTGGACGGCACGGATCACTTCGCGGGCCAGTTCTACGCCGAGATCGGCGGCAGGTTCCTGCTCGACGACGTGCCCGGCATCGAGCGCGCTCGCCTGCGCCGGCTGCTCGAGGCCTACCGCGCGGGCAAGCTGGGCGAGTGAACGGGCCACGGTCGATGCGCTCGAGCGCAGGGTCCGTTAGATATAGTGAAAATAGGACTAGAACAAAGAATGTCAGATTAAGTAGTTACGAGACCTTTCTCACATGATTGGCAGGAGAGGGCGGGTTATCGTTCAGCCGCCTGAAGACGGGATGGGCCCGTCGAACGCAGCTAAACAGAAACGAGAAAGGGACAACAATGAAGCTCAACAAACGGATCCTGGCGCTTGGCCTGGCGGTCGCCTGCGCGTCGATGGGCAGCGTCGCCTTTGCGGGCGGCAGCCACACCATTACCGTGAATGCCACCGTCACCGGCACCTGCAAGTTCAACACCGCCGCGTCGACGATCGCGCTAGCGGTAGACCCGACTGCCACAAGCTCGGTCACGGGCACCGATAACGTGCTCTACCGCTGTACCAACGGCACGGTGCCGGGGTTCACGCTGACCTCGTCCTCGACCTCTAGCACGACCGGCGGCAACCTGATCCAAGGCGCCGAGAACTTTCCCTACACGTTCACCTCCTCCGGGGGCGGCGCCGGCACGGGCATGGGCAACCTGGCAGCCAACGACAAGACGCTCGCCGTAACGGTCAGCGTCAACCAGTCCGGGGCCGCCAACGTCACGCCCGGGACCTACAGCGACACCATCGTCGTCGACGTCACCCCGTAATTCTCGGGCAGCATGGGGGTGCAGGCGAGGCAGGTTGCGACTCGCAAGCCGGTATTGAAACTCCTCGCGGTCTTGGCCGCGGCCGCGGTCGTTTGCCCGGCCGCGGCCAGCGCCGCGGGCAGCCACACGATCGCGGTGACTGCGACCGTGCTGTCCGCGAGCCGTTGCAGTTTCCGCGGCGGGCGCTCGCGAATCAATCTTGTGATCGATCCGAGTTCGGCGGCGCCCGTCATAGGAACCACGTCAATCGTGTTTCGCTGCCGGGGCAACGCGCGGGTTGCGTCCTACGCGCTGAGCGCGAACGGTGGGCTTTACGGAGTGTCACCGTCTACGATGCGCATGCGCCACGTGACCAGCCCCGCCGACTTCCTGCCCTACACGCTCGCCTACCCGACCAGCGGAACCACCCCCAGGAACCGCCGCACCACCATCACCGTGACCGCGACGGTGATGCCGACGGACTTTCAGAACGCGCTGATGGGCAATTACTCGGACACTGTCACGTTAAGCATCACGCCGTAACGGATAGTGAAACGCCACGCGCAACAGAAGCCTGCGTGATTTGTAGTGGCATCGGAAACCAGAGAGAATCGCGCCAGTGACGAAATCCACGAAGACCAGCCCCCGGTTTCTGCTCGGGTATCTCGCATGCCTTGCGCTGGCCGCGGCCTCCTTCGCCGCGCGCGCTGGCAATTTCGGGGTCTCGCCAATCAGGCTCGATCTCGATAAGGGCACGCGTACTGGCGTCATCGCCGTGTCGAACGACGGCGACAAGCCGCTCGAGTTCCAGGCGCGCACCATGCTCTGGACACAGGACGACGCCGGCCACGACCGCTACAAGGACACTCAGGCGCTGGTTTACTTTCCGCGTCAGTTTCAGGTCCCGCCGCATGAAAAGCGCGTGGTGCGCATCGGCTACCGCAGCCCGGCGCTAAAGCTCGAGCAGGCCTATCGCCTGTTCGTTGAAGAGATTCCCGACGCGAAGCCGCGCGGCAACCAGACCGCGGTTACCGTGGCGGTACGGTTCGGAGTGCCGATCTTCGTGCGCCCGCCCGCAAGCGACGTGCAGGCACGGATCGGAGGGCTAACGGTTAAGGATGGACACGCGCAGGCCACGGTGCAGAACGCCGGGACCGTGCATTTCCGCATCACCGGAGTGCGCTTTCGCGCGATCGGCGCCGACGGCACGGTGAAATGGGAGCACACGGTGCAGGGCTGGTACCTTCTCCCCGGCGCGCAGCGCGAGTACGCCGCCACCCTGCCTGCCCAGGCCTGTCGCGCCGCTCGCACGCTGCGCGTCAATCTGCTCGGCGACAAGCTGGACGCCACATCCGAGGTCCCGCTCAAGCCCGAGCTGTGCTCCTAGGCCGCGGCGCCATCATTGGTCTTCTCCTTGCTGCCGCCGCGCTGCCTACCGCTGCAAGTCCAGCCAACGATGCGCAGCTTACCGCGCGTCCCGAGAGCACGACCCAACCGGGGGCCGCGGAAGGGATCGTGTCGGTAAGCGTCAACCTGGAACCGAAGGGCGACGCGTACGTGCTGATCGGCCAGGACGGCGACATTCTGATGCGGGAATCGGACCTCAAAGGCTACGGCCTTTCCGCGCTGCGCTACCGCGCGACGCGGATCAATAACGTTCCCTACGTGTCGCTGCGCGACGTTCCGGGCCTGACGTACCAGTTCGACGAGGAAAAGCTCACGCTGCGCATCCGCGTCGAGGCGAGGGGGATCTCGCGCCGGCAGGTGATCGACATGGCGCCCAAGCGCGCGGACGACGTGACGTATCCGTCGGCCGGCGGCGCCTTCCTCAACTACAACCTGACGGGAAACGGCAGCGACCGGACCGGCCTCGACACGGTGAGCGCGGCGGGCGAGTTCGGCATGCGCCTGGGCGACTACCTGCTCTTGAGTGACGCACAGTCCATTTATCAGCGCGACACCGGCGAAGCCAACACCACTCGCCTGAATACCAGCCTGACGCGCGATTGGCGCGGCACCATGCAGAGACTGGTGCTCGGCGACTTCGTCACCTCTGCGTCGACGCTCGGCAGCTCGCTGCGCCTGGGAGGCATCAGCTTCTCGCGCCGCTACAGCATCGACCCCTACTATCTGCGCGCGCCCGGGCAGGTCGTGAGCGGCACCGCGGCGCTTCCCTCGGACATTTACCTCTACAACAACGGCGTGCTGATCGGCCACCAGCGCGTCGCCCCGGGAACGTTCGAGCTGCAGAACCTGGTCAGCCTGAACGGGCTGCAGGTGACTGAAGTGGTGGTGCGCGACGTGCTCGGCAACGAGCAGACCATCACCAATCCCTTCTACTTCAGCCAGGCACTTCTGCGCGAAGGGCTCGACGAATACAGCGCCGACATCGGCCTGCAGCGCGAACAGTTCGGCGTGCGCAGCAACGACTACGGCAGGCTCGGCGGCGCGGGCTTCTACCGCCGGGGAGTGAGCGACGCGATCACGCTCGGCGTTCGCGGCGAGGCGCTCGACCACCGCTACAACCTCGGGCCTAACGCGAGCTGGCGCATGGGAACCTGGGGCGTGGCGAGCGCCGAGATTTCGTGGGGCAACAGCCCCGACGGCAGCGGGACCGCGATCGCGTTCGGCCACTCCTTCAGCTCCCCCAGCTTCGCCTCGAGCCTCGCCTGGCGCACGGAGTCGCGCGATTATCCGCGCGCCGGCGCCGACACGAGCCTGAACCGCAAGCACGAATTCGCGGGCACCGTGTCCATGCCGATCGGCGGCGGGAGCTCGATTGGCTTGATCTACCAGGATTCACAGCCCTGGTACGCCGAGCGCAGCCGGTCCGCGAGCCTCACCTATCGCCACCGCTTGTCGAACGCCGTGTACCTGACCGGCGCGCTGCGCCGTTCGAACGGCGTCTTCGGCGCGAACGAGGTGCTGGTCTCTGTTTCCTACAATCCGGTCGGCAGCGGTGATCGGCCGTCGTACAGCGCCCAGCTTCAGCGCACCGGCGGCGTCAACGCACAGACGTTGCAGGTGCTGGGCGGCAATCCCGATGCAGAGGGACTCGTGTACCGCGCGACCGTTCAGCACTCCGACGGATCGGGCACCGCGCGCGATACCTTCGATCCTTACGTGCAGTACAACTTCGCGCGCAGCGTCGCGCGCGGCGAGTACTTCAGGGATTCCGGCGCCGGGAGCGGCACCTATCAGCTCGGCTTCGCCGGGGCGGTCACGCGCGTCGGCGATGCCTGGGGCCTGTCGCGGCCGATCTACGACAGCTACGGCATGGTAAAGGTCGAAGGGGTTCGCAATGTGCGCGTGTACGCGAACAATATCGAGGTGGGGCGCACGGACGCGGACGGAAACCTCTTCATCCCGCGCCTCGCCTCGTATTTCGACAACCCGATCGCGATCGAGGACAGAGACCTGCCGGTCGACATCATCGTGCCCCAGACGCGCTACATCGTTTCGCCGCCCCTGCGCAGCGGCGTGCTGGTCGACTTCAAGGCGCACCGGGTGCAGGCCGTCGCAGGCCGGCTCATGGTTCGCCGCAACGGCGAACGCGCGCCGTTCAGCGACGCGACAGGCGAGGTCGCCGTACCGGGCCATAATCCGCTGCCGGTGTACGCGGCGCGCGACGGCGGCTTCTACATCGAAAACCTCGGGAGCGGGACCTACCGCGGCGAGGTCAGCGGCCGGCTCGGCCGATGCGCGTTCACCCTGCACGTACCGCCGACCAAGGAAGCGGTCACGGACCTGGGTGTGCTGGAGTGCGGCGATGCGCGCTAGTTTCGTCGCCGCCTGTCTAGCGCTGTGCGCGGTGAGCGCGCACGCGGCATGCAACGTCTCCGCAGGACCGTTGTCCTTCGGGCCGTACGACCCGCTGAGCCCGCTGGGCTCGACTACCTCGGGCGTGATCACCGTAAGCTGCAACCAGGCCCCACCGCCGATCGTCACCATCCAGATCAGCCCGAGCGCGGTCTCGGGCGGATTCTTCCCGCGCCGCATGCAGCGCGCAAGCGGCAGCGACCTGCTGGATTACAACCTGTATCTCGACCCCGGCGTCACGGTCGTCTGGGGAGATGGGACCGCCGGCACGTCCACGCAGAGCAAGCGCGTCACCAAGAACAAGCCCTGGAACGTCACGATCTACGGCCGCATGCCGGGACTGCAGAACGTCACGCCCGGCAACTACGGCGACTCGATCGGCATCTCGATAATCTTCTAGGGGACGCGCGACCGCGCGCGGCGTCAGTAAGGCGCGATAAGAAGCGCCACCGGCCACGCAATGACCCCGGGCTGTGCGCCGGGCGCGAGATCGAGGCGCGTTCGCAGATGCAGCGTCTGGCTGCGCAGGCCCACCCCCGCCTTCGGCACCAGCACCACGGCAGCGCCGGTTGCGACGCTAAGCTGCAAGTCCTGGCCGTCGAAGTGCACAGCGCGGACCTGGGTCGAGTTGAGATTGAACCCGAGCATGACCCCGGCGGGGTTGTTGGTCCGAATTTCGATCTCCACCGGCTGCGCCAGCGCGACGTAGCCGCGCGCGATGTCCGCCGCAGTGACCGTAATCTGTTGCGGGGTGCGGAACGCGCTGATCGAGGCGTGGCGCAGCACCACTGCCTGCACGTCGATTCGATGCGTTTCCGCCAACGCTGCGGGCGGCGACGATACGCCCAACGCGGCGGCCGCAAAAGCGATCGCGCGCAGTCGCTTCTGGCGCGCGAGGAATCCGGACAGCACGTCCGGCGTGATCGCGCCGGACTCGACCAGCGCTTCGCCGAGCCGCTTGCCCGAAGCGCGCTGGCGCTGGATCGCATCCTCAAGGGTTGCCTCGTCGATGACCCCGGCCTCCACCAGCATGCGCCCGAGGCGCGTGCGCCCGTGCAGCCGGTTGACGACCTTTTCCTGGAGACTGAGCGCGCCCTGGCGCTGGGCCGGGGTGATGGCGCCCTGGCGGATGAGGATCTCGCCCAGCAGGTCGCCGGTACGCTCCTGTTCCTCGACCGCGCGGTCGAGCTGCGCCTGGGTCACTGCGGCTGAATTCAGCAGGATGTTGCCCAGGCGCGAGGCGAGCAATCCGAGCAGCTCTTTGCCGCGGCCGGCGCGCAGCTCGTCCTGGATCGCGAGCACCTCGTCGAGCTCCACCTGGTCGACCAGGGCCATCTCCACCAGCAGTTCGCCAAGCCTGCGATTGGCGCCCGCCTGTCGCGCCAGCGCCTCGTCCAAGCCGGCGCGCGGGACCAGGCCTGCCCGCACCAGCAATTCTCCGATACGCGGTACTGCGAGCATGGAAACGCTGCGGCTGAGGATCCAGGAAGGCAAGCGGGCGGTCACCTAGTGACCATAGCAGCTCGGCCAGCCGCCCTACGAGGACAAATTTGACCTTGGCGAAAGGCTTGTCAAATTCTCACACATTGCCGCATTCAGGCCTTGAGCGTGAACGGATTGAAGTTGGTGCGCCGGTCATAGTAGTCCTCGTTCTCGGCGCGCTTGAGCAACGCGACCACCTTGTAGGTCACGGGCGTGAACAGCACCTCGACCGCCACCTTGGTCGCGAACTGCGCCGCCATCACCAGCGGCAGCTTGTCGTCCGGGATGATGCCCGCGCCGTAGAACGCGAGCGGGTAGAACAGCAGCGAGTCGACTCCCTCGCCGAAAATGGTCGAGCCGATGGTGCGCGTCCACAGCCAGCGCCCCGCGGTGAGGATCTTCATCTTGGCCAGCACGTAGGAGTTGACGAACTCGCCGCAGAAATAGGCGGCCATCGAGGCCCCGGCGATGCGCCACGTGGTCCCGAAAGCGATCTCGTAGGCGTCCTGGTGGTGCCAGAACGGCGCCGGCGGCAGCGCCACCACCACCGCGGCCATGAACGAGGCGAAGCCCAGCCCGGCGAAGCCGGCCCAGATCACGCGCCGCGCGCGCGCGTAGCCGTAGACCTCGGTCAGGATGTCGCCGAACACGTACGAGATGGGAAAGAACAGCACCGCGCCGCCGAAGGTGAGCGGGCCGAAGTACGGCACGTCGATCTGCGCGATCTTGGCCGGCCCGATCAGGTTGGAGCAGATCAGGATGGTTACGAACGCCGCCATCACGAACTCGTAATAGCGGTAGCTGCGCGGCTGGGCCATCCCGGCGGGTCCTCGCGGCGGGCTCAGGGCAGGCGCGGCGAATGTTCGCGGATGTCGGGATCGAACTCGACCCGCATCGCGTCGAGCATGCGCGACACCATGGCGTAGAACGCCGCGGTCAGGCACAGCTCGACGTAGTCGGCGTGGCCGAAGTGCTTCGCGGCCTCGGCGTGGACCTCGTCCGTGACGTTGCTCGCCATCACGCCTTCGGTCAGCGCCAGCGCGGCGCGCTCGCGCGCGTCGAAGTGCTTCGACTCGCGCCACAGCTCGAGCTCGTTGATCTGCTCCTCGGTGACGCCCGCCTTGCGCGCCATCTTGAGGTGCTGCGCCCACTCGTACTTCGAGCGCGCGATCTGCGCCGTGCGCAGGATCATGATCTCGCGCAGCTTGCGCGGGGTCCGGCTGTCGTGGCGGATCGAATTGGCGAACTCGGTCCAGGCCGCGGCCAGCGCCGGATGGTTGCCGAGAGCGCGGTAGAGGTTGACCGGCTCGCCCCACAACTCCTCGAGCCGCTTTTTCAGGCCGGGCTCGAAGTCGGCCATCGGAACGCGTTGCATGGCCGTGCATAATAGCCGAATGGACGCCCGCGAACGCGCGCGCGCATTCGAACTCACTCGCGCGCCGGCAGACTTCATCGACGACCCCTACCCCTGGTACGCGGCCCTGCGCGAGCACGACCCGGTGCACGCGCTCGAGGGCGGCGTGGTGTTCCTGTCGCGCTACGAGGACGCGCTCGCGGTGTACCGCGACGCGCGCGCGAGCTCGGACAAGAAGGCCGAGTTCGGGCCCAAGCTGGGCGATTCGCCGCTCTACGAGCACCACACCACCAGCCTGGTGTTCAACGACCCGCCGCTGCACACGCGCGTGCGGCGCATCATCATGGGCGCACTCAACCAGCGCGCGATCGCGCGCATGGAGGCCGACGTCGTGAAGCTGGTCGAGCGGCTGCTCGACCAGATGGCAGAAGCGCGCGAGGTCAACTTCATTGACGCCTTCGCCTCGCAGATCCCGATCGAGGTGATCGGCAACCTGCTCGACGTCCCGCGCGCAGCGCGCGCGCCGCTGCGCGGCTGGTCGGTCGCGATTCTCTCCGGGCTCGAGCCGACGCTCACCCCGGCGATGCACGAGGCGGGCAACCGCGCGGTAACCGAGTTCGTGGCGTTCCTGAAAGACCTGATCGCCGACAGGAGGAAGCACCCCGGCGATTACGAGGCCGACGTCCTCACGCGCCTGATCCAGGGCGAACAGGACGGCGAGCGGCTGAGCGAGACCGAGCTCTACCACCAGTGCATCTTCATGCTCAACGCGGGGCACGAGACCACCACCAATCTCATCGGCAACGGCACCTGGCTCTTGCTCACCCACCCGGCCGAACTCGCGCGCGTGTGCGCCGATCCCGCGCTGGTGCCGACCGCGGTCGAGGAGATGCTGCGCTACGAGGGGCCGATCCAGCTCAACAACCGGCGCCTCACCGCGCCGATGGAGCTCGGCGGCAAAGAGCTTCCCGCGGGCACCCCGATCACCATCGGCATCGGCGCCGCGAACCGCGACGCGGCGCAATTTCCCGACCCCGAGCGCTTCGACGCCGGCCGCAAACCCAACCGCCACCTCGCCTTCGGCCAGGGCGCCCACGCCTGCGCCGGCCTGAACGTCGCGCGCATGGAAGCCCGCGTCGCCTTCGCGCGCCTGCTCCCGCGCTTTCCGAAATTGCAGCTCGCGGGCGAGCCCCAACGCGACCGCCGCATCCGCTTCCGCGGCTTCAAGAAACTCCCGGTACGCACCTAAACCGGGGACAGACCCCGATTTCGCACTCTAAGAAGCTGTTTTTCCGAAACTAAATCGGAGACCTGTCCCCGATTTCGAGGACGCCGGTCAACCGATCTTCGACGGCAATCGTTGAGCGCTCATGCCCCGACACGCGCGCGCGATCCTTCCCGAAGTGGCCGTGCACATCATTCAGCGCGGGAACAACCGCTCGGCGTGCTTTCATCGCGATGCGGACTACCTGGTCTATCTCGATCACCTGCGCGAGCTCTCGCGTCGCCACGGCTGCGAGATCCACGCCTACTGCCTGATGACCAACCACGTCCATCTGCTCGCTACACCGCGGGCGGCGAACGCCTGCGCGTTGCTGATGAAGAATCTCGGCCAGCGCTACGTCCAGTACATCAACCGCAGCCGGGAGCGCAGCGGGACGCTATGGGAAGGGCGCTTTCGCTCGTGTATCGCGCAGTCCGATCGCTACGTCCTCGCGTGCTACCGATATATCGAGCTCAACCCGGTGCGCGCCGGCATGGTCGCCCGCGCGGGCGACTATCGCTGGTCAAGTCACTGCGCAAATGCCGGCGGCGTCCGCGATACATGGCTCGCGCCCCACCCGGAATACCTCGCCCTCGGTATTGACGACGACAAGCGTCACACCGCGTATCGCGTGCTGGTCGAATCCGGCCTCGGCGCCACGCAGCTCGCCGAGATCCGCCGTGCGACCAACAGCGGCGGCGCACTCGGAGACGCGGCGTTCCGCAGCCTTGCCGCGCGCGCCCTCGGACGGCGCCTGACGCCGGGACGCGCCGGGCGTCCGCCGAAGCGCAAATTTGGGACAGACCGCGGCGCGAATCTTTCCGGATCAGTACGTTAGCCGGTGAAATCGGGGTCTGTCCCCGGTTTACAATTCACACTCGTATGAAAAGCGCCAGCAGAACGGAAGACGTCCATATCGTCGCCTTCGAGGCGATGGCCTCGCCGCGCGAGTTGCACGCCAAGGCGCCGATCACGCCGCGCGCGACGAAGACGGTGACGGAGGCGCGGCGCGTGCTGCAGGACATCCTCGAGCGGCGCGACCCGCGCCTGTTCGTGGTGGTGGGGCCGTGCTCGATCCACGACTCGAAGGCGGGCCTCGAGTACGCCGCGCGGCTGCACACGCTGGCAGCCGAGGTCTCCGACGCGCTGTACCTGGTGATGCGGGTGTATTTCGAGAAGCCGCGCACGGTGAGCGGCTGGAAGGGCTTCATCAACGACCCCTACCTCGACGGCTCGTTCCACATCGAGGAAGGCATGCAGCGCGCGCGCGAATTCCTGCTCGCGCTCGCCGACCAGGGCCTGCCCGCCGCGACCGAGGCGCTCGACCCGGTCGCGCCGCAGTACCTCGGCGACCTGATCTCGTGGTACGCGATCGGCGCGCGCACCAGCGAGTCGCAGACCCACCGCGAGATGGCGAGCGGCCTGTCCGCCCCGGTCGGATTCAAGAACGCCACCGACGGCGACACCGCGGTCGCGATCAACGCCATCCGCTCGGCGCGCCAGCGGCACAACTTTCTCGGCATCGACCCCGACGGCCGCTCGGCGATCGTGCGCACCGGCGGCAACCCCTACGGCCACGTCGTGCTGCGCGGCGGCGCGGCGAGCCCGAACTACGACACCGCGCACGTCGCGCTGATCGAGCAGGCGCTCAAAGAGGCGCGCGTGGCGCCCAACATCGTGGTCGACTGCTCGCACGCCAACTCGTTCAAGAAGCCCGAGCTGCAGCCGCTGGTGTTCAAGGACTGCATGCACCAGATCGTCGAGGGCAACCGCTCGATCGTCGGCCTGATGCTGGAGAGCAACCTGGTGGCCGGCAACCAGCCGATCCCCGAGGACAAATCGAAATTGATCTACGGCTGCTCGGTGACCGACGCCTGCATCGGCTGGGACGCGACCGAAGCGCTGCTGCGCGAATCCGCGGCGTCAGTGAAGAAAGCGCTGCGCGCCCGCGCCAGGTAACTACGGAGCCCCCATGCCGCCACGCATCGTTCCCGTGATCCTCTCCGGCGGCAGCGGCAGCCGGCTGTGGCCGATGTCGAGGAAGCTCCTGCCGAAGCAGTTCCTGCCGCTCGTGACCGAGCGCACGATGCTGCAGGACACCGCGCTGCGCCTGGAGGGTCTCGCCGACTGCGGCGCGCCGATCCTCGTGGTCAACACCGAGCACCGCTTCCTGGCCGCCGAGCAGCTCGCCACAGCCGGCGTCGCACCGCGCGCGGTGCTGCTCGAGCCGGTCGGGCGCAACACCGCGCCCGCGATCGCCGCCGCCGCGCTGTGGCTGCGCGCCGAGCAACCCGACGCGCTGCTGCTGGTGCTGCCCTCGGACCACATGATCCTGGATGCCGCCGCGTTCCATGCCGCGGTCGGCGCCGCGCGCCTCGCCGCCGAGCACGGGCTGCTGGTCACCTTCGGCATCCGCCCCACCAGCCCCGCCACCGGCTACGGCTACATCGAAGCCGGCGAGGTGATCGCAGGCTGCCCCGGCGCGCGCCGCATCCGGCGCTTCGTCGAGAAGCCCGACGAAAAGGCCGCGCGCGGCTTCCTCGAGCAGGGCGGCTTCTACTGGAACAGCGGCATGTTCCTGTTCGGCGCGGCGCGCTACCTGGCGGAGCTCAGGCGCCAGCGCCCCGACATGCTGGCCGCGGTCGAGCGCGCGCTCGCGGCCAAGACGAGCGACCTCGACTTCGTGCGCCTGGATGCCGAGGCGTTCTCGGCCTGCCCGGCCGAGTCGGTCGACTACGCGGTGATGGAGCACACCGCCGACGGCGCGGTGATCGAGGGCGACTTCGGCTGGAGCGACGTCGGCTCGTGGTCGTCGCTGTGGGATATCGGCGCCAAGGACGCCGCCGGCAACGTGCTGGCCGGCGACGTCGCGGTGGCCGACGCAAAAGACTGCTACGTGCGCGCCGACGCGCGCCACGTCTCGCTGCTCGGCGTGGACGGGCTGCTGATCGTCGAGACCGACGACGCGATCCTGATCGCCGCGCGCGAGCGCGCGCAGGAGGTCAAGGGCATCGTCGAGCGGCTGGAGCAGGCCGAGCGGCGCGAGCACGTGGCGCACTCGCGCGTGTACCGCCCCTGGGGCTACTACGAGTCGGTCGACGCCGCCGAGCGCTTCCAGGTCAAGCGCCTGATGGTCAAGCCCGGCCACGCGATTTCGCTTCAGCTGCACAACCACCGCGCCGAGCACTGGGTGGTCGTCTCCGGCACCGCCCTCGTCACCCGCGGCGACGACGAGATGATGCTGGAGGAGAACCAGTCCACCTTCATCCCGCAGGGCGTCAAGCACCGCCTGGCGAACCGCGGTACCCGGCCCTTGCTCATCGTCGAGGTGCAGTCCGGCAGCTACCTGGGCGAAGACGACATCGTGCGCTTCGACGACAAGTACAACCGGACCTGAAATCGGGGTCAGACCCCATTTTTAGATTCTAAAATGGAGTCTGACCGCCATTTCATAAATGAACTCTGACCCCGATTTTCGAACCATCCTGGTCACCGGCGGGCTGGGCTACATCGGCTCGCACACCTGCGTCGCGCTCGCGCGCGCCGGCTACCGGCTGGCGATCGTCGACAACCTTTCCAACTCGAAGCCCGCGGTGCTCGAGCGCATCCGCGAGCTCGCGCCCGGAGCGAAGATCGACTTTCACCGCGCCGACCTGCGCGCGCGCGGCGCGCTCGACAAAGCCTTCGCAGCACAGCCGGTCGAGGCGGTGATCCACTTCGCCGGCCTCAAGGCGGTCGGCGAATCGGTCGAAAAGCCGCTGCTGTACTACGACAACAACGTCGGCGGCAGCATCGCGCTGCTCGAAGTCATGGCGCGCCGCGGGGTGAAGCGGATCGTGTTCAGCTCCTCGGCCACGGTGTACGGCGAGCCCGAGCGGCTGCCGCTGACCGAGGACCACCCCCTGCGCCCGGCGAGCCCCTACGGCAAGACCAAGCTGGTGATCGAGCACCTGCTGGCCGACGCTGCCGCGGCCGACCCGGGCTTCAGCTACGCGACGCTGAGGTACTTCAACCCGATCGGCGCCCACCCCTCGGGCCGCATCGGCGAGGACCCGCGCGGGGTGCCGAACAACCTGTTTCCGTATCTCACCCAGGTCGCCGCCGGGCGGCTGCCGAGGCTGCGCGTGTTCGGCGCCGACTACCCGACCGGCGACGGCACCGGCGTGCGCGACTACGTCCACGTCGTGGACCTCGCCGCCGGGCACCTCGCGGCGCTCGTCTACCTGGAGAAAAAGAAGCGCTCGATCACCGCCAACCTCGGCACCGGGCGCGGCTACTCGGTGCGCGAGACGGTGCGCGCGTTCGAGAAAGCGACCGGCGTCAAGGTACCGCTCGAGATCGTCGCGCGCCGCCCGGGCGACATCGCGGCCTGCTACGCCAACGCCTGGCTCGCCGCGCGCACGCTGGGCTGGCGCGCGAAGCTCGGGCTGCCGGAAATGTGCCGCGACGCCTGGCGCTGGCAGTCCGCAAATCCCAACGGTTATCCGGGCTAGAATCTCCTCGAAAGGGGGAACACCGATGAAGCCCGCAATCACCGCATTCGCCGCCGTCGTCGCCGTCGTCGCCGTGTCGCTCGCCGCGCCCGCCAGCCACGCCGGCGCCCTGGAGCTCAAGTTCTCGACCTTCGTGCCGCCCACGCACGGCTTCGTCACCGACGTGCTCCAGCCGCTGGGCAAGGAAATCGAGAAGAAGTCCGGCGGCGCGGTCACGGTGCGCGTGTTCGCCGGCAACTCGCCGTTCGGCAAGGTCGCCAACCAGGCCGACCAGGTCAAGCAGGGCGTGGTCGACCTCGCCTTCGGCCTGAACGGCATTCCGCGCGGGCGGTATCTGCGCACCTCGATCATGGAGATGTCGTTCGTGGCCGAGAGCGCCGATCTCGCCACCCGCACGCTGTGGGCGATGCGCAACGGCGCGCTGGCGGAAGACTGGAAAGGCTTCAAGCTCGCCGCGCTGCAATGCCACAACCCCGGTCTGTTCCATACCCGCGACAAGCGGCTCGAGACGATCTACGACGTCAAGGGCCTGCGCATGCGCGCGCCCAACCCCTCGACCCAGGACCTGCTCGCCTATCTCGGCGCCACGCCCGTCGGCATGCCGCCGGGACAGGTGTACGAGAACCTCGAGAAGGGCGTGATCGACGGCGCGGTGTTCCCGTGGGACGCGATCAAGGGCTTCCGGCTCGAGAGCCTGCTGAAAGAACACCTCGACGCGCGCGTGTACACCGCGTGCTTTCACCTGGTGATGAACCCCGAGCGCTTCGCGACCTATCCGGCCGCGGTGCAGAAAGCGATCGACACATCGATCGGCACCCCGCTGGTGGACAAGTTCGGCGGCTGGTGGGCGAAATGGGACAAGGCCGGCTACGACGCGGCGATGAAAGCCGGCGGCAAGCTGGTGCCGGTGTCGAACGCCACGCGCGAGAAGTGGCGCGAGCAGCTCCGGCCCGTGGTCGATCAGGAGCTCGCCAAGCTGGAAAAGGAAGGCGTGCCCAACGCCCGCGCGATCTACGACGAGATGCGCCGGACCGAAGCCAAGCTCGCGAGGTAAGGGTCAGCTCCGAAAAAATGGGGTCAGAGTCCAATTCATGAATCTCGAATTGGACTCTGACCCCATTTTTCGTATCGCCGACCGTGCCGCCCGCTGGCTTGCCTACACCGGCATGGCGCTGCTGTGCGGCGCGATGCTGGTGCAGATCGCCGACATCGCCACCCGCCGCACGCTCGGCTTCTCGATCCTCGGTACGATCGACCTGACCCAGCTCGGGGTCATGGGCTGCGTGTTCCTTTCCATGCCGCTCGCGTTCCTGCGCGGCACCCACGTCGGCGTTGAGTTCCTGACCGACCTGCTGCCCGCGCCGCTGCTCGGTGCGGTCAAGCTCGCCGCGGGCCTCATCGCCGCCGCATTCATGCTCGCGCTCGCCTGGTACGGCCTGCTGCAGGCGCAAATCGCGCTCGCCCAGGGCGACAAGTCGGTCACGCTCGGCATCCCGATGATCCTGTACTGGGCGCCGCTGCTTCTGGGCACCCTCGCCTCGGCGGCGACCGCGCTCATCGCCGCACTCGGCGCGCTGCGCCGGACCGAGCCCGGCTGATGCAGGGGCCGCTGCTCGGCGTCGCGGGCTTCGGCGCGGTGCTGCTGCTGATCGCGCTGCGCGTCCCGGTCGGCATCGCGATGGGCACGGTCGGCGCGCTCGGCTACGGCCTGACCTACGGCTGGTCGAGCCTCGCCTTCGTGCTCGGGCGCGCGCCGTTCGACTCGGCCTTTCCGGTCAGCCTGTCGGTGGTGCCGCTGTTCGTCATGATGGGGGTGTTCGCCGGCCGCACCGGGCTGTCGCAGAGCCTGTACAACCTGGTCGCCGCGTTCATCGGACACCTCAGAGGCGGACTCGCGCTGGCCACCATCGGCGCGAGCGCCCTGTTCGGCGCGGTGTGCGGCTCCTCGATCGCCACCGCCGCCACCATCGGCCGCATCGCGCTGCCCGAGATGCGCCGCCACCACTACGACGACCGGCTCGCGGCGGCCTCGGTCGCCGCCGGCGGCACGCTCGGGGTGATGATCCCGCCTTCGATCATGTTCGTGATCTACGGCCTGATGACCGAGAACCCGATCGGCAAGCTGTTCGTGGCCGGCATCCTGCCCGGCCTGCTCGGGGTGGGCCTGTACATGGGCGCGGTGCGCTGGGTCACCTGGCGCCACGCCGGGATGGGCCCCGCCGCCGAGCGCCACAGCTGGCGCGAGCGCCTGCGCGGGCTGCGCGAGGTGTGGCAGGTGGTGCTGCTGTTTGGCGTGGTGCTGGGCGGAATGTACCTGGGCTGGTTCTCGCCCACCGAGGCGGCCGCGGTCGGGGCCTTCGGCGCCTTGCTGCTCGCCGCGCTCGGCGGCGCGCTCTCGCGCGACGTGCTGGCCAAGGGCCTGCTCGAGACCGCCGGCACCAGCGCGATGATCTTCATGATCCTGATCGGCGCCTCGGTGTTCAACTTCTTCGTCGACGCCACCGGCCTGACCCAGTCGATGATCCAGTTCGTGCGCGAACTCGGCTGGGGCCGCCTCGAGGTGCTGGCGGCGATGTGCGCCCTCTACATCCTGCTCGGCTGCCTGATGGACAGCCTGTCGATGATCCTGCTCACCCTCGGCGCGGTCTATCCCCTGGTCAAGTCGTTCGGCTTCGACTCGATCTGGTTCGGCGTGCTGCTGGTGACGCTGTCCGAGATCGGCATGATCACCCCGCCGGTCGGAATGAACCTCTTCGTCCTGCGCAGCGTCGCCGACATCCGGCTGGAGACCATCGCCAAAGGCATCCTGCCCTTCATCGCCGCCGACGTCGTTCGCATCGCGCTCATCATCGCCTTCCCCCTGCTCGCCACCTGGCTCCCCGGGCGGATGTGAAAAATCGGGGTCAGAGTCGAATTTGAGAACCAAAAATTCGACTCTGACCCCGATTTTCCTGGTTTCCAGCAACTTTCTATTTCGTCCATAACGGAATAGAATGGCAAGCATGCGAACCGTCGATGCGACGCAGCTCAAGACCGACCTCGGGCAGGTGCTTTCGCGCGCCGCGGTGGAACGGCTGGCGGTGCGCCGCCACGGGCGGGTGATTGCCTACCTGGTGCCCGCGCACGAGTTCGAGGCGCCCGCAGGCAAGCGAGCCGCGAAAGCCGCCCCCCTGCCCGGGTCGTTGTCGCGCGCGGAGGAAGAACGGCTGCTGCAGCTGGTTGCTTCGGGCGACTTGCGCCCATCGCGCTGGCGGCGCGCCGGCGACCCGCGGCTGCTCGCCGGACTGGCTGTCCTGCTGGGAAGCGTCGACCTGGGCGACCGCGCGCGGCTCATGGCGCTGGCCGAGCAGCTCTCGCCCGGCATGACGACCCTGGAGCGCGCCAACGCATGGCTCGAGCAGTCGCCGCTGAAGCCGGATCGCTTCCTGCCGCTGCTTCGCGCGCGCCTCGCCTCCCGGGGCTGAGGCGTGCCTGCGAAAAGAAAACCGCGCATCGAGCTCAAGGCCGATCCGGAATACTGGAAGGCGTTCGCGCAACTGATGGCGCGCATCGAGGCGGCGCTGGGGGACTATTCCGGGCCGCCCGTTCCCGTCTATGTCGCCGGTGGGGCCGCAAGCCACATCTATACCGGCGCGCGTTTCTCGCACGACATCGACGCGGCGATCGGCCGCCGTCTGCTGCTGCCCCGCAACCTCGAGGTGATGTACCGGGACGCCGACGACAGCTTGCGCACGCTGTACTTCGATCGCCAGTACAACGACACCCTCGGCCTCATGCATCAGGATGCCCAGCGCGATTCCGTGCCGATCGACGTGCCGGGGGTCGATCCGAAGCGGCTGCAGGTGCGCGTCCTCGCACCGGTCGATCTCGCCGTGTCCAAGGTGCCCCGCTTCGCCGATCCCGATCGCGAGGACATCGCCGCGCTGGCACGCGCCGGTTTGCTGACCGCGGGAGATCTGCGCCAGCGCGCCAAAGACGCGCTGGCAGGCTACATCGGGCGCGTGAGCGACCTCCGGATCTCGCTCGACCTCGCCTGCCGCCTGATCGAAGACGCGAGGCGGCCGCGCCAGGCGAAAAAACGGTAGTACAGGAAAAATGGGGTCAGAGTCGAATTTGCGGTTCTCAAATTCGACTCTGACCCCGATTTTTCATTTCGGGGTCTGTCCCCGATTTTAGCTAAACTCGCCCCATGCCGAAATCCAAAAACGTCTTCACCGTCGCCCACCGCGTCAGCGAAGCAGACCGCATCGCCGCCAACCGCCACCGCGGCGGGATCCTGTGGTTCACCGGCCTGTCCGGCGCGGGCAAGAGCACCCTCGCGATCGAGCTCGAGAAAGCCCTCTTCGCGCGCCGCTACCAGGTCTACACCCTGGATGGCGACAACGTGCGCCAGGGTCTCAACACCGACCTCGGCTTCTCGCCCGCGGACCGGGCCGAGAACATCCGCCGCATCGGCGAAGTCGCCGCCCTCTTCGCCGAAGCCGGCTTCGTGGTCGTCACCGCGTTTATCTCCCCGTACCGCGCCGACCGCGAGAGAATCCGCGAGCGCCACCCGAAGTACTTCAACGAGATCTACATCAACGCCTCGCTCGAAGTGTGCGAGCAGCGCGACACCAAGGGCCTCTACCGCCGCGCCCGCGCGGGCGAGCTGAAGGAGTTCACCGGCGTGTCCGCCCCCTACGAGCCGCCCGCCACCGCCGAGCTCGAAGTGCGCGCCGGCGAAAAGACGGTCGAAGCCTGCCTCGCCGATCTGCTCGCCTTCGTCGAGCGGCGCCTGTCGCTGAAGTGAGGGGACAGACCTCGGTACTTTCGGGTTTTGTTTTTCGGGGTCTGTCCTCGGTCTACACTTCCGTCATGCCGAGTCACACTTGCTGTTGAAGCATTGCTCCGCTCCGGTCGGGCGAAGCTATGCTACAAAGCAAGCGTGGAATCATGGCCGCAAGATAGTATCTATCGTCGCACTGCCGCCGGCGACAAGGCGTTGGCGTCGCCCGTCACGACAATACCCCCCGAGTACCGCCGGATTCTCGGGGTAATCGAAGGGCTCACGCACACGGATGTCGTACGGGGTCTGCTACGACAGTTCCCGGATTCGTTGCTGGGAGACTGGTTGTCGGAGATGGAAGAGCTTGGATATGTCGTTTCCGATCCCGCCAGCCCCACGCACGATCTGGACTTTACCGTTCCCTTGAATGTCGCGCAGGGGGAACCGAGGGTCGCGACGCCCGACGATACAAGTCGGCTCCAGAAGCAGTCGCGCGCAGCCCGCACGGCGCTCGATCGTGCAGGCGCCTATCTTTCTCCGGACCGACTTCGAAACCGCCAGCCGATCGCGAAAGTTCCTGCCGAGATCGTGATCCTGATCGTGGAGGACGACCCGGACCAGGCAGCGCTCGCCAACTTGCGCGTCGGCGCCGCAGGTTACGCCGTGCGTGTTGCGCCCAGCTGCAGAGAGCTGCTCGAGGAGCTTCGCACTCGTGCGCCTCCGGACCTCGTCTTGCTCGACATCATGTTGCCGGATGGCAACGGCTTTGACGTCCTGACGAATATGCGCCGCCATCCGAAGCTTGCCCTGCTTCCGGTCGTCATGCTGACGGTACTGGCCAAACCCGAAGACGTGCAGCGCGGCCTCAATCTCGGCGCCGACGGATACATCACCAAGCCATACAGCAAGAATATTCTTGCGCAGACACTGCGCAGCGTTCTGAAGCACTCATAGCAGGGGGGGATTACCGATGAAGCTCGCGAGCTTACTTGCCAGCCTGCTCGTTACATACTGCGGCTCGTCATTTGCGGGCCCGCATCTATGGAGCGGCAATCAATTGTTGCAATACTACCGGGCCTACTTGTCCACTGCGACCAGCCGCGGCAAGAGCGGGGATATGGCAAGCTTCGGGCTCTATCTCGGCTACATTCGCGCATCTTACGAAATCCTGGCGGTTACGCCCGGTGCAGTCATGTGCATCGATAACTCCGTTTCTCTCAAGCAGGTCGGGGATGTAGTGGGCCACTACCTGATAGAAAACCCGCAGCAATTGGGCCTGCCGGCCAGCTTTCTTGTCCGCAAATCGCTGAAAGATGCGTTTCCGTGCAAGTAGCAGAATCTTTTTCGACGTAAACGTCAGTGGCTGGTCGCTTGGCCTGCGCCGGACGATGCGCCGCCCCCGCTCGCCTGCGCGACGCGAAGCGGCGCCGTCACCCCTGAAAACAAAAAAGCCCCGGGAAAACCCCGGGGCCCTTGGAACCGGCTGCCGAAGCAACCGGAAGGAGGTGCTCGTAGGCTCGTGGTGCGCGGTGGTGGCGGCGGCGGGGATGCTCGCGGATACCATCAGCGCGGAGCTTTTCTGACAGTAGTACCGCTGGCGGCGAAAATCAATCCCCTATTCGCGGTAGGCGCTTGATTTATCTTCGAGTCCGGCCGCCGCTTTTGATAGGATTTGTAAGAATGGAGAATCAGGCATGAAGAAAAGCTCGCCGCGCCTTTCCTACCAGAGCGGATTCGGCAACACCTTTTCCAGCGAGGCGGTGCGGGGCGCGCTGCCCGTGGGCCAGAACTCTCCCCAGCGCACCCCCAAGGGGCTCTACCCCGAGGTGCTCTCGGGCACCGCGTTCACCGCGCCGCGGGCCGAAAACCAGAGTACCTGGATGTACCGCCTGCGGCCTTCGGCGATGCACGCGGCCTACAAGAAGATGTCGCACCCGACGCTCGCCTCGGGCCCGTTCGATGGCTCGGGCGCGCAGCCCAACCGCATGCGCTGGGACCCGTTTCCCGTGCCCTCGAAGCCGACCGATTTTCTCGATGGCTTGGCCACGCTCGCGGGCTCGGGCAGCCCGGAAGCGCAGAGCGGGATCGTGGTGCACATCTACCGGGCCAATCGGTCAATGAAGAACCGCGTGTTCTGGAACGCCGACGGCGAGATGATGCTGGTGCCGCAGCAGGGGCGCCTTTCGATCTTCACCGAGCTCGGAAAGCTCGAAGTCTCGCCGGGCGAGATCTGCGTGCTTCCGCGCGGCATGCGCTACCGGGTCGAGCTGCCCGACGGCGCGGCGCGCGGCTACGCGTGCGAGAACTACGGCGCGGCGTTCCGCCTGCCCGAGCTGGGGCCGATCGGCGCCCAGGGCCTGGCGCAGACGCGCGACTTCCTCGCGCCGGTGGCGGCGTTCGAGGATGCGGGCGGCAAGCACCAGGTGGTCTCGAAGTACCTCGGCGGCCTGTTCGCGATGGAGCTTCCCCACTCGCCGTTCGACGTGGTCGCCTGGCACGGCGACTACGTGCCCTACAAGTACGACCTGGCGCGCTTCATGGTGATCAACACCGTGAGCTTCGACCATCCCGACCCGTCGATCTTCACCGTGCTCACCTCGCCATCCGGCCAGCCGGGGGTGGCGAACTGCGACTTCGTCATCTTCCCGCCGCGCTGGATGGTGGCCGAGCACACCTTCCGCCCGCCGTGGTTCCACCGCAACGTGATGAGCGAGCTGATGGGGCTGGTGCGCGGCGTGTACGACGCCAAGGCCGAGGGCTTCGTGCCCGGCGGCGTGTCGCTGCACAACTGCATGAGCGCGCACGGGCCGGACGCGGCGAGCTTCGCCAAGGCCAGCGCCGCCGAGCTGAAACCCGTGAAGCAGGAAGACACGCTCGCCTTCATGTGGGAGTCGCGCTGGGTGTTCAAGCCGACCCGGTTCGCGATGCAGGCGCGCGAGCGGCAGAATGACTACGACGCGGTCTGGAACGGCTTTCGCAAGAACTTCCCCGGGAAATAGCGCCATGCAGCTCGACGAGACGCACGACCCAAAGCGCACGAGCTGGGTCACCTCCGCCAACGATCCGGGCTGCGATTTTCCGATCCAGAACCTGCCGTTCGGCATCTTCCGCCGCCGCGGCACGCGCGAAGCGCCGCGCGCGGGGGTGGCGATCGGCGACCAGGTGCTCGAACTCAGCGCCGCGGGCGTGGTCGCCGGCTTCGAGGGCGAGGCGGCCGACGCCGCCGACGCGGGCCGCGCGCCGAAGCTCAACGCGCTCGCCGCGCTCGGGCGCGAGTACTGGCACCCTCTGCGGCTCGCGCTGTCGCGCTCGCTCACCTCCAACGCGCCGCCCAACGTACGCAAGGCGCTCGAAGGCTGCCTGGTGCCGCTGAAGGACGCCGAGCTCCTGCTGCCGGTCGAGATCCCCGACTACACCGACTTCTACACCTCGATCTACCACGCGACCAACATCGGCAAGCTGTTCCGCCCCGACGAGCCGCTCTTGCCGAACTTCAAGTGGATCCCGATCGGCTACCACGGGCGCGCCTCGTCGGTGGTCGTGTCCGGCACCGAGATCACGCGCCCCAACGGCCAGACCAAGGCGCCCGAGGCGCCGCTGGCGACGTTCGGGCCGTGCAAGCGCCTGGACTACGAAGTCGAGCTCGGCTTCGTGTGCGGGCCCGGCAACCCGCTTGGCACCCCGGTGCGCATCGCCAACGCCCTCGAGCGCGTGTTCGGCGTCGTGCTGCTCAACGACTGGAGCGCGCGCGACATCCAGGCCTGGGAATACCAGCCGCTCGGCCCGTTCCTCGCCAAGAGCTTCGCCAGCACCATCTCGCCGTGGGTCGTCACCCTCGACGCGCTCGAGCCCTACCGCGTGCCGGCCTTCCGCCGCCCGCCGAGCGACCCCGCGCCGCTGCCCTACCTCACCGACCCCGACGACCGCGACGAAGGCGGCCTGTCGATCGAGGTCGAGATGTACCTGCGCACCGCGGGCATGCGCGAAACCGGCATGCCGGCCGTGCGCCTGTCCCACGCCAACTACCGCGACTGCTACTGGACCCTGGCCCAGCTCGTCACCCACCACACCAGCAACGGCTGCAACCTCAGGCCCGGCGACCTGCTCGGCAGCGGCACCATCTCCGGCCCCGCCCCCGACTCCGCCGGCGCCATGATCGAACTCACCCAGGGCGGCAAACACTCCGTCAAACTCCCCGGCGGCGAAACCAGAAACTTCGTCGAAGACGGCGACGAGCTGGCAATAAGAGGGAGATGTGCTCGAGACGGACACGCGACGATCGGCTTCGGCGAAGCCGCGGGCCTAATCCTCCCCGCCACCAAGTAACCGGGGACAGACCCCGATTTCACGGGTCAAGTCTCTGAAGCGCTGAAAACTTTCTCGAGGTCTGTCCCCGATTTCTAAATCGAGGACAGACCACGTTTTCCCTAAGCGAGCGTCGCGTCTACCCCGCGGGCATTCACGTCCGCGCGCGCCGCAACCGCGGGGATTTATCCCAATGTCTAGATTACAAAATCCTGACGCGGGAGTAGATTTCAGGCGGAGGGGGGAGCCTCATGCTCGATGCGCTGCGCGCCGTTTGGGTTCGACGCAAGTCGTGGCTGTTCGCTCTTGGCGCGTTTGCGATTTTTTCGTGTGCGTCACTCGAGCGCGGCGACGCGAATGGCGTTAAGTCCATAGAGTTGCCAGTTGTCGGAAACCCGATTGCGTGGATCGATAACGAGACCCTGCTCCTATACATAAAGTACCGGCGAGGTTGTGACGCGATTCAACGGCGCGCGCTCCTGGGTTTTCCATCTCATCTCGTACAACCTTAAGTCCGGCGTAGCGGAGGGACTTACGGCCGAGCTGGATCCCAAATCTGTTACGCCGACGGATACATATCCTACGAGATGGATGCCGACGACGAAGACGGGCACTGGCATTGCTGTCTACGGCGAGCTCGGAAAGGAGTTGAGGAAGAAAGTAAAGCGGGGAGAGCTGACCTTTGACCGCGGCGCTATGGGTTCGTGTCGACCCTGGAGTGAGCGCCCGACAAGACCGACCTGGGCGCACAAGGACACAACGATCTGGTACTTATGGCCTCGCTTAGGCGTCATTGATTGCCAGAACACGAGCTGTAACATCCCCTCACGAAGCACATCAAAGCGCGCTTTCATCGACCCGACGACGCGATGGGTGTCGAACTGCCGTTCTCTTGCGAAGAGGTTTCAGGTCACGAGAGGCTCCGATATTACCGATTCAAGGGCGCCTATTTCGCACTGGAGTACGGACTATCTTCACCCTTGGCCAAAAGGAAGAGACCGGCGGGCATTCTGGCTCTACCCCGACGGCCGTGTCGAAACGCTAGACTTTCCGCTATTCGCAAGCCATTCGCGAGTACGCAATCCCCGTTGCTGACGGAATTCTCGCCTTCAGCCGCCCAGCGGATCGCAACGATGACTACTGGGTGTATTTCCTGACGCCGCATTCATTCGAGGCAACTGTTCCGCGGCTACGCGACGGGCATTACTTCCCCCGACGGATGCAGAGTCGCAATGCTTATCGATCCAGACTTCAAGAGAAGGTTCTTGTCACACAGCGTCAAGACTCCGAGTATCACTAAAGATCCTCGACTTCTGTAGCGGCAGATGTAGAGACGGTCATGTCAATTCCGGCATCCGGTCTTGTCAGACTCTCTGAACGGCTCCTAGTCGCGTGCGACCAGATGTTACGCCGGAGAAATACTCACGGTCGGTGAAAGATCACCTTGAGACCCTACTTCGATCCACCGCTATGAGGACGCATTTCAACCTCCATACACCGCAGACTTTCCCGATGACGAGTTGCTAGATTTCGCGATCGAGGATCCGCAATACCGGATTTAAGTGCGTGGTCTATCAGAATCTTGAGACGCATGAATTGATTGTTGCTATGGCGGGCACCGACGGCGCCGACATCAAGGACTGGTGGGGGAACGTCACGCACTACGGGTGGAACCAGTGGGCAGAAGAATCGAACATTCTCAGCCGAAATCGACAGCCTAATCAGGGAGACGCGAAGGCCCGAATGGCGAGCAGCCAAAGATCTATTTCACTGGTCAAAGTCTGGGCGGCGCTCTCGCTCAGTACGCTAGGATATGAGTTTGCGGAAACCCATCCGTCTTATCCAAACGCTCAGCTTTCCCTCGTCACCTTCAATGCGCTAGGTGGAGTTGCAGGATTACAAGATGAGATTCCCAATCGGGGCGATCTGTCAGACCTCAACCTTCAATACCCGGGTTTCACCGATCTAACCTTCGTCCCTCTCGCGCCTCTGCCTTCGGCACCATCGCTCACTACTCCAACCGAAACGATCTCGTCTCGCGTGCCGGCGCAGGCCACTTCGGCGGCAACGTCATCACTTTCCCGGGAGAGGACTTCGACCACTTCAACGTGGCGACCCGCGATCCCTACCTCCTCGACACGATCAGCGCGCACAAGATCGAGACCGGCTACTATTACCCGCTCGCCGAATACGTCCTCTCGGCAACCGATGGGTTCGCCGAGGCGGTGGAGGGCGGTTATCTCAGCGACTCCGATCTGAACGAGTACTACCTGCCACTCACCAGCTTGCAGAAGGTCGCCTCGGTGATGGGCAACCTCTTCCGTCAGGATTCAACCTCCACCGCTGGCGGCCTTGCCCAGCTTCTCATCGGCGGCCTCGGCGCGGTCATTGCGGGCGATCGCAACGAGATAAACCAGCTCGTCGACGCCTACGTCGACACACGGTACCTCGCCGGGAAATACGAGAATAACGAGAGGGACTACTTCATCGCGAGGAACACAGACTGGTCGTTCCGTCTGCGGGTCGGCGCTGCTGCGCTTGGGGTCGCACCGCTCGCTGCCGGGCCGTTCGGCGTCGTGTTCGGGTTCTTCGGCGCGCTCGCGCTCGCGCCGGTATTCGATCTGGTCGAGGCAATCTCGAGCGACGAGGCAGATCTGCTCTTACGAACCAAGCTCGACGCGTCCTGGACCGGCGCCCCGCTGCCAGACTCGCAGGCCGAAGAAGTCTTGCAGCGCTCCGACATGCTCGGCGCGGCGCTGCAGGTAAGCGACCCGCGCGGCTCGGGCGCTCGGCTCGCGACGGTGGGAGACCTCTCGCGCGGGGCGGAGGAGGAGCTGGCCGAGGCGATGGTCGACGAGAACGGCAACTGGTACGGCGACACCGCCGCCTTCCTCATCACGCGCGCCAATGAGCTCGACGAGCAGACGAAGCTGCCGGAAGCGGAAAAGGAATTCTGGAGCTACTCGCGCCGCGCGGCGGCGGGCAACAAGCAACTGCTGTCAGACATCGACACCCAGTCGCTGGGATTTCTGTCGGACTGGAAAACCTTGCTCGCCGGAGTGAGTTCCGATCTGATCGCGCCGCAGAGCTCTCAGTTCACTCTCGTCGGGCTCGATAGCTACGAGACGAAAAGAACCTTCCTGGATGCCGCGCTCAAGGGACTGGAAGGGATGCTCGACATTTTCGTCGGCACCGCGCACGCGGAGGAGTTCCATGCCGCCGCGGCCCAGACGCTCGACGAAGCACGCGCCGCTGCGCAGTCGGTTTTGATCCGCCAAGGGCGCTCCCTCAACGCCTATCCCTCCACCGACTTCGACCCCGACGCCCCCGCCTCCCTCGCCACCCTCTCCGAAGGCTCCGTCCGCACCTTCACCCTCTACCTGCCCTACGACGCCGGCAGCGGCGGCCAGCACGTCAGGCTCACGCTCGGCGGCGGCGCGGCCGATAGCCTCGCGCTGCTCGATCAGGCGGACGAAATCGCGCTCGGCGCGGACGGCGTGTTCACGCTCGTGGTGCCCGAGGGACGCAAGGAGCTCAGCTTCGGCCTGCGGGCGAAGGGGGACATCGACGCCGGCGCGACGCTCGAGCTCTCGGCACAACTGGTGGATGCCGGCGACGTGGCGACGCACCTTGCGCACGTCGAGCTCAACCTCGCGCTCGACGGCATCGACGAGGCGCCACCCGTCACGGCGCGCGAGATCCGCGGCGACTGGGCGGCGAAGCCCTGGACCGATCCGGTCACGGGCGTGACCTATGCCTACAAGTGGGACGATCTCGGCAACATCGAGCGCGACCCCGGCGTGCCGAGCACGGGCGACGTCGAGCTCGACGGCTGGCTGGACGGCAGCGGCGGCGCCGACCACATCGTCACCGGCGACTTCGACGAGCAGGCGAGCGGCGGCGACGGCGACGATTTCATCGTCGGCTCGGATGCGAGCGGCAACGTCCTCGCGGGCGGCGCGGGCAACGACTACATCGAAGGCGGCGGCTGGACCGATCACGCGGCCCAGTACCTGGAATGGGATTACCTCGGCCGCACGGTGGGGCTGGGCGACGACAAGATCTACGGCGGCGCGGGCGACGACCAGATCTGGGGCGAGCGCGCGGCCGAGCAGGCCGCGCTCGACGACCCGAGCGTAGCGCCCACCGCGCTGCCCGGCGACTGGCTCACTGGCGGCAGCGGCAAGGACCGCATCTACGGCAGTGCGGGCGACGACGTCCTGCTCGGGGGGGTCGGCCAAGACCTGCTGGTCGGCGGCGCGGGCGCGGACGTGCTCCTGGGCGACGACGATTTCCAGATCCGTCCCGAAGGCAATTACTGGCAAGTCGTTCGCCCCGCGCCGGGCAGCTTCGAAGTGGGACTCTTTCCGGTCATCAGCGCGCTGCTCAGCGTGCCCGACGACATCTTTCCGCTCACCGGCGATCCGTACCTCACCTACTACAAGAACGGCGGCGGCGCGGACGTGCTCGACGGCGGCGCCGGCAACGACATCCTGCTCGGCCAGGCGGGCGACGACACGCTCTACGGCGGCGAGGGCGACGATATCCTGGCCGGCTGGGAAGGCGACGACGAACTGATCGGCGGCGCGGGCAACGACCTGATCGCGGGCGACTTCGGCCGCTACGAGCAGGTGAACCAGCGCACGGCGCCCGACACGCTGCTGGTGAGCGCGGGCGCGCTCGGCGCGCCGTCTTCCTGGGGCAGCGCGGTGGAGCAGACCGGCAACGACCTGCTCGACGGCGGCGCGGGCGACGACGTGCTCTATGGCGAGGGCGGCGACGATTCGCTCATCGGCGGCGACGGCAACGACACGCTCTACGGCGACGCCGCCTACCTGCCCGAGGAGCTGCACGGCAACGACATCCTGGACGGCGGCGACGGCGACGACAGCCTATACGGCGGCGCGGGCAACGATTCGCTCTACGGCGGCGCGGGAAATGACGATCTCTACGGCGACGCGGGCGACGACCTGCTCGAGTCCGGCAACGGCGACGACATCCTGGACGGCGGCGACGGCGCGGACCGGCTGCTCGCCGGCGACGGCAACGACGAGCTCTACGGCGGCACGGGCGCGGACGAGCTGCGCGCCGGCGCGGGCGACGACACGCTCGACGGCGGCGAGGGCGACGATGTCCTCTACGGCGAATCGGGCGCGGACGAGCTGGACGGCGGCGCGGGCAACGACCGGCTCTACGGCGGCACGGGCGCCGACGCGATCGCGGGCGGCGACGGCGACGACCTGATCGATGGCGGCGAGGGCAGCGACGTGCTGCGCGGCGGCGCCGGCAACGACAGCTATCTGCTCGACTTCGGCTACGGCCACGACGTGATCGAGGACAACCAAGGCGCGAACCGCCTCGTGTTCGCCTTCGGCACCCTGCCCGAGGACCTCGCCGCCGCGCTCGACAGCGGCACGCTCACGGCCACGCTCAGCTACAGCGCGATCGGCGACGCGGTGTCGATCGACATGAACGGCTTCGAGCTGAGCGGCATCGACTTCGCCGACGGCGAGAGCTGGACCACGAAGCAGTTCGTCGCGCTCGTGCCCGCGCTCGAAACGCGGGGCTCGAGCGATGACGACACGCTCGGAGGCCGCGCGAACCTGCGCAACGCGCTCTACGGCGGCGGCGGCGACGACACGCTCGCAGGCGGCGCCTGGGACGATGTGCTCGAGGGCGGCGACGGCGACGACCGCGCCGACGGCGGGGCGGGCTCGGACACCTACTACTACGCCGGAACCGAGTTCGGCATCGACCGCATCGAAGAGTCGAGCATCGACACCATCGCCTATCTCGACGCCTACTACGCCGCGATCGGCATCGCCGACTGGCGCACGCGCGGCGCGCACGGCGGGCAGTACCACCTCGCGCTGGAAGGCGACGGGGGAAGCTACGACCTGTACTACGACAGCGAGGCGCAGGCGCTGGCCGAGTACCCCGGCGCGGCGATCGACTACGTCGAGCCGCTGCCGTCGCTCGCGCCCGCGCTGCGGCGCGACGACGAGGCGGCGCTCGAGACGCTGTTCGCCACGGGAACCGTGGCGCGCGACGTGGTGCGTTTCGGGCCCGGCGTCGCGCTCGAGGACCTCGCGCTGCGAATCGCCGTTCCGCTCGCCTCGGCCGAGGCGCATCCGGAGCAGCCCTGGCGCGACGGCGGCACGCTCTCGGTGCGCTGGGTCGGGGGCGGCTTCGACCTTGCGGTACCCGACGCGGGCTACGGCTTCAGCGGCGCGAGCCTGCCCGCCGAGCCCGACGCCTACCGCCTGGGCGAGGGCATCGAAGCGTTCGAGCTCGACGACGGCAGCCGCTACACGCTCGAGCAAGTGCTCGCACAGGCGAACGTGCTGCCGCTCGCCGGCGAGTACCACGTCGCGCGCGGCTCAGGTGCGCAGGTGCTGGCCGCGAGCTACGAGGCGATCGTGTTCGACGATTTCATCCGCGCCGCCGAAGTCGCGGTCTCGCGCGACGCGTCCGACTTGCTGCTTACGCTTAGCGACGCGAGCGCCTCGGTGCGCATCCCCGGCTGGTACGGCGCGACCGGGATGACGCCGCCCACGGCCGCGCGCTTTTATTTCGACCCCGAGCTCGACGCCGCGGCGCTCAGCGCGGCCGGGCTCGAGGTGCACGGAACCGAGGGCGACGACGTCCTGCTTGGGCTCGACGGATATCGGGATGCGCTCTACGGCGAAGGCGGCGACGACGTCCTCGACGGCGGCTCGGGCGACGACCGGCTGCAGGGCGGCGCGGGCGCGGACGTGTTCGTGCTCCGGACCGGCGGCGGGCACGACACGATCGAGAACCCGTACAACTGGATCTGGCCCTCGAGCGAAGACCGCATTCGCGCCGCGCCGGACATCGCGCCGCAGGACGTCATGATCACCCGCAGCGAGTCCGACGTCTCGGTGTGGCTGCGGGGCAGCGCGACCCGGCTCCAGGTTGCAGGCTGGTTCTGGGGCGGAGCGCGGCTCGGCGGAATCGAGTTCGCCGACGGCACGTTCTGGGACGCCGACGAAATGGAGGCGCGCTTCGAGACCGCGCCCGGCACGCCGGAGGACGACTACATCCTCGGCAGCGACGGCGACGACACGATCGACGCGCTCGCGGGCGACGACTACGTCGAGACCGGGGCGGGCAACGACATCGTGTCCGGCGGAACCGGCGCGGACGACCTCGAGGCCTGGGGCGGGGGCGGCAAGCTGCTCGAGGCCGGGCCGGGCGACGACTACGTTTACGACGAAGGCGGCGCGCTCGTGATCGGCGGCGCGGGCGACGACTGGATCGAGCACTACGGCGAGGACGGCGTGATCGCCTTCAATCCCGGCGACGGCAACGACACGGTCTATGCCGCGGGCGCGATGACGCTCTCGATCGGCGGCGGCGTGCAGCCGGACGATCTCGCGCTCGCGCAGGACGGCGCGGATCTCGTTCTCGACATCGGCGGCGCCGGCTCGATCCGTCTCACGCGCCAGTGGGAGGACGACTCCGCAGCCTGGCCCGAGATCACGCTGCAGCTGTTCGGCTCGGTGCACCTGTACGACTTCAGAGCCGTGATCGGCACGACCGGGCCGCTCGGCGACGCGCTCGCAGCGAACAAGATTTCGGACAGCGAAAGCGAGGGCCTCGGCGGCGCGATCGCCTGGCAGTACGCCACGACCGGCTCGACCGGCGCGCTCTCCGCGGACGAGCTGCGCACGGTGCTCGCCGGGCCCGCGTTCGGCGCCGCGCCGCAGCCGATCGCGCTCGCGCAGCCGAACCGCCCGCCGCGGCTCGCGGCGCCGATCGCGGATCAGTCGGCGCTCGAGGACGAGCCCTTCGTCTTCACCCTGCCCGGCGGCACCTTCGTCGATCCCGACATCGGCGACGCGCTCGTCTACGGCGCCGAGGTCCCGGCATGGCTTCAATTCGATCCCGCGAGCGCGACCTTCTCCGGCACGCCGGGCAACGACGAGGTCGGCACGGTCGAGGTCATCGTCAGCGCGACAGACGGCGAGGGCCAGTCGGCCGCTGGCAGCTTCACGCTCGAAGTGGTCAACGTGAACGACGTGCCCTATCTGGTCGCGCCGCTGGCGGCCCAGAGCGGGACGGAGGGGCAGACGCTCGCGTTTTCGGTCGAGGGCGCGTTCGCCGACGTCGATGCGGGCGACACGCTCGCCTACGCGGCGAGCTTCGCCGACGGCGCCGCCCTGCCCGCTTGGCTATCGTTCGACCCGGCGAGCGCGAGCTTCAGCGCCGCGCCGGGATTCGCCGACGGCGGCAATTACCTCCTGCGCGTCGTCGCCTCCGACGCGGCCGGCGCGAGCGCGGCGGGCGAATTCGCGCTCGATATCCTCGAAGCCGAACCGCCGGCCGATCCCGGCGGCCAGGGGCACCACGGCGAGCACGGCGACCACCATCACGACGACGATCACCACCACGGCAGGGGCCACGGCCACGAGCACGGCGGCAAGCACGACGAGCGTGAGCGGCACGAGCACGACTTCGACCTGTTGTCGGAGCGCCTGGCGAGAAAGCCGCAGTACGACTTCAGCCTGCTTGCGCGCGAGCTCGAGCGCCGCAAGCCGCAGGAGACGCTCACGCCGGAGGAGATCCGGCATAGCTGGGAGCGCGTCGCGCGCGCGGTCGCGACGCTGGACCGCGGCGAGGACGACTTGGCCCACGGCGCCGCCGGGGCGGGCGATCTGCTGCGCGTCGCTCCCGGCGGGGGCCACGGCTTCGGCTACGAGGGCTCGGTCGGCGCCGGGCGCGGGCAGGAAGGCTTCACGCCCTTCGAAGGGCTGCGTGAGGGCTTCAGGCAGCTGTAAAAAAATGAGGGACAGACCCTGCTATTTCGGCATGCGAAAAAAGAAGGTCTGTCCCTACTTTCGGATTGTCTAGGCCCGGGCTAGCCGTTCCGCTTGCGCCGGCTTAACACGAGCCCGGCCAGGCCGATGCCCAGCAAAGCGAGAGTTGCGGGTTCGGGAACGCTCGCACGGAAGCCGGCCGCCAAGAACTGGTCCGCGCTCGTCGTGGGGTGCACTGGATCCCAAAACAGGTATTGGTCCGGATTCGCGCATACCGTAGCGCCGTTGAAGCATGGATCCTGGACATTGGTAAATCCGAAGGCGCCGGGATTGTCGATGGCTTCGTGCATGAAGCCGAAGGCGTCGAACTCGCGAATGTCCAACCCGTAATTGCTTTCGAGCTGAGCCAGCGCGAAGGCGAGTCCCGCATTGAACCCCTGGGACAACGCGCTGAGTCCCGCCGAATCGCCCGAGCCCAACCCGAACGGGGTGAGCCCCAGATCGGGCAGGTTCGGCACGAGGAAGTGCTCCGCGCCGATCGCCGCCAGTGCACCGATCTCGCTCGCCAGATTCGTGACCGCGTTGGCCGCCACTGTCGGCGCCGTCGATGGATCGATGGTCAGCGCAGCAAACAGATCGTTGGCACCGCCCCAGACGAAGAACAGCGATGTCGACGGATCGAAGGCGGGCGGCGCACCCGCGAAATTGCCCACCTGCATCTCGATTCCCGTGTTGGCAAGGGCGCTCAGCCCCGCATACGTCAAGTAGTTGTCGCTGCCAGTAAAAATGTCCGGGCCGGTCTGGGCTCCGCCCACGGCGTAATCGGTTCCACCCGAGGCCGAAGGCGCGAACCCGGCGATACCCAGGCCCGCGGCGAGTTGCTCGACTGCGACCGGCCCGTTGCCGAAGCGCTGCGCGTATGGAAACGGAGGGTAGAAGCCGGTGATCGCGTAGGCATTGCCTGCGTCCGACAGGCTGTCGCCGAACGCATAGAGACTGAGATAGCCGGCGTTCGCGCAATTGGCGCCAAGCGTCAGCAGCAACCCGACGAGCATGATCCGGAAGAAACGATAAATCGGTGTCGCGATCATTTTCATCTCCACACGTTGCAATACTGAAAGGACGTGCTCCGCGCAAGTTGGGTTACGAGCAGGGGAAACCAGCTCATTGGAATCATAAGTTGTCGCATCATTCATGCCAGTGCAAACGCAGGCGCTCTAAAACAATTGGTTAGACCATCCAGAATTTTCCAGAGATCGCACTTACCGCTTGACTGTAAAACGGCTCGACAATGATCTGCACTGATCGATTCCAGCACGATTCAACCGCTCGATCATGCCGTCGCTCAGTCCCGTAGGGAATCCCAAAAATTGGGGACTGAAAATGGGGTCTGACCCTATTTTTCGCCCAGTCCCAGCGAGCGGCTGATGACTTCTTTCATAATTTCGTTGGTGCCGCCGTAGATGCGCTGTACGCGGGCGTCGACGTAGGCGCGGGCGATGGGGTATTCCCACATGAAGCCGTAGCCGCCGTGCAGCTGCAGGCACTCGTCGATGATCTTGCACTCGATGTCGGAGCACCAGTACTTGCACATCGAGGCGGTGGCGGCGTCGAGCGTGCCGGCCATCAGCAGCTCGATGCACTTGTCGACGAACACACGCGCGACCTGGGCTTCGGTGGCGAGCTCGGCGAGCTTGAAGCGGGTGTTCTGGAAGGTCGCGACGGTCTTGCCGAAGGCTTTGCGCTCGCGCACGTAGTCGATGGTCCAGCCGATCGCGGCCTCGGCCTTGGCGATCGCGCCGATTGCGATTTGCATGCGCTCCCAGGGCAGCTCCTGCATGAGATAGATGAACCCGTTGTTCTCCTGCCCGAGCAGGTTCTCGTCCGGCACCTCGACGTTGTCGAAGAAGAGCTCCGAGGTGTCCTGCCCCTTGAGGCCCATTTTTTTGAGCCGCTTGCCCTTGGCGAAGCCCTTCATCGAGGTGTCGACCACGATCAGGCTGGTGCCCTTGGCGCCCTTGGCCGGGTCGGTCTTGGCCACCACGATCACCAGGTCGCAGTGCCAGCCGTTGGTGATGAAGGTCTTGGAGCCGTTGACGATGTATTTGTCGCCCTTCTTGACCGCCGTCGTCTTGATCGCCTGAAGGTCCGAGCCCGCGCCCGGCTCGCTCATCGCGATCGCGCCGATCCATTCGCCCGCGGCCATCTTCGGCAGGTAGGTGCTCTTGATGTGGTCGTTGCCGTAGCGCAGCAAGTACGGCGCGACGATCTCCGAGTGCAGGCCGAAGCCGAGCGAGGACGAGTTCGCGCGCGCCTGCTCTTCCATCAGGATGATGCTGTAGAGGCGGTCGGCGCCCGCGCCGCCGTACTGCTCCGGCATGCTGGCGCACAGAAAACCGTTCGCGCCCGCCTTTTGCCACACCTCGCGGTCCACAAAGCCCTGCTCCTGCCAGCGCTCCTCGTGCGGCTTGACCTCCTCGTCCATGAAGCGCTTCACGCTGTCGCGGAAGGTCTCGTGCTCGGGGCCGAACAGGGTGCGTGCAAGCATGGCGAATCCTCTCTCCGTCGGCTGATGATAGGCGAATTCTGCGATAATTCGCGCCTTCCCGTCTGCCAGAAATCAATGAAACTCGCCACCCTCAAAGACGGCACCCGCGACGGCACCCTGCTGGTGGTTTCGCGCGACCTCGCGCACGCGCTCAAGGCCGACCACGTGGCGCCCACGCTGCAGGCCGCGCTCGACGACTGGGACTACTGCGCGCCGCAGCTCGAGCAGCTGTACAACGAGCTGAACGACAAGCCGCCTGCGCGCGCCTTCGAGCTCGATCCGGCGCAGCTCATGGCGCCGCTGCCGCGCGCGCACCAGTTCGCCGACGCTTCGAGCTTCCTGATTCACGCCGAACTGATCCGCAAGTCGCGCAAGCAGGAGCTGCCCTCGTGGTGGAAGAGCGAGCCGATGATGTACCAGGGCTGCTCCGATCCGTTTCTCGGTGCGCGCGACGACATCGTCGCCCCCTCCGAGGAGCTCGGCATCGACCTCGAGGCCGAGATCGCGGTGGTGACCGACGACGTGCCGATGGGCGTCGAGCGCGACAAGGCCGCGGCGCACATTCGGCTTTTCGTGCTGCTGAACGACGTCTCGCTCAGAAACCTGGTCAGCAAGGAACTCGAGAAGGGTTTCGGCTTTTTCCAGTCCAAGCCGCCTTCGGCGCTCTCGCCGGTGGCGGTGACGCCGGACGAGCTCGGCGCGGCCTGGGACGGCAAGCGCGTGCACCTGCCGCTCAGGATCGAGGTCAACGGCGAGCTGCTGGGCGAGCCGAACGCGGGCAAAGACATGCAGTTTCACTTCGCGCGCCTGATCGAGCACGCGGCGGCGACGCGCCCCTTGCGCGCCGGCACCCTGGTCGGCTCGGGCACGGTCTCGAACCGCGACCGAAAGACCGGCGCCGGCTGCCTGTTCGAGCGCCGCGCGGAAGAGATCATCAAGCGCGGCGAGGCCGAAACGCCGTTCCTCAAGTACGGCGACACGGTGCGGCTCGAGATGCGCGATGCCGAGGGGCGCTCGATCTTCGGTATGATTGAGCAACAGGTCACCGCGCCGGCATGATCAATCCGCTCAACATCCCCACTCGCTGGGCCTACGCGCTCGGCGCGCTCGCCTGCGGCGGGCTGCTCGGTTACGCCTACGTGCTGCAGTACTTCCAGGGGCAGGACCCCTGCCCGCTGTGCCTGGTGCAGCGCGTGTTCTTCGCGCTTTTCGCGCTCGCCTTCCTCGCCGGCGCGATCCACGCCCCGCGGGGGCGCTGGAACTTTCTCTACGGCGGACTGGGGATCGTGTTCGCGCTCGCCGGCGGCGGCACCGCGGCGCGCCAGGTCTGGCTGCAGCACCTGCCGCCGGATCAGGTGCCGCAGTGCGGCCCGGACCTGCAGTTCATGATCGACCACTTTCCGATTTCGCGCACCCTCAGCTTCCTCGTGCGCGGCTCGGGCCAGTGCGCCGAGGTCCACTGGCGCTTCCTCGGCCTGTCGATCGCGGAGTGGTCGCTGCTGTGGTTCGCGGGGCTCGTGGTCTACGCAGCCTGGCTTGCGCTGCGGCGAAACGCGCAGGGCTGATCTCGACGCGCGACGCATTCGGGGACAGCCCTCGCCCCGATCAAAACGAATTCAAAAACTTCCGGACCGAAATCGGGGTCTGTCCCCGATTTCCGATTCTGCAAGCCGACTGCAAGCCGGCAAGCAAATCGAAAGACTCGAACGCCATTTCGCAAGGCGCGCGCAAGCGCCGCGACACGCTCGTGAATGGAATCTTGCCGCGCCGCTGCATCGGTGCTATCAGACAGCACCGGGGGGGACGTCACATCGATCCTTAGAGGAGAAACGGCATCATGCATGACAGTTCATCAACGAAACTCGCGGCGCTGCTCGGCTGCGCGGCGCTCGCCGCACCGCTTTCGCTGCTCGCGGCGAGCGCTCCTTCGGCCGAGCAGTATGTGAACGCAGCCAGCAACAACAGCGCGTGGATCCTGCCCGCCAAGAGCTACAGCGGCAACCGTTACGTGACCGCGGCGCAGATCACACCCAGCAACGTCAGGCGGCTCAAGCGCATCTGGAAGTTCAAGATCGACGACACCGCCGGAGTTGAGACCGCGCCGATCGTCTGGAACGGCATGGTGTACGTCACCTCGGCGCACGACCACGTCTACGCGCTGAACGCCAAGACCGGCAAGCTGGTGTGGGAGTTCAAGGACAACCCGCACGTGCTCGCGTTCGCCGCCAACCGCGGCGTGGGGCTGATGGACGGCAACGTCTACGTCGCCACGCTGGACGGCCACCTGATCGCGCTCGACGCGCGCAGCGGCAAGACGCGCTGGGACGTGGTCGCCGCGCATGATACGAGCAACACCTTCTACTCCATGGCGCCGGTTCCGTATCACAACGCCAAGACCGGCAAGGACATGTTGCTGCTGGGCGCCTCCAACGGCGACTGGGGCGGCATCGGCTACATCACCGCGTTCGATCCGAAGAACGGCGATCGCATCTGGGAATGGAAGACCATCCCCGGGCCGGGCGAGCCGGGCCACGACAGCTGGAGCGGCGATTCGTGGAAGCGCGGCGGCGCGGCGGTCTGGAGCGGCGTGGCGATCGATCCGAAGACCGATACGCTGTACATGGATCTCGGCAACCCGCAGCCCGATTTCCTCGCCACGGAACGCAAGGGCGACAACCTGTACAGCAACTCGATGGTCGCGCTCGACATCTCGGGCGACAAGCCGACGCTGAAGTGGTACTACCAGTTCATCCCGCACGACACGCATGACTGGGATCCCGCCATGCCGCCGGTGCTGTTCCACGGCAAGGTCAACGGCGAGCAGCGTGCGCTGGTGGCGGCCGGCGACAAGGGCGGCAACTTCTGGATCCTCGACGCCGAATCGGGTAAGCTCGTCGATCACACGGTGGTCAGCTTCCAGAAAGGGCAGAACACCGAGCCCAGCCGCGAGGGCAACATCGCCTGCCCGAACACCAACGGCGGCATCGAGTTCAACGGCGGCAGCTACGATCCGGGCACCAACGCGTTCATCGTGCCGAGCGTCAACCAGTGCGGACGCTGGAAGTCGCTCGACCAGGCGGTGTACATCGCCGGCCAGTTCTATCTCGGCGGCACGTTCCCCGAGCTCGTCGGACCCTCGACCGGGCAGCTGAACGCGATCGACGTCTCGACTGGCGTGTTCCAGTGGCGGCACTACTACAAGCTGCCGTCGATCGCCGGCGTGCTGATCACCAAGACCGGTCTCGCGTTCACCGGCGAGCTGAACGGCAATTTCGACGCCTTCGAGGCCAAGAACGGCAAGCTGCTGTGGCACTACCGCACCGGCTCGCCGATTGTCGCCCCGCCGAGCTCGGTCGAGATCGGCGGCAGGCAGGTGGTCCTCATCGCCTCGGGCAAGCCGAGCATCGGCATGTCGGGCGTGAAGGAGCTGCGGAAGAAGGATGAAGGCGAGATGATCTCCGCCTTTGCGCTCGCTAAGTGAGCGAACGGATGGGCGGAGCTTTTCCGCCCGCCCACTCCCGGCCGGCCCGCTCGCGCGGGCCGGTTGCGTTGTGGGCGGGGTTTTCACTTGCCTGTGCGCTGTTGTCGCCCGCGGCGTACGCCGCCGTGGACGCGCACGCCGAGACGCTCGCCGCGCTCGCCGATACCAATGCGGCAATCGCAGAGATCGTTCGGGCCCAGGACCGAATCGTCAACAGCCCGACGCCATACCGCCTCGCCGCGCAGCGCGCGATTAACGCCATCGTCGGCGACAAGGATCCCCTGTTCCACGCGACAAGCGGCAACCCGGGCGACGCGGCCGGGGCGATCGCTCACATCGACACCCTGCTCGACCGGCGCGACAGCCCGCCCTGGGTGGACGCGCTGCACGGCGTGCAGGTCAACCTGAGGGCCGCGCTGGCCCGCCTGCGCGATGCGCTCGAGGCGCGCGAGCTCGAGGACTACGAGTTCACCGTCACCCGCGCCCTGTTCAATCTGCAGGCCGCGGTCGGCAAGCCGACTCGGACCGGCGTCTTCGGCGGGCTCGAGGGCGCGCTCGCCACCACGACGCTGGGCGTGCCGGCCGGCGCGAGCCAGGTCTCGGCCTGCGCGCCCGTCAGCGCGGCGCCCGCCTGGGGCGTCAAGGACGGCTACCTCGCGTTCGTCGCAGTACCGGCCGCGACCGGGACCGCCGGCCTGCCCGAAGGCTTCGGCAGTCGCGACGTGCGCGTAGCGGGCGATCGGCTGATCGTGCGCACGGCCGCCTCCGGCATCGTGGCGGCGCTATGCAACAAGCACTCGTCAGCGGCGAGCGACCCTCGGCCAGCCGCTTCCGCGGCCGATCCGCCTCCCGCCTTATATACGCGCGCCCAGGCCCGGGCGGGCAAGCAGGTCTATCTGCAGCACTGCGTGAAGTGCCACGGCAAGAACCTGCAGGGCACGCTGGGGCCGGCGATTGCCGGCACCGGCTTCCTGCAGACCGCGCAGCGCAACCACTGGTCGCTCTACATCATCCGCTACCTGGTGGTGAACAACATGCCGCTGCACAGCCCGGGATCGCTCTCCAAGGAGCAGTACGCGGACGTGCTGGCCTACCTGCTCGCGTCGAACTGCTATCCGGCCGGCGACAAGCCGTTTCCGCAGCAAGACAACGCGCAGCTGAAGAAGGTCGAGCTACAGCCGCTCCCCGGTGCGCACTCCGACAACCGCAAATTCGGCACCTGCCGCAGCCGATAACCGGATAACCGGGGACAGACCCCGATTAGCGAATCGAACTCACTGAGTCGATTGAGCAATTACCTTGGCCTGTCCCCAATTTTTGCTGTTGCAAAATCAGGGACAGGTCATCGGCTTTAGAACGTAAATACAACTGCGTAGCCGTCGAAATCGGGGTCTGTCCCCGGTTTTAGAGGGTGCGGATTGTTTCGGACTCGATGACGCCGGAGGGGAGGTTTTTCAGCGCGGCCTTGATCATCGCCATCGCGACCACGTCGGCATCGATCGGGCGGTATTTGCCCAAGATCGGGCCAAGCAGGTCGCCGACCGCCAGACCGATGCGCTCACCGAGGCGGAATTCGTCGCGGTGACCGCGCAGCAGCGTCGGGCGGAAGAAGATCGTTCTCGGCACGCCCGCGGCGCGCACGTCGGCCTCCATCTCGCCCTTGACCCGGTTGTAGAACACGTGCGAGCGTGGATCGGCGCCCAGGGCCGAAATCACCAGCAGGCGCTTGGCGCCGCCGCGTGCCGCGGCCTTGGCCAGCACCACCGGGTAGTCGTGATCGACGCGGCGGAAGACTTCGCGCGTGCGCGCGTGCTTCATGGTCGTGCCGATGCAGCAGAAGACGTCCTCGGCCTCGACCTTGTGCGAGCGCATGTTCTCGAAATCGAAGGTTTCGGTGCGCAGCCCGGGCCCGTGCAGCGCGAGCGGGCGGCGCGCCCAGACCGTGACGCTGCGGTACGCCGTGACGTCGAGCAGCCGCTGCAGGACGAACGAGCCGATCAGGCCGGTCGCGCCGACTAGCAGCGCGCGGCGGCGTTCAAGCATGCCTGCGCACGAACTCCCGGATCAGCGGATAGATTGTCTCGCGCCAGCGGCGGCCGGAGAAGATGCCGTAGTGGCCGACGCGGGGCGCGAGGAAGTGCTCGCGCTGGCCGGCAGGGATGTTGAGGCACAGCGCGTGGGCCGCTTCGCTCTGGCCGGTGCCGGAGATGTCGTCCAGATCGCCTTCGATGCTGAACAGTGCCGTGCGGCGGATCGCCTGCGGGCGCACCAGCTCTTCGCGCACGAACAGCCGGCCTTTGGGCAGCGCGAAGTCCTGGAACACGCGCTTGACGGTGTCGAGGTAGTACTCGGCCGGCATGTCGAGCACCGCGTTGTACTCGTCGTAGAAGCGCCGGTGGTGTTCGGCGGAGTCGCCGTCGCCTTCGAGCAGGTGGTTGTAGTAGTCCCAGTGGGCGTTGAAGTGGCGGTCCGGGTTCATCGCCACGAATCCCATGTGCTGCAGGAAGCCGGGGTACACGCGGCGCATGAAGCCGGGATATTTCGCCGGCACGCGCTCGATCAGGTTCTGCTCGAACCACGAGAACGGCTTCTTGGTCGCCAGGTTGTTGACCGCGGTCGGACTCTTGCGCGCGTCGATCGGCCCGCCCATCATCACCATCGTCTTCGGCGCGCTCGGCTCGTTGCGCGACGCCATGAGCGATACCGCGGCGAGCACCGGCACGGTCGGCTGGCAGACCGATACCACGTGCAGGTCCGGCGAGAGCAGCCGGATCCACTCGCACACGTAGTCGACGTAGTCGTCGAACTGGAACGGTCCGGCCGCGAGCGGCACCATGCGCGCGTCGACCCAGTCGGTCACCCATACCTCGTGCTCGGGCAGCATGGTGCGCACCGTGTCGCGCAGCAGCGTCGCGTGATGCCCCGACAGCGGCGCAACCAGCAGCACCTTCGGGTCGTTGCGCGGCGTCGCGAGCTCGCGCTTGAAATGAATCAGGTTGCAGAACGGCTTCGCCAGCGCCACCTCGGCCGTTACCGGAACGCGCTCACCGCCGATTGTGGTGTAGTCGACGCGCCAGGCGGGCTTCTCGTAACGCTGGGTCAGGCGCAGGAACAGGTCGCTGCCCGCCGCGAGCCCGCGCGACATGTAGGAGTACGACAACGGGCTGAAGGGGTGGCCGAACCAGCCGCGCGAGAGCTCTGCGGCGAGGCGCAACGGTTGCAGGGCTGCATGCTGCGCTTCGTAAAGGCTGTAGAGCACCGAAAAGCCTCCGGCATGTCACCGTAACCATTTGCTTATAGCAGAATTGCCGCGGTGCCGCATTGGCGAAAGTCACGCCGATCGGGGATCCCCGGGGGGTATCCTGCCGCAATGCGCAAGCTGCTCCGCTATACGCTGCTACTTGTGGTTGTCGCGGCGCTGTTTACCGGCGGGGCGTACCTATACCTGCGCCAGTCGCTGCCGCAGACCGAGGGCACGATCCGCATCGCCGGGCTCAAGGCGAAGATCGAGCTGCTGCGCGACGCCTACGGCATTCTGCACATCCGCGCCTCCTCGATCGAGGACGCTTACTTCGGGCTGGGCTTCGCCCACGCGCAGGACCGGCTGTGGCAGATGGAGATGAGCCGGCGCATCGCCGCCGGGCGCCTGGCCGAAATCGTCGGTGCGAGCGGGCTCGACACCGACCGCTTCCTGCGCACGCTGGGCGTGCGCCGCGCAGCAGAGGCGAGCCTGGCAAAGCTCGACCCGGGCACACGCAAGGTGCTCGACGCCTACGCCGCCGGCGTGAACGCGTTTCTCGCCACGCGGCCGGTGCTGCCGCCCGAGTTTTGGATCCTGCGCGTGACGCCCGAGCCCTGGACGCCGGCCGACTCGCTGGCGTGGATCAAGATGATGGCCTGGGACCTGGGCGCGAACTGGAAGAACGAACTGCTGCGCATGCGCCTGGCGAAGACGCTGCCGCAAGCGCGCATCGACGAGCTGCTGCCGCCGTATCCCGGCGACGCGCCACTCAAGATCCGCGACCTGAAAACGCTCTACGCCGGGCTCGACGGCGACGCGCAGGCGCTCGAAGCGGCGATGCTGAAGGTAGCTTCGCTGCTGCCCGGCTGGCTGCCCGACGGCGCGGGATCGAACAACTGGGTGGTGAGCGGCAAGCGCAGCGCGAGCGGCAAGCCGCTGCTCGCGAACGACCCGCACCTCGGCCTGACGGCGCCGCCGGTGTGGTACTTCGCGCAGCTAACGGCGCCCGGGCTGGACGCGATCGGCGCCACGCTGCCGGGCGTGCCGGGAATCCTGCTCGGGCGCAACGAGCACATCGCCTGGGGCGCGACCAACACCGGCCCCGACGTGCAGGACCTGTACGTCGAGAAACTCGAGGGCCGCGACGCGTACCTGACACCCGACGGCTCGCGGCCGTTCGCGCTCCGCCAGGAAACGATCAAGGTGCGCGGTGCGCCCGACGTGAAGCTGCTCGTGCGCATCACCCGTCACGGCCCGGTCGTGTCGGACGTGCTGCGGCCGGCGGCGGGGCTTGCGCCGCGCGGCCACGTGCTGGCGTTCGAGTGGACCGCGCTCGCGCACGACGACACTTCGATCCGCAGCGCGCTCAACCTCGCGCGGGCGCACGACTGGAAGGAGTTCCGCGCCGCGCTGCGCGACCTGCAGGCGCCGCAGCAGAACATCGTCTACGCCGACGTCGACGGCAACATCGGCTTCATCGCCGCCGGCCGGGTGCCGCTGCGCAAGCCCGCCAACGACCTCAAGGGCCTCGCCCCTGCGCCGGGCTGGGAGGCGAAGTACGACTGGGCCGGCTGGATCCCGTTCGACGAGCTGCCGCAGTCGTACAACCCGCCCAGCGGCGAGATCGTGACCGCGAACCAGAAGATCACCCCGCCGGGCTACGCGCACTTCATCACCAGCGAATGGCAGCCGCCGTACCGCGCGCGCCGCATCACGCAGCTGCTCGACGCGCTGGCGCGGCACTCCGTGCCGAGCTTCGCGCGCATGCAGGCGGACATCGTCTCGCTGCCGGCGCGCGAGCAACTGCCGCGCCTGCTCGCGACCAAGCCGCTCAGTGCCGAGGCCAAGCGCGCGCTGGGGCTGCTTTCGGCCTGGGACGGCAGGATGGCGGTCGACCGCGCCGAGCCGCTGATCATGACCGCATGGTGGCGCGCGCTCGCGCGCGCGATCTACGCCGACGAGCTGGGCGACGCATTCAACGCCAACTGGCTGCCGCGCCCCGTGTTCATCGGCGACGTGCTCGCGGACAAGGACGGCCAGTCGCGCTGGTGCGACGACGTGCGCACGCGGAAGAGGGAAAACTGCGACGAGATCCTCTCGAGCTCGCTCCAAGCCGCGCTCTCCGATCTGCGCCGGCGCTATGGCAAGGACATGCGGCGCTGGACGTGGGGCGCGGCGCACCCCGCGCTGCACGAGCACCGCCCGTTCGGCCGCGTGCCGCTGCTCGCGCGCTTTTTCGACATCAGCGTGCCGAGTCCGGGCGGAGCGTTCACGATCGACGTCGGGCGCAGCAACTTCAACGACGCTGCGCGCCCCTACGCCAGCCGCCACGGCCCGAGCCTGCGCGCGATCTACGACCTGTCCGACATGCAGGCGTCGCTCTACATCCACTCGGGCGGGCAATCGGGCAACCCGCTGTCGCCGGGCTACCGCGCCTTCACTCGCGCCTGGGCGGCGGGCGAGTACATTCCGATGCTGACCGACCGCGCCCGCATCGCGGTCGCGGGCGCGCACCGGCTCACGCTGACGCCGCCAGAATAGCGCGCCGGCGCAGGTAGAGATTGTTGGCCGCAAGCGCGCCGATCACCAGCGCCGCGCCGCCGAGCTCGACCGCGCCGAAACTGCGCCCGAGCGCGGCCTCGATGGCGAACACCATGATCGGAATCAGATTGAGCATCAGCATGGTGTTGAGCGGACCGAGTAACTTGACCCCGGCGTTGAAGCACAGCACGCCAATCACCACGGTGAAGAGCGAGAAGTAGACGATCTGCCACTTGGCCGAGAGCACCGTGTCGAGCCCGGGCCAGGTCGAGAATCCCGCCCACACCATCACCGCGTTCACCGTCATCAGCCCGATCGCTCCGGGGATGCAGGTGAGCACGGTCATTCTCAGCGGCGACCAGCCGCTGAAGTAGCCGCCCGCCATGCTGTAGACCACCCAGCTCACCGCGCCGAGGAACACCAGCAGGTCGCCCAGCAGCGCGCTCGAGCTCTGCGCCGCCAGGGCGGCCGCCGGGTGGCCGCGGGTCACGACGATAAACACACCGCCGATGGCGCAAGCGATGCAGGCGATGGTGAACCCCGCCGGGCGCAGGCCGCGTGTGAGCCAGACGGCGATCGCCGTCATCGGCGTCTGCAAGGCCATGATGATCGCCGCGTGCTCGGGGCGCGTGTAGGTCAGCCCGAGCCACACCATGACGTTGAAGCCGGTGAAGCCGAACACGCCGAACAGCGCCGCCGGCACCAGGCGCCGGCCGTAGGAGAGCGCGGCGCGCCCCTCGGTCGCCCACAGCAGCGCGACGAAGATCACGCTGCCGATGGCGTAGCGGATGCTGCCGAGGAAATACGCGTCGAGGATCGGCAGCGTGCGCTTGGCCACCGGGAACATCGCACCCCATACCAGGATCGCGAGCGTCAGACAGCCGAGACCCTTGAACAGATTGCTGCGAGCTATCTTTCGTCCCTCACTGGATAAACGGGGTCTGACCCCGCTTATTTTTCGTCGCGCAGGGCGCGGCGCAGGATCTTGCCGACGTTGGTCTTGGGCAGCTCGGTGCGGAATTCGACCTGCTTGGGGCGCTTGTAGCCGGTAAGCTGTTCCTTGCAGTAGGCGAGGATGTCCTGCTCGGTCAGGCCGGGGTCCTTCTTCACCACGTACAGCTTGACCACCTCGCCCGAGTGCCCGTCGGACGCGCCGATCGCGGCGCATTCGAGCACGCCCGGGTGCAACGCCACCACCTGCTCGATCTCGTTCGGGTACACGTTGAAGCCCGACACCAGGATCATGTCCTTCTTGCGGTCGACGATGCGGATGAAGCCCTTGTCGTCCATCACGCCGATGTCGCCGGTCTTGAGGTAGCCGTCCGGGGTCATGACGTTCGCGGTCTCCTCGGGCTGCTGCCAGTAGCCCGCCATCACCTGCGGGCCCTTGATGCAGATCTCGCCGGTGCCGCCGATCGGCAGGTTCTTGCCCTCCTCGTCGCGGATCTCGATGTCGGTCGACGGAATCGGCAGGCCGATCGAGCCGCTGTAGCTCGCGAGGTCGATCGGGTTCATGGTCGCCACCGGGCTGGTCTCGGTCAGGCCGTAACCCTCGAGCAGAACCGTGCCGGTGACCTCCTTCCAGCGGTCGGCGACCGCTTTTTGCACCGCCATACCGCCACCGCTCGAGATCATGAGCGCGGAGAAGTCGAGCGCGGCGAAACCCGGGGTATGCAGCAGCGCGTTGAACAGCGTGTTGACGCCGGTGATCATGTTGTAGTGGTTATTGCGCAGCGTCTTGACGAAGGCGGGGAAGTCGCGCGCGTTGACGACCAGGATGCTCAAGCCGCCCAGCCTGAGGATCACCAGGCAGTTCACCGTCAGGGCGTAGATGTGGTACAGCGGCAGCGCGGTGATGATGGAGGGCGTCTCGCCCTTCAGGCCGCGCTCGAGCCAGCCCGCGACCTGCTCGATGTTGGCCAGGATGTTGCGGTGGAGCAGCATCGCGCCCTTCGACACGCCGGTGGTGCCGCCGGTGTACTGCAGGAAAGCGATGTCGTCGTGCCCGACCTGGTACGGCTCGAACGGCTTGCGCGCGCCCTCGGCCAGCGCCGCGTTGAAGCGCTGCGCCTTCGGCAGCGCGAACGCTGGCACCATCTTCTTCACCTTGCGCACCACGAAGTTCACGATCGCGCCCTTGAATCCAAGCAGGTCGCCGAGCGAGGCCACCACCACGTGCTTGACCGGCACCCGGGCGATCACGGCCTCGAGCGTGTGGGCGAAGTTCTCCAGGATCACGATCGCCTCGGCGCCCGAGTCCTTGAGCTGGTACTCGAGCTCGCGCGCGGTGTAGAGCGGATTGACGTTCACCACCGTGCAGCCCGCGCGCAGGGTGCCGAACAGCGCCACCGGATACTGCAGCACGTTCGGCAGCATGATCGCCACGCGCGCGCCCTTGCCCAGGCCCATCGCCTGCAGCCAGGCGCCGAAGTCGCGCGAGAGCTTGTCCAGCTCGCCGTAGCTGATCGACTTGCCCATGCTCGAGTAGGCCGGCCGGGCGCTGAACTGCGCGGCGCACTTTTCGAACAGGTCGCCGACCGAGCGGTATTGGTCGTAGCGGACCTCGGGCTCGACGCCCTCCGGATAGCTCTTCAGCCAGATGCGCTCCATCTTCGCCTCTCTCCTGTCGTTATCCTTACGCGCTGCGCTAGTCTAACTCCGGCCGCGCCGACAGGCGACGAACGACGAAGCGAGGCAGCCGGCGCCGATCGCGGCGTAGGCGGCCAGCCAGGCGGTGCTGCGCGTCGCGCCGCCGGCCGCGTCGAGCGCGGCGCCGAACACCATGGGACCGATCATGCCGCCGGCGAAGCCCATGAGCGAATAAAGCCCCATCGCGGTGCCGCGCAGCTCCTCGGGGGCCGCCGCGACCATGCCGGCGGTAAGGGTGGCCGATTCGGCCATCACCAGCATCGAATAGACCACCAGCACCGCGAGCACCGCGGCCCAATGCCAGCCCGCCGCGCCCGCGAGCAGCATGCCGCTAGCGCCCGAGCCGAGCATCGCGATCGAGATCCAGCGCCGGCGTCCGATCCGGAGCGCGATCTCATTGCCGACGATCGACGCCGGCACCGCGCAGACATTGACGAACGCCGCGATCACCGCCAGGTTCCACGGGAAGCTCGCGCCGCTCGCGTGCAGCCCGGCGGAGAAGGCCAGGAACGCGACCATCCAGCTGCGCGAGCCGAATAGCTCGAGGCAGTGCATCGCGTAGCCCAGCGCGAAGCCCGCCACCGGCCGGTGCACGAGCAGGCGGCGCCAGGCGGCGAGCGGAAACAGCGTTGCGAGCGAGAACGGCGCCGCCTTCCCCGCCGCAGCCGGGGCGCGCGCGCCGATGCCCGCGAACACCAGCGCGCCCGCCGCGAGCGGTCCGGCGGCGGCGGCGATGAATGCCCACTGCCAGCCGGCCAGCGCGCTCATCGCCCCCGCGGCGGCCAGCGAGAGCGCGGTGCCGATCCCGAAAAACGAGGTGTAGAACGCGATGTAGCGGCTCTGCGCCGCGCCCGAGACGCGGTCCGAGAGCAGCCGCAGGCCCGGCATGTACATCGCGGCGACGCCGCTGCCGAGCACGATCTGGAACAGCACCGCGCTGGCGAAGCCGTACGCGAACAGCCCGAACCCGGCGCTGCCCGCGGCCGCGAGCAGGCCGCCGGTCAGGTAGACCCTGCGCCCGTCGACGCGGTCGGTGAGCGCGGTCCAGTACGACACGCTCGAGGCGTAGCCGACGAAGAACGTCCCGCTCACGATGCCCGCCTCGGAGTTGCTCAGGTGCCAGAGCGCGCGCAGCTGCGGCAGCAGCGCGGCGAAAGTCGAAAAGCCCGCCATCGACAGGATGTGGGCGGCGATCATGACGAACGCCACCCGGCGAGGCGAGGAAATGGGGTCTGACCCCATCTACTTGTTCTGAAACCTCGGTTTTCGCTTTTCGACGAACGCGGCCATGCCTTCTTTCTGGTCTGCGAGCGCGAAGGCGGCGTGGAACAGCCTGCGCTCGAAGTGAACGCCTTCCGAGAGCGGCATCTGGTAGGCGGCGTTGATCGATTCCTTGATCATCATCACCACCGGCAGCGAGAAGGCGGCGATCTTCGCCGCCGCCACCATGGCCTCTTCCATCAGCTTGTCGAGCGGCACCACGCGCGACACCAGCCCGCTTTTTTCGGCCTCGGCGGCGTCCATCATGCGCGCGGTAAGGCACATGTCCATCGCCTTCGCCTTGCCGACCGCGCGCGGCAGGCGCTGGGTGCCGCCCGCGCCCGGCAGGATGCCGAGGTTGATCTCGGGCTGGCCGAATTTCGCGTTCTCGGCCGCGATCACGATGTCGCACATCATCGCCAGCTCGTTGCCGCCGCCCAGCGCGTAGCCGGCCACGGCCGCGATCACCGGCTTGCGGATCCTGCGGATGTGCTCCCAGTCGCGCGTGATGTAGTCGGCGCGGTAGACGTCGATGAAGTTCCAGTCCTTCATCGCGCCGATGTCGGCGCCCGCGGCGAAGGCTTTTTCGTTGCCGGTGATCACGATCGCGCCGATCGCGTCGTCGGCATCGAAGGCGTACAGCGCACGGCCCAGCTCCTGCATCAGCTGCGGGTTGAGCGCGTTCATCTGCTTCGGGCGGTTGAGCGTGATCAGCGCCACGCGGCCCCGGGTCTCGGTGGTGATGAGCTCGTATGCCATCTTCATGCTCCCTTCAGGTACTCGTCGGTCGGCTGCACTTTCGCGAACAGGCCGTTGAGCGCGGCGAGAAACGCGCGCTGCACCTGGAGCGCGGGCACGCTCTCGCCGCCGTAGCTCTGCGCGCGCGTGGCGCAGGCGTCGGCCAGCAGGGTCACCTTGTAGCCCAGATCGGCGGCCTGGCGCACGCTCGAATCGACGCACATCTGGGTCATCATGCCGGCCACCACCAGCTGCTTGATCCCGGCCTGGTCGAGTCGCGCTTTCAGGTCGGTGGCGCGAAAGCTGTTGGGGAAGTTCTTCTCGATCACCGCCTCGCCCGCGGCCGGGGCGACGCTCGAATGGATTTCGGCACCTTTCGTGCCCGGAATGAAGAACGTCGCGCCAGGGCGCACCGACAGGTGGCGCACGTGGATCACCGGCAGCTTCCTGGCGCGAAACGCGGCGAGCGCGGCGCCCGCCTTCGCGCCCGCGGCGTCCGCGCCTTCGAGCTCCATCGCCCCGCCGGGGAAGTAGTCGTTCTGGATGTCGATGATCAGCAGTGCGGTGTCGCTCATTTCGGACCTCCCTTTTTCATTTCCGACAGCGGCATCACGCCCGCGTCGCGAAAGCGCGCGCGGCCTGGCTCGACTTCGGCGAGCGCGGTGGTCTCCCGCATCGTGCCGAGGCTGCGCCGCGCGAGCTCCTGGTACTGGCGCGTGGCGTCGCGCTTCCACGCCATCTCGTCTGCGCTCAGCTCGCGCACGACCTTGCCCGGGACGCCGAGCACCAGGCTGCGCGGCGGAACCTCGAACCCCGCCTTGACGAACGCCATTGCCCCCACGATCGACGACTCGCCGACCACCGCGTTGTCGTTGACCACCGAGTTGATGCCGACCATGGCGTTCTGCTTCACCACGCAGCCGTGCAGCACCGCGCCGTGGCCGATGTGGCCGTCGACCTCGACCACCAGGTCGCGGTCGGGAAAGGCGTGCAGGATGCAGCAGTCCTGGACGTTGGCGCCCTGCTCGATCACGATGCGGCCGAAGTCGCCGCGCAGGCAGGCGCAAGGGCCGACGTAGACGCCCGCCGCGACGATCACATCGCCGATCAGCACTGCGCTCGGGTGGACGTAGGCGCCGGGATGAACGACCGGAACGATGCCGTCGATGGCGTAGACCTTGAGCATGCCGGAACGATTCTACTTCTCTTTGGTGTAAGCTTTCGGCCACACTTTCGCACGGGTCGCCATGTCGCAGCCGATCCTCGTTTCCGTTGAAGCGGGCGTCCAGACCATCACCCTCAACCGCCCCGAGCGGCTGAACGCGTTCAACGCCGAGATGCACCGCCTGCTGCGCGCGGCGCTGACGCAGGCCGACGACGACGACGCCGTGCGCGTGGTGCTGCTCACCGGCGCCGGGCGCGGCTTCTGCGCCGGGCAGGACCTCTCGGAGCGCGCCGTCGGCGGCGACGCCGCGATCGATCTCTCGGTGACGATCGAGTCGCTCTACAACCCGCTGGTACGCCGCTTGCGCGCGCTGCCCAAGCCGATCGTGTGCGCGGTGAACGGCGTCGCCGCCGGAGCCGGCGCGAACGTGGCGCTCGCCTGCGACATCGTGCTCGCCGCGCGCTCGGCCTCCTTCATCCAGGCCTTCGCCAAGATCGGGCTGGTGCCCGACTCGGGCGGCACCTGGTTCCTGCCGCGCCTGGTCGGCCGCGCGCGCGCGATGGGGCTCGCGCTGCTGGGCGAAAAGCTGCCGGCGGAAGACGCCGAGCGCTGGGGACTGATCTGGAAGACGGTCGACGACGACAAGCTGGCGGCGGAAGCGGGCGCGCTCGCGCGCGGCCTCGCGACGGGCCCGACCGGGGCCTACGGCCTGATCAAGCGCGCGCTCGACGCCTCGACGACCAACACGCTGGAAGCCCAGCTCGACCTCGAGCGCGACCTGCAGCGCAAGGCCGGGTTCAGCGCGGACTATCGCGAAGGCGTCGCCGCGTTCATGGAAAAGCGCAAGCCGGCGTTCAAGGGAAAATAGGTGGACAAGCTCGCGCTGGCACGGGCCACGGCGGACGCGATGACGCGCGAGGACCGCTGCTCGGCCTGGCTCGGCATGCGGCTCGAGGAGGTGCGCCCGGGCTACGCGCGGGTGAAGATGGCGGTCGGCGAGAACATGGTCAACGGCCACGACCTGTGCCACGGCGGCATGATCTTCACCCTCGCCGACACGACATTCGCCTACGCCTGCAACAGTCACAACCAGCGCGCCGTCGCGGCCGGCTGCGCGATCGAGTTCCTGGCCCCGGCGCACCTGGGCGACGTGCTCACCAGCGAAGGGCTCGAGGTGGCGCACATCGGGCGCAGCGGCGTGTACGACATGAAAGTGACCAACCAGAACGGACAGCTCATCGCCTTGTTCCGCGGCAAAGCGGCAACCATCAAAGGCAGGCTCGTAGGGGAGGAAGCATGACGGCATTCGCGCTCGAACCGGTCGAAAAGGCGCCGCTGGCGGACCTTCGCCGGCTGCAGCTGCAGCGCCTGCAGTGGTCGCTGCAGCACGCCTACGACAACGTGCCGCACTACCGGAAGAAGTTCGACGATGCGGGGGTCACGCCGCAGCACTGCAAGACGCTCGCCGACCTGGCGAAGTTCCCGTTCACCACCAAGGCCGATCTGCGCGAGACCTACCCGTTCGGCATGTTCGCGGTGCCGATGGACAAGATCGTTCGCATCCACGCTTCCTCCGGCACCACCGGCAAGCCGACCGTGGTCGGCTACACCGCCAGGGACATCGACACCTGGACCAACCTGATGGCGCGCTCGATCCGCGCCGCGGGCGCCAAGCCGGGCGAGAAGGTGCACGTGGCCTACGGCTACGGCCTGTTCACCGGCGGCCTGGGCGCGCACTACGGCGCCGAGCGGCTGGGCCTGGCGGTGATCCCGCTCGGCGGCGGCATGACCGAGCGCCAGGTGCAGCTGATCCAGGACTTCAAGCCCGAGATCATCATGGTCACGCCGTCCTACATGCTGGCGATCGCCGACGAGATGGAGCGCCAGGGCATGGACCCGAAACAGTGTTCGCTGCGCGTGGGCATCTTCGGCGCCGAGCCGTGGACCAACGAGATGCGCAAATCGATCGAGGAGCGCCTCAACCTGGATGCGATCGACATCTACGGCCTGTCGGAGGTGATGGGGCCGGGCGTGGCGCAGGAGTGCGTCGAGACCAAGGACGGGCTGGCGATCTGGGAGGACCACTTCTATCCCGAGATCGTCGACCCCGAAAGCGGCAAGTCGCTGCCCGACGGCGAGAAGGGCGAGCTGGTGTTCACCACGCTCACCAAGGAAGGACTGCCGGTGATCCGCTACCGCACGCGGGACCTCACGCGCCTGCTGCCCGGCACCGCGCGCACCATGCGCCGCATGGAGAAGATCACCGGGCGCTCGGACGACATGCTGATCATCCGCGGCGTCAACGTGTTCCCGTCGCAGATCGAGGAAATGATCCTCAAGCAGCCCGAGCTCAGCCCGCACTACGTGCTCGAGCTGTCCAAGGACGGCCCAATGGACCATCTCACGGTGCTGGTCGAGATCGCCCCCGGCGCCGCCGACGCCGGCTCGGCGGAAAAGCTCAAGCACAACGTCAAGTCGTTCATCGGCGTCACCACCGACGTCAAAATCGTGCCGATCAGCTCGATCGAGCGCTCGATCGGCAAGGCCAAGCGCGTCGTCGACAAGCGTCCGAAGTGAAGGGGCTGCGCGACAAGTCGGTCCTGGTGACCGGCGGCGGGGGCGCAATCGGAGCCGCGATCTGCCGCCGCTTCGCCGAGGAAGGCGCGCACGTGCTGGTCGCCGACAGGAACGAGCACGGCGCGAAGGCGATCGCAGCGGAAGTCGGCGGCACAGCCCTCGTGTTCGATATTTCGGATTACTCGGCGGCGAGAGGCGCCGTCCTGTCCGCCGGGCAGATCGACGTGCTGGTCAACAACGCGGGCTGGGACCGGTTCCAGAACTTCCTCGACACCGATCCCGCCGAGTGGGAAGAGCTCATTGCGATCAATCTGCGCGGCCCGCTCAACATGCATCACCTGGTGCTGCCGCAGATGGCCGCGCGCGGCGCGGGAAGAGTGGTCAACATCTCGTCGGACGCCGCGCGCGTGGGCTCCTCCGGCGAGTCGGTGTACTCGGCCTGCAAGGGCGGCATCATTTCGCTCACCAAGACGCTCGCGCGCGAGCTGGCCAGAAAGGGTGTGACCGTGAACGCCGTCTGCCCGGGCCCGACCGACACCCCGATCCTGCAGGGCTTCCTCGGCGAGGGCGAGGCCGGCAAGAAAGTCTACGACGCACTGGTGCGCGCGATCCCGCAAAAGCGCGTCGGCAAGCCCGACGACGTGCCCGGCATCGTCGCCTTCCTCGCCTCGGACGAAGCAGCGTATATCACCGGGCAGGTGATCAGCGTCTCAGGCGGTCTGACGATGGTCGGCTGAACGGGCGCGGCCTTCCAGCGCGAGCAGCGCCACCTTTTTGTCGATTCCGCCGGCATAGCCGGTGAGCCCGCCGTTGGCGCCGACGATGCGGTGGCAGGGCACGATCACGCCGATCGGGTTGCGCCCGGTCGCCGCGCCCGCGGCGCGCGCGCTGCCCGGGCGGCCGGCGCGGCGCGCGAGCTCTGCGTAGCTGATCGTCTGGCCGAAGCCGACGCCCGCGATCGCCTGCCACACCGCGCGCTGAAACGGCGTGCCCTCGGCCGCGAGCGGAACCTCGAAGCGCTTTCGCTGGCCGCGGAAGTACTCGTCGAGCTCTCGCCGCGCCTGGGCCAAGGCGGCCGCCTGCGGCTCGTGCCGCCAGTCGCCGTCAATCTTTTTGAAATGCTTCTGGCCGACGAAGTACGCGCCGCACAGGGCATCGCCGTCGGCCACCAGCAGCATGCGTCCGCAGGGGCTGTCGTAGTAATCGTAGCGTTTCATTTCCTGTCTCCTTTCGCGAGCGATTGCCACAGGTGCATCACCGCGTAGGCGCGCCATGGCCGCCAGCGCTCGGCCGCGGCGAGCACGCGCTTGGGGTCGGTGAGCTTCAGCGCCTTCATCACGCCGTAGTCGGTGTGCGGGAACGCGTCCGGCCAGGCGAGCGCGCGCAGCGCGACGTACTGCGCGGTCCATTCGCCCACGCCGGGCAGCGCGCGCAGCTTCGCGAGCGTCGGCTCGACCTCGGCGCCGGGCGTGAGATCGAGCTCGCCGCGGGCGACCGCGCGCGCGAGCGCGGAAATCGAGCGCGCACGGGCCGCCGGCACGCCTAGTCTTGCAATTCTCTGGTATGGCAACGCGGCGATCCGGTCGGCGATCGGAAAGAGCGTCTTCAGTGATTCAATCGGCGTCTCGAGCGGGTCTCCGAAGGCTTCGGCAAAGCGGCCCGCGAGCGTGCGTGCTGCGGCGACGCTCACCTGCTGGCCGAGGATCGCGCGCAGCGCGATCTCGAAGCCGTCGAACGCGCCCGGCACGCGCATGCCGGGGCGGCGCGCCGCGAGCGGGCCGAGCGCGCGCGCGACCTCGGCCGGATGGCAGGCGAGGTCCATCAGCGTCTTGACCCGCGCAAGCACCGCCGGCAGCGCCTTGCCGAGCGATGCCGCCACGCGCACTCGCAGCGCGGGCTTGTCGCCCGCCGGCGCGATCTCGATCCAGCCACTGTGCCACGCCCCGCCGCTCGCGATGCGCACGGTGCGCCGGTACGCCGTCCCGTCGCAGGATTCGACCCCCGCGACCGCGCGCGCGCCGAGAAAGCCCGCGATCGCGCGCCAGTCGTAGGGCGGGCGGTAGCCGAGCTCGAACGCGAGCGCATCGCCCGCCGCGGCCGGCAGCGACGCCTTGCGCAGCTCGCGCGGACGCAGCCGGTAGCGCTCGCGGAACAGCGCGTTGAAGCGCCGCACACTGCCGAAGCCGCTCGCGTACGCGACCTCGGTCACCGGCATGCGCGTGTCGGTGAGCAGCTGCTTCGCGAGCAGCAGGCGCTGCGTTTGCGCGAACGCGACCGGCGAGACGCCGAACTCGGACTGGAATGCGCGCCGCAAGTGCCGGTCGGTGACGCCCAGGCGCTGCGCTGCGGCCTCGATGCCCGCCTCGTTGACGCTGCCCGCCTCGATCAGCAGCGCCGCGGCGCGCGCGGTGCGCTGCACTGCGTCGATCGTCGCGTTGCCCGGCGCGAGCTCCGGCCGGCAGCGCAGGCACGGCCGGTAGCCGGCGCTCTCGGCCGCCGCCGCGCTCGGGTAATAGCGGCAGTTCTCGCGCCGCGGCGGACGAACGGTGCACACCGGGCGGCAGTAGATTCGGGTCGAGGACACCGCGACGAAGAAGCGCCCGTCGAAGCGCGCGTCGCGCGCGCGCAGGGCGCGGTAGCAGGTGGTCGGGTCGAGCCGCATGGACGCATTATGGATCGGCCCGCGGCCCGATACTCGCCGTTTTCGGACATCGGAATCGGGCCCCAATCGCGCGCCGGTTAGGATGGCGCGCATGAAAGCCGCGGATTACGCACGCTTGATCGCGCTGGCCGCGATCTGGGGCGCCTCGTTTATTTTCACGCGCGTCGTCGCGCCCTCGTTCGGCGCGATCTGGACCGCCGAGCTGCGCGTGCTGCTCGGCGGCGTCGCGCTGCTGGCCTGGTTCCGGCTGGCGGGCTTCGATGCGGGCTTGAGCCGGCACTGGCGCTACTACCTCGCCGTGGGCACGGTCAACTCGGCGATCCCGTTCGCGCTCTACGCCTACGCGGCGATCCACCTGCCGGCTTCGCTGCTGGCGATCGTCAACGCGACTTCGCCCATGTTCGGCATGCTGTTCGGCGCGCTGTTCGGAACCGAACGGGTGACGGCACGAAAGCTCGCCGGGCTCGCGCTCGGGGCGGCCGGCGTCGCGCTCGTCGCACAGCCCGGCGGACTGCAGGCCGGCGCGGCGTTCTACGCCCCGATCGCGGCGGCGCTTGGCGCCTGCGCGGGCTACGGCCTGACCGGCGTGTTCGTGCGCCGCTGGGGCCAGGGCGTGCCCTCGCGCGGCGTCGCCGCCGGCCAGCAGCTCGCCGCGGCCGCGGTGCTCGCGCCGCTGCTGCTGCTCGCGCCGCTGCCGGCGCCGCCCTCGGCGCTGGTGGTCGGCAACGTGCTCGCGGTCGCGCTGCTCGCGAGCGCGGTTGCGTTCCTGATCTACTTCCGCCTCATCGCCGACGTCGGCGCGACGCGCGCGCTGACCGTAACCTTCCTCATCCCGCCGTTCGGCGTGCTGTGGGGCTGGCTGTTCCTGGGCGAAGCGCTGCCCGCCGGGATGCTCGGCGGAGGTGCTTTGATCGTGGCGGGGACTGTTCTCGTCACACGCGGGTAAAATCGGGGTCAGAGTCGAATTTTGAAATTCGACTCTGACCCCGATTTTATGAACTCATACCCACATCTTTTTCAACCGCTCGACCTCGGCCACGTCGTGCTGCCGAACCGCATCATGATGGGCTCGATGCACACCGGGCTGGAAGAGCGGCCCGACGGCATGCAGCGCTTGGCGGCGTTCTACGCCGAGCGCGCGCGCGGCGGTGCGGCGCTGATGGTGACCGGCGGCTTCTCGCCCGACGCGGCGGGCAACCTCAGCCCGCACCCCGCGATGATGGCGAGCGGCGCCGACCGCGACCGCCATAAAGACATCACGCGCGCGGTGCACGACGCGGGCGGGCGCATCTGCCTGCAGGTGCTGCACGCCGGGCGCTACGGCAAGCACCCCGCGATCGTCGCGCCCTCGCCCGTGAAATCGCCGATCAATCCGATCGTGCCGCGCGAGATGAGCCGCGCCGAGGTCGAGCTCACGCTCGACGCATTCGGCGCCAGCGCCGCGCTCGCGCGCGAGGCGGGCTACGACGGGGTCGAGGTGATGGGCTCGGAGGGCTACCTGATCACGCAGTTCCTCGCCCCACGCACCAACCAGCGCGCGGACGACTGGGGCGGCAGCCTGGCGAACCGCATGCGCTTCGCGCTCGAAGCGGTGCGCCGCACGCGCGCCGCGGTCGGGGCGGACTTCATCGTCATCTACCGCATCTCGGCGCTCGAGCTGGTCGAGGGCGGCCTCTCCGGCGAGGAAATCGTGCAGCTCGCCAAGGGGATCGAGTCCGCCGGCGCGTCGCTGCTCAACACCGGCATCGGCTGGCACGAGGCGCGCATTCCGACCATTTCGCAGGCGGTGCCGCGCGGCGGCTTCGCCTGGGCCACGCGGCGCCTGAAGGACGCAGTGCAGATCCCGGTGATCGCCTCCAACCGAATCAACGCGCCCGAGGTCGGCGAAGAAATCCTCGCGCGCGGCGACGCGGACATGGTTTCGCTCGCGCGCGCGCTGCTGGCGGACGCCGAGTTCGCGAACAAGGCGAAAGCGGGCGACCGCGCCGGGATCAACATCTGCATCGCCTGCAACCAGGCCTGCCTCGACCATATCTTCGTCGGCCGCTTCGCCTCCTGCCTGGTCAACCCGCGCGCGGGGCGCGAAACGAAGCTGACTTTCGACCAGACCGCAAACAGGAAGAAGATCGCGGTGATCGGCGGCGGCCCGGCGGGCCTGTCCTTTGCGGCGAACGCAGCCGAGCGCGGCCACGACGTGACGCTGTACGAGAAGGCCGCCGAGCTCGGCGGCCAGTTCAACCTGGCGAAGAGGATTCCCGGCAAGCAGGAGTTCGCCGAGTCGGTGGCCTACTTCACCGAGCGCCTGCGCCGGGCAGGGGTGAAGGTGATGCTGAACACCGATCCCTCTCCCGATATTCTTAAGAGTTTTGATGAAACCGTGCTCGCCACGGGGGTCGACCCACGCCGGCCGGACATCCCCGGGCTCGAGCATCCAAGCGTGGTCGGCTACGCCGACGTGCTTGCCGGTCGCGTAGCGGTCGGCAAGAACGTGGCGATTATCGGCATGGGCGGCATCGGCTTCGACCTCGCGCTGTACCTGCTCGAGCGCTCGAGCCGCGCGACGCTCGACCCGCAGGCGTTCCTTTCGCACTGGGGAATTTCTCAATCGGGAGAACTTACACAACCAGCCGCGGCACCACCCGCCCACCGGATCACGATGCTGAAGCGCTCGACGACGCCGTTCGGCGACACGCTCGGCAAGACCACCGGCTGGGTGCACCGCGCCGAGCTGGCGAGAAACGGGGTCAGGATGCTCAAGGGGGTTGAATACCGCAGGATCGACGACCAGGGCCTGCACATCGCACTCGACGGCAAGGAACAGCTCGTGCCCGCCGACACCGTGATCCTGTGCGCGGGCCAGGTCTCGCGCCGCGCGCTCGAGGCGCCGCACGTGATCGGCGGCGCGCGCGAGGCGGGCGAGCTCGACGCCAAGCGCGCGATGCTCGAGGGCGCCGAGCTCGCGGCGCGGCTATGAGCGCGAACCCTCCCCCGGTTGCGCTGATCGTCGGCGTGGGCGAAGGCCTGGGCTATGCGCTCGGCAAGCGCTTCGCCGCCGCGGGCTTCAAGGTCGCGCTCGCGGCGCGCAACGCCGAGCGCATCGAGCGCCTCGCCGAGGCAATCGTCGAGAACGGCGGCCAGGCGCTCGCCGTGCCGGCCGACGCGCGCGACGAACGCGCGGTGATGGAGCTGTTCGAGCGCCTCGAACGCGAGCAGGGGCCAATCGAGGTAACGGTCTTCAACGCCGGCGCGATGTACCGCTCGCCGATCGCGGAGATGCCGGCCGACATGTTCGAGGAAGTATGGCGCGCGGGCTGCTACGCGGGTCTCTTGGTCGGGCGAGAGGCCGCGCGCCGCATGGCGCCCCGCGGCCACGGCACGATCCTGTTCACCGGCGCCACCGCCTCGTTGCGCGGCGGCGCGCAGTTCGCCGCCTTCGCCGCGGCAAAGCACGGCCTGCGCGCACTGGCGCAGTCGATGGCGCGCGAGCTGGGCCCGAAGGGCATTCACGTGGCGCATGTGGTGATCGACGGCAGGATCGACGCGCAGAGCGAGGACCTGGGACTCGCGCCGGATGCGATCGCCGAGACTTATTACCGCATTCACACGCAGCCGCGCTCGGCCTGGACCTTCGAGGCCGACCTGCGGCCCTGGGCCGAGAAGTTCTAGCTTAGAATCCCCGCAGATTGGCTTGCGGGAGAGCGCATTGGGAACGGTCGTAGCACTATCCGGGCAGGTGGGCGGCGCGAAGCTCGCGGACGGGCTGTACCGGCTGCGCGGGCGCGACCTCACGGTGCTGGTCAACACCGGCGACGACCACGAGCACCTCGGACTCGCCTTCTCCCCCGACCTCGACACAGTGCTTTACGCGCTGGCGGGCATCGCCAGTCAAAGCAGCGGCTGGGAGCCCGCGGGCGAAACGCGCGCGCTGTACGCGATGCTGAAGTCGCTCGGCGGCCCCGACCGGCCGATCCTGGGCGACAAGTCGCTCGCCGCGCCGCTGCTGCGCGCGCACGGCCTGCGCCAAGACCGCGGCCTGACCGAGATCACACTCGAGTTCTGCCGCCAGCTCGGGATCGAAGCGCGCGTGCTGCCGATGAGCGACGACCCGGTGCATACCCATGTTCTGACCGCCGACGGCGCGGTGCCGTTCCCGGAGTACTTCAACGAGCTCGCCTGCGACCCGCCGGTGCTCGGGTTCGAGTACGCGGGCGCCGAGGACGCGCGAATTTCTGATGCGGTGCTGGATGCGCTGCACTCGAACGACCTCGAGGCGGTGGTGATCGGGCCGTGCAATCCGTTCCACTCGATCCGCCCGATCCTCGAGGTGAACGGGCTGCGCCAGCTGCTGCGCAAGCGCGGCGCGCCGGTGATCGCGGTGACGCCGATCGTCGGCGGCAAGGCGCTCACCGGCTCCGCCGGCAAGATGATGCGCGAGCTCGGGCGCGAGGTGAGCGCGCGCTCGGTGGCGATGGAATACTACAAGCTGGTCGACGGCTTCGTCATCGACGGCGCGGACGAGGAACAGGCCGACGGCATCCTCGCCTGCGGCATGGAAGTGGTGGTTGGGCAGACGGTGATGCGCAACTTCGAGGACCGCGTGCGCCTGGCGCAGACCGTGCTCGATTTCGCGCGCGCGATCCGCGAGCGCAGGCTGCAAGAGGCTTAGCGCGCGGCTAGAGCGCGTTCAGCGCCGCCTCGATGATCGCCTCGCGGTCGACCCCGAAGAACTTCCTCAGCGCGACGCGCGTGTCGCTGCGCCCAAAGCCGTCGGTGCCGAGCGCGACGTAGCGCCGGCCCGGCGGCACCCAGGCGCGCGGCAGGTCGGCCACCGCGCTCACGTAGTCGCTCGCGGCGACGATCGGGCCCTTCGTGCCTTCGAGGCACTGCGTGATCCACGCCTTTGCAGTTTCAGGCCTGTTTTCTCTTACCGCCGCGGAGGCGCCGGGGGTCGCAAGCCCGTCCCACCTGAGCTCGCTCCAGCTGGTGACGCTCCAGACGTTGGCCGCCACGCCGTGCTCGCGCTCGAGCACCTGCGCCGCGGCGAGCGCCTCGCGCAGGATCGGCCCCGAGCCGAGCAGCTGCAGCTTCGCCCCGGCTCGCTTCTCGAGCAGGTACATGCCCTTCAGAATGCCCTCTTGCGCGCCTGCGGGCAGCGCCGGGTGGGCGTAGTTCTCGTTCGCCACCGTGAGATAGTAGAAGATGTCTTCCTGCGCCTCGAGCATGCGCCGCGCGCCGTGCTCGATGATCGTCGCCAGCTCGTAGCCGAAGCAGGGGTCCCAGGCGCGGCAGTTCGGGATGGTCGAGGCCGCGAGATGACTCGTTCCGTCCTGATGCTGCAGGCCTTCGCCCGAGAGCGTGGTGCGCCCGGCGGTGCCGCCGAGCAGGAAGCCGCGCGCGCGCGAATCGGCCGCAGCCCAGATCAGATCGCCGACGCGCTGGAAGCCGAAGATCGAGTAGTAGATGTAGAACGGCAGCATCGGCGTGCCGTGCGCGCTGTACGCGGTGGCGGCGGCGAGCCAGGACGACAGCGCGCCCGCCTCGGTGATGCCCTCTTCCAAGATCTGGCCGTCCTTCGCCTCGCGGTAGTACAGCAGCTCCTCGTGGTCCTCGGGCGCGTAGAGCTGGCCGAGCGCGGAATAGATGCCGCTCTGGCGGAACAGCGTCTGCATGCCGAAGGTGCGCGCCTCGTCGGCCACGATCGGCACCACGCGCGGGCCGAGCTGCAGGGTCCTTGAGCAGCTGCGCGAGCAGCTGCACGAACACCATGGTGGTCGACTGCTCGCGCGTCGTGCCCTCGGCGAAGCGCGGCAGGCCCGGCACGGCGAGCTTCGGCGCCGCGGCCGAGCGCGCCGGCAGGTAGCCGCCCAGGCGCACGCGCTGCGCGTGCAGGTATTTCATCTCCGGCGCGTCCGCGCCGGGCTTGAACAGGCGCAGCGCGGTGACGTCCTCGTCCGACAGCGGCAGCGCGAAGCGGTCGCGGAACGCCTTCAGCGCCTCGTCATCCAATTTCTTTTGCTGGTGGGTGCCCATCTTGCCCTGGCCCCAGTGGCCCATGCCGTAGCCTTTCTTGGTTTGCGCCAGCACCACCGTCGGCCGGCCCTTGTGCTGCAGCGCCGCGTTGTAGGCGGCGTAGATCTTGACCGGGTCGTGCCCGCCGCGGCGCAGGCGGTCGATGTCGTCGTCCGACATGTCGGCGATCAGCGCGGTGAGCTCGGGATACTTGTTGAAGAAGTGCTCGCGGTTGAAGCGCCCGTCGGTCGCGGCGTAGGTCTGGAACTCGCCGTCGACCGTCTCGTGCAGCCGCTTGAGCAGCACGCCGTCGTCGTCGCGCGCGAACAGCGGGTCCCAGTCCGAACCCCACAGCAGCTTGACCACGTTCCAGCCGGCGCCCGCGAACAGGCCCTCGAGCTCCTGCACGATCGAGCCGTTGCCGCGCACCGGGCCGTCGAGGCGCTGCAGGTTGCAGTTGACCACGAAGATCAGGTTGTCGAGGCCCTCGCGCGCGGCGAGCGACAGCCCGGCGAGCGACTCGGGCTCGTCCATCTCACCGTCGCCAACGAAGGCCCATACCTTGCGCGCGGCGCTGTCCTTCAGGCTGCGATCGGCGAGGTAGCGCATGAAGCGCGCCTGGTAGATCGCGGTGATCGGACCGAGGCCCATCGAGCCGGTCGGGAACTGCCAGAACGAGGGCATGAGGTAAGGATGACAATAGGAGGAAAGCCCCTTGCCGCCGGTCTCGCGCCGGTAGTGCATCAGGTTGTCTTCCGAAAGCCTTCCTTCCAGGAAGGCTCTCGCGTACACGCCCGGCGCCGAGTGCGGCTGGAAGTACACCAGGTCGCCGTCCTGTCCGGCGCGGAAAAAGTGGTTGAAGCCGACTTCGAACAGATCAGCGGCGGAGGCGTAGCTGGCGATGTGCCCGCCCAGCTCGGGGTGCCCGCGGTTGGCCTGCACCACCATGGCGAGCGCGTTCCAGCGCACGATCGCCGACAGGCGCTGCTCGAGCTCGAGGTTGCCGGGAAACTGCGGCTGCTCGGCGAGCGCGACGCTGTTGCGGTACGGCGTGTTCAGCACCGGCGGCATCGGCACGCGGCGCGCGCGCGCGTGCTCGAGCAGCTTCCTCAGCAGGAACATGGCGCGCTCGCGCCCTTCGGCCTGCACCAGGGCATCGAACGCCTCGAGCCATTCGCGCGTCTCGGCGGGGTCGGCGTCGGGAGGATTGACGCGCCAGAAAGAGGAGGAGGCGATATCGGACAGGTCAGTCATGGGAGCGCTCGGCGACCGGGTTCCGGGAATCTCGATCCTAACGCGCCCCGGGGGAAGCGTGGTACACTCCGCCCCGCAGACCCAGTCAAGCAGTGAATTTGTGCAGACCTCTCACCGCCGGTTCCCGGCGTCCGTAGTGGCAAACAGTTCCCCTTCTTGATCGTCGTGCCCGGCTGCCTTGGCCCGGTATTGCCTCGGTAATCAAGTTAAGGAAACAGAATGGCCACCGGTACAGTGAAATGGTTTAGCGACCAAAAAGGCTTCGGCTTCATTACCCCCGATGGGGGCGGCGAAGACGTTTTCGCGCATCACAGCGCGATCCAGATGAGCGGCTACAAGTCGCTCAAGGAAGGCCAGAAGGTCGAGTTCGAGTCGCAAAAAGGCCCCAAGGGCATGCAAGCGGCGAACGTCCGCCCGATCTAAGTCGGCGCGGCACGAAAAAAGGCCCGGGAAACCGGGCTTTTTTTTGCCCCCGGAAAGGACACCCGCCGCATGGAAGCGTTTCTCGTATCAACCGGAGTGGTCGCGCTGGCCGAGGTCGGCGACAAGACCCAGCTGCTCGCGCTGGTGCTCGCGGCGCGCTACCGGCGCCCGCTGCCGATCGTGCTCGGCATCTTCTTCGCCACGCTCGCCAATCACGCGCTCGCCGCGGCTGCGGGCAAGTGGATCACGGCCGAGGTCGACCCCGGCCTGTTGCGCTGGATCCTGGGCGTTTCGTTCATCGCCATGGCGGCGTGGACGCTGGTGCCCGACAAGCTGGACAAAAAGGAAAACGGCCTCGCGCGCCTGGGCGTGTTCGGCGCCACGCTGGTGTCGTTCTTCCTGGTCGAGATGGGGGACAAGACCCAGGTCGCGACCGTCGCGCTCGCCGCGCACTACGGCTCGTTCGCCTGGGTGCTCGCGGGAACGACGCTCGGCATGCTGATCGCGAACGTCCCGGTGGTGTTGCTCGGCGAGCGCCTGCTGCGGCGCGTCCCGGTGCACGCGGTGCACCTGGTTGCTGCGGCTGCCTTCGCCGTCATGGGAGTGGCGGCGCTGCTATGATCGGGCGCAGCGGAACGCAGGATGAACGATTCAGGCATAGATGAACCACCCGATTAAGAAGAGCCCCTTGATGCTGATCGTCGACGACGACGAAAGCATTAGGCTGCTGCTGCAGCGGCACATGGAGCTGGAAGGCTACAGGGTGTCCACGGCCGAAGATGGGCTGCGTGCGGTTGTCGCGGCCGAGGCCGAGCTGCCCGACATCGTGCTGCTCGATGCGCAGATGCCGGCCATGGACGGATTCCAGGTGGCGGAGGCACTCAAGTCCTCCGAGCGCACGCGCACCATCCCGATCATCATGGTCACGGTGCTGGGCGACCACGAATCCAAGCTGCGCGCGCTCAAGGCCGGGGTGCAGGAGTTCCTCACCAAGCCGGTGGACCGCAGCGAACTCTCGCTGCGGGTCAAGAACGTGCTGCTGCTGAAGGAATACAACAATTTCCTCGCGGACCGGAACCGGGTTCTCGAGCAGCAGGTGCAGGAGCGCTCGCGCGAGGTGCTGGGCAGCTACCGCGAGACGATCGAAACGCTGTGCCGTGCGGCCGCGTACAAGGACGAGCAAAGCGGCGCGCACGTGCGGCGCATCAGCTACTACACCGAGGACATCGCGCTCGCGATCGGCATGAACCCGGGTTTCTGCGAGGCGATCCACTACGCCAGTCCGATGCACGACATCGGCAAGATCGCCATTCCGGACGCGGTCCTGTTCAAGCACGGGCCGCTCAATCAGGAGGAATGGGAGATCATGAAGTCTCACGCCGCGGTCGGCGCCCAGCTGATCGGCACCGGCGATTCGCCGTACCTGCGCATGGGGGCCGAGATTGCGATGCACCACCACGAACGCTGGGACGGCAGCGGATACCCCGGGCGCCTGAAGGGCCAGGTGATCCCGATCTCGGCCCGCATCATGAACATCTGCGACCAGTACGACGCCCTGCGCTCGGCGCGCGCGCACAAGCCGGCGCTGTCGCACGAAAACGCGTACGAAATCATCACTGTCGGCGACAGCAGGACCATGCCTTCGCACTTCGATCCCGACGTGCTCGAGGCCTTCAAGCGCTGCGCGGCGCGCTTTCGCGAGATCTTCGAGTCGATCTCAGACTGAGCCCGCGAGGGGGCGGTTCTAGCGCGCGAATCCGGTCCCAGGATGAGATATGCGCGGCAGCGCACCGATATATTGGCGCAAAGGGGGGAAACTTCAACGATGGACAGTGGGAGAGTTTTCCCCGCGATTCCTTTGTCGACGTACAACGGAGATCCCATGCACGTACCCAAACTTCCTGCCCGAACGCGGCCATTTCTGTGGGGTGCGGCAGCGGGCGCGATAGCGCTCGCGATCGTCGGATTCAGTTGGGGCGGCTGGGTGACCGGCGCCAAGGCGAAAACGCTTGCCGGCGACCGCGCCGAAGCGGCGGTCGTATCGGCGCTCGCTCCGATATGCGTGGCCCAGTTTCGAAAGAGCACCGACCCGGCGGCCAGCCTCGCGGCGCTCAAGGGGGCCGACGGCTGGGCACAAGGCGACTACGTGGTGAAACGCGGTTGGGCAACGATGCCGGGTAATGCCGCCGCGCCGAATTTCAACGTCGCCAGGGCCTGCGCCGCGGCTATCGACAAGATCACGCTGTAGTCTTGCGGCAACTCGCCGGCGCGCCGTCGACGCCGTCTATCGTGGTGCCGGCTGCAGGAATCGAACCCGCGACCTTCGGTTTACAAAACCGCTGCTCTACCGACTGAGCTAAGCCGGCCCCGTCAGGGCAAGTCTACTTCAGGGGCGCCTACTTCACCCGCCGCAGCGTCGGCTTTCCCGCCGGCGGCTTGGGCGGCTCGGGCGGCTCTTCGGCCGGCGCGGGCAGCGCGGCGGGGGCGGCCGCGGGCTCGGATTCCGCGTCGGCCTGCAGCGCGGGCTTGGTCAGATCGACCTCGAAGGTCATGCCGTGCCCGGTCTCGCGCGCGTACAGCGCGTAGACGTTCGCCACCGGCACCGAGAGCTGGCGCGCGGTGCCCGCGAAGCGGGCCGAGAACTCGATCAAATCGTTGCCCATCTGCAGCTTGTGCACCGCGCCCGGGCTGACGTTGAGCGTGATCTCGCCGTTGCGCACGTGCTCGGTGGGCACCCGGGTCTGCGCGTCGACCTTGACCGCAAGGTGCGGGGTATAGCCGTTATCCACGCACCATTCGTAAAGCGCCCGCAGCAAATACGGCTTGGTGGGGATCTCGTCCATCGCGCCACTTACTTGCGCATCACCTTTTCGGAAGGTGTCAACGCCTCGATGAACGCGGGCCGCGAGAAGATGCGCTCGGCGTACTTCATGAGCGGTGCGGCCGGCTTGCCGAGCTTGACGCCGTAGCGCTCCAGGCGCCACAGCAGCGGAGCTATCGCCACGTCGAGCATGGTGAAATCGTCGCCCAGCATGTGCTTGGTGCGGGTGAAGATCGGCGCCAGCTCGATCAGGCGGTCGGTCACGTGAGCGCGCGCCTTTTCCACCTGCTTGTCCTTGCCCGACTCGAGCGCGTCGATCTGCGAGAACAGCTCCATTTCCATGTTGAACAGCATCAGGCGCGCACGCGCGCGCATCACCGGGTCGGCCGGCATCAGTTGCGGATGCGGAAAGCGCTCGTCGATGTACTCGTTGATGATGTTCGATTCGTACAGCACGAGGTCGCGCTCGACCAGCACCGGCAGCCGGTTGTACGGGTTCATCACCGCGATGTCTTCAGGCTTGTGGAACAGGTCGACGTCTATGACCTGGAAGTCCATGCCCTTTTCGTACAGCACGAAGCGGCAGCGGTGGCTGAACGGACAGGTGGTTCCTGAATATAGTTGCATCATGTGGCGTTTCCTCGTGCGGCGCCAACCGGCGCCGCGGGTGCTAGTGCACGTCCTTCCAGAATTCTTTCTTCAGCAGGTAGGCGAAGATGAACAGAATGCCGAGCGCGAACAGGACCACGATCCCGATGCGCTTGCGCTCGACCGCGGCGGGCTCGCCCATGTACACGAGGTAGTTCACCAGGTCACGCACCGTGGTGTCGTACTCCACCTGGTTCTGCAGGCCGGGGGTCAGCTGGTGCCACTTGTACTCCGCCGTCTCGTGGCCGTCCTCCTCGCTCTTGACCATGTCGAGCGTGCGCTCACCCTGCAGCGTCCACAGGACGTTCGGCATGGCGACGTTCGGAAACACCGCGTTGTTCCAGCCGGTGACGGTTTTCGGGTCGCGATAGAAGGTGCGCAGATAGGTGTACAGCCAGTCCGCACCGCGCGCGCGCGCGACGACCGTCAGATCGGGCGGCGCGACGCCGAACCACTTCTTGCCCTGCTCGGGCTTCAGCGCGACCTTCATCGTGTCGCCGACCTTGTCCGTCGCGAACATCAGGTTGTCCTTGATCTGATTTTCGGTCAGGCCGATGTCGGTCAGCCTGTTGTAGCGCATGTATTCCGCCCCATGGCAGTTCAGGCAGTAATTGGCGAAGGTTCGCGCCCCGGCCTGCAGGCTGACGAGGTCGGTGGGGTCGATCGGCGCGCGATCGAGCCGATAGCCTTCCTCGGCCGCCTGGGCGGCGGGTACGGCGAGCACGGCAAGGCACAGCGCAACGAGCAGTCTCTTCATGTTCGGCATCCTCACATCGTCACCCGTTCAGGCACCGGCTTCACCTTGTCGATCCTGGAGTACCAGGGCATCAGGATGAAGAATAGGAAGTAAAGCGTGGTGCAGATGCGCGCCACCACCGTGGCGCGGTCCGCCTCGCCGAGCCAGGAGCCGAACTGGCCCCAGACGTTGGTCGGCTCGGTGCCGAGGTAGCCGAGGATGAAGAACACGACCACGAAGATCGTCAGTGCGCCCTTGTACAGCACGCCGCGGTAGCGGATCGACTTGACCGGGCTGCGGTCGAGCCACGGCAGCAGGAACAGGATCATCACCGCCATGCCCATTACCACGACGCCCGGAAACTGCGACAGGAACAGCGGCGGCACGGAGCGCAGCATGGAGTAGTAGGGCGTGAAGTACCAAAGCGGCGCGATGTGCGGCGGCGTCTTCAGCGCGTTGGCCGGGTTGAAGTTGTTGGCCTCGAGGAAGTAGCCGTGCATGTTCGGCACGAAGAACAGCACCAGGCAGAAGATTGCCAGGAACACCACCACACCGACGATATCCTTCACCGTGTAGTAGGGGTGGAACGGGATGCCGTCGAGCGGGATGCCCATTGGCATCCTTCTTCTTCTTGATCTCGATGCCGTCGGGATTGTTCGAGCCGACGTCGTGCAGCGCGAGGATGTGCGCCACCACCAGTCCGATCAGAACCAGCGGGATCGCGATCACGTGGAAGGCGAAGAAGCGGTTCAGCGTCGCGTCCGAGATGACGTAGTCGCCGCGCAGCCAGAGCGCGACATCGGGCCCGATGAACGGAATAGTGCCGAACAGGTTGACGATGACCTGCGCGCCCCAGAACGACATCTGGCCCCACGGCAGCAGGTAGCCGAAGAACGCCTCGGCCATCAGGCACAGGTAGATGAACACACCGAAGATCCACAACAGCTCGCGCGGCTCGCGGTAGGAGCCGTAGAGCATGGCGCGGAACATGTGCAGATAGACGACGATGAAGAACGCCGAAGCGCCGGTCGAGTGGATGTAGCGGATGATCCAGCCGCCGGGGACGTCGCGCATGATGAACTCGACCGAGCCGAACGCGAGCGCCGCGTCGGGCTTGTAGTTCATCGTCAGGAAGATTCCCGACACGATCTGGGTCGCCAGCACCAGGATCGCGAGCGAACCGAAGAAATACCAGAAGTTGAAGTTTTTCGGCGCGTAGTACTCGGACAGATGCTTGCGGTACTCCTGCGCGACCGAGGGCATGCGCGAATCGAACCAGCCCCACAGCGCCATCAGACGGCTAGCCATTTCTCATGCCTCCTTATTGTCTTCGCCGACGATGAGGGTGCTGTCCGAGAGGAACTTGTACGGCGGCACGACCAAGTTGGTCGGCGCCGGAACGCCCTTGTAGACACGGCCCGCGAGGTCGAACTTGGAGCCGTGGCAGGGGCAGTAGAATCCGCCCTCCCACTCCGGCCCCATGTCGCCGTCGGGCTGCAGCTTGGGCGTGGGCGAGCAGCCGAGGTGGGTGCAGATGCCGACCAGCACCATGATCTCGGGCTTGATCGAGCGGAATTCGTTCTTGGCGTACTCAGGCTGCTGCGGGACGGTGGAATGCGGATCGACCACGACCGAGTCGTCCTTCTTGATGTCCTTCAGCATCTTCGGCGTGCGCTTCATCACCCACACCGGCTTGCCGCGCCACTCGAAGATCCCCAGCTCGCCCGGGGGCAGCTTGGAGATGTCGATCTCGACCGGCGCGCCGGCGGCCTTGGCCCGCTCCGACGGCAGCAGGCTGGCGACGAACGGCACCGCGGCGCCGACCGTTGCGGCGCCGCCGAGAATGGAGGTTGCGACAACCAGGTTGCGCCTGGCCTTGTCTGGTTTCTTGCTATCGCTCATGAGATGGGAACCTGGATGGGGGATGGCGGGAATCCGGAGCAGCCGGGGATTATAGCGATGCACCGCCGCAAAGTCCAAGGTTTGGGCGCTAACCATTTCAATATGCTGACATTTTTACCCCTCATGAGTCTGGGGGCTAGACGGCAACCGGGCAGATCCGTGCGCGCCCTATGGTAGGCTGAACGAGCCATGTACCGGCTCTGGCTGATCTTCTCGCAGGCGGCGACCGTCGCCGTGGCGGTGCTGTTCGTGGTCTCGACCTTCCACCCCGAGTGGCTGCCTGCGCGCGCGCTGCCACGGCCGCCGATCGCGGTGCTGCAGCAGCCCGCCGCCCCGGCGCCCGCCGCGGCGTCCGGCGCACGCACCGAGTCGCTGCACGACGCGGTCGAGCGCGCCACGCCCTCGGTGGTGAACGTATTCACCTCGAAGGAGGTGCGCGTGCCGCGCCATCCGCTGCTGGATGACCCGCTGTTCCGGCGCTTCTTCGGCGATCAGGCGCCGGACGAAGCGCGGCGTGCGACCAGCCTCGGCTCGGGCGTGATCGTGAGCCCCGACGGCTACATCCTGACCAACCAGCACGTGGTCGACGCCGCCGACGAAATAGAGGTCGCGCTGCCCAACGGCAACAAGCTGCTCGCCAAGGTCGTCGGCAACGACCCCGACACCGACCTCGCCGTGCTGCGGGTCAACGCCCAGGGACTGCACGCGATCACCTTCGGCTCGTCCGAGGCGCTGCGCGTGGGCGACGTGGTGCTCGCGATCGGCAACCCGTTCGGCGTCGGCCAGACGGTCACGTCGGGCATCGTATCGGCGCTCGGGCGCAGCGGCCTGCAGATCAACACGTTCGAGAACTTCATCCAGACCGACGCCGCGATCAATCCCGGCAACTCCGGCGGCCCGCTGGTCGACGCGCGCGGCAACCTGATCGGCATCAATACCGCGATCTACTCGCGCAGCGGGGGCTCGATCGGCATTGGGTTCGCGATTCCGGTTTCGACCGCCAAGATGGTGCTGGAGCAGATCGTAAGGACCGGCACGGTCACGCGCGGATGGATCGGCGTCGAGGTGCAATCGATCACGCAGGGTATTGCGGACTCGTTCAAGCTCGAGGAGTCGAAAGGCGTGATCATCGCCGGCGTGCTGCGCGGCGGGCCGGCCGACAAGGCGGGCGTCAAACCGGGCGACGTGCTGCTCGCGGTAGGCGACAAACAGGTGATCGGCACTCCGAACATGCTCAACGTGGTCGCGGCGCTCGCACCGGGCAGCCGCACCAGCCTCAAGCTGCGGCGCGGAGGCAAGGACGTGGTGCTGCAGGTCGTGGTCGGCAGGCGGCCCAAGCCGCCGCCGCGGCCCGCGGAATGAGTGCACCGTCCCTGCCGCGCGACGCCGAGAGCGTGCTCAAGCTCGCGGCGCGCTCGATGTTCGACCTGTTCTCGAGCATGAGCGAAGGCATGATGCTGGTCGACCGCAGCGGGCGCGTAGTATGGATCAACGACAGCTACAAGCGCTTCCTGCCGGCGCTCGGATTCGAGCGCGCCGAGGACTTCGTCGGCAAGCCGGTCGAGCAGGTCGTGCCGAACACGCTCATGCGCCACGTGCTCGAGAGCGGCAAGCCGATCCTGCTCGACTTGCTGACCAACAAAGCGGGCACTTTCGTAGTGAGCCGAATCCCGCTGCGCGACGACTCGGGCGAAGTGATCGGCGTGCTCGGCATGGTGCTGTTCGACCATCCGGAGACCACGCTGCAGCCGCTGATCGGCAAGTTCGCGCGGCTGCAAAAAGACCTGGATGAAGCGCGACGCGAGCTCGCCGCGCAGCGGCGTGCAAAGTACACCTTCGCCAGCTTCGTCGGCTCGAGCCCGGCGGCAATCGAAGTCAAGCGCCAGGCGCGGCGCGCGGCGCAGACCGAGGGCAACGTCCTGCTGGTGGGCGAAACGGGCACCGGCAAGGAGCTGCTCGCGCACGCAATCCACGCCGCATCGGCGCGCGCGGCCAAGCCGTTCGTCGGCGTCAACCTCGCCGCCGTGCCCGAGACGCTGCTCGAGGCAGAATTCTTCGGCGTCGTCCCCGGGGCCTACACCGGAGCCGACCGCAAGGGCCGCGACGGGCGCTTCGTGCTGGCCGACGGCGGCACGCTGTTCCTGGACGAGGTGGGCGACGCGCCGCCCGCGCTGCAGGCGAAGCTGCTGCGCGCACTGCAGGAGCAGGAAATAGAGCCGCTCGGTTCGAACAAGGTGATCAAGGTCGACGTACGGGTGATCGCCGCCACCAGCCGCGACCTGAAGGCGCGGGTCGCCGACGGTCGGTTTCGCGAGGACCTCTACTACCGCCTGAGCGTGCTGCCGATCCGGGTGCCGCCGCTGCGCGAGCGCCTGTCGGACCTCGAGGCGCTGGCGGAGAACCTGCTCGAGAACATCGCCGCGCGCACCGGCATGCCGCAGCGCGAGCTGACCCCGGCGGCGCTGGCGGCGCTCGCCGGCCACGAATGGCGCGGCAATATTCGCGAGTTGCGCAACGCGCTGGAGCAGGCGGCGATGCTGACCGACCACGCGCGGCTCGTGGCGGAAGACTTCGCCATGATCCTGCCGCGCGCCGCCGCGGCGGGCACCGCCATGGCGCCGGCGCTGCGCCCGCTGCCGCAACTCATCACCGAGCTCGAGCACAGCTCGATCCGTTCGGCGCTCGAGGCCACCGGCGGCAACAAGGTCTCGGCTGCGAGGCTGCTAGGGATCTCGCGCGCCACCCTTTACGAGAAGCTTGCCGAGATCAAACGCCTGTCCGCTTAGCGGACACAGTGTCCGACTTACGGACATTATGGGCAGGGAGGACGCTCCTGATTTCAAAGGAAATCCGACTCTGACCCCGATTCTATGTCCGCGTTTCGGACATCCTGTATTCGGAGTGTGCGCTCACATAATCTAACTAAATTATATAAATCATTATATTAGTCATCCTGGCACGCACATTGCGAAATGGGGCGGGTAGTTCCTACTGAGGAGGGAGTATGAAACACACGCTTAAATTCGCGGCGGCGCTAGCGCTTGCCGCTGCCGCCAGCCTGGCGTCCGCCCAGGAAATTCGCATCGCGCACGTGTATGGCAAGACCGGGGCGCTCGAGGCCTACGCCAAGCAGAGCCACACCGGCTTCATGATGGGGCTCGAATACGCGACCCACGGCACGATGAAGGTGCTCGGGCGCAAGATCGTGGTGATCGAGAAGGACACCCAGCTCAAGCCCGACGTCGCCAAATCGCAGCTCGCCGCCGCCTACGGCGACGACAAGGCCGACATCGCCGTTGGTCCGGTCAGCTCGGGGCTGGCGCTGGCGATGCTGCCGGTAGCCGAGGAGTACAAGAAGATCCTGCTGGTCGAGCCCGCCGTGGCCGACTCGATCACCGGCGCGAACTGGAACCGCTACATCTTCCGCACTTCGCGCAACTCGACCCAGGACGGGCTCGCCGCCGCCGCGTCGCTCAAGGGGAAAATGTCGATCGCCACCCTGGCGCAGGATTACGCGTTCGGCCGCGACGGCATCAAAGCGCTCAAGGACGCGCTGGCGCAGATCGGCTCGAAGGCGAAGATCGTGCACGAGGAGTACGCGCCGCAGAAGACGACCGATTTCACCGCTTCGGCCGAACGCATCTTCGCCGCGCTGAAGGACAGGCCCGGGCGCAAGGTGCTGGTGATCTACTGGGCCGGCGCGAACCCGGCGACCAAGATCGCCGCGCTCGATCCCGGGCGCTTCGGCATCGAGCTCGCCACCGGGGGCAACATCCTGCCGGTCATGAAAGGCTGGAAAGACCTCGCGGGCATGGAAGGCGCGATCTACTACTACTACGGCTTCCCCAAGAACAAGATGAACGACTGGCTGGTTAAGGAACACGAGAAGCGCTACGGCATGCCGCCCGATTTCTTCACCTGCGGCGGCATGGCGGCGGCGGTCGCGATCGTCGACGCGATCAAGAAAGCCGGCGGCACCGACACCGAGAAGCTGATCGCCGCCATGGAAGGCATGTCGTTCGACACGCCCAAGGGCAAGATGACCTTCCGCAAGGAGGATCACCAGGCGATGCAGGACATGTTCGAGTTCCGCATCAAGAAGCCGTCGCAGCAGAAGAACGAGTGGGACCTGCTCAGCCTGGTGCGCGTGATCCACGCGTCCGAGTTGCCAGTTCCGATCACGAACAAGCGCTAAGCGCGTAGCGCGCCGGAGGCGAGGACCGTGGAACACCCGGTCCTGGAAACCCATGGCCTGACGATCCGCTTCGGCGGGCACGTGGCGGTGAACGCGGTGTCCTGCGCCTTCCGGCCGGGCACCCTCACCGCCATCGTCGGGCCGAACGGCGCGGGCAAGACCACTTACTTCAACCTAATCTCGGGCCAACTCAGGGCCACGAGCGGCCGGGTGTCGCTCTACGGCGAGGACGTCACCTCGCTCGGCGCGCCGGCGCGCACGCGGCGCGGGGTGGGGCGCGCGTTCCAGCTCACCAACCTGTTTCCGCGCCTGACAGTGCTCGAGAACGTGCGCCTGGCGGTGCAGGCGCGCGCGGGGCTGGGCATGGACCTGTGGTCGATGTGGACCCGGCACGTCGAGCTGATCGAAAAAGCAGAGCACACCCTGCACCGGGTGGCGCTGGCCGACAAGCGCGATCTGCCGGCCGCCACGCTGCCGCACGGAGACCAGAGAAAGCTCGAGGTCGCGATCCTGCTCGCGCTCGAACCCGACGTGTTCATGTTCGACGAGCCCACCGCCGGCATGGGCGTGGACGAGGTGCCGGTGATTCTCGAGCTGATCGAGCACATCAAGGCGATGGGCGACAAGACGGTGCTGCTGGTCGAGCACAAGATGGACGTGGTGCGCTCGCTCGCGGACCGCATCATCGTCCTGCACCAGGGCGAGCTGGTGGCCGACGGCGCGCCGGACGAAGTCATCGCCTCGCCGATCGTGCAGGAGGCTTATCTCGGGGTGGCGCGTGGCTGAAGCGATGCTCTCGCTCGTCGGGGTAAATACCCATATCGGCCAGTACCACATCCTGCAAGGGGTGGACTTCGACGTGCCGCGCGGCAGCCTGACCATGCTGCTGGGCCGGAACGGCGCGGGCAAGACCACGTGCCTGCGCACCATCATGGGATTGTGGCGCGCCTCGGCGGGACGGATTCGTTACGAAAAGGCCGATATCCAGGATCTCAAGACCCCCGACATCGCGCGGCTCGGCGTCGCCTACGTGCCCGAGAACATGGGCATCTTCGCTGGCCTCACGGTGCGCGAGAACATGCTGCTTGCCGCGCGCGGCGGCGCGCCCGATCCGAAGCGCCTGGACTGGATCTTCGGCCTGTTCCCGGCGCTGCAGAAGTTCTGGCAGACGGCCGCGGGCAACCTTTCCGGCGGCCAGAAGCAGATGCTGGCGATCGCGCGCGCGATTATCGAGCCGAGAAAGCTGCTGCTGGTCGATGAGCCGACCAAGGGCCTCGCGCCGGCGATCATCGGCAACATGATCGAGGCTTTCCGGGAACTCAAGCGCACCGACACTACGATCCTGGTGGTGGAGCAGAATTTCCATTTCGCGCAGACGCTCGGCGACGCAGTGGCGGTGATGGACTCTGGCCGCATCGTCCACCTCGGGCGAATGGACGCGCTGGTGGCCGACCCGGCGCTGCAGGCGAAGCTGCTTGGCCTTTCGCTGGAGACGCACCAGTGAAGCGGGACTGGCTGCCGCTCGCGCTGCTCGCAGTGCTGATCCTCGGCGCGCTGCCGCTTGTCGCCAGCCTGCCGATCTGGATCACGCTCACGGTGGCGGGCCTGGCGATGGGGCTGATGATCTTCATGATGGCCTCGGGCCTGACCCTGGTTTTCGGCCTGATGGACGTGATGAATTTCGCCCACGGCGTGTTCATCTCGGTCGGCGCTTACGCCGCGGCTTCGGTGCTCCTGGCGCTCAAAGGGCAGGCTCAGGCGCCGGGGCTTGCCGCCAACCTCGCGGCGATCGGCGCGGCGGTGCTGGCCGCGATCGCGCTCGCGGCCGCGCTGGGCTGGTTCTTCGAGCGGGTGGTGATCCGGCCGGTGTACGGCGACCACCTGCGCCAGATCTTGGTGACGATGGGCGGGCTGATCGTGGTCGAGCAGCTGATCATCGTCTTCTGGGGACCGGACCTGATATCGCTGCCGCGCCCGACGGCCCTCACAGGGTCGTTCATCTTCGGCGACGCGGCGATCGAGCGCTACCGCGTGCTCGCGGTCGCGGCGGGCCTGGCGCTGTTCGGCGCAATGTGGCTGCTGCTCAACCGCACCCGCATCGGGCTGCTGGTGCGCGCGGGGGTCGAGAACGCCGAGATGGTCGAGGCGCTCGGCTACCGCGTCCGGCGCCTGTTCGTCGGCGTGTTCGTCGTCGGCAGCGCGCTGGCAGGCCTAGGTGGCGCGATGTGGGCCATGTACCAGGAGTCGGTCAATGTCCAGATGGGCATGCAGGTGCTGGTGATGATCTTCATCGTGGTGATCATTGGCGGTCTCGGATCGGTCGGCGGCTGCTTCGTCGGCGCGCTGCTGGTCGGTCTGATGGCGAACTACACCGGATTTCTCGCGCCCAAGCTCGCGCTCGGCTCAAACATCCTGCTGATGGTGCTGGTGCTGCTGTGGCGCCCGCGCGGACTTTATCCGGTGGCGAAATGATGCGTCCCCTGCTCTCGGGCGACCTGCCCCGCAGCCGCGCGCTTGCCGCGGCGCTCGCGCTGGTGCTGGCCGCGCTGATACTGGCGCCGTTCATCTTTCCCGGCACGCGCTCGCTCGACGTCGCGGCTAAGATCGCGGTGTTCGTGGTGCTGGCCGCGAGCTACGACCTGCTGCTCGGCTACACCGGGGTGGTGTCCTTCGCGCACACGATGTTCTTCGGCATCGGCGGCTACGGCGTCGGCCTCGCGGCGGCTAACTGGGGCCCGGGCTGGGGCAGCCTGGCGGCCGGAAGCGCGCTGGCGCTGCTGCTCTCGGCCGCGGTTGCCGTCGCCGTGGGCCTGCTGTCGCTGCGCGTACGCGCGATCTTCTTCGCCATGATCACGCTCGCGGTGGCCGCGTTCTTCCAAATCCTCGCCTCGCAGCTGTCGTGGCTCACCGGCGGCGAGGACGGCATCAATTTCAGCCTGCCCCGCCTGCTGCATCCGCGCCTCGCGTCCTACTACCTGGTGCTCGCGGCCTCGACGATGCTGTTCCTCGCACTGCTGCGCATCGTCAATTCGCCCTTCGGCCGCGTGCTGCTTTCGATTCGCGAAAACGAGTTCCGCGCCGAGGCGCTCGGCACCCGCACGGTCGTCTACCGCACGGTCGCAAACTGCATCGGCGCGCTGGGCGCGACCGCGGCCGGGCTGCTGTACGCGGTCTGGCTGCGCTATACGGGGCCAGCGGCAACGCTGTCGTTCGACATCATGGTCGACATTCTGCTGATGGTGGTGATCGGCGGCATGGGGACGATGTACGGCTCGGTGCTCGGCGCCACGATATTCGTGCTGGCGCAGAGCTACCTGCGCGACCTGATGAAGGTCGCCAGCGGCGCCGTGAGCGGCGTGCCGCTGTTGCCCGACCTGCTGCACCCCGACCGCTGGTTGCTCTGGCTCGGGGTGCTGTTCGTACTGTGCGTGTACTACTTCCCGACCGGCATCGTCGGTCGGCTGCGAGCGAGACGGGCATGAGCCAGACCTCGAATTACATGATTTGCAACGGGCGCGAGATCCACTACACCGAGTGGGGCGCGGACAACCGGGAGGCCGTGATTGCCTGGCACGGCCTGGCGCGCACCGGGCGCGACATGGACGACATCGCCGCGCACCTCGCGCCGCGCTACCGCGTGATCTGCCCCGACACGATCGGCCGTGGACTGTCGCAATGGAGCCCGCAGCCCGCAAAAGAATACTGCCTCGAGTTCTACGCCCGGCTCGCGCTGTCGCTCGCGGACCGGCTCGGACTCGAACGCTTGCACTGGCTCGGCACCTCCATGGGAGGCGCGCTCGGCATCCGGCTCGCCGCCGGCGAGATGAAGGGGCGAATTCGCCGTCTTGTGCTCAACGACATCGGACCGAAGCTGGGCGAAGCCGCGGTAGAGCGGATCCGAAGCTACGCCGGCAGTCCGCCGCAGTTCGAGCGCGTGAGCGAGCTCGAGCAGTACTTCCGCACCGTGTACAAGCCCTTCGGCTGGATGTCGGATGAGCAGTGGCGCCGTCTGACCGAGACTTCGGTGCGCCGCCTGCCCGACGGCAAGCTGACGCCGCATTACGATCCGGACATGGTGCTCCAGTTCACCCACCACCCGCGCGACTACGACCAGTGGGAAGCCTGGGACGCGATCGACGTGCCTACGCTTTGCCTGCGCGGCGAGAGCTCGGACCTCCTGCTCGCCGACACCGCCGAGGAGATGCGCAAGCGCGGCCCGCGCGCGGTGGTGGTCACCATCCCCGGCTGCGGCCACGCGCCCGCGCTCAACGTCCCCGACCAGTTCGCCCTGATCGAGCGATTTCTTGAAGCGAGATGAATCGGGGTCAGAGTCGATATATGCAGCGCGGCGCGAGAAATTGCTTCATTCCTCGCTTGCAGTGTCGGCGCGAAGCTCCCCGCAGCCGTTCGGGCAAAACTGGCGCGCACTGCCGGAGGTCAGCAGCACGTAGTCACACTGCGTGCAACACAACTTTCGCTCGCCCTCGCGCATGGGGGCAGCCGACAGAGATCGCACCTCTTGCGCGAGCCGCTGCATCAATCCGAGCCAGTAGTCGGTGTGATTCATAACCGCAGGCCCGACCCCAAGCTACTAGCTGCGGTCGAGCTCGCGCTCCATTTCCTCGTCGCTCAGCGGCTTGTCGTCGCCGCCTTCCTTCGCTTCGGCGGCGCGCTTCGAGACGAAGCGGGCGAAGAACAGACCCGCCTCGTACAGCAGGCACATCGGGACCGCGAGCATGAACTGCGAAATCACGTCGGGCGGGGTGACGATGGCGGCGGCGATGAAGGCGCCCACGATCACGTAGGGGCGTGCCGCGCGCAGCTTCTCGACGCTCACCACGCCCATGCGCACCAGCACCATGACGATGATCGGGATCTCGAAGGTGACGCCGAACGCGAGGAACATGGTGATGACGAAGCTGAAGTAGGCCTCGATGTCCGGCGCCGGCGTGATGCTCTTGGGCGCGAAATGCTGGATGAAGGTGAACACCCGTACGAAAACGACGTAGTAGCAGAACGCCACCCCGGAAAGGAACAGCACAGTGCTGCTGATCACCACCGGCAGCGCAAGCTTGCGCTCGTGCTCGTACAGGCCCGGCGCGACGAACGCCCACGCCTGGTACAGGACGTAGGGCAGAGCGATCAGGAAGGCGACCAGCGCGGTGACTTTCATCGGCACCAGGAACGGCGTCACCACGCCGATCGCGATCATCTTGCTGCCCTCGGGCAGCGCACGCATCAACGGCTGCGACAGAAAGTCATAGATCGGCCCCGCTCCGGGCCATAGGTAAAGCCCGACGAACACCACCAGCACCGCTGCCACCGCGCGCACGAGCCGCGTGCGCAGCTCGATCAGGTGCGAGATGAAGGATTCCTGGGTGGTCATGCTTGCTTCGCCGGCGCTGCGGGCTTGTCCGGCTCAGCGGGAATGTCGGACGCGGCGGACGTCCCGGGCACGGCGGGCGGCTCGGGCGCAGCCGGCGGCTCCGGTATCGCCGCCGTCTCGGGCGCAATCGACTTGTCCTCGACCGCGTCGGTGACCGCCTTGTTGAGGTCCTGCTCGGTCTTGCTGAGCTCGCTGCGCACCGAGGTCTCGACCTCGGTCGCGGCCTGCTGCATCGAGTCGCGCATCTTGCGCAGCTCGTCGAACTCCATTTCACGGCTGATGTCGGCCTTGACGTCCGCGACGTAGCGCTGCAGCCGCCCGGCCAGGTGGCCGACGGTGCGCGCCACGCCGGGCAGGCGCTCCGGCCCGATCACGATCAGCGCGACCACGCCGATCACCATCAGTTCGGTGAATCCGATATCGAACACGGTGGCTTTGTGGGGTCTGGAGATGAAAAGGGCGCCCGCTGGGCGCCCGTTGCACGTCGGTGCGAGGCGGGACTCAGGCCTTGGTTTCGGTCTTTTCCCTGACCTCGCCCTCGACCGTCTTGCCCGTTACCTGAGGTGCGGAACCGGGCTCCCCAGCCTTGTCGGCGCTGCCCTCGCGCATGCCTTCCTTGAAGCCGCGTACCGCCCCGCCCAGGTCGGCGCCCATGTTGCGCAGCTTCTTGGTGCCGAAAATCATCATCACGATGACCAGCACGATCAGCCAGTGCCAGATGCTGAATGAACCCATAAAGACCTCCTATTTTCTCCGCTGGATCATGGGCCCGAGCGAATCCGGCCCTCCGATCACGTGCATGTGCAAATGATACACCTCCTGATGCCCCACCCGACCGGTGTTGATGATGGTGCGAAAGCCGTCGCTTGCGCCCTGCTTGCGCGCCAGCTCGCCCGCCAGCGCCAGCATCTTGCCCAGCGCGCGGTGCTGCGCCATGCCGGCTTCGTACAGCGACGGCACGTGCTCCTTCGGGATGAGCATGAAGTGCACCGGCGCGAGCGGCCGGATGTCGTGGAACGCGAGCACGTCGTCGTCCTCGTACACTTTGTTGGACGGAATTTCGCCGCGCACGATCTTGCAGAACAGGCAGTTCGGATCGTTCATCCCGTCCCCTATTTCTTATCGCGCGAGGCTTTCTCGTCGATGCCCGAGATGCCCTCGCGCCGGTGCAGCTCGGCGAGCACATCGCCCGGTCCCAGGCCGTGCTGCGCGAGCGCGATCATGCAGTGGAACCACAGGTCGGCGGTCTCGCGCACCAGCTGCAGGCGGTCGCCGCCTTTGGCCGCGAGCACCGTCTCGGTAGCCTCCTCGCCGATCTTCTTCAGCACCGCGTCCTCGCCCTTCGCAGTCAGCCGCGCGACGTAGGATTTCTCCGGGTCGCCGCCCTTGTGCTGCTCGATCACGGCAGCGATGCGCTCGAGCGCCTCATACAATCCAGGTTTCATTTCTTGCCGTAGATGAGCGAAGGATCCTTCTTCACCGGATCCGTCGCCACCCACCTCCCGTTGTCCAGCTTGCGGAAATAGCAGCTCTCGCGCCCGGTGTGGCAGGCGATGCCGCCGACCTGCTCGACCTTGAGCAGGACCGCGTCGGCGTCGCAGTCCAGCCTCAGCTCGAGCACTTTCTGAACGTGCCCCGACTCCTCGCCCTTGCGCCACAGTTTGGCGCGCGAGCGCGACCAGTAGACTGCGCGGCCGCTGTTGGCCGTTTCGGCCAGCGCTTCGCGGTTCATCCACGCCAGCGTCAGCACCCTGCCGCTGGCGGCGTCCTGCGCAATCGCCGGAACCAGCCCCTGCTCGTTCCAGCTCAGCTCGTCGAGCCATTCGTCGCTCATAGCCTGACCTCGATCCCGCGCGCCTTCATCAGCGCCTTGCACTCGCCCACGGTGTGCTCGCCGAAGTGGAAGATGCTCGCCGCCAGCACCGCGTCGGCGCCGCCGTCCAGCACGCCCTCGGCCATATGCTCCAGCGTCCCCACTCCGCCCGAGGCGATCACCGGCACGCCCACCGCATCGCACACCGCGCGCGTCAGGCTCAGATCGAAGCCCTCGCGCGTGCCGTCGCGGTCCATGCTTGTAAGCAGAATCTCGCCCGCGCCGGCCTGCTGCATGCGCCGCGCCCACTCGACCGCATCGATCCCCGTGGCCCTGCGCCCGCCGTGGGTATAGACCTCCCAGCCGCCGCCCGCCCGGCGCTTGGCGTCGATTGCGACCACGATGCACTGGTTGCCGACCTTGTCCGAGGCCTCGCGCACAAGCTTCGGATTCTGCACCGCCGCAGTGTTGATGGAAACCTTGTCGGCGCCCGCGTTGAGCAGCCGCCGCACGTCCTCCACCTTGCGCACGCCGCCGCCGACCGTGAGCGGAATGAACACCCGCGCGGCCACCGCCTCGATCACGTGCACGATGATGTCGCGCTCGTCCGAGCTGGCGGTGATGTCGAGAAAGCACAGCTCGTCGGCGCCCTGCTCGTCGTAGCGCGCCGCGATCTCGACCGGATCGCCGGCGTCGCGCAGGCCGACGAAGTTCACGCCCTTCACCACCCTGCCCGCGGTCACGTCGAGGCACGGGATGACGCGCTTGGCGAGCGACACTGCGCTACTCCTTGCCAACCGCCTTGTCCGCGGCCGCTTGCGCTTTCTTGAAGTCGAGCTTGCCTTCGTACAGCGCGCGCCCGGCGATCGCGCCGATGATGCCCTCCGGGGCGAGCTTGGCGCACACGGTCTCGACGTCCTTGACGCTGTCCAGCCCGCCCGAGGCGATGACCGGCGTCTTGATCGCCTGCGCGAGCTTGAGCGTGGCCTCGATGTTGATCCCGCCCATCATGCCGTCGCGGCCGATGTCGGTGTAGATGAGCGCCTCGACGCCGTACTCCTCGTATTTCTTCGCCAAATCGACGACGTCGTGCCCCGTCATCTTCGACCAGCCTTCGACCGCGACCTTGCCGTCCTTGGCATCGAGCCCGGCGATGATGCGCCCCGGGAACGCATAGCAGGCATCCGAAAGGAAGCCGGGGTTCTTCACCGCGGCGGTGCCGATCACCACGTACTGCACGCCGGCGTCGATGTAGCTCTCGATCGTGTCGAGGTCGCGGATGCCGCCCCCGAGCTCGATCGGCACCTGCTCGCCGATCGCGTTGATGATGGCGCGGATCACCTTCTCGTTCTTTGGCCGGCCCGCCACCGCGCCGTTCAAGTCGACGATGTGAAGTCGCCGCGCGCCCTGCTCGGCCCAGTGCCGTGCCATGGCGATCGGATCCTCTGAAAACACCGTGGCGGTGCTCATGTCGCCTTGTTTGAGGCGCACGCAGCGCCCGTCCTTGAGGTCGATCGCGGGGATGATCAGCATGGCTCTGTCGGGGGGCGGCACGGCGTCGTGACGCCAGGGCGCGCGCGGGGCGCTGGAAAAATCAGGGTTGCCAGTAAACGAAGTTGCGCAGGAGCTGCAATCCAGCCGCTTGGCTCTTTTCCGGGTGGAACTGTACGGCAAAGATATTATCGCGCGCAACCGCGGCGGTAAAGGCCGTGCCGTAGTTCGTGCGCCCGCTACGAACGGCCGGATCCGCCTCGTCGGCGTAGTAGCTGTGCACAAAATAGAAGCGACTGCTATCGGCAATACCCTGCCACAGCGCGTGGCGCTGCGCCTGTGCGACCTCGTTCCAGCCCATGTGCGGCACCTTCAGGCGCTCGCCGGTACGCTCGTCGCGCATGTCTGAAGCGAAGCGCCGCACCGCGCCGGCGAGAACGCCCAGCCCCTGCACGCCGCCTTCTTCGCTGCGCTCGAAAAGCATTTGCAAACCGATGCAGATGCCGAGAAACGGCTTGTCGCGCGAAGCCTCGAGCACCGGCTCGACCAGCCCGCGCGCGGCGAGTTCGCGCATGCAGTCCGGCATCGCGCCCTGCCCGGGCACGACGACGCGCTCGGCGGAGCGTATCTCCGCCGCGTCCGCGGTCACTCGCACCCCGGCCTTCGGCGCGACGTGCTCGAGCGCCTTGGACACGGAGCGCAGGTTCCCCATGCCGTAATCGACGACCGCGATTGTCAACTTACAGGGAGCCCTTGGTCGAAGGTATGTCGGCGCCCGCGCGCGGATCGGCCTCGGCCGCCGTCCGCAGCGCGCGGGCGAAGGCCTTGAACACCGTCTCGCACTGATGGTGCGCGTTGTCGCCGCGCAGATTGTCGACGTGCAGCGTGACCTGGGCGTGGTTGACGAAACCCTGGAAGAACTCGTGCACCAGGTCGACGTCGAACTCGCCGATCAGCGCACGCGTCCAGGCAACGTGGAACTCGAGCCCCGGGCGGCCGGAAAGATCGATCACCACGCGCGACAGCGCCTCGTCGAGCGGCACGAAGGCGTGGCCGTAGCGCCTGATGCCCGCCTTGTCGCCGATCGCCTTGGCGAAAGCCTGGCCGAGCGTGATGCCGATGTCCTCGACGGTGTGGTGGGCGTCGATGTGCAGGTCGCCCTTGGCGTCGATCTCCAGGTCGATCATGCCGTGGCGCGCCACCTGGTCGAGCATGTGCTCCAGAAACGGGATCCCGGTGGCGAGCTTGGCCGCGCCGCCACCGTCCAGGTCTAGCCTGACGCGGATCTGCGTTTCCTTGGTGTTGCGGACGACTTCGGCGGTACGCATCGGATTCTCAGAGCGCTTCGCGCAGCGCGGCTAACAGTATACGGTTTTCGTCGGGCGTGCCGACGGTCACGCGCAGGCAGTTCGGCAGCGCCGGTCCGTCGAGGTTCTTCACCAGCACCCCCTGGCGCCGCAGCACTTCCCAGGTGCGGCCGGCGTCGGGCACCCGGATCATGAAGAAGTTCGCCTGCGACGGATAAACGGTGACGCCCTCGAGCGCGGCCAGCGCCTCGCCCAGCCGGGCGCGGTCGGCGCGGATGCGCGCGGCCTGCGCCTCGAGCACCTCGATGCGTTCGAGCACGTAGAGCGCGGCGGCCTGGGTCAGCACGTTGACGTTGTAGGCCTGGCGCACCTTGTTGAACTGCTCGACCCAGCGCGGGCTCGCAGCCAGGTAGCCGAGCCTGATCCCGGCCAGCCCGAGCTTGGACACGGTGCGCATCACCACCAGGTTCGGGAACTCCGCCAGCCGCGGCATGAAGCTCTTCTGCGCGAACACGTGGTAGGCCTCGTCGATTACCACCAGCCCGTTGGCCGCGCGCAGGATCGCGACCACGTCCTCCTCGTTGTAGAGCACGCCGGTCGGGTTGTTCGGGTAAGCGATGAACACCAGCGCCGGGTCGTGCGCCTTCAGCTGCGCGAGGAAGGCCTCGAGATCGAGCGTGTAGTCGGTGCGCAGCGGCACCTCGAGCGCCTTCATCCCGGCCAGCACGGCGTCCATGCCGTACATGACGAAGGTCGGCGCCGGGTACATCATTACCGCGCCGGGGCGCGCCAGAGCGAAGGTCACCATCTGGATCAGGTCGTCCGAGCCGTTGCCGAGCAGCAGTTCCATGCCTACCGGCACGCGCATGGTGCGCGCCAGCAGCTCGCGCAGCTTGCGGCCCGAGGGCTCCGGGTAGCGGTTGAGATCGACCCCTGCGAGCACCTGCGCCAGCTCGCGGCGCATCTTGGCCGGAAGCGAGTAGGGATTCTCCATCGCGTCGAGCTTGACCATGTTCCCGGCGTCGGGCACGTGGTAGGCCTTGAGCGCGAGGATCTCCGGCCGGATCAGTTGATCAGGGTTCACTTGAACCTCGCCTGCGCGGAGCGCGCATGCGCAATGAGGCCCTCGCCCTCGGCGAGCGTGGCGGCGACGCGCCCCAAGGTAGCGGCGCCCGCACGCGAAACCGAAATCAGGCTCGAGCGCTTCTGGAAGTCGTAGACCCCGAGCGGCGAGGAAAAGCGCGCCGTACCGGCGGTCGGCAGGACGTGGTTCGGTCCGGCGCAGTAGTCGCCCACCGCTTCCGAGCTCCAGCGCCCGAGAAAGATGGCGCCGGCATTTCGCAGCTTCGGCAGCCATGCATCGGGCTCGGCGACGGAGAGCTCGAGGTGCTCGGGCGCGATGCGGTTGGCGAGCGCGCAGGCCTCGTCCAGGTCGCGCACCTGCACCAGCGCGCCGCGCGCGGCGAGCGAAGCCTCGATCACGGCGCGCCGGGGCATCGTCGGCAGTAGCGCCTCGATCGATTTCTGCACCGCGTCCAGGTACTCGAGGCTGGGCGACAGCAGCAGCGCCTGCGCCACGTCGTCGTGCTCGGCCTGCGCAAACAGATCGAGCGCGATCCAGTCCGGTGGCGTCGAGCCGTCGCCGATCACCAGGATCTCCGACGGCCCGGCGATCATGTCGATCCCTACCTGGCCGAACACCTGGCGCTTGGCCGCCGCGACATAGGCGTTGCCCGGACCGACGATCTTGTCCACCCGCGGCACGCTTTCGGTTCCGTAGGCGAGCGCCGCGACCGCCTGCGCGCCGCCAAGCGCGAACACGCGATCGACGCCGACCAGGGCCGCCGCGGCGAGCACCAGCGAGTTGCGCTCGCCGCCCGGGGCCGGGCTCACCATCACCAGCTCGCCCACTCCCGCCACCTTGGCCGGAATCGCGTTCATCAGCACCGAGGAGGGGTACGCCGCCTTGCCGCCGGGCACGTACAGGCCGACGCGCTCGAGCGGCGTGACGCGCTGCCCGAGCACGGTGCCGTCGTCTTCCGCGTACTGCCAGGACTGCGCGAGCTGGCGTTCGTGGTAGCCGCGCACGCGCGCGGCAGCCTCGCGCAGCGCCTGCGCCCGCGCCGCGGGCAAGCCGGCCAGCGCGGCGTCGAGTTCCGCGCGCGGGACCTCCAGCGCCGCGACCGAGTCCGCCTGGGCACGGTCGAAGCGGCGCGTGTACTCGAGCAGCGCCGCGTCGCCCCGCGCGCGCACCTCGGCGACGATCGCGCGCACCGTCGCTTCGACCGTGCCGTCCTGCGCCGCCTCGTAGCGCGTGAGCGCCGCGAGCGCGGCGTCGAAGCCCGCCTCGCGGCTCGAGAGGCGGCGCAGCTTCACCGCCGCTCCCCGGCCGCGCGCGCGAAGGCCTCGACCAGCGGCTGCAGCTGGGCGCGCTTCATCTTCAGCGCCGCCTGGTTGACCACCAGCCGGGCCGAGACCGGCATGATCTCCTCGACCGCGACCAGGTCGTTGGCGCGCAGCGTGCTGCCGCTCGAGACCAGGTCGACGATCGCATCGGCCAGGCCGACGATCGGCGCCAACTCCATCGAGCCGTAGAGCTTGATCAGGTCGACGTGCACCCCCTTGGCGGCGAAGTGCTCGCGCGCGGTGCGCAGGTACTTGGTGGCGACGCGCAGCCGCGCGCCCCGGCGCACCGCACCTTCGTAGTCGAACCCCTTGCGCACCGCCACCATCATGCGGCAGCGCGCGATGCCCAGGTCGACCGGCTGGTACAGCCCCTCCCCGCCGTGCTCGACCAGCACGTCCTTGCCGGCGATGCCGAGGTCCGCACCCCCGAACTGCACGTAGGTCGGCGTGTCCGAGGCGCGCACCACGATCAGGCGCAGGCCGCGCCGGTTGGTGCCGATCACGAGCTTGCGCGAGGCCCCCGGATCCTCGTCGGGCCGGATGCCCACGCGCGCGAGCAGCGGCGCGGTCTCGTCGAAAATCCGGCCCTTGGACAGGGCGATGCTGATGGTCATGGCAGGGCAACCCGCGTGAGCAAGCGCGGGATTTTACCGCACCGCGCTCAGCGGACCCGCTCGACCCGCGCGCCGAGCGCAGCGAGCTTCGCCTCGAGCGCCTCGTAGCCACGATCGAGGTGGTAGATGCGCTCGATCACGGTCTGCCCTTCGGCCACCAGCCCCGCGATCACCAGCCCGGCGGAGGCGCGCAGGTCGGTCGCCATCACGCTTGCACCCTGCAGCCGCTCGACCCCGCTGACCACCGCGGTGCTGCCCTGGATGGTGATGTCGGCGCCAAGGCGCTGCAGCTCGAGCGCATGCATGAAGCGGTTCTCGAAGATCGTCTCGGTGATCAGCGCGGTTCCGCGTGCGATGGCATTCAGCGCCATGAACTGGGCCTGCATATCGGTGGCAAAGCCCGGGTAGGGCGCCGTGCGCAGGCTTACGGCGCGCGGACGGCCCGACATCTCGATCCCGATCGCGTCGCCCTCGACCGCGATCCGTGCGCCCGCCTCGCGCAGCTTTTCGAGGGTGGCCTCGAGCGATTCCGGCGCGCAGCCGGCGAGCCTCACCTTGCCCCCGGTGGCGGCCACCGCCGCGAGGTAGGTGCCGGTCTCGATACGATCGGGCATCACCGCGTGCGCCGCGCCGCCGAGCGAGGCGACCCCCTCGATGCGGATCACGTCGCCGCCGGCGCCCTCGATCTTGGCGCCCATCGCGCTCAGGCAGCGCGCCAGATCGACCACTTCCGGCTCGCGCGCGGCGTTCTCCAGCAGCGTGGTGCCTTCTGCCAGCGTGGCCGCCATCATCAGGTTCTCGGTGCCGGTGACGGTCACCAGATCCATCACGATGCGCGCCCCGCGCAGCCGCTCGACGCGCGCGTCCATGTAGCCGTGCTCGACCACGATATTCGCGCCCATCGCCTGCAGGCCCTTGACGTGCTGGTCCACCGGCCGCTGGCCGATCGCGCAACCGCCGGGCAGCGAGACGCGCGCGCGGCCGCAGCGCGCGAGCAGCGGCCCGAGCACCAGCACCGACGCCCGCATCGTCTTCACCAGCTCATAGGGCGCCTGCGGGTCGGTCACGCGAGCGGCGCGCAGCTCGATGCGGCCGTCGCGCTGCGGGCCGATCTCGACCCCCATGCGCGCGAGCAGCCTCGACATCGTGGCGACGTCCATCAGGCGCGGCACGTTTTCGAGCGCGAGTGCGCCTTCGGTGAGCAGCGCCGCGCACATGATCGGCAGTGCGGCGTTCTTGGCGCCCGAGACGCGTATTTCGCCCGTCAGCTGTCTGGCGCCGGTGATGCGCAGCTTATCCACCGGCCCGCCACTCCTCCGGGGTGACCGTGCGCATCGACAGCGCGTGGATCTCCTCGCGCATGCGGTCGCCGAGCGCCTGGTACACGAGCTGGTGGCGCTGCACCCGGTTGCGGCCCTCGAACTGACGCGACACGACCAGGGCCTGGAAGTGCTCCCCGTCGCCCTCGACCTCAAGGTGCTCGCACTCGAGGCCCGCCGCAATGCCCTGCTTGACGCTGTCCGCCGTCACCATCGTCCTATCCCCGCAGTTTGTAGCCGCGCTTGAGCATCCACAGCGTGCCCGCCGCAATCAGCACGAAGCTTAACCCGACCACGGCGAGGCTCACCACGGGCGATACGTCGGAAACGCCGAAGAATCCGTAGCGGAAGCCGTCGATCATGTAGAAGAAGGGATTGGCGTGGGACATCGTCTGCCAGAACGCCGGCAGGGAATGGATCGAGTAGAACACGCCGGAGAGGAAGGTCAGCGGCAGGATGACGAAATTCTGGAACCCGGCCAGCTGGTCGAAGCGCTCGGCCCGGATGCCCGCCACCAGCCCAAGCGTGCCGAGCAGCGCGCTGCCGAGCAGCGCGAAGGCGAGCGCCCACAACGGTGCGTCGACGCGCAGCGGCACGAACCACGCGCCCGCGGCCAGCACCCCGAGTCCCACCGCCATCGCACGCGCCATCGAGGCCAGCACGTAGGCCCAGAAGAGCTCGACGTAGGACACCGGCGCGAGCAGGACGAACACCAGGTTGCCGGTTATCTTCGACTGGATCAGGCTGGAGGAGCTGTTGGCAAAAGCGTTCTGCAGCACGCTCATCATCACCAGGCCCGGCACCAGGAACGCGGTGTAGCTCACGTCCTGGTAGACGTTCACCCGCCCTTCGAGCGCGTGGGCGAAGATCAGCAGGTAGAGCAGCGCGGTGAGCACCGGCGCCGCCATGGTCTGGAAGCTCACCTTCCAGAAGCGCAGCAGCTCCTTATAGAGCAGGGTCGCGAAGCCGGTCATCAGGGCCGTCCCATCACGCCCATGAAGACCTCCTCCAGGTCGGGCTGCTCGAGCTCGAATTCCGTGACGCCGACGCCGGCCTCCCGCAGCCCCGCGAGCACCGCCTCGATCTCGGCGTAGTTTTCCATGTGCAGCGTGACGCGCGCGCCGTCACGACCCACCAGGCGCGCGGCCAGCGCCTCGGGCAGCACCTCGCGCTCGAGCCCGAGCTTGAGGTACAGGCCGGAGACGCTCGCCAGCAGGTTGCGAGTCGAGTCGAGCGCGACCACGCGCCCGGCCTTGAGCATCGCGATTCGGGTGCACAGCGATTCCGCCTCCTCGAGATAGTGCGTGGTGAGCACCACCGTGTGGCCGTCGCGATTGAGCCGCCGCACGAAGTGCCACAAGCCCTGGCGCAGCTCGACGTCCACGCCCGCGGTGGGCTCGTCGAGCACGATCACCGGCGGCTTGTGCACCAGCGCCTGCGCCACCAGAACGCGGCGCTTCATGCCGCCGGAGAGCGCGCGCATGTTGACGTCCGCTTTGGAGCTCAGGTCGAGGTGGTGCATGACCTCGTCGATCCAGGCGTCGTTGCGGCGGATGCCGAAGTAGCCCGACTGAAAGCGCAGCGTCTCGCGCACCGTAAAGAAGGGGTCGAACACCAGCTCCTGCGGCACGATGCCGAGCAGCCTGCGCGCGCGGCGGTAATCGGCGACGACGTCTGCGCCCAGGATCGAGACCGAGCCGGCGTCGGCGCGCGCGAGCCCGGCGATGATGCTGATCAAGGTAGTCTTGCCGGCGCCGTTCGGCCCCAGCAGACCGAAGAATTCGCCCTGCGCGATGGCAAGGCTCACCCGGTCGAGCGCGCGCAGCTTGCCGTAGCGCTTCTCGACGCCGCGGATCTCGATCGCGGAGGTCAGTGGTGCGCGCCCGGGGCGGACAGGAGCCCGTCCACGCCGTACAGTTTTGCGATCGTCTCGAGGCCCTGCGGCAGGTTGGCGAAAGCGAGCTCGGAATTCTGCCCCTTCGCCTCCCGCAGCCAGGCAAGCAGCATCGCCAGCAGCGAGGAATCGAGCTCCGTCACCTCGCCGAGATCGACGGTGCGCGCGCCGTCGCGGATCTGCTGCAGGCCTTCCTCCAGCACCTGCGCGACGTTCGCAAGCGTCACCGGGCCGCTCAGCCTCAGAGTGGTTGCGTCGCGCTGGATCACTTCTTGCCCGGCTCCCCGGACTGCGCGAGCGATTCGTTCTTCGCGTGCAGGGTGCGGATCAGGCCGTCGAGCCCCTCCGCACGAGCGATGTTGCCGAATTCGGTGCGGTAGTTCGCCACCAGGCTCACGCCCCCCACGGTGACATCGTAGGCTTGCCAGCCCGAGGCGGTCTTCTCCATGCCGTAATCGATCGGCACAGACTGCCTTCCGGGCTGGATGATGCGCACCTGCACCGTCACGTCGGTGTCGTTCGGCCGCGCGTGCAGCGGCCGGAAATCGAACTTCTGGTCGCTGTACGCCGCAAGCGCGCTGGCGTAGGTCCGCACCAGCAGCGTCTTGAATTCCTCGGTCAGGCGCATCTTCTGCTCGGGGCTGGCCTTCCTCCAGGCGAGGCCCACCGCGGTCGCGGTCATACTGGTGAAATCGAAGTGCGGCAGCACCTTGGCCTCGATCAGGCCGACGACTTTCCTGCGGTCGCCGCTCTGAATATCCTTGTCGCTCTTGATGATCGAGACCACTTCGAGCGTGACCTGCTTCACCAGAACGTCCGGCGGCGTGTCCGCGCCCGCCGCGCCGGCTAACGTCACCGCAGCGACGAGCGCAACACCCGCGAGTGCACCTTCAATGCGGTTTGGCATGTTCCGATCCTCCAGCTGACGCAGCCAGCACAGAACCGTAATTGGCCGGAATCCGCGGCTCATAGCCCGCGTGGACGGGCACCGCCGCAGGTTTTGTCTGCGACATGGGCTCGCGCGGCGGCCTGCCGTCGTAGATCAGGCTCCTGCGCCGCTGCAGATAGGCGTCGCGCATGAACAGGTAGGGGTCCAGGGCCGCCTGCTCGAGCAGGCTGCTCGCGTCGAGCAGGTCCGCACGCTGGCTGGTCACGCGCAGCACGATGGCGGCATTGCGCTCGTCCACCGGGTCGTGGTTCGAGACCGGGTCGAAATGCATGTCGAACACGGTGCCCACGCTGTCGCGCGCCGTGCTCGGTCCGAGGAACGGCAGCACGAGGTAGGGGCCGCTGCCGACGCCCCAGCGGCCGAAGGTCTGACCGAAGTCCTCGTTGTGCTTGTCCAGGCCCATGTCGGTCGCCCAGTCCGCGATCCCGACCACGCCGAATGTAGTGTTGACCGCGAAGCGCATCCAGTCGGTCAGCGCCTCCTCCGGCTTGCCCTGCAGCAGATTGTTGGCGCCGATGAACAGGTCGGCGATGTTGGAGAAGAAGTTGCGCACGCCGTTGCGCACCGGGTTGGGCAGGACATCCTTGTACGCGGTCGCAACCGGCTTGGCGATCGCCCTGTCGAAGGCGTCGTTGAAGCGGTACACGGAACGGTTGAACCCCTCCAACGGATCGCTCGGATCGGGGTTGGGGACGCTCGCGCACCCGCTGGCCCCGGCGAGCGCTAACGCGAGCAGCACAATTTGTGCGCGGCGGGTCACTTGGAGCTGTCCTTGCCTTCGGCCGCCTTGCTGAACAGGAACTGGCTGATCAGGTTCTCCAGCACCACCGCCGACTGGGTAAGCTTCAGCTTGCCGCCATTTGCGAGCATCTTGGTGTCGCCTCCCGCCTCAAGCCCGATGTACTGCTCGCCCAGCAGCCCCGAAGTCAGGATTTTCGCCACCGTGTCGCGCGGGAACCGGTAATCCGAATCCAGGCTCATGGTCACTACCGCCTCATAGGTCTGGGTGTCGAACCGAATGTTACTTACCCGGCCCACAACCACGCCGGCGCTCTTGACCGGAGCGCGCACCTTCAGGCCGCCGATATTAGCAAAATTGCCCGATACCTCGTACGTCTTGGCGGCCGAAAACGAGGCCAGGTTCCCCACCTTGAGGGCGAGAAAAAGCAGCGCGGCCAGGCCCGCCGCGACCAGAATTCCGACCCAAAGATCGATGGTGGTGCGATTCATGTTGCGGTACCTCCCGTAAACATCAGCGCGGTGAGCACGAAGTCCAGCGCCAGTATGGCAAGCGACGAGGTGACCACCGTTCGGGTTGTCGCCCGCGATACCCCTTCCGCCGTGGGCGCCGCGTCGTAGCCTTCGAACACCGCGATCCAGGAAACCGCGAAGCCGAACACGATGCTCTTGAAGACGCCGTTCAGGATGTCCTCGCGCACGTCGACTGCAGCCTGCATCTGCGACCAGAACGCCCCCTCGTCGACCCCGATCAGCTTCACGCCCACCAGGTAGCCGCCGAAAATTCCCATGGCCGAGAACAGCGCCGCGAGCAGCGGCATCGAGATCACCCCGCCCCAGAAGCGCGGCGCGACGATGCGCGCGATCGGATCGACCGCCATCATCTCCATGGCCGAAATCTGCTCGGTAGCCTTCATCAGCCCGATCTCGGCGGTGATCGCCGATCCCGCGCGGCTGGCGAACAGCAGCCCCGCGACCACCGGACCGAGCTCGCGCACCAGCGACAGCGCCACCAGTACCCCGAGCGCTTCCGAGGAACCGTAACGCTCGAGAGTGTTGTAGCCCTGCAGCCCGAGCACCATGCCGACGAACAGGCCCGAAACCATGATGATGACGAGCGACAGAACGCCGGCGAAGTAGATCTCGCGGATCGTCAGGCTGAAGCGCCGCAGGGCCGTGCCCGAGTGCAGAAGCAAGTAGCCTAGGAAGCGGGCCGCGAAACCGAGCTGCCACACCCCCGAGGTCACCTGGTTTCCCAGCCGCTCGAAGTAGCCGCGCAGCGCCTTGCCCGCCATCTCAGGCCTCCGTCAGTTCGAGGTCGGCGCCGTACGCCGGCGCCGGGTAGTTGAATGGCACCGGGCCGTCGACCTTACCGTGCACGAACTGGTCGACGAACGGCTCCTGCGAGGCCCGGATCTCCTCCGGCGTGCCCTTGGCCACGACCTGCCCGTCGGCGACGAAGTAGAGGTAATCGACGATGTCGAGGCACTCCTGCACGTCGTGGCTGACGACGATGGAGGTGGCGCCGAGCGCGTCGTTCAGGGTCCTGACCAGGCGCGCGATGACGCCAAAGGAGATCGGGTCCAGGCCAGTGAAAGGCTCGTCGTAGAGCATCAGCTGCGGGTCGAGCGCGATGGCACGCGCGAGCGCTACGCGCCGCCCCATGCCGCCGGAAAGCTCGGACGGCATCAAGCGCGCCGCGCCGCGCAGGCCGACCGCCTGCAGCTTGAGCATCACCAGATCGTGGATCAGGTCCTGCGGCAGGTCGGTGTGCTCGCGCATCTGGAACGCCACGTTGTCGTAGACCGACATGTCGGTGAACAGCGCGCCGAACTGGAACAGCATTCCCATCCGGCGGCGCATGGCATACAGGCCGTCCTGGTCGAGCTCGCCGGTCAGCTCTCCCAGGACCCGCGCCCGTCCCCTGCTCGGCATGTGAACTCCGCCGATGATGCGCAGCAGAGTCGTCTTGCCGCATCCTGACTGGCCCATGATCGCCACCACCTTGCCGCGCGGGATCGCCACACTGACGTCGCGCAGCACGGGGCGCTCGGGGTCGTAGCCGAACCAGACGTTCTCGACTTCGACGATGTTGGAGTCCGGCAAGAGGAAATGGCGCCGCAGGGAAAGGGCGGATTTTACTCGAATACCTATATATTAGCGTCCATGCCCTTGTCCGATGCACCTCAGGCGGCGCCCGCGGTGAGCGTGGTCGGCCTCGAAAAGCACTATGGCACCCGCACGGTGCTGCGCGGGGTCGACCTCGCCGTCGGGGTCGGCGAATCGGTCGGGCTGGCGGGCGTGAACGGGGCAGGCAAGACCACGCTGATCAAATGCCTTCTCGATCTGTGCGCCCACGACGCGGGGCGCATCGAGCTGTTCGGTGTGCCGAGCAATCGCCCGGAAGCGCGCCGCCGGCTGGCGTACGTCCCGGAGCGCTTCGTGCCGCCGCACTACCTGCGCTGCCGGGAGTTTCTCGAGCTGATGCAGTCGCTCGCGGGCGCGCGCTACGCCGCGGCGCGCGCCGCGGCGCTGCTTGCCGAACTCGAGCTCGAGCCGGGTGTGCTCGAGCGCCCGGTGCGCGAGCTGTCCAAGGGAATGACCCAGAAGCTCGGGCTGGCAGCCTGTTTCCTGGTCGAGCGCGAGATCTACGTGCTGGACGAGCCCATGAGCGGCCTTGACCCTGCCGGCCGGGTCGCGGTCAAATCGGTGCTGCGGCGGCTCGTCGGCGAGGGGCGGGCGCTGCTGATCACGTCGCACGTTCTGGCCGACATCGAGGAGCTGTGCTCCGCGGTGGCGGTGCTGGACCGGGGCGCGATCAGGTTCCACGGCGCGCCGGCCCAGCTCTGCGACCGTTTTTCGGAGCCCAACCTCGAACGGGCGTTTCTGAGATGCATACGCGGTGATGGCAACTAACCTGCGCGAAGCGCGAGAAGGCAAGCCGTCGCTGCTCATCGTCGACGACGACGAATTGATCACCGATACGCTGTCGTTCGCGCTCGGAACCGACTTCGAGGTCCTCACCGCCGACTCGCGCGAGCAGGCGATCGCGCTGCTGCGCCAGCTGCCGCAGGCGCCGCAGCTCGCGCTGGTCGACCTCGGGCTGCCGCCGGTGCCGCACGTTCCCGACGAGGGATTCCAGCTCATCGCGGACCTGCTGGCGCACTCGCCAAGCATGAAGATCTTCGTCCTGTCGGGTCAGAACGACGCCGCCCACGCGCGCCACGCGCGCACGCTCGGAGCGGCGGAGTTCATCGCCAAGCCCTGCGATCCCGAGACGCTCAAGCGCACGCTTACCCGTGCGCTCGAAGTGCGCGCGGCCGAGCTCGGCGGGCGACCCGAGGAAGCGAACGGCCTGATCGGCGGCTGCCCGGCGCTCGCCAAGCTGAGGAGCCAGATCGCTCAATTCGCCGATTCGCCCTTCCCGGTCCTGGTCGAGGGCGAATCGGGCAGCGGGAAGGACCTGGTGGCGCAAAGCCTGCACCGGCAGTCCGCGCGCGCCGCCAAGCCCTACTTCGCGCTCAATTGCGCCGCCATCTCGCCCTCGCTGGTCGAACCGACGCTGTTCGGCTACGTCAAGGGCGCCTTTACCGGCGCCAGCGGCAACAAGTCCGGCTACTTCGAGGACGCGCACGACGGCACCTTGTTTCTGGACGAAATCGGCGAGCTTCCGCTCGAGATGCAGGCCAAGCTGCTGCGCGTGCTCGAGAACGGCGAGTACCAGCGCGTGGGCGAGACCCATGGGCGCGTCTCGCGCGCCAGAGTGGTCGCCGCCACCAACCGCGACTTGCGCCAGGAAGTGAAGCGCGGCACCTTCCGCGCCGACCTCTACCACCGCCTCTCGGTCCTGACCCTTAGCGTGCCGCCGCTGCGAGAGATGGAGTCCGACAAGCTGCTGCTGCTCGAGCACTTCCGCCGCTTCTACGCCGAACAGTCCGGGGCGCAGCCGTTTTCTCTCGACGGCGCGGCCGAGAAGCGCTGGCTCGCCTACCCCTTCCCCGGCAACGTGCGCGAGCTGCGCAACATCGTGATCCGGCTCACCACCAAGTACGCGGGGCAGCGGCTCTCGGTTGCGGAGCTCGAACCCGAGTTCGACCTCGAGACGCCGCTCGGCCCCGAGGGCGGCGAGTCCGGCCTGCTGGCGCAGGCGCTCAAGCAGATCGAGCGCGAGCGCAGCTTCCATCTCGACCAGACGCTCGGGGCCTGGGAGCGCGCCTACATCGAAGCCGCGCTGCGCCTGACCAGCGGCAACATGAGCCAGGCGGCCAAGCTGCTGGGCGTGAACCGCTCAACGCTCTACAGCCGCATGAGCGCGGCGAGCGGGGAATCGCCGCCCCAGGCGAAGAGCTAGCGGGCCCCGAGGCGCATGTACCTCGAGCACTTCGGGCTGAGCGAACCGCCGTTTCGCATCACGCCGCACACCGATTTCTTTTTCGACGGCGCTGACCGCGGCGCGACGCTCGAAGCGCTGATCTACTCCGTCCTGAACGACGAGGGCATCGTCAAGGTGAGCGGCGAGGTCGGCAGCGGCAAGACGATGCTTTGCCGCGTGCTGATCGAGCGCTTGCCGTCGCAGGTCGAAACGATCTATCTCACCACGCCTTCGCTCGGGCGCGACGAGATCCTGTACGCGATCGCCGACGAACTGCGGCTCGAGTTCACCCAGGGCCGCATGAGCGTCGCCCTGCGCGAGCTTCAGGAACACCTGATCAAGCTGCACGCCGAGGGCCGCCGCGTCGTGGTGCTGATCGACGAAGCGCACGCGATGCCGGAGGAGACGCTCGAGCAGGTCCGCCTGCTGTCGAACCTTGAAACCAGCCGCCACAAGCTGCTGCAAATCGTGCTGTTCGGTCAGCCCGAGCTCGACGAGGCGCTCGCCAGGCCGTCGCTGCGCCAGCTCAAGGACCGCATCACGCACAGCTTCCGCATGCGCCCGCTGTCCGAAGCCGAGGTCGCGCGCTACCTGTCGTTTCGCATGCGCGCCGCGGGCTACCGCGGCCCGGACGTGTTCACGCCCAAGGCGGTGGCGCTCATCGCGCGCGCCTCGGACGGCTTGACGCGACGCATCAACATCCTGGCCGACAAATCTCTGCTCTCCGCCTTCAGCGCGGACACGCACGCTGTCACCGCGCGTCACGCGCGGGCCGCGATCGCCGATTCGGAGTTCTCGCCTTTGCGGCGCGCAAAGCGCCCCGCGCTCTACCTGGGCGCGGCGCTGGTGGCGGGAATCCTGATCGGCCTCGCGGCTCACTGGGCGCCGCCCGCGCCGCGCACCGCGCAACCTGCCGCGGCGCCTGCGGCGCCGACCGCAGCGGCTGTCGCCAAGCCTGCCGCCGCCCCCTCCCCCGCAAAACCGGCACCCGCTCCGCCCGCCGATCCACTGCCGGCCTCGCGCGCGCGCCCGGTGTCGGCGCTGCCCGAACAGCCCGTCCCGGTCGCGCCCGCAAAGCCGGCGCCCGCGCCGCTGCTCAGCCGCGAGCAGGCGCAGCGAATCGAACGCTACGACAGCCGCGGCCAGCGCCTGCTGGGCGAGCGCATCGCCGCCGCGCGCACGCTGCTCGAGCGCGAGCCGGACGAGCGCTACAGCGTCGAGCTCTTCATCACCGACAACGCCGATCCGGCACGCATGGAGCGGTTCCTTTCGCGTGCGCGCGATCTGGCGCTGCTGCCCGACGTATACGTGATCCCGCTGGCGAGCGGGCGGCGCTACCGCCTGCGCGTGGTCTACGGCGATTTTCCGGACCGCGCCGCGGCGCTTGAGGCCGAGCGCAGGCTGCCGCCGAAGTATCAGAAAGAGTTCCGCACCACGCCGCGAAGCTTCGCCGACCTGCGCCGTCCGATGTGAGTTGTCAAAGACTGGAAACACGCCGCGCGACAGTCGCTTAGCGGGGCTTCCTAAAGAAGGGATCGTGCTATGCTCCCGGCGCAGGGACGGGCGCCATGAACCGAAGAAATACTGCTGCCTCCGCCATCATCGCCGCGCTGCTCGCCGGCTGCGGACAGATTCCGCTCAAGCCGGCGCCGACCCACATCAGCGCCGCCGACGCGCCGAGCGCCGGAGGCCAGATTCCGCCCCCGGTGCAGGTCGTTCCGGTGCTGCCAAAACCGAAGCCGACCACACGCCCTGAAACCTACAGCGTGGTGGTCAACAACGTCAATGTGCACGATCTGCTGTTCGCGCTCGCGCGCGACGCCAAAGTCAACGTCGACATCGAGCCCGGCATCACCGGCAAGGTGACGCTGAACGCAATCGACCAGACCCTGCCCCAGCTGCTCACCCGCATCGGGCGCCAGGTCGACATGCGCTATGAGCTGCACGGCGCGGACCTGGTGGTCATGCGCGACACACCCTACCTGCACGTGTACCGCGTCGACTACGTCAATCTGACGCGAGACGCGAAGAGCGTCGCCAACCTGTCGACCCAGGTCAGCGGCAGCACCGCCGGCGGCAGCTCGGGGAACTCGGGGCAGAACAATTCGACCTCGACCATCACCTCCGATTCGAGCAACAAGTTCTGGGACACGCTGATCGCCAACGTGAAGGACATCCTGCGCGAGACCGACAAGATCCTGCCCACGAGCGCCGCGACGCCGGCGGTTCAGCAGGCGCCGGGCGCGGCGGGGCAGCCGCAGGCGGCGGCCAGGACCGCGGCGCCGAGCGCGACGCCGGTCACTTTTCGCGAAGCCGCGTCGGTCATCGCCAACCCGGAAGCCGGCATTCTCAGCATCCGCGCCACCTCGCGCCAGCACGCCAGGATCCAGGAGTTCCTCGACCAGGTGATGGCGAGCGCGAGGCGCCAGGTGCTGATCGAGGCGACGATCGCCGAAGTCCAGCTCAACAACCAATACCAGCGCGGGATCGACTGGTCGAAACTGCGCACCGGCTCGTCGGGATTCCAGTTCCAGCAGTCCTCAGCCGGCACGCCCGCCGGAATCAACAGCAACGCCTTCATCGTCGGCTACGCGCTTGGCAACTACAACTTCACTTCGGCGGTGAAATTGCTGGAGTCCTTCGGCAGCGTGCGCGTGCTCTCGAGCCCGAAGATCAGCGTGCTGAACAATCAGACCGCGGTGCTGAAGGTGGTCGACAACCTGGTCTATTTCACCGTCCAGGCCAATACCACTGCCGCCGCGAACAGTCCGTCCCAGACCACCTTCACCACCACGGTCAATTCGGTGCCGGTCGGATTCATCATGAGCGTGGTGCCGCAGATCAGCGCCAGCGACACGGTGCTGCTGAGCGTGCGGCCGACGATCTCGCGCAAGCTGACCGACGTTCCCGATCCGAATCCGGCCTTGGCGAACCCGTGCGGCGTCGGCGTCAACAATTGCAGCACGCCGTCGATCCAAAGCCTGATCCCGGTGATCCAAACGCGCGAAATGGAATCCGTATTGCGCGTGCAGAGCGGACAGATCGCGGTGCTCGGGGGGCTGATGCAGGATGCCGTAAGCAACATCGAGGATACCGTGCCTGGCCTGAACAGGGTTCCCGGAATTGGCGCCCTGTTCGAGCAGCGCAAGGACACCAATCAGAAGACGGAGCTCGTCATCTTCCTGCGCTCGACCGTGCTCAACGATCCGAGCGTCGGCGGCGACTTGCGCGACTTCCGCAGCCTGCTGCCCGGACCGGACTACTTCAGCAAACCGAACCCGGCCAAGCCCGCCGCACTCGACTGACATGAGCCTGCTCCTCGACGCGCTCAAGAAGGCCGAAAGAGCCAAGCAGGAGGCGCAGCGCCAAGCCGAGAGCGAAGCGGGCGCATCGCAACCCGAAGCCGAGACCAGGGTCGCCGACGACGCGCCGGTGCGCACGCGCAATCAGCTGCCCGACATCTCGCAGTCGCTTCAGATCGAGAGCGATTACGGCGAGCCCGCCAAGCAGCAGGAGACTGAAAGCGCCCCGCTCACGCTCGAGCCCACGGCACCCCCGCCGCCGCGCCGGCCAGCGCAGCCGGCCGCGCGCGCCGAAGCGAGTGGCGCTCAGGCCGCCGAGCGCGCAGCGGCCAAGAAGGTGTTCGAGGCCAAGTTCAAGGAGCCGAATCCGCGCCTGCCGTTCTACATCACCGTCGGCGTGCTGAGCGTGCTGGCGGTTTGTACCGCGGGCTATTTCTGGTACCAGCTGCGGCCGCCGCCCTCGCTGGTAAACACCAATCCACCCCCGTCGGGCGAGCAGACGGCCGCACTGCCGCCGCCCATGCCCACCGCACAGGCAACGGGCGCCGTGCCCGCGCAAACGGACGTTCCGGGACTGCCTGCGGCCCCCGCCACCGCACCGGCGACTCCCGCCAACGCCCCGGTGGCTCCCGCGGCCGACCCCGCCGCGTCTGCAGCCGGTACCGCCTCGGGCACCAAGCCGGCGAGCGCTTCTCGCCCGGGCGCAAGGGCGCCGCGCGCACGCCGAGCGCCCGTTCGGCCCGCAGGAACTGAACTTCTGCGGCGCGACAATGAAGTGGCGGTGAAGCACCCGGTGCCGCGGATCGACCCGCACGTCGCGGCGGGCTATGCCGCCTTCCAGGCGGGGGACGTCGCGGCCGCGCGCGAAGCCTATCGGCAGGCGCTGGGCGACGACCGGAGCGATCGCGACGCGCTGCTCGGCATGGCAGCGGTCGAGATGCGCAGCGGACGATTCGACGAGGCGGACAAGCTCTACCGCCGCGTGCTGCAAGCGGATCCGCGCGACCCGCACGCCCAGGCCGGCCTGCTCGCGCTGCGCAGCGATCTGACCGACCCGGTAGCGGCCGAAAGCCGGGTCAAGAATCTGCTCGCCGACGACCCGGGCGCAAACGTGCTGTATTTCACCCTCGGCAACGAGTATGCGCGCCAGGGCCGCTGGGCCGAAGCGCAGCAGTCCTACTTCAAGGCCTATGCGGCCGATCCCGACAACCCGGACTTCGCCTACAACGTCGCGGTGAGCCTCGACCATCTGCGCCAGCCGAAGCTGGCGCTCGAATACTACCGCCGGGCGCTCGCGCTGGCGGCCAAGCGCAGCGCGAGCTTCGACCAGACTGCGGCGCGAAAGCGTGCGCAGGCACTTGGCGGATAACAGAATCTTGCGCCACCGGGAGACGGCGCCCGGGTATCATTGAGCTTGGATGAATTCGCCCACGAATCCCCAGGCCAAGCGCCACATCGGCCAGATCCTGATCGATCAGGGCATCCTCACCGAGGATCAGCTCAGGATCGCGCTGCTCGAGCAGATGAAGTCCCACCTGCCAGTGGGGCGCCTGCTGGTGCAGCTCGGCTTCGTCTCCGAAGCCACCCTGCGCGATGCGCTGTCCGAGAAGCTCGGGCTGCAGTCGGTCGACCTGACGCGAATCATCGTCGACCCCGGTGCGCTTACGATGCTGCCGCGCGAGCTGGCGCGGCGCTACCGAATGTTCCCGATCGCGCTCGACCGCCAGGCCAAGAAATTCATCGTCGCGCTTTCGGACACCAACAACATCGTCGCGATCGACCAGCTGCGGGCCCATCTCAAGGGCAACCTGGAAATCGAGCTGCGGCTGGCGGGCGACTCCGAGATCGAGCGCGCGATCGAGCACTACTACGGCCACGAGTTCTCGATCGACGGCATCCTGCGCGAGATCGAGACCGGGGAGGTCGACTACACCACGCTGGCCGACGACGACGAGTACAGCCAGCCGGTCGTGCGGCTGATCTCGGCGCTGCTGGCCGACGCGGTCGAACGGGCCGCCTCCGACATCCACTTCGAGCCCGAGCAGAGCTTTCTGCGCATCCGCTACCGCATCGACGGCGTGCTGCGGCAGATCCGCTCCCTGCACAAGACCTACTGGCCGGCGATGGCGGTGCGCCTCAAGGTCATGTCGAAGATGAACATCGCCGAGACCCGCGCGCCGCAGGACGGCCGCCTTTCGGCGACCATGTCCGGCCGCACGATCGACTTCCGCGTTTCGAGCCTGCCGACCACGCACGGCGAGAATCTGGTGCTGCGCATCCTGGATCGCCAGAAGGGCATCGTGCCGCTCGACAAGCTCGGGCTCGAGGAAGCTCAGCTCGACATGCTCAAGCGCATGATCGCGCGGCCGGAGGGCATCATCCTGGTCACCGGGCCGACCGGCAGCGGCAAGACGACCACGCTCTATTCGGTGCTGAACCACATCAACTCGGACGGGGTCAACATCATGACCCTCGAGGACCCGGTCGAATACCCGATGACGCTCATCCGCCAGACCTCGGTGTCCGAGGCGGCGAAGCTGGACTTCGCCAACGGCATCCGCGCGATGATGCGCCAGGACCCGGACAAGATCCTGGTGGGCGAAGTGCGCGACCGCGACACTGCCGAGATGGCGTTTCGCGCCGCGATGACGGGCCACCAGGTCTACTCGACCCTGCATACCAATTCCGCAGTGGGCGCGATCCCGCGCCTGCTGGACATCGGAATCGTGCCCGACGTCATGGCGGGCAACATCATCGGCGTCATCGCCCAGCGCCTGGTGAGGAAGCTTTGCCGCACCTGCCGTCAGTCCTACGACCCCGACGTCAAGGAGCGGCGCCTGCTCGGGCTGACGCCGACCGAGCCGGCGACGCTGTACCGCGCCGTGGGCTGCGAGCAGTGCGACTACCAGGGCTACCGGGGGCGCGTCGCTATCATGGAAATCCTCAAGATCGACACCGCCATCGACGAGCTGATCGCACGGCGCGCCACCACGAGGGAAATCCTGAATGCCGCCCGAGGCAAGGATTTCAAGACCCTGGCCGAGGACGGCATGCGCCAGGTCCGGGCCGGGCTCACCAGCGTCGACGAGCTGATGCGAGTGGTCGACATCACCGACCGCATGGAGTAGGGAAGAGGGCGCTCCGGCCCCGGTTCCAATGGCGCTCTACACCTACAAAGCGGTCGACGGCGCAGGCAAGAACGTGCTCGGCCGGGCCGAAGCGGTGAACGTGTTCGACCTCGAGCAGCGGCTCGCCCGCATGGGCCTCGACCTGATCAGCGGTGCGCCTTCGAGCCAGAAGAGCCGCTTCATCGGCGGTGCCCGGATTAAGCGCCAGGATCTGATCAATTTCTGCTTCCACCTCGAGCAGCTCACCGCCGCTGGCGTGCCGGTGATGGAGGGCCTGATCGACCTGCGCGACAGTCTGGAGAACCCGCGCTTTCGCGAGGTCGTTTCCGGAATGATCGAATCGATCGGCGGCGGGCGCAGCGTGTCGCAGGCGATGGCCGACTACCCCGAGGTGTTCGGCGGCGTGTTCGTCAGCCTGGTGCGCTCGGGCGAGCAGACCGGGCGCCTGCCCGAGGTGCTGAAGAGCCTGACCGAGTCGATCAAGTGGGAGGACGAGCTCGCGGCGCAGACCAAGAAGTTGATCATGTATCCGGCGTTCGTCGGCTCGATCGTGCTGCTGGTCACGCTGTTCCTGATGATCTATCTCGTGCCGCAGATGACCGGCTTCATCCGCAATATGGGGCAGGAAATCCCGCTCCAGACGCGGATCCTGATCCACGTCTCCAATTTCTTCGTCAATTACTGGTGGGGCGTGATCGCCGCGCCGTTCGTAATCTGGTTCGGGCTGAAGTTCGCCGCACGCACCTACCCGTCGGTGGCGTTCGCCATCGACCATTACAAGATCACGATGCCCCTGGTCGGGCCGATCCTGCGCAAGATCATCCTGTCGCGCTTCGCCTCAAGCTTCGCGCTGATGTACGCCTCCGGCATCACGGTGCTCGACGCCATCCGCAGCTCGGAGGAGATCGTCGGCAACAAGCCGCTGGAGAACGCGCTGCGCACCGCCGGGCAGCAGATCGCCGAAGGCAAGAACCTCACCGCGGCATTTCAGGATGCGGCGCTCTTCCCGCCACTGGTGATACGCATGCTGAGGATCGGCGAGAACACCGGCGCGCTCGATACCGCGCTGCTAAACGTAAGCTACTTCTACAACCGCGAGGTGCGGGAAGGCATCGCCAAGGTACAGGCGCTGATCGAGCCCGCGCTGACGCTGGTGCTGGGCGCAATCCTGGGCTGGGTGATGCTATCGGTGCTCGGCCCGGTCTACGACACCATCTCCAAAATGAAGTTCTAGCGTCGGCGTGTCAGCCAAATACCTCCTCTACTTCACCGCGACGGAACATGTCGTGTATCGCTGGTCGCGCCGCGCCCTCGACCTGGAGGCGAGGTTTTCCGCCGACGACGCCGGGGCGACGGGCTTCCGCGAATACCTGCGCGGCAAGAAGCGCGCCTTGTTCTATCTGGTGGCCGACCTCGCGGGCGAGGACTTCCACGAAGACCAGATTCCCTACCTGCGCGGCGGCGACCGCCAGGCGGTGATCGAGCGGCGCCTGGCGCAACGCTATCGCGACACGCGGCTCGCCACCGCGCTCTCGCTCGGCTATGTTTCCGGCGAGCGGCGCAACGAGCGGCTGCTGCTCGCCTCGTTCACCAACACCCAGCAGTTCACGCCCTGGCTCGATGCGCTGGCGGAGTCCGGGACCAAGCTCGCCGGCGTGTTCTCGGTGCCCCTGGCCGCCCCGGCGCTCGCCGCGCGCCTGGGCGCGCGCGAAGGACGCTGCTTCGTCATTACCGCCGACCGCGCCGGCCTGCGGCAATGCTTCGTTGAAGACGGCAAGCTTCGCTTCGCGCGCCTGGAGCGGACCACCGACATGGCGCCCGACGACTTGGCCGTGTTCGTGCGCTCCGAGACGATGCGCCTGGCCCAGTACCTGACGACGCTGCGGGCGCTGCCGCGCGAAGGCCCTCCGGTGCAGGTGATGGTCGTAGCGCCCGCGGGGCAGAAGGCGGTATTCGAGCGCGTGCTGGCGTCCGACGCCAGGTTCGCATTCCACACCTTCGACCTCGACGAGGCCGCGCGCGCCGCCAAGGTGGGACAGGCTCCTGGGGAGGCGCTTGCCGAGCGCCTCTACCTGCACCTGACGGTCAAGCAGACGCCGAAAGAACAGTTCGCGCGCAGCGAAGACCGGCGCGGCTACGTCCTGTGGCAGCTGCAGCGCGGCATCGCCCTCGCGGGCGCCGCCGGGCTGGCCGCCTGCGCGCTGTACGCGGGCGCCCAGTGGCTCGACGTGGCGTCGACCCGCGACCAGGCAGCGAGCGAGCAGCGCGAGGCTGACCTCGCCGCGGATCGCTATCGACGCATCACCGCGACCTTTCCGGTGACCCAGACGACCACCGACAACCTCAAGGCGACGGTGATCGAGTTCCGCAAGATCGCCGACCGGACCGCGTGGCCGGAGCCCTCGTTGGTCCACCTGTCCAAGGTTCTGGACCAGTTTCCCCAAATCGAGCTCGACAGCCTGATCTGGCGCGTCGGCCAGCCGGGCGGCCGCAATGCGGGCGCGACGCGGGGCAGCGCAACGACCCCAGCCGGACTACTGGCGGGCAACGAATCAGAGGAACTCGAGATCGGCGGACGCGTGGCGACCACCCAGGGCTCCGACTATCGCGCGATCACGGCCGAAGTGCAGCAATTCTCGCAGGCGCTCAGCAGCGGCTCACCGTACCAGGTGGCCAGCATGCAGCTTCCATTCGACATCACATCGCAGGGGACTCTGACCGGCGACATCGGTTCGACGGCGCGCAACGAAGCGCCGCGCTTCACCATCGTATTGTCGAGGCCCCTCAAATGATCGTCACGGCCCAGGAGGCCCGCAAACTTGCACTGCCCGCGATCGCCTTCGCAGTGATGATCGGCGCCGGCGTGGCGCTGATAGGTTTCGTCGATTCGAGGCTCGCGGTCGCCACGCGCGAGCTAACGGTCGCCAAGGCGCACCACGCCGAGGCGCGCGAGCGGCTCATGCGCATCGCCGACGAGGAGCGCGAGGTGAATGAAAAGCTGGCGGTCTATCGCAGACTGCAGCAGCTGCATGTCATCGGCCCGGAGCGGCGACTGGAGTGGGCCGACGCCATGTCGCGCATCAAGACCGGCCGTGAGCTGCTCGACCTGCGCTACCGCGTCGACCGGCAGTCCCTGCTCGTGTCGGTCCCCGGCAAGCCGGGCAATGTCGACTTCTACAGCAGCACCATGAGGGTCGATATCGCGCTCTTGCACACGGGCGACCTGCTACGCTTTCTCGACGATCTGCGCAACTCCGGCAACGCCTACTACGCGGTCAGGCGCTGCGAAATCACGCGCACCGGGCAGGCGCCTACGGGCACCTCGATCGTGCCGCGCCTGCACGCCACGTGCGACATCGACCTGATTACGATCCTCGACCGGGCGGCCAAGACATGAAACGGGCCCTGCCAGCGTTGGCCGGCATCCTGCTCACCGCCGCTGCCGCCACGGCGGCGGCGCAGGACCTGGGGCGCCTGTTCTTCACCCCGGAGCAGCGCGCCGCGCTCGACGCGCGGCGCAAGGCCCGGGTGCCCGACAAGCCGGCCGCGGTCGTTACCGAATCGCCGAGCACTACCCTCGACGGCTACGTCAAGCGCTCCAACGGCAAATCGACCATCTTCGTCAACGGCGAGCCGATCACCGAGGGCGCCGACGCCAAGCGCGCCCAGGTCATACCGTCGCGCGACGACCCGAGCCGCGCCGCGATCGAGGTGGGCGAAGGCGGACGGCGCGTCCCGCTCAAGGTCGGCGAGTCGCTCGACCGCGGCACGGGCGAAGTGAGCGACGTGATCGGCAATGGCGAGGTCAGGGTCAAGCGGCCGGGTTCCGACAGGCGCTGAGATGCCCGCCCGCTATCGGTCAATGCAGCGCCGACGCCCTCATGCCCTCGCCCGGCAGAGAGGGGTCGCCCTGATCCTGATGATGACGGTGCTGGTCATCGGCGTCGTGTGGTACACAGTGGGCGCACTCGGCCGCGCAGCGCCAACGAATGCTGAGCGCGACACACGTACGGGACTCGCGCTGGAGTCGGCGAAGAAAGCGCTTCTCGGCTATATCGCGCTAAAAGCGGCCGACCCACTCGAGAACACACCTGGGCGCCTGCCATGCCCGGAATCACTCGGTCAGCCCGGAACGTCCGCTCAAGGTCAGGCCGCCCCGATTGTCAGTCCTCCCTTCCCTACCTGCTCTCCGATCGGCCGCCTGCCCTGGGAAACGCTGGGAATTGATGAAATCAGGGACGGCTATGGAGAGCCGCTTTGGTACGCCGTGGCTACCGGAACTTGGGCGTTGCTTAACAGCAGTACGAACCTCACCATTAACCCCGGATTCCCAGGCGATCAACTCACCTTCAACGGCGCGGCGAATGCGGTCGTCGCGGTAGTCATCGCGCCCGGCCCACCACTGAATACGATGACCGAGCCTGGGACGCCCCCTGCGGGATGCGCGAAGGTCAATCAGCAATCAAATCGCTACGTGGTCCCTTACGTCGCATCAAATTTTGTCGAATGCGGCAACGCGAGCGGCAGCTACACCACCTCCGGGATTGCGCCCTGGAGCAACGATCGGACCATTTCAATCACCGCTGCAGACGTCATGAGTGCAATCGCCGGTCCGGTTGCTGATAGGCTGCAGCGCCAAGTGGCACCCAGGCTCGAGCAGTGGCGCACCACAGATTCGGTCAGCAACTGGGGCGTGTCCTATCTTCCCTACGCCTCGAGCTTCAGCGTGCCGTCGTCGAACTCGCTATGCGGAAACTACGGCACTACCGAAGGACTTCCGCCGGCGGCAACGGCGGCATCGGGCACGTGCAGCACCGCTTGGACGGGCGGATCAGTGACCCCGATTTTGGGCGCCGTGTTTGGACCGAGCTGCAGCCCGGGCGCGGCGAATTTGCAGTGCACGTTCAGTGGGCTCTACTTCGGCTTCGGAAGCCCACTCTTCCAGGTGAATGTTTCGGCAACAGCGCCGCGGATCGCCTCTAGCTTCCGCGACCCGATCACGGCAGGAAATATCACAATCACTCCCTCGGCAGGGACCACAATCGGCGGGCTTTCAAACTCGCTTTCGCCCTCCACCGGCAACGCGACACTCAGCTTCAACGTCTCGAGATCGCTCGGATTCGGCATCACCACTTTCACGGTCACGATCCCGTACGTTCCGGACGCCGCCATGCTCTCGGACGCCAGCGTGAGCTGGTACTTCGCGAACGATTGGCCGCGATACACGTACTACGGCGTATCGCCCGCTGCGACTGTGAACCCCGGGACCAATACTTGTCCGGGAGGAGGCGGCGCACAATGCCTGACCTTGAGCGGGCTGCCCGCGGCGAACGGCACATCTAACAACAAGCAACTTATCCTCACGCTGATGGGTCCCCTGCCGGTCGGCGCGCAGACCCAGCCGAGCAACAACCCCGGGAACTATCTCGAATCGCATACCAGCGGCTCGACGATCTACACTGCGGCGACCGTGACAAGCACCTACAACGACCGGCTCGCGGCCTGCCCGTTCCAGCAGACGCCGGCCAGCGGCAGCCCGATCTCGATATGCAACTGAGGCGCTCTCACCGCGGCTTCAGCCTGGTCGAGCTCGCGATCGTGTTCGCGATCGTCGCGCTTCTGATCGGCGGCGCGATGATGACCCTGTCGGCGCAGGTGGAGCAGCGCAACAGCGGCGAGACCCAACGCCGCCTCGACGCCGCGATCAATGCGCTGATTGCCTTCGCGATCGTCAACGGCCGCCTGCCCTGCCCGGCGGTCGCGGGCGCGACCGGCGACGAGTCACCGGCAGGCGGCGGCGCATGCACAACCTGGTACGGCGGATTCCTGCCCGCGAAGACAGTCGGATTTCAACCGACTGACACCGCAGGCTATGCGCTGGATTCCTGGGGCAACCGTATACGTTACGTTGTCGCGCACACCATCACCGGCTGCGCGGGAGGAGGGGCAAATCCCTTCACCTCTACGGCCGACCTCAAGACGGACGGCGTTGGCTGCCGCCCCAACGATATCGACATTTGCCTAAGCGCCACCGGAGCTTCGGGCAGCTCATGCAACAGCAGCGCGAATCGGGCCGTCAGCTCGAATACCGTGGCGTTCATCGTGTTCTCGACCGGCAAGGACGGCGCGACCGCGAGCGCATATGGTGCCGATGAATTGGCCAACGTCGACGGAAACCAGGTGTTCGTGAGCCGCACGCCGAGCGGCCCGGATTCCACAGCCGGCACCTACGACGACCTCATGGTCTGGGTTCCGGCGGGCGTGCTCTACTCGAAACTCATCTCCGCGGGCGTGCTGCCGTGACGGGCCGCGCCGGGCTCGGGGCGCTCTACGGCCGGCTGCGCAGCGCCGGGGTGGAGGCCGGCGACCCCGACGAGCTGCAGCTCAAGAAGCAGGTGCTGCTGTTCGCCTGCGGCCTGATGATCGCAGGCTCGGCGATCTGGCTCTCGATCTACTGGCTGCTCGGCCTGCCGCTGCCGGCCACGCTGCCGGTCGCGTTCCAGCTGCTGGCGCTGGCGACGCTGCTGATCTATCTCTGGACCCTCAACTTCGAGTTCTTTCGTGCGACGCAGCTCGGGCTGTGGCTGTTCGTGCCGTTCGTCGCGCAGTGGGCGATAGGCGATTTCGTCTCCGCCAGCGGCATCATCCTTTGGGGCCTGCTCGCGCCGGTAGGCGCCGCGCTGCTGTACTCGGCGCGCGAGTCGCTGCCCTGGATGGTGGCTTACGTCGTTCTCACCGTCGCCTCGGGCTACGTCGACTATCAACTGATCGGCATGCCGCATATGACGCGGCACGTGCCGCTGCAGACGAGCGTGGTGTTCTTCGCGCTCAATTTCGCAGCCGTGGCGACGATGGTGTACTGGCTGCTGAGCTTCGCGTTCGCCGAGCGCGCGCGTTCGCGCGCGCGGCTCGAAGTGGCGCACGCCCACCTGCAGGAGGAGCAGGACCGCTCCGAGCGGCTGCTGTTGAACATCCTCCCCGGGCCGATCGCCGAGCGCCTGAAGCACTCCAACGACGAGATCGCGGACGGGTTTTCCGAGGTGTCGGTGATGTTCGCCGACATCGTCAATTTCACGCAAATCGCCGAGCATATGACGCCGGCCCAGGTGTTCGCGCTGCTGAACCGGATGTTTTCCGAGTTCGACACGATCGCCGAGCAGCACGGCCTGGAGAAGATCAAGACGATCGGCGACGCATACATGGTCGCGGGCGGCCTGAACGGCGGCGAGGCGGACTTCAGCGCCGCGATCGCCGAGCTGGCGCTCGACATGCGCGACGTGGTCGCGCGCGGCTACGTCGTCGAGAACAAGCCGCTCCAGCTTCGCATCGGCATCGGCACCGGGCCCGTAGTTGCCGGCGTGATCGGCCGCAAGAAGTTCATCTACGATCTGTGGGGCGACACGGTCAACATCGCCAGCCGCATCACTTCCGAGGGCGTGCCCGGGACGATTCACGTCGACGAGTGGACCTTCGAGCGGCTGCGTGACCGCTACGACTTCCATCCGCCGCAGACGATCTACCTCAAGGGCAAGGGCGACACCAGGGTCTACCGCTTGAACGGGCGGCGCGCGGGCGCCTGAATTCAGCGCACCGGCGTCCCGCCCGAGAGGGCGAAGCACACTTCGCCGTCGCGGTTCTCCTTCAATTCCAGCAGGTAGCCGCTCGCCTCCGCCTGGCGCGCCGCCTGGTAGAGCCCGATCCCCAGCCCGGAACCGGAAACGACGGGCGCGCGCAACAGCGTTGTCGCGAACTCTGGCCGCACCGCCTGCCCGGTGTCGCACACGCGCAGCTCGATGCGCTCGCCGCAGGTAAGGGTCACGCGGATGCGCACCGCAGTTTCCGCTTCGCGCTTGGCGAGCGCATTCTGCAGCATGTTATCCGCCACGCTGTCGAACAGACCGCGCGGGATGCGCACGCCGGGCCGCAAGCCTTTGGCTGCGAATTCGACCCGCTTGTCGCGGTATTGCAGCGCAAGCGATTCCCACCATTCGTCCGCCGGCGTAAGCGGCTCGGACTGCGCACGGGGTTGCTGCAGCCGCTCGAGCGTGTCGCCCAGACGCCGCGCGATCACCGGCAACTGGCGCCGGACGAGCGCCTGCAGCTCGGCGGACTCGGGCTCGCGCTCGGCGACCACGCATAGCGCGTTTAGCGACTGCAGTAGGTTCTTCACGTCGTGTGTCATGCGCGCGCCGGTCTCGTGCACCGCCTCGAGATAGCTCTGTTGCTTGAGCTTCTGCTCGCGCAGCTTGGCGACGTAGAACTCGCCCAGCAGCTCACCGAGCAAATTCAGATGCCAGTGCAGCGCCGGGCTGGTCCGGTAGCGCGAGTGCAGGGTAAGCGCGAGCTCGCTATTCTCGAAGTCGACCCGGTAGGGCGTTTTCAGCCCCGCAGTGCCCTGGCCGTGGGCCCCACGCCATTCGACGCCGCTGATCCACTGCAGCCGCATCAGAGCGGCGACCGCCTCGCCGAGGAAGCGCTCCGGCCGCGTCTCGACCTGTGACAGCTCGGCCAGAAAATATAGCCACTTCTCCACCGGCAGGCCGATCGAGAACAGGTAGCGGGAGAAAAACACGTTCAGGCCCGCGTAGCCCGTGCGCGGGTCCCAGGCGAGACCGAGCAGGAGCACCATTCCGGCAATCACGAACACGGTATAGGTCAGCGCCTGCAGGTAGGAGGTCCGGCCAAGCGTCATGAAAGTGAAGCTGCCGAGAATGACGATGCCCAGCACCAGCATCACGAACACGCTGTAGAAGAAGTCGATGACCTGCGCCGCGTCGGGCCCCTCGGGCTCGATCGGCAGCAGCGCGGCGACGAGCAGAATGAGCGGCAGACCGTACTGGGCGGCGAGGCGCAGCTCCGGCGAGATCTCCTGACGCGGAGCAATCTCGGGCAGGATTACGACCGCGAGCAGGGCCAGCAGATATAACATGACCAGCAGGTGAAATCGCCGCTGCCAGGGCGCGTCCTGCTGGTAGATCTTGCCGCCCACTAGCCCCGCCAGCACGACCACCCAGAACGCGAGCAGCCACCAGTCGAGCCGCAGCATTACGCCCGCCGCAGCCACCACGATCAGCACGATCTGGCCGAGAGAAACCCGATGCTGGCCGCGCAGAAACGGCTGCCATAGCAGGAACAGCCCCAGATGGGCGAGCAGCAGGCCGCGCGCCCAGACGTCGGTGACGCCGCGCACCGCGGCCACGTGCAGCAGCGCGAGCATCGCCACGACCACGAAGCCCCAGTAGTGCTGGCTGAGCCGGGACACGGGGCCCGTCAGTCGCGCGAGCGGCAGCAGGGTCATGGTTTATGGCGTAAATTGTGCGGGTTTCCGACGCCATTGTAGCCATGCACGCCGCCATCCTCGCTCGCTTCGTCGTCCTCGAGGCCCGCCGCAGCGGGCTGCCCTGGCTGGTCGCGGCGAGCGTCGCCGGCGGCCTGGGGCTGGCGGCCTTCCTGTCGCAGGTCGCGGTAACCGAGAGCCTCGAGTTGCAGACGGCGATCGTGGCCGCGCTGCTGCGCGCCTGCGCCGTGTTTCTGATCGCTGCGCAGGTCATCACCAGCACGCAGCGCGAGCGCGACGACAAGGGGCTCGAGCTGGTGCTTTCACTGCCGCTGTCGCGTCCGGCGTACTACCTCGGGCGGCTGGCGGGCTTCGTCGCCTGCGGCGCGGTCGTTTCGGCCTGCTTCGCACTGCCCCTGCTGCTGTGGAGCCCGCCCCAGGCCGTGTTGCTGTGGGCGCTTTCCCTGTGCGCAGAAACGGCGCTCATGGCCGCCGCGGCGATGTTCTTCTCCACGGTGCTGACGCAGCTGGTGCCCGCGGCCGCCGCAACCGCCGGCCTGTACCTGCTGGCGCGCTCGATCGGCGCCATCCAGGCGATCGCCGGCGGGCCGCTCGCCGAGCCCTCGCTGCCGCAGCGACTCGCGCGCTGGAGCGTCGACGCGGTGGCGCTGTTGCTGCCGCGCCTGGACTCGGTGACGCGCACCGACTGGCTGATCTACGGATCCCCTGCGCTTGACGCCTACGGCGCCGCGCTTGCCGGGCTCGTGCTGTACGCGCTGCTCCTGGGCGCGGCGGGGCTGTTCGACTTCCACCGTCGCAATCTGTGATCCGCGACGAGCGCCCCCTGGCGACGGTTCCGGCATGGGTCTGGTTCGCCCTCGCGCTCACGCTCGCGGCCCAGATCGGCTGGCAGATCGTGCGTCCGCCGTCGCCGCGCGCCGCCTCCGACCTGCCAGCCCCGCCCGCACCGGCGATGCTGCGGCTGGCGAGCTTCGGCGAGCCGGCCGCCGCCGCGCGGCTGGCCATGCTGTACCTGCAATCGTTCGACTTGCGCGCCGGGAACGACATCCCCTACCGGGAGCTCAACTATGGGCGGCTGATCGACTGGCTGCGTGCCATCCTCGCCACCGACCCGCGCAGCCAGTATCCGCTGTTCGCCGCCGCGCGCATCTACGCCGAGAATCCAGATCCGCGCAAAGCCCGGGCCGCGCTCGAGTTCGTCTATCAGGAATTCCTCAAGGATCCGAACCGGCGCTGGCGCTGGCTGGCACACGCCGCGCTATTGGCCAAGTACCGCCTCAAGGACCTGCCGCTCGCGCTGCGCTACGCCACCGCCGTCGAGCGCCTGACCACTGCGCCCGACGTTCCCGTCTGGGCCAAGCAGATGCGCATATTCATCCTCGAGGACATGGACCAGCTCCAGGCCGCCAAGATAATGCTGGGCGGGCTACTGGCAAGCGGTCAGATCAAGGACCCTGCCGAATTGCGGTTCCTGAAACAGCACCTTGAGCGGCTGGAGGCCAAAATCCAGCGCCGGGACGCCCGCCGGCAGCCTAAGTGAAATATGTCACGTCCCCAACGAAACTGTCGAAATCTCGACGCCGTAACTTGCACTAATTCACAGAAAGAGCTTGTAAATCAATTGGTTCCAACCTGGCACGACCATTGCGTCTATTCTAGCGTTCAGTCTCAGCAATGAGAGGTAACACTATGAAAGCCGTACAGAAAGGCTTCACTCTGGTCGAGATCGCGATCGTGCTGGTGATCATCGGCCTGCTTCTTGGGGGCATCCTCAAGGGTCAGGAAATGATCACCCAGGCCAAGATCAAGAACGTCGTCGCGGACTTCTCCGGAATCTCGGCGGCTTACTACGGCTACCAGGACCGCTACCGCGCAATCCCGGGCGACGATCCGAACGCGCAGTCGCGCTGGGGCGCCACAGCATTCCCGGGCGACGGCAACGGGGTAGTCGCTGGCGCGTATAACGTAAGTTGTCCCGTAAGTGCGTCGGCGACAGCGCCAGAATCGTGCCTATGGTGGGACGATCTGCGCCGTGCCGGGTTCGTCGCCGGCAACGGGGCCAAGCAACCGTTCAATGCAGTCACAGGTCTACTCGGGGTGCAAACCGGGAATGGCGCTTCGCCGGTTGCCCCAATTATGGGCACGGATGCGGCTGGCACGGGCGGATTCTCAGGGCTGATCGTGTGTTCGGCCAACCTTCCCGACAAGATCGCGATCGCAGTGGATACGCAGATGGACGATGGCGTGCCAATCTCCGGCACGGTCCGCGGGCTCTCGCAGAACACCCCCAATCAGAGCCCTGCAAACCCTGCCACTTCAACTTACCAAGAAACGGGCACTAACACGTACTTGCTCTGCCGCTCGATGTAACGCAATACGTCAAGTAGAAGAAAAGGCCGGCGCTACCGGCCTTTTTTTCGCACTCGCTCAGCCCTGCAGCAGCTTGGTTTCGGCCAGCGCCAGGCTCTCCGGGACGCCGAGCAAGATGACGACGTCGCCCGCTTCGAGCCCGCCGGCCTCCGCTGGCTCGAGGTTGCGCGCTGCACCCGGCCGGCGCACCGCCTTGATCTGAACACCGAGGTCCGCAAGTCCGAGCGCGTCGAGCGCGCGGCCAACCGCATGCGCACCCACGCCGAGGGTCACCGCGTGCAGCCGCGGCTGCGCCTCCTCGCCGACGTCGGGCTCGTCTCCCGCGCCATGAAACAACCCGCGCAGCAGGCCGTAGTGCTCATCGCGCACCTTGCGCATGCGGCGCATGACGCGGGCGAGCGGCACGCCGATCCAGACCAGGGTATGCGAAGCGAGCATCAGCCCTGATTCGAAGGCTTCGGGCACGACCTCGGAGGCGCCCGCGGCGGTCAGTTTCTCGATATCGCGCTCCTCGCGCGCGCGCACGATCACCGGCACGGTCGGGTTGAGGGTGTGGATGTTCGCCAGCACCCGCACCGCCGCTGCCGCGCCGGCGAACGTGATCACCACCGCGGCAGCGCGCGAGATCCCCGCCGCGACCAGCGCTTCGCTGCGCGCGCAGTCGGCAAACACCACGGTGTCGCCCGCGAGCACTGCCTCGCGCACGCGCTCGGGATCGAGGTCGAGCGCCATATAGCGCACTTTCTCCGCTTCCAGCATGCGCGCGAGCCGCTGCCCGTTGCGGCCGTAGCCCAGGATGATGACGTGCTGCTCGGTCTCGATCGACTGCACGGCGATTCGGTGCAGCTCGAGCGACCGCAGCATCCATTCCGAGCGCGCCAGCCGCATTACGATGCGGTTGCTGGCACCGATCATGAACGGCGTCGCGAGCATCGACATGATCATCGCCGCCAGCAACGCCTGCAGCACCGGATCCTGAACAATGCCCTCGCCGCGCGCGAGCGTGAGCAGCACGAAGCCGAACTCGCCGCCCTGCGCGAGCGAGAGCCCGACGCGAAGCGCGGTCCCCGGCGCGCTGCCGAACAGGCGCGACAGCAGCGCGATCAGGCCGAGCTTCGCGCCAGTCAGCAGCGCGAGCAGCAACAGCACCAGCCCCGGGTGGCCCAGCACCAGGCGCGTATCGAGCATCATGCCGACGGTGACGAAGAACAGGCCGAGCAGGACGTCGCGGAATGGTTTGATGTCCTGCTCGACCTGGTAGCGATACTCCGTTTCCGAAATCAGCATCCCGGCGAGGAATGCGCCGAGCGCGAGCGACAGACCCGCGAGGCCGCTCAGAAAAGCGAGCGCGAGCGTGATCAGCAGCACGTTGAGGACGAACAGCTCGGTCGAGCGGCGTCGCGCGACTACACCGAACCACGCGCGCATGGCCTTTGGGCCGACGAGCACCAGTACGCCCAGCGCCACGGCCGCCTTGGCAAGAGCGAATCGCGATCGCGACGCCGGTCTCGCCCGCGGGCCGCCCCAGGGCCGGGATCAGGATCAGCAGCGGCACCACGGCCAGATCCTGGAACAGCAGCACGCCGATGATTTCGCGCCCGTGCGGCGAATCGAGCTCCATGCGCTCGGCGAGCAACTTGGAGACGATCGCGGTGGAGGACATCGCCGCTGCGCCGCCCAAGCACCAGCCCCGCCTGCCACGATCCGCCCAGCGCGACGGACGCCAGCACGCACAACGCGATCGACGCCGACACCTGCGCCAGGCCGAGGCCGAACACCACGCGCCGCATCGCGAGCATTTTCGGCAGGCTGAATTCCAGCCCGATCGAGAACATCAGGAATACGACGCCGAATTCCGCCAGCCGGCGCGTTTCCTCGCTGTCTTCGATCAGCCCGAGCGCATGCGGGCCGAGCGCGAGTCCGGTGACCAGGTAGCCGACGATCGGCGGCAGCGACAGGCTGCGGCACGCGACCACGGCCAGCACGCTGCTCGCGAGCAGCACCAGCACCGGTTGTAGGGCAATACCCGTGGCGTCCATCGGGAAAAAGGGTCGGTTGGGCTATACTTCCTCGCTATGATAAGCGCTTCGTCAACGGCGCTGGAGCTGGCGCGCCGCGTGCTGGCGATAGAGGCAGACGCGGTGCGCGCGCTGATCGATCGCCTCGACGAGCGCTTTCTCGCCGCCGTGTCTCTGATTCTCGACTGCCGTGGTCGCGTGGTGGTGAGCGGCATCGGCAAATCGGGGCACATCGCGCGCAAGGTCGCTTCGACGCTGGCAAGCACCGGGACGCCGGCGTACTTCCTTCATCCGGCGGAGGCGAGCCACGGCGATCTCGGCATGATCCAGCCGGACGACGTTTTCATCGCCATCTCGCACTCGGGAGAGAGCGAGGAGCTGCTCAGGATCATTCCGTTGATCAAGCGCCAGGGCGCCAAGCTGATCGCACTTACCGGCAACCACGCCTCGACGCTCGCCCGCGAGGCCGACACACACCTCGACGCAGGCGTCGCGCAGGAAGCCTGCCCGCTCAACCTCGCGCCGACGGCCAGCACGACGGCCGCGCTCGCGCTGGGGGACGCGCTCGCGGTCGCGCTTCTCGACGCGCGCGGCTTCTCGGCCGACGACTTCGCGCGCTCCCACCCGGGCGGCACACTCGGCAGGCGGCTGCTGACCCACGTCGCCGACGTCATGCGACGCGGGACCGACGTGCCGTCGGTCCCCGAGGCCGCGACCCTGCACCAAGCGGTGCACGAGATGTCGCGCGGCAGGCTGGGGATGACGGCAGTGGTCGACGCGACGGGTCGCGTCGCAGGCATATTCACCGACGGCGACCTGCGAAGGGTGCTCGCCAAAGTCTCGGATTTTGCCAGCGCGGGCATCGCCGAGCTGATGACGCCGGGCCCGCGCACGATCCGGCCGGGGGCGCTCGCGGTCGAGGCGGTGGAGCTGATGGAACGCCACAAGATCAACCAACTTGTCGTCGTCGACGACGACGACAAGCTCGTGGGCGCGCTCAACATGCACGACCTGTTCCGCGCCAAAGTCATCTGACCGATGAGCGAAGTCTCCAGCGCCGCGCTCGAGCGTGCGCAGCGCGTGCGCCTGATGATCTTCGATGTGGACGGTGTGCTCACCGACGGGCGGCTGTGGTACGGCCCCGCGGGCGAGGCGCTGAAAGCGTTCCACACGCTCGACGGGCACGGGATCAAGATGCTGGCCCAGAGCGGCGTGGTACCCGCCATCCTGAGCGGCCGCCACTCGCAGGCCGTCACGCAGCGCGCCGCAGAGCTCGGGATCGCGCACGTGCTTCAGGGAATCGACGACAAGCTTTCGGCCTACACCGCGCTCCTGGCGCAACTCGACGTGCAAGCGCAGGCCACCGGCTACGTCGGCGACGACCTGGTGGACCTGCCGGTGCTTACGCGCTGCGGCTTCGCCTGCGCCCCGCGTGAAGCGCCACTGACGGTGAGGCAGCGCGTTCACTACGTGTGCGAGTCGCCGGCCGGCGGCGGCGCGGCGCGTGAGATTTGCGAGCTCCTGATGCGCGCCCAGGGCTCGCTCGATGCCGCTCTGGCCAGATACCTGGCGTGAGACTTTCAGCGACCGGGCTGTTCCCGCTTGCGCTGATGCTGGCGCTGGCGATGGTGACTTTCTGGCTCAAGCAGGCGGTGCAGGAGCCGCCCGCCCCGTCGACGCTGCGGCGCCACGACCCCGACTACATCGTGGAAAACTTCAACATCACGAGCTACGGCCCCGGCGGGACCGCACAATCCACGTTGGCGGCGGCGAAAATGATACATTACCCGGACGACGACTCGACCGACCTGGTCGCGCCGCGGATGGTGCAGACCAAGCCGGGCGAGCCGCGCATGACGGTCACAGCCGACCGCGGCACGCTTTCGCAGGGCGCCGACGAGCTGTTCCTCTACGGCGACGTCCTGCTGGTGCGAGCAGGTGATGCGGAACGCCCGGAAATGCGCATGCGAACCAGCTTTCTGCACATCGTCAGCGCCAAGTCGCTGGCGCTGACAGACCGCCAGGTCACGATCAGCGACAAGGACCAGTCGATCACCGGAAGAGGAATGGAATACAACAACGAACTCGGAAAGCTAATCCTGCACGAGCGTGTGCGCAGCCGATTCGAGTCGAAAGAGAGCAAGCCATGAAAACCCGCAAACGCTTGGTCCTCGCCCGGGCTTTCGCCGCCGCCCTCGCCGTGGCGGCGCTGCAGGCGCAGCCGAGCGCGCACGCGGAGAAAGCCGACAAGGACAAGCCCACCGAAATCGAATCGAACCGCATGCTGTCCGACGAGGCGCGCCGGATGAGCGTGTTCGAGGGCAACGTGGTGCTGACCAAGGGTACGCTGGTGGTTCACGCCGACCGGCTCGTGGTGCGTCAGGACGCGGACGGCTTTCAGCACGTCACGGCGACCGGAAAGCCGGTGCGGTTCCGGCAGAGGGCGGATTCGAAGAACGGCAAGCAAGGCGCCTTGATCGAGGGCGAGGCGATGCGCATGGAAATTAACGAGCGCGAAGACAAGGTTGAGCTGTTCGACAGCGCGCGTGTGTCGCGCGACAAGGACGTGGTGCGCGGCAACTATATCTTCCTCGACCAGCGCTCGGGCTTCTACTCCGTCACAGGCGGTGCCGACGCGCCGCAGGGCCGGGTACGCGCCGTGCTCCAGCCGACGAAGGAGCCCTCCCCCGCCGCGCCGGGCGCGTCGCCTGCGCCGGCCGCAAAATGAGCGTATTGCGCTCAGGCAGCCTGCGCAAGCGCTACAAGTCGCGCACTGTGGTGCAGGACGTCTCGCTCGAGGTCTCGAGCGGCGAAGTGGTCGGGCTGCTGGGGCCGAACGGCGCCGGCAAAACAACTTGCTTCTACATGATCGTCGGGCTGGTGCCGGCCGACGCCGGGACGATTCAGCTGGACGGGCGCGACCTCACTCACCTTCCCATCCACCGCCGCGCCCGCCTCGGCATTTCCTATCTGCCGCAGGAGAACTCCGTCTTCCGCAGACTGACCGTGGAGGAGAACGTGCGCGCCATTCTGGAGCTGCAGGGCCTGGCGCAGGCGGAGATCGAGCCGCGGCTCGCCGAACTGCTGAAGGATCTGAGCATCGCCCACCTGCGCAAGCTGCCCGCGCTCTCGCTTTCCGGCGGCGAGCGTCGCCGGCTCGAGATCGCGCGCGCTCTCGGCACGCGGCCATCGTTCATCCTGCTCGACGAGCCGTTCGCCGGCGTGGACCCGATCGCGGTGCTCGACATCCAGCGCATCATCCGCTTCCTCAAGGAGCGCGGCATCGGCGTGCTGATTACCGACCACAACGTGCGCGAGACCCTGGGGATCTGCGACCGCGCCTACATCATCAACGAAGGTGCCGTTCTGGCATCGGGGCAGCCCGAGGAAATTGTCTATAATGACAGCGTGCGCCGCGTATACCTCGGCGAGAACTTCCGCATGTAGCGCGCTCCGCGCTTCAGCCCATTGATGAAGCCGACCCTGCAGTTCCGGCTGTCGCAGCACCTGACGCTCACGCCTCAGCTGCAACAGTCCATCAAGTTGCTGCAGCTCTCGACGGTCGAGCTCAATCAGGAAATAGAGCGCCTTCTGATGGAGAACCCGATCCTCGAACGCGAGGACGGCGAAACCGAGGCCGCTGCCGCGCCGCCGTCGGCGCAGGCCGGCGAGACGGGCGCGCAGGCGCCCGCGGACGAGGTGCCGCAGGCCGAGCCGCGCGAAGACTGGGACGCGGACCAGGCGGCGGTGTGGCGCGGCCCCGACGACGACGAGGGCGACCGGACCTTCGTCGCGCCGGACCTGCCTTCGCTGCGCGACCACCTTTACACGCAACTTTCGCTCACCAACCTCGGCCAGCGCGACAGGGCGTTGATCGGCATGTTGATCGACGCCCTCGACGAGGACGGCTACCTCACGCAGAGCCTCGAAGACGTGGCGGTGATGCTCCCGCAAGAAGCGGAAGCGGACGTGGAGGACCTGGCGATCGCCCTGCGGCACCTGCAGAACTTCGAGCCCACCGGCGTCGGGGCGCGCTCGCCGTCCGAATGCCTCGCGCTGCAGATTCGCGCCGGCGGCACCGACGAACCGGCGCGGCGGGTGGCGCTCGCGATATGCGAACATCATCTCGAGCTGCTCGCAAGCCGCGACTACGCGCGCCTCAAGGCGGCCACGGGTACGAGCGATGACGAGTTGCGCGCCGCGCAGCGGCTGATCCTGAGCCTCAATCCGCGCCCGGGCGCAGCTTTCGCCTCGGTCGAAACGCGTTACGTCGTGCCCGACGTGAACGTGCGCAAGGTGAGGAACGTCTGGCGCGCCAGCCTGAATTCCGACGCGCTGCCCAAGCTGCGCATCAACCGCCTGTACGCGGAGCTCGCCGGCAGCCGCGGCGGCGGCAAGGCGCTCGCCTCGCAGCTGCAGGAAGCGCGCTGGCTGATCAAGAATGTGCAGCAGCGGTTCGATACCATATTGCGCGTGTCGCAGGCTATCGTCGACCGGCAGCGGCATTTCTTCGAGCACGGCGAGGTCGCGATGCGACCGCTGGTGTTGCGCGAGATCGCGGAAACGCTCGGCCTGCACGAGAGCACGATCTCGCGCGTCACCACGCAGAAGTACATGGCCACGCCGCGCGGCACCTTCGAGCTGAAGTACTTTTTCGGCAGCCATGTCGCGACCGAAGCCGGCGGAGCAGCCTCCTCTACCGCGATTCGCGCGCTGATCAAGCAGCTGGTGGCGGCCGAGGACGCGCGCACGCCGCTTTCGGACGCCAGAATCTCGCAAATTCTGGGGCAACAGGGTATCGTAGTGGCACGGCGCACAATCGCGAAATACCGCGAGGCCCTCCAAATTCCCCCCGTCAATCAAAGAAAATGCCTGTAGGAGAACCGAGAATGAATCTCAGCGTGAGCGGCCACCATCTCGAAGTGACGCCGGCGATCCGCGGCTACGTGCAGACCAAGCTGGAGCGCATCAAGCGCCATTTCGACCACGTGATCGACGCCCACGTCATCCTCTCGGTCGGCAAGCTCAGGCAGAAGGCCGAAATCACGCTTCATGTGCGCGGCAAAGACCTGCACTGCGAGTGCGAAGAGGACGACCTGTACGCCGCGATCGACCTGCTCACCGACAAGCTCGATCGCCAGGTCATGAAGCACAAAGGCAAGGCCTACGACAAACCGCACGACACCCTGAAACGGCAGGAATTGAGCTCCTAGAGCCAGCCCGATGGCCGCACCCCGTAACCCGCGGCATTGGGCTATAATTCGCGCCCACTGCAGTCTCCCGCCTGCCCAGGCATGAGCCTAGTCGCGAAACTCCTTCCGCCCGCCAACGTCGTGCTCGACCTTCCGGTATCGAGCAAGAAGCGCCTGTTCGAGCAGGTCGGCCTGCTGTTCGAGAACAATCACGGTATCGCCAGGAATCTCGTATTCGACAGCCTGTTCGCGCGCGAGCGCCTGGGCTCGACCGCGCTCGGCCAGGGCGTTGCGATTCCGCACGGACGCATCAAGGGCCTCAAGGACGCGCTGGGCGCGTTCCTGCGGCTTGAGCAGCCGGTGGCGTTCGACGCTCCGGACGGCAAGCCGGTAAATCTGCTCTTCGTGCTGCTGGTGCCCGAGCAGGCTACCGAAAAGCACCTGCAAATCCTGTCCGAGCTGGCGCAAATGTTCAGCGACAGGAGTCTGCGCGAATCCATGGCGGGCGCGCCTGACGCAAGCGCGCTGCACCAGCTCATCGCCGCCTGGCAGCCGGATGTTTCAGGTCAACGTCGCGCAGCTGCATGAAGACAACCGCGAGGCGCTCTCGCTTGCCTGGCTCGCGGGGCGCGACGCCAGTGTCGCGGTTCAGCGCGACGCGGCGGCCTCGGCCGCGCTGATCGGCCACCTTAACCTCACCCACCCGAACAGCATCCAGGTCCTCGGCGCCTACGAGGCGGCGATGCTCGCCGGCGGCGACCCGGCCGCGCGCACGGAATTCGCCGCACGCCTGTTCGTCGCATCGCCGACGGCGGTGATCCTGGCGGACGGCGTCGGCCCCACGCGCGAGCTGCTCGAAGGCGCGGAGCATACACACACGCCGCTGTTCACCACGCGGGTGCCCGCGCCGCGGGTGATCGAGAAGCTCTCGCGCTACCTGGCGAAGGCGCTGGCCGAAACCACCGAGCGCCACGGTGTGTTGATGGACGTTCTCGGCCTGGGCGTGCTGATCACCGGGGACTCCGGGGTCGGCAAGAGCGAGCTCGGTCTCGAGCTGATCAGCCGGGGCCACGGCCTGGTCGCCGACGACGTAGTCGAGATCTCCCGCATCGCGATCAACACCCTGGAAGGACGCTGTCCGCCGCTGCTGCGGGACTTCCTCGAGGTGCGCGGCTTGGGCTTGCTCGACGTGCGCACGATCTTCGGCGAAACGGCGGTCCGTCCCAAGATGAAACTCAAGCTGATCGCGCACCTCGAAAAACCGGCGCAGGGCCAGCGCGAAGCCTCCGAGCGCCTGCCGCTGGCAGAGCTCTCGGAAGAGATCTTGGGCGTCACGGTCCGCAAGGTGGTGATTCCGGTGGCTGCGGGCCGTAACCTCGCAGTGCTGCTGGAGGCCGCGGTACGCAACTACATCCTGCAACTCAGAGGGATCGATTCGATGACGCAGTTCATGGTGCGCCAGAAGAGGGAAATCGAGCGCGGAGCCTGAGCGCCGTCCGATTCGCCATGCAGCTCATTCTGGTCAGCGGACTCTCGGGCTCGGGCAAGAGCATCGCGCTGAACGTGCTCGAGGACGGCGGGTACTACTGCGTCGACAATCTTCCGGCGACGCTGCTGGTGCAGGTGGCCGACTTTCTGCAGGAAGCCGGCCACGAGCTTGCCGCGGTAAGCGTAGACGCGCGCAGCGCGGCGCTTCCCGCGCTGCCCGAAAACGTGTCTCGCCTCAAGGCGCGCGGAATCGACTGCCGTGTGCTGTTCCTAGAGGCGAGCGCGCAGACGCTGCTGCGCCGGTTCTCCGAAACCCGCCGCCGGCACCCGCTCACTGTGGCGGGCCTCACGCTCGCCGAGGCGATCGAGCGCGAGCGCGCGCTGCTCGCGGGTGTAGCCGAGCTCGGCCACCGCATCGATACCAGCGAGCTGCTGCCGCGCGCGCTGCAGAGCTGGATCAAGGAGCTGGTCGGCCTCGGCGGCGGATCGCTCACGCTCTTGTTCGAGTCATTCGCGTTCCGCGACGGCATCCCGCTCGATGCAGACTGGGTGATCGACGCGCGCATGCTGCCGAACCCCCACTATGAAGCGGCGCTGCGGCCTCTTACCGGGCGCGATGCCGCAGTGGCGAGCTTTCTCGGCGGCCAGGAGACGGCGCGACGCCTGATCGTGGACGTTCAGGACTTCCTCGGCCGCTGGCTGCCCGAAATCGAGCGCGAGCAGCGCAATTACGTCACGGTGGCGATCGGCTGTACCGGCGGACGTCACAGATCCGTCTACCTGGTCGAGCGCCTTGCGGCGGCGTTCCGCAGCGATTGGCGCGTGCTGGTCCGGCATCGCAGCCTGGCGCGCACCGATCCGGAGGGCCCTCCCTGAGCGCAGCCGGCCGGCGAGAAATCGCCCTCTTCCCGCTGCAAGCGGTCCTCTTTCCCGGCGGCCTGTTGCCTCTGCGCGTGTTCGAGCAGCGCTACATGGAGATGGCAAAGGACTGTCTGCGCGACGACCAGCCGTTCGGCGTGTGCCGGATTCGCAGCGGCGCCGAAGTCGGTCCGGCGGCGATCCCGGAGGAGATCGGCTGCCTGGCGCGCATCGCGCAGTGGGACATGCAGCAGCTCGGCATGCTGCACATCGTTGCGCGCGGCGAGGAGCGCTTCCGCATCCTGCGCCGCGAAGTTCTCGCGAGCGGGCTGACGCGCGCCGAGGTGGAGTCGCTGCCGGCGGACGACGACTGCGCGCTGCCGGACGAGTTTCTCGCCTGCGCCAGGCTGCTGCGCCTGGTGATAGAGGAGCACGGTGCGCAGCAGATCGAGGCGCCTTTCCGCTTCGATTCGAGCTCGTGGGTCAGCTCGCGCCTGGCGGAGATCCTGCCGGTGCCGCTGGCCGCAAAGCAAAAGCTGATGGAGCTCACCGACGCGCGCGAGCGGCTCGAGATCTTGTACAAGTTCCTGGCCCAGCACGGCTTGGCGACGCGCGCTTAGCGCGCTGCGGCGAGCTGCTCGAGCAGCCGCTTCACCGGCGCCGGCACGGCGGCGCCGGACACGTCGGCGAGGTCGAGCCACAGGCGTCCCGGCGCCTCGACTGCGGCGGCAGGCGCGGCGCGCAGCGCGATCACGACCGGCGTCGCGCGCAGCCGAAAGTGAGTGAACTGGTGCTCGAGCGGATCGAGCCTGCGTGCCGGCCGCACCTCGCAGCCGAACTCGCGCCGGCAGAACGCGGCGAACGCGCGCGGCTCGCTGCCCGGCAGGGACCAAAGTCCGCCCCAGAGGCCAGGCGCCGGACGCCGCTCGAGCAGCACCCTGCCGGCATGCATCAGCACCAGCCAGTTGACGACCCGCTCGGGGTAGGGCTTGCGCGGGCGCGGCGACGGCAGTTCCGCGGTGCGGCGCTCGCGCCGCGCGACGCAACGCGGCGCGAGGGGGCAGGCATCGCAGCGCGGCTTGCCGCGCACGCACACCGTCGCGCCGAGGTCCATCAGAGCCTGCGTGTAGCGCCCGATCTCGCGTTGCGGCAGCTCGCGCACGGCGATTCGCCACAAGCGCTCTTCGACCGCGCGCGCGCCCGTATAGCCGTCGATCCCGAAGCAGCGCGCGAATACCCGCTTTACGTTGCCGTCCAGGATCGCTTCGCGCCGTCGGAACGCGAACGCTGCGATCGCCGCGGCGCTCGAGCGCCCCAGGCCGGGAAGCCGCGCCAGCTCCTCGGCGGTGTCCGGAAATCGCCCGCCTCGCTGAGCAGCCACGATCCCCGCCGCGCGGTGCAGGTTGCGCGCGCGGGCATAGTAGCCCAGTCCGCTCCACAGCCGCAGTACGTCCTCCTCCGCCGCGGCGGCGAGCGCGCGTACGTCGGGGAACCGCTCGAGGAAGCGCCCGTAGTAAGGGATCACCGTTTCGACCTGGGTTTGCTGCAACATGACCTCGGACAGCCATACGCGATACGGGTCGCGCGTGCCCTGCCACGGCAGTCCGCGGCGGCCGTGCTTGCGCTGCCAGGCGATGAGTGTTTGCGCGAGTTCCGGCACGGGGCGCAGTTTGACGCGGCCGGCCGATGGCGGCAACATCACTCGCCCCATCTGCCCTCCAGGCGCGACCACGGATGCCCACACCCGTCGAAGAGATCCGGAAATTCCACGCCGAGCTGCGCGAGATTCGACACGACATCCACGCCCACCCCGAGCTGGGCTTCGAGGAAGACCGCACCTCCGAAATCGTCGCCGGCCGGCTCGCGGCATGGGGCATCGAAGTGCATCGGGGGCTGGCTAGGACCGGAGTGGTTGGGGTGGTGAGCGGCCGGCGCAGCGCGAGCGGCCGCGCGGTGGGGTTGCGCGCGGACATGGACTGCCTGCCGATACGCGAAACGACCGGCCTGCCGTACCGCTCGCGCCACGAAGGGCGCATGCACGCATGCGGCCACGACGGCCATACCACCATGCTGCTGGGCGCCGCCCGCTATCTGGCCGCCACGCGAGCGTTCGACGGCACCGCGTACCTCATCTTCCAACCAGCGGAGGAAGGCGGGGGCGGGGGCCAGAAGATGGTCCAGGAAGGACTGTTCGAGCGCTTTCCCGCCGACCAGATCTACGCTTTGCACAACTGGCCGGGTCTGCCGCCGGGCAAGATGGCGGTGCGCGCGGGGGCGATGATGGCCGCGACCGACGAGATCCAGATCACGGTGCGCGGTAAGGGCGGGCACGCGGCGATGCCGCACTTGACGGTCGATCCGGTGCTGCTCAGCGCGCACATCATCACTGCGCTGCAGTCGGTCCCCAGCCGCAATATCAATCCGGTGGACGCGCTCGTGATAAGCGTCTGCTCGATGCAGACCAGCCAGGTCGGCGCGTTCAACATCCTGCCCGATTCCGTCACGCTGATCGGCACGGTGCGCAGCTTCAGGCCCGAGACGCGCGACATGGTCGAAGCGCGCATCAAGCAGATCGTCACCGGCATTGCCGGATCGCTCGGCGGCAGCGCAGAGGTGAACTATCAGCGTGGCTATCCGGCGACCGTAAACGCCGCGCGCGAGGCGGAGTTCGCGGCGCAGGTCGGCGAAAAGGTTTTCGGTCCAGAGAACGTAGTGCGCGACGCCGACCCGACCATGGGCGGCGAAGACTTTTCCTACATGCTGCAGCAGAGGCCCGGGGCCTACGTCTGGCTCGGGCAGGGCGGCGGGCCGAGCGGCTGCTTCCTGCACAATCCGGGCTACGACTTCAACGACGAAATCATTCCGCTCGGCGCGGGCTACCTCGCGGCACTTGTCGAGGAGTCACTGCCGCTGGCGAACTAGGCGTAGCTAGCGCCGCAGCAGGCCGCGCAGCTTGTCCTGCAGGGTGCCGTCCTGGCCCGGCTTGATCCCGAGCCGCTCCTGCAGCTTCTCCTTCACGCGCGACTTCGCCGTCTCCGTCGCGATCGCCTTGTAGTCGATCTCGTACTTGAGCGCGTCGAACGGCCCGACGATCCTGACCGGAACCGAGAGCCCGCGCAGCTGATCGAGCCCCCTGCCCCCCTGCCCCTCGGTGCTGCCGACCACCGCGGCCTTGGCGCGATAGTCGATACGTCCGCCTCCGATGTCGATGTCGCCCGCGCCCGTGAGGCGAAACAGCGGTGCCTTGGCGCTCAGATCGTCGTTGTGCGCAACGCCGTTGCGGATCGTGAAGCTGGCGGACAGCTCGCTGAAGTCCGTCTGCTGCGCCCGGTCGGCGCTCAGCGTCTGTGCGGACTTCGAGCTGATCAGCGCCTGCGCCTTGCGCAGCGACTCGCCGAGATTGATGCCCTTGATCGCCCCGTCGCGCAGTGCGAGCCTCGCGTTGCCGGCGAGCGACTTCTTCATTGCATTGACGCTCGTACCGGTGGCGTCGACGTCGAGCACGACCTCGCCGCGGCCCGCGATGAAATCGCGCTGCATCAGATCCGCCATCAAAGGTCCGATCGAAACGTCGCTCAGCTTCTCCTTCAGCGCGACCCGGCGTGCGTTGGCGTCGAGCGTCAGCGCGCCCGCGAGCGCGCCCTGGTAGAGGCTGGCCGAATTCGGACCAAGCTCGGCGCGCCCGTCGGCGACGCGTACATCGGTCGCCACCTTGGAAAGCTTCACGTGCCGCACCTGGAACTCGCTGATGCGCAGGCGCCCGCGCGCACGCAGGCCCTTGAGCGCCGACAGGTCGACCGGGGCGTCAGCGGCCGCTGCGCCCTTTTTCGCCGCGCTCGCCGGTGCGGCGGCGCCCTTGCCTTCGTCCACGGGCGGGAAGTAGCGGTCGACGTTCAGGCGGTCGATCTCGAGGTCGAAGTTGTAGGAAGGCGGCTCTACACCCTCGAAACCGAGCTTGGCGCGGATGTTGGATTCGTCGAGCTTCGCAGTGAGATCCGCGTGTGCGCTCTGCTTGCCGAGGTCGACCTGCACCGACCCGCTGAGCGGAATCGTCAGCCTCTTCTGCGGCAGCTCCGCCCCGCTAAGCGTGAGCTTGCTCTTCAGCCCCTCGAGCGCGACGAGACTGTGCGCCGCGTCGTAGCGGTAGCCGGTGGACAGCTCGATTCCGGCGTCCAGGACGGGCTTGTCGCTTTTCACCGTCGCTGAAAACTCCAGCTTGCCCGGTACGCCGCTGGCGATGCGACCGGTGCGCAGCTGCAGGTCGCTGACTTCGACCGTCTGCCCGCTCTTCAGGTCCCGGTAGCTCACGCCGGCGTTTTCGATTCGCACCCCCGAAATATCAAACCGCACCCGCGCGCTGCGCGCGCTCTCGCGCGCCGGCGCGCGCCCGGCGGCAGACCCTGCGCCGGCCGCGAGCAGATCGTCGAAATTGAATTTGCCGTCGCGACCCTTCACCAGGTTCACCTTCAGGCCGGAGAGCCGCACCTGGTCGACGACCGTATCCCCGCTCAGCAGCGGCAGCAGCCGCACCGCGAGCTGCGCCGACTCGATCGACGCGAACTGGGCCGAGCTCGCGCGCTCCGACAGGCTGGCGCGCCCCATCGATGCGCCGATGCTGGGCCAGAAGGCGAGATGCAGCTCGCCCTCGAGCTGGAGCGTGCGCCCGGTCTGCTGCTTGACCACGCGCTCGATCTCGCCCTTGAGCTGGTTGGGGTCGAACAGCACGGCGACTGCGATCACGACGACGACCGCCAGCCCGAGCACCGCACCGAGAGCGTAGAGGAGATATTTGACGGCCTTCACGATGCCTTGCGCCCCAGGTTGGAAACTCCGAACGGCACGTGCCCGGTCGCCACGTGCCTTCGGGCGGAATCTACGTGCAGCCGCTGGTCGTCGAAGAAGAAGTCCGGCTCGTAGGCACGCAGGAACTCGCTCTTGTCCAGTCCGCCGAGGAACATCGCCTCGTCGATGCCGATGTTCCACTGCATGAGCGTGCGCACGGCGCGCTCGTGCGCCGGCGCGCTGCGGGCGGTGACCAGCGCGGTGCGCAGTCGCATCGGCACGTCGGTGCCCGCGGCGCGCTGCAGGCGGTGCAGGGCCTCGAGCAGCGGCTTGAACGGCCCCGGAGGCAGAGGTCTTTCCACGTGCTCGGTTTCGTGGCGCGTGAACGCCGCCAGCCCGTCGGCCTGGAACACGCGCTCGGCTTCGTCCGAGAACAGCACCGCATCGCCGTCGAAGGCGATGCGCACTTCGCCCGCATGGCGCTCCGCGGCCTGCGCCGAGTCGGGGTAGACGCGGGCCGCTGGAACCCTGGACTCGAGCGCGCTCATCACGTCGGCCTCGTTTGCGGACAGGAACAGGTTCGCCTTGAGCGCGTCGAGGTAGCGGTAGGGTGTGCGCCCGCGCGTGAAAACGCCGCGTTCGAGCTGCAGCCCGGCGTGGCTCGCGGAGCGGAACACGCGCAGCCCGCTCACCGGGTCATTCTTCGATAGGATCACGACCTCGACCCGCTGCGCGCCGGAGGTGTTGAACGCGAGCAGCTTCTTGACTAGCGGGAAGGCGACGCCGTATTTTGCCGGCACGTCCAGGCGCGAGAGCTGCAGCGCCACGTACTCGCGCTCGCCGCGGCGCTCGAACACGAGGTTCTCCTCCTCGAAGTCGAACAGCGCGCGCGAGGAAATCGCGACCACGAGCTTGCCATCGAAGGACACCGTCATCTCGGCTCATTTTACCCGCCCGAGCCGTTTCACTGTTACGAATTGCCCAACCCCGCTCGAACTCAACCGGCCCTTGCGGTCGCAGCGCTTTTGGTCGTAGATAGGACGATGAAGAATGGACAATCCCGCTTCCCCGCACTAGCCGCTGCCATGATGCTAACGGCCGCCGCTGCGCAGGCCGATACGGTGACCCTACTCAACGGCGACCGCCTGAGCGGAAAGGTGCTGCACAAGTCCGGCGACGTGCTGATCTTCGAGACCACCTACGCCGGAAAGATCAAGATCCGCTGGAACGAGGTGCGCTCACTCACGACCGACTCGCCGGTGGGCGTGATGCTGGAGGGCGAGCCGGAGCCCCAGCGCATGGTTCTAGCTCCCGGCAGTGTCGATCCGGGCCGGATTGCCTACCTCAACCCGCGTCCCGAGGAGTCGGGACGCGGCGTCACCTACAAGGGCCGCGTGGCGCTGGCGGCGTCAGCGGTACGCGGCAACAACTCCGCCAGCAGCCTGCATGGGGAGGGGGCGTTCAGGGCGCGCGCCAAGGGCTACCGTTACGTTCTAACCGCAAGGGTGGACCAGGCAAAGGACACGGGACAGACAGTCACGTCGAACTGGCGCGCGAGCGGGCACTATGACCACTTCCTCGCCCCGAAGCGCTTCATCTACGGCCGCGGAACGGCCGAACGGGACCGCTTCAGGGATATCAAGCTGAGAACCAGCGCGGGCGGAGGCTACGGCTGGCAGCTCTACGACACGGACCGCACGCAGCTCTCGGTTCGAGCCGGCGTGGACGCGGTGTCGGTCAAGCACAACGACGACAGCAGCGAAAGCTACCCGGCCATGGGCTGGGGACTGCACTATTCGCACCGCCTTTGGCAGCGGAAAGTCGAGCTCTTCCACAACCAGGAGGGTTTCTGGAACCTGCGCCACACCGAGCAAGTTACGCTTCATACCGGCACCGGCCTGCGCATTCCGCTCTCCAGCGGAATGACCGCGAACGCGCAACTCAACCTCGATTGGGAGCGGTCGCCCCCGCCCGGGGTCAAGGCGGTCGATACCACCTGGCTGGTCGGCTTAGGATACGAATGGTGAACCCAGGCCACGGCCTGACACAAATTGACCGCGGAACTCCGCAAAGTTCCTGGTTGCGGCGTGTCGTGAGAGCTATAAAGCAATGCACGGAACAGCAACGCGGCGTCATGGAAAAGCTTCTGGGCATACTGGAGTCCGAGATTCCCTTCGGCGGCTACGGCCGCCGCGTCACCCCGGCCGAGTGCGCCAGGCTGCGCGAGCAAGGCGTTGCCTGCAAGGAAACCTACATCGTGGTGCGCGCGGCGGTCGACACGCCGCGACTTGGCTATCTCTACGAGCCCGCCTATACGTCCGCCGAGCGCTTCGCCAGAGTCGACCTGCTGGTCGGTTGACGCCGGCCCGGCAAGGGCCTGGAGCGGGTGAAGGGAATCGAACCCTCGTATGCAGCTTGGGAAGCTGCCGTTCTGCCATTGAACTACACCCGCGTGCCCCAATTCTAATCAATTGGCGCATCCCGGAGAAATTCCATGAGCAAGTACGCATTTGGCAAGACCGTTTCAATGGACCCCGCGACCGCGGTGCAGAAAGTGACCGAGGCGCTCGCCAAGGAAGGGTTCGGCGTGCTGACCGAGATCGATGTCTCGGCAACCATGAAGAAGAAGCTCGACCTCGACCTGCCGCCCCACAAGATTCTCGGCGCCTGCAATCCTCATCTCGCCAGCCAGGCGATCGCCGCTGAGCCCGAAATCGGCGCGCTCCTGCCGTGCAACGTGGTGGTGCGGCAGGACGCCGAGGGCAGAACACGCGTCGAGTTCATGGACCCGTATGCGGTGCTCAGCCTCGTCGACCGACCCGAAGTCAGCACCCTTGCGGGCGAGGTGCGCAACAGGCTCGAGCGGGTGATGGCCGCCCTCTAAGCGCCGCCGATCCCCCGGGGCCGTTGTAGAATTTCACCCATGATCCGGGTGACCGTAAACGGCGCGCCGCACCGCTTCGAGCGCCCGCTCGTGGTGCAAGAGCTGATCGCGCACCTGGCGCTGGCGGGCAAGAAGGTCGCGGTCGAGCGCAACGGCGAAATCGTGCCGAAGAGCGCGCATGCGGCAACACAGGTGGCCGACGGCGACGCGCTGGAAATCGTGGTGGCGGTGGGCGGAGGCTGAACATGTCTAGTCAAGACGAGCTGGTCGTCGCGGGACGGTCCTATTCCTCCCGCCTCCTGGTCGGGACCGGCAAGTACAAGGATTTCGCCGAAACGCGCAGCGCAATCGAGGCCTCGGGCGCGCAAATCGTCACCGTGGCGATCCGCCGCACCAACATCGGCCAGACTGCCGGCGAGCCCTCGCTGCTCGATTTTCTGCCGCCCTCGAGATTCACCTACCTGCCGAACACCGCCGGCTGCTACAACGCGCAGGACGCGATCCGCACCCTGCGCCTGGCGCGCGAGCTGCTCGACGGACACAAGCTGGTCAAGCTCGAGGTGCTCGGCGATCCGCAGTCGCTCTACCCCAACATGCCCGAGACCCTGGCTGCGGCGAAGCAGCTGGTAAGCGAGGGTTTCGAGGTCATGGTCTACTGCTCCGACGACCCGATCCAGGCAAAGATGCTCGAAGACATCGGCTGTGTCGCGGTGATGCCGCTCGCGTCGCTGATCGGCTCAGGCATGGGAATCCTCAATCCGTGGAACCTGCAGCTGGTGATCGAGCGCGTCGGCGTACCGGTATTGGTGGACGCGGGCGTGGGCACGGCGTCGGATGCCGCGATCGCGATGGAGCTCGGCTGCGACGGCGTGCTGATGAACACTGCCATCGCGGCGGCCAAGAATCCGGTCATGATGGCGCAGGCGATGAACAAGGCCGTGCAGGCCGGCAGAGAGGCATTCCTAGCCGGCCGCATGCCGAAGAAGCTCTACGCCGCGACGCCGTCCTCTCCCACCGCAGGAACGATCACGTCCTCGCAACCCAAAGCTGCGTGACGCGCCCGATCCGCAGCTTCGTCCTGCGCCAGGGCAGGACCTCAGCTGCCCAGCAGCGAGCACTCGATACCCTGTACGCGCGCCACGGACTGCGCTATTCACCGGATCCGATCGACCCGCGGGAAATTTTCGGCCGCCGCGCGCCCCTCGTGCTCGAAATCGGCTCGGGAATGGGCGAGACCACCGCGGCAATCGCCGCGGCCCAGCCCGACACCGATTTCATCGCGATCGAGGTGCACGGCCCCGGCGTCGGCAGCCTGCTTAATCGTATCGAGACCGAACAGCTCGGCAACCTGCGCGTCATCCGGCACGACGCGGTCGAGGTGCTCGAGCACATGATCCCCGAAGCGTCGCTCGCCGGACTGCATCTGTTCTTTCCCGACCCCTGGCCCAAGAAACGCCACCACAAGCGCCGCCTGGTGCAGCCGGCGCTGGTCGCCCTCGCTGCGCGCAAGCTGGCGCCGGGCGGCTACCTGCACGTCGCCACCGACTGGCAGGACTATGCGGAGCAAATCCTGTCGGTGCTATCCGGCGAACCCCTGCTGGAAAACGCGGCCCAGGGCTTCGCCGAGCGCCCGGCGCACCGCCCGCTGACGAAGTTCGAGCGGCGCGGGCTCGCACTCGGGCACCCGGTGCGCGACCTACTGTTCCGCAGGCGCCGGAGTTAGGCGAGAAACAGCTCGACCAGCTCGTTTAGGAAGCGCCGCCCGCCCTCGCTGGGCCGGATGCGCTGCCAGTCACGATCGAGCAGGCCCTTCTGCTCAGCTCGCGCAAGCGCCGCCTCGATCGATCCGAGCGGCAGCCCGGTGCGGGCGCGGAACAGGTCGACTGCAAAGCCCCCGGTCAGGCGCAGCGCGTTCAGCATGAACTCGAACGGCAGCTCGGCTGACCCTATCTGTCTTTGCTCGGAGATCGTGCTTCCGCGAGCCTGGAGGTACTCGCGCGGCTGCTTGATGCGGGCGTGGCGCGTGACCCGGTCCGGATAGCTCAGCTTGCCGTGAGCGCCTGCGCCGATTCCGATGTAGTCGCCGAACTCCCAGTAGTTGAGGTTGTGGCGCGAGCGCCGCCCCGGGCGCGCAAAAGCCGACGTCTCGTAGTGCTCCAAGCCGGCTGCGCCGAGCGTGTCTTCCACCGCCAGCCCCATGTCCGCACACAGATCGTGCTCCGGCAGCCGCGGACGCCTGCTCCAGAACACGGTATTGGGCTCGATCGTCAACTGGTAGGCCGACAGGTGCGGCGTGCCGAAGCGCACGGCCTCGCCGATGTCGGCACGCGCCTGGGCCAGCGTCTGGCCGGGCAGGCCGTACATGAGGTCCAGATTGACATTGTCGAACTCGCGCAGCGCGAGTTCGACGGCGCGGCGCGCCTCGTCCGCCGAGTGGATGCGACCGAGCGCCGCCAGCATCCGGTCGTCCAGGCTCTGCACCCCGAGCGAGAGGCGATTGACGCCGGCTTCGCGCAAGCCGCGAAAGCGCGCCGCCTCGACCGTGCCCGGGTTCGCCTCGAGCGTCACCTCCGCGTCCGCCTCGAGCGGCAGGCGCGCGCGCACCTCGGACAGCAGGCGATCGATCGCTGCGGGCGAGAACAGGCTCGGGGTGCCCCCGCCGATGAAAACCGTAGTCAGTCGCCGGCCCCATACCGACGGCAGCAGCTCGTCGAGGTCGGCCACCAGCGCGTCGACGTATTCGCCTTGCGGCAGTTCGGAGCCCAGCTCGTGCGAATTGAAATCGCAATAGGGACACTTGCGCACGCACCACGGAATGTGGACGTAGAGCGCCAGGGGCGGCAGCACTTCTAGCCGCACCGTGCGCGGATTCTCAAGCTCGATCTTCATCGCCGAGGTGCGCGAGCAGCTTGGCAAGCGCCTGACCGCGATGGCTGACGCGGTTCTTTTCCTCCGCGTCGAGCTCCGCCGACGTGCAGCGCCGCGCCGGCAGATAGAACAGCGGGTCGTAGCCGAAGCCGCCCGCGCCGCGCGGCGCCGCGGCAATCTCGCCGCGCCAGACGCCCTCCGCAACGAGCGGCTCCGGATCGTCGGCGCGCCGCAGCAGCAACAGCACGCAGTAGTAGTGCGCACGCCGGTCTTCGACCCCGGCCAGCGCGCCGAGCAGCTTTGCGTTGTTGCGCGCATCGCGTTGCTCGCGCGAGCCGTCCCTGCCGGCGTAGTACGCGGATCGCACTCCCGGCTCGCCGCCCAGCGCGTCGACGCAGAGCCCCGAGTCATCCGCCAGCGCGGGCAGGCCCGACGCTAGGCTCGCGTGACGGGCCTTGGCAAGCGCGTTCTCGAGGAAGGTCGCGTGCGGTTCGTCAGCCTCGCCGATCGCCAGTGCCGCCTGAGAAGTCACCTCGATTGCGAGCGGCGCCAGCAGCGCCCCGATCTCACGTAGCTTGCCCGGATTGTTGGACGCGAGGACGAGCTTCTTCACAGCCCGAGCGCGCGGCGCTGGTGCACCACCAGCTCCGCGATGCCGTGCGAAGCGAGCGCAAGCAGGGCGTCCAGCTCGGCGCGCGAATACGGCGCGCCCTCGGCCGTTCCCTGCACCTCGACGAATCCCCCGGCGCCGGTCATGACGACGTTCATGTCGGTGTCGCAGGCCGAGTCCTCGGCGTAGTCCAGGTCGAGCACCGGCACCCCGCGGTAGATTCCGACCGAAACCGCGGCCACGAAGTCCCTCACCGGCAGCGCCTGCAACATGCCGCGCCCGAGCATCCAGCCGAGCGCGTCGTGGACCGCGACGAAGGCGCCAGTGATGGCAGCCGTGCGCGTGCCCCCGTCGGCCTGCAGCACGTCGCAATCCACTTGGATGGTGCGCTCGCCCAGCGCACCGAGGTCGACCACCGCGCGCAGGGCGCGGCCGATAAGGCGCTGGATCTCCAGGGTGCGGCCCGATTGCTTGCCGCGCGCCGCCTCACGCTCCGAGCGCGTATTGGTTGCGCGCGGCAGCATGCCGTATTCGGCCGTGAGCCAGCCGCGCCCCTTGTCGCGCAGGAACGGCGGCACGCGCTCTTCCACACTGGCCGTGCACAGCACGCGCGTATCGCCGAACTCGACCAGCACGGAGCCCTCGGCGTGGCGCGTCCAGGCGCGCTGCAGGCGCACCGGACGAAGCTGCTGTGGCTGCCTCCCGCCCGGGCGGGTCATGGCGTGCCGGAATGCTTGCGCAGCGCCGCCTTGATCTCGGCGATCTCGCGCTCGATGTCTTCGTCGCTCATGCGCATGAAATCTGGCTCGGTTGCAGCGAAATCCTGGACGTCCGTCGGGAGCTCGTGAAAGGGGAGCGTGAGCGGCTCGTTGGCGGGAGCGACGTCGCCCTCGCTCCACGCCATCGCCAGGAGCGAGACATTATCGCACTGCTTCCCGGCCCGTGCCTCCGCCAGGGTAGCCAAATCGGATACTGCCTTGTGCAAGTCCGGTCCGCCTAGCCCGTCCAGCAGCTGCCGCTCGTTCAGCGGCCCCCACAGCCCGTCCGAACACATCAGAATCAGGTCGTCCTTCGCCAGCCGCGCGCTCGCGGCCGGCTCGAGCCTGGGCGCGTGCTCGCTGCCAAGGCAGCGCGTCAGGATGTTGCGCTCGGGATGCGTGGGCACCGCTTCCTCGCGCAACTGGCCCTTGTCGATCAGCTGCTGCACGCGAGAGTGGTCCTTCGTGCGCATGGCCACGCGGCCTCGACGGATGAGATACAGACGCGAATCGCCCACGTGCGACCAGTAGGCGTAGCCGTCCTGCACCACGCAAGCCACTACGACGGTGCGAGGTGTCTCGCGCAGGTCGCGTTCCTGCGCCTCCTGAACGATCGCGCCATGCGCGCGCGCAAGGCCGCGGAACAGAAACATGTCGGGGTCGGCCAGCTTCGGCTTCGCCTCGCCCCGGAAGTCGTGCGCCAGGGACTCGAGGGCGACCTGGGCCGCAATCTCGCCGTGCAGATGCCCGCCCATGCCGTCGGCGACGACCAATAGCAGCGTATCGCTCGTCGCCCAGTGCCCAAGGCGGTCCTGGTTGTAGCGGCGCGCGCCGACGCGACTATCCTGGGCGATCGAGTATTTCATCTTCCCCGTGCGTCATGCCCGGCGCTTGCGTAGTTTCGCCACGGCGCCCATCAATTGATCCAGGATCGGCCATCTGCGTTGCTTCAGCACAGGCTCCTTGAGCCCGCGCAGCGCCTGTTGCAGCTCGAACACGCTCTGCGGCCGCTCTAGATGATCCAGCCGCAGACACCAGTCGATGATGGTTAGCAGGTCCTCCGAGTACTTCCCAGTCCAGGCCTTGCGCGCCGGGACCACGCGGTCGCGCTCGAGCCTGCTGTCGGCGGGTTGGGGCGGCGCCAACGCCAGACAGGCGTACATGCTCGCCCCGACCGAGTAAATGTCGCTCCATGGACCCAGGTGCTCGCGCCGCGTATGGTGCTCGGGCGACGCGTAGCCCGGGGTGTACATCGGGGGAAGCTTGGTCCCCTCCTCGGTCAGCGTCTGGCGCGCGGCGCCGAAATCGATCAGCACGGGTGTGCCGTCGTTGCGGATGTAGATGTTCCCCGGCTTGATGTCCAGGTGGAGCATCTTGTTCGTGTGCACTTCCCGCAAGCCGTTCAGCAGCTGGGCGAACGTGCGTCGCACCCAGGACTCCGGCAGAGAGCCGCTGCGTGCGTGAACGTGCTCCTGCAGCGTGCGCCCGCGCTCATAGCGCATCACCAGGTAAACGGTCTCGTTGGCGCGAAAAAAATTGAGTACGCGCACGACGTTCGGGTGCGACAGCCTCGCCAGCGCCCGCCCTTCGTCGAAGAAGCAGCGCATCCCGTAGCGGAAGGTAGCGAGGTTCTCCTCCGGGATGCTGGGCGATGTCTGATTGCCGGTGCGCAGCGCGAGCTGCGCCGGAAGGTACTCCTTGATCGCCAGTGGCACCTCGTTCTCGTCGTGCGCGAGGTATACGATGGAAAAGCCGCCCGAGGAAAGAACTCTCAACAATCGGTAATTCAGCAGCTGATAGCCTTCCGGTAAAGGCTGGTTGGCTTGGGCTGGCATCCACCTTATGATACCTGCTTCCTTGAGAAAACCGTGGTCGCAGTTGCGCACTATTCGACGTTAAGCGCCGCATCGGCACGCACAATGATTCACAGCATGACTGGATATGCGGTCGCCTCGACCGAGACGCCGCGCGGCACCCTCGGCCTCGAGCTACGCAGCGTGAATTCGCGCTTTCTCGACCTGCAGTTTCGCGTCGCGGACGAGCTGCGGACGCTCGAGCCGGTGCTGCGCGAGATGGTTACCGCGCGGCTTGCGCGCGGCAAAGTCGACTGCCGGCTGTATTTCGCGGCGGGAACTGCCCGCGCCGGACGGCAGTCGCTCAACCCCGCCGCGCTGGAGGAGCTCGCGCGCCTGGCGGCGCAGGCGGCGCAGGCACTGCCCGGTGCCGGCGCCCTGCGCGTGGCCGACGTGCTGCGCTGGCCAGGAGTGCTGTCCGAGAGCGCGCTGGACGAAGAGCAAACTCGCGCCACGGTCGAACAGCTCGGCCGCAAGGCCCTGGACGAGTTGCTCGCCGCTCGCGCGCGCGAGGGTGCGCGGCTGGCCGAGATTGTCGGCGAGCGGGTGGCGCAGATGCGCCGCCGCCTGTCCGAGGTCGCGCCGCTGGTGCCCGCGGCGCTGGCCGCCTATCAGGAAAAGCTCGCCCAGCGGCTGCGCGACGCGATCGGAACGGCCGACGACGAACGAATCCGGGCTGAGCTGGCGGTGTTCAGCATGAAGACCGACGTCGACGAGGAGCTCACCCGGCTGGCGACCCACTTCGACGAGGTTGAGCGTGCGCTCGCCAAAGGCGGACCGGTGGGCAAGCGGCTCGATTTCCTGGCGCAGGAGCTCAACCGAGAAGCGAATACGCTCGCCTCGAAGGCAGCGACCCAGAGGATCTCTGATTGCGCGCTCGAGCTGAAGCTGCTCATCGAGCAGATTCGCGAGCAGGTGCAGAACATAGAATAGGAACCAGCGTGAAGGGGCTTCTCTTCGTCGTCACCGCGCCCTCCGGAGCCGGCAAGACTTCGTTGATCAACGCGGTGCTGGCGGAAGAATCCCGGCTCAGGCTTTCGGTGTCCTACACCACGCGGCCGCCCCGGCCCGCCGAGCAGAACGGGCGCGAATACTACTTTGTGGACGATCGCACCTTCGTCGCCATGCTCGAGCGCGGCGAATTCCTCGAAAGCGCGCAGGTACATGGCCACCGCTACGGCACCTCGCAGGCGGCGATCACCGGCGCGCTCGAAGGCGGCTACGACCTGGTGCTAGAGATCGACTGGCAGGGCGCGCAGCAGGTGCGGCGGCTGCTGCCGGAGTGCGTCGGGATCTTTCTCCTGCCGCCCTCGTTGGGCGAGCTCGAGCATCGCCTGCGCACTCGGGGCCAGGACAGCGACCAGGTCATCGCGCGCCGCATGGCGGCAGCGCGGGACGAGATCTCGCACGTCCCGGAATCGGATTATGTTATAATTAACAAAGACTTCGACATTGCCAAGCGAGACTTGCTGGCAATCATCCGCGCCGAACGCCTCGTCACCGAGCGGCAGCTTTCACGAATCGGCGAACTTTTCTGAAGGGAACGCGAAACATGGCCCGCATCACCGTAGACGATTGCCTGAAGAGAATTCCCAACCGCTTCCAGCTGACGCTGGCGGCGACCTATCGCGCGCGCCAGATCACCGCCGGCGCCTCGCCGCTGCTCGAGACAAACAAGGACAAGGCGACGGTGATCGCGCTGCGCGAGATCGCGAGCGGCAAGGTCGGCGTCGAAGTCCTCAAGCGCAACCCGACGCCGCCGGCGGCGCCCAGCTCGCCGCTCTGAGTTCATTCTCGGGTCGGACCCCCGGGGTGTTCGCAAGGGGGGGCCGATCGGGTACGCTCCCCCGCATGGCGGCCGTACCCGTCCTCGATGAGAAGCGATTCGCTTACCTGAAGGCGTCGGACTTTACGCGCCTGGCGGATGCCTACCGCTTCTCGGAGGCTGCGCACGCCGGACAGAAACGCCAGTCCGGAGAACCATACGTTTCGCATCCACTCGCCGTGGCCGAAATCCTGGCCGGGTGGCGCCTGGACGGCCAGACGCTGATGGCGGCGTTCCTGCACGATGTGATGGAGGACGCCTCGGTCACCAAGGCGGAGATCTCGGACACCTTCGGCAGGCCGGTCGCCGAGCTGGTCGACGGCGTGTCCAAGCTGGACAAGATCGAGTTTCAGTCCGCCGAGGACGCGCAGGCAGGTAATTTCCGCAAGATGCTGCTCGCGATGGCGCGCGACGTGCGCGTCATCCTGATCAAGCTCGCCGACCGGCTGCACAACATGCGTACGCTCGGCGCGGTCCCTCCGGCCAAGCGCCGCCGCATCGCGCGCGAGACGATGGAGATCTACGCCCCGATCGCCAACCGCCTCGGCCTGAATGCGCTGTATCACGAGCTAGAGGAGCTCGCGTTCTCCCACCTTCACCCGCTGCGCTGCAGCGTGCTCGCCAAGGCCACCAAGGCCGCGCGCGGCAACAGGCGCGAGGTGATCAGCAAAACCGAATCCGCGCTCAAGGCGAAACTGGCCGACAGCGGGATCGAGGCGGCCGTGACCGGACGCGAAAAGCACCTGTACTCGACCTACAAAAAGATGGTCGAGAAGCAGCTCAGCTTTTCGGAGGTTCACGACATCTACGGCTTTCGAGTGGTGGTCAAGACCGTGCCGGCCTGCTACCTGGCGCTCGGCGCGCTGCACGCGCTTTACAAGCCGATCCCGGGGAAATTCAAGGACTACATCGCGATACCGAAGGCGAACGGCTATCAGTCGCTGCACACCGCGCTGATCGACCCTTACGGCCTGCCGGTCGAGGTGCAGATCCGCACCGAGCACATGCACCATGTCGCGGAATCCGGAGTCGCTTCGCACTGGATGTACAAGGACGAGGAGGATTCGCTGTCGGACCTGCAGAAGCAGGCGCACCTGTGGCTGCAGTCGCTGCTCGAAATCCAGAACCAGTCGGGCGACTCGGCCGAGTTTCTCGAGCACGTCAAGGTCGACCTCTTTCCGGACGAGGTCTACGTGTTCACCCCGAAGGGGCGAATCATGTCGCTGCCGCGGGGGGCGACGGCGGTCGACTTAGCCTACGCAGTCCACACCGACATCGGCAACCGGTGCGTCGCGGCCAAGGTCAACGGCGAGCTGGTTCCGCTGCGAGGCGAGCTGAGGAACGGCGACCGGGTAGAGATCATCACCGCCAGCCACGCCAAACCGAACCCTGCCTGGCTGCAGTACGTTCGCACCGGCAAGGCGCGCGCGAACATCCGCCATTTCCTCAAGACAATGCAGTACGAGGAGTCCGCGAGCCTGGGCGAGCGCCTGCTCGAGCAGGCGCTTAAGGCGCTCGGTACCGGTCTGGCCGGAATCGACGACGCGAGCTGGGAGCGGGTCGTACGCGACAGCGTGTCGCGCTCGCGCCAGGAGCTGCTTGCGGACATCGGGCTTGGCAAGCAGTTGCCGGCGGTAATCGCGCGGCGACTACTGCGCCACGCGGATTCCGCGCGCGACGAGGCCAAGACCACTGGCAGCGTCACGATCCGCGGCACCGAGGGCATGGCGGTGCAGCTCGCGAGCTGCTGCCGCCCCATACCCGGCGACCAGATCGTCGGCTCGATCAAGAAGGGGCAGGGGCTGGTGGTGCACGCCGCCGATTGCGCCCAGATCGAGCGCTCGCGGCGCATCGAGCCCGAGCAGTGGATCGACGTGGAATGGGACCCCGGCACCACGCGCCTGTTCCTGGCGGCGATCAAGGTGACGGTCGCCAACCAGCGCGGCGTTCTGGCCAAGGTTGCCTCCGAGATCGCCGAGGCGGCCGCCAACATAGACTCGATCAGCATGGACGACGACCGCTCGCTGTACACAACCATGGCGTTCGTGCTCGAGGTCGCCAACCGGCAGCACCTGGCCCGCGTGATGCGCTCGCTGCGGCGCCTGCCGGACGTCAAGAAGATCGCGCGCGTGCGCGAGTAGCGCAGCGACTACAGCTGGCTCGCAACCCTGCGGAAGTGATGGCCAAGGATCGAGAGTTCCATTGCCGCGCGGAACTTGCGCGGCTGCGCCAGCAGCGTCAGCCAGAACAGCGACCAGTACTCCCGCCGCCCGCCGCTGCGCAATCCCAGCACCCAAAGTGACTTCAGAAATGCCAGCACATCGGCGCCCGACAGGCGCGCGGTCGGGCCGCGCGGCTCATAGGTCGAGAGAAAGGTACGGATGCGACGATAGTAGTTCCCTGGCTCGTAAAGTCCGCGCATCAGCTCCCGGTAGCCCGCCAGCAGAAATTCGCGATCGAGCCGGGTCACGAAGTTGATCGCTGCATCGGTGTTGTTGCCGCAACTTTCCGCGAGGATGCGGCCCTCGCGCGCCAAGCGCCGATAGAGCGCTGTTTCCGGCAGCGCGCTTAGCAGCCCAACCATCGCCGTCACGACGCCAGATTGCTGGATGAACTCGAACTGGCGGCGGAAGATGTCCCGCGTGTCGCTGTCGAAGCCGACGATGAACCCGCCCATCACTTCCATGCCCGCCCGTTGCACCGTCTTTACAGCTTGAGCAAGGTCGCGCCCTCGATTTTGCCGCTTGTTGCACTCCTGCAGCCCATCCGGCGACGGCGTTTCGATACCCATGAACACCTTCTTGAATCCTGCTTGCGCCATTAACTCGCACAGCTCAGGATCGTCGGCCAGATTCATCGAAGCCTCGGCGAGAAAGCCCATCTTCGGCCTCGTGCGCGTGTGCCACTCGATCAACTCTCTGAGCAGCTCCTTCGCGCGCTTACGATTGCCAATGAAGTTGTCGTCGACGATAAACACCATGTCGCTCCAGCCCTGCCGCCGCAGATCTTCGAGCTCGCGCACAACCTGGCTCGGCCGCTTGGTGCGTGGCACACGCCCGTTCATCACCACGATGTCGCAGAATTCACAGTTGAACGGGCAACCGCGCGAGAATTGCACCGGCATGGCGACGTAGTCGCGCAGGCGCACCAGGTCCCAGCGCGGTGTCGGAACCTTGCGTATGTCGGGCCACGCCGGCGAGTGATAGCTGGACTGCACCGCGCCGCGTTCCATGTCCCGGGCCAAATCCTCGATCACGTTTTCGGCTTCGCCGAGGACGAAATGACGTATCTCGGGAAACTCCCGATGACCCGTGGTGAACAGCGGCCCGCCAGCGATCACCGGTGTTCCGAGCGCGGCGCAGCGAGCCGCGATCTCGTGCGCCGACTGTTTGTGAACGATCATGCCGCTGAGGAGCGCGTAATCGGCCCAGCGCAGATCGGCGTCGGCAAGGGGCCGCACGTTCAGGTCCGCCAGGCGCAGGCTCCAGTCTCGCGGCAGCATGGCGGCGACCGTAAGCAGGCCAAGCGGCGGGAAGGCGGATTTTTTCGACACAAACCGAAGCACGTGCTGGAAGCTCCAGAACGTGTCGGGGTTGCGCGGATAGATCAGCAAGACGTTCATCCGGCGCGACTTCGCGGATGCGATGCGTAAACTTGCGCTCGGCGACAGGGACGTGCAAATGCGAAGTCGGCCGGCGTTAACCGCCGTCAATCTTTTCAGCGCCGAAAAATAAAGGGCCGGCAATGCCGGCCCCGGATCCGCGCTATGCGGGCGCCTCGACTTAGCGCCGTCGATACTGTGTGTTGGGACGCCTGGCGGGCGGCGCCGCCCTCTCATCCTTGTGCCGGAAATTAATCCGCGCTTTGGTCAGATCGTAAGGCGAAATCTCGAGCGTCACCTTGTCGCCGGCGAGAATACGGATTCGATGTTTCCTCACCTTGCCGGAGGCGTAGGCCAGGACCTTCACCCCGTTTTCCAGCGTCACGCGGAACTGCGTGTTCGGCAGAACTTCGTCGACCACGCCGTTCATCTCGATCAGTTCTTCCTTCGCCATCCTGGGTCAGATCGCCTTCAGGTTAACGGCCGACGACCTGCCATCGCGCCCCTTCTCCACCTCGAACGAGACTTTCTGATTCTCGCTCAGGGTGCCGAGGCCGCTTCGTTCCACCGCCGAGATGTGGACGAAGACATCCTTCGAGCCGTCGTCGGGCTGGATGAAGCCGAACCCTTTAGTCGTATTGAAGAACTTCACGGTGCCAGTTGCCATTTCGTACCTCCAAGTCTGGCGTCGCCCGCACCGAGCGTGGCGCGGGCATCAAATCACATATTGGAGTAGATAGGCGGCACCCGGTCAAGGATGCTGCTGACTGACCCATAGCGAATTCGACACCCGGAAGTATGAGGCGGCCGGCGCGGATTGCAAGGGGTAGCCAGGCACTTTTCGACCGCGGAACAACAAATAACCGGCTTCCTGACGGCGACGCGCCGTCGAGAAACCGCACCAGGGCCGATGTCTTGCGTTGCTATACTGGCCAAAATGGAAAGCCATACGCCACGACCGACCGAGATCAAGCTGCACCAAAAGTCCAGGGTGCTGGAGCTCTCGTTTGCCGACGGCAAGAGCTTCCGGCTGGCGTGCGAGTTCCTGCGGGTCTACTCCCCTTCGGCCGAGGTGCGCGGGCACGGCCCCGGCCAGGAAGTGCTGCAAACGGGCAAGCAGGACGTCGAGATAACTCACATCGAGCCTGCGGGAAGCTACGCGATCCAGCTCTCTTTCTCGGACGGCCACGACACCGGGATCTACTCATGGGAACTGCTGTACGAATACGGCCTGCACCAAGACGAGATGTGGCAACACTACCTCACGCGCCTGAAGGAAGCCGGAGCGAGCCGCGAGCCAGGCCCGGCGCCTTTCGCCCAGCGGCCGAAAGCAAAGTAGCTCGCGGCTTCGAGGTCGTACTTATCAACCCCTACGAGCTGGGGCGGCAGCCGTTCGCCTTGGCGCAGCCGGCCGCCTGGCTCAAGCGCGAGGGCTTCTCGGTGCGCTGCCTCGATCTTTCGCTCGAGAAGCTGGCCTCCGAGACAGTGAAGAACGCGGGCGTGGTAGCGCTCTACGTGGGAATGCACACCGCGACCCGGATCGCGATCGAAGCGCTGCCGCGCGTGAAGCAGTTCGCGCCAAAGGCGCACCTCTGCGTCTACGGCCTCTATGCGCCGATGAACGAGGCGTTGCTGCGTTCCCTCGGGGTGGGTACGGTGCTGGGCGGGGAGGTGGAGCCGGCGCTGGTTTCGCTTTGCCGCCGCCTCAGAAGCGACGGCGCGGCGAGCGCGCAGACCGAGCCGGTCACGAGCCTGGCCAAGGTCCGCTTCGAGGTTCCGGACCGCAGCGGCCTGCCGCAGCTGTCGCGCTACGCTCATCTGGTCTTGCCCGACGGATCGACCCGCGTCGCCGGTTTCGCCGAGGGCAGCCGTGGCTGCAAGCACCTGTGCCGCCACTGTCCGGTGGTGCCGGTGTACGCGGGGAAGTTCCGCGTCGTCGCGCCGGACGTGGTGCTGCAGGATATCCGGCAGCAGGTGGAGCAAGGCGCGACCCACATTTCTTTCGGCGACCCGGACTTCCTGAACGGGCCGACCCACGGCCTCAAGTTGGCCCGCGCCCTGCACCGAGCGTTCCCGCAGGTCAGCTTCGACGCCACCATCAAGATCCAGCACCTGATCGAGCACGCCGGGTTGTTGGCCGAATTGCGCGCGAACGGATGCCTGTTCGTCACCTCCGCGGTGGAAGCGGTCGACGACGAGGTGCTGCGCCTTCTGGACAAGAACCACACCAGCGGGGATTTCGACCTGGCCGTAAGCCTTACCCGGGAAGCGGGAATTGCGCTCGCGCCAACCTTCGTCGCGTTCACGCCCTGGACCACGCCCGAGGGCTACCTCGCGCTGCTCGAGCGGCTGGTTGCATTGCGGCTGGTGGAGAGCGTGCCGCCGGTGCAACTCGCGATCCGCCTGCTGGTGCCGCAGGGTTCGCGGCTGCTCGAGTTGCCCGGCTTTCGCGAAAGACTGTCGTCGTTCGATTCCGGGTTGCTGGGCTATCCCTGGCACCATGCGGATCCGCGCGTAGACCGCCTGCAGCGTGACGTTCAGGCCCTGGTGGCCCGCGGAGAGCAGAACAAGCTTGCGCGGCGCGAAGTCTTCGCCGCCGTGTGGCACGCGGCGCATGGCGCCGCCGGGCGAGGCACGCCCGCGCTCCCGCCCAGTCTCGGAGACCCGATCCCGCGCCTGTCCGAGCCCTGGTACTGCTGCGCCGAGCCTACCGAGCAGCAGCTCAACTCGTTCTGAAGTGGGCGCCTAGATGAAGCGCGTGCTGCTATTGCTGCCGACTACGGGCTACCGCAACGCGGATTTCCTGGCCGCCGTGCAAGAACTCGGAGCAGAGGTGGTGGCCGCGGCCAACTATTGCCATCAACTTGCCCCGTCCTGGGGGTTCGCCCCCATCATGGCCCTGCACTTCGATCGGCCGCAGCAGGCCGCGGTAACCGTACTGCGCGAAATCGGCCGCCGCCCAGACGCCGTGCTCGCGGTGGACGACTCGGGCGTCGAGCTCGCGGCGCTGCTTTCGGAGCAGCTGGGCCTGCCAGGCAATCCTTCGCAAGCCGTGAGCCAAATGCGCGACAAGCTGGCTTTCCGCCGGCTGCTGCTGCGGCTCGGATCTCTGTGTCCGGACTTTCATCACCTCCCGAGCGAAGCTGACCCGCGCAGCCTGCTGCCCAAGCTCGAGTTTCCCGTCGTGGTAAAGGCGCGGCGGCTATCGGCGAGCCGCGGCGTCATCCGGGCCGACGATGCCGAGGCGCTGGTTCGCGCCGTCGGCTGGGTGCGAACCATCCAGTCGCGCGCCGACCGCGACGCGCAGGCGCTGGGCGTGGTGATCGAAAGGTTCATCCCGGGGCGCGAGTACGCGCTGGAGGGCATTCTCGAGCGCGGTGCGCTCACCACGCTCGCGCTGTTCGACAAGCCCGATCCGCTGGACGGCCCCTACTTCGAGGAGACGCTCTACGTCACGCCCTCGCACCTGCCGCAAGAAGAACAGCGCCGCATTCGCGACGAGGTGGCGCGCGTCTGCCGCGAGGCGGGGTTGCGCCACGGCCCGGTTCATGCCGAGGTGCGCCTCAACCCGCACGGGGTCTGGATCCTGGAGATCGCCGCTCGCTCGATCGGCGGCCTGTGTGCCCGGGCGCTGAACCACGTCCTCGGGATGAGCCTAGAGGAGTTGATCCTGCGTCAGTCGCTCGGCCTGCCCATCGCCATCGCCGGAGACGGCCGCGCCGCGGGCGTCATGATGGTTCCGACGCCGCGGCGCGGCATCTTCCACGGCAGCGAAGGCATTGCCGCGGCGCAGTCGCTGGCCGGCGTCAGCGCCGTGAGCATCAGCGCGGAACCAGGGCAGATCGTCGCACCTCCGCCCGATGGTGCGAGTTACCTCGGCTTCATCTTCTCCCGCGCGGCAGGCCCCGCCGAAGCCGAGCGGGCGCTGCGCGCCGCGCACGAACTGCTGCAGTTCGACATCCGGCCCGAATATTCGGCCGTGGTCACCGCGGGCTAGGAGGTCGGCATGGCGAGCGCGGAGCAACTCAAGACGAAGATCAAAGTGATCATGTTCGACCAGTACGGAACCGTGGTCGACATGCAGGCCGGACTGACAGAAATTGCGGCCCCGTTCCTGAAGCAAAAGGGGTGGAACGGGAATCCCGGTTCGTTCGTCACCTGGTGGCGTCGCACGCACTTCGAGAATTCCATGATCGACGCGCTGCTGCACAAAACCCACATCTCCTACCGCGAGATCGGTCACGCTGCGGTCGCGCACACCATGGACCGGGCGGGCATCGACTACACGCCCGAAGAGGTGAAATACCTGGTGGGCTGCATCGAGCGCCTCAAGTGCTTTGCGGACGTACCTGAGGCACTCGCGCGGCTCAGGACAAGCTACAAGATCGCGGTACTTTCAAATGGCGACCCGGACATGCTGGAGGCCGCCAAGAGGCATCACGGCATTCCGTTCGACGAGGTCATTTCGGTGGCGGTCGCGAATTCCTTCAAGCCTCACGTGGCGACCTACACCAAGGCGGCCGAGATCATGAAGGTGCGAATGGACGAGGTGCTATTCGTCGCCAATCACGCTTTCGACTGCATCGGGGCCAAGGCGGCCGGAATGCACAGCGCGTTCATCGATCGCCGCGAGCGGCCCTTCGGCCACACCTCGTACCAGCCCGATATCCGGGTGGATGACATGAGGTCGCTCGCGGACCTCATGCTCTAGCCCGCCGCGAGGCACTCCACCGCCTGCGCTACACCGTCGCGGCCAAACGGAATCCCCTGGGCACGCATAGCGGCTTCCACGCCTGCCAGGCAACCGAGGATCATTGCAGGGTTCACGTCGCCCAGATGGCCGATGCGAAAGCCGCGGCCCTGGAGCGGCCCGAGAGCGCCCGCAAACGCCACCTGGAAGCGTTCGCGCGCGACCGTGCGCAGGGCATCCACGTCGACGCCTTCGCGTACCTCGATGGTGGTGACCGACACGGAGCGCGACGCGGGGACACGGCAGTGCAGGAACAGCGCGCCTTCGCGCGCCCAGCACTCGACCGCCGTCTGGACCGCGCGCGCGAGCAGCGCGTGGCGGGCGAATACCGCGTCGAGCCCTTCACGCTCGAGCAGCGCGAGCGCCGCCTCGATCCCGTACAGCAGATTCTGCGGCGGGGTGCCGCCGAATTTCTCATAGCTGTAGCTCGCCCTGCGCCGCTCCCAGTTCCAGTAGTGGCGTGGGGCCGGATTCCTGGCAGCGACCGCGCCGGCACGCTCGTCCACCGCGACGAACCCGAGGCCGGGCGGTGACATCAGTCCCTTCTGCGAGGCACCCACCGCGACGTTGACACCCAGCGCATCCATCGCGAACGGCGCGGCCGCAAGCGACGCCACCACATCGACGACGAACAGCGCCGGGTGTCCGGCCGCGTCTATCGCCGCGCGGATCGCCTGCAGGTCGTTGCTGATGCCGCTCGCAGTATCCGTGTGCACGACGAAGACCGCCACGATCTCGCGCTCGCGGTCCGCGCGCAGCCTCTGCTCGACCTCGTTCGGGTCGATCGGGTAGCCCTCGCGGTACGGCGTGCGGATCGCGCGCCGGCCGATCGCTTCGGCCTGCAGCGCCCACTGCTCCGAAAAGTGTCCCGTGCCCGGGATCAGCAGGACCTCGCCGGGCGCAAGCAGGTTTTGCGTAGTCGCTTCCCACGCGCCGTGACCGTTCGCGGCATACATGAACAGGTCCGCGTTCGCGGTCCCCAGCAGCCGCCGCAAGCCGGCTTCGCAGACCGCGATGATCTCGTCCAGCCGCGGGTCGGCGTGATCCATCGGCTGGCGGTGCATTGCGTTTAGCACCTCGGCCGGGATGTGCGTGGGACCGGGCGAGTGAAGAAAGCGCTCGCCGGGAACGCGGACCGATACCGCGGAATGTTTGCCGGGCCGGTCGCTCACGTGCGGGCCGCCTTCAGATAGGCCTTGGCGCTGCCCGCCAGCAGGCGCGGCAAGTGCGTATAGATGTAGCGAACGCCGCTGCCGAGGACCTCGTGCACTTTCTCCGCGGTCGCAGGCGTGCCGGGGGTACGGCCCGATGCGACCATCTTGCGAATGCTGCTGGCGATGGCCTCGGCCACCGCGGGCGCCGCGGGATTGCCGGGATGGCCCATCGCCTGCGACAGGTCCGAGGGACCGATGAAGAACACGTCGACGTGCTCGACTTTCAGCAATTCGTCGATGTTCTCGATCGCCGGGCGGTCTTCGAGCTGGATTGCGATCAGCGTCGCATCGTTTGCCGCCTTCACATGATCGGCCAGCGAGCCGTGCGAGTCGTACACCGCCGCCCGGGTTCCAGCGGCGAGGCCGCGCCGCCCGAGCGGATGGTATTTGACCGCCGCGACCACCTCGCGCGCCTCGGCTGCGGTATTGACGTGCGGCACCTGCACGCCCATCACGCCGCGATCGAGCACCTGCAGAATGTGCTCGGGGCTGCGGCTCACCGGCCGCGCGATCGCGGTGATGCCGCAGGCCTCCGCCGCCATCGCCATCAGCTCCACGCTTTCCAGGGTGAGGGTGCCGTGCTCGCAGTCGAGCAGCACCCAGTGGAAGCCGGCGGCGCCGATCATTTCCACGATTTGCGGCGAGGGAATCATCACCGAGACCCCGAACACCGGTTCGCCTGCGCGCAGTTTTTCCTTCATCTGGTTGCGCTTCATTCCTTCCTTCCCAGTTTGCGATTGAAATACTGCACCACTTCGTCCATCGTCGCGGCCGGCGCCGCGAAACGCTCGCCCAGGCCCAGGGACCCCGAGCGCCGAAAAAAATCCTCGGTGGCCGAGGTGATCGTCGGCTCCACTCCCAGCTGCCGCAGCACGTTCGCCACCTGCCTGACTTCGTGGTAGCGGCGCGAATGCGCGCTGGCGTGGCTGCGCACCCAGTTGGCGGCGGTCTTTTCGAACGGGTGATCCGCCATCAGCGCGGCGACTTCGCGCCAGAGATCGTCGCGGATGCCGGCGCGCTCGCCGGCCACCAGGAATTCGATCAGCAGCGCCTCCAGTCCCTTGGAGAAGACGCTGCGCAGCATCTTGAACATCGAGGCCTTGCCCGTTTCCTCGCTGTAGAACCTGACGTTCAGGTCCAGCTCGCCCGCAAGGCCAGCCTGCGCCTGCCGCGCATGCGGACCACCGAGCAGGATCTCGGTTCTGGCCCCACTGACGCCGACCGCACCCAGCACGGCGCCTTCGACAAAGACCGCGCAGGAGGGCGAGACGATCCGCTCGATCTCCTGCTTGACGCCGGGATCGGTGGCGTTGAGATCGAGGTAGATCTGGCCGTCGCGAAGGTCCGGTCCGCAGCGCTGCGCCGCCTCGCGTGCCACGTCCGTCGTCACGGTGGACAGGACGTAGCGCGCGCCGCGCAGGGCCTCGCTCAAGCGGCAGAACTCCACCTTGGTCCCCGCCGATCGCGCCTGCAGCCGCTCGAGCCCGCCGTCCTTTTCCAGCACAACGTCGTAGGCTCTGACCTGCGCCCCGCGCGCGGTAAGCGCGGCAGCAAACACAGAGCCCACTTCGCCGAAGCCGATGAATGCGACCGCGCTGGTCATTTATGGCGTTGACACCCGAACCCTTTGCCGTGGCGCTGGATACTTTACTGCATCATCGACCAGCGCGACGCGCGACGCGACATCGACGAAGATTGTTCCGCGCCAGCAAATAAAAGGGCCCTGGCGAACGCCAGAGCCTTGAATGTTTGGTAGGCCGTGGCGGATTCGAACCGCCGACCAACGGATCAAAAAGTCGAAGCAAAAGCCGCTCGCAGCGCTTGCCAGCAGTTCTTTCGCCCGTGAGAACCAGTCCTGCACCTTGGGTTTCACGGTCCGTTTGGCACAAACTTGGCACAGCTTGCCTTAGGTCCGCTTTCGGCCAGGAGCGGACGTTCGCTTGATGCTCCACCTGCCGCCTGTCGTCGCGTAGCGGGGCGCGAAAGGCAGCGGCAGCGCAATCCTCTTTCAACGTTCCCGCCGCCAAGTCCGTCCGATCCTCCGCCCGATATGCGGCGCGCAGATGCGCGTGACCGCGCTGATCGAAGACCTGGCCGTGATCGAGCGCATTTTCTCCTGGCTAGACCTTTAGGAGCCGCCCCGCGCTAGCGGTCCGTCTCCTCCTGCCGAGCGGCCGAGCCCGCCTCTCACCTACCATCCGGTGCCCGACATCGCCTGAGCGCACCCCAAGCGGCGCTCGCAGTCCTCGCTGTTCCCGAACTTGCCCGAGCGCGCCAAAGGGGCGCAGTATTTGCCATAACGCCGGTTGCATTCCGGGCTTCCAAGCGCGAACTTGAACGATGGTGCCCAGCAGCGCCGCTCGGCGAAGCGAAACGCGCCAGCACCGCGTGCGTTTCGGCGCCTCGGCGCGAAGGAATTTCCTATCCTTTAAAGAAAGCCCGTCGCCGCACAACAAAACCTAGGCTTACCAACCCGAAAACGAACAGGACAAGCGAGCCAGGTTCGCTGACGGAATTAGTCCCCGGGGTTTCAATGAAAAATCCGCCGACACTGAAGGCGTCACTGACGTCGACCTGGGTGAACTGGGTAAACGTGCTGGTATTGTTTATGAGATCTGCCAACGTGGGATAAGACACGAGCGCCAACTCATTGCCGGCCGACCCAGCCGCGTCGCGCTCGTAAAGAACGCGATAGACACCACTGTCGTAGGCGAAGCCGCCGACGCTGAAGGCAGCGCTGACGTCGACCTGAGTGAACTGGGTGAACGCGTTGGTGTTGCCGATCAGATCCGGCAAGGTGGGGTAGGTCACGAGCGCCAGCTCGTTGCCGGCCGACCCGTCCGTGTCGCGCTCGTAAAGAACGCGATAGGCAGTGCCGTCGTAGGTAATGCCGCCGACGCTGAAGGCCGCGCTGACGTCAACCTGGGTGAACTGGGTAAACGTGATGGTATTTCCGATAAGGTCCGCGAGGGTGGGATAGCTAACGACTGCCAGTTCGTTGCCGGCCGACCCGTCCGTGTCGCGCTCGTAAAGAACGCGATAGGCAGTGCCGTCGTAGGTAATGCCGCCGACGCTGAAGGCCGCGCTGACGTCAACCTGGGTGAACTGGGTAAACGTGATGGTATTTCCGATAAGGTCCGCGAGGGTGGGATAGCTAACGACTGCCAGTTCGTTGCCGGCCGACCCGTCCGTGTCGCGCTCGTAAAGGACATGAATCGGTGCTGCCTGGGACGGTGTACTAGTCATCAATGTCAGCGTGAAGAGCAGTGCCGGCATCAATAACCGGGCGCAGGTATTCAAAATCGATAGGCTAGTGCATGCCGAGCCCATTAACCCCATATTGATAGGGTTGTTAATTGAGCGCCATGTCGAAGTAACGCCAGTCACGGTTATTCTGTCTGTCATCTCCTTATCCACCATGAGAATTCGAGAACTACCAATGCATGTCAGATGCACGTCAGCAAGAAGCGTACCCAAACAGTCACAAATGGAAATTCGTTAAGAAATTTATCCGCTTGATGTTTTGCGCTTCGCTGCGCGGAACAGTGGGTTCGGGCGATTGTAAAGAAATCCGACAGTTCACACCCGATGTACATAGCAAATCTGTTAATTGAATGGTGAAGAAAAGCAAATACTCCTATTTGCCATAACGCCGGTTGCATTCCGGGCTTCCAAGCGCGAACTTGAACGATTGTGCCCAGCAGCGCCGCTCGGCGAAGCGAAACGCGCCAGCACCGCGCGCGTTTCGGGGCACGGGCACGAATGACTGCTCAGGATGGCGGGTTCAACCGGTCAGTGCAACACTGCTCGTAGTTTATCGGCAGGTGTTTCGAAGCCCAAGGTCTTCCTGGGACGTTGGTTCAAGCGCAGCGCGATCCTGTTCAGGTATGCCTGAGAGTAGCCGGACAGGTCCGTTCCTTTGGGGAAGTACTGGCGCAGCAAGCCGTTGGTGTTCTCGTTGCTGCCGCGCTGCCATGGGCTGCGGGGATCGCAGAAGTAGACCTGCACGTTCGTGGCGACGGTGAAGTTCTTGTGCTCGGCCATCTCCTTGCCCCGATCCCAGGTCAATGATCGGCGTAATTGCTGAGGTAGTTTGCCCACGTGCTTGCTCAGGGCGCCCACCACGCTGGCTGTGTCCTTACCTTGGACCTTGATCAGCATCGCGAAGCGAGAGTGACGCTCGACCAGCGTCACCATATGCGTGTTGTTAGCCCCGGAGAGCAGATCCCCTTCCCAGTGGCCTGGCACGGCTCGGTCTTCGGCCTCGGCCGGACGCTCGCGGATCGAGACCGCATCGACGAGCTGTCCAAGCGGTCTGCTCTTCGTGGTGCCACCTTTGGCTTGGCGCATTTGCCGTGTCGTACGCAAGTGCGCCATCAGCTCCTTCTTCAGCACGCCGCGTGTCTGCACAAACAAACTGCGGTAGATCGTTTCGTGAGACACCTGCATGCCTTCGTCAGCAGGGAATTCCCGCTTCAGCCAACCGGAGATCTGCTCCGGCGACCACTCGAGCGCCAGCTTCTGCGCGACGCGCCATCGTAGCTCGGGATGGGCTGCCAGGCGACAACGCTTCGGGCGCAGCGTCCGCTCCCAGGCACACGTATCAGCCACGCTGGCGCGGTAGGCGCTACATCCTCCGTTGCGCCTTAGCTCCCGACTTACCGTGGAGGGCGAGCGCCCGAGCCTCGCAGCGATCCGGCGTACCGATCGTCCCGCGGCAATCCCGCGCGAGATCTCTTCACGCTCCTCAAGCCTCAGCGCTACCGGCGCTCGCCGGCGTGCCCCCGGGGCAATGCCTCCGTTCAGAGCCAAGACGCGGTAGACGCCGCTCTTGTTCCTCCTCTCAAGCGCCCGCGCAATATCGGCGACACATTGCCCGTTCCTCCAGCGCTCCCAAAGCTCGGCCTTCTGCTTCGGCGTGAACCTCGTCCGTGCGTTCCCCTCCATACGCATACCTCCTCATCTGGCAAGATTAGAAGGTGTTGCGTCGATCGGTTGAACCCGCCGTCGATAGCGGTCATTCGCCAATTCGGGATTTCGAGCTCCGGATTTTCAGTTCTGCTAGGTATTTCTGACGTTTTGTGCAGTCAACGTCTTACCAACGCTTGCCAGCAGCTACCAAAGCTTACTCGTCGGTAATCGTCGTGTACCTGTACTTGGCAAAGCACAGTTTAGGCACACTGTAGAGCGCGAGGATATTGCGGCGCAGTTTGGGCTATTCTGCGTTCGACCTGAGCGCCGGCATGGCTACTGAACCGCCAACACCACCAACACGACGTCCGTGGGACGGGTTCCCCGATGTCGTAATCATCGCAGATGAGATGGCCGTAAAACACCACGCGCAATACGGCCAGGCGAAAGCTGGCAACGTCCATGACGCTGCGGTCGCCGCTAAGCGCCTTGCGGCGGAATTCTTAACACCGAAGGCCCTCGAAACGATTCAAGGGCTGCCCGTTCCGGGCAGCGCTCTCGTCCCGGTTCACGCATTGGAGACCGGGGGCTTCAACCGCATCCCGGGAGCTTTTGCCGAGTTACTTGCGGAAAAGCTGGGTCTTGACGTTGAGATGTCCATTATTCAGTCGAATATCGTTAACCACACTGGAGCGAGCGGCTGGGAAAGGTTGGCGAGGCCTCCCCTGTTCTCCGGTACCGTTGTTGGGAGGAGCTACATCCTCGTAGACGACTTTGTTGGGCAGGGCGGGACTCTTGCTAATCTTCGTGGGTACATAATGAGCAATGATGGGAATGTTCGAGGCGCCATTACCTTGACCGGTCGCCCCTATTCCGCGAAACTGGCGTTGCAACCTGAAACCTTGGCTGGGTTGAGAGCAAAGCATGGACACGAAATCGAAAACTGGTGGCGTGACAAAGTTGGCTACGGGTTCGAGTGCCTCACCGAAAGTGAAGGCAGATATCTCATTCGTGCCGAGGATGCTGACACCATCAGAGCAAAACTTTCTGCGGCAGGATTTGCGGGACACAATTGAGGCCGCAAGAACAGTGAAGGTCGCGTAGCGCGGCAATACACGGCGTTCGTCTGCGCCAGCCGCTCGGAGTGTCGAGGAGATACCTTGGTGTGCGGGTTACACAACGACCGCCGCTAGCCAAGGCTTTTGAAGATCAGTCACTTACAGCGTTCGCCGCCCGAGTGTCGCGCTCGAGAGATCCGGCAGCAGGTGGGAGCGGTGGCGGGAGTTGAACCCGCATCCCCTCTGCCCATACAATCAAGGTGCGACCCATGATGTATGTAAGTTAGCAGAGAACTCTATCCATTAAGCTACACCGCTGCCGAGCCGTACATTTCAGCACTACTCCCAGCACCGTCCCGGCTTCGGCGACTTTACGGTCCAGGCTAACGCGTCACTTTCCAAACCCGCTTTCGCGGGTTTTTTTGCGCGCGTCGAGATGTAGTTCTACAAAAAGAAAAGGGTTGTTGCAACTACTTCTCTGTGCGCGATTTTTCAGCACAAGATGTTGTGAACAAAAAGCGCAACCTGCAGCGGCAACAATACGCGCGGCAAGCATATTTAGTACTGTACGTTTATACATATATAGATTTGCCCACTTGTAAATCGAGCCGCAACGATTTGGTCGGCGGTCGCGGCACAAATCCACAGGAGGGCCCCGCCGCGGGCGCCTGATACGCCGGCGCGGCGGGAGGGTCCCTGTGGAGTTGTGCTGCAGGTTGCTCAGTACCCCTTGAAAGGGTAATGTGTACCCTCCCCGGACCGATAGACCGCCCCATGGCAAAGCAAAAGCTGGACATCAAGATTCCATCGGTCTCCCCCGAGGAGACCCATCGCATCGTTCGCCTAGTTGACGAATCTCTGAAGCGGTTTCATGGCCAGATTGACGAGCTTGAGGGCGCAATCGGAATGTACTTCGTCGGTCGACAGATGGGCTGGCGAGTGCTGGTGCTAATCCACAATAAGCGCACCATCAAGAAGTACGAAGATATTCTCGGCATCAAGATCCGCGAGGAGTTTGATGAGACTGGTCCTTTCACCGAGAAATCTCAGGGGTACCGGATCGCCCAAAAGCTCAACGCATTTTGGAAGGCTGTGTCCGGCGAGGTATCGGTTGACCACCGGCGCGATTTGGAAAAAAGTTAAAAGGGTACTGAGTACCTTGACAGGGTAACCCGTACCCTGTTAGCTTGACTGGGTGATGGTTACCCAGTCAGACAATTCGAGCATCTCATGCGATCCGGCAGACGGGACCGCCGGCGGGGGGGCCCTGCCGCCCCTGGCGGCGGGTGCCGCGGCGGCGGAGCCGTCCCCCCGTACGGTAATACGGGAGGAAAGTTTGATAGGGGAATCCCCTGGCAGCGACGGGAAACCCCTTGGAGCCTTCACCGACTTCCTGAACGTCACGTTCCGGCTTCCTGAGTGGAAGGACCCGGCCGCGGGCTTCTTCTATCGACTCACGGAGGTTGTGGGTTCGGCCTTCGGGATCATGGAAGACCAGAAGCGAGGCCTGCATGGCTATGAGCAGTCCTACCGGTTCGAGCGGGGCGGCGTTCGGTTCGCGTTTGGGGGCCAGTCCAACACCGCTCTCCTGAGCATTCCGGGCGAGGGCTGCGCGTTCGTCAAAGATTGGGACCACCTGGTCGAGCTATGCGAGCGTGAGCTGCAGGCGCGCATAACGCGGTGGGATGGGGCTACGGACGACTTTGAGGGGGTGCACTCGGTCGACGATGCCGTGGCCCTGTACCTAGCCGGTGCGTTTAATGGCGGGGGCCGTAAGCCCGCCTATGACCAGCGGGGAAGCTGGATCGTGCCGGACGGTGCAGGCCGAACCTTCTATGTTAGAAAGCGCCGCAACGGCAAGCTGCTCCGGGTGTACGAGAAGGGCAAGCAACTAGGGGCGAAGGAGAGCCCCTGGACTCGGTGGGAGGTCGAGCTTCACAACATCGACCGGGTAATCCCTTGGGAGGTGATCTCCGAGCCTGCACGGTTCATCGCAGGGGCCTATCCGGCCCTTTCTTGGGTTAGCAATAGCGGTTCGCGCATTCCAACGCTGCGCCGCACGGACGGCATCTCGTACGAGCGAATCGTCTTCTATGCCCGCGTGGCATACGGGCGGCTGATCGACACGATGCTGCACCGGGATCAAAGCGCAGAGGATGTTGTGCGGCAACTGCGCCGCGAAGGCGTGCCGGAGCGTCTTGCGCTTAGCGAATCGCTTGGCGTGCGTGGGGAGCCCAAGGCATGAGAGCCGATCCACAGAAGATTCTCGAAGCGGGAGAGCTCGATTGGGCTTTCGGTGAGCTCTTACGGCTGATCTGGGAGGGCAAGCGCATCGGGATTGTGGCGCACGAACTTGACCCTCCCCTGTTCCATGCCTGCATGCGCGTGCTTGCGTGGCAGCCGTACGAGGTCCGCGAAGAGCTTACGTGGATCATCAACGCAACTAGATACTGGGACGTTGCGCGTTGGGGGCGTCGTGCGAACGCTGGATCTCGGTGAGGCAGCCCATTTCCTCAAGATGCACCCGGAGGAAGTTCGCCGGCGTGCGCGTGTGGGTGCATTGCCCGGAGCAAAAGCGGGAAAGCGCTGGGTGTTCCTCGAGGACGATCTTGCCGGCTACCTGCGGTCGCTCTATGCTCCACTTCGGCAAGCGTTGCGAGTGACGCTGAGAAAGGAGGTAAGCGATTGTCACTCTATAAACGCGGAGGCACGTGGTGGATTCGATTCACCACTCCGAGCGGCGAGCGAATTAGATGTTCTGCTCGCACGGACGACAAAGCGCAGGCCCGAGAGCTCGAAGACAAGCTGAAGGCCGAAGCGTGGCGAGTTCACAAGCTCGGGGAAAAGCCTCGTAGAACCTGGGACGAGGCGGCTTTGAAGTGGCTGCAGGAATCCGAGAAGGCCACGATTACGGAGGACAAGGCGAAGCTGCGATGGCTACAGCCGTTTCTTCGCTTGAAGTACTTGGACTCCATCGATCGAGAACAAATCACGGAGCTTGCGCGAATCAAGGCCGAACAATCTAGTCCCCCGACTGCTAACCGTTACCTTGCCCTTATTCGGGCGATTCTGCGGAAGGCGGCTTTCGAGTGGGAATGGATTGACCGGGTACCGAAGGTGAAGCTGTACCGGGAAGCAACGCGGCGGGTTAGGTGGATTACCCCGGAGCAAGCGCAAATGCTGTTGCGTGAGCTCCCGCTGCACCAAGCCGATATCGTGCCGTTCGCGCTATCGACTGGACTAAGGCAGTCGAACGTGTTGCGGTTGGAGTGGTCGCAGGTCGACCTCGAGCGACGCGTTGCATGGATTCACGCCGACCAGGCGAAGGCCCGCAGGCCGATCCATGTTTCGCTCAATTCGACTGCAGTGGAAGTGCTGTTCCGACAGCTTGGCAAGCATCCCGAGAGGGTTTTCACCTTTAAGGGCAAGCCTGTGGCATGGGCTAATACTCGCGCGTGGCGTGAGGCGTTGAAGCGGGCCGGGATCGAGAATTTCCGCTGGCACGATTTGCGCCATACCTGGGCGAGTTGGCTGGTGCAACGTGGCACGCCGACGAACGTGTTGCAGGAAATGGGTGCTTGGGAGTCCGAAGGAATGGTCAGGCGATATGCTCATCTTGCGCCGGCGCATCTTGCGGAGCATGCGGAGCGGATCGCGGGACTAGTGTGCGGCACAAATTTTGCACACGTCACCAAAGAAAAAGGCCCTAGCGAGAGCTAGAGCCTTGAAAATTTGGTAGGCCGTGGCGGATTCGAACCGCCGACCAACGGATTAAAAGTCCGCTGCTCTACCAGCTGAGCTAACGACCCGGAGAAAGGGCGCGATTTTAAGCGTTCAGCGGTTGAGCGTCAACGAATCGGCAGGATTTGCTTGCTCCAGTTCAAGCCTCACGCAGCATGCGCCAGTACTCGAACTTCATGGTCGCCGCCGCGCCGGCGACGATCGCGACGAAAGTCATGATCGAGCCGAGCGCCAGGGTCGAGAAGCCCGAGATGCCCTGCCCGACAGTGCAGCCAAGCGCCGTGATGCCGCCGAAGCCCATCAATATCCCGCCGAACATGTGCTTGCCCGTGTCGGCGGCATCGCGGAAGCTCTCCCAGCGGAAGGTCCGGGTAGCGAGCGCGTACGCGGCCGACCCCAAGATCACGCCCGCGGCGGAGGCGATACCGTAAGTGATGATCCGGGACTTGTCGGTCCAGAACATCAGGTATTCGAGCACGAAGGCCATTGGCGAGACGAACGAGAACGACTCCATGCGGCCGGTATTCGTGCCGTAGAACGCCTCGGACAGCGTGTTCGGATCCTCCATCGCGTGACCGATGTGGCCGCTGATGTACCAGCCGCCCACCACCACCAGGCCGGTGACGACACCGCCGAGCGTGTAATTGAAGTCGGAACGGAAGCTGCGGCTCGAGTAGACGAACGCGAGCAGCCCGCCACCGACCGCGAGGGAGAGGATCTCGACCCACGTTTTCTTTCCGACTCCGGTCGCCTTCGCCATCAGATTCGGCAGGTCCTGTCCGCCGGGCAGCGTGAGCGAGGCCTTCTCCAGCACGTCGACGCGGAACGCGCCGAACAGGCCGCGCAGGGTCATGTAGGCGGCGATGCCGAGGAATACGAACACGACCACCGACTTGAGGTTGCCGGCGCCGATCCGGATCAGCGTTTTCGAGCCGCAGCCCGAGCCGAGCGTCATGCCGACGCCGAACAGGAAGCCGCCGACGATGTACGAAAGCCAGGTGAAGCTCGGAGTCTGGTAGATCGACTTCGACAGGTCGACCACGCCGGCCAGCTGCAGCGCGTTGGCGCCGAGCACCGCGACCCCGATCGCGAGCAGCCACATGCGCATGCGGTTGAAGTCGCCCATGTTGACCCAATCGGAGACCGCTCCCATGGTGCAGAAATCGGTCTTGTTGCCAACCGCGCCGAATACGAACGCGAGCGCGAACGCTCCCCAGGCCACGTAGTGCGCGAGCTGTGCAGGGTCGACTTCGTTCACCCGGGCCTCCTCCCGTCAGTGCCGGAACGCAACGCGGAAATATAGCGCAGCCCTCCGCGGCGGCCGATCGGACGCGCGAAGGAGCCCATCAACGCGGCTGATAACGGGTGCTGTCGGGAATCGCTGCCGCCTCGAAACCGGCGCGCCTGATGCGGCAGGCGTCGCAGACCCCGCACGCGCGCCCGTCGGCGTCGGGCTGGTAGCAGGTCACGGTCTGCGCCGGATCGACCCCGAGCTCGAGCGCGAGCTGCAGGATCTTCGCCTTGGACAGCTCGATGAGCGGCGCGCGCACCTCGATGCGTCGCCCTTCGACCGCCGCCTTAGTCGCCAGATTGGCCATAGCCTCGTACGCGCGAAGGTATTCCGGCCGGCAATCCGGGTAGCCGGAGTAGTCGATCGCGTTGGCGCCGATGAAAATTTGGCGTGCGTCGAGCACTTCGGCCCAGGCGAGCGCGACCGAAAGGAGAATCGTGTTGCGCGCCGGAACGTAAGTCACCGGGATGCCGGGCGCGGCTCCTCCCGCGGGGACGTCGATCGCAGGATCGGTAAGCGCCGAGCCGCCGAACACGGTCAGGTCGAGCCTGATGGTGCGGTGCTGTGCCGCCCTCAGCCGATCGGCGATCGCGCGCGCGGCCGCGAGTTCTGCCGCGTGGCGCTGGCCGTAGTCCACCGAAAGCGCGTGGCAGCGGTAGCCCTCGCGCAACGCCCAAGCCAGTGTGGTGGCGGAGTCGAGCCCGCCCGAGAGCAGAACGACCGCGTCCAGCTTCAGCGCCGCAGTCCCTGCAGGCGCTGTTTCGCGCTCGCTGCTGCGGGGCTGGCGGGGTACTTTGCTAGCAGGTCCTCGAGCGTCTTGCGTGCGCCGCGCCGATCGCCGCCGGCTTCCTGCGAGCTGGCGATATTGAGCATCCCATCGGGTGCTTTGGAGCTGTCCGGCCACGCCGAGAGGAGTTTTTCCTGGCTGGCGATCGCTTTCTTATAGTCGCGCTGTGCGTAGTAGGCGTTGCCGATCCAGTACTGCGCCGAGGGCGCGAGCGAGCTCGACGGGTAGGTGACGAGGAAGCCCTCGAAGGCGGAGATAGAAAGTGGATAGTTGCCGAGCTTGAATTGATTCAGCGCCGCTTCGTAGGCCTTGGTCTCGGCCGGTGTCGCCGGCGCCTCGCCCGTTGTCGGCTGCGTGGCCGACGCGGCGGCCTGCTCCCGCGCCTGCTCGAGCTTGCGCAGCCGGGTGTCGATGTCGAGGTACAGGTCCTTCTGCCGCTTCTCCGCGGTCTCGATCTGGTTCGTCAACACCTCGACCTGGCCGCGCAGGCGCGCAAGATCCGAGCGAAGCTGATCCAGCTGCCCGGCCAAGTCGAGGATCGAGCCGCGGTCCGCCGCCCTCGCCTCAAGCTTGGACAGCCTCTCGTCGATCGCTTTCTGGTTCGCGTCGACCTGCGCGCGCAGCGCGTTGAGTTTGTCGTCGTCGCCGAACAACGCCGCATTCGCGCCGTGCGGCAGTGCGAACGGCGCGAGCAGCGCACCGACCAGGAGCAAGCGCGCGCTCAGGTCGCGCATCAATACTCACCCTTGTAGAGGATGTCGCAACGACGGTTCTGTGCATAGGCTTCCTCGCTGCTGCCTTGCGCCTTGGGCTTTTCTTCGCCCAGGCTGACCGCCTCCACCTGGTCTTCCTTCGCCCCCAGCAGCAGGAGCAGCTTTTTCACGCCGTCGGCACGCCGCTGTCCGAGCGCGACGTTGTATTCGCGGCTGCCGCGCTCGTCGGTATTGCCCTGAATCAGCACCTTGGCCTCCGGATGATCGCGCAGGTACGCCGCGTGAGCCTCGATCATAGGCTTGTACTCGTCCTTGACGTCGAACTTATCGAAATCATAATAGATCGAGCGCTTAGACAGAATACTTGAGGGGTCGGTCAGCAGACTCATCCCGGCACTCTTCCGCCCGGTGAGGTCCACCCCGGTGACTCCCCTGCCTTCGACTCCCTGGCTCTGGACCCCGCCCGCGCCCGGACTGCGATCCTCGACGCCTGCCGGCGGCTGTTCCTGCGACATCGGCGCGCTCGCGCACCCGGCAAGTACCGCTAGCAGTGCTGCAATCAGGATTACGCGCATTTCTGTCTCCTGTTACTGAATGAAGGGTCCCCAGGCCGGCTCGCGCACGTCACCTGCGTTGACGGTGAGGCGCTGCTTGACCCGGCCATCGATCGACACCGCCGACAGCACGCCACGGCCGTCGATAACCGTCGCGTACAGGATCATCCGGCCGTTGGGAGCAAAGCTAGGAGATTCGTCACGGTCGCTGTCGGTCAGGATCTGAACCTGCTGAGTCGTGAGATCGAGCAGCGCGACCTGAAACTTGCCCTCGCTGTTGCGCGCGATGTAGGCGAGGCTCTTTCCGTCGGGACTCACGCGCGGGGATACGTTGTAGGTCCCGTCGAAGGTGATGCGCTGAGCGTCGCCTCCACTCGCCGGCATGCGGTAGATCTGCGGGCTGCCGCCGCGATCCGAGGTGAAATAGATGAACTGGCCGTCAGGCGAGAAGAACGGCTCCGTGTCGATCGCGCTGCTGTAGGTCAGCCGCCGCACGCCGCTACCGTCGGGGTTAATAAGGTAGATCTGCGAGCCGTTGTCGCGCGAAAGCGAGACCGCGAGCTTCGCTCCATCCGGCGACCACGCCGGAGCGGAGTTGGAACCCTTGAAGTTCGCCACCACGTGCCGCTTTCCGTCCAGCAGCGAATGCACGTAGACCACCGGCTTCTTGTTCTCGAACGACACGTAGGCAAGACGCTTGCCGTTCGGAGCCCAAGCAGGCGAGATGATCGGCTCGAGCGAGGCAAGCGCCGTTTCCTCGTCCGCGCCATCGGAATCGGCGATCTGAAGCTCGTAACGGTTGGCGCGCTTGACGACGTAGGCGATCCGCGTAGAGAACACGCCCCTGACGCCGGTCAGCTTCTCGTACACGTAATCTGCGATCCGGTGGGCGGTCGCGCGTGCCTGGTCCTTGGCGAGCGTGTAGGCGACTCCGCCGAGCGGCGTCTGCTTCACCACGTCGAACAGCCTGAAGCGCACCTCGTAGCGCCCGTCGGGACGGGCCGCGACCGAGCCAAGCACCAGGGCGTCGGCCAGCCGCGAACGCCATTCGGCATAGTCGACGTTCGACGCCTCCGTCGGCTGCGGCATCAGCGGCGGCACCTCGAGCCCGCGGAACAGCCCGCTTCGTTCGAGGTCGGCCCGAATGATCGAAGTTATGCCTGGGGGCAGCGCGGCCTCGCCGGGAAACGGCACGATTGCGATCGGAATTCGGTTCGCGCCCGCGCCGGTGATCTCGATCGAGAGTTGCGCTTGCGCGGGCAGCGCAACGAGCAGCAGCAGCGACGAAAGGAGGGCAACGGCGCGGGAGATCCAGCGGACGAACAGACTCTGCATGGCCCCTCTTCTTAATTCGGAGAAACGTGATTATAGCTAACCATTGACGCGGATCCCTGTCGCTGAGCGGCGACAACCGGACGTCATCGTTGATCGTACGGTCGGTAGGTCAACTCGATGCGGCGGTCGAAAACTCGGGGATCGTCCGGCTTGGGCAGCGGCGACGACTTAAGTATGGCGCGAACGATCGCATCGTCTAGCGCAGCATTGTTACTAGACTTCTCGACGTCCGCGCGAAGCACCTCTGCAGTAGGAAGCAGCACGATCTGGAACACCGCTTCGGGATTGCCCTTAATGCCCGGCGGCAGAACGATATTCCTTCGGATTGTGGCCCGAATCTTGTCCGCCCACGCCGCGAGCGCCTTGCTGCGAGCGGCCGCGGCGTCGCGCGCAAGCAGCGCGCTCAGTTCGGCTTCCTGGCGTTGCGCGCTTATTTGCTGCTCCTCGGCCGCAAGTTGCTCCTGCATCTGCTTCTGGAATACGTCAACGCGCGGCTTCGGCTTCGGCCTGGGCTTGGGCTCAGGCTTCGGTTTGGGCGGTGGCGGCTTGGGCTTGGGCTTGGGCTTGGGCTCAGGCTTCTGCTTCGGCGACGCCTTGATCGCGATATCGGGCTTTTCGATGCGCGGCTCCGGTTTGGGCACGATTTTCGGCGGGGGCGGCGGCAACGGCTCGACCTTCTGCACCGGTTTCGGTGGCGGTGGCGGCACCATTTTCGGCGCAGGCTTCGGGGCGGGCGCGGGCATTGCCGGCCACAGCTCGACCACCATCGCGGCCGGCGGATGGCTCTCCCACCGGATGCCGACGAACAGGATCGCGAACAGGACCACGTGTACGGCCAGCGCAAGCACAAGCGAGCGACCGAGCGCCGGCTGTTCGCGCTCTTCGAAAACGTCGAAGGGCGGCGCGGCGCTCATTGCGCCGGCTTAACCAGCAGCCCGACCCTTCGAATCTGCTCGCGCTGCAATTCATCCATGACGTTGAGAACCGCCTCGTAACGCACGTTCTTGTCGGCGGCGATGAGTACCGGCGTGTCCGGATGCTGCGCCTGACGCGCGCGAACGAGCTGTGCGAGCTCGCCAGGAGCGATGCGCCGCTCTTCGGTCGTCCTGCCGTTGACGTCGCGCACGCGAAAGATGACCGTTCGATCCTGCTTGATCACCACCTCGATTGGCGAAACGGGGGCGGTCGCAGTCTTCGACACCGACGGCAGCTCGACCACGCCAGGCGTCACCAAGGGTGCGGTCACCATGAAGATGATCAGCAGGACCAGCATCACGTCTATGTACGGGACGACGTTGATATCGTGCATCGGCGCGCGCTTGCGATGCAGGGCGGGCATGCGCTATCTCGTGGCCTGGCGGTGAAGGATGTTCGAGAACTCCTCCATGAAGCTCTCGAACCGGATCGCCAGCCGGTCGATGTCGTGCGAGTAGCGGTTGTAGGCGACCACGGCAGGGATCGCGGCGAAAAGCCCGATCGCGGTCGCAATCAGCGCCTCCGCAATGCCGGGCGCGACTTGCGCGAGGGTCGCCTGCTGCACGTTGGCGAGGTTCCGGAAGGCGTGCATGATCCCCCACACCGTGCCGAACAGGCCGACGTAGGGGCTGACAGAGCCGGTCGAAGCCAGAAACGCGAGCCGGCGCTCGAGGCGATCCATTTCGCGCTGGAAGGTGGCGTGCATCGCGCGGCGCGCCCCGTTTACCATGGCCGAGGCTTCGACGGCGCGCTGCCCCCTGATCTTGGTGAATTCGCGGAATCCCGACTCGAAGATCCGTTCCAGGCTGCCGATCGAGTGCCGGTCGGTAACCGCGCCCTGGTAGAGCGCATTCAGGTCATTGCCGCTCCAGAATTCGCGCTCGAACGTCTCGGTCTGAGCGCGCGCGCGGCGGAGGATGAACCACTTCTGGAAGATGTACATCCAGGACATGAACGACACGGCGAGCAGCAGCGCCAGCACCACCTTGACCACGAAACTTGCGTGGACGACCAGCGTCCAGAAATCCAGATCCTGCGTGATGTTCATGTACGTTCCAGCGCCTTTTTCAGTTCTTCGGGCATGCGCGCCGGCCTCATCCGGACACGGTCGACTACGGCAAGGGTCACCTCGGCTTCGACCAGCAGCGCCCGCCCGCGTTCAACGCGCTGCCGGAAAACGACGCTCGCGCGGCCCATTTTAACCACTTCGGCGCTCACCGAAACGAGATCGTTCAACCCGGCCGGCTGGTGAAAGCGCGCGGAAAGCTCGTGCACCATGAACATCACGCGCCGTTCGTCGCTCAGACGCGACAGGTCGATCCCGGCCTGGTTCAGAAGCTCGGTGCGGGCGCGCTCCATGAAGGCCAGGTACTGCGCGTGGAACACGACGCCTCCCGCGTCGGTGTCCTGGTAGTAGACGCGCACCTCGATGGCGAACGGCCCTCCCTTCACAGCAAGCCGTTGATGCCGGTGGGCGCGACGATGCCGAAGTGGCGGTAGGCGAGCAGAGTCGCGACCCGCCCGCGCGAGGTGCGCTGCAGGTATCCCTGCTGGATCAGGTAGGGCTCCAACACGTCCTCGATCGTGTCGCGTTCCTCGCCGATCGCCGCGGCGAGGTTTTCCACCCCGACCGGGCCGCCGGAGAACTTCTCGATCACCGCGAGCAGCAGCCTGCGATCCATCAGGTCGAGGCCCAGCACGTCGACGTCGAGCATGCCGAGCGCGGCGTCCGCGACCGCCTTGGACACCATGCCGTCGGCCTTGACCTGGGCGTAGTCGCGCACGCGGCGCAACAGCCGGTTCACGATGCGCGGCGTGCCGCGCGAGCGGCGCGCGATCTCGAGCGCGCCTTCATCCGCCAGCTTTACTTCCAGCAGGCGGGCCGAACGATGCACGATGGTCGAGAGTTCGGCCTCGTTGTAGAACTCGAGCCGCGCCACGATGCCGAAGCGGTCGCGCAGCGGGTTGGTCAGCATCCCGGCGCGCGTCGTTGCGCCCACCAGCGTGAACGGCGGCAGGTCGAGCTTGATCGAGCGCGCTGCCGGTCCCTCGCCGATCATGATGTCGATCTGGTAATCCTCGAGCGCGGGATACAGGATCTCCTCGACGACCGGCGAGAGACGGTGGATTTCGTCGATGAATAGGACGTCGCGCGGCTCGAGGTTGGTGAGGATCGCCGCCAGATCGCCCGGGCGCTCGAGCACCGGGCCCGAAGTCTGGCGCAGGTTGACGCCCATCTCGCGCGCAATGATGTGCGCCAGAGTGGTCTTGCCCAGTCCCGGCGGGCCGAACAGCAGCACGTGATCGAGCGCCTCACTGCGCGCCTTGGCCGCTTGGATGAAGATCTCGAACTGGCCGCGCACTTTTTGCTGGCCGACGTAGTCCGCCAGCGACGCCGGGCGCAACGAGCGCTCGATCTGCTCCTCCTGCGCCGAGGCGGGCTTGGCCGAGATCAGGCGGTCGGTTTCTACGCTCACGTCAGGATTTTGCCAGAGCCTTCAATGCCGCGCGGATGCCGTCGGCGACCGCCACCCCGGAGGGCAGACCCTTGACGGCGGCGAGCGCCTCCTTCTCGCTGTAGCCGAGCGCAATCAGTGCGTTCAGGATGTCGGCGCCGGCCCCGGCCGGCGTTCCCGCCGCCCCCGGCAGCGGTTCGGCGAGCTTGCCCTTTAGCTCGAGCAACAGCCGCTCGGCGGTCTTCTTGCCGATCCCGGGTACCTTGGTCAACCTTGCGCTGTCCTGCACCGCCACCGCCTGCGCCAGGTCGGCGACTGAGAGCCCGGACAGCAGCGCGAGCGCGGTGCGCGCCCCCACGCCCGAGATCCTGATCAGGCGGCGAAAGGCGGCGCGCTCCTCCACACTGCCGAAGCCGTAGAGCACGTGCGCGTCCTCGCGCACCGCGAGATGCGTATGCAGCGTCACCGTTTCGCCGGTCGCAGGAAGGTTGAAGAAGGTGCTCATCGGCACGTCGACCTCGTAGCCCACGCCGGCCACGTCCACCACCACTTGTGGCGGGTGCTTGGCGACGAGCCGCCCGACGAGCCTGCCGATCATACGATTCGGCCTGCTTTCCTGCGTGTGCCGCGCAGGCCGAGCGCTCCGAGCCTGCCGCCATGGGCGTGACAGATCGCGCACGCGAGCGCGTCCGCCGCGTCCGGGCTGGGATCGCCGGGCAGATCGAGCAGCCGCCTGACCATGTGCTGCACCTGCTCTTTGCTGGCGTGGCCGTTGCCGACCACGGCTTGTTTGACCTGCAGCGCAGTGTACTCGGCCACCGCCAGCCCCGCGAGCACCGCGGCGCAGATCGCCGTGCCGCGCGCCTGGCCGAGCGCGAGCGTTGACTGCGGGTTGACGTTGACGAACACCTTTTCGACCGCGGCCACCTGCGGCGCACTGTCGGCGATCACCTGTGCCAGGCCCTCCAGGATCACCCCGAGGCGTTGCGCCAGTTCGCCCGGCGGAGTCTTCACGCAGCCGCTGGTAACGTAGGCCAGCTTCGCGCCGTGCTGGTCGATGACGCCGAATCCCGTGACCTGGAGCCCGGGGTCGATGCCGAGAATGCGCACGCTCCCGCTCAGGCGTCTTCCAACACGGCAGTCGAATAGACGTTCTGCACGTCGTCCAGTCCCTCGAGCGCTTCGAGCAGCCTCCGCATGCGGGCCGCTTCGTCACCCGCGAGCACTGTATCGTTCGTCGCCTTCATGGTGATCTCGGCCAGCTCGGGCTTGAGCCCCGCCTTGTCGAGCCCCGCCTTCACGGCCGCGAACTCGCCCGGCGCGCACAGCACCTCGACCGAGCCATCGTCATTGGTCAGCACGTCGTCCGCGCCCGCATCGAGCGCGGCCTCCATCAGCTTGTCCTCGCTCGTGCCGGGCGCGAACACGAACTGCCCGCAATGGCGGAACATGTACGCCACCGAACCGTCCGAGCCGAGGTTGCCACCGTTCTTGGTGAACGCATGCCGCACGTCGGCGACCGTGCGCGTGCGATTGTCGGTCATGCAGTCCACCATGATGGCCGCGCCGCCGGGCCCGTAGCCCTCGTACCGAATCTCTTCGTAGGCCGCGCCCTCGAGCTCACCGGTGCCGCGCTGGATCGCGCGCTTAATGTTGTCGCCCGGCATGTTGTTCTCGCGCGCCGTGTCCACCGCGAGCCGCAGACGCGGGTTGCTCCCCGGATCGCCGCCGCCCAGACGCGCCGCCACGGTGATCTCCTTGATCAGGCGGGTGAAGATCTTGCCCCGCTTGGCGTCCTGGCGCCCCTTGCGGTGCTGGATGTTCGCCCATTTGCTGTGACCTGCCATGCGTTAGTATTCGCGGCGGATAAAAAGTGATTCATTCTACCGCCATGCCCACGCCCTCGCGCGCCGCAGGCTACCGCGCCTGGGGCATCGCCTTTTCGTTCGCGGGCGTGATCGCGTTCTCGTTCCGGCCGATCCTGATCAAGCTCGCCTACGCGGCGTTTCCCGTCGCACCGGTGACGCTGCTGTTCCTGCGCATGGCGATCGCGCTGCCGTTTTTCGCCGCCATTGCGTGGTGGCTGCGCGCGCGCAAGCCCAGCCTCACTCGCGCCGACTGGGCCGCCGTCGCCGGCCTGGGCTTCATCGGCTATTACATGGCGAGCTTTCTCGACTTCCTCGGACTGCAGTGGGTCGGCGCGGGGCTGGGGCGGCTGGTCCTCTTTCTCTACCCCACCCTGGTGCTGCTGCTGTCGCTGATGTTCCTGAAACGACGCCCGAGCAAGCGCCAGCTGGCGGCGCTGGCTTTGAGCTACGTCGGCATTGCGCTGGTGGTGTCGAACCGATTCGGCGCGCACGCCGAAGGCGGGCTGTTCCTGCTCGGCGTGAGCCTGGTGTTCGGCTCGAGCCTTTGCTACGCGATCTACCTGGTCGCGGGAAGCCAGATGGTCCAGCGGGTCGGCTCGATGCGCTTCACCGCCTACAGCATGATCGTCGCCACGCTGCCGGCGGTGGCGCAATTCTTCCTGCTCGAGCCAATGTCGGCGCTCGATTTGCCACCCGAGGTCTGGTGGTACGCGATCGTGATGGCCGTCTTCAGTACCGTGCTTCCGGTGTTCCTTGTCGCCGAGGCGCTCAAGCGCATCGGCGCCAACCACTTCGCCCTGATCGGCGCCGTCGGACCGGTTACCACCGCGGTCGCGGGCGCGGTCGGGCTGGAAGAGCAGCTCAACTGGCTGCAGGCGGCCGGCGGCGTGCTGGTGATCTTCGGGGTACTGCTGGTTTCGATAAAGAGACGCTAGCCCTGGGCTGCGTCAGCGCCAATCGCGCCGCAGGGTGACGGAAAGCTCGTAGCGGTCGTAGTCGTTGATCGCCGTGGTCGCGTCGTTGCGCGTATAGGCAAGTTGCGGGCGCAACGACCAGGCGTCGTTCAACCGCCAGTTGGCCCCGAGCGCGACGTCGTACTGCCAGTCGCGGCGCGTCAACGCGAAGATCGGGTTTTCCTGGGAATAGTCCGAGCGCTGCAGGCCAAGCGTGGCATACCAGTCGGTGTCGCTGCGCAGCGCACGCTGCACGCCGACCCGCGCTCCGAACAGCCGCCTGTTGCCGTCGATCCTCTGATCGGTAGCGTCGTCCTCGCCCGCGAAGACGTTGCCGAACGCGAAGCTGCGCGTAGCCTCGTCGAGCGTGCGTACGCCACCCACGCCGAAGATAAGCATATTGGAGCTTTGCGAGCGGGTGCCCGCCTGCGGATAACGGATGCGCAGGTCCTGGCCGTACACCGTAAACTGCGTGCGGCGATTGATCTGGCGGCGCCATTCCGCGTTCAGGCTCTGCAGGCGCCGGTAGCTGCGATCGTTAAGTTCGTCGTGGTTCATGCCGGCGGTGAAGCGCACCACGTCGCGCTCGTCCGCGTGCTGCACCCCGGCGTGCAGCCCGGAAATTAGATGGTCGAAGGTATCGGACGACAAGTAGGTACGCTGCCGCACGTCGGCCCCGGCCACCAGGGACAGTGTTTCCTTGATCGGTACCGAGACGTCGATGCCGCCGCCAACCGTGCGGAAATCGTCGTCCTGCTGCGTGGCGCTCGGCACGAGCGTGAAATTGGCGCCGAAGAGGGGTAGGAACAGCGTACCCTGCGACACCCCGGCGTTGACGTTGCTGTCGTGCCCGATGGATGCCTCGACATAGCCGGTCACCCGCGGGGCGCCCGCGCGACGCCTCCGAACCTGTATTGCGGCGAGATAGCGCTCAATCGTGTCGCGCGCCGCAGGCGGCGGGTCGTGCGCCAGAACGTCCTCCAACTCGACCTTGGCGCGGTCGTAGTCGCCGAGCGCGAAGTAGGCGCGGCCCATGTCCAGCCGCGCTGCGGCGTGGTTGGGATTGACCGCAAGCACGCGTTCGAGCGCAAGCGTGGCGCGGGCCGGATGCCCTGCCTCTATCGCGGCCACCCCCAGCAGGTAATCGTAGTCCGGCTGACCGGCGAGCCGAAACTCGTACGGCTCAAGCATCGCCCAGGCCTCGGCGCCCTTGCCCTGCAGAATCAGGCTTCTGGCGCGCGCGAGATCGGGTTTAGATTGCGCAGACGCCGCCATCGGCACAGCGACAATTGCCTGTGCCAGGAGCGCAAACAGCATCGCTCTGAAGAATCGAAGCATGCCCCCCTTAGCGGGGCGCACACCGGCGCCCGGAGGCGATGATATTCGATTGCTCCAATACGCGCAGGGGTAGAAAAGAAAAAGGCGGGCTGAAGCCCGCCTTCACTACCAGGGGCGCCGGGCCGTTCGCCTGGCCTCGCGCCCTTTGCCGCCTAAGCGCCGGCTCACTTCTGGACCGCGAACGACCCAGTGATCATGGCGGTGGCCTCATTCAGTGCAAACGAGGAGATCAACCCCTGACCGGTCGGCCCCACCGCGGCGCCATTGGCTTGGCCGCTCGCCGCGCCACCCGTCGGCCCGGTACCGCCCAGGGTAATTCCGGATGCCTTGAACGTCGCGAGCGGAACGGGGTTCGCACAGCTGGAGCAACTGGCCGCCCACGTGCGCGAGAGACCGTCGGTCACGCCGATCTGATACTGGGTCAGAGCGCCGCTGGCGAGCACAATGTTGGCGCTCGTCACCGATCCGCCCGGTGCGCCCCTCTCGGCGATCATGGGCGTGCTCGCAACCATCGTGGAGTACGTGCCGGAGAGCGTGCTCATCACCGCGGCAGGCGCCTCCAGCGCGCCCATGACCTGCATGTAATCCGGCTTGCGGCCCGCACCGCTGGAGTACTGATCCTTGATGGATTGCCCGTTTACTGCACTGCCGGTTCCGTAGATACCCCAATTGACGACCGTACCGTCGGCAAGGCTGGCACTGCCACTACCAGTTGGACCAGTCGGCAACATCGGTGCGGGGCCTCGGACGTAAATGAGCTTCGAAGCAGGATCAGTAGCCGCCAGCGCTCCGGACGTACCAGCAAGGAACTGCACGGTCGGAACGAGATTTCCGCTGAACGCACCGCTGTGCACAGAGGGGCTGCCTGCAATCATGCTGACGTCACCGTAGACACCCGCCTCGGCGAAATTCGTGGTGGGGGTGATGGTGGTAGCGAGATCATTCATAGTGAGCTGCGTCGTGACCACCAGCGGATCGTCCAAGTACGAAAGCGCCTGGCTGTAGTACCAGGGTTCCGCGACGACCCGCGGTAAGTTCGAGCCTGGTCCGGCGACACGGCCCGGCTGATCGCCGCCGCTCGCATCCGCGTCCTGCCCCATCGGCGGGGTGCTGCGCATGAACCCGGGGACGCCCTCCAGCAGCACAGGCACGGCGCCCGGTCGGCTGCTGGCGAAACCCACCTGGTTCGGCGATACGTCGACGCGGCCCCACGGCGTGGCGATGTATGTCCCGCCGGTGTTCACCGCGTCATAGGTACCGGGAGCGCCGGCGGCCGCCTGCGACGCAAGCAGGTACCCCGGCTCATGGTCGGTGCCGCGAATACCAATGTTCGCGGTATCGGTAATGATCTTGTAGTTTTCCTTTTTGGTGTGGCCGATCAGGCCGGTGATGGAACGGAACGTGCCGCTAATCAGGTGCAGCACGCCGTGCCCCTCGCCCTCGGTCTTGCCGTCGAGGCGGTAGACCTCGATCTGGAGGCGCGAATTTGGGCGAACCGCGACCATTGCCTCGTCGACCATGCGCAGCTGAAGGCTGGCGCTCGGGCCGGTGATGACCGTTTCGCCCTCGTACACCGGATCCCCCTTCTTGAGCGTGCGTTCGACGCCGTTGGCGCCGAGTGCGCGGGAATCGCCGTGCACAAACTGAACCTGGCCTGCGTCTATGCTCGCGTAAGCTGCGCTCGCGAACGCCAGCAGCAGCGCCCCGACGCACGTTGCGTTGATCGCTCTCATGACTTGCCCCCTAAGACCTGCCCACGAGAATCGAGGTTAGGGCTCGGGGGCGACAGGATCGAGGACTTATATCACCCTGAATTGCAAGATTGTTTAAGGTGCGTACGGTCCCCAGACACCTCACTCTGTTTCTGTGCTAATTCCGCCGGGCCGCGGGCCCCGGGGAAAAGACGAGCCACCCACTTGGTAACCTTCGGGTTCCTTTCGACAAATAGGAGTTCGGCATGGATCTGGGAATCAAGGGCAAGACCGCTCTGGTGTGCGCGGCATCCAAGGGGCTGGGCAAGGGCTGCGCGATGTCGCTCGCGCGCGAGGGCGTGAACGTGGTGATCACGGCGCGCGGCAAAGACGCGCTCGAAGCGACCGCCGAGGACATTCGCAAGGCCACCGCCGCCAAGGTTATTGCGGTCGCAGGCGATATCACCACGCCCGAGGGGCGCGCGCAGGCGCTCGAAGCGTGCCCGCAGCCGGACATTCTGGTCAACAATGCCGGCGGACCGCCGCCGGGCGACTTCCGCAACTGGTCGCGGGACGACTGGATCAAAGCGCTCGACGGCAACATGCTGACGCCGATTGAGCTGATCAAGTCAGTGATCGACGGCATGATCGAGCGCAGGTTCGGGCGCATCGTCAACATCACTTCGGGCGCGGTGAAGATGCCGATTCCCGAGCTCGGCATGTCGAACGGCGCGCGTACCGGCCTGACCGGCTTCGTCGCCGGGCTGTCGCGCTCGGTCGCCAAGCACAACGTCACCATCAACAACCTGCTTCCGGGGCCGTTCGACACCGACCGCCTGCGCTCGAACATGGCGTTCAACGCCAAGAAGGCCGGCAAGACGCCGGAAGAGCTCGCCAAGTCGCGCATGGAGGCGAATCCCGCCAATCGTTTCGGCACCGTGGAAGAATTCGGCGACGCCTGCGCCTTCCTTTGCAGCGCGCATGCGGGCTACATCGTCGGGCAGAACCTGCTGCTCGACGGCGGCGCTTTCCCGGGAACATTCTAGAGCGGTAAAATTCACGGTTCACCGTACCGGAGGACATATGAACGCTCCGTCTGGCGCCGGACTGCCGGCCCTCAACCTCAAGGACCCGAAGCTTTTCCGCGAACAGTGCTACATCGACGGCGCCTGGGTCGCCGCCGACTCGAAGAAGACCTTCCCGGTCGATAACCCGGCCACCGGCGAAACCATCGGGGCCGTGCCCGACATGGGGGTGGCCGAGACCCGGCGCGCGATCGAGGCGGCCGACAAGGCCTGGCCGGCATGGCGCGCCAAGACCGCTAAGGAGCGCTCCGCGATCCTGCGCAAGTGGTTCGACCTGATGATGGCGAACCAGGACGATCTCGCGCTGATTCTCACCACCGAGCAGGGCAAGCCGCTCGCCGAAGCCAAGGGCGAGATCGCCTACGGCGCTTCGTTCGTCGAATGGTTCGCCGAAGAGGGCAAGCGCGTCTATGGCGACGTGATCCCGCAGCACCAGGCCGACAAGAGGATTCTGGTGCTGAAGCAGCCGATCGGCGTCGCGGCCATGATCACGCCCTGGAACTTCCCCAACGCGATGATCACCCGCAAGGCCGCGCCGGCGCTCGCAGCCGGCTGCACGGTGGTGATCAAGCCCGCCGAGCAGACGCCGTTCTCGGCGCTCGCGATGGCCGAGCTGGCCGAGCGCGCCGGCATGCCGAAGGGGGTTTTCAATCTGGTCACGGGCGATGCGCCGACCATCGGCAAGGAGATGTGCGCCAATCCGACCGTGCGCAAGCTCTCGTTTACCGGTTCGACCGAGGTGGGGCGGATCCTGATGCGCCAGTCGGCCGACACGATCAAGAAGCTCTCGCTCGAGCTCGGCGGCAATGCGCCGTTCATCGTGTTCGACGATGCCGATCTCGACGCGGCGGTCGAGGGTGCGATAGCGAGCAAGTACCGCAACGCGGGCCAGACTTGCGTCTGCGCCAACCGGATCTACGTGCAGGACAAGGTCTACGACGCCTTCGCCGCGAAGCTGGCCGATAAGGTCAAGAACTTTACGGTCGGCGCCGGCACCGAATCGGGCGTCGTGATTGGCCCCCTGATCGACCAGCAGGGGATGAACAAGGTCGAAGAGCACGTCGCCGACGCGACCGCCAAAGGCGCCAAGGTGATGCTCGGCGGCAAACCGCACAGCCGCGGCGGTTTGTTCTTCGAGCCCACCATCCTCACCGGCGTGACGCAGGCGATGCGCGTGTCGAACGAGGAGACCTTCGGCCCGGTGGCGCCGCTTTACCGCTTCAAGACCGAGGACGAGGCGATCGCGATGGCGAACGCGACCGAATTCGGGCTGTCGGGGTATTTCTACAGCCGGGACATCGGCCGCATCTTCCGCGTCGCCGAGCAGATGGAGACCGGCATGGTGTGCGTCAACAGCGGAATCCTATCCACCGAGGTGGCGCCATTCGGTGGCGTCAAACAGTCCGGCCTCGGTCGCGAGGGCTCCAAGTACGGCATCGAGGAGTACCTCGAGGTCAAGTACCTGATGCTCGGGGGAATCTGAGAAACGAGTCCGCCTGCGCGCCCAAGCGCGCGTACGCGGCTCGATACTCGCGCGCGAGGCGATCGACGACTTCGGCCGTCGTGGGCGCGTCGTCTATGCCGCCCACTCCCTGGCCTGCGCTCCAGATGTCGCGCCAGACCTTTTTCTCGACGTTGCCGCCCGAGCCGAAGTTCATCGTTTTCTTGTCCGAGAGCGGCAAGTTGTCCGGATCGAGTCCTGCCGCGGCCACGCTCGGCCGCAGGTAGTTGCCGTGCACGCCGGTAAACAGCGGCGTATAGACAATATCGGCCGCGGCGGTGTCGATCAGCATCTTCTTGTACTCCGGCTTGGCATTCGCCTCGCGCGTGGCGATGAAGCGCGTGCCGAGATAGGCCAGATCCGCGCCCGCGGCTTGGGCGGCGAGCACCGCGTCACCGCTGGCGATCGCGCCCGCAAGCAGGATCGTGCCATCGAAGAAGCGCCTCACTTCCTGCACCAGCGCGAACGGGCTCAGCATGCCGGCGTGTCCTCCGGCGCCGGCGCAGACCAGAATCAGGCCGTCGACTCCCGCCTGCATCGCCCGGCGCGCGTGGCGCACGCTGATCACGTCATGGAACACCAGCCCGCCCCAGCCATGCACCCGCGGCACGATTTCGTCCGGAGCACGCAGCGAGGTAATCACGATCGGAACGCGGAACCGCTCACATACTTCCATGTCGTGCCCGAGCCGGTCGTTGGACGCGTGCACGATCTGGTTGACCGCGTAGGGCGCGGCCTCGGCACGAGCCGCGAGCTCGGAGGTAATCCGCTCAAGCCAGACCTCGAGCTGCTCCTTGGGACGGGCGTTCAGTGCCGGGAATGAGCCGACGATCCCCGCCTTGCATTGCTCGATGACCAACTCCGGGTTCGAGACGATAAACAGCGGCGAGCCGACGACCGGCAGGCGCAGGCGGCCCTGCAGCAACGCGGGAAGAGGCATGGAAATTCTCCAGAAGACGCGACAACTCTAGCTGCGCCAAGAGTATCGCACGCGTTGCGCACAGCTTCCGACTGTTAGAATGCCTGTCTTGCGTCGCCGCCCGCCGCCATGTCCCGCCTGATCCGTAACATCGCCATCATCGCCCACGTCGACCACGGCAAGACCACGCTGGTCGACAAGCTGCTGCACCAGGCTGGCGCGTTCGCGGCGCACGAGCGGATCACTGAGCGCGTGATGGATTCGAACGACATCGAACGCGAGCGCGGGATTACGATCTTCGCCAAGAATTGCGCAGTCGACTACGCGGGCGTACACATCAACATCGTCGACACGCCCGGGCACGCCGACTTCGGCGGCGAGGTCGAGCGCGTGCTGGGCATGGTCGACGGCGTGCTGCTGCTGGTCGACGCGGTGGAAGGCCCGATGCCGCAGACGCGCTTCGTGACCAAGAAAGCGCTTGCGCTGGGTCTGAAGCCGATCGTGGTAGTAAACAAGGTTGACCGGGACGGCGCGCGCTCGGACTGGGTCGTAAACCATACCTTCGAGCTGTTCGACAAACTCGGCGCGAGCGAGCAGCAACTGGATTTCCCGGTCGTTTACGCTTCCGCGCTGCAGGGCTGGGCGTCGCTCGACTCCGCACAACGCGGCCAGAACATGCGGCCGCTGTTCGACGCGATCCTGGAGAGGGTTCCGGCGCCGATGGACGTGGATGCGGACGGCCCGCTGCAGCTTCAGATCTCGGCGCTCGACTATTCGAGCTACGTCGGACGCATCGGCATCGGGCGCATCCGGCGTGGACGCTTCAAACCTGCGAGCGAAGTCATGGTGATGCTGCCCGGGCAGGCCCCGCTTCGCGCCAAGGTCGCGCAGGTGTTCGGCTTCAGCGGTCTGGAGCGCATACCGCTGAGCGCGGCGAGCGCCGGCGACATCGTGCAATTCACCGGCGTCGCCGAACTCGCTATTGGCTGCACTTTGTGCGACCCCGATCATCCGGACGCGCTGCCCGCGCCGCGGGTCGACGAACCCACGATCACCATGAACTTCCAGGTGAACTCCTCGCCGTTCGCCGGCACTGAGGGCAAATTTATCACCAGCCGCCAGATCCGGGAGCGGTTGATGCGCGAGCTATTTACCAACGTCGCTCTGCGGGTCGAGGACACGAGCGACGCGGACGTGTTCCTGGTTTCGGGCCGCGGCGAGCTGCACCTGACGATCCTGGTCGAGAATATGCGGCGCGAAGGCTACGAAGTGGCGGTAAGCCGGCCGCGAGTGATCACCCGCACGGTGGACGGGGTTCTGCAGGAGCCCTACGAACTGCTTACGCTCGACGTCGAGGAAACGCATCAGGGCCAGGTGATGGAGGCGCTGGCGGGACGACGCGGCGAGATGGTGGACATGGTGCCGGACGGGCGCGGCCGTGCCCGGCTGGATTACCGCGTCCCGGCGCGCGGGCTGATCGGCTTCCAAGGCGAGTTCATGAACCTTACCCGCGGCAACGGAATCCTCAGCCACGTGTTCGACGATTACGGTCCGTGGAAGGGCGACATGCCGGGGCGGCGCAATGGCGCCATGGTGTCGCAGGAAGACGGCGTGGCGGTCGGCTATGCGCTGTTCAACCTGCAGGAACGGGGCAGGCTGTTCGTCAGCCCGGGCGACAAGGTCTACGAAGGCATGGTGGTGGGCATCCACAGCCGCGACAGCGACCTGGTCGTAAACCCGATCAAGAACAAGAAGCTGACCAACGTGCGCGCCTCCGGCAAGGACGAAAACGTGCTCCTGACCCCACCGGTGAGGCTGACGCTGGAATTCGCGATCGAATTCATCGAGGACGACGAGCTGGTCGAGGTGACGCCAAAAACGATCCGTATTCGCAAGCGGCACCTGACCGAGAACGAACGCAGGCGCGCCGTGCGCGCCGCCGCCGTCGCGTAACCCACCGTCCGTGGCGCGCTCCCTGCCGCAATCGCTGGCATTTGCGGCCGCCGCACTTGGTGTATGGGGAAGTGCGCTGGCGCAGAACTGTCTCGTGCCTGGGAAATGGTTCGCCGCCGAAGCCGGCGCGCACCAGGTCAAGGCCAACGACGTGCTCGCGCAAATGGCGCAGCGGCAGGTCGTCCTGCTGGGCGAGACGCATGATGATGCGGATCATCACGCCTGGCAGCTCGCGACGCTCGGTGCGCTGCAGCTTCTGCGGCCGCGGATGGTAATCGGGTTCGAAGCATTTCCGCGTCGCGTACAGCCGGTATTGGACAAGTGGATCGCCGGCGACCTGTCGGAGCGCCAGCTGCTCGAGCAGACGGACTGGGAGAAGGTGTGGGGCTGGCCAGCGGACCTGTATCTGCCCCTTTTTCGCTTCGCCCGCATCAACCGCATCCCGATTCGAGCGTTGAACGTCGACCAGGCGCTGATAAAGGCGATCTCGGCCAAAGGGTGGCAGGCGGTGCCCGAGTCGCAGAAGGAAGGCGTCACTCGACCCGCTGCGCCCTCACCGACCTATCTAGACGATTTGTTCAACGTCTACAAGCTTCATCCCGAGAGCGACGGCCCGGACAAGGGCCGCCAAAGCCTCAGTTTCCTGCATTTCGTCGACTCGCAGACGACTTGGGATCGCGCCATGGCGCAGGGACTGGCGGAAGCGGCGCGCGCATCCGGCGACGCGGGTCAGCCGCTCGTGGTCGGCATCATGGGCAGCGGACACATACGCCACGGCCGCGGCGTTGCCCATCAGTTGCGCGACCTCGGCATCGAGAGCATCGGCATGCTGCTGCCCGTGGCCGCGAGCCGCGACTGTGCAGGGCTGACCGGAATCGCCAATGCAGTGTTTGCCGTTCCGAGTCTGCCGGCATCCGCGTCGCCTCCGCCGCGGCTTGGCGTGCGCATCGAGCAGACGAAGGACGGCGTCGGCATTGTCGAGGTGGTCAAGGGCAGCCTCGCCGAGACGACCGGCTTGCGCGCGGGCGACCGGATCGTCTCGATCGCCGGCACGGGCATCGCGCGCATGAGTGAAGTGATCCGCGCGGTCCGCGCGCAACCGCCGGGGACATGGCTGCCGATGCGCATCCGTCGTGACGGTCTGGAGATCGACCTGGTGGTGAAATTCCCCCTCGAGCGATGACCCGCCGCTGGCATGCGGCCGTGCTGCTCGCAGGAGCGCTGGCGCCCGCATTTGCCTTGGCTGGCACCGCGCGGCTCGCCTTGGACGTACGGCTCGACCCGGCGTCGCGGTCGCTGCAGGTGGTCGCCGAGCTGAAAACCTTCGGCGAATTCCGATTCGAGCTCAATCGCGCGCTCGCGATCCGATCGGCGAGCGTCGATGGCGCGCCGGCCGCTGTCGAGCGCGCGGGCAGCGACGGCGAGCTCAACCTGTGGCGCGTGTCGACAGGAAATGGCGCGACGTTGCGGATCGAGTACGCGGGCACCCTGCCGGCCCTCGACCGGTCGCTCGACTATCGGGAAGTGCTGCGGGACACGCGCGCCATGGTCTCGCCGGCGGGCAGTTATCTGCCCGCGACAAGCGGCTGGTATCCGGTCTCGGACGTGCCGCTCACTTACAGCGTCCGGCTGTCGCTGCCGCACGATCAGCGCGGACTGGTGCCCGGGCGTCTGGTCGAAGAGAAAGTCGCGGGGGACCGCTACCGCGCGCGCTTCGAGTTCGACCACCCGGCCGACGGCATCGAGCTGATGGCAGGACCGTACCTGGTGCGCGAGAGATTGGTAGCGCGGCGCGGCGCCCCTGCGCTGCGCCTGCGAACCTACTTCTACCCCGATCTGGAGCCGCTCGCCGCCGGCTACCTGGACGATAGCCGGCGCTACATCGAGCGCTACAGCAAGACGATCGGACGCTACCCGTTCGCATCGTTTTCGGTCGTCGCCAGTCCGCTGCCGACCGGATTCGGCATGCCGACCCTCACCTACATCGGCGCGGGGGTGCTAAAGCTGCCGTTCATTCGCGCCACCTCGCTCGGGCACGAAGTGCTGCACAACTGGTGGGGAAACGGCGTTTACGTCGACTACGCGACCGGCAACTGGAGCGAGGGCTTGACCACCTTCATGGCGGACTATGCCTACAAGGAAGAATCCTCTCCCGAGGCCGCGCGGGAAACCCGGCTTGCATGGCTGCGCGATTATGCTGCCGTGCCTTCCGGTGAACAGCAATCGCTGGCGCAGTTCCGCTCAAGGGCGCACGGCGCAGCCGCCGCAGTCGGCTATGGCAAGTCGGCAATGGTGTTCTTCATGCTGCGCGATCTTATCGGCCACGAGGCCTTCGAGGTTGGCGTGCGCAATTTCTGGCGAGCCAAGCGCTTCCAAGTCGCCTCGTGGGGCGACCTGCGGGCCGCCTTCGAGCGCGCCTCGGGACGAGATCTCGGGTGGTTCTTCGAGCAATGGGTCGAGCGCGCCGGCGCTCCGCGCCTGCGCGTTGAATCGGCGCAGGCGCAGCGCACGGGCGGCGCAGTGACGCTTGTGCTCGCGTTTGCGCAGTCGGCGCCGCCGTACCGCTTGCGCGTGCCGGTCGAGGTCGTTAGCGGCGCGCACACCCAGACGCGCTGGGTCGACCTCGAGCGCGAACGCCAGACCGCGCTGCTGCGCCTGAAGAGCGTCCCCGACGGGGTGCGCCTCGATCCCGGGCTGCGCGTGTGGCGGACACTCGACCCGGCGCAGCTGCCGCCGATTCTTCGGCGCTGGATCCTGGCGCGCACACCGCGCCTTGCGCTCGCCTCGAGCGGTGTCGCGATGGCGCGCGCGGCGCAGGCCCTGGCTCAGGCCTTGTTCGAGAATCCGGCGCATACGCTGGGCTTGGCCGAGATCGCCGCCCAAGGCGACCCCGTGCTTCTCGTCGGACTGCATGCCGACGTCGACGCAGCGCTCGCGCGCCTCGGCCTGCCGCCCCGGCCGAAGGCGCTCGCCGGTCGCGGCAGCTCCCAGGTATGGACGGTGCAGCGCGCGGAAAATGCAACGCCGGTCGCGGTCGTGTCGGTGCGTGACGCCGCGGCGCTGCTCGCGCTGCAGCGGCCCCTGCCGCACTACGGCGCGCAGAGTTTCCTCGTATTCGAAGGCGCGCACGCGGTCACGCGCGGGGTCTGGCCGACGCCGGGGCGACTGATCCCGGTCGCGCTGACGCGCTAGACAAGTTTCAGGCGCATCGGGCGCATGGAGGAGAATTCGAACCCCAGGCTGTGGTAAAGCGCGTGGGCGCGCTCGTTGCCTGGATCGGTAAGCAGCGTGATGCGCAGCACACCGTCCGCGCGCGCCTGCGCCGCTGCATGCGCGAGCAGGCCTCTGCCGATACCCTGCCCGCGCCGGTCCGGCCGCACCACGAGATCCTCCAGCCACGCCGCCTTGCCGCCTTCGGCCGTGCTCACGGTATAGAGCAGGCTGACCATCGCGACCGGATCGGCGCCCTCGCGCGCGACATAGACCCGACCGATCGATGCGTCCGAGACGATCGCGCGCAGCGCGCGGCGCTGCTTTTCCGGGTCGGGGGCAAAATCTGCCTCCTGCGCGAGCAGCAGCCCGAGCAGGTTGGCCAAGCGTGCGACGTCTTCGTCCCTGGCGACGTCAATCGCGACCGAAGCTTTGCGTTTCGAGGCCATGCGCAATAGTGCCGCATATTTCGGGCCGAGTCGCCGCAACACGACAGCTTGAGTCGCCCATTTCCAGCAAAGTGAGAAATAGGCCGTATGCGTTCGCGACATGCTTCGGTAGCTTGGTCGCATGCATTCGCCCCACATTGGATCAACTGCCCGGATGCCGCTGACGCTCGGCGCGGTGGTCCTTGCGGGGTTGCTCGCGGGCCTCGGCGCGGTGACCGGCTGGAGCGCTTTCCCGCTGCACGAGTCGCCACCCGCCGCCACGGCAAGAGCGGCCGACGGCTGCCGCTACTGCGGGGTCGTCGAGCAGGTGCGCGAAATCAAGAGCCGGGCGAGCAGATACGGGGTCAGCACGGTCTCCGGCGGGCGAGACGAAATGATCGTCATGCTTCTCAGCGCGCTGAGCGGCACTTCCGACGCCTCCGGCCAAACGAAAATCTACGAAGTAAGCGTTCGGATGGATAACGGTTCGATTCGCGCCGTGAGAGGTGGCCGCGTGCCGGACTGGAAGCTTGGAGACCGGGTCAAGCTCGTTAAAGGCCGCGTCGAGCCGCTGTCGTAATCTACCATCACGGCTACAGCACGGTATACCGCGCAACGACCGCCGCGGCGAAGTAGAGCAGCCGCGACTCAGACGTTGAAACGAAAGTGCATCACGTCGCCGTCCTTGACGACGTATTCCTTGCCCTCTATGCGCAGCTTGCCGGCCTCCTTGGCGCCCTGCTCGCCCTTGCAGGCGACAAAGTCCGGGTATGCTGCCACCTCGGCGCGAATGAAGCCGCGCTCGAAGTCAGTATGGATCACACCGGCCGCCTGCGGAGCGGTAGCGCCGACTGGAACCGTCCAGGCACGCACTTCCTTCGGCCCGACCGTGAAGTAGGTCTGCAGGCTCATCAAGCCGTATCCCGCGCGGATGACCCGATTCAGTCCGGGCTCTTCCATACCCATATCGGCGAGGAAGACCTTCTTGTCGTCCTCCGGCATGTCCGCGATCTGGGCCTCCAGGGCGGCGCAGATGGCCACCACCGGCGCACCCTCCTTGGCGGCGTGCGCCTCGACCGCCTCGAGCAGCGGGTTGTCGCGAAAACCGTTCTCGTTGACGTTCGCGACGTACATGGTCGGCTTCATCGTCAGCAGGAACAACGGCCGCACCAGCACCAGCTCTTCCTTCGAGAGATCAGCCGTGCGGGCGGGGCGACCCGCATTCAGCGCGCTCTGCACTTTCTCCAGTACCGCAACCAGGCGCTGCGCCTCCTTATCGCTCCCCGCTTTGGCCAGCTTCGCACTGCGCGCAAGCTGCTTTTCCACGGTCTGAAGGTCTGCCAGGGCGAGCTCGGTATCGATCGTCTCTATGTCGGAAACAGGGTCGACCCTTCCGGCGACATGCACCACGTTCGGGTCCTCGAAACAGCGCACGACGTGCGCGATGGCATCGGTTTCGCGGATGTTGGCGAGAAACTGGTTGCCGAGGCCCTCTCCCTTCGACGCGCCGGCGACCAGGCCCGCAATATCGACGAACTCGACCACGGCGGGAATCACTTTCTGCGGCTTCGCGATCTCGACCAGCGCCCCGATCCGGCGATCGGGCACCTCGACGATGCCGACGTTCGGTTCGATGGTGCAGAAAGGGTAGTTCTCGGCTGCGATCCCGGCCTTGGTCAGCGCGTTGAACAGGGTTGACTTGCCGACGTTCGGTAGCCCTACGATGCCGCATTTGAGGCTCAAGCTTTTTCCTTTGTGTGCAACTTCAGCATCGCGCCCTGCAGGTCGCCCGTCAGACACAGGGGAAGCACGTCTAGCGACTTTTCGATCGCGCGCTCGATCGCCTCGCGATCCTCGGGCGCTGGTCTTGCCAGCACGTAGTTCGCCACCTGGCTCTTGTCCCCGGGATGGCCGATGCCAATCCGCAGACGCCAGAAATCGAGCGCCCCGATCCGCGCCGCAATGTCCTTGAGCCCGTTGTGGCCGGCAACCCCGCCGCCCTGCTTCATCTTGGCGGCGCCCGGGAGAAAATCCAGTTCGTCGTGCGCAACCAGGATCTCGGCTGCGGATATTTTGAAGAATCCCGCGAGCAGGGCGACCGACTTGCCGCTTACGTTCATGAAGGTCTGCGGCAGCAGCAGCCACGCCCCGCTCGGCTCGTGGCGACCGACATAGGCGTGGTACCTGGGCTCGCTCCTCAGCGAGATTCCCTCGCGCGCGGCGAAGCGCTCGACGAGCCAGAACCCCGCGTTGTGGCGCGTGCGCTCGTACTGCTTGCCCGGATTTCCCAAGCCGACGATTAGGCGGATGCCCGACATGCTTACCTAGAAATAAAAGGCGGCAAGGACCGACGGGTCCCTGCCGCCCCTTTTCGTCGCCCGCCCTATTTCTTCTCTTTCTTTTCGCCGCTCTTCTCCGCCGCGGCGCCTTCGGGAGCCTTCTCCGGAACCGCCTGCGCGGAGGTCGGCACCTCGGACGCGGCCGGTGCGGCCACCTCCGCCGGCGCCTCTTCTTCCTCGGCGATCAGCGTCGGCAGCAGCACCGTCGCCACGACCGGGTTTTCGCCCTTGTGCAGAATGGCCTCGACACCCTTCGGCAGCTGGATGTCCTTGGCATGTATCGAGTCGCCGACCGACAGCCCGCCCATGTCGACCTCGACGAATTCCGGCAGGTCGTCCGGCAGACAAGCAATGCTCAGCTCATTCATCACGTGGCTTGCCACCCCGCCCTGCTGCTTGACGCCCGGCGACGTCTCGGCGTTTATGAAGTGCAGCGGCACCTTCATGTTGATCTTTCTTTCCTTGGAGACTCGCTGGAAGTCCACGTGCTGGACCTCCGCCCTGTAGGGGTGCATGTTGAATGTGCGCAGCAGCACCTGTTCCGCACCTCCTTCCAGCTTCAGCGTGAGGATCGATGCGTGGAAGGCCTCGGTATGCAGGTTCTTGAGCAGGTCCTTATGATCGAGCTCGATGTTGACCGGCTGCCTTTCTCCGCCGTAAACGATGCCAGGAACCTTGCCCGCGCGACGCAGACGGCGGCTCGCACCCGTGCCCTGCGCCTCGCGTTTGCTGGCGTTGATTTCGATTTTCATTTGTTGCTCCTTCGCATTTTCCGCCAGGTCCGCGACCAGACACAGGCAGGGTTGATAAGCCTACTCGATAAAAAGCGAACTCACCGATTCCTCGGTGAATATGCGCAATATGGTTTCCGCCAGCAGCGTCGCGACCGACAGCTGCCGGATTTTGGGGCACGCGCGCCCTTCTTCGCTGAGGGGAATCGTATCGGTCACCACCAGCTCGTCCATGTCCGAGCTGGCGATGCGCTCGATCGCACCGCCGGAAAGAACTGCGTGCGTGCAATAGGCGACCACTTTGGTTGCGCCCTCCTGCTTCAACACCTGCGCTGCCTTGCACAGCGTTCCCGCAGTGTCGACCATGTCGTCCATGATCACGCAGGTGCGCCCGTCGACCTCACCGATCACGTTCATCACCTCGGACACGTTTGCGCGTGGACGGCGCTTGTCGATGATCGCGAGGTCGGACTCGAGTCGCTTGGCGAGCGCCCGGGCTCGCACCACCCCGCCTACGTCCGGCGACACGACGATCAGGTTCTCGTAGCGCTGCTTCCAGACATCCCCGAGCAGGAGCGGCGCCGCATAGATGTTGTCGACCGGAATGTCGAAAAAGCCCTGGATCTGGTCCGCGTGCAGATCCATCGTCAGCACGCGCGCGACGCCCACCGACGTGAGCATGTTTGCGACCACCTTGGCGCTGATCGCAACGCGCGCCGAGCGCGGGCGGCGGTCCTGGCGCGCATAGCCGAAGTACGGGATCGCCGCAGTGACGCGCGCCGCCGACGAGCGTTTGAGCGCGTCGACCATCACCAGCAATTCCATCAGATTGTCGTTGGTCGGAGCGCAGGTCGACTGCAACACGAACACATCCTTGCCCCGCACGTTCTCGAGCAGCTCGACCAGCACCTCGCCGTCCGAGAACTTGCCCACTATCGCGCGGCCGAGCGAAATATTGAGATGGCGCGTCACTTCCTGCGCAAGGCGCGGGTTGGCGTTGCCGGTGAATACCATCAGTCGCTCGAGCGACGTGCCGACCATGTTGGCTGGTCCAGTGATAGTGAGTGGCTGGGGAGCCAGGATTCGAACCTGGGAATGCCGGAATCAAAATCCGGTGCCTTAACCAGCTTGGCGACTCCCCAACATGTACTGCTCTCCGCGAGAACGGCCCCGCGAACCCTCAGTCTGCCCAGTCGTAAAGCGGATGACGCTGGAGACCCGTCGTGACGAAGCCCCGCATCGCTTCCGGCATCTGCGACTGCAGGGCTTGCGCCTCGTCTCGTTCGGAGAATTCGGCGAACACGCAGGCCCCTGATCCCGTCATGCGGGCCACCGCTGCGTGCTGTTTGAGCCACGCCAGATGGACCGCAACGTCGGGGTAGCGGGCCGTGACGACCGGCTCCAGGTCGTTCTTTCCTTGCCCCGACAAAAAGGGCGGTATTTTGAGTTGTTTCGTATCGCGTGTCAACGCGGCATCCGAGAAGATTTCTCTCGTAGAAACCGCAACTTGAGGCACCAAAACGAGGTACCAGGCGGGCTCCAGCACGAGCGCGGTCAGGCGCTCGCCGACGCCTTCACCGAGGGCGCATTGGCCGAACACGAAAAGCGGCACATCGGCGCCTAGCGAGAGCGCGAGCGAGCTCAGTTCGGCGCGCGGCAGGTTGAGGTCCCAGAGGCGATTGAGGACCAGCAGCACCGTGGCCGCATCGGAGGACCCGCCGCCCAACCCGCCCCCCATCGGCAGAGTCTTTTCGACCGCGATGTCGGCACCGAGCAGGCGCGCGGTTGGGCCCATGCGCGCCAGCGCATGGGCCTTGAGCAGCAGGGCCGCGCGCAGCGCCAGGTCATCGGCCTCCGGCACTGCGGGATGAGGCTCGACGCGGCGCAGCGCACCGTCCGAACGCGCGCGGACGCCGACCCGGTCTGCGCGCTCGATCAGGCGAAACACCGTCTGCAACAGATGGTAGCCGTCGTCGCGTCGGCCGAGCACGTGTAGCATGAGATTGAGCTTCCCCGGTGCCGGATACCACTCAAGCTCGGTCATGGCCGTACTTGCCACTCACCTATCGCGAGGCGCAGCTCGAGACCAGGATAGACCAAGCGCAGGCGCGCCGGCAGGCCGTTGCCGTCCTCGTAAGCTTGGTAATAGATGCGCCAACCGTCCTGATCGAGCTCGCTCAGCCGACCACGCGGGTCCCTGATCGCGCGCGCGGGTCCGGGCGCCGGCTTGCCGCGCACCCAGTCGGACAGTCCTGCGAGCGGCACGCGGAACCCGAGCACCTGCTCGGTGAGCGATTCTGCATCGTGCGCGCGATACACGCGCCGGTCGGAAGCGGTGACGGTCACCATGTCCCTCTCGCGCTCGATCCGCGCCACGCCTTGTCCGAGGGGCGTAGTGATCAGCATCTCATCGCCTGCCGCGCGGTGGCGCCACGCAATATTGCCGCTGGAGCCCTGCCCGTCGTAACGTACTGCGATCCGGCCCGAGAGCTGGAACTCAAGCCCCGTCGTCGGCTGCAGGAACGGAAGCTCGGCGCACGCCGGGAGGATCACCAGCGCGGCAGCGGCGAGAACGCGCAAACTGTTTGTTGCGCTCACCCCGATCCTCTAGGGGTTGAAACGCCGAACCGTCTTTCGCAGGGTCTCGTTCTCGGGGTGGTTCTTCAGCGCCTCGTTCCAGATTCGGCGCGCCTCGTCGCGTTTGCCCTCGACCCAGAGTACCTCCCCCAGATGCGCGCCGATTTCGGCGTCATGCTGATCACCGTAGGCGCGGCGCAGGTAAGTCTCTGCCCCGGCAAGGTCTCCCTGCCGGTAAAGAACCCAGCCCATGCTATCGATGATAAAGCCGTCGTCCGGCCGCAGCTGAAGCGCCTTCTCGATCAGTTTGCGCGCCTCGGGCAAGCGCAGATTGCGGTCGGCGAACGAGTATCCCAGGGCGTTGTATGCGTGCGCATGGTCGGGCTGGAGCTTGATGACCTTGCGCAAGCTCCGCTCGAGAACGTCATAGCGGCCGAGCTTTTCGGCCGTGAGCGCCTGATCATAGAGCAGCTCCGGCTGGTCCGGACTCTTCGCCAGTGCGCGGCCGAGCAGCGCAAACGCCCCGGCGGCGTCATCCGCGTCGCGCAGCAACTGCGCCTCGGCGATGACCAGCTGCACCGCGTCCTGTTTGCTGCTGACCTTTACCCCATGCAGGTAGGCGCGCGCAGCATCGAGCTTGCCTTCCCGAACCATCGCCTGCGCCACGCGCAGGCGCGACGGCAGGTAATGATCGCCGCTTTGGATCTGCTCGTACCAGGCGATCGCTTGCGGCCAGCGCTTCTGCGCCTCTTCGATCTGACCCAGGATGTAGCGCGCACCGTCCGGATCCCGGTAGTCCAGCGCGAGCAGGCGCTTCATGCTCGCTTCTGCCGTCGTGTAGTCCTTGAGCTGGAAAGCAAGCAGACCCACGGCGTAGATGACTTCGGTGCTGTCGGGATTCGTGGCCAGCAGCCTCTCGAACTGTTTCCTCGCCTCGGCGTAGCGCTTCTCGCTCACCAACAGGCGGGCGTAGCTCATGCGCACGTCGTTCTGCTCGGGATACTTCTCGAGGTAGCGCTCGAGACGCTTGGCGGCCTCCGCCGGCGACTTCGTCTGCAGGATCTGCGCCTCGAACCCGGCGGCGACCGCCCAGTCCGGGCGCAGCTCAGCAGCGCGGCGGATCTCCCGAAGTGCGAGCTGTTCGTCGGCGGCGGCCATGGCCGCCTGCGCAATCGCGAAATGTGCGTTCGGCAGATCAGGGTACCCGGCGGCGAGCTTGCGCACGAGCCGCAGGTTGGCGGCCTTGTCCGGGTTCGCGGCGAGCAGACGATTGACCTGCATGAAAACGTTCTCGGGCTTGGTCTCGCCGGAGGACAGCAGTTGCTTGAGATAAGGCTCGGCCTCGTCGACGCGCCGCACGGCTGCCAGATACACGGTCACCATCTGCAGCGCGGGCGCCGAGTCTGGCTCGGCTTCGTGCCAGAGCTTCGCCGCCTCGAGCGCGAGCTCCGGCATGCGCGCGAAGTTTGCGATTTCTACCGCGCGCCGCGCGATACGCGGGTCGCGCGTGCGCTTGGCGAGGTCAACGTAGGTCTTGGCCGCCAACTCGGGGTCGCCACGCTGAACGGCGATTTCGCCGACCAGCAGTTCGTATAGGATCGGCTCGGTCAGCTCTTCGTTTGGCAGCCGCTCCGGTGCCTTTGCGGCGATCGCCTGCGCGCACGCCAGCGCGCCCGCGAACAGCAGCGCGGCCGGCAGGACAAACTTCCGCAAAATCGGGGGCATTGCGACCATTTTCCTTCCTAAGGTTTCGGCAGAGGCGGGAGCACGCCGACGGCCGCAACCCGATTCGGACGCATATTAGGTATATTTGATGCCCCGCACAAGACGCACTACCGGCGTCGCGCGCGACACTTTCCATTGACCGAGATCGAGGCCGCAAGTTCAAGTGCCCGAGCTACCGGAAGTTGAAGTGACGCTGCGCGGCATCGCGCCTCAGCTGACTGGCCGCACCCTCACCGGCGTCGCCGTGCGCGAGCCGCGGCTACGCTGGCGGGTCCAGGACTCGATCGAGCACCTTGCGGGGCGCGAGATCCGTTCGCTGCGGCGACGCGGCAAGTACCTGCTGTTCGACTGCGGCGATGGCCATCTCATCGTGCATCTGGGCATGTCGGGCAGCCTGCGCCTGATGGAGCGCAATACTCCGCCGCTCAAGCACGACCACCTCGACCTGCAGTTCGGCGAGCTGATTCTTCGGCTGCGCGATCCGCGCCGCTTCGGCGCCGTGTTGTGGACTGACGCTCCGCCCGACACGCACCCCCTGCTGCGCCATTTGGGAGTCGAGCCGCTGACGCGCGCATTCGACGCCAAGCGCCTGCACGCACTGACGCGCGGCCTGCGCGCGGCCGTAAAACAAACCATCATGGACGGGCGGCGCATCGTCGGCGTAGGAAACATCTACGCCAGCGAAAGCCTTTTCCTGGCGGGAATCCACCCCTTCGCCCGCGCGGGGAGCCTCTCGCCCGAGCGCTGCCTGCGCCTCGCGGCCGCGATAAAGAAGACGCTGCGCGCCGCGATCCGCGCCGGAGGGTCGAGCTTGCGCGACTTCGTCGGCAGCGACGGCAGCCCAGGCTACTTCCAGCAGCGCTACTGGGTCTACGACAGGGCGGGCGAACCCTGCCTGCGCTGCGGCGCGCCCGTCAAGCGCAGGGTGCAAGGTCAACGCGCGACGTTCTACTGCCCGTCTTGCCAGCGCTAGCGCGCCGTCAGCCGCCGAGCGACTTCACCTTTGCGCTCAGCTTGCGGCGCACCAGGGGGTGAACGAACTTTGACACGTCGCCGCCCAAAGTGGCGATCTCGCGCACCAGCGTGGCCGAAATGAACATGTGCTGCTCGGAAGGGGTGAGGAAGATGGTCTCGACATCCGGGTAGAGGTTGCGGTTCATGCCGGCGAGCTGGAACTCGTACTCGAAGTCCGCCACCGCACGCAGCCCCCGCATGATCACGCGCGCCTTGTGCTCGCGTATGAAGTCGATCAGCAGCCCGGCGAAACCCACCACCTTCACGTTCTTCAGGTCGCGCAGCACCTCGCTCGCCATGTCCACCCGCTCGCTGCGGGTGAAGAACGGGCGCTTCGCCTGGCTGTCGGCGACGCCGATAATGACGCTCTTGAACAGCGACGCGGCGCGTCGCACGATGTCCTCGTGTCCGCGCGTGAGCGGGTCAAACGTTCCCGGATAGACGGCTCGTATCATCTGCGCTCCATTGCAGTAGCTGGTAGCTTACCTGCCCGGCACGCTTGCGCCGAACTCGCGCCAGGGCTCCGCCACGGGCAGGGGCGAGGCGGCTTCGAGGTAAACCCGTGCGTCCGGCGCAAGGCACGGAGGCAGCGCCCCGAGGACGGCCGACAGCGCATTCTGCCTGAAGGGTGGATCGAGGAAAACCACGTCGAAGCGCTCGCTTGCCGCGGCGAGGTAGGCGAAAGCGTCGCTCGAAACGATCTCCACCCGCTCGGCGCCGAGCGCGGCGCGGCTCGCGCGCAGCGTCGCGATCGTCGCTTGGTCGCTCTCGACCATCACGACTCGCTGCGCGCCGCGCGAAGCGGCCTCAAAGCCAAGCGCGCCGCTGCCCGCGAACAGGTCTAGGCACGAAAGACCGGCGAGATCCTGGCCGAGCCAATTGAACAGCGTCTCGCGCACGCGATCCGGGGTCGGGCGCAGGCCCGGTCGCGATGGCACGCCTATCATGCGGCTGCGCCAAACGCCGCCGCCGATCCGAACGCGTCCGGCCGGCTGCGGTCTGTCGCCCGCGTGCTTCATCTGAGCGCGGATCCCCGTTTGATAGAATCGGGCGCCAATCTTAGCGGCTTTTGCGCCGCCATCCGCGTGTTTGGACTGGGCAACAGATCCTCGAAGGAAACCGCATCCTGGAGCTCCCGCCTCAAGGCCGGGTTGGCGCGCACGCGCGACGCCCTCGGCGGGGGGCTCGGCGCGCTGCTCGGTCGGCGCAAGATCGACGAATCCCTGTTCGAAGAACTCGAAACCGCGCTTCTTGCGGCCGACTGTGGCGTAGAGGCATCCCGGGCGCTCATCGAGCGCCTGCGCGCAAAGGTGCGCAAGGATCACATCGCCGACGGTGCGGGCCTGAAGAGCGCGCTCGAGGTCGCCCTGCTCGAGATCGTCGCGCCGCTCGAGCAAGTGCTGGACCTGTCGCGCGCCGGGCCATGCGTGATCATGATTGCGGGCGTGAACGGCTCCGGCAAGACGACTTCGATCGGCAAGCTGGCGAAGTGGCTGCAATCCCAGGGCAAGAGCGTGCTGCTCGCCGCCGGAGACACGTTCCGCGCCGCGGCCCGCGAGCAGCTCGAAGCCTGGGGCGAGCGCAACGGCGTGAGCGTGATCTCGCAGCAGAACGGCGACCCGGGAGCGGTGGTTTTCGACGCGGTAGGCGCGGCGCGTGCGCGCGGTATCGACGTCGTGCTCGCGGACACCGCGGGCCGGCTTCCGACCCAATTGCACCTGATGGAAGAGATCCGCAAGGTGAAGCGCGTGCTCGCCAAGGCGCTTCCCGGGGCGCCGCACGAGATCCTGCTGGTGCTCGACGCCAATACCGGGCAGAACGCGCTCGCGCAGGTGCGGGCGTTCGACGAGGCGCTGGGCCTCACCGGACTTATTCTGACCAAGCTCGACGGCACCGCCAGAGGCGGCGTAATCGCCGCAATCGCCCTGGTGCGCTCGAAGCAGCCAGGAAAGAGCGCAATTCCGCTTTATTTCGTCGGCGTCGGAGAGGGCGTCGACGATTTGCGCCCGTTCGTCGCGCGCGATTTCGTCGAGGCCCTGGTTGATTAGCTTCTCCGCCGTATCCAAGCGCTATCCGGGCGGCCAGAACGTGTTGCAGGGCGTCTCGCTCACCATAGACGCTGGCGAGCTGGTGTTCATCACCGGGCATTCCGGGGCCGGCAAGTCGACGCTGCTCAAACTGATCCCGGCGATCGAGCGCCCGAGCACGGGATCGGTCATCGTCAACGGCCAGAACGTAGGCGCTCTCAGGCCTGCGGCGATCCCATTCCTGCGGCGGAACCTGGGGCTGGTGTTCCAGGACCAGAAGCTGCTCTATGACCGCAGCGTGGTCGAGAACCTCATGCTTCCGCTTTCGTTCTCGAGCCTCGCACCCAGGGAAGCAGCGCGGCGCGCTCGCGCGGCGCTGGATAAGGTGGGCCTGCTCGGACGCGAGAAAGCGAACCCGGTGCAGCTCTCCGGCGGCGAGCAGCAGCGACTGGCGATCGCCCGCGCGGTAGTGAACCGGCCTGCGATCCTCATCGCGGACGAGCCCACTGCAAACCTGGACGCCGAAGCCGCTCAGCGCGTGCTGGAGATATTCGTCGCCTTCAATCAGGTCGGCGTCACCGTGCTGCTGGCGACGCACGACCTCGGGCTTGTGACGCGCTACGGGCGGCGCGTGTTGCGACTCGCCGCGGGGCACGTGGTGGAGGACTCGGCACCGTGAGGTCCTGGCTACGGCAGCATCGCCGAGCCCTGATCGCCGCGCTCGGAAAACTCGCGGCGCAGAAGGCGAGCGGCGCGGTCAGCGCGCTCGTGATCGGGGTCGCGTTGTCTCTGCCCGCCGGCGGTTATTCCCTGCTGGACGGACTGAGTTCGCTCGCCGCCGGCGTTGCGCTCGAACCCCAGATATCGGTCTACCTCAAGCCGGGCTCGACCAAGGGCGACGCGGACGCGCTTGCCGCGCGCCTCAAATCCGACGCGCGCATCGGCCAGGTGCGGTTCGTTCCGCGCGAGGAAGCATTGAAGGAGCTGAAGGCGACCGAAGGGCTGGCCGACGTCGTCGACGCGCTGGATCACAATCCCCTGCCGGATGCGTTCGTCGTGCGGGCACGGGACTCCAGTCCGGAGACTCTGGCCGAGCTCGCGCAGGAGTTGCGCCATGCGCCGTCGGTCGGGCACGTGCAGGCCGACGCGGTCTGGGCCCGGCGGCTGGCATCGATCGCGCGCCTCGGGCGCCTGGCAGTGCTGCTGCTTGGGGCCTTGCTCGCGTTCGGGCTGGTCGCGGTGACCTTCAACACCATCCGGCTCCAGATCCTTACCCAGCGCGACGAGATCGAGGTCTCGAAACTGATCGGCGCGACCGACGCCTTCATCCGGCGGCCGTTCCTGTATCTCGGGCTGCTGCAGGGGCTGGCAGGCGGAGCACTGGCGCTGGGCATCGTCTGGGGCGGGCTGCATCTGCTCAACGGCGAGGTCCGAACGCTCGCCCAAACCTACGGCTCGAGTTTTCGCTTTGACTTCCTCGCGCAAGGCGACGCACTGGCCGTCATGCTCTTCGCCGGCGCCCTGGGGTGGCTGGGCGCATCTCTGTCAGTGAGCAGATACTTACGTGAAATTCAGCCAAAATAAGGAGATTGAAGCTGCCAAGGAAGGGAACTCCGGGACTATTTAGCACTCCAACACACCGAGTGCTAAAATTGCAGCAAACAGGAGGTATGCCGATGCAAGCGACGATGACCATGCCGGTTCCGGTCTCCGTGCCGGCCCCCTTGGCGACGGGGAGCCTGGACGGCTACATCCAGACCGTCAACCGTTTCCCGATCCTGAGCGCCGAGGAAGAGCAGTCGCTCGCGCGGCGCTTCCGCGAAAGCGACGATCTCGAGGCTGCGAGGGGCTTGGTGCTGTCGCACCTGCGGCTAGTAGTCGCGATCGCGCGCGGCTACCTCGGGTACGGGTTGCCGCACGCCGACCTGATCCAAGAAGGCAACATCGGCCTGATGAAGGCGGTCAAACGCTTCGACCCTTCGCGCGGAGTGCGCTTGGTGTCGTTCGCGATCCACTGGATCAAGGCCGAGATTCACGAATACGTGCTGCGCAACTGGAGGCTGGTGAAGGTCGCCACCACCAAGGCACAGCGCAAGCTGTTCTTCAACCTGCGCTCGATGAAGCGCGGGCTGGCGCCGATGTCGAGTGACGACATCAAGCGCGTCGCGACGGAGCTGCGCGTCAAGCCCGAGGAAGTGACGGAAATGGAGTCGCGCCTCGCCGGCCAGGACATCGCGTTCGAAGCGGACGAGGCGGACGACGACGGCTACGCACCGGCACAATACCTCGCGTCCGACGCCAGCCGCGAGCCCTCGCAGCTGCTCGAGACGGAGGAAAACGAACGCACATCCGCCGCCGGGCTGGCAAAAGCGCTCGGCGCGCTTGACGCGCGCAGCCGGCGAATCATCGAGACGCGCTGGCTGCGTGAGAAGGATTCGGCCACGCTGCACGACCTGGCGGACGAGTTCCATGTATCGGCCGAACGCATCCGCCAGATCGAAGCAAAGGCGCTCGAAAGGATGCGTAAGGTGATGGAACAGCAGGGCACCCCGCTGTCGCTGCCGGCGACGGCTGCCTGAGAGCCCTACTTCTCGCTCAGAAGCGTTCGAATGTCGTACACCAGGTCGGCGCCGGCCTTGCCGTAGCCGACGAACAGCCTGAGCCGTCCCTTGGGGTCGATCACGTAGGTGCCGGCGCTGTGGTCCATGCTGTACTCGCCGGGCGAGGATCCCTCACGCTTCTCGTAGAACACCTTGAATTCCTTCGCTGCGCGCCGCGTCGCCGTGGCGTCGCCGTAAAGTCCCAGAAAACGCGGATCGAACGCGGTCACGTACTTGGCAAGAACGGCGGGCGTGTCGCGCTCCGGATCGACCGTCACGAACAGTACTTGCACTCGGTCGGCGTCGGGGCCGAGCGACTTCATCACCTGCGCAAGCTCGGCGAGCGTGGTCGGACAGACGTCCGGGCAATGCGTATAGCCGAAAAACAGCACCACCACCTTGCCGCGGAAATCCGCCAGCGTACGGGGCTTGCCGTTTTGGTCGGTGAGGGAGAGCTTCTCGCCGTAGCCGGCGCCGGTAATGTCCGTATTCCTGAACTTCGGTCCGCTACCGCCGCAGCCCGCGAGCAGGCCGGCCAGCACAAGTGCGGCGAGGCTAGTGCGCCAGATAGTGGTCAACGAGCAGCGCACCGAACAGCGCGGCAAGGTAGATGATCGAGTAGCGGAACATCGCGCGCGCGACGCGGTCGCTGTACGCCGCGTAGACACGGATCGCATAGGCGAGAAACACGGCGCCGAGTACGCAGGCTGCCGCCAGATAGAGCACTCCGCTCATGCGAATCGCGTACGGCAGCAGGCTCACCGCGAACAGGATGATCGTGTAGAGCAGAACCTGCAGCCGCGTGTACGCCTTGCCGTGCGTCACTGGCAGCATCGGCAGGCCCGCCTTTGCGTAGTCGGCCGTGCGGTACAGCGCGAGGGCCCAGAAGTGCGGCGGGGTCCAGGCGAAAATAATGAGAAACAGCAGCATTGCCTCGGTGTGCACTTCGCCCGTGACCGCGGCCCAGCCCAGCACCGGCGGCATGGCACCCGAGGCGCCGCCGATCACTATGTTCTGCGGCGTCGCCGGCTTCAGGATCACCGTGTACACGACCGCGTAGCCGACGAACGTCGCGAGCGTCAGCCACATGGTGAGCGGATTGACGAAGTTCGCCAGCAGCCACAGCCCGAGGCCGCCCACGGCCCCGGCGAAAATCAGTGTCTGCAACCCGCTGAGTTCTCCGCGCGGCAGCGGGCGCCAGCGCGTGCGCTGCATCACCGCGTCTATGCGCTGCTCGACCAGACAGTTGACCGCCGCCGCCGCGCCCGCGACGAGCCCGATGCCTAGCGTCCCGGCGAGCAGGATCTGCGCCGGCACTGCGCCAGGGGTCGCGAGCAGCATGCCGATCACCGCGGTAAAGACGATGAGCGAGACCACGCGCGGCTTGGTCAGCGCGTAAAAGGACCGCGCGCGCTGCGCGAAGGTCTTTGCCAAGCCGGAGGGGAGAACCTGGGTGTTCATGCTTTCTGCAGCGGTGGACGCAAGCCGTGGAAAGCAAAGAAGTTTAACACGACCAGCGAGCCGAGGAGGAGCGCGGCGCCGGCATTGTGCGCATCCGCGACCGCGAGCGGCAGGCCGCCCAGCACGTTGGCTACGCCAAGCGAAAATTGGATCCCGAGCACGGCGGCAAGCAGCCAACCGAACGGCCGCAGCGCGCGCACCTTCAGCCCGCGGTACGCCGTCCAACCCACCACCAGCACCACCAGCAGCGCGAACGTGCGATGGGTCCAGTGGATCGCCGTCAGCGCGGGGAAAGGCAACATCTCCCCATCTCCGGTATGGCCCAGCTCTCGCACCAGATGAAAGGCGTGCGAGAAGTCCATCGGGGGCACAACCTGGCCCAGGCACAGCGGCCAGTCGGGACAGGCGAGCGCAGCATAGTTTGCGCTTACCCACCCTCCGAGCAGGATCTGCGTCGCGACAACGCACAACGCGAGCACGGCGGGGGCGCGCAAGCTGCGCGCTTCCGGCGCGGAAGGGAAGCGCCACTGGCGCAACGCAAGCCACAGCAGGAGGGCGAAAGTGGTCATTCCGCCGGCCAGGTGCGCGGTCACGATGGCCGGCCTGAGCAGCAGGGTCACTGTCCACATCCCGAGCGCGGCCTGCAGCGCAACCACGAAAACGATCGCGGTGGCGAGCCAGGGCGTTTGAGCCAGCGCGCGCCGCCGCAGCCAGCCCAGCAGCGCGATCGCCAGGATGAGCAGCCCGAGCGTGCCCGCCAGGTAGCGGTGGCCCATTTCCTTCCACGCCTTGCCGAGCGACACCGGTCCATGCTCGCCGCCTTGCCGGGCGACGGCGCGCGCGATCGCGGTCTTCGCCAGCGCCGGCGCCGGTTTGCCGTAGCAGCCGGGCCAGTCCGGACAGCCGAGCCCGGCGTCGGACAGGCGCACGAAAGCGCCCACCACCACCACCACGAATGCGAGCAGCGTCGCGGCTACCACCAGCGTGCGGTAGGTTTTCATCCGATCTGCGAGATCTTTAGCAAGCGCTGCAAGTCCTTCAGCATTTTCGAAGGGTTCGGATCGCGCGGGAATCGCATCATCAGGTTGCCGTGCGGATCGATGAGGTAAATGTGGTCCTGCACGCGCCCGCCAGGCGGGAAAGCCGCGGCGACAGTGCCGTCGGCCGCTCGCACGACGTAGGTGCCGTCGATCGCGCTCATCAGGGTGCGCCGTGGCGTGCCGCCGTCGGTCAGGATCCAGACCCGCTCGACGCGGTCTCTGTCCTTGCCCTGCGCCACGCGCAGCTGGCGCATGAAATAGAGTTTGCGCTCGCAGTAGGCGTCGCAAGCTGCGGCGTCGAACTGGAGCATCACCCACTTGCCGTGCAGGCTCGCGAGCGAAAACGGCTTGCCGTCCAGCGCCGCCAGGCCGCCGTCGGGCAGCTGCCGCGGCGGCTGCAGCAACGCGCCGTAGTTGCCGGTACGACCTGGGGTCCAATGCAACCAGTACGCGACCCAGGCGAGCGCGAACGGCAGGGCGAAGAAAAGCCCGATCAACGCCAGCTTCAGCCGCGCGCGCTTGACGCCCTCAGCTGCCACGGCGGCGTCCCTCGCGATAAGAGTGAACCACGAACAGCACCAGCGCGAGCAGCGCGAACAAGTACCACTGCAGCGCGTAGCTCTCATTGCGCGCGGCGCCGCTGTCCGGCCGCGGCCAGTCCCGCGCCAGGCCGTCCGGCGCGGCCGAACGCTGCTCGATCACCAGCGGCAGCAGGGCGAGCCCGCTCGCCTGGCTGAAATCCGCGAGCCGCAGGTTCTGCCATACCCTTCCCGTCGGGGTGCGATGGGATGGCTCGAACGCGCGCGGCAAATGTGCCAACGCGAGACCTTCGATGCGCTGCTGGCCGCCAGGCGTGGGCACCTGCGGCAGAATCTCCCGCCGCGGGCCGGCCGGCGTCCAGCCGCGATCGACCAGCACATGCAGCTTTCCGCCGGCAAGCCGCAATGGGGTCACCACTTCGTAGCCGACGCGGCCCTGGTGGATCTTGTTGTCCAGAAACACGGTGTGCGCCGGCACAAACTCGCCCTGCGCGACCACGCGCCGGAGAACGAAATTTGCCGCCTCGACCTGGTGCGCGGGCAGCTTGAGCGGCGCTCCGGCGAGTGCCGCGTCGACCTGTGCCGCGAGCGCGCGCTTTTCCTGCGCCCGGTGCGTCTGCCAGTTGCCGAGCGCGATGAACGCCGCGCAGCCGGCCGCCGCGAGTGCGGCGCCCCACCAGGTCGGACGGAAAGCGGTTAGGCTGATCATGCTTTATACGCGTAGAAGCGGGGGCAGGTATCCATTAAACTTCCCCCTCCATGCGTTACTTCGTCATCGCCGTGCTCGTCCTGATCGTCGCCAGTCTCGGCTCGGCGCTGTTTTTCGTGTTCCATGACCAGAGCGGCTCTAACCGCGCCATCAAGGCTCTCGCGATACGCGTGGGCCTGTCGATTCTGCTGTTCCTGTTTTTGATGGCGGGATTCTATTTCGGTTTCATCCCCGGCCGCCTGACCTGAAGGGCGGGCCGAAAAAAAGACGCCGCACCGTGTGCGGCGTGTCGAGCTTCTCCTCCGGGGGCGCTTCGCAGGCGCCTTCTCCTCCTGGTTGTCCGATTCGCGATCGCCTATAGCCAATAAACGAAGATGAACAGTCCCAGCCAGACCACGTCAACGAAGTGCCAATACCAGGCCACCGCCTCGAACGCGAAGTGATGGTCGGGCTTGAAGTGCCCCTTCAGGCAGCGCACCAGGATCACGGTCAGCATGATCGCGCCAAGGGTCACGTGGAAGCCGTGGAATCCCGTCAGCATGAAGAACGTCGACCCGTATACCCCGGTGGTCAGCTTGAGGTTAAGCGAATGGTAGGCATGGCCGTATTCGGTCGCCTGGAACGCGAGGAACATCACCCCGAGCGCCACGGTGAAGAACAGGAACAGGCTCAGCAGCCCGCGCTTGTTCTCCTTCAATGCCCAGTGTGCAATCGTCACCGTGACCCCCGACGACAGCAGGAGCAGCGTATTGATCGCGGGTAGGCCCCAAGCCTCCATCGGCGAGAACTTCTCGGTGAACGCGGGCCCGGCCGACGGCCAGTGGGCGGTGAAATTGGGCCAAAGCAGTGCCTGGCTCTGCAGGCTCGCGAGGTCCGGCACCGACAGCACCCGGGTGTAGAACAGCGCACCGAAGAAGCCGGCGAAGAACATCACTTCCGAGAAGATGAACCAGCTCATTCCCCAGCGGAACGAAACGTCCTCCCACTTGCCGTACTTGCCGGACTCGGATTCGCCGATTACGGCGCCGAACCAGCGGAACAGCATGTACATCAGGATCATGAAGCCGATCGCGATCGAGATCCATCCGCCGTGATGCGAATTGAAGACGAACACCGCGCCGACCATCATGAGGAACAGCGCCGTTGAGCCCATGATCGGCCAGGGCATCGGCTGCGGCACAAAGTAGTGCTGCCGCGGGTTGGTGGTTGCGCTCTGCGCCATGTTGCGATCTCCCTGCTTTCTATTTTCCGATTGTTGTCAGCTCACCACGATTCGCACGATCACGACCAGCGTAAGGACGAACAGCGCCGCGAACACGATGCCCGCGACGATCAGGTAGACCGGGCTCACGGGCTGCGTCTGGCGCTCGTGGTCGGCCTTGCGGCGCACGCCCATCGCACCGAACAGCACGGTCTTCACCAGGTCCAGCAAGCTGGGGCGCATCGCGTCCTTCATCGGCCGTAAAGCCAGTACTTGACGATGATGCCGAGAAAAAACATCAGGGCGATCGTGGCGAGTATCAGGCCGGTCCTGGCGTTGCGGCTCATCGGCTCCCTACTTGAGCACCGGCGGCGTCTCGAAGGTGTGGTACGGGGCCGGGGTCGGCAAGTGCGTCCACTCGAGCGAGTCGGCTCCCTCCCAGGGCTTCTCGGGGGCCTTCTCTCCGCTGCGTATGGTCTTGATGACGATGTACAGGAACAGCAGCTGCGTCAGGCCGAAGCCGAAGGCGCCGATCGAGGAGATCTTGTTCCAGGTCTCGAACTGCAGCGGATAGTCCGGAATGCGGCGCGGCATACCCGCCAGGCCCAGGAAGTGCTGCACGAAGAAGATCATGTTGAAGAAGATCATCGACAGCCAGAAGTGCCACTTGCCCAGGGTCTCGTCGTACATCCGGCCGGTCCATTTCGGAAGCCAGAAGTAGATCCCGGCGAACGCGGAAAACAGCGCTCCCGCCACCATGACATAGTGGAAGTGCGCCACCACGTAATAGGTGTCCTGCAGCTGGATGTCGACCGGCACCAGCGCCAGCACCAGCCCCGAGAACCCGCCCATGGTGAACAGGAACAGGAAACCGATCGCGAACAGCATTGGCGTCTCGAAGGTAAGCGACCCCTTCCACATGGTCGCGACCCAGTTGAAGACCTTGACCCCGGTGGGGATCGCGATCAGCGTGGTCGCATACATGAAGAACAGCTGGCCGGTCACCGGCATGCCGGTGGTGTACATGTGGTGCGCCCAGACCATGAACGACAGGATCGCGATCGCCGAGGTGGCGTAGACCATCGACGCGTAGCCGAACAGCGGCTTGCGCGAGAACGCCGGAATCACCTGCGAGATCACGCCGAAGGCAGGCAGCGCGATGATGTACACCTCGGGATGGCCGAAGAACCAGAAAATGTGCTGGTAAAGCACCGGGTCTCCGCCGCCCGCGGCGTTGAAGAAGGACGTGCCGAAATGGCGGTCGGTAAGCGTCATCGTCACCGCACCGGCGAGCACCGGCATCGATGCCACCAGGAGGTAGGCGGTGATCAGCCAGGTCCAGCAGAACATCGGCATCTTCATCAACGTCATGCCGGGAGCGCGCATGTTGAGGATCGTGGTGATGATGTTGATCGACCCCATGATCGAGCTCATGCCGAGCAGGTGGATTGCGAAGATCGTGAAGTCCATCCCCATGCCCTGCTGCACCGTGAGCGGCGCGTACATCGTCCAGCCCACGCCGGGCGCGCCGCCCGGCATGAAGAACGACATGACCAGCAGCGAGGCCGCGAACGGCAGGATCCAGAACGACCAGTTGTTCATGCGCGCAAACGCCATGTCGGGCGCGCCGATCTGCATCGGAATCAGCCAGTTCGCGAAGCCCACGAACGCGGGCATGATCGCGCCGAACACCATGATCAGGCCGTGCATGGTGGTCATCTGGTTGAAAAACTCCGGATTCACGATCTGCAGCCCAGGCTCGAACAGCTCGGCGCGGATCACCATCGCCATGGCGCCGCCGGTGAGGAACATGATGAAGCTGAACCACAGATACAGCGTGCCGATGTCTTTGTGGTTGGTGGTCGTGATCCAGCGCATGACGCCGCCATAGCCACCATGATGGTCGTGGTGCCCGTGATCGTGCGCCTTGCCGTGCGTATCGAGAACTGCGCTCATCGATGTTCTCCTGATTCTTGAATTCTGTTCGTCACTTCGAAGCCACGTTGCCTTTGGTCTGTTCGGCGACCCAGGCCGCATATTGCGGCTCGGTCACCACCTTGACCACGATAGGCATGAAACCGTGGTTCTTGCCGCACAGCTCGGCGCACTGGCCGCGGTAGGTTCCCGTCTTGTCGGCCTTGAACCAGGTATCGCGCAATATCCCCGGGATCGCGTCCTGCTTGACGCCGAAGGCGGGCAGCCACCACGAATGGATCACGTCGGCCGCGGTAGTGACAATGCGCACCTTCTTGCCGACCGGCACGACCAGCGGATGGTCGACTTCCAGCAGGTAGTTCGCGTCCTTGGGCGCCTTGCCGTCGATCTGCTCCTGCGGCGTCGCCAGCGTGGAAAGGAAGCTGATGCCGGCGCCTTCGCCCTTGAGGTAGTCGTAGCCCCACTTCCACTGGAAGCCGGTGGCCTTGATCGTCAGGTCGGCGTTCGAGGTGTCCTTCTGCGCAATCACCACCTTGGTCACCGGCACCACGATCGCAATCAGGATGATTGCCGGGATGACGGTCCAAAGGATTTCGACGGTCACGTTCTCGTGGAACTGAGCGGCCTTGTGCCCCTTCGACTTGCGGTGGGCGTAGATCGACCAGAACATGAAGCTGAATACGCCGACGAAGATGACGGTCACCAGCAGCATCACGTATTCGTGCACGCTGTGGATGTCGGACGCGATCACCGTAACCGGTGGCTGCAGGTTCCACTCGGCGGCCATCGCCGTACCGGAAAGCGCCGCGCCGGCCAGGGCTGCCGCCCACCGTGCGCCTTTTTTCGAGTTCGCGACGGAGCGCGTTCCCGGGGGTGCCGACTTGCTTGCCATTGTTGCCCTTTCCTGATTCAGATCCGCAATTTCTTCGTCAACTCGGCCGCGAACTCCTCGCGCGCCCCGGCGTCGAGGTGGCGGCCGACTTCAACATCCCTTCCTGACATGCGCAACAGCACACGCGCGCCGTAGCCTTCGTCCTTCTCGAGCCGCAACTTGGCGACCCGCGGGTCGATCACGTAGCGGGCCACGCGGTCCGCGTCCGCAATCTCGACTGTCAGCCGACCCGTCGAAACCTCGATCCGCTCGAAGTCCGTTGCGTGCCGCGCATGGACCACGAACGCCGCGCCGAGCGCGAGCACTTCAAGGCCGGCGAACGGCAGTATCAGCCAGGCGCCCGCGAGCGCAAATCCCGTAGCGATGCCGAGCGAGGCGAGCGCAAGCAGCCCAAACACCCGCAACATCCCTCCCGGGGAAATCGAACAATTGCGCTTGAGCAGCAGGCTCGATCCACTCGCCTGCTCCTCGAACACCAGCCCACGCCGCGGGAATTCGGTACTCGTCATGCTTCGAACGCACTCGCATCGAATCAGGGGTGGCCGAAGCCGCGGTAAATTACCACAGTCGCGCTGCCATAACAACACGAAAACTCGAGATAAATCCTCATCTTCTGCCGCGGCGGCGGGTCAACTTTTTTTATGGCGCGAAAGTTCGAGCCGTACCACTACCGTGTCAGCGGCGGGCGCGCGCGGTGTGCCTTTCCAGGCGTGCCCGTAGACCACCTCGAACGTCGCCGGGAGCCGATCCGCGCGTACCTGCGCCCGCAGCGACTCGTGCAGCCGGGCGAGAAAGCGCCGGCCGGCGAGCCCACGCGGCCGGTCAGCGCGAACCCCCGTCTGACCGCTGGCGCGCAGCTCGGCCAGGAAGGCTTCCGTGTCAGGATAAGTAACCGTGATGACCTCCATGTCGATCACCGGCGCCGAGAATCCCGCGGCGACCAGGCGATCGCCCAGGTCGTGCATGTCCATGAAGCGGTGCACGCGGCGTTCGCCCGCCGCCGCGCGCAACTCCCTGAGCGTGTCGGGCCCCAGGGTGCTGAGCATGACCAGGCCTTCGTTCGCCAGCACGCGCTGAAATTCGCGCAGCGCGCCCAAGGGCTCGTCCAGCCAGTGCAGCGCCATGTTCGACCACACCAGTCCAACCGAACCCGAGGCCAGCGGCAGGCGCTCGAAATCGGCGCACACCGGCAGCGGACGCCGCCCGGCGAACAGGCGCGACAGGAATCCTCCTCCCCGCTGCGCGCGCCGCAGCATCGCGAGCGAGAAGTCGAGTGCGATCAGGCTCGTGTCGCGATAGCGTTGGGCCAGGCGCTGCGCCTCGCGCGCGGTGCCGGCTCCCGCATCGAGAATGCGCCGCGGCGCGACGCGCACGTAGTCAAGCCGCTCGAGCATGCGCGCGCCGACTTCGGCCTCGAGCCGCGCCGCATCGTCGTAGGTGCCCGCCGCGCGCTCGAAGCGGCGACGCGCCACGCGCCGCTCCAGTCTTGCGTCCGCGTCAGTCACGCGCAGCGGCCGCGCGCTGCGTGACTGGGTCGAGCCCGCGCTCGAGCGCCGCCCCGACGGCGAGCACATGCCTGTCCGCGAGCGCAGCGCCGCATATCGACAGCCCGACCGGCGCCGTACCCGGCGCGTGACACGGCAGGGTCAGCGCGCAGCCGTCGAGGAAATTGACGACTCCAACGTTGCGCAGGATGCGCATATTCCAGCGGAAATAGTCCTCGTCGCTGCGATCCACCTCGGCAATGGTCGGAGCCACGCAGGGCGTGGTCGGCATGAGAAAGGCGTCGAACGGAGCCAGCAGCGCCTCAACCTCGCGCATGTAGGTCGTGCGCAGCAGGCCCAGCTCGACGTAGTCGGCCGCGCCGATGCCTTTTCCGAGCAGAATTCGCTGCGCCACGCGTGGATCGTATTCCGATAGACGGCCTTCCCAGCGCCGGTGGATCGCGTAGGCCTCGGCGCCGGCGAAGCCGCCGCTGCGGAAGTAATCGGCCTGGCGATCGAAGGCGGCGACCGGACGCTCCACCAGAACCGCGCCCGCGGCCGACAGCCTGCTCAGCGCGGCTTCGAACGCGCTGCCGACCACCTGGTCGAGATCATCGAGCAGGCTCGAGCGCGGCACGAGCAGGCGCAGGCCCTTGAGCGGCAGTTCGTCAAGCGGCGCGGGCGGTTCGCCCGCGAGCACCGCGTCGTAGGCGGCGCAACACGCCACGCTGTTGGCGAGCGGGCCGATCGAATCGAGCGTGTAGGAAAGCGGAAAGGCGCCCTCGCGCGGGACGCGTCGCGCGGTCGGCTTGAAACCGGTCACGCCGCACAGCGCGGCGGGCTGGCGCACCGATCCGCGCGTATCGCTGCCGAGGGCCATTGCGCACATGCCTTCGGCTTGCGCCACCGCAGCGCCCGACGAGGACCCGCCCGGAACCCGGCCCACGGCGCGGTCCCAGGGATTGCGCGGCGTGCCGTAGTGCGGGTTGATCCCGGTCGTACCGAAGGCGAATTCGACCATGTTGGTGCGCCCGACGATCGGCGCGCCGGCGGCGCGCAGGCGCGCCACCGGTGGTGCGTCGCGCACTGCTGGCGGCGCATCCGCCAGCAGGCGCGAGCCCGCGCGAGTCACGTCGCCGCCGACGTCGAACAGGTCCTTGACCGACACCGGCAGGCCGTCGACGGGCGAGCGCACGATGCCGCCGGCGCGCAAGCGATCGGCGAGGTCCGCCTCCGCGCGGGCGGTCTCGGCGTAGACCTTGAGAAACGCTCGCGCACCCTCGCCGCGGGCATCGGCGATGCGCGCGAGCGCCTGCTCGACCAGCTCGCGGCTGCTCGTGCGGCCGGCGGCGAGCTCCGCCGTCAATCCGGCTACGGTCCACATGGGGGGGATCCTGTTCCTTGGCTAACGGCCGATTTTCGCGGCCGCCTCGCGCGCGCGTCAAGCGCGCGCGTCAAGGCGCGCCGCCGGGCGCATAATCGAGCGCATCCGCCCGCCCCCATGCTGACGCGCGCCGCCCGACGCATCGCCAACCTCGTGTTCGGCGGAACCTGCCTGCTGTGCCGCGGGGCTGCCGACGGTGCGCGCGACGAGGGCCTGCTGTGCGCGGCCTGCGAGCGCGACCTGCCGCGCCTCGGGACCGAAGGGCTTTGCCCGCGCTGCGCGCTTGCGGCCCCGGGCGGCGCGGTCTGCGGCGCCTGTCTGGCGGCTCCGCCGCAATTCGACGCGACCGTCGCGGCGCTCGCCTACCGTTTTCCGGCCGATGTGCTGATTCAGGCGCTCAAGTTCCGCGGCGGGCTCGCAATCGCGGCGCTGCTCGGGCGCGTGCTCGCAAGCCGTGTCTCGGGCGCGGCGCGGCCCGACGTCTTGTTGCCGGTGCCGCTGTCGACTGCGCGCGTGCGCGAACGGGGCTACAACCAGTCGATGGAGATCGCGCGCGTGGTCGCCCGCGCGGCGGGACTGCCGCTGCGGCCGTCCTTGTGCGAGCGCAACCGCGATACCGCGGCTCAAATCGAGCTGCCGCCCGCAGATCGCGTACGCAACGTGCGCGGCGCGTTTCACTGCCCGCGCCCGATCGAGGGCCTTGCCGTGGCCGTGGTGGACGACGTCATGACCACGGGCGCAACGCTCGATGAGCTCGCCCGCACGCTCAAACGTGCGGGCGCCTCGCGTGTGGTGAACTGGGTTGCGGCGCGAACGTTCCCGCCGCAGAACGAATGATCGACGTCGTCCTGCACGCCCCGGAAATCCCGCCCAACGCGGGCAACGTGATCCGCCTCGCGGCCAACACCGGCGCCCGGCTGCACCTGATCCAGCCGCTCGGCTTTTCGATGGACGACCGCCAGCTCAAACGCGCCGGACTCGACTATCACGACCTGGCAAACGTCACCGTTCATGCCGACTGGAGGAGCTTTCTTTCCGGGTTCACGGGCAGGCGAATGTTCGCGCTGTCCACCCGCGCGCGGCGCAGCGTCTACGACGAGCGATTCCGCGCCGGCGACGTTTTCGTATTCGGGTCCGAGACCGCAGGACTGCCGCAAGAAATCCTGCAGACCTTCGATTCGGAGTTGCAGCTGCGTCTGCCGATGCGGCCCGGCAACCGGAGTCTGAACCTGTCGAACGCGGTCGCGGTGGTGGTGTTCGAGGCCTGGCGTCAGCTGGGGTTCAGCGGCGCGCGCTGAGCGCCTCGGGTTTCGGGTCGCGCGCGAGCAGCAGCTCGGCCGCCGCCTGCGGCGCGAGGCTGCCGCGCAGGACCGCGTTTACCGCGTCGCTGATCGGCAATTCGAGCCCATTGTCCGCCGCGAGCCGCGCCACTTCCTGTGCCGAGCGAACGCCCTCGGCGACGTGCCCAAGCGTTCCAAGAATTTCGTCGAGCGAGCGTCCGCGCGCGAGCTCGAGCCCGACGCGGCGATTGCGCGACAGGTCTCCGGTGGCGGTGAGAATCAGGTCGCCGGCGCCGGCGAGGCCGATGAAGGTTTCCGCCGCACCGCCCAGCGCCACGCCGAGGCGCGATAGTTCGGCCAGCCCGCGCGTGATCAGCGCGGCACGCGCGTTCTGCCCCAGGCCGAGGCCGTCGCAGATGCCGACTGCGATCGCAATTACGTTCTTCACCGCGCCGCCGATTTCCACGCCGATCAGGTCGGTGCTGTGATACACGCGCAGCCTGCCGCCATGCAGCGCCGCCGCGGCGTCGCGCGCAAAGTCGGCGTCGCCCGAGGCGAGCGTGAGCGCGCACGGCAAACCGCGCGCGACCTCGAGCGCGAACGACGGGCCCGACAGCACACCGCTCGGGACCGCCCCGCGCAGGGCTTCGGACACGACCTGGTGCGGCAGCCGGCCCGTGCCCTGCTCGAAGCCCTTGCAGAGCCAGACCAGCGGCGCCAAGGCCTGTTCGGCACGCAGCAGGCCGAGCAGCTGGCGCAAACCCGCCACCGGCGTCGCCACAAGCAGCAGACCGGCGCCCTCGAGCGCGTTGGGCAGCGTCGCGCTGACAGCGAGGCTTGCGGGCAGCTCGATTTCGGGCAGGTAGCGCTCGTTGCGCCGCGAACGTCCGATCGCTTCGGCTTGCGCCGGGTCGCGCGCCCAGAGATGCACCTGCCGCCCGGCGCGCGCAAGCGCCGCGGCGAGCGCCGTACCCCAGGCGCCCGCGCCCAGCACCGCGATGCGGCTCATCGGCAAGTCGGGCTCAGCCACCCCACACCAGGCTCGCGCGCACGTAGCCGTTCGAGCCATCGTCGTGCCGCACGTGCAGCCAACCTCCGGGCACCACCTCAAGCAGCTTGAGCGCGACGTTCTGCGCCGCCACGAACGCGATCGGCGAGGCCTCGTCCGGGCGCACGTGGACCTGCGCCGCGGGCGTCGTCACCACCACCATGTGCCTGTCGGACAAGGCGCTGCTCTCGATCCAGGACAGCGCCCCGGTCTGGTCGCGCACCTTGACCCAGGCCTCGAGCTTGACGATCACCTCCAGCGGATAGTCGCGCGAGACGATATACAGCGGGATCGCCGCCTTCGACGGGGCGTCGTACAGCACCGCCGCGTCCTGCCCCACGCTGCGGAATTCGGCGGCGTGGGCGCAGGCCGCGAAAAGGAATGCGGCGATGAGGGCCGCGAGCCGCATGCTAGGAAGAAATCTCGATCCGGGGGTCCGCGCCGCCGGACTGCTGCTGCACGCGCTGCGCGTGCAGCGCCTCGAACGACACCGGGGCCAGCAGCACGGGCGGAAAGCCGCCGCGCGCGACCAGGTCGGAGACGGTCTCGCGCACGTAGGGGTAGAGGATCGTCGGGCAACCGATGGCCAGCAGCGGATCGAGGTCGGCTTGCGGCACGTTGCGCACGGCGAAAATCCCGGCCTGCACCGCTTCGACGAGGAAAATCGTGCGTTCGCCCGCGCGCGCGGTCACGGTCACCGAGACCGTGACCTCGAACATGCCCTCGGCAAACTGCGCCGCCGCGTTGTCGATCTGCACCTCGAGCTGCGGCTGCTCGGCCTGCATGAAGATCTGCGGCGCACTCGGAATTTCGAGTGACAGGTCCTTGACGTAAATCTTCTCGATCTGGAAGGTCGGCTGCTCTTCGCTCATGCGCTCTCCGGCGTTGGCAGCGGCGTCAGGTCTGCGCCGCGTGCAGTAGTTGGTCCAGTTGCCCCGCGCGCTCTAGGGCATGCAGATCGTCGTAACCGCCGACGTGGCGCTCGCCAATCCATATCTGCGGCACGGTTCGCCGGCCGCTTCTTTGCATCATTTCGGCACGCCGCCCCGGTTCGAGGTCGACGCGGATCCTGTTCAGGTCACGCACGCCCTTTTGCGCCAGCAGGCGCTCGGCCGACTGGCAGTAGGGGCAGCCGGCGGTGCAGTACATCACGATCGATGCCAAGTCACTTCTCCACCGGCAGGCCGGCCTGCTGCCAGCCCGCGTAGCCGCCCGCGAGGTTGTAGACGTTATCGAACCCGAGCTTCCTGAGCGTCGCGATCGCCGCCGAGGACCGGTTGCCGGTCTCGCAGCAGGTGATCACGGGCTTGGACTTGTATTTCTGCAGCTCCTTCACGCGCGCCTCGAGCTGCGCAAGCGGAATGTGGCGCGCGCCCACGATGTGGCCCTTGGCGTATTCGGCGTCTTCGCGCACGTCGATCACCAGCGCGTCCTGGCGGTTGATCATCTGCGTCGCCTCCAGCGTGCTGGCCCACGGACCCCCGGTGCCGCGCCGGATCAGCGGCCACAGCAACATCGCGCCCGATATGAACGCGATGGCGAAAAGCAGCAGGTTGTCCTTGACGAACTGGATTGTCATGTCGCGCGCTCAGTCCTGCGCGACGCCGCAGAATACCTCGCGCATCATGCCGATCAGCTGCAGGGTTCGCTCGTCGCTCACGCGGTAGAACACCCTGTTCGCTTCCTTGCGCGAGCGCAGCACGTCCTTGTCGCGCAGGATCGCGAGGTGCTGCGAGATGTTCGACTGCGAGGTACCGACCGCTTCCACGATTTCCTGCACCCCCACTTCGTTGGGTCCCAGCACGCACAGGATCTTGAGGCGCAACGGATGCGCGATGGCCTTCAAAGCGCGCGCCGCCAGTTCGATGTGCTCCTGCTTTTCGATCAGGTCGAAGACGTCGCGCTTCATGTGCGGTGGCGCGGCACGGGGCCGCTTAGGCGATAACAAAGCATATTATAGAATACCTGCAGATTTCGAGCCTCTCCCCTTCGCGATGCAAGCTGCCACTCACAAGCTGGTTCTCCTGCGCCACGGCGAGTCCGACTGGAACCGCGAAAACCGCTTTACCGGCTGGACCGACGTCGACCTTTCGGCCAAAGGCGTCGATGAGGCGCGCGCCGCAGGCCGGCTGCTGCGCGAGGAGCGATACGGCTTCGACCGCTGCTTTACCTCCGTCCTAAAGCGCGCCATCCGCACGCTTTGGCTGGCGCAGGACGAAATGGACCTGATGTGGCTTCCGGTCGACAAGAGCTGGCGCCTCAACGAGCGCCACTACGGCGCGCTGCAGGGACTGAACAAGGCCGAGACCGCGGCGAAATTCGGCGATCAGCAGGTCCTCGTCTGGCGCCGCAGCTACGATACGCCGCCGCCGGCGCTCGAACCGGGCGACCCGCGCAGCCCGGCCGGCGACCCGCGCTACGCTCAGCTGCCTCGGGGCGGCCTGCCGCTGACCGAGTGCCTCAAGGACACGGTCGCGCGCGTGCTACCGTATTGGAACGACGCGATCGCGCCCGCGGTCCGCGCCGGTGAGCGGGTGCTGGTGGCCGCGCACGGCAATTCGCTGCGCGCGCTGGTCAAGTACCTCGACCAGGTGTCCGAAACCGATATCGTGGGCCTTAATATCCCGACCGGAATCCCGCTCGTGTACGAGCTCGATTCCACGCTGCGGCCGCTCAGGCACTACTATCTCGGAGACCAGGACGAGGTCGCGCGCCGCATTTCCGCGGTCTCGGCCCAGGGTAAGGCGAAGGCCTGAAGTCCTCGCTCAAGACCGCGCTGACCGCCTGCCTCGTCGCCGCGACGCTGTCGGCCGCCGCGGCGCACGCCGCGCCGCCGCCGGCGAGCGCCGCGGAGCAGGCCGCCAAGCAGCGCGACCTCGCAGACCTGCGCGCGCGCATAGGCCGGCTGACGACGGAACTGGACCACAAGATGGCGTCGCGGCGCGAGGCGCGCGACGCGCTGCGCGACTCCGAGCGCGCCATCTCGGATGCCAACCGAGCGCTCGCGACGCTCGAGGGCGAGCGCAAAGCGCTGCAGCGCGACTCGAAGGCGCTCGAGCAACGCGAGCGGGCGCTAAAGAAGGATCTCGCCGCGCAGCAGAACGCGCTCGGGCGCGTGCTCGAAGCGCGGCGCGAAGGCGGCGCACCCGACGCACTTCGGCTGGTCCTGTCGGGCGAAGACCCAGCCGAAGTGGCGCGCAAGCTGTATTACCTGGGGCACGTGTCGCGCGCGGTGGCGGCGATGGTGGACTCTTTCCGCGCCGGGCTGACCGAACTGGCGCAGGTACGCGCCGATACGCGCCAGAAAGCCGCGCGCCTGGCGGAGGTCGAGCAGGCGCAGCGCGCCGACCGCCAGCGCATCGTCGTCGAGCGTGCCGAGCGCCGCCGGGTTCTGGCGCGAATCGCGAGCGATATCCGACACGACAGAAAGGAGATCGGCGTCCTGCGGGCCGACGAAGCACGCTTGTCGCGCCTGGTCGAGGAGATCGGCCGGGTTCTGGCGGCACGGCCTCCCAGGGGTTACGCGCGGATCGAGCGGGTTCCGGAGCTCGGCTCGGCCAGCGGCGCGTTCGGCGATTTGCGCGGCAAGCTGCGCCTGCCGGTGCGCGGGGAACTGACCGGGCGCTTCGGCACTCCAAGGGACGCGGGCGGAATCAGGCTCAAGGGACTGTTCATCCGTGCCGCCGAAGGGCAGCCGGTGCGCGCCATTGCCGCTGGGCAGGTCGTTTTCGCGGACTGGATGAGAGGCTTCGGCAACCTGCTCATCATCGACCATGGCGAGGGCTACCTTTCGGTTTATGCAAACAACGAAACTCTGCTCAGGCAGGTCGGTGACGTGGTGGCGCCAGGCGAGCCGGTCGCGACCGTCGGCGCGACCGGTGGCAACCAGGAATCGGGTTTATACTTTGAGCTGCGTCACCTCGGCAAACCATTCGACCCGCTGACTTGGGTCGACCGCAAATGAGTCCTGACCGGCGGCAAGCCGTGTGGGGAAAAGCAAACACTATGCGCAGCAAATTCCGCAACATCGGCCTGATCCTGGTGGGCGTCGTCGCCGGGATCCTGATCAGCCTCAACCTGCAGGCGATCGCCGATCGCGACACGCCGCAGCCGCTTCCTTTGGAGGAGCTGCGTGCGTTCACCGACGTGTTCGGGGCGATCAAGCAGAACTACGTCGAGCCGGTCGACGACAAAAAGCTGATCGCGGGAGCGATCAACGGCATGGTGTCGGACCTCGACCCGCATTCGGCCTACCTCGACAAGGACGCCTACCGCGAACTGCAGGTGAGCACGCAGGGGCAGTTCGGCGGCCTGGGCATCGAGGTCGGCATGGAGGACGGATTCGTCAAGGTGGTGTCGCCGATCGAGGATACGCCGGCGTTTCACGCCGGCATCAAACCGGGCGACCTGATCGTCAAGATTGACCAGGCTCTGGTCAAGGGCATGACGCTTAACGAGGCCGTCAAGCGCATGCGCGGCAAGCCGAACACCAAGATCACGCTGACGATCTCGCGCAAGGGCGAGACACAGCCGATCGTGGTCACACTTACGCGCGCCATCATCCACGTGCGGAGCGTGAAGTCGAAGATGATCGAGTCCGGCTACGGCTGGATCCGCGTGTCGCAGTTCCAGGAGGCCACCGCGGAAAATCTGGGCAAGGCGCTGCAGAAGATGTACCGCCAGGGCGCGCTCAAAGGCTTGGTGCTCGACCTGCGCAACGACCCCGGCGGGCTGCTCTACGGCGCGGTGGCGGTGTCGTCCGCTTTCCTGCCGGCCGACGCCCTGGTCGTCTCGACCGACGGCCGCACCGAGGACGCGAAGAAGCAGTTTCACGCCACCCCGGACGACCTGCGCGGCGAGGGCGACGACTTCTTCAAATCGCTGCCGCCGGCGGTCAAGACCGTGCCGATGGTGGTGCTGGTGAACGGCGGCTCGGCGTCCGCGTCGGAAATCGTGGCCGGCGCGTTGCAGGACCATAAGCGCGCCACGATCATCGGCACGCAGACCTTCGGCAAAGGCTCGGTGCAGACGATCATGCCGCTCAACAACGACACCGCCATCAAGCTCACCACCGCGCGCTACTACACGCCGAGCGGCCGCTCGATCCAGCTCAAGGGCATCACGCCCGACATCGTGGTCGAGGAGCCTGGCGACAGGGCGGCCCGCCTGCGCGAGGCCGACCTGCAGCACCACCTGGACAACCCGCAGGACGCGAGCCTGCAGACCAAGGCCGCGCCCGATTCCGCCGCGCAGGCCGCGGCGATTGCCAAGCCTGGCCTGAGCAAGCCGGTCGAGTTCGGCTCGAAGGACGACTTCCAGCTCGAGCAGGCGCTCGCGTTCCTAAAGGGCGAGCCGGTCAAGGGCGAGCCGAGCAAGACCATCGCCCAGGGCCAGCCAGCCAAATAGCCTTACTTACGTTGGACGACGATCAGCTGCTGCGCTACAGCCGGCACATTCTGCTGCCGGAAATCGGAGTCGAGGGCCAGTCACGGCTGCGCGCTGCGCACGCGCTGATCGTCGGCGCCGGCGGCCTGGGCTGCCCGGCGGCGCTCTACCTCGCCTCGAGCGGAATCGGGCGCCTCACGCTGGCGGATCCCGACCGTGTCGACCTGACCAACCTGCAGCGCCAGATCCTGTACCGCGACGATGCCGTGGGCGCGCTGAAGGTCGAGGCCGCGCGCGCGACGCTCGGCGCGGTCAACCCGGAGGTGTCGGTGGTAGCGCTTGCCGAGCGCCTGGAGGGCGACGCGCTGGAACAGCGGGTGGCCGAGTCCGACGTAGTGCTCGACTGCAGCGACAACTTTGCCACCCGCCACGCGGTGAACCGCGCCTGCGTGCGTCATGCCAAGCCCCTGGTGTCGGGCGCGGCGATCCGCTTCGACGGCCAGGTCGCGGTATTCGACCTCAGACGGGACGACGCGCCGTGCTACGCCTGCCTGTTCCCGGAGGGCGGCGAGACCGAGGAGCTGCGCTGCGCGGTCATGGGCGTGCTCGCGCCGCTTACCGGCGCGGTCGGCGCGCTGCAGGCGGCAGAAGCGATCAAGCTGTTGGCCGGCGTGGGCGAGTCGCTGAACGGGCGGCTGCTCATGTTCGATGCCCTGCGCGCCGAATGGCGCTCGGTGCGCGTGCCGAAGGATCCGGACTGCGCCGTCTGCGCGGCGGCCGCGGCTCAGGCGGGCAGGTAGGGCCGCTGCGCGGTAAAGCTCTCGCTCGGACTGTCGGCGAACCCGCTGCGGGCAAATTGCTGCAGGCTGCCGAGCAGGTAGCAAAGCAGCGCCCCCGCCTTCGCCGCCGCTTCGCGCTCCTCGCCCTGGCCCTGGCTGGCAGCGAGCCGCAGCGACTGCTTGAGCGTCGCCTCGAAGCGGCCGAAGAATTGATTCATCCGGGCCTGCAACCGCTCGTGCTCCCCGATCAGCGCGTCGCCTGTCATCACGCGCACCATGCCGGGGTTCTTCTCGGCGAAAGCGAGCAGCATCTCGACCAGCTTCTCGGTCTGCCGGCGCCCGCTCGCCTCGTCCTCGGAAATACGGTTGGCGAGCGAAAACACGGTGTTTTCGATGAATTCGATCAACCCTTCGTACATTTGCGCCTTGGAGGCGAAGTGCCGGTACAGCGCGGCCTCGGAGACATCGAGCTTGGCCGCCAGTGCGGCGGTTGTGATGCGCTCCCACTTCGGCGCCTCGAGCATCTGCGCGAGGGTCTTCAGGATCTCGAGCCTGCGTTCGCCTTTGGCGCGGGGCATGGGGGGGTGCGGGTGGGAGGCTGTCCGGATTCTAGCCTCAAGCGTACCTGAACACGAGTCGAGGCAGCTCGAGCACCGATCCCACCCGCAGGTCGACGAATGAAACGCGCCGCTTTTCGCGGCTGACCCATACCGTCGACATGCCCAGGCGCTTCGCCGTGCGCAGGTTCTCGAGCGAGTCGTCCAGGAAGGCGCAGCGGTGGGGGTCGATGTCGTGCTTGCGCAGCAGAAGGTGAAAGCCATGCGCCGCGGGCTTGCCGCGAAAACGCGCGTCCTCGATGGTGTAGACCGCGTCGAACCAGCGCGCGACGCCGATCGCGCGCAGCACGCCTTCGACGTACTGGCGCGGCGCGTTGGAGAACACGAGCTTGCGCCCCCCCAGGCGCGCCAGCGCATGGCGCAGGGCATTCTCGTGCACCACCATGTCGGCCAGCTCGGGGAAGCGGTGCGTTTCGGCCAGGAAGCGGCGCGGATCGGTTCCGTAGTGGCGCATCAGCCCGTTCAGGGTGGTGCCGTAGCGCAGCCAGAAGCCGCGCCGCATCTCGTTCGCGCCCGCCTCGTCGAGCCCGAAATGGCGCCGCAGGTAGGCGTTTATCTGCTCGTGCATCGACGGGAAGATGCGCGCGTTCGCATCGTGCAGCGTGTTGTCGAGGTCGAATATCCATACCCGCCGCGACGGCGGGAGACGCGCGATACGCATTACCTGCTGCGGATCAGCGTGCCGACACCCTGGTCGGTCAGCACCTCGAGCAGCAGCGCATGCGGCACGCGTCCGTCGATGATGTGCACGCTCCTGACCCCGGCGCGCGCGGCTTCGAGCGCCGAAGCGATCTTCGGCAGCATGCCGCCCGAGAGCGTGCCGGCGGCCAGCATGGCGTCGATCTGGCGCGGCGTGACCCCGGTCAGCAGCTTGCCCTGCTCGTCGAGCACGCCCGACGTGTTGGTGAGCAACACCAGCTTCTCGGCATGCAGCACCTCGGCCAGTTTGCCCGCCACCAGGTCGGCGTTGATGTTGTAGGACAGGCCATCGGCGCCCACCCCGATCGGGGCCACCACCGGAATGAACCCGCCCTGCTCGAGCGAATCGATGACGCCCGGGTCGATCGACTCGATCTCGCCCACCTGCCCGATGTCGAGCAGCTCGGTCGGCTTTTCGCGCGACGGCATCAGGAGCTTCCTGGCGCGGATAAAGGCGCCGTCCTGCCCGGTCAGGCCGACCGCCCGGCCGCCGGCCTGGTTGATGAGGGTGACGATGTCCTTGTTGACCGCGCCGCCGAGAACCATCTCGACCACGTCCATGGTCGCCGCGTCGGTGACCCGCATACCCTGCACGAACTCGCTGCGGATCCCGAGCTGCTTGAGCAGCTGCTCGATCTGCGGTCCGCCGCCGTGCACGACCACCGGATCCATGCCGACCAGCTTCAGCAATACCACGTCGCGCGCGAAGCTCGCCTGCAGCGCGGCGTCGACCATGGCGTTGCCGCCGAACTTGACCACGATGGTCTTGCCGTGGAAGCGGCGGATGTAAGGCAGCGCCTCGGCGAGGATGTGCGCCTTGGTCGCGGCGTCGTTGGCGTGGGTCATGGCGATCCGATTCTACAAAGAAAAAGGGCCGGCGGTTGCCGGCCCTTCGGTCACGCTGCCTGTCGCGTCAGTTTATCGCGATCTGCTTTCGCGCCGCGGCCGTCTTCTTCGGCAGCGTTAGCTCGAGCACGCCGTCGCGGAATTTCGCCTCGGCGGCGGCCTCGTCGATTTCATGCGGCAGCGCGAAGCTGCGGCTCAGCTTGCCGTACAGGCGCTCTGAATGCAGCACCTGCGCGTCCTCGGCGACCTCCTTCTCGCGCTTGACCTCGGCGCTCAGGGTGACCTGGGCGCCGTCGATCGTGACCTGGATGTCTTCCTTGCGCACGCCGGGCAGCTCGGCGCTGACCGAGTAGGCGCCGTTCTTCTCGGCGACGTCGACTTTCATGCGCGGCAGCTCGGCGCGGGCCTCGTTGTACATCGGCCGCACCAGGAAGCCCTTGAACAGGTCGTCGACCAGGTCGTTCAACGGATCGAATCGGGTAAGATTGCTCATAAGCGTCTCCTTTGCGGGTAACTGTTGCTGCAAGGCTGAAAATGGGGAGGCGCAGCCAAGTTTCAAGTCCCCATGCCCCCGCCAGACGACTTCCAGACCAAACTCGAGGGCCAGCGCGCCTACCTGCTGCGCTTCGCCACCCTGCAGCTGCGGGACGCCGACCGGGCGGAGGACTGCGTGCAGGAGACCCTGCTCGCGGCGCTGACCGGGGAGGGGGGGTTCGACGGCCGCTCCAGCCTGCGCACCTGGCTGACCGGGATCCTGAAGCACAAGATCGTCGACGCGATCCGGCGCTCGAGCCGCGAGCCCGCCATGGCGCTCGAGCCCGAGGGCGATGGGTCCGAGTTCGACGCCTTGTTCGACCCGCGCGGGCACTGGGCGGAAGCCCCCTCGGCCTGGGAACGCCCGGACAGCGCCCTAGAGCGATCCCAGTTCCTCGCCGCGCTCGAGACCTGCCTCGGGCAGCTGCCGGCGCGGACCGCGCGCGCGTTCATGATGCGCGAACACATGGGACTGGAGACTGAGGAGATCTGTAAGGAACTCGGGATCACCGCGACCAACTGCTGGGTGATGTTGTATCGCGCGCGCATGGCGCTGCGCCTGTGCCTGGAGCGGACCTGGAAATGAAGATGATGCTGCCGTGCAGGGAAGTGACGCGCCTGGTTTCGCAGGGCCTGGATCGCAGGCTCGGCTTCGGCGAGCGGGTCGCGCTGCGCGTTCACTTCGCGATGTGCGAGGGCTGCGGCAACTTCGAGCGCCAGATGAAGCTTCTGCGCGAGGCGGTGCGGCAGCTCGCCGAGGCCGACCGCCCGCGCGAAACCGGCTCTCAGAGCACGTAGCGCGCCAGGTCCTCGTTGCGCGCCAGTTCTGCGAGCCGCTCGTCTACATAGGCTGCGTCGATCGTGACCGTCGCCGCGCCGCGCCTGCCGGCCTCGAACGATATTTCCTCGAGCAGCTTCTCGAGCACGGTGTAAAGCCGCCGTGCACCGATATTCTCGGTCTTTTCGTTCACCTGGAACGCGATTTCGGCCAGCCGCCGGACCCCATCCGGGCGGAACTCGAGCGTCACGCCTTCGGTCTCGAGCAGCGCCTGGTACTGCTTGACCAGGCTCGCGTCGGTCGAGGTCAGGATTTGCTCGAAGTCGTCCACCGAAAGCGAATCGAGCTCGACCCGGATCGGCAGCCTCCCCTGCAGCTCCGGAATCAGGTCCGAGGGCTTGGCGAGGTGGAACGCGCCCGAGGCGATGAACAGGATGTGATCGGTCTTGACCATGCCGTACTTGGTCGCGACCGTAGTGCCCTCGACCAGCGGCAACAGGTCGCGCTGCACGCCCTGGCGTGAGACGTCCGCGCCGCCGAGCTCGCTGCGACTGGCGACCTTATCGATCTCGTCCAGAAAGACGATGCCGTTCTGTTCCGCGTTGGCGACCGCCTTGGCCTTAAGGTCGTCGTCGTTCACCAGTTTTGCGGCTTCCTCTTCGGTCAGCAGCTGCAGTGCTTCGCGGATGCGCAGCTTGCGCAGCTTTCTGCGCCCGCCGGAGAGGTTCTGGAACATGCCCTGGATCTGCGAGGTGAGTTCCTCCATCCCGGGTGGCGCGAGGATCTCCATCTGCTGCGCGCTGACAGCGAGCTCGAGCTCGATTTCCTTGTCGTCGAGCTCGCCCTCGCGCAGCTTCTTGCGGAATTTCTGGCGCGTCGCGCTCTCTTCGGCCTCGACTCCGCGCGCGGGCGGCAGCAGTGCGTCCAGCACCCGCTCCTCGGCCGCGTCCTGGGCGCGGGCGCGCACCGCGCGCGTCGCCTGCTCGCGCGTTTGCTTGATGCTGATCTCGACCAGGTCGCGCACGATGGTGTCGACGTCGCGCCCGACATAGCCGACTTCGGTGAACTTGGTCGCCTCGACCTTGATGAAAGGCGCCCCCGCGAGGCGCGCCAGGCGCCGCGCGATCTCGGTCTTGCCCACCCCGGTAGGCCCGATCATGAGGATGTTCTTGGGCGTGATCTCCTGCCGCAGCGGCTCGGCGACCTGCTGCCGGCGCCAGCGATTCCGGAGCGCGATCGCGACCGCGCGCTTGGCCTTGGCCTGGCCCACGATGTGCTTTTCCAGCTCGTGGACGATCTCCTGCGGCGTCATCTGGCTCACTCGAGCACCTCGATGACGCGCTGGTTGTTGGTGTAGATGCAAAGATCGGCGGCGATCGCGAGCGACTTGTCCACGATCTCGCGCGCACCGAGCGAAGTGTTCTCCAGCAGCGCGCGTGCGGCGCTCTGCGCGTAGGGGCCGCCCGAGCCGATCGCGACGATTCCCTGCTCCGGCTCGAGCACGTCGCCCATGCCGGTGATGATCAGCGAGTGGTCGCGATCGGCCACGGCGAGCATCGCCTCGAGCCGCCGCAGGATCCGGTCGGTGCGCCAGTCCTTGGCCAGCTCGACCGCCGAGCGCAGGACATTGCCCTGGTGCTTGTCGAGCTTCGCCTCGAAGCGCTCGAACAGGGTGAAGGCGTCGGCGGTGCCGCCGGCAAACCCCGCCAGGATTCGGTCGTTGTACAGACGCCGCACCTTGCGCGCGCCCGCCTTGAGCACGATGTTGCCGAGTGTCACTTGGCCGTCGCCGCCGAGGGCGACGTCGACGCCGCGGCGGACCGACAGGATGGTGGTGCCGTGCAGTTGTTCCATGGTTCCTTTCAATCGTGGTTGCGCGGGGTGACCTTGGCGAGCGCCGAAACCCCCATCACCTCGAACAGCGCCGCAACCAGTTGGTTCACGTTTTCGAGCTCGAGCCGCCCGCCGCTGCGGATCAGGTCCGCAGCGAGATTGAGCAGCGCGGCTGCCGAGACGAAATCGACGCGCCTCAGGCTCGAACAATCGACCCGCACCCGCGTGCGGCTGGCGCCGGCCTCGGCGACCACGCCGAGAAAGACCTTCGCATCGCCGACGATTTCGCGCGGCGCGGCGAGCGAATCTACAGCCGGCGGCGCCAGGTCGATGTCGAACAGCGGCGGCTCGCATTCGAAGCGACTCGCATACTCCCGCGCGCGCTCGGCGAACGCCTCGCGCTCTCCGAGCTCGCGATGAAGGTCGAGCAGCATCAGCCACAGGCGCTCCGCCGCGGGAGCCAGGCTTTCCTTCTTCACCGCGCGCGCGAGGCTGCGCTTGGCCTCTGCGTTCTGCGCGTTGGCGTACAGGATCGCCGCCTCTTCTACCGCGGCGGCCAGCTCCGAGGAAGCCGAGACGACCTCGATGTTCAGGCGCGAGTCGGTGCCCACCTGCGTGCGCTGCGCGCGCTCGGTTTGCCAGCCCAGCGGCAGCCTGTCCGTCACGTCCGGGGACTTGCCCGCCTTCCTGCCGCGCGAATTGCGCGAATGCTTGTCGCTGGCACCGGAACTCATGTTGTCCCCCGCTCGCGTCGCGTCACGCCGCCAGGCACTGCTCCAGGCCGGCGATGAAAAGGTCCCGCGGCAGCTTCTTGCCGATGAATACCAGCACCGACCGCTTTTTCTCCCCCTTGCCCCAGGGCTTGCCGAGATCGCCGCCCATCATCATGTGCACGCCCTGGAACACCACCCGCCGTGGATTGCTCTTCATCCACAGCACCCCTTTGTAGCGCAGCAGGTCGGGGCCGTAGACCTGGATCATGCCGGACAGGAACTGCTCCAGCTTGTCGCCGTCGAAAGCTTTGTCGGAGCGGAACACGAACGACTCGACCTCATCGTGATGCTCGTGGTGGATGTCGGTCAGGAACTCGGGATCGAGGTCGAGGATCGCGTTCAGGTTGAAGCCGCGGATGTCGAGCACCTCCTCGAGCGGCGCCTCGCCAAAATGCACTTTCTTGATCGGGGCGCGCGGATTCATCAGACGGATGCGCTCGGAAAGCTTCTTGACCTCGTCTTCGGCGACCAGGTCGGTCTTGGACATCAGGATCCGGTCGGCAAACCCGACCTGCTCTTGCGCCTCGTGAAAGTCGTCGAGCTGCTTCTCGGCATGCTTGGCATCGACCACGGTGATGATCGAATCGAGCAGATAGTAGTTGCCGATCTCCTCGTCGGTGAAGAAGGTCTGCGCCACCGGGCCGGGATCGGCCATGCCGGTGGTCTCGATCACCACGCGGTCGAACTTGAGCGCGCCCTGGCTGCGCCTGTCCTTCAGCTCGCCCAGGATCCGAATCAGATCGCCGCGCACGGTGCAGCAGATGCAGCCGTTGTTCATCTCCACGATCTGCTCGTTGCTGCTCTCGATGATGTCGTTGTCAACCCCGATCTCGCCAAACTCGTTCTCGATTACCGCGACGCGATGGCCGTGATCTTCCTTGAGGATTCGATTCAGCAGCGTCGTCTTGCCGCTGCCCAGGAATCCCGTCAAGATGGTCACGGGAACCATGTTTTCCTGCTGCATAATGACTCCTTCCGAAGGGCGGGATTCTACCGCCTGCGGCCAGGCTACGGAGTCACCCCGCGGGCGGCGACGAGTCCGGGGTCAAGCTCGGAGATACGGCGCGAGCCAGCTCAGGCCCGCGCTGGTCTTGCCGCGCGGGCGGTATTCGCAGCCGACCCAGCCGTCGTAGCCGAGCTGATCCATCATGGAGAACAGGTACGGGTAGTTCACCTCGCCGATGTCCGGCTCGTTCCGCTCGGGCACGCCCGCGATCTGGATGTGGCCAATACCCGCGACGTACTGCTTGAGCTTCATGGCCAGGTCGCCTTCGACGATCTGGCAGTGATAAAAATCCATCTGCACCCTGGCGTTGGTCTTTCCCGTCTCGGCGCAGATCGCGTGGGCCTCGGCCTGGGTATTCAGGAAAAAGCCGGGGATGTCGCGCGTGTTGATCGGCTCGATCACGCAGGTGATGCCCAGTGGCGCTGCCTGTTCTGCGGCCCAGGCGAGGTTCTTGACGTAGGTGTCGTGGTGGCGCGCGCGCTCGGCGCCGGCGGGGATAAGCCCGGCCATCACGTGCAGGCGCCTATTGCCGAGCACGCGCGCGTAGTCGAGCGCCTGATCGAGCGAGCGCCTGAACTCGTCCTCGCGCCCCGGCAGCGAGGACAGGCCGCGCTCGCCCTTGCTCCAGTCGCCCGGGGGCGCATTGAACAGCGCCAGGGTGAGTCCGTTGGCGCTCAACCGCGCCTTGACCTCGGCCGGCGGGTAGTCGTAGGGAAACAGAAACTCGACCGCCTTGAAACCGTCCTTCGCCGCGGCGGCGAAGCGGTCGAGAAAGTCGTGCTCCTGGTACATCATCGAGAGATTCGCGGCGAATTGCGGCATGGTGCGTCTCCTACTTGATCGGGTGTCGGGTCCTGATTTCGTCGACTTGCGTCGCCGTGAGCGTCCTGACGCGCCGCCCTGCGAGCAGGAGGTACAGCTTCGCGGTCGCTTCGAGCTCTTCCGCGGCGTCGGCGGCGGCGGCGAGGCTGGATCCGCCCACCACCGGGCCGTGGTTGGCGAGCAGCAGCGCATGGTGCTTGCCGGCGAAGCGGCGCACGGCATCGGCGAGCCTGAGGTCGCCCGGCGCGAAGTACGGCACCAGCGGCAGGCGGCCGATGCGCATGACGTAGTACGCGGTGATCGGGGGCAGCACGTCTTCCGGATCGACGTCCTCCAGCACCGAAACGGCGACCGAATGCGTTGCGTGCAGATGCACCACCGCAGCATTGCCCGGCCGCTCCTCGTACATGGCGCGATGCAGGAAGTGCTCTTTCGACGGCGCATCGCCCGAGATGGGCCGGCCTTGCCAGTCGAGCTTGGCCAGGCGCGCGGGGTCGAGGTTGCCCAGGCTCGATCCCGTCGGCGTGATCAGCCACCCGTCGTCAACCTTCGCGCTGATATTGCCGGTGCTGCCGTGGGTCAGGCCGCGCACGAAGATCGAGCGTCCGAGCTGGCAGATGTCCTCTCGCATCCGGCTTTCGCTCACGACAGCATCTCCAGCGCCTTGGCGAAGAAATCGGTCGCCCCGAAGTTCCCCGACTTGAGCGCGAGTGCGATCGCCGGCTCGCCGGCGGACAGCGTCCACGGCACGCCCGGGTCGATCTGCGGCCCGATGCGCAACGCCTGGATCCCGAGGCGGTTGACGACCGCGCCTGCAGTCTCGCCGCCGGCGACGATGAGCTTGCGCGCACCCAGCTCGACCATGCCCTGCGCCACGGCCGCCAGGGCTTGCTCGATGCTCCGGCCCGCTTGCTCCGCCCCGAGCTCGGCCTGAACGGCCTTCACTTCTTCCGGCGAGCTCGTCGCATAGACGAGCAAGGGCTCGCGGGCGATCCGCTCGCGCGCCCAATCGAGCGCCGCCTGCACCTGCGCCTCGCCGGCGGCGAGCTTGCGCGCGTCGATCCGGAAAGCCGGCCGGGTCTTCTTCCACTCCGCCACCTGCGCGTTGGTCGCGACCGAGCAGCTGCCGGAGACGATCGCCGCGTAGCCGTCTATTCGCGGCAGGCGCGCCGCTTCGCCCGCGTGCGCGAGTTGCCCCGCCTTGCGGAAATTGGCCGGCAGGCCGAGCGCGACCCCCGAGCCGGCCGTGACCAGAGGCATGTCGGCACAGGCCTCGCCGATCGTATCGAGGTCGGCATTGGAAACGGCGTCGACGACCGCGATCCCGCATCCCTCGCGCTGGAGCGCGGCGAAGCGCTCGCGCAGCGCGGTCGGCCCCCGGGCGACCGAGTCGTAGCGCGCCAGGCCGACTCTGTGCCGGGTCTGGGCCTGCAGCACGCGCACGAGATTGGCGTCGGTCATCGGCGTGAGCGGATGATCTTTCATTCCCGATTCGCTCAGCAGCGCGTCGCCGACGTACAGGTAGCCGCGAAAGATGGTGCGTCCGTTCTCCGGAAAGGCGGGACAGGCGATGGTGAACGAAGTGCCGAGCGCCTGCATGAGCGCATCGGTCACCGGGCCGATGTTGCCCCGGGGCGTCGAGTCGAAGGTGGAGCAGTACTTGAAATAGAACTGCCGGCAGCCGTTGGCCCTGAGCCAGGCGAGCGCCGCCAGCGACTGCTCGACCGCATCCTGCGGCGCGATCGTGCGCGACTTGAGCGCGACCACCACGGCATCCGCGTCGGGTGCGGACCCCTGCGGCACGCCGATGGTCTGCATGCAGCGCATGCCTCCTCCGACAAGCATGTTCGCAAGGTCGGTCGCGCCGGTGAAGTCGTCCGCAATACAGCCCAGTAGCATGATCGGTCTCTTGTTCTACTTGCCGGCCTCGGGCAGGGAAATGCGGGTGAGCGCCTCGAACATCTTGATCACGGCCGAATCGTCCTCGCCGCCGTGGCCATGCGCCGAAGTCGCTAGGTACATCTGATGCGCAGCCGCAGTCAACGGCAGCGGAAAGGTGAGCCTTCTCGCCGCGTCGAGCACGATCCCCAGGTCCTTGACGAAAATGTTGACTGCCGAGAGCGGAGTGTAATCGCCGGCCAGAATGTGGGGCACGCGGTTCTGGAACATCCAGGACGACCCGGCGCTGTTGGAGATGACTTCATAAAGCGTAGCCGGGTCCGCGCCCGCCTTGATGCCCAAGGCCATGGCCTCGGCGGCGGCGGCGATATGCACGCCGGCGAGCAGCTGGTTGATCATCTTTACCGTTGACCCGGGACCGACTTCATCGCCCAGGCGGTAGACCTTTTGCGCAATCGCCGCCAGAACCTTTTCGACCTTGGCGAAGCTCGCGGGAGCACCCGATCCCATGATCGTCATCTGGCCCTGCGCCGCCTTCGCGGCGCCTCCCGACACCGGGGCGTCGAGCATGTCGATGCGCAGTTCGGCAAGCCGCTTGCCAAGCGCGCGCGCAAATTCCGGTGCGACCGTGACGCTCATGATCACCACGCTGCCAGGCGTCATCGCCTGGACCGCGCCGCCCGGGCCGAACAGCACGCTCTCGGCCTGCTCCGAATTGACGACCAGCACGATCACGGCGGCACAGCCCTGCGCCATTTCGCCTGCGCTCGCGAAGGCCTGCGCGCCCTCCTTGGCAAACGCAGCGCGCACATCGGGCCGCGTGTCGCACACCCGCACGTCGAAGCCCGCGCGCAGCAGCGAGCGTGCCACGCCTCCGCCCATGGCACCCAGACCAACCACACCGACAGTGCTTGCCGACATTTCACCTTCCTCCGAGTTGCGGATCATTCCGACCGCGAGCGCAGCTGCACATCGGTCAGTTTCTCGCGATGAGCAATCCTTTCAGGTAATCGCCCTCAGGAAACTCGAGCGCCACCGGATGGTCGGCGGCCGCGCCGAACCGATCGAGAATCTTTCCCTCGACTCCTGCGTCGACCGCCGCGCCGGCAACGATCGACTGAAACAGCTCGCGGGACACGCCCCCGGAGCAGGAGAAGGTCGCCAGCAGCCCGCCCGGCGCGAGCAGCTTGAACGCGAGCAGATTGATGTCCTTGTAGGCGCGCGCGGCGTTCTTCGCCTGCGCCGCGGTAGGCGCGAACTTGGGCGGATCGAGCACCACCAGCCCGAAGCGCGCGCCGCGGTCGCGCAGCGCGCGCAGGTGCGCAAACACGTCGGCCTGCACGAACTCGATCCGCCCGGCGTCGAGCTGGTTGGCGGAAAGATTCTCGCGCGCCACCGCAAGCGCCGGGGCCGAGCTCTCGAGCGCGAGCACGCGCTCGGCGCCGCCGGCGAGCGCGGCGAGCGCAAAACCGCCCGTGTAGCAGAATCCGTCCAGCACCTCGCGCCCCATTGCAAGGGCGCGCACGCGCTGGCGATTGTCGCGCTGGTCGAGGAAAAATCCCGTCTTCTGCCCCTGCTCGACGTCGACGTGAAAGCTCAAGCCGTGCTCGACGATCGCGCAGCGCGCCGCCGACCGGTCGCCACGCACGAATCCGCTGCGCGGCTCGAGGCCCTCTAGCGCGCGCACCTCGGCGTCCGAGCGCTCGTACACCGCCTCGCAGCCGGTCATCTCCGCGAGCGCATCCAGGATCGCCTCGCGCCAGCGCTCGGCGCCGGCGGAGAGGAATTGCGCCACCAGCACGTCGTCGTAGCGGTCTACCACCAGCCCAGGCAGACCGTCGGACTCGGCATGCACTAGGCGCAGCGCGTTACTGTGCCGCACCGCGGGCAGCGCGGCGCGCAGCGCGAGCGCGCTCGCCAGGCGCGCGCGCAGAAACTCGGCATCAATGCGCCGCGACGTGTCGAAGCTCCACACGCGGGCCCGGATCTGCGATTGCGGGCTGTAGGCCGCCAGCGCGAGGGGCTGCCCCGAGTCGGACACGACCTCGACCGTGTCGCCGCTCTGCGGCCCGCCCTCGACGCGCGCAATCGCGCCCGAGAAAAGCCAAGGGTGGCGCCGCTTGAGCGACCTGTCGCGGCCCGACTTCAGTACGACGCGCATCGGCGCAATCTCCTTTACTTCTTGCGCGCGCGTGGATGCGCGGCATCGTAGACCTTCGCCAGCGACTGGAAGTCCAGGTGCGTGTACACCTGGGTGCTCGAGATGCTCGAGTGGCCGAGCATCTCCTGCACCGCGCGCAGGTCCTGCGAGGACTGCAGCACGTGGGTGGCGAAAGTATGGCGCAGCATGTGCGGATGCAGCGGCGCGTCCAGGCCCTGGCGCCGCGCCCAGGCCGCGAGCCGGGCGCGCACGATGCCCGGCGCGATGCGCGCACCGCGCGCGCCGACAAAGAGCGCGCTTTCCTGCGGCGCGGCCAGCTGCGCGCGCGCCGCGAGCCACTGCGCCAGCGCGTCGCGCGCCCGGGCACCCACCGGAACGGTGCGCGTCTTGCTGCCCTTGCCCGTTACCGTGACCTCGCCTGCGGCGAGGTCGAGGCGCCCGCCCCCCAGGTCCAGCCCGACCAGCTCGGCCAGGCGCAGGCCGGAGGAATACATCAGCTCGAACATCGCCCGGTCGCGCAGCAGCACCGGCGAAGCGGACGGCGCGACCTCGAGCAGCCGCTGCGCGGCCTCGACCGACAGCGCCTTGGGCAGCGTCTTGGGCGCCCTGGGTGCGCGCACGCCCTGGCAGGGATTGGCGCTAAAGGCGCGCTGGCGCGCGAGCCAGCGGTACAACCCGCGCCAGGCCGACAGCGTCCCCGCGAGCGAACGGCCCGACAGGCCCGCGCCGTGCAGCTGCGCGACGAAGCGGCGCACCTGGACGCCGTCGATCGCCGCCAAGCGCGCACCCTGCGCCAGCCGTAGCAGCAGCGCAAGGTCGCGCGCGTAGTTCCTCAGAGTGCCGGAAGCGAGCCGGCGCTGATGCCTCAGCGCCTCGAGATGCTCGCGCACCAGCGCGGCGTCGGGATGCGTGGCGGGCAGGGCTTCTGCCACGCGAGGCGTCCTCGCCGCGCTACAGCCGCGCCGCCACGCCGGCGGCGCACAGCTCGCCGATGCGACGCAGGTAGATGGTCCCCATCTCGGGGAAGAAGCGCTCCGGGTCCTCGCTGCCGAGCGCGAGCAGCCCGAACACCGCGCCGTGGCCGAGCGGAACGAGCGCCATCGAGCGCAGGTGCGCGCCCGCCTCGCCGAACCACTCCAGGTAGGGGTTGTCGGCGATCGCCGCGCACTGGGGCGCGCCCATGCCCTCGGCGTGCTGGCGCTGCGCCTCGGTCACCGCCTGCGACTCGACGAAATCGACCGGCACGGACTTGCCCCACACGCGCATCGCCAGGTGCGGCACCGCGAAATCCTCGCCCAGATGCAGGTAGAGCGCCTGGGTCAGTTCCGGAAAGTCGCGCGCCCCGACCAGCGCCACGGCCAGGCGATGCACCTTCTCGCTGATGGCGTCGTTCTCCTCGCCGAACTGGATCAGCTCGCTCAGCTTGCCCTCGAGCAGCTTCACTTTCTCGCGCAGCGTGATGGTCTGGCGCTCGGCGAGCGGAATCGCGCGCCCGCCGTAGGGGTGCGGCACGCTGATCGATTCGAATAGCTCTGGGTGCTGGTCGAAGAACTGCGGGTGAGTCCTGAGGAACTGCGCGACTTCTTCTGCGTTCATGGTGCCTCGTCCAGGTCGATCGAGCCCTCGAACACGCTGCGCGCCGGGCCCTTCATCCAGACGGCATTGTCGCCGCCCTGCCAAGCCACGGTCAATGTTCCGCCGCGCGCCTCGACTCGCACCGGCGAGTCGAGCAGACCGCGCGCGATGCCCGACACCGCGGCCGCGCAGGCGCCGGTGCCGCAGGCGAGAGTCTCGCCCGCGCCGCGCTCCCACACCCGCAGCGCGATCTGGTGGCGGTCGCGCACCTGCATGTAGCCGGCGTTGACGCGGTTCGGAAAGCGCGCGTGGCGCTCGAGCAGCGGGCCCTGACTGGTCACTGGCGCGCGCTCGATGTCGTCGACCAGCTGCACCGCATGCGGGTTGCCCATCGACAGGATCGCCAGCTCGACGCGCACACCGCCCACCTCGAGCGCCTGCACCAGGGGCGACTCGAGCACCGGCGCTCCCATGTTGACGCCGACCTCGCCGTCGTCCTCGAGGCGCGGCACGATCAGGCCACCGAGGGTTTCGACCCGAATCTCGCGCTTGGCCGTCAGCCCCTTCGCGTGCACGTAGCGCACGAAGCAGCGCGCGCCGTTGCCGCATTGCTCGACCTCGCCGCCGTCGGCATTGAAGATGCGGTAGCGGAAATCGGCGTCCGGGCGGGTACTGCGCTCGACCACCAGGATCTGGTCGCAGCCGACCCCGAAATGCCGGTCGGCGAGGCGGCGCAGCTGCGCGGGCGCGAGCGCGAATGGCGCCGCGGTCGCGTCCAGCACGACGAAGTCGTTACCCGCGCCCTCCATCTTGGTGAACACGACACGGCTCACGCGGGCACCATCAGGCGGCGGTACTCGACCGAGATGCAGCGGTCCATGACCGCAACCATCCCCGCCGCTCGCGCGCGCTCGGCGGCAAGCTCGTTCACGATGCCCTCCTGGATCCAGATCGCGGGCAGCGCGAGCGCGATGCACTGCTCGACGATCGGCCCGACCTGTTCGGCGGCGCGGAACACGTTCACCAGGTCGATCCCGCCCGGCACGTCGGCCAGGCGCGGGTAGGCCTTCTCGCCCAGCACTTCGCTCACCGCGGGCCGCACCGGGACCACGCGGTAGCCCCAGGACTGCAGGCGCTGCGCAATGCGGTGGCTGGGACGCTCCGGCCTGGGCGAGAGCCCCACCACCGCGATGGTTCGCACCCGCGCCAGCAGGTCGCGGATCTGTTCGTTGGCAGGGTTGCGGAACACGAGCCGCAATTCTATGCGTAAAAGCGCGCTTCGCCCTCGGGGCGCGTCTTGAAGCGCTTGTGCATCCAGAAGTACTGCTCGGGCGCCTCGAGCACCTTGCGCTCGATGTACTGGTTCATGCGCAGCGTGTCGGCCGCCGGGTCCTCGCCGGGGAAGTCGCGCCAGGGCGGCTCGATCGACAGCACGTAGCCTGCGCCGTGCGGCAGCATGTGCGTCACGCACGGCAACACCTTCGCTCCGGTGACGCGCGCGATGCGCGACAGGCCCGGCATGGTCGCCGCCGCCACGCCGAAGAAAGGCACGAACAGCGCTCCGCGCGGGCCGTAGTCCATGTCGGGCAGGTAGTACAGCGGGCAGCCCTCGCGCATGCTGCCGAGCACGGCGCGGATGCCGTCCTGGCGCGAGACCAGCGTCTGCCGCCCGAAGCGCGTGCGCCCCGCGAGCAGGCGCGCGGCCAGGAGGCGGTTCTTCTGCTGGGCATACATGCTCACCATGTCGATTTCGCAGGCCAGGCGCGCGAAGCCCGCATCGAGGCCGACGAAGTGCGGCACGAACAGGATCGCGGGAGCGCCGCCGAGCGCGCGCAGGTGCTCGAGACCCTCGATCCGCACCAGTCGTTCGATGTCCGCGCGCGGCGCCCACCATAGCAGCGCGTGGTCGAGGAAGCTGCGGCACCAGGCGCGGAAATGCCCGCGCGCCAGGCGCTCGCGCTCGGCCGCGGGCATCCAGGGAAAACACTTGGCGAGGTTGATGCGCGTCACGTTGCGCCGCTCGGCGATCAGCCGGAAAGCGAGCGCGCCGAGCGCGTTCCCGGCCGCTGCGAGCGCTCGAGGCGGCAGCAGGCGCAACAGCCACATCGCGGCGAACAGCGCGCGCATCACGCCTGCGCTGCCGGCGGCGGCGGCGCGCCGCGCGGCCGCTTGTAGCGGTTGTAGCCCCACAGGTATTGCTGCGGGCATTCCCGCACCAGCGCCTCGAGCGCGCGGTTGACGCGCCGCGCGTCGGACTCTCCGGGCAGGGCAGCGGGCAGCGGCCGCAGGTGCACCACGTAGCCCCGGCCGCGCGGCAAACGCTCGCCGAAGGCGAGCAGCGTAACGCTGCCTGCCCGGCGCGCGAGCCTGCCGGCGAGCGTCATGGTGTAGGCCGGCCGGCCGAAGAACTCGACCCACTCGCCCTCGCCTTCACTCGGCACCTGGTCGGGCAGCACGCCGACCGCCTCCTTGCGCTTGAGCGCGCCGAGCAGCTCGCGCACGCCGGCATAGTCCGGGGTCGCAAGGCGCAGGTTGGGCCCGGCGCGCCCGGCCTCGATCAGCGCCTGCATGAAGCGCTGCTTTGGCGGCCGGTAGAGCGCGGTGATCGGAAAGCGCTCGGCCGCAACCTTGGCCGCGATCTCGAAGCAGCCCTGGTGCGGAGTGAGAAACACAATGCCCAGACCCTGCGCGCGCGCGGCCTCGATCAGCGCCTCGCCGTCGATGCGCCTGACCCAGCGCAATACATCGGTGCGCGGGCACAGCCAGATCGCGGGCAGCTCGAGCAGACCCTTGCCTGCAGAGGCGATCGCGCCGCGCCGGGTCGCCGCGTCGCGGTACCCCGCCTGGCCCAGGTTCTGGCGCAACTGCCGGCGGTAGGTCGGCGACAGGGCATAGACCGCCCAGCCGAGCAGCGCACCCGTCGCATGCAGCAGCGGCAACGGCAGGGCGGCGAGCAATCGGATCAGCAGCATCGCGTTGCTGCCCGCGTCGCGCCGATTCCGCCGGTTCTATGGGAAGCTGACATTCTTTGGTATCCTTGCGGCCTCTTCGCAACCCCTGCTTGCCGCATGCTCATTGCGGCGGCCCAACACTCGAGGCGCAAAGCACATGAGCGAGTTCCTTTTTACTTCGGAATCGGTGTCCGAGGGTCACCCGGACAAGGTCGCCGACCAAATCTCGGATGCGGTGCTCGACGCGATTCTAGCGAAAGACACCCGCGGGCGCGTCGCGGCGGAAACCCTAGTGACGACCGGCCTGGTAGTGATGGCGGGCGAGATCACCACCTCGGCCTTCGACATCGACTTCCAGCAGGTCGCGCGCGACACGATCAAGAGCATCGGCTACGACAACGCCGAATACGGCATCGACTACAAGGGCTGCGCGGTGATGGTGTGCTACGGCAGGCAGTCGGCCGACATCGCGCAGGGCGTGGACGAAGGCAAGGGAATCGACCTCGACCAGGGCGCCGGCGACCAGGGCCTGATGTTCGGCTACGCCTGCGACGAGACCCCGCAGCTGATGCCGCTGCCGATCCATCTGTCGCACCGGCTGGTCGAGCGCCAGGCCGAACTGCGCCGCGACGGGCGCCTGCCGTGGCTGCGCCCGGACGCGAAGTCGCAAGTGACGGTCCGGTACGCCAACGGCAAGCCGCAGGCGATCGACACGGTGGTGCTGTCGACCCAGCACTCGCCCGACGTGACCCACGAGCAGCTCTCCGAGGGCGTGATCGAGGAGATCATCAAGCCGGTGCTGCCCAAGGAGCTGGTCAAGGGCGAGGTGAAGTACCTGGTCAACCCGACCGGACGCTTCGTGGTCGGCGGGCCGCACGGCGACTGCGGCCTCACCGGGCGCAAGATCATCGTCGACACCTACGGCGGCGCCGCGCCGCACGGCGGCGGTGCGTTCTCGGGTAAGGATCCCTCCAAGGTCGACCGCTCCGCCGCCTACGCGGCGCGCTACGTGGCGAAGAACGTGGTCGCGGCAGGCCTCGCCTCCAAGTGCTTGGTGCAGGTGGCCTACGCGATCGGGGTGGCCAAGCCGGTCTCGGTCATGGTCACCACCTACGGCACGGGCAAGATGTCGGACGACGCGCTGTCCAAGCTGGTCGCGACGACCTTCGACCTGCGGCCCAAGGCGATCATCCAGACGCTCAAGCTGCTGCGTCCGATCTACAGGAAAACAGCGGCCTACGGCCACTTCGGGCGCGAGGAGCCGGAGTTCACCTGGGAAACGACCGACAAGGCGCTGGCCCTGAAGCAGGCCGCCTAGGTATAATTCGCCCTGCTGAGGGGCGCTGCGATCCCCGCCCGGGGACCAGGCTCAGCTAAATGAAACCGCGCTCGCATCGGAAACGATGCGGGCGCTTTGCTTTTCTGGAGACCGTAAATGAACGCACCCAACCCGAAATTTACCGATTACAAGGTCGCCGACCTCAAACTGGCGGACTGGGGCCGCAAGGAGATCGCGATCGCCGAGTCCGAGATGCCGGCGCTGATGGGAATTCGCCGAGAGTACGCCAAGGCGCAGCCGCTCAAGGGCGCGCGCGTCGCCGGCTCGCTGCACATGACGATCCAGACCGCGGTCCTGATCGAGACCTTACGCGCGCTGGGGGCCGAGGTACGTTGGGCCTCGTGCAACATCTTCTCGACCCAGGACCACGCCGCGGCGGCGATCGCCGCCGGCGGCACCCCGGTGTTCGCCTACAAGGGCGAGTCGCTCGACGAGTACTGGGAGTTCACCCACCGAATCTTCGAGTTCGACGGCGGCAAGGGCCCCAACATGATCCTCGACGACGGCGGCGACGCGACGCTGCTCGCGCACCTGGGCAGGCGCGCCGAGAAAGACCCGTCACTGCTCTCCAAGCCCACGAGCGAGGAGGAGACCTCGCTTTTCAACGCGATCAAGAAGCGCCTGGCCGCGCAGCCGGGCTGGTATTCGAAGATCGGCGCGGAGATCAAAGGCGTCACCGAGGAAACCACCACCGGGGTGCACCGGCTGTACCAGATGCACAAGGAAGGGCGGCTGCTGTTCCCGGCGATCAACGTCAACGACTCGGTCACCAAGTCGAAGTTCGACAACATCTACGGCTGCCGCGAGTCGCTGGTCGACGGCATCAAGCGCGCCACCGACGTGATGGTTGCGGGCAAGATCGCCGTAGTCGCCGGCTACGGCGAGGTCGGCAAGGGCTCGGCGCAGGCGCTCAGAGGCCTGCAAGCCCAGGTCTGGGTCACCGAAATCGACCCCATCTGCGCACTGCAGGCAGCGATGGAGGGCTTTCGCGTCGTCACCATGGACTACGCGGCGGACAAGGCCGACATCTTCGTCAGCGCGACCGGCAACTTCCACGTCATCACCCACGCTCACATGAAGGCGATGAAAAACAACGCCATCGTGTGCAACATCGGCCACTTCGACAACGAGATCGAGGTGGCGGCGCTCAAGGACTACAAGTGGGAGAACATCAAGCCGCAGGTCGACCACGTGATCTTCCCCGACGGCAAGCGCATCATCCTGCTGGCCGAAGGGCGGCTGGTGAACCTGGGTTGCGCAACCGGACATCCTTCGTACGTGATGAGCTCGTCGTTCGCCAACCAGGTTCTGGCGCAGCTCGAGTTGTTCACCAGGACGAAGGACTACCCGGTGGGCGTGTACATCCTGCCCAAGGCGCTCGACGAAAAGGTCGCGCGGCTGCAGCTCTCGACGCTCAGCGCGCAGCTGAGCGAGCTGAGCGACGAGCAGGCGGCCTACATCGGCGTGCCGAAGGCCGGGCCATACAAGCCGGAGCACTACCGCTACTAGATGCTTAGAATCCTGCTCGTCTGGCTGATCAACGCGCTGGCGCTGCTCGCGGTCGCCTACGTGATGCCGTCGATCGGGGTCGACAGCATCGGCACGGCGCTCGTGGCGGCCGTGGTCCTGGGGCTCGTGAACGCGGTCATCCGGCCGATTCTTATCGTGCTCACGCTGCCGGCGACGATCCTCAGCCTCGGGCTTTTCATCTTCGTCATCAACGGGCTGCTGTTCTGGCTGGTCGGCTCGACCCTGCGGGGCTTCACCGTGGCGGGCTTTTGGTCGGGGCTGTTCGGCGCGATCGTCTACAGCATCGTGTCCTGGGCGCTGTCCGCGGTCCTGCTCCCTGCTCGGCGCGTGGATATCCAGGTGGAAAGGATCGACAGATCATGAAAATCGCGGTGATGGGCGCAGGCGGCGTCGGCGGCTATTTCGGCGGCCGGCTTGCGCAGGCGGGACACGAGGTTTCGTTCGTCGCGCGGGGAAAGCACCTCGAGGCACTCAAGGCGAAGGGCCTCAGTCTGAAGAGCCCGCTCGGCGACGCGACGATCAAGGTGAAAGCCTCCGCCAATCCCGCCGAGCTCGGCGACGCGGAAGTCGTCCTGTTCGCCGTGAAGCTCTGGGACACCGAGAGCGCCGCCGAGGCGATCCGTCCACTGGTGGCAAAGGGCGGCGTCGTGATCCCGTTCCAGAATGGCGTGGAATCGATCGCGCGCATCGGCAAGGTGCTTGGGCCCGAGCGGGTATTGGGCGGCGCCGCCATCATCTCGGGCCGAATTGCGGAGCCGGGGGTCATCGTGCAGGTAGGAAAAATGGCGCGGCTGCGCTTCGGCCCGACGCTTCCGGCCCAGCAGAAGGTGGCGGAGCAATTCCGCGACGCCTGCCAGCAGTCGAAGATCGACGTCGAGCTCACGAACGACATCGAGCGCGTGCTGTGGGAGAAATTCGTGGCTCTCGTCGCTCTCTCGGCGACCACCACGGTGGCGCGCCAGCCGATCGGCGTCGTGCGCGCCGATCCGGACCTGCGCTGGCTGCTCGAGACGGTGATGCGCGAGACCTGGGCGCTGGGCCGAAAGAGAGGCGTGAAGCTCGCCGACGACTTTGTCGCGCAGATGATGAAATTCGCCGACGGCCTGCCCGCGGAGATGCGCGCCTCGATGGCCGCCGACCTCGAAGCCGGCGGCAAGCTGGAGGTGCCCTGGCTCTCGGGCACGGTGGCGCGCATGGCGCGCGAGGCGGGGCTCGAGGCTCCGGCCAACCGCGCCGCGTTCGCCGCGCTCAAGCCCTACATCGACGGTAAGGCCTGATGGCGGCCGCGCGCGAACTCTCGTTCGAGTTCTTTCCGCCGCGCACTCCGGAAGGAAAGGTGAAGCTGCGCGCCGCCTGGCAGCAACTGGCGCAGCTCAAACCGCGCTTCTTCTCGTGCACCTACGGCGCCGGCGGCTCGACGCGCGAGGGCACGCTCGACACCGTGCTCGAGATCCGCGCCGCGGGGCACGAAGCCGCGCCGCACATCTCCTGCGTCGCCTCGACCCGGGCCGACGTGGCGGGGCAGCTCGAGCTGTACCGCAAGCACGGCATCCGCCACATCGTCGCGCTGCGCGGCGATCTGCCCTCGGGAATCGCCGCCTCGGGCGAATTCCGCTACGCAAGCGAGCTGGTGGCGTTCATTCGCGAGACCGCCGGCGACTGGTTCCAGATCGAGGTCGCCTGCTACCCCGAGTACCATCCGCAGACGCGCAACGCGGCCGACGAGATCCGCAACTTCAAGAAGAAGGTCGACGCGGGCGCCAACGGTGCGATCACCCAGTACTTCTACAACTCCGACGCCTACTTCAGGTTCGTCGACGACTGCCGCGACGCCGGCATCGCGCTGCCGATCGTGCCGGGCGTGATGCCGATCGGCAACTTTTCCCAGCTCGCCCGGTTTTCGGATGCCTGCGGCGCCGAGATCCCGCGCTGGATGCGCTTCAAGCTTGAGAGCTTTCGCGACGACAACGCCTCGATCCGCGCCTTCGGCCTGGATGTCGTGACCGAGCTGTGCGACCGGCTGCTCACCGGCGGCGCGCCGGGGCTGCACTTCTACACCCTCAACCAGGCAGGCCCGACAAGCACCATCTGGCAGCGCCTCGGTCTTTGACGCACCGCAACAAATACCCATGGCCAGAAGACGGCCTCCCGTTCGGCAGGCTCGCCGCATCTGGAATGGGACTATAGTTCCCGGGGGCAGGGGAGTCGCGAGACCGGAGGCATGCATCGCATGTACGCTTCTGCACCTGCCGCACGCTCCAAAACCCGCGCACGCGGCGCCGTTGCGACGAGCGTGCTGGTCGTCCTTGTGTTCGCCCTCCTGGTCGCGGTACTGGCCTACTTCGCCAACCGCACATCCGAGAAAGAGGCGGTACGCCAGTACCGCTACAGGCTGGTCCAGACCGCCGAGCTGCGCGGCAAGGCAATCGAGTACTGGCTCTCGGAACGCTGGGGCGATGCCGCCACCTTGCAAGGTGCTTTGTCGCTTGCGGGGGAATCCCTGCAGACCAAGCGGCTGCTGGCTGAGCTCGCCTACCTGGAGCGGATGCGTGTAGCGCTCGGCTACTCCGGGATCTCGGTGACAGCGGGCGACGGGCTCGAGATTGCCACTGCGGGCGAGACTTTTCCCGACTCCGAAGCGGTGCGCGAAGCCGTGCGGCAGGCCGCGCAAGGCGAACGGCGGGTGATGCTCGGGCCGCAGCGCTTCGGCGCGGGCACAGGCCTGCGCCTGGCATTCGTGGTGCCGAGCCGCGAGCTCGAAGCAGCGGCGCGCGTTAGCGAGGACGTCATCGTCTTGTACTGGGACCCGCGCCACGTGCTGTACTCGCTGCTGGAGGATCCGCTGTCCAGCTTCAGCTCCAGCGAAAGCGTGCTCATCCGCACCCAGGGCAACACCGTGGTGCACCTCAGCCCGCTCAGGCGCGGCACGGAGGGCGCGTCGCCACCGGTCGCGCTGCATAGGCGCGACCTTCCCGCCATGTTGGCACTCAAGGGCCGGCACGGCGTAGCCGAAGGCGTCGATCGCCGCGGCGTGCCGGTGCTTTATGCCTACGCACCGATCAGCGGGACCGACTGGCGTATTCTGGTGAAGATCGATCGCGCCGAGGCGCTCGCGCCGCTGACGCGGAGCACACAGATCATCGCCGCGTGGGCGGTGCTGCTGATCACGCTCGCCGCCCTGGCGGTGTTCTGGCTCGAGCGCCGTCGGCAGTTCGCGGACGTGCTGTTCCAGCAAAAGGCTGCGCTCGAGCGCGCCGCGCTCGAGGAACACTTCCGACAGCTGGCGCCCTACGCGCGCGACCCGACCTTTCTGTACGACGCCGACGGGCGGATCCTCGAAGCGAACGAGCGGGCCGTATCAATATACGGGTACCCGCACTCAGCGCTGCTCGGCAAGCGCATTGCGGAGCTGCGGGCTCCCGACTCGCTCGAATCACTGGCACGTGACAAGCGCGAAATCGAGAAGCGCGGCGAGCTGATGTTCGAGTCTGTCCACCAGCGGGCGGACGGCTCGACCTTTCCGGTCGAGATCAGCGCGCGCTACTTCGAAGTCGACGGGCGCGGCTTTTTTCACGCTGTCGCTCACGATATCTCGGCGCGCAAGAGCACGGAAGCGCGCATTCAATCGCTCAATCGCCTGTATCAGACCCTGTGGCAAACCAACGAAGCACTGGTGCGTTCGAACTCGCTGGACGAAGTGATGCGTGAGACCTGCCGCGTCGCGGTCGACGAAGGCGGTCTGGTTGGCGCCTGGATCAGCATGGTCGAGAAGGGGAGCGGCAAAGTCCGGCCGGTCGCCATGTCACGCGGGCTCGAGACCTATCTGGCGAACGCCGACATCAGCACCGACGCCAATGACCCGCGCGGCCGTGGCCCGATCGGGACAGCGATCCGCGAGGGCCGCACAGTCATCATTGAAGACTTCATGCATGATCCCGCCCTCGAACCATGGCGCGCGGCCGCGAGGGAATTGCGCGTCGCGACGTCGGCGGCCTTTCCTTTGCGGGTCGAGGACGAGATTGTCGGCACCCTGAGCTACAACTCGGCGATTCCCGGCTTCTTCGACGCCGAAATCGTGCAGCTGTTCGAGCAGACGGCGCGCGACGTGGGCTTTGCCATGGGGCGCTTCGCCGAAAACGACCGCCGGCTCGAGGCCGAGCGCAAACTGCTCGACAGCGAAGAGCAGTTCAAGCAGGCGTTCGAAAGCGCCAGCATCGGCATCGTCCTCATTGGGACCGACGGGCGCACCGTTAAAGTCAATCGCTCGATCTGCGCCATCACGGGATACCCTGCAGCCGAGCTGGTCGGCGAGCCGTTCCAGAAGTTCCTTGCGCCGAAAAGTGTCGAGCCGCTGCTGAAGCTGTTCGCGCAGATGCTCAGTGGTGAGCGCGAGGCCGTGCGCACCGAGGGACAGATCGTGCGCAAGGACGGACGGACGGTCTGGATCAGGGCCAACGCCGCGCGCGTCTGCGATTCGCTGGGCAAGCTGCGCCACCTGGTGGTCCAGGTAGAAGACATCTCCGAGTACAAGACTTCGGGCAATCGCGTGCGAGAGTACATGGCGCAGCTCGAGGAAACCATGACCGGCACCATCAGGGCGGTGTCGACGATGGTCGAGATCCGCGACCCCTACACGGCGGGCCACGAACTCCGGGTCGGCAAGCTCGCGGCGGCGATCGCCGACGAGATGGGGCTGGACGCCGAGCGCTGCCGCGGACTGGACATCGCCGGCAGCCTGCACGACATCGGCAAGATCTCGGTGCCGGCCGAAATCCTGTCCAAGCCGACGCGCCTTCAGCCGGCGGAGTACGAGATCGTCAAGATGCACGCGCAGTCCGGATACGACATCCTGAAGGACATCCGCTTCCCCTGGCCGATCGCCGAAGTGGCGCGGCAGCACCACGAGCGCCTCGACGGCAGCGGCTACCCGCAGGGCCTCAAGGGCGAGCAGATCATCCTCGAGGCGCGCATCCTTGCGGTTGCCGACGTCGTCGAGTCGATGGGCTCGCACCGTCCTTACCGTCCGGCGCGCGGCCTGGACGCCGCGCTGGAAGAGATCGCCAACGGACGCGGCCAGCTCTTCGATGCGGACGCCGTGGACGCCTGCCTGCGGCTGTTCGGCGACAAGGGCTACCAGCTTCCGGCTTGACGCCCGCGCCGCCGCGCGGGCACTCTGCAGCACTACCGTTCGCGCAGATCACGTTGAACCGACCCCTATTCCTCGGCGCGCTCGCAGCGGCGGAAATATTCTGGCTGCATCTCTCCGCCCCGCTCGAGAACCGCCTGGTCGACTTGTTCGTGCGGCTGCACGCCGTGCGGCTCGCGCCGGACCCGGACATCGTCATGATCGACATCGACGAAAAGAGCCTGGCGAAGATGCGGCGAAGGCGTTTGCGCGCAGGGGCAAGCTCGAATCGCAGTCCGTCGATTACCCCACGGGGCCCTGAACGTGCGCGCCGCCCTCTGCGCCTTGCTACTCGCCGCAGCCGCGCCTCCCGCCCAGGCGCAGTTCTCACTCGACCTCAACAGGCTGGTCGGCACGGTCAAGAAGATCCAGCAGGCGAGCAGCGAGGTCGACGAGCCGCAGGAGATCTCGATCGGGCGCGCCGTGGCGGCGCGTCTGCTCGGCGCCGCTGGTACCGGACGAGCGCCTGCAGCGCTACGTCAACAGCGTCGGGCGCTGGCTCGCGCTGCATACCGAGCGCCCCGGCCTGCCGTGGCATTTCGGCGTGCTCGATACCGACACCGTGAACGCTTTCGCCACACCGGGCGGCAACGTGTTCATCACCCGCGGCCTGTACGCGCGCCTGCGCAGCGAAGCCGAGCTGGCCGGCGTGCTGGCGCACGAGATCTCGCACGTGCTGCGCAAGCATCACCTGGCGGCGATGCAGAAGAACGCGAGGACCGGCCTCGCCGCGGACGCCCTCTCGCTCGCGCTCGCCAACCGCGGCAACAGCGAGGCGCGCAACAAGCTGATCTCCGCCGGCACCGAGCTTTACGCGCGCGGGCTCGACAAGTCCGACGAGCTCGAGGCCGACCGCCTCGGCGTGGTGATCGCGGCCCGCGCCGGCTACGACGCCTACGGCCTGCCCGCGGTACTGCAGACGCTCGAGGCGATCAATCCCGCGGACTCAAGCCTCGCGCTGATGTTCAAGACCCACCCTGCGCCCGCCGAACGGCTCGATGCGCTCGCGCAGACGATGCAGCCTACCCTCGAGCGCTACGGCTCCCAGCCCGATCTCGCCGGGCGCTTTACGGCTGCAGCTTCGGCGAAGAACTAGCATAGGCCGCGCGCTTCTTCCGCTGCGCGTCGCTGGCGTGCATGCTGGCGTAGGCGCCGTGCGCCGCGGCGTGGCGAGCGCCCACAGCCGCAGCGGCGCGTTCCTGAGCTGCGGCTATCGGATGGCCAACGCGCGCCAGGGTGCCGGCATGTGCACGTTCTCCGACGGCGCGAAGTATCTGGTGCATCTGGGCAGCTGAGCCGTCTGGTGGGTATGATCGATGCCGGGCGGGCCGCGGGCCCGTGCAGCGTGAGGCGATGGAACGTCAAGGGAGGGGGCCGCGTGGTTAAGGCTGGGCAGCGCACCGTCGCTTTCGCCAAGACCACGCGCCCGGCGATCGGCTCCATCGTTCCGAGGCAGCGCCTGTTCGCGCGCCTCGACGGGGCTGCGGGGCGCACGGTGGCCTGGATTTCCGGGCCGCCAGGCGCGGGCAAGACCACCCTTGCCGCGAGCTACGTCGAAGCGCGCGGTTACCGCTGCCTGTGGTACCAGGTCGATCCCGACGACGCGGACGTGGCGACGTTCTTCCACTATCTCGGGCACGCCGCGCGCAGGCTCGAGGGCGGCCAGAGTCGCGAGTTTCCCGCGTTCACGCCGCAGTACCGCTCGGATGTCGCATCGTTCGCGCGCCTGTTCTTCCGCCAGCTGTTCGCGCGCGCCAAGCCGCCCTTTGCGCTGGTGCTCGACAGCCTGCACGAGGTGCCGCCCGAGAGCACGCTGCACGCGGTGCTTGAAGCCGCATTCGCGCAGATACCCAAGCAATGCACGGTGATTGTGACCAGCCGTAGCGAGCCACCGGGGGCCCTGGCGCGCATGCGCGTGGCGGGCGAGATGGCGTGCGTCGGCTGGGAAGAGTTGCGTATCGCGCCGGATGAGCTGGGCGCGATCGCCCAGCTGCGCGGACAGAAGCTCTCGGCGGAGGCTGCCTCGCAGCTGCACGAGCGCACGCAGGGTTGGGCGGCCGGCTTGGTGCTGATGCTCGAGCACACCAAGCTCTCCGGCCAGGTCGCGGAGCTGCCCGAGGACGCGGCTCCCCAGGTGATCTTCGATTACCTCGCCGGCGAGATCTACGACCGCTTCGAGCCCGACACGAAGCGCTTTCTGGCGCACGTCGCATGCCTGCCGCGCATGACCGCGGAAGTGGCGCAGACGCTCGCCGAGGAGCCGAAGGCGGAACGGCTGCTGCTCAACCTGGCGCGCAACGACTACTTCGTGAGCGAGGTGCTGTCGGAAGAGGGGCGCATCTACCAGCTGCATCCGCTGCTGCGCGAGTTCCTGCGCAGCAGGGCCGCGCTTGAGCAGCCCGAAGTGCTCGGGACCGAGCAGCTGCAGCGCGCGGCGGCGCTGCTGCGCGAAGCCGGGCAGACCGAGGACGCGGTGTCGCTGCTCGTAGAGTGCCGCGACTGGGCGCAGGTCGCCCGTATCGCCGCCGCCGAGGCGCAGCTCATGCTCGATCAAGGGCGCAGCGAGACACTCGGCGGATGGCTGGAGCTGCTGCCGCCGGCGCTGTTGCACGCCGATGCGGAGCTGCTCTACGCCTCCGGCGCCTGCCGGCTGCACGCGAGCCCCAGGGCGGCGCGGCGCTACCTCGAGCAAGCATTCGGGAGGTTTCGCGATGCCACCGACCGTCGCGGGATGATGCGCAGCTGTTGCGGCCTGATCAAGGCGACGATCCTGGAGTTCGACGATCTCGCGCAGCTCGATCACTGGACCGTCGTGCTCGCGGGCCTGCTGCGCGAGGGCGGAAGCGAGGGCCGCGACGCGGAGGCGCGCGCGCTACTGATCGCCGCGCTGCTGCTGCGCGATCCCGGCAACGCCGAGCTCGGCGACTGGCTCGAAGGGGCCGAGCTGGCCGTCGCGCGGGCCATGGTGGCGCTGATGCAGGGCAATCTCGTCGCCGCCGAGGCGGCGGCCGACACGCTGGTCGCGCCGGTTCCCGGCCTGCCTGCGCTCGATGCGACCGCCAACGCTCTCGCCGCGGCGCTGCACTACTTACTTACCGGCGCGCACTCGCGCGCGCGCGAGGTCGCGAGCAGCGCGCTCCTGGCGGCCGAGCGCGAGGGCGTGCATGTCTACGACGACTGGTTGCGCCTCATTTCGATGGCGGCGTCGCTCGGCTCCGGCGACCGGGACGGGGCGCGGGACGAGCTGCGCGCGCTGGAGGGCGGCGGCGCGCGCCTGCGCCGCGCCGACCGCGCGCTGGTGCATTACCTGCGCGGCTGGCTCGCGGCGCTCGAAGGCGATGTGGCGAGCGCAAGCCTCGACGCGAAGAGCGCGTTGCAGCTGGCCGTCGAAGCGGGGATCCCCTGGCTAGAATGCCTGGGGCGCGCGGCGCTTGCCGACATGCTCGCCCGTACGGGCGACCAGCGCGGCTGCGAAGCACAGCTGAGAAGCGCGCAGGCGCTCGCGGACCGGATGCGCAGCGTCCTGCTGCGCTTCATCGTGCAGCTCGCGGCGGCCGAGGCGGCTGCCGCGATGAACGACGAGCGCGCCGCGCTCGGGTCGGTCGCGAGCGCCTTCGCGCTTGGACGCGAGCACGGCTTCCGGCACGCCCCCTGGTGGCGCTCGCAGGCCGTCGCCGACGTTTGCGCGCTGGCCCTGCGCCACGGCATCGAGACCGAGTATGCGCGCGCGTTGGTGCGCTCGCGCCGGCTGCTGCCGCAGCCTGCCCCACTGCGCCTGCGTGATTGGCCCTGGCCATTTCACGTGCACCTGCTCGGGGGGTTTCAGCTCCTGCGCCAGACCGTGTCCGTCGAGTTCTCGGGAAAGGCCCCTGGCCGGCCCATGGAGCTGATGAAGGTGCTCGTTGCCCTGGGTGGGCAGAATGTGCGCGCCGATCAGCTGGCCGACGCCTTGTGGCCGCACGTCGAGGCGGACTACGCCCACAAGTCGCTCACCGCCACCCTGCACCGGCTGCGCCGGCTGCTCGGCGACGACGAGGCGCTCGTGCTGCGCGACGCGCGCCTGAGCCTCAACCCGGCGCTCATCTGGGTCGATACCTGGGCGCTCGAGTGCGTGCTGGCGGCGCTCGACGAGGCGCTGCGCGCACCGGCCGCCGAGGCGGGCCTGCCGGCCCTGCAGGCGCTGGCCGACGAAACGTTCGCGCTCTACCGCGGGCCGTTTCTGCCTGACGAGTCCGAGCAGCCGAGCTATATCGCCTGCCGCGAGCAGATCCGCTCGCGCCTGCTGCGCTGCCTCGGCCGGGTTGCCAAGCGCCACGAGGAGTCAGGGCAGCGCGAGGCAGCCGTCGACTGCTACTTGCGCATCATCGAGGCGGATGCGTTGTTCGAGGCGCCATATCGAAGCCTCATGCAGTGCTACCAGCGCGGCGCGGACCCGTCCGAGGCGCGCGCCACCTATGAGCGGCTGCGCACTGTGCTGTCGACGCGGCTGAAGATCATGCCTTCGCCCGAGACGCAGGCGGTGTACGCGAGCCTCGGGGCGCCCGCGCAAAGCTGAGCACCGGCTGGATCAGGAGCGCCGGCCCGATGCGGCTGGAAGCTCTCGCTCCAGCGCGCCCCAGATCTTGCGCAGCCCCATGCGCACGGCCGTCGGCGGGGCATACTCGCGGCGCGGATAACCCGACTTCGGCGGCGCGACTTCGCGCATGCGCATGGTGAGCGAGACGGCCGTTCCGCCGCGCACCTGGATCGTCGTCGCGTTGATGACGACGTCGAGGCCCTGCGGCTCGAACGATACGAACCATGCCGCAAGGCCCAGGTGCTGCTCGAGTATGCCGCGAAACTTCGGCAGGTCCGCCTGTGCCGCCCGCAGCCACTCGTCGCGCGTGAGCGGATCGGGTGCGGAAGCATACACGCTCAAATACCCGAGATCGGGCGATTGCTCGGCGAGCCGCATGCCGAGCCCGCCCAGAGCGACGCGCAAGGCCTGGAATGCCTCGTCGCGCGGTACGTGGTAGATGTGCGTTCCGTCCTCGGCCAGGACACGCTCGTACTCCGTGCGGAACACGGCGTTCACATCCCGTGTTGCGCTGATCTTCTGCTGCTCGCTCACGCAGCCCGAAGCGAGCGCCACGAGCATCATCGCGCACAGCTGCGCGCATCGGTACACGACGCACGACCCGGGCATCGCGCTCGCCATGCCTTGCCTCCTCGATCCGCTTGGGCGGAATACTACCGTTACTTGGCGGCGTCGGGGAGCGGCAGATTGGTCACCAGCTTGCCCGCTTGCTCGGCTTCGACAGGCTGCAGCAACTTCGCGACACGCCCCTGCAGCGCCTTGGCCGCCGCGTTGCCGCCGCGGACCGCAGCGGTCAACCACACATAAGCCTCGAAATCGCTATGCGGCACGCCGCGCCCGCTCGCGTACAGCTCGCCGAGCTGCAACTGCGCCTCCGGGTTGCCCTGCAACGCGGCCTTCCGATACCAGATCGCCGCGCGCGCGTCGTCGTGCGCAACGCCGTGCCCCTCCGCGTAGGACTTGCCGAGCCTGAGCTGGGCGTTGGCGTTGCCGCGCGCGGCCAGCGGCTTGAGCGCCGCAAGCGCTTCGGCGTAGTTGCCGGCGGTGTAGTCGCGGTCGGCCTTCTCCAGCAGCGCGGCCGAGCTCGGAGGCGCTGCGGCTGGCTTCGCGCTTTGGACTGCCTGCTGGCGAGCCTGCTGCTCAGCCCGTTTGCGCTCGGCCTCCGCCTGCTGCGCGAGCTTGCGCTGGCGCTCCTCGGCATGCTTCTTTTGCTCCGCCTGGCGCTTGCGCTCGGCCTCCGCCTGCTGCGCGAGCTTGCGCTGGCGCTCCTCGGCAAGCTTCTTTTGCTCCGCCTCGCGTTTACGCGCGGCTTCGGCCTCGAATGCGCGCTTGCGCTCCGCCTCCACGCGCTGGCGCTCCTCCGCCTGCTGCTGCGCGAGCGCCTCGGCCTGCCGCTGCCGCTCCTCGGCGAGCTGCTGCTCGACCTTAGCGAGTCGTTCCTTGAGCTGCGCTGCAGGATCGGGCGCGGTCTCGGGCGGCGGCCCGCTCTTGCCACCGCCCGAGAACGGATAGAAACGCAGCAGCACGGCCACCACGACGAGCGCCACCGCCGCAGCCAGGACCGTACGGAAAACCGGCCAGCCTCCGCCGGAGGCGGGGGCTGGCCGCTCGCTGCGCGCCGCGGCCGCGGACGGCGCGGCTGGCGCCAGCGCGGCCTGCTGCCCTTCGCCGAGCAGCTCCCGACGCCATTCGGCGATGCTCTGCGGGCGATCGCGCTCGGTAAATTCGAGCGCGTGATCGATCGCCTTGAGCAGGCGCGGCGAATAGCGTCCCGCGCCGACCGCGGTTGCGGGCGCCAGCACGTCGCGCGCGCTGCCGAGGACGCCCTTGCTGCGTGCGATCGCGTCCATCGGCGGCGTGCCGCAGATGGCGCGGTAGCAAGTCGCCCCAAGCCCGTATATGTCGCTCCACGGACCCTGGCTCTCGCCGCTGCTGTAGTACTGCTCGAACGGCGCGTAGCCGGGGGCGACCAGGATGGTCAAGCTGGGCGAATGGCCCACGGGCTGGCGCGCGGAGCCAAAATCGAGCAGTACCGGGCTACCGTCGGCGCGCACGTGGATGTTGTCCGGCTTGATGTCGCGGTGGATGAACCCCGCGTTGTGCACCAGCTCGAGCCCGTCGAGGATCGGCAGCAGGATGCGCAGCAACTCGCCTTCCGGCAGCGTGCCGCGCTGCTCGAGGATGGTGGCGAGGTTGCTGCCCTCCTCGAAGCGCATCACCATGTAGGCGGTGTTGTTGAACTCGAACACCGAGAGCACGCGCACGACATTTGGGTGGTCGAAGCGCGCCAGCGTGCGGGCCTCGCGGATGAACCTCTCGAGCCCCCAGCGGTAGCGCTCGTCGTGCGCCTCGGTGCGCGCGCGCACGGTCGCGTCGTTGCGGCGCGTGGCGACGTCGATCGGGAGATATTCCTTGATCGCGACGCGCTGATCGAGGTTGGTGTCGCGCGCCAGATAGGTGATGCCGAAGCCGCCCTGCCCCAGCACCCGCTCGAGCAGGTACCAGTGCAGGTGGTACCCGCGCGGCAGCGCGTCAGGATAGCCGTCTTCGGTCATGCTTGCTGGCGCTTATCCGGCCCGATGTGTCGCCCGAGACGGCAGACACTGTACTGCATTGACGTGCACGACTCCAGCGCGCCCGCGGCGCCGAGATCCCGCGCTGGATGCGCTTCAAGCTCGAGAGCTTCCGCGACGACAGCGCATCGATGCGCGCCTTCGGCCTCGACGTCGTCACCGAGCTGTGCGACCGCCTGCTCAGCGGCGGCGCACCGGGCTGCACTTCTACACGCTCAACCAGGCCGGCCCGACGAGCACCATCTGGCAGCGCCCGGGGCTTTAGGCCCTCAGGCGGCGCGTTTCTTGCGCTGCGCGTCGCTCGCGTGCATTCTGGCGTAGGCGCCGTGCGCCGCGGCTTCCGCGTCGCCGACGTGCACCGGCAGGCCCATGTCCTCGAGCACCGAGCCTAGCGCCGACAGGCACAGCATCACGTTGTCCGGCCGGCACGAGTAGCCCATCAGGCCGAAGCGCCAGATCTTGCCCGCGAGCGGCCCGAGCCCGGCGCCGATCTCGATGCCGAATTCGCCCAGCAGGGTCTTCCTCACGTCGGCCTCGTTCACGCCCTCCGGGCACAGCACCGCGTTCATCTGCGGCAGCTGGTATTCCTCTTTGACCAGGAATTTCAGCCCCATCGCCTCGAGCCCCGACTTGAGCGCGACGTGGTGGCGGTGGTGGCGCGCCCAGCTGTTCTCGAGCCCCTCCTCGCGGATCAGCAGCAGCGCCTCGTGCAGCGCGAACAGCGAATTGGTGGGCGCTGTGTGGTGGTAGGTGCGGGTGGTGGCGCCCCAGTAGCCCAGCAGCAAATTCATGTCCATGAACCAGCTGTGGATCTTGTCCTTGCGCGCCTTGACGCGTTCGACCACGCGCTCGGAGAACGACACCGGCGACAGGCCGGGCGTGCACGACAGGCATTTCTGGCTGGCCGAATAGATCGCGTCGATTTCCCACTCGTCGACCCGCACCGGCGTGCCGCCGAGCGAGGTGACCGCGTCGACGATGACCAGCGCGCCGTGCTTGTGCGCGACACTGGGCGATCTCCTGCGCGTCCGACTGGCAGCCGGTCGAGGTCTCGGCGTGCACGAAGGCGACGATCTTGGCGTCCTTGTTCTTCTTCAGCGCATCCTCGACCTTGTGCGGATCGACCGGTTCGCCCCACCTGTCCTCGACCACCACCGGAACGCCGCCGCAGCGGATGACGTTCTCGAGCATGCGGCCGCCGAACACGCCGTTGATGCACACGATCACCTTGTCTCCCGGCGCGACCAGGTTGACGAAGCAGTACTCCATCCCGACCGAGCCCGGGCCCGAGATCGGGAAGGTAAGCGGGTTCTTGGTCTGGTAGACGTAGCGCAGCAGCGACTTCAGCTCCTCCATCATCTCGACGAAGATCGGGTCGAGGTAGCCGATCGCCGGCTGGCTCATGGTGGTGAGCACGCGCGGGTGAATCTCGGTCGGCCCCGGGCCCATCAGCGTGCGCTGCGGCGGATGGAACGAATGGATGCGCTTGGACGGTGCGTAGGTATTCATGGGCTCAGTCTCCGACAGGATGCCGAACGATGCGTCGTCGGGGCGCGATTTCACGCGCACCGGCTTCTTGGCGCTCGCCTCGGTAAGGATTTCGACCGCGGTGATGCGGCCCTGGGTCACGCGTTCGACCTCTGTCGCCCAGCGCGCCGGGACGTAGCCCGACTTGACCCAGTTGTTGACCACCGCGCGATCGAGTTGGAATGCGCGCGCGACGTCGGCCTGGCTACCGAATAGGACGACGAGTTGCTCCGCGCAGTTCATGGCTTCTACCTGAACCAAATTCTAGGCTGTCAAAACTACTTTGACAAGCCCTAGTTGATCAAGTGCAGCAGCGCGTCGCCGTAGCGCTCGAGCTTCTTCGCGCCGATGCCACCCAGGCCGGCGAGCGCGGTGAGGTCGCGCGGCCGCGCGCGGGCGATCTCGGCCAGGGTGCTGTCGTGCAGGATCACGTACGCCGGCACGCCCTGGCTGCGCGCTTCATCGCGCCGCCAGGCCTTGAGCACCTGCAGCAGCCCCGCGTCGGCCGGGGCGACGTCGCTCGGCGCGGCGCGGCGGGGGCGGCGCACCGCGCGCGGCACCACGCGCCGCATCTGCACCGCCTGCTCGCCCTTGAGCACTGCCCGGCTCGCCTCGGTCAGCCTGAGCGCGCCGTGGGCGTCGTGGTCGACCCGCGCCAGGCCGAGGGCGACGAGCTGCCGGAATACGCTGCGCCAGGCTGCTTCGTCGAGCTCCGCGCCGACGCCAAACACGCCCAGCGCCTCGTGCCCCCAGCGTTCGACGCGCTCGTTGCGCTTGCCGCGCAGCACGTCGATCAGATGCACCGCGCCGAAGCGCTGTCCGGTGCGGTAGATCGCCGACAGCGCCTTTCGCGCGGCGTCGGTCGCGTCCCAGGTCTGCGGCGGTTCGAGGCAAGTGTCGCAGTTGCCGCAGGGCCCGCTCGTCTCGCCGAAGTAGGCCAAGAGGCGCACCCGGCGGCAGCCGGCGGTCTCGCACAGCCCGAGCAGCGAGTCGAGCTTGGCGCCGGAGACCCGCTTGTAGTCCTCGCTCGCCTCCGACAGGTCGATCAGCCGGCGCTGCTGCACCACATCGGCCAGGCCGTAGGCCATCCAGGCGTCCGCGGGCAGCCCGTCGCGGCCGGCGCGCCCGGTCTCCTGGTAATAGCCCTCGATGCTCTTGGGCAGATCGAGGTGGGCGACGAAGCGCACGTCGGGCTTGTCGATCCCCATGCCGAAGGCGATCGTCGCCACCATGATGATTCCGTCCTCGCGCTGGAAGCGCGCCTGGTGCTCGGTGCGCGCGGAGGCCGCCATGCCCGCGTGATAGGGCAGCGCGGCAAGGCCCTGGGTCGCGAGCCAGGCCGCGGTCTCATCCACCTTGCGCCGCGAGAGACAGTACACGATGCCGGCCTCGCCCGGGTGCTCCTCGCGGATGAACGCCAGCAGCTGCGCGCGCGGATCGACCTTGTCGACGATTGCGTAGCGAATATTGGGCCGGTCGAAGCTCGACACGAAAACCCGTGCCTGCCCGAGCGCGAGGCGCGCGACGATCTCGGCGCGCGTCTGCGGGTCGGCAGTGGCGGTGAGCGCGATGCGCGGGACTTGCGGGAAGCGCTCGTGCAGCAGCGAGAGCTGCAGGTACTCGGGACGGAAATCGTGCCCCCACTGCGACACGCAGTGTGCCTCGTCGATCGCGAACAGGGCGATGCGGCTGCGCCCGAGCAGCTCGAGGCAGCGCGGCGTGAGCGCTCGCTCGGGTGCGACGTACAGCAAGTCGAGCTCGCCTGCGACCAGCGCGCGCTCGACCTCTCGCGCCGCAGCCGCATCCTGGGTCGAGTTGAGGAACGCCGCGCGCACCCCCAGCTGCCTGAGCGCCGCCACCTGGTCCTGCATCAGGGCGATGAGCGGCGAAACCACGACCCCGGTGCCAGGGCGAAGCAGCGAGGGCACCTGGTAGCAAAGCGACTTGCCGCCGCCGGTCGGCATCAGCACCAGCGCGTCGCCGCCGGCGGCGAGGTGCGCGACGATGTCTTCCTGCGCGCCGCGGAATTCCGTGTGGCCGAAGGTCCGGCGCAGCAGCGCGAGCGCCTCGCCTGCGCGGCGCTCAGCCGCCATAGACCCGCTTCAGCACCTCGTCGCTCATGCCGAAGCTGTGCGCCGCGTCGGGAAAAGTGCCGGCGCGCACTTCGGCTGCGTAACGCGCGATCGCCTCGCGGATCAGCGCGCCCGCTTCCGCGTAGCGCTTGGCGAATTTCGGCGCAAAGCCGGAGAACAGGCCGACCAGGTCGTGGAACACCAGCACCTGGCCGTCGCAGTCGGGGCCGGCGCCGATGCCGATGGTGGGCACCCCGATCGACTGCGTGATCGCGCGCGCGAGCGGCGCCGGAACCATCTCGAGCACCACGCCCCAGCAGCCCGCCCGCTCGAGCGCGGAGGCCTCCTCGAGCAGCCGGCGGGCGCCGGCCTCGTCGCGGCCCTGAAGTTTGTAGCCGCCCAGCGCCGACGCCGTCTGCGGGGTCAGGCCGATGTGTCCCAGCACCGGAACACCCGCCCGCACCAACGCCTCGGCCGCTGGCACGGCGTCCAGGCCGCCCTCGAGCTTGACCGAATCGGCCCCCGCCTCCTTCATCAGGCGCGCGGCATTTGCGAGCGCCTGCTCGCCGCTCGCGTAGGACATGAACGGCATGTCGGCGACGAGGAAGGTGTCGGGCGCGCCGCGCCGCGCGGCCTTGGCGTGGTGCAACATGTCTTCCATGGTCACCGGCACGGTCGATTCGTAGCCCAGCACCACCATGCCGAGCGAATCGCCCACCAGGATAAGGTCCACGCCGGCCTCCGACGCGAGCCTGGCGCCGGGGAAATCATAGGCGGTAAGCATCACCAGGCGCCCGCCCTTCGACTGCCTCAGCTCGAGGACCGTCCTCTTCATCGCGCGCAACCGACTCGAAAGCGGGCTAATGTAGCCCTATCGAGGACGGGTCGTCGAGCGGGTCCCACAATTCGAGGCTGCGCGCGGGCGCGAGCGCCCCGCGCACGAATTGCGCGACGTCAGGATCCTGAATGAAACTTGGCGAGCAGTCCGCGCCCAGGATCGCGGCGGGGTCGAGCGGCCGCGAAATGGCGTAGCCCTGGACGTAGTCGACCCCGACACGCCATAGCGCCTCGACCGTCGCGCGGTCCTCGGCCCATTCGGCGATGCTCTGCATGCCGAGATTGCGCGCCAGCTCGACGATCGCCTCGACGATAGACAAATTAGCCGGATGGGTGGTGATCGCGGTGACGAAGCTGCCGTCGATTTTGACCGCGTCCGCCGGCAGCTCCTTTAGGTAGGAGAACGACGTGTAGCCGGCGCCGAAATCGTCCAGCGCGATTTTCGCGCCGAATCCGCGCACCGTGTCGATGAAGCGGCGAGTGGTCTCCATGTCCTGCAGCGCGACGCTTTCGGTGATCTCGATGCACAGGCGCTGCGCGCCGCGCCGGTGGCGCGCCAGCATAGAGAACGCGTCGTGCGTGAACTTCTCGTCGTTCAGCGACGCGCCGCTCAGGTTCATGCACACGAAGCGCGTGTTGGACAGCCGGGCAAGATGCTGCTCGAGCCACTCCAGTGTCTGCAGCAGGACCCAGCGGTCGATCACCGCCGCGCGGCCGTTGTTCTCTGCCGCCTCGATGATCTTGCCGGCCGGCGTGATGCTGCCGTCGGTTTCGCGCAAGCGCAGCAGCACCTCGAAATTGTGCGACTGGTACGGCTCGCGGAGCGACATGATCGGCTGCATGACCAGAAACAGCCCGTCCGGCACCACTCCGGCGCCCAGGTGTTCGACCAGGCGCAACTCCCGCGCGCGCTCGCCGAATTCGGGTGCGGTCTTGTCGTAGGTCACCAGCCCGTCGCCGCTGCGCCTTTTCGCCGCACGGCAGGCGCGGTCGGCCATGTAAATGGCGTCTTTCACCAGTACGCCGTCGGCCAGCTCGATCAGGCCGATCGAGCCCTTCACCTGGAACGCCTTGTCGCCCGTCTGATAACTCGAGGTCTCGATCCGGTCGATGATCCGGCGGCATAGCGCCGCCGCCTCGTCGACCGTGCTGCGGTCGAACACCACGACGAACTCGTCGCCCCCGACGCGCCCTACGTGGTGGTTTTCGGGCAGCAGCTCGCGCACCCGGCGACAGACCTGGCGCAGCACTTCGTCGCCCGCGAGGTGTCCGAACAGATCGTTGATCAGCTTGAAGCGGTCGAGGTCGAGATAGGCGAGCGCCACGGGGTGCGACTCGCCGAGCTGCGCGACCGCGCGCTCCAGCAAGGCCTCTATCCCGCGCCGGTTGAGCACGCCGGTCAGTGGATCATGGTCGGCGAGGAAGCGCAGCTGTTCGTCCGCTTTCGACTTCTCGGTGACGTCCTGCAGCGAGCCCTCGACCTTGTCCGCGCTAAGGCTCGCCTTGACCAGGAAGCGCTTGGATTCGCCGCTTTCGCCCGCGTAGCCGGCGATCTCCATCTCCTGCGCCGCGCCGCGCCGAGCGACTTCCTGCAGCCTGCGCCAGGCGCCGTGCTCGAAATGGTCGCTCCAGTGTTCGCGCCGACCGCGCGAAAGATCAACGCCGAGCATCTGCGTCAGCGCCGGGTTGACGCGCTCGAAAAGACCGTTGCGATCGAGCGTGAACAGCCCGATCGGGATCGCTTCGTAGGTGTCGCGCAGCTCGGCTTCCACCTTCACTCGCTGCTGGTGCTCCTCGCGCATATGTTCGGCGATGGCCAGCGCCACCATCAAACTCGAGGAAAGCGCAGCCGTGACGCTGTTCACCGTGCCGATCAGCTCCTTCACGCCCAGTGCTGCGGCGACGACCTCGTACAAGCTCGCCGAAAGCGTGATTGCCAGCGAGGCGCTGTACCACATGGCGACCCTGGAGCGCGTGACCAGGAGGATGCGCACCAGGAAGAACACGAGCCCGGCAATGCCGAACGCTGTCGACAGCCACAGAAAGGGAAGCCATTGCGCGAAAGGAAGCGCGAATGCAGCCAGCAGCAGCGGCGGACACGACCATTGCAAGATACGAAGCAGGAGCGAATAGCCCACCCGCCTAAGGTCTTCCGCGAAGAGCCGGCTGAACAAGACCAAGGTGAGTGTGTAGGAGACGGCCGCGGCCAGTTTGCGCAGCAAGAAGATCCAGTCTGCCGGCACCACCCGATCGAACCAATTCGTATCCCAGCCGGCCGAAATTGCCGCCATTCGCAGAGCCACGAAGAGCCACGCCGCGAACAGCACGTACAACCATTCGCGGTTGATGAGTGCGGTCACGAGGACGAATGCGCTGAGCATCAATAGGCCGCCCTCAAGCACGCCGGAATCGCGAGTAAACCGCTGAGCCGAAGCTTCAAGCTGATCCTCCGGCCACTGCACGACAGAAATCCGCGCCGGGCCGGAAAACGTCGAACGACACAATATCTTGGTCGCCGACTGGAGCTGGCCAAGCCGCAGCGCAAACCCTGCCTTTACCATCTTCATTCGGCCCGAGGACTCGGCGCGACTGGCGCTGCCGAGACGCTTCAGGTTGCCGGCATCCCAGCAGGTGGCCTCGACGGCATGCCGTGACGGAAGCTCGACTTCAGCGGGCTCATCGCCGTTGCTTGGGGAAGCCTCGAAACTGAACCAGAACGGCGCCTCGGATCGGTGCGTGTCGCGATACGGCACCGCAGCGGCATCGCGCAGCGCTTGCAGCGCTTGAGCAGGCTCGAGCCCGGCAGCGTCCTGCCGCAGCACGCTGATGTTCACCGGCGTGGCGCCGGCCAATTCGTACTGAGGCTTCCAGACCGCAAACGCGACGAGCGTGACGAGGCCGATGGCCGCGGGTATCACGTAGACGCCGAAGCCGTAGAGAAACGCCTCGAGCGCCGCTTGCGCGCGATTGCTCCAGTTTACTGCGCTGCCACCCGCCGGTCCCACGGCCACCCCTCTTTGCCACCACAACGCATTCTATCCGTGTGCATGGCTAATGACCGTGATGGATGGCACGGCAGCTACATCTTCGTTAGGCGGCGCGCACCGGGCGCGCGTCGCCCTGCCTACCTCACTGCGCGCCTTCCGCGCTGTAGACCGGCATTCCGGGCCGCATGACAGCATCGTAGAAGGGTGTTTCACGTGCCAAATCGAGATCCGGATGATGAGTGCGGCGAAAGAAATTGAACAGCGGGTGATGGGCGTCAGACCAGCGTTCTTCCGCGGTTTCCACCTCGAACGCCAAGACCCGGTGTGGGATGTTGCTCGCGTGGCTTAGCGGAATGAACCCCTGTTCCGGGAAGACATCCCGGAACAAGAGTGCCTCGTACTGCCGGTCCAGGGGCGCTCTCGCTGCGATCACCATCCAGTCGATGTCGATCTGCTCGCAATAGGAAAAATACGCCTTGAACAGCGCGGTCTTCACCACGCGTCCGATCCGACCCAAACCCACTCCCAACCGGCTCGCCCCGGCAAGGCTGCAGCCCTGCAGCCAGTCGGGCAGCTCCACCGACTGCTCGAGCGCGAGCGGCCGGTAGCGGTTGGTCTCGATGCGCATCGTTCCCAGGGGAGAGCCGTCGAGCTTGGATTCCGCCAGCAGGACCACCACGCCGTCCTCCAGGTCGCAGCGTTCCGGGACCTTCATGCGTTCTGCGAACGCGGGCACGTGGCGCGCATAGGCCGCGTGCCGCATCGTCACGGCCTTGCGCAGCTGCTCGTCGCTGCGCGCGATCGTTACCGTGAACGGGAGCTGCTCGACCGCAGCCGTTTCATCGGGCACCTGCACCGCGACCGGCCGCAGCACAGGACTATCGTTGACGACGTCCACCCCATAGTGCACTTTCATTTGCAACCTCCCTCTGTCGATTGAGAACAATTGAGCGCCCGCCGCATATCACCGATCACCGTGCCGCGTCCTTTCAATCCGCAGCTCGTCAAGGCCTTGTAGCGGCTAACCTGCCTTTTTTTGCAATCTATAACACGCGCGATCAAGTACGCCGCGTGAACTAGTCACTGCCTTGCGCTAGATCAAGTTCTCGCAGCCTACAGAATGTCGGTCTCAGGCGTCGCTGAATAGCGGCTCGAGTGACTGCGGATCGAAAGCAGTGTCGCCGTCAGGATCGGCGATTCCTTTAGCCCGCAGTCCGACGAAGTCGAACAGCTTGCGATCCAGAAGATGCGAAGGGCGCACGTCGGACAGCGCGCGCAGAATGGATTCAACGCGCCCCGGATAGCGTTGTTCCCACTCGGAAAGCATGCCGCGGACGACTTTCCGCTGCAGGTTTTCCTGCGAGCCGCACAGGACACAGGGAATTATCGGAAAGTCCTGCGCGACAGCGTGGGCGGCGAGGTCGTCTTCCCTGACATAAGCCAGCGGCCGGATGACGACGTGGCGCCCGTCGTCGGAAACGAGCTTGGCCGGCATGGCCTTGAGCTTGCCGCCGTAGAACAGGTTGAGAAAGAAAGTTGCGAGGATGTCGTCGCGGTGGTGGCCGAGCGCGATCTTGGTCGCGCCGAGTTCACCGGCCACGCGATACAGCGCGCCGCGCCGCAGCCGCGAGCACAGCGAGCACATCGTGCGGCCCTCCGGGATCAGCCGCTTCACCACCGAGTAGGTGTCCTGCTCGACGATCCGGAACGGTACGCCGCGCGCCGCCAGGTACTCGGGCAGCACGCGCGCCGGAAACCCGGGCTGCTTCTGGTCCAGGTTGACCGCCACCAGTTCAAACTCGACCGGCGCCTTGTCGCGCAGCGCGAGCAGCACGTCGAGCAGCCCGTAGCTGTCCTTGCCGCCCGACAGGCACACCATGATCCGGTCGCCCGCCTCGATCATGCCGAAGTCGGCGATCGCCTCGCCCGCCTGGCGGCGCAGGCGCTTGGCGAGCTTGTTGCCTTCGTACTTCGCTTTGCGCGGGTCGGTCACAGGAATACCGAGCGCCCGCCGTCGACCGCCACCGTCTGGCCGGTCACGAACAGCGCCGTAGCGAGGAAATGCACCGCCTGGGCGATGTCGTCCGGGCTGCCGATCCGCTTGAGCGGAGTGGTGGCGACAATGCGCTCTCGCTCAGCGTGGTCGAACTTGCCCTCCTCCGGCCAGGCGATGGCGCCCGGTGCGACCGCGTTGACCCGCACCTCCGGCGCCAACTCGAGAGCGAGCGAGCGGGTGAGCGCCGCCAGCCCGGCCTTGGCGACGCTGTAGACCGGAAAGCCCTTCAGCGGGCGCTCGGCATGGATATCGGTGATATTGACGATCGCGCCGCGCGCCTGCTTCAGGTGCGGCGCCGCCGCCTGCGAAACGAACAGCGGCGCACGCAGGTTCGAGCCCACGAGCTCGTCCCAGTGCCGCGGCTCGATCCTGCCTATCCCGCCGGGGTAGAAGATCGAGGCGTTGTTTACCACCAGGTCGAGCCGCCCGAAGCGCTCCACCGCCGCCGCCACCAGCGCCTCGGCGGCGTTCGGTTCGAGCAGGTCGCGCCGCACGCGGGCCGCGCTGCCCGGGCGCAGCGCCGACAGCTCGGCCTCGAGCCGCGCCGCGTCGGCCTCCGATTCGCGGTAGTGCAGCGCCACTCGCGCGCCCGCGGCGTGCAGCCGGCGCACGATCGCCTCGCCGACGCGCTTCGCGCCGCCGGTGACCAGCGCCACCTTTCCGTCCAGGGATTCGCCCATCGCGTTGCGAATTCTAGCGGACCGGGTAGCCTAGGCCGAGAATGGATTCGTCCCTGCCCGAACCCGGCCCGCAGGCGCGCGCGGCGAGCCGCGCGCTGATGGAGCGCATCGGCGCCGAGCTCGCGGCCGGGCGCAACTGGATCAGCTTCGCGCGCTACATGGAGCTCGCGCTGTACCAGCCCGGCCTTGGCTACTACGCGGGCGGGGCGGCCAAGCTCGGCGCGGCGGGCGACTTCGTCACCGCGCCGGAGCTGGGTGCGCTGTTCGGGCGCACGCTCGCGCGCCAGGTCGCCGCGCTGCTCGAGCCCGGTGCGGCGATCCTCGAGTTCGGTGCCGGCAGCGGCGCGCTCGCCGCCGCCCTGCTCGACGCCCTGCCCGCGGGGCAGCCCTACTTCATCGTCGAGCCGAGCGCCGAGCTGGCCGGGCGCCAGCGCGACCGCATCGGCGCTCGCGCGCGCTGGCTCGAGCGCCTGCCGGAGCGCTTCCGCGGCGTGGTGCTGGCAAACGAAGTGCTGGATGCGATGCCGGTGCACGCGGTTGCCTGGACCCGGAACGGCATTGCCGAGCGCGGCGTGTGCGCCAACGAAGGCATGCTCGCCTGGAGCGAGCGCCCGGCCGCGGGCGCGGTGCTCGACGCGGCGCGCGCGATCGAGATCGCGCTGCCGCCGTCGGAGCGCTACGAAAGCGAGCTCGGGCTGGCCGGCAGGGCGTGGATCGCGGCGCTCGCCGGCATGCTCGAGGCGGGCGCCATCCTGATCGTCGACTACGGCTTTCCGGCGCGCGAGTACTACCACCCGCAGCGCTCGATGGGCACCCTGATGTGCCACTACCGGCACCGCGCGCACGGCGATCCGTTCTACCTGCCGGGGCTGCAGGACATCACGGCGCACGTCGATTTCAGCGCGCTCGCCCACGCCGCCGCCGACGCCGACCTGGACGTGCTCGGCTACGCCTCGCAGGCCGACTTCCTGCTCAACTGCGGCCTGACCGACATTCTGGGGCAGGTCGACGCGGCGGATGTGCGCCGCTACGCCCCGCTCGCGGCGCAGGCGCAGACGCTGCTTTCGCCGGCCGAAATGGGCGAGCTGTTCAAGGTGCTTGCCCTGGGGCGCGGCGTCGCGCAGCCGCTCGCGGGCTTTACGCGCGGAGATCGGTCGCATACGCTTTGAGCATGCTGCGCGTGTCTGTCCTCTGTCTCGCGCTGGCCGTCGCGCACGCCGCCGCGGCCGGCGCGTCGGACTACGACGCCGCGGTTGCACAGGCGAAACAGCGTTGGCAGGAAAGCCCCTACGGGCCGATGCTGGAGCGCATCCTCCCGCCCGGCTTCGAGCCGGAGATGCTGCCCGAGCCGGACTCGCCCGGAGCGGAACTTACGGTGCGCTACTGCGTGCAGTGCCACAACCTGCCGAATCCGGCCATGCACCAGGCGGCGAAATGGCCTAAGGTGGTGGAGCGCATGGCCGCGCGCATGCGCGGCAAGGGCAACATGGGGCGGTTGATGCACGAGATGATGGCCGGCCTGCGCGCGCCGAGTGAAGACGAAGAGCGCGTGCTGCTCGATTACCTGCGCCGCCACGGGCAAAAGCCTCTCGACCCGCGCCGCTACCCGGAGGCGTTCACCCCGCGCGGCGAACCGTTCCGGCTCGCCTGCCGCCAATGCCACGTTCTGCCCGATCCCAAGCGCCACACCGCCGAGGAGTGGCGTGCCGTGGTCGCGCGCATGGAGAAGAACATGGAATGGATGAACCGCGTGGTCGGCTCGCAGCCTGACCCCGACGAGCCGCAGCTGCGCATCGATGACATCAACGCCTTTCTCGCCAAGTACGCGAAGAAGGCGCCCTGATCAGGCCCCGCGCTCGTCGAGCCAATCGGCAAGCGCCTCCGCCGCCAAGCGCCAGCCCGGCTCGAGCATCACGGCGTGGCCCAGCCCGGGCAGCGTTCGGTAGTCGGCGCCGAGCAACTGGGCCGTGCTCTGCGCGAGCGCGGGCGAAATCAGCACGTCGCGCTCGGCGCCGAACACGACCGTGTCGGGCAGCGTCGTGCGCCAGGTCTGCGGCAGCCCCCAGCCGCTCATGTCGAGGATCGCGCGCCGCGACTCAGGCTGCATGCGCGTGAAATAGCGCTCCAGGCGCTCGGCCTCCACCGGGCCGGCGAACAGCGCCTGCTGCAGCGCGGCGCGCGAGGCACGCCCGCCGAATGCGAGCGCATTGATTTCGGCGAACAAGCCGGGGTGCGTCAGCGCAAGCGAGAACGACGACGGCAGGATGCCGAATGGCGGCACGGGACAGAAGAGCGCCGCGGCCTGCGCCGCGCCCGGATTGCGCTCGAGGTACTTCTGCACCACCAGCGCGCCCATCGAATGCCCGACGAGTACCGGCGGGCGCTCGAATCCCTCGAGCGCGGACGCCAGGTCGTCGGCGAAGTCCGCCAGGCCGAATTCGTGCAGCCGCTCGCGCCCTGCGCTGGCGCCGTGCCCGCGCAGCGACAGCGCGCAGACCGGGTGGCCGCGCTCGGCGAACCAGGGCAGGAAATGCTCGGCCCAGCACCACGCGCCGACGTAGGCGCCGTGCACGAAGATCAGCGGCGCGCGCGCAGCGGCGCCCGCGCCCGCCGGCAGCGCCAGCAGCTCCAGCACGCGGCTCAGTTCAGGTACGGAACGGCCATCCCGCGCGGCACGGCCGGGCGGCGGGAAATGGTGTCGAACCAGCGCTTCACGTTCGGAAACGAGGCTAGGTCGACCCGATGCCATTCGTGGCGAGCCGCCCACGGGTAGGTGGCGATGTCGGCGATCGTATATTCGCCCGCGGCGAGGTAGGCATGGCGCGCGAGATGCTTGTCCATGACGCCGTACAGGCGTTTCGCTTCGTTTACGTAGCGCTCGGTGCCGTAGGGGACTTCGTCCTTCTTCGCGCGGATGAAGTGGTGCGCCTGGCCGAACATCGGCCCGACGCCGCCCATCTGGAACATCAGCCACTGCAGTGCGTCGTACTTGTCGCGCACCGAGCGCGGCAGGAATTTTCCGGTTTTGCCGGCGAGATAGACCAGGATCGCGCCCGACTCGAACAGCGACATCGGCTTGCCGTCCGGCCCCTCGGAGTCTACGATCGCGGGGATCTTGCTGTTCGGGTTGATCGCCACGAACTCGGGCTTGAACTGGTCGCCCTTGCCGATGTCGATGCTGTGCACTCGGTACGTCAGGCCGCACTCCTCCAGCATGATGGAAACCTTGCGGCCGTTGGGCGTGCCCCAAGTGTAGAGGTCGATCATCGGCGTTCTCCCTGTCCGGTCAAAGGCGACGAGTTTAGCGCCTCCGGAGGCGTTGCGTAGAGGAGGTGTTTCGCCGTGCTGAAGTGGCTGTTGACCCTGTTCATCGCACTCGCGGTGCTGTCCGCGGCGCAGCCGTGGTTCTCTCGTCTGGGAATCGGGCGCTTGCCGGGCGATCTCAAAATTCCGCTGCGCGGGCGCATCTATTACATCCCCTTCGCCAGCACCGTGGTGCTGTCGCTCGCGGTCTACCTGATCGGCCGCCTGCTCTAGCTTTCGGCGAGCGAGGCGGCGATCGCCCGTTCGCGCGCGCGATCGAGCCGCGCCGGGATCTCGGCCGGCGAGGGCGTCGCGCGCGCGATCGCCGCGGCGTCCACGCCCTGCGCTGCGGCGAGCGCGAGCCGCAGGCGGCCGATTGCGCGCTCGCTCGCGTCGCCCGGCTCGGCCAGGCGCGCCACGGTCAGCAGCTGGCCGAACCGGTCGGCGCGCCGGATGGAATCGGCGCGCTTGAGGGTCTCCAGAAGCGCGGCGGAATCGGCGCGGCCCGCAGCGCGAATCCGCTCGCGGCAGCGGCATGCCGCGAGCGCGAGCTCGCTCGCCTCGTTCGGCGCGCGCAACCGCGCGCACAGCGAGCGCACGGCCGCCTCGTCGAGCGGCCACGCGAGCAGCGCAAAGCGCAGCGCAAGCGGTGCGCCTTCCTGCGCCGCTCGCCCGAGCGCGGCGTAGAGCGCCTCATCGGCCCGGATCTCAGGCAGCAGCCGCGCCAGCGCGCCGCACTCGGCCAGTACTGCGAACAGCCGGCGCGGGTGCCGCTCAGCGAGTCCTTTGGCGAATTCCTGCCACACGCGCTCGGGGACGAGATCCTCCACTTCGCCCGCCTCGACCATGCGCCGCATCAGCGCTGCGGTCTCGTCGGCGACGCGGAAGTCGAAGCGCGCGGCGAAGCGCGCCACGCGCAGGATGCGCACCGGATCCTCGGCGAAGGCCTCGCTCACATGGCGCAGCACGCCCGCCTCGAGGTCGCGCCTGCCGCCGAACGGGTCGATGAGCGTACCGTCCTCGGTGCGCGCCATCGCGTTGAGCGTGAGATCGCGCCGCTTCAGGTCCTCCTCGAGCGTCACCTCGGGCGCGGCGTAAACGGTGAATCCGCGGTAGCCGCGCCCGCTCTTGCGCTCGGTGCGCGCGAGCGCGTATTCCTCCTTGGTCCGGGGATGCAGGAAGACGGGGAAATCGCGCCCCACGGGCCGGTAGCCCTCGGCGGTCATCTGCTCGGGCGTGGCGCCGACCACCACCCAGTCGCGGTCGGCGACCGGCAGGCCGAGCAGCTCGTCGCGCACCGCACCGCCGACCACGTAGGCCTTCATCGCCGCGCGAGATAACGCGTGTCGTCGAAGGTGCACACCCAGTCGTGGCGGTAGACCACGAACAGCGTCACCAGCGCGCCGGTCAGGAAGGCCTCGCCGAAGCCGAGCATCAGCCCCAGTGCGACGAAAGGCTCCACGCTGTCGCCGAGCAGGCGATGGGCGGCGAGCGAAGCGAACATCGACAGTCCGGCGCCCGCGAAGGCGGCGCCGAAGACATAGACGAACAGGTTGGACGGCGCATAGCGCTCGATCAGCCGGTGAGCGGCGAAGGCGCACGCGACCGGCACGGCCCCGTCGGCCAGCCAGAGCGCGGGCAACGCATGCCAGTCTCCGCCGCCGAGCGCGCAGGCGAGCGCCGCCGCGAGGGCCATTCCCGCAAGCGCGAGCGGCGTGCCGAACATGAGGTACATCAGCGTCGCGCCGAGAAAGTGCAGCGCGAATCCGGCAGGCAGCTCGGCGTGCACGCCCCACAGCGCCGCGACCAGCGCGGCAGCGGCAGCCAGCCGGTGGAGCCGGGTACGGTCGGGCAGCGTGATGCGCATTCAGCCGTACATCTCGAACTGCGGCAGCGACTCGGTCTCGCGTTCGGCGGCCTCGATCCACTCGCCCAGCGCCGGCAGCGCGAGCACCGCATCGGCATAGGCGCGGCAGGTCGGCGGAAGCTCGACCGCGTAGGTGCGAAAGCGCAGTACCACGGGCGCGTACATCGCGTCGGCCGCGCCAAAGGCGCCGAACAGGAACGGGCCGGCTGCGCCGAAGCGCGCACGGCAGTCGCTCCACATCGCGACGATGCGCGTGACGTCCGCGAGCGCCTCGGGCGTGCGCCCCTTGCCGGGGTGGCGCTTGCGGATGTTCATGCTCATGTGCTGGCGCAGCGCGCCGAAGCCGGAGTGCATCTCGGCGCTGATCGAGCGCGCGACCGCGCGCGCCGCCGGCGCCGCGGGCCACAGCGACGGGTGGCTCTCGGCCAGGTACTCGAGGATGGCGAGCGAGTCCCATACTCTTCGCTCGCCGTCGATCAGGATCGGCACCTTGCCCGCCGGCGAGTAGCCCAGCAGACGCTCCTTGGCACCCGGGACGTAGAGCGAGACGCGCCGCTCCTCGAACTCGAGCCCGAGCGCCTTCATCGCCAGCCACGGCCGCAACGACCAGGACGAGTAGTTCTTGTTGCCGACGACCAGGACCAGCCCGCTCATCTGCGCGCGCGCCAGCGGAACACGGGGTAGCGCCGCCGCGCACCGCTCGGCGCGAGCCAGGCGGGCGCCAGCGCCTCGAGCTCCTGCGGCACGACGCCGAACGGCAGGCTGCAATCGCACACGCTCGGAACCTGCATCGAGCGGAGGTTGTCGCGCGTCATCAGAGGCTCGCCGGGCGCGAGCTCCAGCAGCAAGGCCTGCAGGGTCGAAAGCCAGTCTGGCAGGCCGAGCACCAGCCGGCGGCGGCCGGTGAGCCGGCAAACGGTTTCGACCAGCTCGCGCAGCGTGTAGGCCTTGGGCCCGCACAGGTCGTAGGCCCGGCCGAACGACTTGCTCTCGCCCAGCGCGTCGATCATCACCCGCGCCACGTCGCGCACGTAGACCGGCTGGAAGCGCGCCTGCGGGCACGCCAGCAGCAGCACCGGCATCAGCCGGGCGAGCATCGCGAACAGGTTGAGGAAGGCGTCTTCGGGGCCGAAGATCACCGAGGGGCGGAAGACCGTTACGTCGAGATCGTTCGCCGCGAGCACCGCCTGTTCGCCCGCGCCCTTTGAGCGCAGGTACTCGGACGGCGCGTCGCTCGAGGCCCCGAGCGCGCTCATGTGCAGCACGCGCCGCACGCCGTGCTCGCGGCAGGCCGCGAGTACCGCCTGCGGCAGCTCGACGTGCGCGCGGGCGAAGTTGGGGCCGTGCAGGATGCCGACCAGATTGACCACCGCGTCGCGCCCGGCGACCAGCGCCGAGAGCGCGTCGCGCCGGTTGAGGTCGCACTCGACCACGTCGACCGTGGGCAGCAGCAGGAGGTGCTTGGCGCGCTCGCGGCTGCGCGACGGGACCGTGACGCGAACGCCCTGCGCGGCGAGCGCGGAGACGAGGTGGCGGCCGACGAAACCGCCGCCGCCCAGAACGAGGATGTTTTCGTAGCGCATGGCCGTATCGGATCCGTCAGGGAAGCGTGTCGTCTTCGCTGCCGCCCGGAACGGCGGCGGGTATCACGCCGAGCCGCGCATGCAGCGAGTTGCGCGGCTCGCCGAGCAGCGCAGCGTAGATTACCGCGTTCGCCATTACCTTCTTCACGTAGCGACGCGTTTCGCCAAACGGAATGGTCTCGATGTAAACCGCTCCTTCGAGCGGCTTGGCGTCGCGCCAGCGCTGCGCCCGCCGCGGACCGGCGTTGTACGCGGCCGAAGCGAGTACCTCGTGCCCGAGGTCGTCCAGCACCATCTTCAGGTAGCCGGTGCCGAGCGTGATGTTGGTCTCGACCTCGGCCACGTCGTGCGGCTCGTATTGCACCAGGCCGATCTTGCGCGCGACCCAGCGCGCGGTACGCGGCATGAGTTGCATCAAGCCGCGCGCGCCCGCGTCTGAACGGGCGTCGACGGCAAAGCGGCTTTCCTGGCGCACCAGGCCGAGCACCCATGCCTCGTCCAGCCCTTGCGTGCGCGCGTAGTCGCCGAACATGCTCTCGAACGGCACCGGATACCTGACGCGGTAGTCGTGCAGGCGCACGGTCATGTTCGCGGTATTGATGGCGCGGTCGTACACGCTTTCGCGCCGCGCCAGCTCGGCGGCGGCAAGCAGTTCCCGGTCGCTCATGCCGCGGATCGCGAACACCCATTCATGCGTGGCCTCGGTGCGCAGGCCAAGCCGGTAAAGCTCGAGCGCGCGCGCGAGACCCGGAATGCCGCGCGCCGCCGCCACCTGCGCCTCGGTCGGCATGTAGGTCGACGGCGGGAACGTCGCCGTCGAGCCGAGCTCTTCGGTGGCGAGCAGGCCGTAGAAATCGGTTTCGCCGGAAATGCGCAGATAGTAGGCGCGCGCCGCCTCCGGTTTGCCCTGTGCCGCGAGCGCGCGCCCATACCAGTAGACCCACACCGTTTGGCGGCTGTCCGGCCCGGACATGGCGTCGATCGCGTCGCGCACCGCCTGCCAGTCGCCGCGGCGCAGCCCGGCGCGCGCCTTCCAGGCCGCCAGGTCGTAGGCGAGCGGCGAGCGGCCCAGCTTGGCGTACCAGTCGAGCGCCTTGTCGTCGTGCGCGCGCGCGCCTTCGAGCGCGACGCGGCCCCACAGATAGGCGCGCTCCGTTGCGTGCAGCCTGCGCACTACCGGTCCCTCGAGTGCCTCTGCCGCGAGACGAGGATCCGCGGCTGCAAGCCGCACCGCCGCGAGCACGGCGACTTCGCGCGTGGCGCGCCGCCCGAAATGACGCGGCACGCGCGCCAGCACCTGTTGCGGCTGCGTCGCCGCCTGCGCGAGCAGCAACTCGTCCGGCGCCTGCTCGGGCGGCAGATAGCCGAGCGCGCTCTTGGCCGCGGTGATCTGGCCGCGCCCGAACAGCATCCGCGCGCGCTGCCAGATGTCGCTCGCATGGATCGCGCCGCGCGCGGCGAGCTTGTCGGCCAGCAGCTGGCAACCTGCGGGCAGGTCGCCCGGCTCGAGCCACATGGATTTCCCCTCCGGCACGGCTGCCGCATCGCCGCGCGCGAGCCGCGCGGCCCGGTCGTAGCAGCGAAGCTCCAGGTCGCGCGCTTCGAGCGGGGCGAGCGCGCGCTCGAAGCGCTCCCATTGCTCGCGCTTGCCGAGCTGCTTGGCCCAGTCGGCGCGCAGCGCCTGGGCGAGATAGGTTCCGGCATGCTTGGCGAGAAAGGCGTGCACGTCGGCATCGGGCGCGTCTTCGAGCCGCAGCTCGAGCGCCCAGTACTCTGCGTACGGCTCGAGCGCGCCGCCTTCGAGCGCTGGCGCGTAGCGCGCAAGCGCTATCGCGTCGCCGGCGTTGAACGCGTCGTAGGCCTTCAGCAGCGCTTCGTCCGCACTTGTTGCGCCGAAGGCAGCTGGCGCGACCATACACAGCGCCAGTGCTATATTGCGGAAACGCTGCAAAATCATCGAGTAAGCATACCACGCGCATGGATATTGAAATGCTCAAGCGCTGGCGCCGCGGAGAGCGCGAACGGCTCGTCGCGGCGCGCCTCGCGCTCGACGCCGCCACGCTCGAATCATGGCGTCAGAGCATCGACACGCATATCGAGCGCGCGTTCCCGGGGCTGGCCAAGGCGACCGTCGCGATCTGCTGGCCGATCCGCAACGAGTACGACCCGCGCCACCTCGCGCGCCGGCTGCGCGCGCACGGCGCGCGCACTGCGCTGCCGGTGGTGCTCGCGCCCAAGACTCCGCTTGCGTTCCGCGAGTGGCACCCCGGGGTCAGGCTGGCCGAGGGCGCGATGGGCATCCCCTACCCGGTGGATTCGGCCGAACTCGCGCCCGACGCGGTGCTGCTGCCGATGAACGGCTGGGACGCGCAGGGCTACCGGCTGGGCTACGGCGGCGGCTTTTTCGACCGCACACTGGCGAGCCTCCCCAAGAAGCCCGCTACCATCGGGGTCAGCTACGAGCTCGCCCGGATCGAGACGATTCACCCCCAGTCCTGGGACATCCCGCTCGACTACGTGGTCACCGAGCGCGGCGTCTACCGGCGCGATCCGCCGGGGCTGGTGTTCCTCGGCGCGCCGCCGGCCGGGGAGCCGAGCGCGCTCGCCTCCCCGGTGTGCTACGCGGGTGAGATCGCACCGGACTACTTCGGCAAGGCCTAGCTGAGGAACAGCCGGTAGGCCGGATTGCGGGTTTCTTCGACGAAGGGATAGCCGAGCTTGGCGAGAAACTGGCCGAACTCGCGCATCTCGTGCGGCGGTACCTGGATGCCGACCAGCACGCGGCCGTAGTCGGCGCCCTGGTTGCGATAGTGGAACAGGCTGATGTTCCAGTCGCCGCGCATGTTGTTCAGAAAGCGCATCAGCGCGCCGGGCCGCTCGGGGAACTCGAAGCGGTACAGCAGCTCGTTCGCCGCGCGCGCCGCGCGCCGGTCGCCCGACCATGGCGCGCGCCCGCCGACCATGTGGCGCAGGTGAGTCTTCGCCATCTCGTTGTCCGACAGGTCGAGCGTGCGCAGGCTGTGGCGCTCGAGGTTGCGCACGATCTTCCCGGTTTCCGCCTGGTTGGCGGTCTCGATGCCGACGAAAATGTGCGCCTCGCGCGATTCGGCGATGCGGTAGTTGAACTCGGTGATGTTCTTCGCGCCGAGGGTGGCGCAGAACTTCTTGAAGCTCCCCGGGCGCTCCGGGATGGTGACCGCGAGAATCGCCTCGCGGTGCTCGCCCAGCTCGGCCTGCTCGGCGATGAAGCGCAGGCGGTCGAAGTTGGTGTTCGCGCCGCAGGCCACCGCGACCAGCGTCTTGCCGCGCGCCCCGCGCTTCGCGACCCATGCCTTTGCGCCGGCGATCGCGAGCGCGCCCGCCGGCTCGAGGACCACGCGCGTGTCCTCGAACACGTCCTTGATCGCGGCGCACATCTCGTCGGTGTCGACCAGCACCATCTCATCGACCAGCTTGCGCGCCAGGCGGAAAGTCTCCTTGCCGACCTGCTTGACCGCGACGCCGTCGGCGAACAGTCCGACCTGATCGAGCACCACCCGCCGGCCGGCCTTGAGCGAGCGCGCCATGGCGTCGGCGTCGACCGGCTCGACGCCGATGATCCTGATTTCCGGGCGCAGCCGCTTGAGGTAGCTCGCGATGCCCGAGATCAGCCCGCCGCCCCCGACTGCGACGAACACGGCGTCGATCGGCCCGGCGTGCTGGCGCGCAATCTCCATCCCGATCGTTCCCTGCCCGGCGATGACGTCGGGGTCGTCGTAGGGGTGGACGAAGGTGAGGCCGCGCCGGCGCTTGATCTGCATTGCGTGCGCGTACGCGTCCGAATACGAATCGCCGCGCAGCACGACCTCCGCCCCGCGCGCCGCCACCGCGTCGACCTTGATCTTCGGCGTGGTTACCGGCATCACGATGACCGCGCGGCAGCCCAGCCGCTGCGCGGCGAGCGCCACGCCCTGCGCGTGGTTGCCCGCGCTGGCGGCGATGACGCCTTTGCTCAGCTTCGCCGGCGGCAGGTTCGCCATCTTGTTGTAGGCGCCGCGCAGCTTGAACGAGAATACCGGCTGCAGGTCCTCGCGCTTGAGCAGGAGCGTATTTCGCAGCCGCTTGGACAGCCCGGGCGCGCGCTCGAGCGGCGATTCGATCGCCACGTCGTAGACTCGCGCCTTGAGAATGCGTTCCAGATAATCGTTCCGTTTCACGCCGAAAAGACTAGCACACCCTGCACGCGCTCCTCTCGCCAGAAGGCGGCCTCGCCGGCCTGTTCGTCGCCAGCTTCGTCGCCGCGACGCTGGTCCCGCTGCCGTCCGAAGCGGTGCTGTTCGGCTACCTCAGCCTCTATCCCGGGCACGCCGCGCTCGCGATCGCGCTGGCGACGCTGGGCAACACCGCGGGCGGCATGACCACCTACGCGCTGGGGCGGCTGGTGCCCGAGCACACACGCCACAAGCTCAATAAGCGCGCGCTGCGCCGGATCGAGCGCTACGGCAGCCTGGCGACCTTCTTCGCCTTCCTGCCGCTGGTAGGCGACGCGCTGTGCCTCGCCGCCGGCTGGCTGCGGGTGAACTGGCTCGCCGCGCTGGCGTTCATGGCCACCGGGCGTCTGGCGCGCTACCTGCTTGTCGCTCAACTTTCCTGACGGCACAAAGATCGGAGCTCAGCGAAGCTTCACCAGATCCTTGAGCACCGCATCGAGCCCGCCGAACACCGAGATCCTGTCGATCTTCTCGGTCACCTTCTCCAGCGTCTCCAGCTCCTTCAGCCGCAGCGCGGTCGGGTTGTCCTCCATCACCCGGGCGGTGTTCAGCAGTGAACGAGTCGCCGCGGTCTCCTCACGGCGGCGGATCACGTTGGCCAGCGCGATCTTGTCTGCTTCCACCACCCTCGCCAGTATCATCTTCATATCACCCGGCAGGATGATGTCCTTGACGCCGACCGAGTCGACCTCGATGCCGAAGCCTTGCACGCGGCGCGAGATATGGTCCGCTACCACCTGGTCGATCACGCCCTTGTTCTCGAGCAGTTCGTCCAGGGTTCGGGTTCCCACCGCCGCGCGCAGGCCGAACTGCAGCTCGCGGTACAGGAAGTCCGCCGGCTTGGCCTGCTTGGCGAACGCGGTCGCGACGTCGGTCACGCGGTAGCCGGCGTTCAGGTTCACCCGCAGCGGCACCTTGTCCTTGGTCAGGATCTCCTGCCCCGTCACCTCGATCACCTGCAAACGCAGGTCCACGAAGTCCACGCGCAGGTCGCGACCGAAGGCCCAGAAAGCGTATGCGCCCGCTTCGAGCACGTCGTGCAGCTTGCCGTTCACGTACAGCGCCACTACGTGGAACGCCGGCACCTGCACGCCGAATACGCCATCACCGCCGGTCACCAGCGACTTGAAGCCCGGGCCGGTGCATGCGATGAGCTGCGGCACGAGCTTTGCGTCGATCGCGAAATCGGTCGAGATGTCGATGCGCTCGAAGCGCAGGTCGATGTAACCCTTCCAGTACAGCTGGCGGGTATTCGGCGCCAGTACGGCGACCAGCACGCCGTCCTCGTAGACAAGCCCGACCTCGGTCGCACCAAGCTCCACAAAATGGAACTCGCGCGCCACCAGCTCCGGCTCGACCTTCAGCAGCCAGTCGTCCAGCCGATGATCGAAACGCGTCTCAGCAAGTGCGAATTTCTGCAGCTCCAGCCGACGGAACGGATCGAAGCGAATGTGCTCCCCCGGGCCCAGGATCGCGACGAAATCGCCCCGGTCGAACAGCAGCGCACGTTCGTCCTTGTTCACGCAGAATTTGCGAATAATCATCATCGTCTTCCTCTTCTCATCCGTCAATGCATCGAGCTGCGCAAGCAGCTCCGGGGCAATGGCCGCTTGGGTCGAAATGTCGTAGCGCTCGAACCGCTGGTCGACGTAACCCTTCCAGTAAAGCCGGTGCGTACTGGGCGCCAGTGCCTCGACGAGCACGCCGTCTTCGTAGCGGAGTCCGATCTCGGTGGGGCCCAGATCGACGAGGTGGAATTCGCGCTCCACGATCTCCGGCTCGACCCTGACCAGATAGTTCTCCAGCCTGTGGGCGAAACGGGTCTTTTCCATCGAGAACTTCTCCAGCTCGAGACGAAACAGCGGGTCGAAGCGAGCGTGCTCGCCCGGACCGAGGATCTCGACAAAATCACCATCCTTGAGCAGGAGCGCGCGCTCGTCCTTCTTCAGGCGCAACTTGCGTACAAACATCACCGTTCCTTTCCTTTTCTCGGTCCCTTCGTCAGATCGTCACCTCGAGCAGCCGCAGCTCGATGGCGCGCATCACCGCCGCCGGCCCGGAGTGCACATCGAGCTTGCGGTACGCGTTCTTGACGTGCGAGGTCACCGTGTGCGCCGACATGCCGAGTTGTTCGGCGATCTGCCCGTAGGTACGGCCGCCCGCGATCAGGCGCAGCACCTCGGCTTCGCGTACGGTGAGCCGCACCGCCTCCTCCATCGTCGTCTGCTTCAACATCGTCGCCCTCCTTCGTCCTGTCTTTATCCATCACCTCGTGCCAATCGGGATTCCGGCTTCCCGGCCGCCTTGCGGGCACCGCCGCGCGCGTGAGGGAAGTCGGCCGCGCCTTGCGCGTCATTCCGCGCTCGGCTGTTGCCGCTTCGCCCGCGCGCGCCGCACGGCGCGCTCGGCCTGGCGCCCGGTGCCGGCGCGGCGGTCGTCTGCCGCGCCGGCCGAAACCGGCCCCGTACTGCGTTTGTGCTGCTTGGTGCTGCCTCAAGGCTCCCAATGCCTTTCGTGAGAGCGGGATTTGAACCCGCGACTTTTCGGTCACAAACCGATTGCTCTACCTGTCTGAGCTATCCACGTGTGTCAGCCGCTTCCGCGCCCGCGGTACACGCAAGGCCGATGTTTCAGGCCGAGCGCGCCAGGGAGGACTCGCGAGCCTCGCCCGCTGCGGTCGTTTCCGCGACGAACTCCTTATCGGATGCGGCAACACGAAGCACTTGCCGCATCCAAGTTCCATCAATGCATTGCTGCAAATCCGATTCCGGCGCACGGGCAACAAAAAAGCCCGGTGGCCTTGCGGCGCAACCGGGCTTTGGTGAAACGCGTATAGACGCGCGCGTTACGTTTCCTCCAGAGCCCGGATTGCTGGCGCGGTGCGGTCTCCCTGCCTGGGGTCGATCGCGAGCACGGCTGCGCGCAAATTCGGCGCCGCCCGACTGCATGTCGTCACGTATGTCACTGATCTCATCGCTCTACCCGTAATCGTCCGCACTCATCAAAACAGGGCGCGGATTGTGCTGGCCGCAAATACCGATGTCAATCCCATGCAGGCCGCAAACTAAGGGTGTCTTAAGCGGGTTGGCCTAGAATCGGGATACATGCTGATCGCGGGAGACATCGGCGGCACGAAGACACTGCTCGCGCTTTACGACGCCGAGCGAGGCCCACGCCGGCCGGTGGCGGAAGCGGAGTTCGCGAGCGCGCGCTACGACGGCCTCGAAAGCATGGTCGAGGAGTTCCTCGGCCGCCAGCGCGCAAAGGCGCGCGCGGCGTGCTTCGACGTCGCCGGCCCGGTGATCGACGGCCGCGCGCAACTGACAAACCTGCCCTGGGTGGTGGACGAGCGGACGCTGTGCGCCAGGCTCGGCCTCGGCAGCGCGGCGCTGCTCAACGACCTGCAGGCGATCGCGCACGCGGTGCCGAACCTGCATGCGGACGAGCTGCGCACCGTCAAGCCCGGCCACGCGCAGCCGCGCGGAGCGATGGCGGTGATCGCGCCTGGTACAGGATTGGGCGAGGCCTTCCTGGTCTGGAGCGGCAGCGAATACGTCGCCTGCCCGTCCGAGGGCGGTCACGCGGACTTCGCCCCGAGCGACGAGCTGCAAACGGAGCTGCTCGGCTACCTGCGCACGCGCTATGCGCGAGTCGGCTATGAACGGGTGTGCTCGGGCATGGGCCTTCCCAACATCTACGATTTCCTGCGCGATTCGGGGCGCGAGCCGGAGTCGCCCGCGCTCGCCGCCGAGCTGGCTAAGGCATCCGATCGCACCCCGCTCATCGTGCAGGCCGCGCTGCGCGAACCGGCGGGCGATGCGCTGTGCAGGCTGACGCTGCGCAGCTTCGTCTCGATCCTCGGCGCCGAAGCGGGCAACCTGGCGCTCAAGGTGCTCGCCACCGGTGGCGTATACATAGGCGGCGGCATCGCGCCGCGTATCCTGCCGCAGCTCGAGGACGGCGCCTTCGCGCAGGCCTTCGTCAACAAGGGGCGCTTCGCCCAGATGCTCGAAGGCATACCGGTGCACGTGATCGAGACGCGCGCGGCGCTGCTCGGCGCGGCGATCTACGGCCTGCGGCAGATGCAGTCGCGCTGAGCCCGCCGCGCGCGGGCATTCGCATTCACTCAGGAGAACAGGCATGCAGCTCGGAATGATCGGTTTGGGGCGCATGGGCGCCAACATGGTGCGGCGCCTGCTCGAGGCTGGCCACGAGCTGGTCGTGTACGACGCGCACGCCGAAGCGGTGCGCACGCTCGAGAAGGCCGGCGCGTACGGCACCAGCGCGCTCAAGGACTTCGTCGCCCGTCTGGCCAAGCCGCGCGCGGTTTGGCTGATGGTGCCAGCCGGCGCGGTCGACCCGGTGCTGGAGCAGCTCACTCCGCTGCTCGAAGCGGGGGACTGCGTGATCGACGGCGGCAATTCCTACTATCACGACGACCTGCGCCGCGCCGCCGCCCTGGCACAGAAGAAGCTGCACTACGTCGACGTCGGGGTGAGCGGCGGGGTGTGGGGCATGGAGCGCGGCTACTGCCTCATGATCGGCGGCGAGAACGAGGTGGTGGCGCGGCTCGAGCCGGTCTTTCGCGCGCTGGCGCCAGGAGTCGAGTCCGCCGCGCGCACCCCGGGGCGCGAGGGCGCGCCCTTGCCCGAGGAGAATGGCTACCTGCACTGCGGGCCGAACGGCGCGGGCCACTTCGTCAAGATGGTGCACAACGGGATCGAATACGGGGTCATGGCGGCCTACGCCGAGGGCTTCAACATTCTGCATGGCGCCGCGGTCGGCAAGCGCCAGGGCGAGGTCGACGCCGAGACCACGCCGCTGCGCCACCCGGAGCACTACCGCTACGACATCGACGTGGCGCGCGTGGCCGAAGTGTGGCGCCGCGGCAGCGTGATCGGCTCGTGGCTGCTCGACCTGTCCGCCAGCGCGCTGCGCGCCGACCCCGCGCTGGCCAAGTTCGACGGCCGCGTCTCGGACTCCGGCGAAGGGCGCTGGACCCTGCAGGCCGCGATCGACGAAGGCGTTCCCGCGCCGGTGATCAGTGCCGCGCTGTTCGCGCGCTTCGCCTCGCGCGGGCACAGCGAGTACGCCGACAGGCTGCTCTCGGCGATGCGCTACGAGTTCGGCGGCCACCTCGAGAAACCCGGCTCCGGGGGCGAGAGGAAGTGACCCTTGGCGCAGGCGACGAACTGGTCGCCCTGTTCGACGTCGACAACACCCTGCTCGATAACGACCGCGTCCAGCAGGATCTGCGGGCGCACCTGGCGCGCGAGTTCGGCCACGACGCGCGCGACCGCTACTGGAGCATCCTCGAGCAGCTGCGCGAAGAGCTCGGCTACGTCGACTACCTCGGCGCGCTAGAGCGCTACCGGCTCGAACGCCTGCACGACCCGCGCGTGCTGGCGCTGTCGGGCTGGCTGGTGGACTATCCGTTCGCCGAGCGGCTCTATCCGGACGCGCTCGAGGTGCTGCGGCACGCCGGCCGGGCGGCGCGCGCGGTGATCCTGTCGGACGGCGACGCCGTGTTCCAGCCGCGCAAGGTGATGCGCTCGGGACTGTGGGACGCGGTGGCCGGACGGGTGCTGATCTACGTCCACAAGGAACAGATGCTGGCCGACGTCGAGCGCCTGTTCCCGGCCCGGCGCTACATCATGGTGGACGACAAGCTGCGCATCCTGGCCGCGATCAAGCAAGCCTGGGGCGAGCGCGTCACCACCGTGTTCGCGCGCCAGGGGCACTACGCCAATGATCCGCACAACACCGCGCGCTACCCGGCGGCCGACCTCAGCATCGGGCGCATCGGCGAGCTGCTGCGCCGGGACCTGACGAGCCTTCAGAGCCGCTGAAGCTTGCGCGCGGCCCCGGCGTAAAGCACCTCGCGCATCGCGCCCGCGGCGCGGGCGTGGAAGGCCACTGCCTCGGGATCGAAATCGCGTGCCGGCACCGGCGCGTGCGCGAAATGGCCGAAGCGGTCGCTTCCCCGCACCAACGCGGCGCAATCCCAGGCGCCGACCACCTGCTTGGTGTCGGGCGGCATGAAGTGCATCGACACCCCGATCCTGCGGTCGGGCGAAAGGTTCGGCCCCGAGCCGTGCGCGAGGCAATAGTTGTGCAGCGACATTTCGCCCGCGCGCAGCGGCATGCTGGCGGCGCGCGCCTCGTCCAGGCCACGGATCGCCTGCCCGCGCGTGAGCATGTTATCCGCGTCGTAGGTGTCCTCGTGGGGAAGCGTCTCGCCGGTGTGCGTGCCCGGCATCACCTTCATGCAGCCCGCTTCGACGCTCGCGTCCGCGATCGCGAACCAGGCCGTCACCACGTTGCGGCTCGACAGGCCCCAGTAGGTGTTGTCCTGGTGCCAGGAAACGAAGCTCTTCGAGCCTGCTTCCTTGATCCAGAAGATCGTGCTCCAGCACAGGATGTCGGGGCCGATCAGCTGCTCGATCGGGTCGAGCACGCGCGCATCGCGGATCAGGTCGTCGAGCCATTTGAACAGCAGGAACGCGCGGCTGCGCTGGCCGGGCTCGAGCCTGCCGCCCTGCCCGGCCTCGAAGGCCTCGAGCGTGCGCCGCAGCCCCGCCGCCTCGGCCGCCGGCATCACCGGCACCGGACAGACGTAGCCGTCGCGGCGGTACTGATCGATCTGCTGAGATGTGAGCGGCATGAGCGCCTCCGCGAAAGTCAGTACTTGAAGAATCCGCGTCCCGTCTTTCTGCCCAGGTAGCCCGCCTCGACCATCTCCACCAGCAGTGGGGCGGGGCGGTACTTCGGATCCTTGAAGCCCTCGAACAGCACCTGCATCACCGCCAGCTCGACGTCCAGGCCGACCAGGTCGCACAGCGCGAGCGGTCCGATCGGGTGGTTAGCGCCGAGCTTCATCGCCTGATCGATCTGCTCCGCGCTCGCGAGGCCTTCGGCGAGGGCGAAGATCGCCTCGTTGATCATCGGGCAAAGCATGCGGTTGACGACGAAGCCGGGCGAGTTTCGCACCTGCACCGGCGCCTTGCCGATCTTCTTCGTCAGCGCCTCGACCGCGGCGTAAGTCTCGTCCGAGGTCTGCAGCCCGCGGATCAGCTCGACCAACGCCATCACCGGCACCGGGTTGAAGAAATGCATTCCGATCACCTTGTCGGGGCGCTTGGTCGCAGCCGCCAGGCGCGTGATCGAGATCGACGAGGTGTTCGAGGCGATCACGGCGCCCGCCGGCGCGAGCTCGTCCAGCTGGGCGAAGATCTTGAGCTTGAGCGGCAAGTTCTCGGTCGCGGCCTCGATCACCAGGCCGCAGTCCTTGACCGCGCCGACGTCGGTCGAGGGTTGGATGCGCGCGAGCGCGGCGGCCTTCTGCTCGGCGCTCATCTTTTCCTTCTTCACCAGCCGATCGAGGCTGCCCGAAATCGCCGCCGTGGCGCGCTCGAGCTGCGCCTGCGCGACGTCGGTCACCACCACGTCGATTCCGGCGACCGCCAGCGCCTGGCTGATGCCGTGGCCCATAGTGCCCGCGCCGACCACTGCGATTTTGCTGAATTCCATGATCCGTTCCCTCAGTATGCGTTGCGTTAGGCGGCCTGCAGCTTGGCCACTGCGACCGCGAGCCACTTGACGCCCTGGCCGCCGAAGTTCACCTGCACGCGCGCGTCGTTTCCCTGGCCCTCGGCGTCGACGATCACGCCGGAGCCGAATTTCGGGTGCTGCACGTTCTGCCCGACGCGAAAGCCGCCCGCCGCGGCGGGGCTGGCGAAGCCCGGCGCCTTCTTCCTCGGCGCGCCCCAGGCCTGCGACACCGAAGCAAGCGCCTGGCGCGCGCGCTGGGCGGCGAAGCGCGGCGTGAGCCACTTCATCAGGCCCTCGGGAATCTCATCCAGGAAGCGCGAGGGCAAGTTGTAGCGCGTCTGCCCGTGCAGCATGCGGGTCTGCGCGAACGACAGGTGAAGGCGTTTCCTCGCGCGCGTGATCGCGACGTAGGCCAGGCGCCGCTCTTCCTCAAGGCCATCCCTTTCCGCCACGCTCTGCTCGTGGGGAAACAGCCCCTCTTCCAGCCCGGTCAGGAACACCGCCTCGAACTCGAGCCCCTTGGCCGAGTGCACCGTCATCATCTGCAGCGCGTCCTGTCCCTCGCCCGCCTGGTGCTCGCCCGCCTCGAGCGCGGCGTGGGTCAGAAAGGCGGTCAACGGGTCCGTTTCCTCGTCCGACTCGACCGCGCGCTCCTCCTCGGTGAAGGCGGCCGCGGCGTTGACCAGCTCCTCGAGGTTCTCGATCCGGTCGGCGCCATCGCGCTCGTTCTTGTAGTGCTCGATCAGGCCGCTCCTCGCCACCACGTGCTCGACCGCCTCGGGCAGCGGCAACTCGGCGGTTTCGCGCCGCAGGTCTTCGATCAGCGCGCGAAAGGCGCCCGCCTTGCCTTCAATCGCGGCAAACAGCGACGTCCCGTTCGCCTTCGCCGCGTCCTGGACCTGCTCGAGCGTGCGCGCGCCAAGGCCGCGCGGCGGGAAGTTGAACACCCGCAGGAAGGCGTTGTCGTCGTCGCTCGAAGCGATCAGCCGCAGGTAGGCGAGCGCGTGCTTGATCTCGGCGCGCTCGAAGAAGCGCAGGCCGCCGTAGACGCGGTAGGCGATGCCGGCCGAAAACAGCGCGTGCTCGAGCACCCGCGACTGCGCGTTGGAGCGGTACAGCACCGCCAGGTCCGCGCGCCGCGCGCCGTCGTTCACCAGCGCCTGCACTTCTTCGACGATCCAGCGCGCCTCGAGCGCGTCAGTCTCGGCCTCGAACACGCGCAGCGGCTCGCCTTCGCCCGCGGCGGTCCACAGGTTCTTGCCCAGCCGCTTGCGGTTATTCGCGATCAGCGCGTTCGCCGCGTCGAGGATGTTTCCGTGCGAGCGATAGTTCTGCTCCAGGCGGATCACCTTCTGCACCCGGAAGTCGCGCTCGAAGTCGGCCATGTTACCGACGTTGGCGCCGCGGAAGGCGTAGATCGACTGGTCGTCGTCGCCGACCGCCAACACCGCGGCCTCGCGCCCGGCGAGCAGCTTGAGCCAGCGGTACTGCAGCTTGTTCGTGTCCTGGAACTCGTCCACCAGGATGTGGCGGAAGCGCGCCTGGTAGTGCTCGCGCAGCAGCTCGTTTCTCGCCAGCAGCTCGTAGCTGCGCAGCAGCAACTCGGCGAAATCCACCACGCCCTCGCGCTGGCACTGCTCGTCGTAGGCCGCGTACAGGTCGGCGAAGCGGCGCGTCGACTCGTCCGTCAAAGCGACGTCGCGCGCACGCAGCCCTTCTTCCTTCCTGGCGTTGATGAAGTACTGCAGCTCGCGCGGCGGGAAGCGGTCCTCGTCCGCGCCGAGCGCCTTCACCAGCCGCTTGACCGCACCGAGCTGGTCCTGCGAATCGAGGATCTGGAAGGTCTGCGGCAGCCCGGCGTCGCGGTGGTGCGCGCGCAGCAAGCGGTTGCACAGGCCATGGAAGGTGCCGATCCACATTCCGCGCGGATTCACCGGCAGCATGGCGCCCAGGCGCGTGAGCATCTCGCGCGCAGCCTTGTTGGTGAAGGTGACCGCGAGCACGCCGCCCGGGGTCACACGGGCGTTCTTGATCAGCCAGGCAATACGCGTGGTCAGCACGCGCGTCTTGCCGCTGCCCGCGCCGGCCAGAATCAGCGCGTGCTCGTCGCCGAGCGTGACCGCCGCGAGCTGTTCGGGATTGAGATGTTCGAGATGCAGCGACAAAGCACGCGCATTATAAGCCGCGCGCTACATGGAGACCTTCGGCTCGGCGACGCCCAGCTTGCCGTGCAGCCGGCCGGCGAGCGCCTCGGCCTCGGCCGCCCACTTCGCCAGCTGCTCGGGGCTGACCTGGCCCACCGGCAGCGACTTGCCGCGCTCGCGCTGGTAGAACTCGAGCGGCCGGTCCATCGTGATCGCGGCTTCGTTGTCCGGCTTGATCTCGATCTTGCCCTCGATCAGGCAGACGGTCTGCTTCTGCTCGGTCGAGCGGCCCCACAGGTCGGTGCCGCGGATGCCGGCGGTGACCGTGTTGAGGGTGATGGTGACGTCGCGCCGGCGCGCCTTGGCGAGCGCTTCGGTGGTGAAGCGAAACGCGCCCTCCAGCACGTGCAGCGTGGCGCTGAAGATGCCGCCCCGGTCGGGCTGCATCTCGGTGATCGCGAGCGTGGCGTTCGCCTCCAGCTTGACCTGGCTGCCTTCGGCAAACCTCACCAGCAGGCGCGAATCGGCGCCGGTGCTGACCTGGTCGCCCGCGACCAACGCCATGCCGGGAGCGAGCGGCGTGCGCACGCCGTCGTGCTCGACCCAGGCCGGCATCTGCACGCCTTGCACCACCGCCGCCGGCGCGGCCAGCGCCGGCGCCGCGACCAGGGCCAGGGCCAGGGCCAAACCGGCGCCCAACAAGACTGCTTGAATGCGCTTCATCGGATCCAACCGTTTGCCCGTGTCGAGCGGAATATACGTCCCGCACGCGAAGGGCGGATGCGGCGAAAAGCTATAATTCGCGGCTTGCCGCCAACAAAGTCACAAATGCAGGAACGCTACGATCCGCAGAGCGTGGAACGCGAAGCCCAAGACTACTGGGAGCGCCGCGGCTCTTTCCGCGTGGTCGAGGATCCCGCGCGGCCCAAGTTCTACTGCCTGTCCATGTTTCCCTACCCCTCGGGAAAGCTGCACATGGGGCACGTCAGAAACTATACCATCGGCGACGTTCTGACCCGCCATTACCGCATGCGCGGCATGAACGTGCTGCAGCCGATGGGCTGGGACGCTTTCGGGCTGCCGGCCGAGAACGCCGCGATGGCGAACAAGGTCCCTCCCGCCAAGTGGACCTACGACAACATCGCGTACATGAAGAAGCAGTTGAAGAGCCTCGGCTTCGCGCTCGACTGGGAGCGCGAGCTCGCGACCTGCCGGCCCGAGTACTACAAGTGGAACCAGTGGCTCTTCACGCGCCTGTTCAGGAAGGGCCTCGCCTACAAGAAGACCGGCGTGGTCAACTGGGATCCGGTCGACCAGACCGTGCTCGCCAACGAGCAGGTGATCGACGGCCGCGGCTGGCGCACCGGCGCATTGATCGAGAAGCGCGAAATCCCGATGTACTTCCTGCGCATCACGGCCTACGCCGAGGAGCTGCTGGCGGCGCTGGACGGCCTGCCGGGCTGGCCCGAGCAGGTCAAGCTGATGCAGAAGAACTGGATCGGCCGTTCCGAGGGCGTACGGGTCGGCTTCGAGTACGAGCTCGAGGGCGAGAAGCGCGTGCTGTGGGTGTTCACCACCCGCGCCGATACCCTGATGGGCGCAACCTTCTGCGCCGTCGCGGCCGAACATCCGATCGCAGCGTGGGCGGCGAAGAACGACAAGGAAGTCTCTTCCTTCGTGGAAGAATGCAAACGCGGCGCCGTGATGGAGGCCGACCTGGCGCAGCTCGAGAAAAAGGGCATGCCGACCGGCCTTCACTGCACCCACCCTCTCTCGGGCGAGAAGATCCCGGTCTGGGTCGCGAACTACGTGCTGATGGGCTACGGCGAAGGCGCGGTGATGGCGGTGCCGGCGCACGACGAGCGCGATTTCAAGTTTGCTCGAGAATATAAGTTACCGATCAAACAGGTCATCACAAACGGTATCGAAATTAAGCGAAAGGCTGGCGAAGATTTCTTAGGTGACGAGTACGCCTTCTACGATTTTTCATCTTCGGAATGGAAGGCGTGGTACGCCGAAACGGACAATTCCCTCTGCGTGAATTCCGGGAAATACGACAACTTGCTTTACGAGCAGGCGGTTGATGCCATAGCAGCCGACTTGAAGGCCAAAGGCCTAGGCGAGAAACAGGTGCAGTGGCGCCTGAGGGACTGGGGCATCTCGCGCCAGCGCTACTGGGGCTGTCCGGTCCCGATCGTGCACTGCCCCGACTGCGGCGACGTGCCGGTGAACGATCAGGACCTGCCGGTGGTGCTGCCCGAGGACCTGGTGCCCGACGGCACGGGCAATCCGCTCAACAAGATGCCCGCCTTCCTCGACACGAAGTGCCCGTCGTGCGGCAAGCCGGCCAGGCGCGAAACCGACACCATGGACACCTTCGTCGATTCGTCGTGGTACTTCACGCGCTACGCCTGTCCCGACAACGACCGCGCCATGGTGGACGAGCGCGCAGCCTACTGGATGCCGGTCGACCAGTACATCGGCGGCATCGAGCACGCGATCCTGCACCTGCTGTACTCGAGGTTCTTCATGCGCGCGATGCGCGACGAAGGTTTGCTCAAGGTCGACGAGCCTTTCACCAACCTGCTCACCCAGGGCATGGTGCTGGCCGAGACCTACTACCGCGATACGCCGCAGGGGCGCCGCGAATGGGTCAACCCCTCCGAGGTCGAGGTGAGCCGAGACGCGAAGGGCAAGATCGTCTCGGCCAGGCGCACCGCCGACGGCGCCGAGGTGCGCTTCGCCGGCGTTGGCACCATGTCGAAGTCGAAGAACAACGGCGTCGACCCGCAGGCGCTGATCGAGAAGTACGGCGCCGACACCGCGCGCTTCTTCATCATTTTCGCCTCGCCGCCGACCAACACCCTCGAGTGGTCCGACGAGGGGGTGGAGGGCTCGCATCGCTTCCTCAAGCGGCTGTGGTCCTACGGCGCGAAGTTCGGCGCCGCCGCGCCCGCAGCGGCCGATGCCGCGGCCGACAAGGCGGCCCGCTTCGAGGTGCATTCGGTGCTCAGGCAGGCGAACTACGATCTCGCCAAGCACCAGTTCAACACCGTGGCCTCTGCCGCGATGAAGATCCTGAATGCGCTCGAGAAGCTTCCCGCGCGCACCCCGGCTGCGCAGGAAGGGCTGTCGATCTTGCTGCGCGTCCTGTCGCCTATCACGCCGCACGTCTGCCACCACCTGTGGCGGGAGCTCGGCTTCGGCGAGGACGTGATGCAGGCGGCCTGGCCCGAGCCCGATCCCGCGGCGCTGGAGCAGGACGAGATCGAATACGTGGTCCAGGTCAACGGCAAGCTACGCGGAACCGTTTGGGTGCCGGCGTCGTCGACAGAGGAACACACGGCCACCCTCGCCATTACCGCAGTGGAGAAATTCATTGCGGGAAAACCGGTCCGGAAGCGTATCGTTGTTCCGGGGCGCCTGGTGAATATCGTCGTCTGATGCGTACGCTTGTCCTGCTCGCCGCGTTATCACTCGCCAGCTGCGGCTTCCAGCTGCGCGGCGCGGCGCCGCTTCCGTTCAATACCCTGTACGTGCCGGGCGCGGCAGGCGGCATCGCGCTCGACCTCAAGCGCAACATCCAGGCCGGCACCGACGCAAAGGTGGTGGACGAGGCAAAGCAGGCCGACGCCGTGCTGCAGTTCACGCGCGAGGAGCGCCAGAAGGTGATCCTGTCGCTGACCGCGACCGGGCGGGTGCGCGAGTTCCAGCTGCGCTACATCGTCGGCTTCCGCGTGGTCGACAACAAGGGCAACGACTACGTGCCGCAAAGCACCATCGAGCTCACGCGCGACATCACCTTCAACGACGCCGATGTGCTGGCGAAGGAGTCCGAGGAGCAGCTGCTGTACCGCGACATGCAGAACGACATGGTGCAGCAGATCATGCGGCGGCTCGCTGCGGCCAAACCGCCGACGAGCGGCTAGCAGCGGATGGCGCTGCGCGCCGAGCAACTGCAAGCGCAGCTGGCGAAGTCGCTTGCGCCGCTGTACGTCGTGCACGGCGACGAACCGCTGCTCGCGCTCGAGGCGGCCGACGCGGTGCGCGCCGCGGCGCGCACCGCGGGCTACCGCGAGCGCGAAGTGTTCTTCGCCGAGCGCGGCTTCGACTGGAGCGAGCTGCTGCACGCCGGCGCGAGCCTCTCGCTGTTCGGCGACAAGAAGATCGTCGAACTCAGGATTCCCACCGGCAAGCCGGGCCCGCAGGGCGCGGAAGCGATCGGCGCGTACTGCGCGCGCGCAGGCGCCGACATCCTGACCCTGGTCTCGCTGCCGCGGCTGGACCGGGCGGGGCAATCCTCGGCCTGGTTCAACGCGCTCAGCGCGGCGGGCGTGGTGGTGGACGTGTTCCCTGTCGAGCGCGCGCGCCTGCCGGCGTGGATCGGCGAGCGTCTCGCGCGCCAGGGGCAGCGCGCGCCGCGCGAAGTGCTCGAGTTCCTCGCCGACCGCGTCGAGGGCAACCTGCTCGCCGCGTTCCAGGAGGTGCAGAAGCTCGCCCTGCTCGCGCCCGAGGGCGAGCTCGGCCTGGACGACGTGCGCGAGGTTGTGGCGAACGTCGCGCGCTACGACGCCTACGACGCCTCGGCCGCGCTGCTGGCGGGGGACACCGCGCGCTATGTGCGGGTGATCGAAGGATTGCGCGGCGAGGGCGAGGCGCCGACCTTCGTGCTGTGGGCGATCGCCGAGGACCTGCGCGCGCTCGCGCGCGTGCAGTCGGGCACGGCCGAAGGCCGGCCGCTCGAGGCGCTGCTGCGCGAGAACAGGGTCTGGGGAGCGCGCCAGGCGCTGATCAAGGCCGCCATGCGCCGGCTTTCGGTCAGCGCGATCGAGCGCGCGCTGTCACACGCGGCGCTCATCGACCGCGCGATCAAGGGCGTGGTTCGGCTCGAGGCGTGGGATGAGTTCCTCAAGCTGGGGTTAAAATTGGCTCATGGATCAGAAGCTTGACGGCAGGACGGTAGACGTCCACCAATACGTGCAGGAGCTCGGGCGGGCCGCGCGCGGCGCCTCGCGCGAGCTCGCGCGGGCCGCGACCGAGACCAAGAACCGGGCGCTGCTCGCCATGGCGGCGGAGATCCGCGGCGGCGCGGCGAGCCTGCTCGAAGCCAACCGGGCCGACGCCGACCAGGCGCAGCGCGACGGCTGCGACGCGGCCTTCGTCGACCGCCTGACCCTGACTCGGGCCTCGGTCGAGCAGATGGCCGAGGGGATCGAGCAGGTCGCGGCGCTGCCCGACCCGGTGGGCGAGATCAGCGACCTGGTGACGCGCCCGAGCGGAATCCAGGTCGGACGCATGCGCGTTCCGCTGGGCGTGATCGGCATCATCTACGAGTCGCGCCCGAACGTCACCGCCGACGCGGCCGCGCTGTGCGTCAAGGCGGGCAATGCCTGCATCCTGCGCGGCGGATCGGAGGCGCTGCATTCCAACCAGGCGATCGCCGCCTGCGTGCGGGCGGGCCTGAAGTCCGCCGGGCTGCCGGAGGCCGCGGTGCAGGTGGTGCGGATCGCCGATCGCGCCGCGGTCGGCGAGCTGATCACGATGACCGAATACGTCGACATCATCGTGCCGCGCGGCGGCAAGGAGCTGATCGCGCGCCTGACGCGCGAATCGCGCGTGCCGATGATCAAGCACCTTGACGGCGTGTGCCACGTCTACGTCGACGACCGCGCCGACCCGGACATGGCCGTGCGCATCGTCGACAACGCCAAGACCCAGCGCTACGGCACCTGCAACACCATGGAGACCCTGCTGGTGGCCGAAGGCATCGCGCCGAAAGTCCTGCCGCGCATCGGCGAGATTTTCCGCGCCAAGTCGGTCGAGATGCGCGGCGACGAGGCCACCCGCCGCCTGGTGCCGGACGCCAAGCCCGCCACCGAGCAGGACTACTTCACCGAGTGGCTCGCGCCGATTGCGTCGATCCGGGTGGTGCGCGACATCGACCAGGCCATGGCGCACATCGCCAAGTACGGCTCGCAGCACACCGACGCGATCGTCACGGACGACCGCGCGCGCGCCGAGCGCTTCCTGCGCGAAGTCGATTCGAGCTCGGTCATGGTGAACGCGTCGACCCGCTTCGCCGACGGCTACGAGTTCGGCCTCGGCGCCGAAATCGGCATTTCCACCGACAAGCTGCACGCCCGCGGCCCGGTCGGGCTGGAGGGCCTTACCACCCGGAAGTTCGTCGTAATGGGGCACGGCGAAGTGCGTCAGTGACAGCGCCGATCGGCATCTTCGGCGGCACCTTCGACCCGGTCCACAACGCCCACCTGCGCATCGCGCGGCTGGCGCTCGACGCGCTCGGCCTCGCGCGCCTGCTATGGATCCCGACCGGCACGCCGCGCTACCGCCCCGCGCCGGTTGCCTCGGCCGGGGACCGACTTGCGATGCTCGAACTGGCCCTCGCGGGCGAGCCGCGCTGCGAGATCGACCCGCGCGAGCTCGCGCCGCCGGCCTCCGGCTATACGGTGGACACGCTCGCCGCGCTGCAATCCGAGCTGGGGCCCAAGGCGCCGCTGATACTGCTAATGGGAAGCGACCAGTACGAGAAGCTCGCCGGCTGGCACCGCTGGCGCGAGCTGTTCGACCTGGCGCGCATCGCGGTGGTCGCCCGCCCCGGCTGGGCGCCGGAAGCGGGCGCCGAGGTGCGCGCCGCCGGACCGGTGCTGCGCGTCGAGATGGCGCCGCTGGACATCTCCTCGACCGACATCCGCGCCCGCATCGCACGCGGCGAGGACGTATCAGGTATGCTGCCGCCCCCCGTACTCGACTACATCTCAACGCATCGACTCTATCGCTGATGGACATCCGAAAGAAGCAGCGCGCCGTGGTAGACGCATTGGAAGACATCAAGGCGCGCGACGTTGTGGTGTTCAACACCGCGCGACTGCCGTCCATGTTCGAGCGCGTGGTCATCGCCAGCGGCGACTCGACGCGCCAGGTCAAGGCGCTCGCCGACCACGTGCAGGACAAGATCCGCGAGCTGGGCGGCCGCGTCTACGGCGTCGAGGGCGAAGACAACGCCGAATGGGTGCTGGTCGATCTGGGCGACGTCGTGGTGCACCTGATGCACCCGGCGGTGCGCAGCTACTACAACCTGGAGGAGATCTGGGGCGGAAAGGCGGTGCGGCTCAAGCAGGCCGCAGCCGGGCGCGCGCGTGGCAAGACTGCTCATCGTCGCGGTAGCCGCTAAGGCGCCGGCCTGGGCGCAGGCGGCCTGCGCCGAATACCTCAAGCGCCTGCCGCGCGGCTTCGAGACCGCTCTCGAAACGGTCAGGCCCGAGCCGCGCAGCTCGGGCAAGCCGCTCGAGCGGCTGCTGGCGCTGGAGGCCGCGCGCATCCGCGAGCGGCTGCCGCGCGGCGTGCGGCTGGTGGCGCTCGACGAACGTGGACGTGAGCTGAGCACCGCGCAATTCGCGGCGCAATTGCGACGCTGGCTCGACGACGGCCCACCCACAGCATTCGCGATCGGTGGGCCGGACGGACTCGACCCCGCCCTCAGGCGCGAGGCCGCGCTCGAGTTGCGCCTGTCGGCCTTTACCCTGCCGCATGCGCTGGCCCAGGTGGTGCTGTGCGAGCAGCTCTATCGCGCCGCCTCCCTGCTCGGCGGGCATCCCTACCACCGGGCATAGCCGGCGCCGCGCTCTGCTACACTTCGCGGGCCCCCTCCGGACGGTACCGCCGTGCTCGCTTCGCTCGACCGCAGCCTGTACCTCGCTTCACGCAGCCCGCGCCGGCGCGAGCTGCTGGCGCAGATCGGCGTTCGCTTCCACCTGCTCATGTTCCGCGCGCGCTCCGACGGCGACGAGGTAAGCGAAGAGGTGCTCGAAGGCGAGTCGCCGCGCGCCTACGTCGAGCGCGTCGCCTTGGCGAAGGCCGAAATGGGCTGGAAGCGACTCATGCAGCGCAACCTGCCGCGCGCTCCCGTGCTCGCCGCGGACACCACCGTCTCTCTCGAAGGGCGCATTTTAAGCAAGCCCGCCGACCGGGCCGAAGCCGCGCGCATGCTGGCCGAGCTGTCGGACCGGGAGCACGAAGTGCTTAGCGCGGTAGTGCTGAAGTACGACGAGCGCATCGAGGCCGTGCTCTCGCGCACCGTGGTGCAGTTTCGCGCCCTCGACGAAGACGAGATCCGCCAGTACGTCGCCACCGGCGAGGCCGACGACAAGGCCGGCGCGTACGCGATCCAGGGCCGTGCCGCGCAGTTCATCGTCGCCATCCGCGGCAGCTATTCCGGGGTCGTGGGGTTGCCGCTTTACGAGACGGCGCAGGCGATCGAGCGAATGGGTGCGACGCGTGAGCGAAGAAGTCCTTATTAACATCACGCCGCAGGAGACGCGCGTCGCGGTGCTCGACGCGGGCGTGGTGCAGGAGCTTCTCATCGAGCGCACCGCAAGCCGCGGCCTGGTCGGAAACATCTACATGGGGCGTGTCGCGCGGGTGCTGCCGGGGATGCAATCCGCGTTCATCGAAATCGGGCTGGAGCGCGCGGCGTTCCTGCACGTGGCGGACATCTTCGAGCATCGCCGGCAGCCCGGCGCCGAGGGCGCGGAGCCCGGCAAGGCGATCGAGCAGATCCTCTCGGAAGGCCAGCCGCTGCTGGTGCAGGTGGCGAAGGACCCGATCGGCACCAAGGGCGCGCGGCTCACCACCCAGATCTCGATCGCCGGACGCATGCTGGTGTATCTGCCGCAGGACCCGCACATCGGCATCTCGCAGCGCATCGAAAGCGAGAACGGCCGCCAGCTGCTGCGCGACAAGGTCAGGGAGTTGCTGCCGCCGGACGAGAAGGGCGGCTTCATCATCCGCACCCTGGCCGAGGCCGCCGACGCGGGCGAACTGTCCGCCGACATCGACTACCTGCGCCACCTGTGGCGCGACCTGCGCCAGCGCTCGCTCGGCGCGCAGCCGCCGCAGCTGCTGTACCAGGACCTGTCGCTCGCGCAGCGCGTGCTGCGCGACATGGCCTCCGAGGCTACCGAGCGCCTGGTGGTCGATTCGCGCGAGAACTTCCAGAAGCTGGCCGCCTTCGCCGAGTCCTACATGCCCAAGCTGCGCGGCAAGCTGGAGCACTACACGGGCGCGCGGCCGCTGTTCGATCTGCACAACGTCGAGCCCGAGATCGAAAAGGCGCTCTCGCGCCGCGTCGAGCTCAAGTCCGGCGGCTATCTGATCATCGACCAGACCGAGGCGATGACCACGATCGACGTCAACACCGGCGGCTTCGTCGGACAGCGCAACTTCGACGACACCATCTTCAAGACCAACCTCGAGGCGGCGCAGACGATCGCGCGCCAGCTGCGGCTGCGCAACCTGGGCGGCATCATCGTCATCGACTTCATCGACATGGAAAGCGAGGAGCACCGCGCGGCCGTGCTGGAGGAGTTCAACAAGGCGCTCGCACGCGACCGCACCAGGATGACGGTGAACGGCTTCACCGCCCTGGGCCTGGTGGAAATGACGCGCAAGAGAACCCGCGAGTCGCTCGCCCACGTGCTGTGCGAGCCCTGCCCGACCTGCAGCGGGCGCGGCGAGGTCAGGACCGCGCGCACCGTGTGCTACGAGATCCTGCGCGAGATCCTGCGCGAGGCGCGCGCCTTCAACGCGCGCGAATACCGCATCCTCGCCTCGCAGAAGGTGAGCGACCTGTTCCTCGAGGACGAATCGGCGTCGCTGGCGATGCTGTCGGACTTCATCGGCAAGCCGATCTCGATGCAGCTGGAAACGAGCTACACCCAAGAGCAGTTCGACATCGTGTTGATGTGAGGAGCCAATGAACGACATCGTGTTCCAGCCGGCGAAGAAGCTCGCGCGCCTGATCCGCAGCCGCAAGCTCTCCGCGCTCGAGGTGATGAAGGCCTACATTGCCCAGATCGAGCGCGTGAACCCAAAGATGAACGCAATCGTCACCTTCCTGCCCGAGCAGGCGCTCAAGCAGGCCCGCGCCCTGGACCGCAGGAGCACCCGCCCGGGCCCGCTCGCGGGGCTGCCGATCGCCTACAAAGACCTGGTCGTCACCCAGGGAATCCGCACCACCTTCGGCTCGCCGATTTACGCCGACAACGTGCCGACCGAGGACCACGTGCTGGTCGAGCGGCTCAAGGCCGCGGGCGCGATCACGCTGGGCAAGACCAACACGCCCGAGTTCGGCGCCGGCAGCCAGACCTTCAACCCCGTCTTCGGCGCGACGCTCAACCCCTACGACCTCGACAAGACCTGCGGCGGTTCCTCGGGCGGCGCGGCAACGGCGGTCGCCTGCGGCATGCTGCCATTCGCCGACGGCTCGGACCTCGGCGGCTCGCTCAGGAACCCGGGCAACTTCTGCAATGTGGTCGGCTTTCGGCCCACGCCGGGACGCACGCCGAATTATCCCGCCGCCGATGCCTGGGGAACGCTGCCGGTGCTCGGCCCGATCGCGCGCACGGTCGAGGACGTCGCGTTCCTCTTCTCCGCGATGTCCGGTCCTGACATCCGTTCCCCGATCAGCATCACGGAGCCGGGCGCGGCGTTCGCGCGGCCGCTCGCGCGCGACTTTCGCAAGGTGCGCGTCGCCTGGTCGAAGGACCTCGGCGGCCTGCCGGTGGACCCGCGAGTGACGAAGGTCCTCGAAGCGCAGCGCAAGGCGTTCGAGTCGCTTGGCTGCATCGTCGAGCAAGCCGAGCCTGACCTCGCGGGCGCCGACGAGGCATTCCACGTGGCGCGCGCGCTCGGATTCGTACAGAAGTACGCCCCGTTGCTGGAAAAACACCGCGGCAAGATGAAGGACACCGTGATCTGGAACATCGAGCAAGGGCTCAAGCTCGACGGCCCGCGAATCGCTCGCGCTATGGCGCTGCGATCGGACCTCTACCGGCGCATGCGCGAATTCATGCAGCGCTACGAGTTCCTGCTGCTGCCCGTGAACCAGGTGCCACCCTTCCCGGCATCGCAGCCCTACGTCGACACGATCAACGGCGTGAAGCTCGCCAGCTACATCGACTGGATGAAGACCTGCTGGTACATCACCGTCACCAGCCACCCCGCGATCTCGGTGCCGGCGGGGTTCACCGGCGATGAGCCGGCGCTGCCGGTCGGCCTGCAGATCGTCGGGCGCTACCGCGACGACTTCGGCGTGCTGCAACTCGCACACGCCTTCGAGCAGGAAACGCAGGTCTGGAAGCGCCGCCCGCCGCTAGCGGCCTGAGAAGCGGCTACTTGTTCTTAGGCACGCGCCCGAGGAGGTAGAACTCGTCGTTCGGCCGCATGTCGGTCAGGTTCGCCATGCGGTTCGAAAGCGCGAAGAAGGCCGCGATCGCGCCGATGTCCCAGATGTCCTCGTCCGAGAAGCCGTGCGCGCGCAGGGCCTCGAAGTCCGGCTCGCCGACCGCTTGGGCCTCGAGCGCTACCTTGAGCGCGAAATCGAGCATCGCGCGCTGGCGCGGCGTAATGTCGGCCTTGCGGTAGTTGATCGCCACCTGGTCTGCGACGAGCGGGTTCTTGGCCCGAATCCTGAGTATCGCGCCGTGCGCCACCACGCAGTACTGGCACTGGTTCGCGCCCGAGGTGGCGACCACGACCATCTCGCGCTCGGCCTTGCTGAGCCCCCCCTCCTTTTCCATCAGCGCGTCGTGGTAGGCGAAAAAGGCGCGGAACTCGTCCGGCCGGTGCGCCAGCGCGAGGAACACGTTCGGCACGAAGCCGGATTTCTGCTGCACCTCCAGGATGCGGGCCCGGATGTCCTCGGGCATCTGGGCAAGTTCCGGGACGGGAAAACGGCTGATCGGATTGTCTTTCATCATCACATTCTAATCTGACCGCGAACTCATGCTGACACTACCGTCAGATCAGATATATGATTTTCCCACCATCCAGAGGGAGGAGTCGCCATGAGTCTCAAGCCGAATGCGGCGTGCGTGCTCGCACTCGCCGCCAGCACACTGTTCACGGGCGCGGCAATCGCCGAGGTGAAGCTGCCTGCAACGCTCGCCTGGACCGCCTACGGAGTCGGTTCCGCCGGCTACAACCAGTCGGTCGGGATCGGCAACGCCTTGAAGCAGAAATACAACGTCAGTCTGCGCGTGCTGCCGGGCAAGAACGACGTCTCGCGCAACCTGCCGCTGCGCAATGGTCAGGTGCAGTTCTCGGCCAACGGGGTCGGGGGGGGCTATTGGGCGCAGGAGGGCGCGTACGACTTCGGTGCCAAGGAATGGGGTCCGCAGCCGGTTCGCGGCCTGATGCTGAACACCTCGGACCAGCTTCTGGCCATCCTCGCCGCCGGGGACCAGGGCATTAAGACGATCGCCGACCTGAAAGGAAAGCGGGTCGCCTGGGTGATCGGCGCGCCGTCGCTGAACCAGAACATCACAGCGATGCTCGCTTTCGCCAACCTCACCTGGAACGACGTGAAGAAGGTCGAGTTCGGCGGCTTCGCCGGCGCGATGCAGGGGATCGTCAACAACCAGGTCGACGCGGCGTGGAGTTCGTCCGTTTCGGGCCGCGCCTACGAGATCGCGAAGTCACCGCGGGGTCTCGTGTACCCGGTGGCCTCGCATGCGGACAAGGAGGGCTGGAAGCGCGTTCATGCGATCGCGCCCTTCATCAATCCGGCCATGGGCACCGCAGGCGCCAACCTGTCCACGGACCATCCCGCCGAGTCCTCCACCTATCCCTATCCGATCCTCATGACCTATGCCAGCCAGGACGCGAACCTGGTGTACAACATGACCAAGGCGATGGTCGAGACCTTCGACCTGTACAAGGATTCCGCGCCCGGCGCCAGCGGCTGGGCGGCCGATCGGCAGAACTTCGAGTGGGTCGTGCCCTACCATGAAGGCGCGATCAGGTACTGGAAGGAGGCCGGTAAGTGGACACCCGCGCATCAGGCGCACAACGACATGCTGATCAGGCGCCAGAAGGTGCTCGCAGCCGCGTGGGCAGGCGTCAACAAGGGCAACTACGCCGATGACAAGGCCTTTGAGCAGGCCTGGATGAAGGCGCGCGCGGACGCGCTCACCAAGGCCGGAATGCTGCCGGTCGTCACCAGCTGGTGATGACCCCGGTTCCGCGCGCGGCGGCAGCCGGCGCTGCGCGCGGAGGCGCTGCTGCGAGGCGCGAGCGTTGAGCGGCACGACGAACGGCGCCGGCGAGGCGCCGGAGGCGGCGGTCGAGCAGCGCTACCGTAAGCTGCCGCACGCATGGCGCGCGCTGTTAATCGTCGTAACCGTGGCGTCGATTCTTCTCGCCCTCAATCAGCTTCTCAATCTCGGGTTCTTCGTCGGCAAGGTGCTGCTCGGCACCGCCTACCTGTACTGGCTGTGCGCTCTGCTCACCGGCTGCGTGTTCATCCTCGTTCCGGCGACCAAGCGCGCGCGCCGCGACGGGGTGCCGTGGTACGACGCGGCGCTGTATTTCGCCACCGTCGCGGTTTTCACCTATTACGCCCTGCACGCGCACCGCATCCTCACCGAGGGCTGGGAATTCGCCGCGCCAAGGGTGGCGATCTGGGTCGCCTACGCCGGCTGGCTGCTGCTGCTCGAGGCCACGCGCCGCGCCGGCGGCACGGCGGTATTCGTGTTCGTTGCCGCGATTTCGCTCTATCCGGTGTACGCCGGACACATGCCCGGGCCGATCGCCGGCCTGCCGCAGGACCTCTCGGCCACCGCGGCATATCATTTCGCCAGCTCGGAGAGCGTGCTCGGCATTCCGACCCGCGCATTCGGCGAACTGGTCATCGGCTTCGTCATGTTCGGCGCCGTGCTGCAGTACACCGGTGCCGCGCATTTCTTCAACAACCTCGCCTTCGCGCTGTTCGGCTCGGTGCGCGGCGGCCCCGCCAAGGTGTCGATTTTCGCGAGCGGCCTGATGGGCTCGGTCTCCGGAAGCGTGGTGTCGAACGTGCTCACGACCGGCGTGGTGACGATCCCGGCGATGAAGCGCATCGGTTTTGCGCCGGCCTTCGCCGGCGGGGTGGAGGCTTGCGCCTCGACCGGAGGCGTGCTGATGCCGCCGGTCATGGGCGCGACCGCGTTCGTCATGGCATCGTTCCTCGGCGTACCGTACGTGACCGTGGCGCTGGCCGCGCTGGTACCCTCGCTGCTGTTCTATCTCGCGCTGTTCGTGCAGATCGACGGCTATGCCGCGCGCCGCGGCCTGAAAGGCCTGCCGCGCGCCGAGCTGCCCTCCGTGCGGCGCACCTTCGCCGAGGGCTGGCATTACCTCATCGTGTTCGTGCTGCTGGTGTGGATGCTGCTCGTGCTGCAGCAGGAGGCGATCGCGCCGTTTTACGCCACCGCGCTGCTGCTGGTCATCAATCAGTTCTCCAAGCGCTATCGGCTGAACTGGCGCAAGCTCGGCACCCTCGTCGAGGGGATCTGCGGCGCGCTGGGCGAGCTCTCGGCGCTGCTGGCCGGCGTCGGCCTGATCATCGGCGCGCTCTCGGTCACCGGGCTCGCCGGCACGCTCGCCAACGACCTGGTGTATCTGGCCGGCAACAACATCTACGTGCTGCTGGTGATGGGCGCATTCACCAGCTTCATCTTCGGCATGGGAATGACCATCACCGCCTGCTACATCTTTCTCGCCATCGTGCTCGCGCCGCCGCTGGTGGCCGCCGGTTTCGACCCGGTGGCGGTGCACCTGTTCATGATGTACTGGGGCATGGTGTCGTTCATCACGCCGCCGGTGGCGCTGGCCGCCTTCGTCGCCGCGGGCATCGCGCGCGCGCGGCCGATGGACGTCGGCATGCAGTCGGTGCGCCTGGGAAGCGCCATGTATTTCGTGCCGTTCTTCTTCGTCCTCAATCCGGCGCTCATCCTGCGCGGCACGCCGTGGGAAATCGTGGTGGTGGTGTCCACCGCGGTGATGGGCATATGCCTGATCGCCTCGGCGCTCGCGGGCTACCTAATCGGGATAGGAACGCTGCGCAACGACATTGCCGGCGCATTCGCGCGGCTGCTGCTGTTCGCCGGCGGCATGGCGATGGCGCTGCCCGGCGGTGGCGAGCTCGGGCTGAGCCATCTCCAGCTCTCGGTGCTCGGCATAAGCCTCGCGGCGCTGGCCATTCTGCTGGCATGGTTCGCGCGAAGCGCGCAAACACGACCAGTGTGAAGTGAACGACATTCTGACACCCGCCTCCGTTCATTACGCGCGCCAGGTCGAAGCGCAGGAAGCGAAACTCGCCCGAGAATATTTTGTCCGCTGCGGTGTGGTCCGTACGCTGGCGCACGGAGCATTGCGCGGGGATGGAGACCATCAAAGCAGCGAAAGACAGCGGTCCGCATGTGCCGAGTCGGCCGGCTCGGAAGCCGGGGCTGGGAAGTTGAGCGGCCGCAGTCGTCGGCGAAAAGACAAGCTGTCGCCAAGTTTGCGCCACGCTGCCTGGCCGCTCGCGCGCCATCCGCCCTGCGGCGCTTACGGCTGACAAATCCCGCGCAAAAAGCGAAAATTGCCATAAGCCCGGCTTGGCGTGCACCCTAATGCGCCGCATACCCCGCTGCGCGCACGGGCTGTGCGGAGATGATCCGCAGCGAGACTGGTTTGCCCATCTAATAGATGACGAAACGGACTCGGGGTGCCGCCCTCGCGGCCGTCGACGGCTCGCGTACGGCGCATGTTTGAATTCGTCGATTCTTTATCTATGCATTGCGAGGAATAGCCCAGCGTGGAGATTTTTCTGCCCATTGCCCACATGGACGTCAACCTGCTGTTGGTTCTGGCGTTCGGCGTTTCCATTGGTGGCCTCTCCGCCCTGACCGGCGTCGGCGGCGGTTTCCTGCTCACGCCGCTGCTGATGATCAGCGGCGTGCCGCCGCTCATCGCCGTAGGCACCACCCCCGCGCTGATCGCGGGCAGCGCGGCCGCCGGGAGCTATTCGCATTGGCGTCTCGGGAACATGGACCTGCGCTTGGGGCTTGCCTTGCTGGCCGGAAGCTGGAGCACCGCCGTCGGCGCCATCTACGCGACGCGGATTCTGGCGCAAGGCGGCCACTTCGACACGATCGTCGTGTTCACTTACATCACGATCCTAGGCACCGTCGGCAGCATCACTTTCGCCGAGTCGATTCGCGCGGTATTCCACCGGACCGCGACGGCCGGTGCGCCCGCGGCGACCGTGCCGAAGGCCGGGCCGCTCGGGTGGTTGCCGGGCCAAATGGAGTTCGAGGTTGCGCGGCGACGAATGTCGGTTCTGCTGCCTCTGCTGCTCGGCGCGTTTATCGGCGTGCTCAACGCTCTCGGCATGGGCGGCGGTTTCGTTGCAGTGCCGGCGATGATCTACCTGTTGCGCGTTCCCACCAGGGTTGCGATCGGCACCTCGCTGCTATTGATGCTCGCCACCAGTGCGGTGGTGAGCACCATGCAGGCGAGCATCAATCACTCCCTGGATCCCATTTTGGCGCTGACCCTGATTTTCGGCTCAGCCCTTGGCGCCCAGTGGGGCGCGCGAATGAGTTCGATCTTGCCGGGTGAGCGGCTGCGCCTGCTGCTGGCGCTGATTCTGCTGGCGGTGGCGATCAAGTTTCTGTTCGATTTGCTGGCGACGCCCGCGGAACTCTACAGTCTGACCGGGGTCGGGACGTGAGCCGATTGCAGCGCGCGCTCGGATGGGCGCTGGCATTGTGCTGCAGCGCGGGGCTGACCTGCGCGCGCGCGGATTCCGGCCTGTTGACGGATCTGGAGAGCAGCCACATCAAGATCGCAACGGGATTCACCGGGCAACATGTATTCGTGTTCGGCAGCACCCCGCGCTCCGGCGATATCGTAATCCGTGTCACCTCGCCGGATGAATCGGTAGCCTTGTCGCGCAAGGCACGGGTCGGGCCATTCTGGCTCAAACGGGGCAAATTGCTCGTCGAGCACGTGCCGGGGCTGGATTACCTGCTAAGCAACCGGGCGTTGAATGAAATCGCCGATCGCTCCGTGCTGGAGCGACACGGCTTGACGTTTCACTCGACCTTGGCCGCGGCGCAGATCGTCGGCGAGCCTGCGGACGGATACCAGGACTGGCAGGCCGCGCTCGAACGCCTCAAGCGGAAACAGGGCTTGTTTCGCAAGCTCGAAGGCAGCGTTCGGATCGACGCGGGACAGCTGTTCTCGGCGAATTTTCCGCTCCCGGCGACACTGCCCATCGGTCGCTATCAGCTCGACATCTATTCCTTCCGCAACGGCACGCTGAAAGCGCATCGGACGAGCACCCTGCAGGTGGACGAGGTCGGAATCGAGCGCTGGCTCTCGCACGTGGCGCTGCGGCACTCCGTGGCGTTCGGCGTGTTGTTCACGCTGCTCGCGCTCGCGCTTGGTCTGACACTCAGCGTGCTCTTGCGCCGTGGTCGCGGACGACGCCTCTGAACCGATCTGACGTCGAACCCGGGCAAAGCCTGCGGCTTCATCGAGATAAGAGGCCTCGGTGAAGCGTCCGGCTGCGTAAGAGACTGGCGCGCCCGGCGGGAGTCGAACCCACGACCTTCGGCTTCGGAGACCGACACTCTATCCAGCTGAGCTACGGGCGCCCGGGGAGGCGCGAAGGATAGTCCTTTTCGCCCCTCCAGTCCACGCGCGGCGGGCGGGTTCCGCGCGCGCGGAGATTCACGCTAAAATCATTCCTTTACACACTCTCCGGCAGGACGCGCGAATGAGCGAGCACGACGAGCATTCCTCCTTCATCAAGACTCCGAAACAGCTGATCATCGTGGTGCTGCTTTCGTTCCTGGTGCCGGTCCTCGGCATCGTGCTGCTGGTGCAGCTTGTAATCGACCGCCCGACCGCGGACCCCTCGGCCCTGACGCCCGAGGCGGTCGCCGCGCGCATCCACCCGGTAGGCCGCGTCGTATTCGCCGATTCTCCCGAGGCGGCCAAGGAAGGCGCCGCGCCGAGCGCGCCCACGCCCGCCGCGGTGGCCCAGTCCGGTCCGCCCGACGGCAAGAAGATTTACGAAGGCACCTGCATCGCCTGCCATGGCACGGGCGCGGCGGGCGCGCCGAAGTTCGGCGACAAGGCCGCCTGGGCGCCGCGGATCGCGACCGGCATGGATACGTTGCTCAACGTGGCGCTGCACGGCAGAGGCGCGATGCCGCCCAAGGGCGGCAACGCCGCGCTGTCGGAGGCCGACATCCGCGCCACGATCGAGTACATGGTGTCGCACAGCAAGTAACCCCGGGGCGAGCAGGCGCGCAGCGCCTGCCGCGAGCGATGCAATTCCTCTTCATCATCGACCCGCTCCCCGAGCTCAAGGCCTACAAGGACACCACGGTCACGATGATGCGCGCCGCGCAGGCGCGCGGCCACAGCGTGTCCGTGTGCGAGCAACCCGGCATCGCCTGGCGCTCGGGCGGCGTCACTGCCGAGACGACGCGCATCGCGCTGACCGATAACGACGAGGACTGGTACCGCGCCGACAGCCACGCGCGGCGGCGCCTGGCGGAGTTCGACGCCGTTCTGATGCGCAAGGACCCGCCGTTCGACCTCGAGTACGTGACCAGTACGTGGCTCCTGTCGGCCGCCGAGCGCGAGGGCGCGCGCGTATTCAACTCGCCTTCGGCGATCCGCGACCACAACGAGAAGATCGCGATCACCGAGTTTCCGCAATTTGTCGCGCCGACGCTGGTGACGCGCGACCCGCGCCAGATCCACGCCTTCATCGACGAGCAGAAGGACGTGGTCGTCAAACGGCTCGACACGATGGGCGGCGAGAATATCTTTCGCGTGCGTGGCGGCGACCCGAACCGCAACGTGATCGTCGAGATCATGGCGCAGGGCGGCACGCGCAGCGTGATGGCGCAGCGCTACATTCCGGAAATCGTCGACGGCGACAAGCGGGTCATCATGATCGACGGCGAGGTCGTGCCCTACTGCCTGGCGCGCATTCCCAAGGCCGGCGAATCGCGCGGAAACCTCGCGGCCGGCGCACGCGGCGAAGCGCGCAAGCTGACCGCGCGCGATCGCGAGATCGCAGGCGCCCTCGGCCCCGCGCTCGCGGCCCGCGGCCTGCTGTTCGTCGGCCTGGACGTGATCGGCGACTGGGTAACGGAAGTCAACGTCACCAGCCCGACCTGCTTTCGCGAGATCCTGGACCAGACCGGATTCGACGTCCCGGGAATGTACGTCGAGGCGCTGCAGAAGAAGCTCCGCACTTGATCGGCATCCTGATCATCTCGCACGGCGCGCTCGGCGAGTCGCTCATCCACGCCGCGAGCCACGTCCTGGGCAAGCGGCCGCTGCGCGTGCGCCAGGTCGGCGTCACGGTGCACGACGACCCCGAGGCGATCCTGCCGCTCGCGCGCGAGTTCGCGCGCGAACTCGACGGCGGCGACGGCGTACTGGTGCTGACCGACATCTACGGCGCCACGCCGTGCAACATCGCCATGCGTCTGCTCAAGAAGGGGCGCGTCGAAGGCCTCTCGGGAGTCAATCTGCCGATGCTGATCCGCGCCCTCACCTATCGCAACGAACCGCTCGCCGCGGCGGTCGAGAAGGCGCTTTCGGGAGGCGTAGAGGGCGTGGTGCACATGACTTCCGACTGCTGAAATGCCGAGCCGTGAGGCGACCATCACCAACAAGCTCGGCCTGCATGCGCGCGCCTCGGCCAAGCTGACCCAGCTCGCCAGCAGCTTCCAGAGCGAAATCCACCTGGCGCGCAACGGCCGGCGGGTCAACGCCAAGAGCATCATGGGCGTAATGATGCTGGCCGCCGGCAAGGGCAGCTTGGTCCGAATCGAAGCCGACGGCGAAGACGCGGAGGCCGCGCTGGCCGCGATCGGCGCACTGATCGCGGACAAGTTCGGGGAAGGCGAGTGAATTTCGTCCTGCACGGCTCGAGCGTTTCTGGCGGCATCACCATCGGCCACGCGCACCTGGTGTCGACCGCGCGGCTGGAAGTCGCGCACTACCAGATACCGGAAGAATCGGTCGAGGCGGAAATCGCCAGGTTCGACGCCGCGATCGCGCTCGCGACCGAGGAGCTCGCCGCGCTCGGCTCGCACGTCCCGGCCGACGCTCCGGCCGAGTTTGCGGCCTTCCTCAACCTGCACCGCATGATCCTGGACGACTCGTCGCTGTCGCACGCGCCGCGCGCGCTGATCCGCGGGCAGCGCTGCAACGCGGAGTGGGCGCTGGTGCAGCAGATGGACAAGCTGGTTGCGCAGTTCGAGGAGATCGAGGATCCGTACCTGCGCGAGCGCAAGGCCGACATCGGACAGGTGGTCGAGCGCGTGCTGAACGCCCTGATCGGGGGGCAGACGCTGGCCGAGCCGCACGCCTCGGACGAGAAGAACCTGATCGTGGTGGCGCACGACCTTTCTCCCGCGGACATGATCCTGTTCAAGCGCCACCATTTCGGCGGTTTCGTCACCGACGTCGGCGGCGTGACCTCTCACACGGCGATCCTGGCGCGCAGCCTGAGCATCCCGGCGATCGTCGGCCTGCACCACGCGCGCCAGACCATCCGCGAAAACGAGCTGCTGATCGTCGACGGCGTGCAGGGCGTGGTGGTTGTGGACCCGGATCCGGTCGTCCTGGCCGAGTACCAGCTGCGCCAGTCCCAGCTCGAGCTCGAGCGCAGGAAGCTGCAGCGCCTGAAGTCGACGCCCGCGGCGACGCTCGACGCCGTGACGGTAGAGCTTTTCGCCAACATCGAGCTGCCGCAAGACGTACCGCAGGCGCTCGCCGCGGGCGCCGAGGGAATCGGCCTGTTCCGCAGCGAGTTCCTGTTCATGAACCGCAAGGACCTGCCCTCCGAGGACGAGCAATTCGAGGCCTACCGCGAGGTTGCCCAGGCGATGAACGGGCGCGTGGTGGTACTGCGCACCCTGGACATCGGCGCCGACAAGACCTTGGCGGGCAACGGGGCGGTGCGGCCGAACCCCGCCATGGGCCTGCGCGCGATCCGCTTCTGCCTGTCGGAGCCACAGATGTTTCTCGCCCAGCTGCGCGCCATCCTGCGCGCTTCGGACTTCGGCAGGGTAAGGATCCTGCTGCCGATGGTGGCGCACGCGCAGGAAGTCGAGCAGGCGCTCGCTCTGATCAAGCAGGCCAAGCAGCAGCTGGACGAGAAGGGCGAACCCTACGACCGATCGGTCGAGGTCGGCGGCATGATCGAGATCCCCGCGGCGGCGCTCGCGCTGCCGATGTTCATACGGCGCCTGAATTTCCTCTCTATCGGCACGAACGACCTGATCCAGTACACGCTGGCGATCGACCGCACCGACGACGCGGTCGCGCACCTGTACGACCCGCTGCACCCGGCGGTGCTTCACCTCATCGCGCACAGCATCCGCACCGCAACGCGCGCCGGCGTTCCGATCGCGGTCTGCGGGGAAATGGCGGGTGACCTGCAGCTCACGCGTCTGCTGCTGGGCGTCGGGCTGCGCAACTTCTCGATGCACCCGGCGCAGCTGCTCGCGATCAAGGAGCGCATCCTGCGCACCAACCTGAACGAGGTGCGGCCGCTGGCGCAACGCGTACTGCGCAGCACGGATCCGCGCCGCACCCGTGATCTGCTCGTTAGGCTGAACGCGTAAGCCATGCCCGGGCCGCTGAACGGCGTGAAGATTCTCGACCTCACCACGGTGGTGATGGGGCCTTACGCTACGCAGATCCTGGCCGACCTGGGAGCGGACGTGATCAAGGTCGAGCCGCCCGAAGGCGACGTGATGCGTTTCGCCTGGCCCGCGCGCAACCCCGGCATGGGCCACATCTTCCTGCACGCCAACCGCAACAAGCGCGCGATCGCGCTCGATCTGAAGCAGGCCGCCGCGCGCGATGCCCTGCTCGCGCTGGCGAAGGACGCGGACGTGCTGGTCTACAACATTCGCCCGCAGGCGATGGCGCGGCTCAGGCTCGCCTACGAGGATCTACGCGCGGTCAACCCGCGCATCATTTACGTCGGCGGATTCGGCTACAGCCAGCGCGGCCCCTACGCCGCCAAGGCGGCCTACGACGACCTGATCCAGGGCGCGGCAGGGATTCCCTGGCTGCTGAAAAAGCAGGGTGCCGACGTGCCGCGCTACGCACCCGTGATCATCGCCGACCGCACCGTCGGCCTGCACATCGCCAACGCGGTGAGCGCCGCGCTCTACGCGCGCGAGAAGACCGGCAAGGGACAGCGCGTCGACGTGCCGATGTTCGAGAGCCTGCTGCAGACCGTGCTGGGCGAGCACCTCGGCGGCCACAGCTTCGAGCCGCCCGCGGGCGAGCCCGGCTACGCCAGGATGCTGGCCCGCGACCGGCGCCCGTTCCAGACCGCCGACGGCTACGTCTGCGCGCTGATCTACAACGACAAGCAGTGGAAGGCTTTCTTCGCCCTGATCGGCAGGCCCGAGCTGATGCAGTCGGAAAAGTTCCGCGACCAGGAGGCGCGCAGCAGGAACTACGACGACGCCTATGCGCTGGTCGATGCGGAGATGAAAAAGCGCAGCACCGAGGCATGGATCGAGGCGCTCGAGGCGGCCGACATCCCGGTGCAGCGCATGAACAGCCTGACCGACATCATCGCCGACCCGCACCTCGCGGCGATCGGCTACCTGCGCGAGATCGAGCACCCGAGCGAGGGCCGAATCCGCTCGATGGCGGTGCCCTCGGAGTGGTCGGAAACCGTGCCCGAGTACCGCCTGCACGCGCCGCGCCACGGCCAGCATACGCGCGAGCTGCTCGCCGAGGCCGGGCTGGACGCGAGCGCGATCGAGGCGCTGCTCGCCAGCGGCGGCGCCAAAGCTGCCGATTGAGCAAGGCCGCGGCTCGGCTATAATTCCGCATCGGCGCCGATTTGATGTTCAGATTGCGGGCGCCTAACAAATACCGCTAAAGAGACGGCATTGAACGCATCTCACGATTCCTCTTCGGTTGGCGCAGTCGTGGCGCAGAAAGCGCGCTTCGACGAGCCGCTCAAGCTGCGCAGCGGCGCTGAACTGCCCGGCTTCGAGCTGGCCTACGAAGCCTACGGTGAGCTGAACGCGGCGAAATCCAACGCGGTGCTGGTGTGCCACGCGCTGAACGCCTCGCACCATGTCGCCGGCTACTACGCCGGGCGCGAGGACGAGGTCGGCTGGTGGGACAATCTGGTGGGCCCGGGCAAGCCGCTCGACACGCGCCGCTTCTTCGTCATCGGGGTGAACAACCTCGCCGGCTGCCACGGCTCGACCGGACCGATGAGCCAGAACCCGGCGAGCGGCAAACCCTGGGGCGGCGATTTCCCGGTGGTCACGGTCGAGGACTGGGTCGAGTCCCAGGCGCGGCTGGCCGATCGCCTGGGCATCGAGCGCTTCGCCGCGGTCATGGGCGGCAGCCTCGGCGCGATGCAGGCGCTGCAGTGGACGCTGTCCTACCCGGAACGCATCCGGCATTCGCTCGTCATCGCGGCGACGCCCAGGCTCTCGGCGCAGAACATCGCCTTCAACGAGGTCGCGCGCCAGGCGATTACCACCGATCCCGACTTCAACGGCGGCCACTACTACGACAAGGGCGTGGTGCCGGTGCGGGGGCTGCGCATTGCGCGCATGATCGGCCATATCACCTACCTCTCGGACGAGGCGATGATGGGCAAGTTCGGCCGTCAGCTGCGCCGTGCGGCGCTGGGATTCGATTTCGACATCGACTTCGAGGTCGAAAGCTACCTGCGCTACCAGGGAGACAAGTTCTCGAGCTACTTCGACGCCAACACCTACCTGCGCATCACCAAGGCGCTGGACTACTTCGACCCGGCGGCGGACTTCGACGGCGACCTCTCGGCAGCGGTGGCGCGCGCCAAGGCGGCCTTTCTCGTCGTCTCGTTCAAATCGGACTGGCGTTTCGCGCCCGGCGCGCTCGCGCGAGCTGGTGAAGGCGCTGCTGGATGCGCGCAAGATCGTGTCCTACCTGGAAATCGACGCGCCCGGCGGGCACGACGCCTTCCTGATGGACGACGCGCGCTATTTCGGGGCGCTGCGCGCCTATTTCGGAAACATCGAGCTGTGACCTCGTCCGAGCAGGCGCTGCTCGCCGCGCGCCCCGATTTCGCCGCCGTGGCGCGCTGGGTGGCGCAGCGCGCGCGCGTGCTCGACCTAGGTTGCGGCGACGGCGCGCTGCTGCGCTACCTGTGGGAGACGCGCGAGGCGCCCGGCTACGGCGTCGAGATCGACGACACGGAGGTGGTGGCCTGCGTCAAGAACGACATCAACGTGCTGCAGCTCGACCTCGAGAGCGGCTTGTCGCTGTTCCGCGACGGCTCGTTCGACACCGTGATCCTGTCCGAGACGCTGCAGACGATCCACCGCATCGAGCAACTCATGCGCGAGATGCTGCGCGTGGGGCGCGAGGCAATCGTGTCGTTCCCCAACTTTGGCCACTGGTCGGCGCGCATGCAGATTCTGCTCGGGCGCATGCCCGTGTCCGAGGAGCTGCCCTACGACTGGTACAACACGCCGAACGTGCACCTGTGCACCACCACCGACTTCGAGGACCTTTGCCGCAAGCTCGGTATCCGGATCCGCGAGCGCGTGGCGCTGCACCAGGGGCGGCAAATAGGCTTCCTGCCCAATCTTTTCGGCAGCATCGCGGTGTACCGCTGTGCAATGGTCTAGCCGCCCGCGCCCCGCGCGCGCGCCGCTCGAAGGGCACTATTGCCGCCTCGAGCCTCTCGAGCCGCGGCGCCACGGCGAGCAGCTGTTCGAGGCGTCCATGGGCGCCGGCGCCGAGGAGCGGTTCCGCTACCTGTTCGAGGCGCCACAGTCGCGGACGGATTTCGAGCGCTGGCTTGCGCGCTCGGCGGCGTCCGAAGACCCGCTTTTCTTCGCGGTAATCGACTCGGCGAATGGCCGCTGCGAGGGGCGCCAGGCCCTGATGCGCATCGTGCCCGAGCACGGCGTGATCGAGATCGGCAGCATCCTGTGGGGCCCGGCGATCGCGCGCACCCGCGTCGCGACCGAGGCGCTGTTCCTGTTCGCGCGCCACGCGTTCGACGACCTGGGCTACCGCCGCTTCGAGTGGAAGTGCAACGCGCTGAACGAGCCCTCGCGCCGCGCCGCGGCGCGTTTCGGCTTCAGCTTCGAGGGCATTTTCCGCCAGCACATGATGGTCAAGGGCGAGAGCCGCGATACGGCCTGGTTCTCGATCATCGACAAGGAATGGCCTGCGCTCAGGCAGGTCTTCGAGCGCTGGCTCGACCCGGCGAACTTCGATCACAAGGGGCGGCAAAGAAAGCGCATGGTGGACTGCCGCAAGGGCGCGTGAGGCGGATATCTCGTCAGTCGTGCGGCGCCGTGTCGATGACCTCGATGCGGCGCCGCTGCCACACCAGCATCGCAATCCCCGGCAGCGCGGCAAAGAAGGTGAACAGGAAGAACTCCGGCCAGCCGAAGATTTTCGCCATCTCGCCCGCGGCCGGCCCGACGTAAACGCGCCCCAGCGCGGCGAGCGCCGAGAGCAGCGCGTACTGGGTGGCCGAGTGGCGCCGGTCGCACATGGCCATCAGCAGGGCGACGAAAGCCGCCGTGCCCATGCCGCCGCACAGGTTCTCCGCAGCGACCGCGCCGATCATCAGCGCGTAGCTCTTGCCGGCGAGCGCGAGCGCCATGTAGCCGAGGTTGGTGACCGCCTGCAGCACGCCGAACAGCAGCAGCGAACGGTATAGCCGCAGGCGGGCCATCAGCGCGCCGCCGGCGAGCGCGCCGAGAATGGTCGCGGCGATGCCGAGCCACTTGTTCACCAGCCCGACCTCGGTGAGCGAGAATCCCGGTCCGCGCAGCAGGAACGCGGTCGAAAGGCTGCCGGCGAATGCGTCCCCGAGCTTGTAGAGCACGATGAGCAGCAGCAGCAGCCAGGCGCCGTCGCGCGCAAAGAACTCGGCCAGCGGCTCGCGCACCGCCTGCTGCAGGGTTCGTGGCGCGCGCGGCGGCGCCTCGGGTTCCTCCGCGCCCCAGACCGCGGCCACGCCGACCAGCATCAGTGCCGCCATCAACCAGTAGGTCCCCTTCCAGCCGAGCCAGCCGTCGGCGAGGATCAGCGCGAGTCCGCCCGAGACCAGCATTGCGATGCGATAGCCGAACACCGACACCGCGGCGCCCGCGCCGCGCTCCTCGGCGCCGAGGATGTCGGTGCGATAGGCGTCTGTGACAATGTCCTGCGAGGCGGAAAGGAACGCCACCGCGAGCGCGAGCGCGGCGAGCAGCCAGGGCGTGTGCTGCGGCGAAAGCGATCCCATCCAGGCGATCGCACCGAGCAGCGCGAGCTGCGTCACCACCAGCCAGCCGCGCCGCCTGCCGAGGAAGGGAATCCGGTAGCGGTCCATCAGCGGGGCCCACAGGAACTTGTAGGTGTAGGGCTGGCCGACCAGCGCGAACAGGCCAATCGTGGTCAGGTCGATCCCCTTGACCGTGAGCCAGGCTTGCAGGGTGGCGCCGGTCAGCGCGAGCGGCAGGCCGGAGGAAAAACCGAGCAGCAGCAGGACCAGGATCTTTCGGCTGCGGAACACCGCGGCGTAAGCGGAAAGCGGCATGCGGTGCGCGGAGCAGGAGTAAAGTCGAGTCTTCCGGATTGTCACATATCCGCACGCGGACTCTGCCATGGACACTGAAGCCGAAAACACCTCCGCCGAGATCAGCACCGAGAAGCTGGTTGCCGATCTGAGGGCCCTGGTCGCCGACACCGAAGAGCTACTGCGCGCGACCGCGGGGCAGGCCGGCGAGAAGGCCGCCGCCGCGCGCGAGCGCATGCAGGCCTCGCTTGAGCGCAGCAAGCAGAGACTGCTTGAGGCCGAACGCGCGCTCGAAGACAGGGCCGGACAGGCAGCGCGCGCGGTCGAGCAGTACGTGCATGAGAACCCCTGGCAAGCGGTCGGTATCGCCGCGTTGGCGGGATTCGTGCTCGGCGCACTCATCAATCGCCGCTAGGCGAGCATGACCGAGCCCGAACGCGGCGCGCTGGGTCCGGTGCGCGGCTTCGCGCGCAGCCTGATTTCCTATGCCGAAACCCGCACCCGCCTCGCGGGGAACGAGCTCGAGGAGCAGATCACCCGGCTGTACGAGATCGCGTTGTGGACGCTGCTCGCGCTGTTCTTCCTCGGCGTCGCGGTGGTGCTCGGGGCAGTGTTCGTCTTGATCGCGTTCTGGGACGAGCACCGGCTGCTCGCCGCCGGCCTGCTCGCAGCCGGTTTCCTCGTTTGCGGAATCGTCGGGGTGCTGTTCGTGCGCCGGCGCATGTCCGAGCGGCCGCGGTTCTTCGCGTCCACCCTCGGGGAGCTCGCGCGCGACCGCGAGCGGGTGGAAAAGCCGTGACGCGCGAGCGCCTGATCGAGCTGCGCGAGCGGCGCGCCGCGCTGCTGGTGCAGGCCGACACCGAGCGCGAGGTGCTCGCGGCGGGGCTCGCACGAACCGATCTGGCGGCGCACTGGCTCGAGGCCGGGGTCGCTGCAGGGGCGGAGCTCAGGCGCCACCCGCTCTGGGTCGCCGGCGGCGCGGCGCTGCTGCTGGTGCTGCGGCCGAAGCGCGTGCTGAAATGGATCGCGAGCGGGTGGTCGCTGTGGCGCGTCTACCGCGGCGCGCGGGCGTGGCTGTACCGCGCGGCGCCTCCCGCTGCGCGCCAGGCGCGCAGCCCCTAGAAGGGGTAGTCGTAGTCGATCGTCAGCGGCGCGTGGTCGGAAAAGCGTCGCTTCTTATAGATCGATTCCCTGACGGCCGTTTTCGCCACGCCTGACGTGGCGATCTGGTAGTCGATGCGCCAACCAACGTTCTTCGCCCATGCCTGGCCGCGGTTCGACCACCAGGTGTACTGGTCGGGCTTGCGGTTCAGGCGCCGGAACACGTCAACCAGGCCGACCTCGTCGAACACCCGGCTCAACCAGGCGCGCTCTTCGGGCAGGAAGCCCGAGTTCTTCTGGTTCGAGCGCCAGTTCCTGAGGTCGATTTCCTTGTGCGCGATGTTCCAGTCGCCGCACAGAATCACCTCGCGCCGGGCGCGCGCGAGCATCTTCAGCTGCGGCAGAAAAGCTTCGAGGAAACGGAATTTCGAGGCTTGCCGGTGGGGGCCGGACGAGCCCGAGGGCAGGTAGAGCGAGATCACGGACAGCTTGCCGAAGCGCGCCTCGAGATAGCGCCCCTCCGAGTCAAACTCGTGCGTGCCGAAACCCCTGTTCACCGCGTCGGGCGCGCGGCGCGCATACAGCGCCACCCCGCTGTAGCCCTTCTTCTCGGCCAGCGCGTAGCACGGCGCGAACCCCTTCGGCGCGTGCAGCGCGGCGTCCAGGTCGCTCTCCTGGGCCTTCATCTCCTGCAGGCAGATGACGTCGGCACGCTGCGCCGCGAGCCAGCGCAACAAACCTTTCTTTGCCGCCGAACGAATTCCGTTTACGTTTAGGGTGATGACCCGCATTCAGGACGACGGCGAGCTTGCCGCGCCGCCGTGCGCCGCGGACCACTCGGCCGGCGAGTTGAGGAACTTCTCGACCTCTTCGATCTGCGCCGCCGGCAGGTAGGCGCCGCGCTTCACGACCGCCAGCACGTCCCACCAGGTCGCAAGGTGATGCAGCCGCACGTTGAGATCGGCCAGGATCTTCTTCGACTCGGGGAAGATGTCGTAATAGAAATTGACGAACACGTGGTCCACGATTGCGCCGGCGTTGCGCAAGGCCTGACAAAAATTGATCTTCGAGCGCCCGTCGGTGGTCAGGTCCTCGACCAACAGGGTGCGCGCGCCCTCGCGCACGTCGCCCTCGATCTGCGCATTGCGGCCGAAGCCCTTGGGCTTCTTCCTGACGTACTGCATCGGCAGACCGAGCCGGTCGGCGATCCATGCAGCGTACGGAATCCCGGCGGTCTCGCCCCCGGCGACGACGTCAAACTGCTCGAACCCCGCGTCACGCTGCAACGTCGCAGCCGCGAAGTCGACCAGCTGCGTCCGGATACGCGGATAGAAGATCAGCTTGCGGCAATCGATGTATACCGGGCTCGCCCAGCCGGAGGTGAAGATGAACGGCTTTTCGTCCGAAAACAGAACCGCCTTCACCTCGAGCAGCATCTTGGCGGTGGTTTCGGCGATGAAGCTTTGGTTGGCGGAGTGCATTGGGGGGCGCGCGCAGGGGGGTGGCGCGGATTTTAGCAGGTGAACGCATGCCTGCCCCGCGCTAGAATATCGCCGTCACCGTTTCGCAAAGGGCAAACCAATGCGTCGTTGGATACCGTTCACTGCTGCGCTCGCGACCGTCGCGTTTGCCGCGATCCCGCTCGCGGCGCAGGCGCAGTCGTTCCGCTGCGTGGGCAAGGACGGCAAGAAGTACTACGGCCAGGTGATCCCGCGGGCCTGTATCGGCCAGCCCTACGAGCAGCTGAACATGCAGGGCATGGTGATCAAGCGCTTCGATCCGACCGTCGATGACGAGGATCCGGCGGCCAAAGCGGCGAGGGAACAGAAGCAGCGCGAAAAGGAGGCCGCCGAGAGGGAGGAGGCCCGCCGCAGTCGCGCCCTGCTTGCTACCTATACCAGCGAGAAGGATATCGAAGCGGCGCGCGCGCGTGCGCTGGCCGAACCGGAAAGGCAGATCGTCGATATCAAGTCGAACATCGCCAAGCGCGAAAAGCGGCTCGCGGAACTCGGCAAGCGCAAGACGGCGACGAAGGTTTCGGCCGCGCTCGAGTCGGAGATCGAGACGGCTCAATCCGGCCTTGCCGCGCAGCAGGAGTTGCTCGCGGTGAAAAAGCAGATCGTCGAGTCGATCAAGGCCAGATACGACGAAGACAGGAAGCGCTACCAGCAACTGACGCGCGGCAGGTAACGAGGCGCGCGCGGCGCCTAGCCAAGCTTGCGGCGCAGGAGTTCGTTCACCTGCGCCGGGTTTGCCCGGCCGCCGGTTGCCTTCATCACCTGCCCAACCAGAGAATTGAACGCCTTCTGCTTGCCCGCCCGGTAGTCCTCGACCTGCCTGGCATTCGCCGTCAGCACCTCGTCGACCAGCTTCTCGATCTCCGCCGCATCGCTGATCTGCCGCAGGCCCTTGCGGGCGATGATTGCGTCGGGCTCGCCCTCCCCGGCCCACATCGCATCGAACACCTCCTTGGCCATTTTGTTCGACAGGGTCTGGTCCTGGATCCGGCTCAATAGCTTCGCCAGGCGCTCCGGTGCGACCGGGCTCAGCTCGATCGCGAGATCGTCCGCGTTCAGCTTCGCGGCGAGGTCCACCGTCACCCAGTTTGCCGCCAGCTTCGCGCGCTCCTGGGGCGCAGCACCTTCCTTGCGTTCGATGCCTGCCACGGCCTGCTCGAAGTAGTCCGCGGTCGCCTTACCGGCGGTCAAGGCCGCCGCGTCGTACTCCGAGAGGTGATACTCGGCCGTGAAGCGCTCGCGCCGCGCCTTGGGCAGCTCGGGCAGCGTGGCGCGGATCGACGCGATCTCGCCCTCCGACAACACCAGCGGCAGCAAATCGGGATCGGGGAAGTAGCGGTAGTCCTGCGCGTCTTCCTTGGTGCGCATCGGACGGGTTTCGTCGCGCTCGGGATCGTACAGGCGGGTCTCCTGAATCACCGTGCCGCCGCCTTCGAGCAGCTCGATCTGGCGCTGCGCCTCGTACTCGATCGCGCGCTCCATGAAGCGGAACGAATTCAGATTCTTGATTTCGCACCGCGTTCCGAGCGGCTGGTCCGCAGCCCTGCGCACCGAGACATTGGCGTCGCAGCGGAACGAGCCTTCCTGCATGTTGCCGTCGCAGATCTCGATCCACATCACCAGCGCGTGCAGCGCGCGCGCGTAGGTCACCGCCTCCTTCGCCCCGCGCATGTCCGGCTCGGTGACGATCTCGAGCAAAGGCGTCCCGGCGCGGTTCAGGTCGATGCCGGACATGCCGTGGAAGTCTTCGTGCAGCGACTTTCCCGCGTCCTCCTCGAGGTGAGCGCGCGTGATGCGGATCGTCTTCGCGCCGCCCTCCGCGTGGATCGTCAGCGATCCGCCCTGAACGATCGGCAATTCATACTGGCTGATCTGGTAGCCCTTGGGAAGGTCGGGGTAGAAGTAATTCTTGCGCGCGAACACCGAGCGGCGGCTGAGCGTGGCGCCGACCGCGAGGCCGAACCGCACCGCGTGCTCGACCGCGGCGCGGTTGAGCACCGGCAGCACTCCCGGTAGCGCGACGTCCACCGCGCAGGCCTGGCTGTTCGGCGCGGCGCCAAACGCCGTCGCGGCGCCCGAGAAGATCTTGCTCTGCGTGCGCAGCTGCGCATGAGTCTCGATCCCGACCACGATTTCCCAGCTCACAGCGGCGCCTCCGTCGGCACGCGCAGGTGCCAGTCGGTCGCCTGCTGATACCGGTGCGCGATGCCGAGCAGGCGCGCCTCCGAAAAATATCCGCCGGTCAGCTGCAGCCCGACCGGCAGGCTCTTGTCGTCGAACCCGCACGGAATCGAAAGTCCCGGCAGCCCGGCCAGCGGCGCCGGAATGGTGAAGATGTCGTTGAGGTACATCTGCACCGGATCGTCGATCTTGGCCCCGATCGGAAACGCGGTCGTGGGAGTGGTCGGGCCGAGGATTACGTCGCAGCTGCGGAAAGCGGCGGCGAAGTCCTGCGCGATCAGGCGCCGCAACTTCTGCGCCTGGAGGTAGTAGGCGTCGTAGTAGCCGTGCGACAGCACGTAGGTGCCCACCAGGATCCTGCGCTTGACCTCGGCTCCGAAGCCTTCCGCGCGCGTGCGACTGTACATTTCGGCCAGGTCCGCGTAGTCCTTGGCGCGGTGTCCGTAACGCACGCCGTCGAAGCGAGAAAGGTTGGAGGAGGCCTCGGCCGGGGCGAGCACGTAGTAGACCGGCACCGCGAGCGCGGTATTAGGAAGCCCGACCGCGACCGTCTTCGCGCCCTGCGACTCGAACCAGCGCACCGCCTCGGCCACCGCGCGACGCACCCCGGGCTCGACGCCCTCACCCGAATATTCGCTCGGCAGCCCGATGCGCAGCCCGGCGAGGGACAACCCGAGCTCGCGCCCGTAGTCCTCCTGCGGTCGCTCTAGACTGGTCGAGTCGCGCGCATCGAACCCTGCCATGGCGTTCATGAGCAACGCCAGGTCCTGGGCGCACTTCGCCATCGGCCCACCCTGGTCGAGCGACGAGGCGAAGGCGATCATGCCGTAGCGCGACACCACGCCGTAGGTCGGCTTCAGGCCGCACACGCCGGTCAGCGCAGCGGGCTGGCGGATCGAGCCGCCGGTGTCGGTGCCGGTTCCGGCCGGCGCCATGCGCGCGGCCACCGCGACCGCGGTACCCCCAGAGGATCCGCCTGGCACCAGCGCCCTGTCCCAGGGATTCCTGACCGGACCGAAATAGGAGGTTTCGTTCGACGAGCCCATCGCGAACTCGTCCATGTTGGTCTTGCCCAGCAGGACGGTGCCGGCGGCCTCGAAACGCTCGATGACGTGCGCGTCGTAGGGGCTGACGAAGTTCTCCAGCATTCGTGAACCGCACGTCGTGCGCAGCCCCTTGGTGCAGAAAATATCCTTGTGCGCCAATGGGATGCCGGTAAGCGGACCCGCTTTCCCCGCGGCGCGATCCTGGTCCGCCCGGTGCGCCTGCGCGAGCGCCTGCGACGGGTCGACGGTGATGAACGCGTTCAGCTCCGCGTTCAGGCGCTCGATGCGCTCGAGGAAAAGGCGCGCCAGCTCGACGCTGGAAATCCGCTTTTCCGCCAGCGCGGCGGAAAGCTCGCTCAGGGTCGCGTTCAGCACCCGCTACTCGAGGACTCTGGGGACCAGATACAGCCCCGCTTCCACCGCCGGGGCAGCCGCCTGGAAGAGCTCGTGCTGGTCGGTTTCGGTCACGAGGTCGGGACGCTGCCGCTGGGCCACATCGACCGGATGCGACATCGGCTCGATGCCGGCGGTGTCGACCGCCCGCATCTGGTCGATCAGGCCGAGCACCCGGTTGAGCTGACTGACGACGGCGGCTTCCTCCGCCGGGCTGAGTGCGATGCGCGCGAGCCGCGCGAGGCGTTCGATCTGGTCAGGAGAGAGCGACATTGCAGTGCAGAAAAACCCCCTCCGCAGACTTTGCCGAAGGTGCCATTAGAGTATCATAGAAGGGGTTCGGGGCGAGGGAGCAGGAACTTCCGAACCCCCAATGGGGACACAGCCTTAGCGGACGAAGTTAAGGCGTAACGGAAACCGACTTCGAGAGGGGCTCGGCAAGCATATGTTCGGATTTCTGCGCAGCTACTTTTCCAACGATCTCGCCATTGACCTGGGCACCGCGAACACGCTGATCTACGTGCGCGGCAAGGGCATCGTGCTGGATGAGCCCTCGGTGGTCGCGATCCGCCAGGAAGGCGGCCCCAACGGGAAGAAGACAATCCAGGCGGTGGGCAAGGAAGCGAAGCAGATGCTTGGCAAGACGCCGGGCAACATAACGGCCATCCGGCCGATGAAAGACGGCGTAATCGCCGACTTCACCGTCACCGAGCAGATGCTCAAGCAGTTCATCAAGAAGGTTCACGACAACAAGCTCTTCTCGCCCAGCCCGCGCATCATCATCTGCGTGCCATGCGGCTCGACCCAGGTCGAACGCCGCGCGATTCGCGAGTCCGCGATCGGCGCCGGCGCGGGACAGGTCTACCTTATCGAGGAGCCGATGGCCGCCGCGATCGGCGCCGACATGCCGGTGGCGGAAGCGACCGGCTCGATGGTGGTCGACGTCGGCGGCGGCACAACCGAGGTCGGCGTGATCTCGCTCGGCGGCATGGTCTACTCGGGCTCGGTTCGGGTCGGCGGCGACAAGTTCGACGAAGCGATCATCAACTACATCCGGCGCAACTACGGCATGCTCGTGGGCGAGACCACGGCCGAGATGGTGAAGAAGGAGATCGGCTCCGCGTTCCCGGGCAGCGAGGTGCGCGAGATGGAGGTCAAGGGCCGCAATCTCGCCGAAGGCATCCCGCGCAGCTTCACCATCAGCTCAAACGAAATCCTCGAGGCGCTCACCGAACCGCTGAACCAGATCGTGTCGGCGGTGAAATCCGCGCTCGAACAGACGCCACCCGAGCTCGGCGCCGACATCGCGGAGAAGGGCATGGTCATCACCGGCGGCGGCGCGCTGTTGCGCGACCTCGACCGCCTGCTGATGGAGGAGACCGGGCTGCCGGTGATCGTTGCCGAGGACCCGCTGACCTGCGTCGTGCGCGGCTCGGGCAAGGCACTCGAGCAGATGGAGCATTTCGGGCCGATCTTCACGAATGACTGAGTGATGGGGGGATGGAGCACAGCCCCCCACCGTTCTTCAAGCGCGGCCCCGCGCCGGTCGTCCGGCTCGCGTTCTTCGCCTCGCTTTCCCTCGCCCTGCTGGTCCTGGACGCGCGCTTTCACTACACCGAGGGCCTGAGGAACGTCCTGGCGTTGGTGGTCTATCCGCTGCAGCGCATCGCCACCGCACCGTCGGAGCTGGGGCGGCGCATCGGGGACTACTTCGCCACGCAATCTTCGTTGCGAGAGGAGAACGCGCTGTTGCGTGCCCGCATGCTGGCCGCGCTGCAGTCCGCGCAGGGCAACGAGGCGGCCGCCGCCGAAGGCGAGCGCCTGCAGCGCCTGATCGAGGCAGGCGAGAAACTGAAACGGCGCACCATCCCGGCTGAGATCATCTACGCCGGGCGCGATCCCTACGCGCTCAAAGTGGTAGTCGATAAGGGCACCCAGCACGGCGTGGTCCCCGGCAGCCCGGTGGTGGACGAAGGCGGCGTAGTCGGCCAGGTGACCCGCGCGCACGCGTTCTCCTCGGAGGTCACGCTGATCACCGACAAGGGCCAGGCGGTTCCGGTACAGGTGCTGCGCAGCGGCCTGCGCGCGATTGCGTTCGGCGGCGGATCCTCCGGCCTGCTCGAGCTGCGCTTCATGGCGCCGAACGCGCAGATCGGCAACGGCGACCGGCTGGTCACCTCCGGGATCGACGGCACTTACCCGGCCGGGCTGCCAGTCGCCACCGTGGTGAGCGTCGAGCGCGATTCAGCGCACGACTTTGCACGCGTGCTGTGCAAACCCGCGGCGGGAGTCGACCGGGGCCGCTTCGTGCTGGTGCTATCCGGCGAAACGAAGCCGGCCCCCAACTTCGGCCGCTCGGACCCCGTCAAGCCGCGCCGGCACGCGCCGCGGCGCACGCGCAAGATCGATGGCGCTCGGTCCCGATAGCCCGCAGCACATCCTGCGGCCGGTGCGGCTGAGCACCATCGCGATCTCGTTCGCGATCGCGCTGCTGCTCGATTTCCTGCCGTGGAAGGACCTGCGGCTGACGCCCGACTTCGTCGCGCTGGTGCTCGTGTTCTGGTGCGTGCGCCAGCCGCGGCTGGTCGGGCTGGGAATTGGCTGGACGCTCGGACTGGTGATCGACGCCGGCAACGGCGTGCTGCTCGGCCAGCACGCGCTCGCGTACTCGCTGCTTGCGTTCCTCGCCATCTCCCTTTCGCGCCGCGTGCTCTGGTTCGGGCTGCTGCAGCAGGCGCTTCACGTCGCGCCCCTGCTTGCCTTTGCGGAGGCCGTCTCGGCGCTGGTGCGGCTCGCCGCCGGCGCCGAGTTTCCGGGCTGGACGATCTTCGTCGGTCCGCTCATCGGCGCGCTCTTGTGGCCGCTGGCATCGGTTCTGCTTCTCGCGCCGCAACGGCGACCCGTAAACCCGGACGAGACGCGGGCGATCTAGGCAATGCGTCTTGCCGAGCTGAAGAACCATGAGCGCGAGCTCTACAATTTTCACCTGCGCATGGCCATCGCCGCGGCCGTGGCGCTGCTCGCGTTCGGCGCGCTGCTCGCGCGCTTCGTCTACCTGCAGGTGCTGCAGCACGACTATTACCAGACCAAGGCCGAGGACAACCGCATCTCGATCGTCCCGATCGCGCCCAACCGCGGCCTGATCGTCGATCGCAACGGTGTCGTGCTGGCCGGCAACGACTCCGGTTACACGCTCGAGATCGCACCGGACAAGACGCCGGACCTGGAGCACACGATCGACCAGCTGTCCAAGCTGGTGGAAATTCAGCCCAAGGACCGCAACCGCTTCGAGCGGCTGATGGCCGAGACGCGCAGCGCCGACAGCCTGCCGATCCGCACCCGGTTGAGCGACGCCGAGGTGGCGCGGGTCGCGGCCAACCAATACCGCTTCCCGGGCGTCGAGATCAAGGCGCGCCTGTTCCGCGACTATCCGCTTGGCGAGACCGCATCGCACGTGCTCGGCTACACCGGCAGGATCACCGAGCGAGACCAGGAAAAGCTCGAGGCGCTCGGCGTCACGGCCAACTACCGCGGCACGGATGTCATCGGCAAAAGCGGAATCGAGGCCAGCTACCAGGAGGACCTGCACGGCAACGCCGGCTTCGAGCAGGTGGAGATCGACGCCGCCGGACGCGCCATCAGAACGCTGACCCGCACCGCGGCCCAGCCTGGCAGCGACGTCGCGCTTACGATCGACACTGGATTGCAGCAGGTCGCGGAGGCCGCATTCGGCGACCGCCGCGGCGCGCTGGTCGCGCTCGAGCCGGCCACCGGCGCGGTGCTCGCGCTCGTATCCCAGCCCCGGTTCGATCCGAACCTGTTTGTCGACGGCATCGACCCGCAGAGCTGGGATGCGCTGAACAACTCACCCGATCACCCGCTCAACAATCGTGCCATCGCGGGCCTGTACCCGCCAGGCTCCACGCTCAAGCCCTACCTCGCGCTGGCGGCGCTCGAACTGGGCAAGCGAACGCCCAAGAGTTCAATCGTCGATCCGGGATATTTCATGTTCGGCGGACGGCGCTTTCGTGACGACAAGCCCGGCGGTCACGGCGTGGTGGATCTCTACAAGTCGCTGGTCGAATCCTGCGACACGTACTATTACATGTTGGCGAACGATCTTGGCATCGACGCCATCGCGCAGTTCCTGGCGCCCTTCGGCTTCGGCTCGCGCACCGGGATCGACCTGGACGGCGAAGCGTCCGGCGTGCTGCCCTCGCCGGAATGGAAGGCGAAGCGCTTCAGGAGCCGCGAACAGAAGAAATGGTACCCGGGCGAGACCATCTCGATCGGCATCGGCCAGGGCTACAACGCATACACGCCGATACAGCTGGCGGTCGCGGTCGCGACGCTAGCCAACGGCGGCGTGATGTACCGCCCGCGGCTGGTCGACCATATCGACAATCCGCGCACCGGCGAGCGGCGCTACGAAGAGCCTCAGCTGGTGCGCCGCATACCGCTGCGCGAAGCGAACGTCGCGTTCATCAAGCATGCGATGGAAGGCGTGAACCAGGATCCGAAGGGCACCGGCGCGCGCGCCTTCGCCGGCGCGCAGTACACCAGCGCGGGCAAGACGGGCACCGCGCAGGTGATCGCCATCAAGCAGAACGAGAAGTATGAGGAAAAGAACGTCGCCGAGCGGCTGCGCGACCACTCGCTGTACGTCGTGTTTGCCCCGGTGGAAAGCCCCAAGATCGCGCTCGCCGTGGTGGTGGAGAACGGCGGTTTCGGCGCGCGCGCGGCGGCTCCGATCGCTCGCGCTGTGCTTGACTACTATCTTCTGGGCAAGGCTCCGCCGCGCAAGGGCGTCAAGGAAGACGATTCATCGCAGGCGAGCGACTGATGATGCTTACCCCAGTGACGATGCGCCGCGCGATCGCGCGAATGACAGGCGGCCTTGACGGCCCGCTGCTTGCGATCGTGCTCGCGCTGACCGGCATCGGTCTCGCCACGCTGTACTCGGCGAGCTATGACGCTCCCGCGCGCTTTCACGCCCAGTTGCTCAATTTCGCGGTGGCGTTCGCCGCGCTGTGGGTCGCCGCGCAGGTGCCGCCGCAGACCCTGGCGCGCTTCGCGCTGCCAGCCTACCTGGTGGGGCTCGCCCTGCTGGTCGCGGTGGCGCTGTTCGGGGACGTGGTGAACGGCGCCCGCCGCTGGCTGCACCTCGGATTCGCGCGCGTGCAGCCCTCCGAAATGATGAAAATCGCGGTGCCGCTCATGCTGGCCTGGTATTTTCACCGCTACGAGTCGGCGCTGAGGCTGCGCGATTTCGCGCTGGCAGGCTTGCTGCTCGCCGTACCAGTGGCGCTCATTGCGCGCCAGCCCGACCTCGGCACCGCGCTGCTCGTTTTCGCCGTGGGCTTCTACGTGATCTTCTTCGCCGGCATAGGCTGGAAAATCCTGGCGACTCTCGCCGCTCTGGCGCTCGGGAGCGTCGTACCGCTGTGGGGGATGCTGCACGATTACCAGCGCAAGCGCATCCTGACGCTGTTCGATCCGACTCAGGATCCGCTCGGCGCGGGCTATCACATCATCCAGTCGATCATCGCGGTCGGCTCGGGCGGCATCGCGGGCAAAGGCTGGCTGCACGGGACGCAGGCACACCTCGAGTTCATACCGGAGCGCCACACGGACTTCATTTTCGCCGTGTTTTCGGAGGAGTTCGGACTGATCGGAAACTGTGTTCTGCTCCTGCTTTACGCGCTGCTGATCGGACGCGGGTTGATGATCGCGGCCAATGCCGCGACCTACTTTTCGCGCCTGCTGGCCGCCTCGCTCACGCTGATGTACTTCACCTATGCCTTCGTCAACATGGGTATGGTGGCGGGGATCCTGCCGGTGGTGGGCGTGCCGTTGCCGTTCGTGTCCTACGGCGGCACCTCGCTCGCCACCCTGTTCATCGGCGTAGGCCTGCTGATGAGCATCAATCGCCACCGCAAGCTGGTACAGACCTGACTTCAGGGCGATATTGCGCGGCAGCATCAATCTGAAAACGTACATCGCATGGTGAAATGAGACTGCCCTAAGTCTTTGTAAGTGCTTGTTTCTCGCACTCTTACATCGCCGGTCCCGGCTTGTTGCCGTGCGCCAACGCCGTACGCTATGGTGAGGTTGAACTTATCCATCCTCAACAAGCTAAAGGGACGACGATGAATCAACGGGAGCACGAGATTGCCGATCTGAAAGAGGACTGGGCCGAGAATCCGCGCTGGCAGGGCATCGCGCGCGGCTACAGCGCCGAGGACGTGGTGCGCCTGCGCGGCAGTCTGCGCATCGAGCACACGCTGGCTAAGCGCGGCGCCGAGAAGCTGTGGAAGCTGTGCGGCGAGCGGCCTTTCGTCAACTCGCTCGGCGCACTGACCGGCAACCAGGCCATGCAACAGGTCAAGGCAGGCGTACCGGCGATCTATCTCTCGGGCTGGCAGGTGGCGGCGGACGCCAACGACTCGCTCTCGATGTACCCGGACCAGTCGCTGTACGCGGTTTCGAGCGTTCCCAACGTGGTCAGGCGCATCAACAACGCGCTCGCGCGCGCCGACCAGATCCAGTGGATGGAGGGCAAGGGCGACGTCGACTGGTTCGCGCCGATCGTAGCCGATGCCGAATCCGGGTTCGGCGGCGTCTTGAACGCGTTCGAGCTGATGAAGGCGATGATCGAGGCGGGCGCCGCGGGCGTGCACTTCGAGGACCAACTCGCGTCGGTAAAGAAATGCGGCCACATGGGCGGCAAGGTGCTGGTGCCGACGCAGGAAGCGGTGCAGAAGCTGGTGGCGGCGCGCTTGGCTGCGGACGTGATGGGCGTGCCGACCGTGCTGCTCGCGCGCACGGACGCGGAAGCCGCCGACATCGTGACCAGCGACGTGGACGAGAACGACAAGCCGTTTCTCACCGGCGAGCGCACGGCCGAGGGCTTTTACCGCACCAAGAAGGGCTTCGACCAGGCATTGTCGCGCGGCCTTGCATACGCCGAGTACGCAGACATGGTCTGGTGCGAGACCGGCACGCCGGACCTAGGCTTCGCGCGCAAGTTCGCCGAAGGCATCCGGCGCAAGTACCCGGGCAAGATGCTGGCCTACAACTGCTCGCCGTCGTTCAACTGGAAGCGCAACCTGGACGACGCCACGATTGCCAAATTCCAGCGCGAGCTCGGCGCGATGGGCTACAAGTTCCAGTTCATCACTCTGGCCGGATTCCACGCGCTCAATTACTCGATGTTCGATCTCGCCTACGGCTACGCGCGCAACAACATGAGCGCGTTCGTCGAGCTGCAGCAGAAGGAATTCGCCGCGGCGGAGAAGGGCTTCAGCGCGGTCAAGCACCAGCGCGAGGTGGGCACCGGCTACTTCGACGACGTCACGCAGACGGTCACCGGCGGCAAGTCTTCGACCACCGCGCTGCACGGCTCGACCGAGGACGAGCAGTTCTTCGATCCGAAGCAGGTCGAGAAGAAGGTGGCCTGAGGCGAGCGTGAGCGCCGGCGCCCTGCTGCGGGTTCACGAGGCGCGTGCCGACCTCACGCAGGGGGTCTCGCGCGCCATTCTCGCCGGCTTCGACAAACACTACCGCCTTTTCCGGGAGGCCGCGCGCCAGGCCAAGCGCCACTTCGAGGCGGCCGACTGGTCGGCCATGCGCAACCTCGCGCGCGAGCGCATCCAGCTGTACGACCAGCGCGTTCACGAGGCGGTCGAGAGGGTGCGCGCGGGGTACCCGCAGGCCGAGCGCGACGAATCGCTCTGGCCCGCGATCAAGCTGGCCTACATCGGGCTGCTGCACGAGCACAGGCAGCCCGAGTGCGCCGAGACGTTCTACAACTCGGTCGCCTGCCAGGTCCTGCACCGGCGCTACTACCGCAACGAATTCATCTTTTGGCGCCCGGCGGTCGCGACCGAGCACCTCGAGGGGGAGGCACCGACCTACCGCTGCTATTACCCCAGGGAGAAAGGACTGCGCGGCACGCTGCGCGCGATCATCGCCGACTTTGGCCTGGCCAACCCGTTCGAGGACCTGCGGCGCGACACCCGCAGCGTGCTGCGCGCGCTGCGCGCGCACTTCCCCCGCCCGACGCGCGCCTACCCCAGCCTTCAGGTGCAAGTGCTCGGGTCGCTCTTCTTCCGCAACAAGGCGGCCTACATCATCGGCAAGATCGTCAACGGCCATCGCGAATACCCCTTCGCCGTGCCGATCCTGCAGAACGAGCGGCGCGAGCTGTACCTCGACGCGCTGCTGCTCGACCCCGATCAGCTGCAGCTCCTGTTCTCGTTCGCGCGAGCCTACTTCCTGGTCGACATGGAGGTGCCGGCAGCCTACGTCTCATTCCTGCGCCAGCTGATGCCGAAAAAGCCGCGCGCCGAGATGTACATGGCGGTCGGGCTGCAGAAGCAGGGCAAGACGCTCTTCTACCGCGACCTGCACTATCACCTCAAGCACTCGACCGACGAATTCGTCGTCGCGCCCGGAATCAAGGGAATGGTGATGCTGGTGTTCACCCTGCCCTCTTTCCCATACGTGTTCAAGGTGATCCGCGACCAATTCGCGCCGCCCAAGGAGATGGACCGGCAAACCGTCAAGGACAAGTATCAGCTGGTCAAGTACCACGACCGGGTCGGGCGCATGGCCGACACACTGGAGTACTCGCTGGTGGCGCTGCCGCGCGAGCGCTTCGCGCCGGATCTGATCGAAGAGCTCAAGGCCCATGCCGCGTCCTCGATCGAGTTCGAGGGCGACCAGATCGTGATCGAGCACATGTACATCGAGCGGCGCATGGTGCCGCTCAACCTGCACCTCGAGGAAACCGTGCGCGAGGGCGACGAAGCGCGCCTGCGGCACGCGCTGGACGAGTACGGCAAGGCGATCAAGGAGCTCGCGGGAGCGAACATCTTTCCGGGCGACATGCTGCTCAAGAACTTCGGCGTCACGCGCCACAATCGGGTCGTGTTCTACGACTACGACGAGATCGCGTACATGACCGACTGCAACTTCCGCCGCATCCCGCCGCCGACGAGCTACGAGGACGAGATGGCCGCGGAGCCGTATTGGTCAGTCGGCCCGAACGACGTCTTCCCGGAGCAGTTCGAGCGCTTTCTGGTCGCCAACCTGCACGCGCGCGAGGTGTTCATGCAACTGCACGGCGATCTTACCGATCCCGCGTTCTGGACCGGCAAGCAGGCGCGCATCCGCGCCGGGGTCCAGGAGGACGTCTTCTCCTACCCCGAGTCCTGTCGCTTCAAGCGCTAGGCGGCGCCGACGGCGGGACGCTGGCCGCGTACATCGGCCGCTCTTCGTACAGGTTCAGCCAACCCTTGACGATGCGGTAGATGACCCAGATCGCGGTCGCGCCGACGACGATCATACCGACGAAGACGATCCACGACAGCGCGCCCAGCACGAACCACAGCAAGGCGAACCAGAAGGTACGTATCTGCCAGCGAAAGTGCGATTCAAGCCAGGTGCCGCGCACGTCGTCCAGCTTGACGTAGTTCACGATCACCCCCACCAGCGCGCTCAGCCCGGTGAAGTAGGCCGCCGCCTGCAGCGCGTAGACCACCGCAGTAATCGTCTTCAAACGCTCGAACGCCGGCTCTTTTTCATCCATGGCTCCCCTCCCCGTATAGCGCCTGCGGCCCCCGCCGGGCGCCGCGAACCGCGATCCGCTTGGCGCGTCCGCTGAGGCCCGCCTCGATCGTCACGTCGCGCCGCGCCACGCCCAGCCGCTCGGCAATGAACTCGATCAGCGCCGCGTTCGCCTTGCCGTCGACCGCCCGCGCCGCGAGGCGCAGCTTCAGTCTGCCGCCGTACAGCCCCGCCACCTCGGTACGGGCGGCGCCCGGCTGCACGTGCAGCTCCAGCAACAGGCGGTCGCCGTCCAGGCGGTGCCAGGGGCTCAGAAGATGCCTCCGATCGCGCCGCGCAGGCTCCAGATCGGGAACAGCAGCACCTGCAGCAGGATCAGCAGCACGAGCGGCGAAAGGTCGATATTGGCGATCGGCGGCACCAGCCGCCGCACCGGGCGCAGGAAGGGTCGCGTGAGCGCGTCCAGAACCGGGTTGCCGGCCGCGTGCGGCGCCACCCAGGACAGTATCGCCTGCACGATGACCGCGAAGATCAGGATGTAAACGCTCAGGCGGACCAGGTCGATCAACGCGATCGCGGCGAGCAGCGCCAGCGCCGCGCCAGGCGCCGAGCCGAGATCGCCGCCGCGCAGCGCAAACAGCGTGTAAAGCGAAATCGCCTGCAGCAGCCAGGCCGCTACCGCGGTGGCCAGATCCAGGCCGCCCAGCGGCGGAATGACCCGCCGCGCCGGGCGCACGATCCAGTTGGTGGCGACGACGACGAACTCTCCGATCTGGTTGCGGAACGGCACTCCCAGCCACTGGAAGTGAAAGCGCGCCAGCAGCAGATAGACGAAGAACGCGGCTACCGTGTCGACCAGGAACGACAGAATCTGCTGCAGCACTCAGCCCCCCTTTCCCAGTTCTTCGCCCAGCTCCGCGCCGCGCCGGCTTGCGGCCTCGAGCGCGCGCAACAGGCGCTCGGCGAGCCTCTCCTCGTCGAATACGCGCAGCGCGGCCTCGGTCGTGCCGCCCTTGGAGGTGACCCGCTCACGCAACGCCCCCGGCGCTTCGCCGCTTTGCGCGGCGAGCCTGGCCGCGCCGAGCACGGTCTGCAAGGCGAGCTTGGCGGCAACCTCGGGCGGCAGGCCGAGCTTGACGCCCGCCGCGGCGAGCTGCTCGATGAACCAGAATACGTAGGCCGGCCCGCTGCCCGAGACTGCGGTCACGGGATCGAGCAAGACTTCTTCGTCCACCCACACCACCTCGCCCACCGCGCCCAGGATGCGCGCCGCTCGCTGCCTCTCGGCGGAGCTTACCTCGGGCAGCGCGTAGAGCCCCGTAATCCCGGCGCCGATCAGCGCCGGCGTATTCGGCATGCAGCGCACCAGGCGCCTGTGCCCGCCCAGCCAGCGCGACAGGTCGGCCAGTCGCAGACCGGCGGCAACGCTGATCACCAGTCTGGCGCCGATCGCCCCGCCGAACGACGCCAGTGCGGCGTGCATGTCCTGCGGCTTCACTGCCAGTACCAGCGTGTCCGATTCGAGCGTCGCCGCGTCCGGCGCCGCGCCCACGCGCACCTTGTGCTGCGCGGCGAGCTTCTCGCGCGCCGCGGCGTTCACCTCGACCACGGAGATCGCTGCCGCGTCGAAACCCTGCGCCAGCAGCCCGCCGATCAGCGCACTGGCCATGTTGCCGCCGCCGAGAAACGCGATCTTCATGCCGCGCTCCTGACCTTCGCGCGCGCACCGAAGATCGCGCTGCCGATTCGAACCATGGTGGCGCCCTCCGCAATCGCGGCCTCCATGTCGTCTGACATGCCCATCGACAGCGTGTCGAGCTCCAGGCCCTGACCGCGCAGCCGCTCGAACAATTCGCGCACGGCGCGAAACCTGGCGCGTTGAACGGCCTGGTCGCGGCTGGGTGCGGGAATCGCCATCAGGCCGCGCAGCCGCAGCCGCGGCAGCCCGGCGACCGCGTGCGCCAGCTCCGCCGCGCCCTCGGCCTCGACCCCGCTCTTGCTCGTCTCGCCGGAGAGGTTGACCTCGATCAGCACGTTGAGCGGCGCGAGGGTTGCCGGGCGCTGCTCGGAAAGTCGGCGCGCGATCTTCGCGCGATCGACGCTCTGCACCCAGTCGAAGCGCTCGGCCGCAGCGCGCGTCTTGTTGCTCTGCACCGGTCCGATCAGGTGCCACTCGAGCGCGCGCGCCCTGCTCTGGCCGATCAAATTCGCCATCGCGTCCATCTTCTCGATCGCCTCCTGGACATAGTTCTCGCCGAACGCCCTCTGGCCGGCGGCTTCGGCCTGCGCAATTCGCGCCGGCGAGTGCGTTTTGCTCGCCGCCAGCAGGCGCACCGAGCCGGGCGCGCGCCCCGCCTCGGCGACAGCTGCGGCGATGCGTGAGATTACAGCTTGCAAATTGTCGCCAATCATTGCCATAATTTCTTGAAACTGCGGGGATTTTCACGCCGCAACACGCTTGCCGCACCGTTTTGGGAGCATTGTAATGGATCTCACCGAGCTGCTCGCCTTCGTGGTCAAGAACAAGGCCTCCGACCTGCACCTGTCGGCGGGGTTGCCGCCCATGATCAGGGTGCACGGCGACGTGCGCCGGATCAACGTGCCGCCCCTGGAGCACAAGGACGTGCACACGATGATCTACGACATCATGAACGACGGTCAGCGCAAGTTCTATGAGGAAAACCTCGAATGCGACTTCTCGTTCGCGGTGCCGAACCTGGCGCGCTTCCGGGTCAACGCGTTCGTCCAGCAGCGCGGCGCGGCCGCGGTCATGCGGACCATTCCGTCCAAGATCCTCTCGCTCGAGGACCTCAAGTGCCCACCGATTTTCAAGGACATCTCGGAGTACCCGCGCGGCATCGTGCTGGTGACCGGCCCTACGGGATCGGGCAAGTCGACGACCCTGGCAGCGATGGTCAACCACATCAACGAGAACGAGTTCGGCCACATCCTGACCATCGAGGACCCGATCGAATTCGTGCACGAATCGAAGAAGTGCCTGATCAATCAGCGCGAAGTCGGCCCCCACACGCTCTCGTTCGCAAACGCCCTCAGGAGCGCGCTGCGCGAGGACCCGGACGTGATTCTGGTGGGCGAGATGCGAGACCTCGAGACGATCCGCCTCGCGCTTACCGGCGCGGAGACCGGCCACCTGGTGTTCGGCACGCTGCACACCAGCTCGGCCGCGAAGACCATAGATAGGGTCGTCGACGTGTTCCCGGCAGCCGAGAAGGAGATGGTACGCGCCATGCTGTCGGAGTCGCTGCGCGCGGTCATTTCGCAGACGCTGCTCAAGACCAAGGACGGTTCGGGGCGCGTCGCAGCGCACGAGATCATGATCGGCACGCCCGCTATCCGAAACCTGATCCGGGAGAACAAGATCGCCCAGATGTACTCCGCGATCCAGACCGGGGCGACAATTGGAATGCAGACGCTTGACCAGAATCTGCAGGAAATGGTCAAGCGCAACCTGGTCTCCCCCGGGGAGGCGCGCGGCAAGGCCCAGAACAAGGACATTTTCCCGGGCTGATCGTTGGGCACCGGCATATCGGTTCAGGAGGCATGGCATGGAACGAGAACAGGCAACCAAATTCATGTACGACCTTCTTCGCGCGCTGGTCGCGAAGAAGGGCTCAGACCTGTTCCTCACGGCGAACTTTCCGCCGGCGATGAAGGTCGACGGCAAGATGACGCCGGTATCGCAGCAGGCGCTAAGCGCCGGACATACGCAGATGCTGGCGCGCTCGATCATGAACGACCGCCAGGCGGCCGACTTCGAGGCGCACAAAGAGTGCAACTTCGCGATCAGCCCGGCCGGCATCGGGCGCTTTCGCGTCAATGTTTTCGTTCAGCAGGGCCAGGTCGGGGTCGTCCTGCGCGTCATCACCACCGCGATCCCGAACTTCGAGGAACTCAACCTGCCCCCCGTGCTGAAGGACGTGGCGATGACCAAGCGCGGACTGGTGATCTTCGTCGGGGCCACCGGTTCGGGTAAGTCGACCTCCCTGGCCGCAATGATCGGCTACCGCAACGAGAACTCGTACGGCCACATCATCACGATTGAAGACCCGGTCGAGTTCGTGCACCCGCACAAGAACTGCATCATCACCCAGCGCGAAGTGGGCGTCGATACCGACTCCTGGGAGGCGGCGCTCAAGAACACCCTGCGCCAGGCGCCCGACGTCATCCTGATCGGGGAGATCCGCGATCGCGAGGTGATGGAACACGCGATCGCGTTCGCCGAGACCGGCCACCTCTGCCTCGCCACGCTGCACGCCAACAACTCCAACCAGGCGATGGACCGAATCATCAACTTCTTCCCCGAGGATCGACGCCAGCAGCTGCTGATGGACCTGTCGCTCAACCTGAAGGGGGTGATTTCACAGCGCCTGATCCCGATAAAGGAAGGCAAGGGGCGCGCGGCGGCGGTCGAGGTGCTGCTCAACTCGCCGCTAATTTCCGACCTGATCTTCAAGGGCGAGGTGCACGAGATCAAGGAAGTGATGAAGAAGTCGCGCGAGCTCGGCATGCAGACTTTCGACCAGGCGCTGTTCGACCTGTACGAGAAGGGCCGCATCGGCTACGAGGACGCGCTGCGCTTCGCCGATTCTACCAACGAGGTGCGCCTGGCGATCAAGCTGCACGGCAAGGAATCCAAGGACCGCGACCTCACCAAGGGCATCGAGCACCTGGACATCGTGTAACGGGCGGCTTCCGCTGCGAGAGCAAGACTTCCACGGCGTCTTTCCCTACCTGGTCTCGCCGCTCGACGCCGCCGGCGAGGTAAACGCGCAGGTGCTGGGGCGCCTGTGCGACGACCTGATCGGGGCCGGCGTGCACGGCCTGACGCCGCTCGGCTCGACCGGAGAGTTCGCCTACCTTTCGTTCGCCCAACGCCGCCGCGTCGTCGAAGTGGCGGTGCAGGCGGCGAAAAAGAGGGTGCCCGTGGTCGCGGGGGTGGCCTCGACCACGATCGCCGACGCGGTGGCGCAAGCGCAAGAATGGCAGCGCCTGGGCTGCGACGGCATCCTCGCCATCCTCGAGGCCTATTTCCCGGTCGCGGACGACGGGGTCTACGCCTACTTCGAGGCGATCGCGAACGCGGTGTCGCTGCCGGTCGTGCTGTACACCAACCCGAACTTCCAGCGCTCTGACCTAAGCCTGCCGGTGATCGAGCGGCTGAGCCGCATCGCGAACGTCCGCTATATCAAGGACGCCTCGTTCAACACCGGCAGGCTGCTTTCGATCATCGAGCGGGTCGAAGGACGCATGCAGGTCTTCGCCGCCTCTTCCCACATTCCGGCCTGCGTCATGCTGATCGGCGGCGTGGGCTGGATGGCGGGCCCGGCGTGCGTCGCGCCGCGCCAGAGCGTCGCGCTCTATGACCTGTGCTGCAAGGGCGACTGGAGCGCAGCCATGAGCCTGCAACGCCGCCTCTGGGGCCTGAACCAGGCCTTTGCAAAGTACAACCTGGCCGCCTGCATAAAGGGCGGCCTCGAGCTGCAGGGCTACGCGGTCGGCGTGCCGCTGCCGCCACAAGCGCCGCTTTCAACCCAGGGACGCGAAGACGTGCGGCGCGCCCTGGCGGAAATCGGAGCCCTCTGAATGGCCCAGCCCGCGGCCGTTCCCCCCATTCCGCCCGGCGAGATCGAGCTCAACGCGGTGCGCGCGCAAGGCGCCGGCGGACAGAACGTGAACAAGGTCTCCAACGCGATTCACCTGCGGTTCGACATCCGCGCCTCGTCTCTGCCGCACCCGGTCAAGGAGCGGCTGCTAGTCCTGCGCGACGCGCGAGTCAGCGGCGAGGGCGTGGTGGTGATCAAGGCCCAGCGCCACCGCAGCCTTGAGCTGAACAAGGCCGAGGCGCTGGAGCGGCTGTACGAACTGGTGCGGCGCGCCGCCTACACGCCGCGCAAGCGCAAACCGACCCGCCCCACGCGCAGCTCGCAAAGGAAGCGCCTCGAAGGCAAGGTCAAGCGCGGCCGCATCAAGGCGCTGCGGGGCCGGGTGACGGACTGAGCGCGCCGCGCCTGCGCGCGCCGGCGACGATTTCGAACTCGTACAGCCGGCATTCGATCGGCCCGTTGAACAGCGGCGTGCGGCGTGAAGGCGTGAGCCTGATCAGCTTCTCGAGCCGGCGGTCGGCGGTGAAGAAAAAGCAGCGCCAGCCGGGAAAGCGCTGCTTGAGCGCGTCGCCCAGCCTGGGATAGAACGCCGCAAGCTGCTCCGACTCGCCGATCCTCTCGCCGTAGGGCGGATTGGCAATCATCACTCCCGAGGAGGCCGGCGCCGCGCGCTCGAGCACGTCGCGCTGCTCGAGCGTCACCCAGCGCTCGACGCCGGCGGCCGCCAGATTGCGCCGCGCGGCCGCGAGCGCGGCCGGGTCGGTGTCGCTGCCGTAGAGCGCCAGGTCCTGCACGGCCTGAGACGGTTCGGCCCGGATGCGGTCCCACAGCGCGGATTCGAAACTACGCAATTTCTCGAAGCCGAAGCCGCGCTTCGCGCCCGGCGCACGGCCGCGCGCCATCGCCGCGGCTTCGATCAGCAGCGTGCCGCCGCCGCACATCGGGTCGAGCAGCGGCTCACCGGGCGTCCAGCCCGACAACATCACCAGGCCCGCGGCGAGGTTCTCGCGTAGCGGGGCCTCGACCGCTTCCCCGCGCCAGCCGCGCTTGAACAGCGGCTCACCCGAGGTATCGAGGTACAGTGCGCCGCGCCGCTGATCGAGAAAAGCGTGCACCCGCACTTCAGGGCGCGCACGCTCGATGCTCGGGCGCCGGTCGAGCGAATCGCGGAAGCGGTCGCACACCGCGTCCTTGATGCGCAGCGTGATGAATTCGAGACTCTTGAGCGGGCTCTTCTGCGCCGTGACGTTCACCCGCAGCGTGCGCTCGACGGCGAACAGCGCGGGCCAGTCCACCCCGTGCGCCGCGGCGTAGACGTCTTCCTCGCGTTGGTAGGAGAACTCGGCCACCCTCCACAGCACGCGCGAAGCGAGGCGCGACCACAGGTTGGCGCGGTAGCAGGCATGCCAGCTGCCGGAAAAGGCGACGCCGCCCGGAACCGCTGCCGCTTCGCGCGCTCCCAGTTTTGAGAGCTCGGCGGCGAGCAGCGCCTCGAGCCCGCGCGGGCAGGGGGCGAAGAAGGCCTGCTCAGAACGGTTTGAGGACAACCAGGACCACCGCGCCGATGAGGATCAGCACCGGAAACTCGTTGAACCAGCGAAACCAGACATAGCTCTTTGGGTTGCGGTCGTATTTGAAGGCTCGATCGATGCGCACTCGTCCGACATCGCGTGGTAAAGCGGCGACGCTCATGCGCGCCAGTTGTGCCGCACAATTCCGCGCAGCACCTGCAGCTTCCTATGGAAGAAGTGGTCTGCGCCCGGCACCACGATCACGGGCAATTCCTGCGGCCGCGCCCAGTCCAGCACCGATGCGAGCGGCACGGTCTCGTCGCGCTCGCCGTGAACCACCAGCGTGCCCTCGGGCACCGGCGGCACTTCGAAGTTGCCCACCGCGACGCCGATCAACAGCATGCGCTGGGGCACCGCTTCCTGCGCCAGCCGGGCCTGCATCGCGGCCCCGAACGAGAATCCCGCGAGCGCGAGCGGCAGCTGGCCGAACTCGCGCTGGCCCCAAGCCAGCGCTGCGGCAAGGTCGTTCACTTCGCCGCGCCCCTCATCATAGCTGCCTTCGCTCGCACCGACGCCCCGGAAATTGGGCCGAAGGGCGACGCAGCCCTGCTCGAGCAGCGCGCGCGCCAGGGTCTGAACCACCTTGTTGTCGAGCGTGCCGCCGAACAGCGGATGCGGGTGCGCGATCAGCGCGAGGCCGCGCGGGGTGCCAGGCGGGACGTCGATCGCGCACTCGATCCGCCCGGCAGGTCCGGCGAGCGACTCGCGCCGGGTCGATGCGCGCATCAAATCCTCAGCCGTTCCACCGCGCGGCCGTGCCGGAGGTGCTCCTCGATGATCTCGTCGATGTCGCTGCGGTCGACGTAGGTGTACCAGACCGCTTCGGGGTAGACCACGATGCAGGGGCCCTCCTCGCAGCGGTCGAGGCAACCGGCCTGGTTGATGCGCACCTTGCCCTCGCCCGCCAGGTCGAGTTCCTTGACGCGCTGCTTCGCGTACTCGCGCATCGCCGTCGCGCCTTTCGCATTGCAGCTGACGCGCTCCGCCGGATCGCGCTGGTTGCAGCAGAAGAAGACGTGGCGCTCGTAGTAGGACATGGAGGACGAATTCTACAGGCAAGCGGTTACTCGGCCGCGCGGCCACGGCGCGCGGCGAGCCAGATCAGGTACGCCAGCGCGGCGAACGGCCAGGCCGAAGTCACCAGCCTGGTGAGTCCGTTGAAATTGAGGAAGCGGCCCGGCTGCCATTCGCCCAGCGTCGCTGCGAGATATGGGTTGGCCGGCGCGAGGTTGACCAGCACGGTCGCCGCCATCAGAAGCACCGCGGCGAGGACCAGGCGCCCGACCCGGGGCAACGCCAGCGCCGCCGGGGCCAGCACCAGGCCGGCGGCCAGGCCCTGCGCCGCGCCGGGGGTGAGCCAGTCGAACACGTGCTCGGCGCGCACCAGGATCGCAAATGCAAGCGTCCTGACCGCCAGGGCGCAGGCGAGCAGCCCGACGACAATCAAACGCAGCGCCCGGCCGGGGACGGCTATGACCGATACCAGCAGGGCAACCGCGACCAGGTTGGCGGCGGTCGTGAACGCTTCAACCGAGATGAACAGCGCGGGCGGATGCGGACCGCCCCCGGGGGCGCTGAGCAGATCCCTCAGGTCTCCCGCACCGAACAGCAGCATCGCCGGGTTGAGCTGGGTGAACATCCAAAGCGCGAGCAGCACCAGCCCCAGGTCGGCGGCGTGGCCTGGCAGGATGGCTTGCGCGCGCAGCCGCGTGAGCGGGCCGCCTTCCAGCAGCCATGTTGCGAGCCGCATGCCGAGCGCCGCGCCGGCGAGTGCGCCGGCGAGGTTGCATGCCACGTCGAGGTTGGAGGGAACGCGCGCGGGCAGGAAGCTCTGCGCCGCTTCCATCAGCAGCGACAGGGCGGCGCCGCTAAGCGCCGCGGCAGCCAGCACCCGGGGCCCGCGCGGCCTGGGATAGAGCGCCAGCACGCAGAAGAACCCGTACGGCAGATATCCGAGCAGGTTCGCGACAACATCGAACGCGGTAATGTAGCGCGGCGGCGGTGCCGTCAGGTAGGCGAAGGCCGACAAGCCCTGATCCCGCCAGCCCGACAGGGGATACAACGAGGCATACACGACCAGCAGGGCGTAGACGACGAACAGGGAGCGGGCCAGGGGCGACGCGCGCATCGCTCCATTCTAGCCGCGCGGGTGGCGGCTCAGCGGGTCGCCGCGATGCGCTGCCCGGTCGGCTGCCGCAACTGCGGCATCAGCGATCCGATCACCATCCAGGCTAGAGCGGCAAAGAACCCCGCCAGCTGGGGCGGCACCAGCGCGTCGGGCGCAAGCGCCTCCAAGGTTAACCAGGTCGCCATGCCGAAGACGATCGAAAGCAGCGCACCCTGAGAATTGGCGCGCTTCCAGTAAAGACCCGCTACCAGCGGCACGAACGCTCCGACCAGCGTCACCTTGTAGGCATTGCCTACCATCTCGTAGATCCCCGAGTTCGAATTGAGCGCGAACAGCGTCACCATTAGCGCGAAGCCCGCGACCACTACGCGCATGGTCCACAGCAGCTGGCGGTCGCCCAGGTCCCTGCGCAGGAAGCGCTTGAGTACGTTCTCGGTGAAAGTCACCGACGGCGCGAGCAGCGTGCCGCTCGCGGTAGACATGATGGCCGAGAGCAACGCGCCGAAGAACATGATCTGCGCCAACTGCGGCGTATGCGCAAGCACGAGCTGCGGCAGGATATGCTGCGGATCGCTCTGCAAGCGGGATTTCACCAGATCGGAGTCGATCAGGAACGCGGAGTAGCCAAGGTACATCGGAACGAAAGCGAAAAAGAAATACAGCACGCCGCCCGTCACCGTCGCCCAGACCGATATGCGCACCGTGCGTGCGGAAGTCACGCGCTGGAATACGTCCTGCTGCGGAATCGAGCCGAACATCATCGTGATCGCGGCGCCGAAGAACCAGAGCATGTCGCGCAGCTTGGGCTCGGGCAGGAAATGCATTCGCCCCGCGTTCTGGGCGTGCGTAAGCACCACCTTTACCCCGCCCGCCTGTTCGCCGACCACCCAGGCGATATACAGCATGCCCAGGATGATGATCGTCATCTGCATGAAGTCGGTCCACGCAACCGACACCATGCCGCCGAACATCGTGTACCCGGTAACGATCGCCGCACCGAGCATGATCGCCGCGGGCATCGCGAGCGCGCCGCCCGACAGCACGTTGAACACCAGCCCAAGCGCGACGATCTGTGCCGACACCCAGCCCAGGTAGGAGGCGACGATCGCAAGGCTGGTCAGCATCTCGACCGTCGGGTTGAAGCGCCTGCGGTAGAAGTCACCGATGGTGAGCAGGTCCATCTTGTACAGCTTGGCGGCGAAGAACAGCCCCACCAGCACCAGGCACATGGACGAACCGAACGGGTCCTCGACTATGCCGTTCAGTCCGGTTTCGATGAATCGCGCGGGTATGCCGAGCACGGTCTCGGAGCCGAACCAGGTCGCGAACACGGTTGCGGTCACGACGTAGAACGGCAGGGTACGCCCGGCGACGGCATAGTCCCTGGTGTTGTGCACGCGCAGGGCGGCGTACAGCCCGATGCCGATCGAGGCGGCGATGTACAGGCCGACGAACCAGATGACCGAGGAGTGGACCATGGCTGCTCTACGGCGCCGAAGTCTACAACAGGCCCGCCAGCTTCAGCGCGAGCGCGGCCGCCAGCAGCGCGACCAGGCCGGCGAGCAGTCCGTTGCGACGCGCGTTCTGCGCACTCAGCTGCGCCAGCGCCCGCTCAATCGCGCCGAGACGGTCCTCGGCGACGGCGCGGTGCAGCAGCCGCGGCAGCTGCGGCAGCGTCGTTGCCCAATACGGCGCCTCGTGCCGGAGCGCCTTGAGCAGGCCGCGCCAGCCAATCTGTTCGCTCATCCAGCGCTCGAGGTACGGCTTGGCTGTCTGCCACAAGTCGAGCTCGGGATCGAGCTCGCGTCCCAGCCCCTCGATATTGAGCAGCGTCTTCTGCAGCATGACCAGCTGGGGCTGGACTGCGACGTTGAAGCGGCGCGAGGTCTGGAACAGGCGCAACAGCAGCTTGCCGAAGTAGATCTCCTTCAGCGGCCGGGCGAAGATCGGCTCGCACACGGCGCGAATCGCCGCCTCGAACTCGTCCACGCGCGTTTCCTCCGGCACCCAGCCGGCGTCCAGGTGCGCTTGCGCCACACGCCGATAGTCGCGGTTGAAGAACGCGATGAAGTTCTGCGCCAAGTAGTTCTTGTCGGTCTCGGTCAGCGCGCCCATGATCCCGAAATCGAGCGCCACGTAGCGGCCGTCGTCGGCGACGAAGATGTTGCCGGGGTGCATGTCGGCATGGAAAAAACCGTCGCGGAACACCTGGGTGAAGAAGATCTCTACCCCGGCCCGCGCCAGGCGCGGGATGTCGATGCCCTTTGCCCGCAGGGTCGCGGTCTGCGACACCGGGGTTCCGTGCATGCGCTCCATCACCATTACGCGCTGCGAGCACCAGTCCCAGTAGATCTCGGGCACCAGCAGCAGTGTCGAATCGGCGAAATTGCGCCGCAGCTGGCTCGCGTTGGCCGCCTCGCGCATCAGGTCCAGCTCGTCCTCGAGGTGGCGCGAGAACTCGGCCACCACTTCGCGCGGCTTGAGCCTGCGGCCGTCGACCCACAGCAGCTCGATCAGCCCGGCTGCAGTTTCGAGCAGGGCCAGATCCTTCGCTACCGCCGCTTCGACGCCCGGCCGCAGCACCTTTACCGCGACCTCCCGCCCGTCGTGCAAAACCGCCAGGTGGACCTGCGCGATCGAGGCGCTCGCCACCGGATCGCGCGAGAAGTCGCTGAACACCTCGGCAATGCTCTTGCCCAGCGAGCGCTCGACTTCCGCTAGCGCCTGTGCGGAGGGGAAGGGTGGCACTCGATCCTGCAGCTTGGCCAGTTCGTCGGCGATGTCCGACGGCAGCAAGTCGCGGCGGGTCGACAGCACCTGGCCGAACTTGACGAAGATCGGACCCAGCGTTTCCAGCGCGCGCCGCAGGCGAACCGCTCGCGGGTCGGCGCTCGAGCGTGCGAACAGGGAGATCAACCTGTTGTGCTCGAAGCGCGGAACGAGCTGGTGCAGCCCGAAGCGCAGTCCGATAAATATGATTCGCAGCAGGCGGAGCAGACGGGACACGGCGCCTCAGGCGATCCGCTCGATGCGCTTTTCCAGGCGCTCGATGGCGTCGCGCAGGCGGGCAATGCCGGCGGCGAGCGGCTCGAGCTCGGGCCGGGGCACCACAATGCGCTTTTCCTCCACGGCGTATTCGATCAGGCTCTGCGCAAGGCGCTGCGCCGCGTCGGCCTGCCAGCCGATGAAGTCCCTCGCAAAGGTCACCATCCGTCGCGCCGCGACGTCGCCGACCACCCGCGACAGGTCCTCCTCCGGGTCCCAGCGCAGGTGGCGCACCAGCAGCATCACCTCGCTCGCCAGACGGGCGTTCCCCGTCACTTCGACGGCGCGCATCAAGTGCTCTTCGCCGCGCGCCAAGGCCGCAAAGCCATCGGCCCCGAGCTTCAGCGTGAGCGAGGGCTGGGCCGTCTCATCCGCGGCAGCTGCGACGCGCCCGTCGGCGAGGATCGACAGGCGCAGTTCGGGAAGCGGTGTCGCGGCGATCGTCACCGTCTCGCCGCCGAACGGCGCGAGACGTTCGCGCGCCCACGGCTCGGCATCGAGCAGGTGGTTAAGCGCGGACGCTAAGGGATGTTCGAGCAGCATCGGGAATTCAAGAAATACGAAGGCCACCTCGCGGTGGCCTTCATGTGCGTCTGACCGTTCTTAATGCATTTGCTGGATGCCGGCGAGCAGCCAGCCCGATGCGCCATCGGCGGGCTTGGCGAGGTTCCACACCTGCACGAATCCGACCGCCTCGGCACCGGGCGCCGCACGCGCCATGCCGGAAAAGCGCACGCTTGCCAGCTGCCGGCCCGCCTCGACGACGACCTCGAGCAGCTCGGCGTTCAACGCGACGACGTCCGGCTGTTGCGCGCCGCGGTCCGCCTCGAGCTCGTCATACATCTCGGCCGTGGTGAACTCGCGCACCTGGTCCAGTCGGCCAAGATCGCGCGCGGCGTGAAGTTTCACGAAGTTGAGCTTTGCGTTACGCAGGAACTCGGCAGCGTCGAAACCCGCGGGCATCCGCGCTGCGCCGGGCGGCGGTGCGGGGGCGACGAACCCGGCGGCCTGCGACGGCGGTGGCGCGGAAACGGTCTCGGCCCCCAGGCCGGCGAACTGCGGCGCAGCGGCCGGCTCTTGCCGCGGCTTGGCGAACAGACGCAACGCCGTCACCGCGACCAGCGCCAGCAGCGTAAGAATGAAGGCCGCGCCGAAGCCGCTGCCGCCGAAAAACGACCCGAGCAGCCCGCCGAAGGCGAGCGCGCCCAGCGTAGGCAGCCAGCCGCCGTGCCCAGCGGCCGGAGCGGCGTCGGCGGCAAAGAGCGCGGCACCGAACAGCGCACCCGAGGCCCCGACCAGCAATCTGCCCATGTCGAACTCCCTCTGCCTCTCGACCAAGTGCATCCTACCGCAGCCGCCGGCTCATACGCGATAGCCGCGGTGAACCGCGACCACGCCGCCGGTGAGATTGAAGTACTCGACCAGGCCGAATCCGGCGCGCTCCATCATCGCAGCGAGCGTGGCCTGATCGGGATGCATCCGGATCGATTCTGCGAGATAGCGATACGCCGCCGCGTCGCCGGCCACGCGTGCCCCCATCCACGGCAGGAGCTTGAAGGAGTACAGATCGTAGATGCGCTCGAGCGGTTTCCACACCCGCGAAAATTCGAGCACCAGCAAACGGCCACCGGGCTTGAGCACGCGCGCCATCTCGGCCAGCGCGGCGTCCTTGTGCGTCATGTTGCGCAGGCCGAAGCCGACCGTCACGCAGTCGAACCACGAGTCGGGAAACGGCAGCCGCTCGGCATCACACTGCACCGCCGCCGCGAGGCAGCCGGCGTCGAGCAGCCGATCGCGCCCGCGCGCGAGCATGCGGCCGTTGATGTCGGTTACCAGAACATGGCCGCTCGGTCCGGCGCGGCGCGCAAGCGCCTGCGCGAGGTCCCCGCTACCGGAAGCGACGTCGAGAACCCGCTCGCCCGCGCGGACGCGGGCGAGCGCAACCACAAAAGTCTTCCATGCCCGGTGCAGGCCGAGCGACATGAGGTCGTTCATCAGGTCGTAACGGTCGGCCACTCGATCGAACACCTGCGCCACGCGCGCAGCCTTGTCGCCCGCCGCGACTCGCTGAAAGCCGAAGTCTGTTTCTCTTGATTCCGACACTTTAATAGAATGTGAGTGCTTGCTTCACAATGGACTACCCAGCGCGCGCCGGGTCAGGGAATGATACTACCGGTGCGGCGCAACATTTGCGTCATGAAACCTTCTTAGAATTGTCGCAAACCCCGATCGAGGTCGGTGCATGGCTGTAAACATACTCGTCGTCGAGGACGAACCGGCGATCCAGGAGCTGATCGCGGTCAACCTCGAGCACGCGGGGCATCATGTTATCCGCGCCAAAGACGCGGAGACCGCCCTCGGCCTGGTGAAAAGCGCGCTGCCCGACCTGCTGCTCATCGACTGGATGCTGCCGGGCATGTCGGGCGCTTCGCTCGCCAAGTCCCTGCGCCAGGACGAACGCACGCGCCAGATTCCCATCATCATGCTTACCGCGCGGGCCGCGGAACAGGACAAGGTCGCAGGGCTGGAAGCCGGCGCGGACGATTACGTCACCAAACCGTTCTCGCCCAAGGAGCTGGTGGCGCGGATCAAGGCCGTGCTGCGACGGCGCGCGCCGCAGACGACCGATGACCCGGTCGAGGTCGCGGGCCTGCGCCTCGATCCCGCTACCCGGCGCGTGTTCGGCAACCGGTCCATGCTCGAAATCGGCCCGACCGAGTTTCGCCTGCTGCACTACCTGATGACGCACCCGGAACGGGTGCATTCGCGCGCCCAGCTGCTCGACAAGGTCTGGGGTGATCACGTGTTCATCGAGGAACGCACAGTGGACGTTCACATCCGGCGGCTGCGCAAATCGCTCGAGAGTACCCACCACGACCGGCTGATCGAAACGGTGCGTGGCTCGGGCTACCGGTTCAGCGCCAACCCCGTATAAGTTAAACTTGGCCCTAGTCGGCCAGCGTCGTTTTCGGAGGCCAAGCACTTGAATCCGGTCTGGGGTAGCACCCTCGGCGTCGCCATCGTGGCAGCAGGGACCTGGCTGCTCGTGTGGCCGCTGGCCGGACCGGGATGGGCGTGGGCAGCCGCGACGGCGGTCCTGGCTGCCCGGGTCAGCTACCACGCGCGGCACCTGGCGTCGTTCCTCGCCTGGCTCGAGCGCCCGGCGCGCGACACTCTGCCGGTCGGCAGCGGGATCTGGGAGGAAGCATTCGCCCGCCTGCACCAGCACCTGAAAAAGCGTGACGACGAGCAGCAGGGGCTGCTGCGCGCCCTGGGGCGCTTCCGCGCCGCTGGCCGCGCGCTGCCCGACGGGGTGGTCATCCTGGATGCAGAAGACCACATCGAATGGTCCAACCCGACCGCCGAGCGGCACTTCGGCATCGACGCGCGACGTGATTTCGGACAGACCATCACCAACCTCGTGCGCCAGCCCGATTTCGTCGCCTACCTCGAGCGCCACGAGTATCTCGTGCCGCTCACTTTGCACTCGGCGCGCAGCGACGCCGCCCTGTCGGTACGCGTGATCGAGTTCGGCGCCGAGCAGAAGCTGCTCATGTCACGCGACGTCACGATCGAGCAGCGGCTGGAAATCATGCGACGCGATTTCGTCGCCAACGTCTCGCACGAGCTGAAGACGCCGGTGACTGTGCTTTCCGGATTCGTCGACACCCTGGCCGACGAGTCGATGGAGCTGAGCGGCGCTCAGCGCAAGCGCTTCCTAGCGCTAATGGACGAGCAGGCGCGCCGCATGCGCCGCCTGATCGAGGATCTGCTGACGCTGTCGGCGCTCGAATCGGGCGCCATGCCGGAGGATGAGCAGACAATCGAGGTGAGGCCGTTCGTCGAGAAGCTGGGCGAGGAAGCGCGCGCGCTCTCGGGCGGCCGCCACCGCATCGGCGTTGTCGTCGAGCGCGGCTGTCGCCTGACCGGAAGCGCGGAAGAGCTGAAGAGCGCGTTTTCGAATCTGGTCTCGAACGCCGTGCGCTACACGCCGCACGGTGGGACGGTGCAGCTTGTCTGGCGCCTCGAGGATGGGCGCGGCGTGTTCAGCGTGCAGGACAACGGCATAGGCATCGAGGCGCGCCATATCGCACGGCTTACCGAACGTTTCTACCGCGTCGATAGCAGCCGTTCGCGCGAGACGGGCGGCACCGGACTCGGCCTCGCGATCGTCAAGCATGTGCTCACGCGGCACCAAGCGACGCTCGACGTGCGCAGCGAACCGGGGCACGGCTCGACTTTCAGCGCCGTGTTCCCGCCGCAGCGGGTCGCGCTTCCCGGCCAGGCGCTCGCCGCCGCCTGAGGCACAGCCTCAGGGCAAGATCTCGTAGGCGACGCGCTCGAAATCGCTGCCGCGCTCGATCAACTCGGTCAGCCTCACCCGCACCGCCGAATCGACATACACCTCGACGACCCGCTTGGGCTTGAACCAGCCCGAGGGCAGCACCAGCGTTGGCGGTGCGTCTAGCGCGGGCACGGCGGTCAGCGACAACGCCTGTACGTATTGGGCGTCGATCGCGTTCAACCCGGTTGCCCGCACGGCTGTCTCCGCCGGCAGCCCGGGCAGCAACCGCACGCCGGCATGGAGATCGCCGTTGTCGGCGGTCATGAGCCAGCGAACCTGGCCCAACATGAAGTTGGTGCTGTCGACCGGGCGCACGGAGACCAGCTGCCCGTGCGAGTAACGCTTGCCGGGCTCGGTCGCGGCGCGCACCATGCGCAGTCCCTGGGCGCTGTCGTTCTCCAGCCGCCACTGCTCGAGCGCAAAGCCCTGCGCGACGCCGTAGTCGTCCTCGTGGCTGGTTCTTATGCGTCCGAAAGTCGCAATCTCCTGCCGCTGCTTCTGACTCAGCTCGCGCTGGTCTCCCGGCTGGCGGAACGCGCGCCCGCAGATGAAGTAGTGGATCGCGGGCAACCCCTGGCAGGCAAGCGCGGCGTCCGCGATGCGGCGCCTCTCCTGGCCGCGACCTGGACGCGCCTGACACCACTGTCGGTACAGAAACACGAGCAGTTGCTCGCACGACGGCTGGACGCAGTCCTCGCCGAGCGCGAGCTTGGCGGGCGATTCGCCCTTGCGCAGCAGTCCTATGCGGTTGCGAAGGCTCTTGGCCAGGCGCTGAGTGCCGAGATAGCGCGGCTCCTCGATGCGGGCATTCTCGTCTTCGATCCGCTCGGTGGTCCGGTCGCCCATCAGATCGATCACCATCGGCGCCAGATCCTCCTCCTGGATCGGCCTGCGCGAGATATCGACTTTCTCGGCCCATCGCTCGAGCAGGAATGCGACGAAAGTCAGCTGCCGCTGCGCGAGCTCGTTCGGGTTGCATGCGCCCATCATGACGGCACGGATGTAGGCGATGCGCGGCGAGGTATCGTGCACGTCGCGGTTCAGGTAGTCCTTGACCGGCTCTTCTTCCACCCCGAGCGCCTCGGCCTTCGCGTACGCCTCGTGCAGCTGGCGCCAGTCGCGCCTCGGGACCTGGCGATACGCGCGGTAGTGGTGAAACATCTTCAAGCCGATATAGGCCAGCGCGCGCTGGGCGACCAGCGCCGCCTGGCCGCGCAGTCCGGGCTCGCCCTCCGCGACGGGGTCGAGGCAGCGCATGTAGCCGACGCGCATTTCGTCCCAGAGCGCGATCGTCTCCTCGAATATTCGCGCCTCCGCGTCCACCATCGGCAGCGCGCGGTTGGTGAAGCGCTTGGCCTGCTCGATTTGCACGAAATTGACCGCGTCGCGCAGCGTCTCCATCACGCCCAGGCGCACGAGCGCTTTGGTTGGGAAACGGTTGAATTCCCTGATCTGCTCGAAAAGCTGACGCTGCGCCGTCGCAACGTTCGCCAGGGGGACGTTCTCCAGCCACCCCTTGCAGGCGGGCTCGTCAATGAACTCGGGCGACGCGTCGGCGAGCAATTCGGGCAGCTCGAGGTCGGTCATAGGTTTCGGATCATCCCGCCGAGGGTTCGAGCAGCGCCGCAAGGCTCGTGCCGAGCCGCGCGTCCGGCACCGCAGCGCGCCCCTCGCCGGGCGCACGGCCCCCGCGCCGCGGCGCGGCCCAGATCGGATCCGGGAAAGTGCGATCGTCCGCGTGGCGCGCAATCACGTGCCAATGCAGGTGCGGCACCTGGTTGCCCAGGCTGGCGAGGTTGACCTTGTCCGGCTGGAACAAATCGCGCAGCGCGGCTTCGCAGGCGAAGACCGCTTGCATCATCCGCTCGCGCTCGCCGGCGCCAAGGTCCGTCATCTCACTCGCGTGTCGATTGAGGATCACGCGGCAATAGCCCGGGTAGTCGTGTGAGGAAACACGCACGATACGGCAGAAATTGTCGCGCCACAGTACCAACCCTCCGTCGCGCTCGCACAATTCGCAATCCATTCTTTTCGGGGCCTGCTAGAGCAGCACGCGCTCGATCCCGCCGGCATTCGCCTTGCGCACGAACTCCGGCAGCCAGTCATCACCGAGCAGGCGCCGCGCCATCTCGACGACAATATAGTCGGCTTGCGCCCCTGTGTCATCCGAGAACCTTGCCAGCCCCTGCAAGCAAGACGGACAGGATGTGAGAATTTTCACACTTTGCCCAATCTCCCCGCCGCCGCTGCGGGCAACGTCTTTCCTCAGCTCCTGCTCCTTGCGCAGGCGGACCTGGGTCGAGACGTCCGGCCGCGAAAGCGCAAGGGTGCCGGACTCGCCGCAGCAGCGCGCCGACAGCGTCACTTGCGAGCCGGTGAGCGCGCTCGCCACCTCGAGCGGCTGGTAGACCTTGATCGGGGAGTGGCAGGGATCGTGATACACGTAGCGCTCGCCCGAGACGCCCTCGAGCTTGACGTCCTTCTCGAGCAGGTACTCGTGGATGTCCAGCAGGCGGCTACCCGGGAAGATCTTGTCGAATTCGTACTTCTCGAGCTGATCCAGGCACGTGCCGCATGAAACGATCACGGTACGGATGTCGAGGTAATTGAGCGTGGTCGCGAGGCGGTGGAACAGCACCCGGTTTTGCGTGATGATGCGCTCGCCACGCTCGGCCTCTCCGGCCGCAGTCTGCGGATAGCCGCAACAAAGATAGCCCGGCGGCAGCACGCACTGGACGCCGACGCGGTAGAGCATCGCCTGGGTCGCCAGGCCGACCTGCGAAAACAGGCGTTCCGAGCCGCAGCCCGGAAAATAGAACACCGCGTCGGAGTCTTCGCTCACCTTCGAGGGGTCGCGCACGATCGGCACGATCTTTGGGTCCTCGATGTCCAGCAGGGCGCGTGCCGTCTTCTTCGGCAGACCGCCCGGCATCGGCTTGTTGACGAAATGCACGATGCGGGCCACGGCACCGGAGCGCCCCGTGCTCGATGGGGGGCGCGCCGTCTGCGCGCGTGCGAGCCTCAGTCCCCTGGCGGCGCGATACGCAATGCGCTGCAGCCGGTAACCCCAGTCGATCATGACCTTGCGCGCAAGCTTGACCGCGCGCGGATCGGTCACGTTCAAGAACAGCATGGAGGCGCGCGTGCCCAGGTTCGCGCGCCGCTTGCCGCTGCGGCGCAGGAGATTGCGCATCGCGATCGACACGTCGCCGAAGTCGATGTCCACCGGGCAGGGGCTTTCGCACTTGTGGCACACCGTGCAGTGATCGGCGACATCGCCGAACTCGTCGTAGTGTGCCAGCGCAACCCCGTGACGGGTCTGCTCCTCGTACAGGATCGCCTCGATAAGCAGCGAGGTCGCCAGTATCTTGTTGCGCGGCGAATACAGCAGGTTCGCGGCCGGCACGTGGGTGGCGCACACCGGCTTGCACTTGCCGCAGCGCAGGCAGTCCTTGACCGAGTCGGACACTCCGCTCAGGTCGGATTGCTCGAGGATCAGCGACTCGGCGCCGATCAGAGAGAAGCTGGGCGTATAGGCATTGGCCAGGTCGCCGCCCGCGAGCAGCTTGCCCGCGTTGAAACGGCCTTCGGGGTCGATTGCCTCCTTGTAGGCGCGGAAAGGCTCGATTTCCCCGGTCTCGAGGAATTCCAGCTTGGTAATGCCGATGCCGTGCTCCCCGGAGATCACGCCGCCAAGCGACTTCGCGAGACGCATGATGCGCGCGACCGCCTGGTTCGCGCGCTGCAGCATTGCGTAATCGTCGGAGTTGACCGGAATATTGGTGTGCACGTTGCCGTCGCCCGCGTGCATGTGCAGCGCGACGAATACACGCCCGCGCAACACCCGCCGGTGGACGGCCTCCGCCCCTTCCAGCACGGGGCCGAATGCGACCCCGGAAAAGATGCGGCGCAACTCATCGCGCACTTCGGCCTTCCAGGACAACCTGACGGCGCGGGACTGAAGCGCGTTGAACTGTGCGTCCAGATCGGCTTCCAGGCCCTGCCAGCGTGCGCGCACGGCCTGGATCAGCTCCAGCGCCTGCAGCGGCCGGTCGCCAAGCACTTCGTCGGCGGGCAGCCGCTCCTCAAGATGGTAGAGCAGCAGCTCGCCCTCGAAGTAGGCTTGCAGGGCATCCAGCAGTTCAAGCTTGTTGGCCAGCGAAAGTTCGATGTTGATGCGCTCGATGCCGTCGGTGTAGTCGCCCAGGCGCTCGAGCGGTATCACCACGTCCTCGTTGATCTTGAACGCATTGGTGTGCTTGGCGATCGCCGCGGTACGCGCGCGGTCGAGCCAAAATCGCTTGCGCGCCTCGGGCGAAACCGCAACGAAGCCCTCGCCGCCGCGCGCGTTGGCGATTCGTATCACGGCGGAGGCCGCGCTCGCGACCTCGTCGACCTGGTCGCCGACGATGTCGCCGATCAGCACCATGCGCGGGCGCTGGCTGCGGCGCGACTTGGTCGCGTAGCCGACCGCCTTGACGTAACGTTCGTCGAGATGCTCCAGGCCGGCCAGGGTAGCGCCGGGCTGGGCATCGAGATGGCGCTTCACATCGACGATCGCCGGCACCGCCTCGTGGGCTGAGCCGAAGAACTCCAGGCACACTGTTCGGGTATGCACCGGCATGCGGTGTAGGATGAAGCGCGCCGAAACGATGATTCCATCGGTCCCCTCCTTCTGCACCCCGGGCAGCCCGGCAAGAAACTTGTCGGTGACGTCCTTTCCGAGGCCGGCCTTCCTGAAACGCGCCGCGGGTATCTCGAGCACACGCTCTTCGATGAGCTTCCTGCCGCCTGCGCCGTAGCGGCGCAGCCTGAAGCGCGCCTCGGGCGCATCGTGGATCTTGCCCAAGTTGTGGTCGATGCGATCGATTTCGAGCCACTCCGCATCGGGTGTAACCATGCGCCACGAGGCGAGGTTGTCGATCGCCGTGCCCCAGAGCACCGCCTTCTTTCCGCCCGCGTTCATGGCGACGTTGCCGCCGATGCACGAGGCGTCGGCCGAGGTCGGATCGACCGCGAACACGAGCTTCTCGGCCTCTGCCGCCTCCATCACGCGCCGCGTGACGACGCCGGCGCCGCAGCGGATCGTCGGCACCGGGCGCGCGACGCCGGGCAGCTCGGTCCACTCGACCTCGCCCAGGGACTCCAGCTTCTCGGTGTTCAGCACCGCCGAACGCCGCGTCAGGGGCACCGCACCGCCGGTATAACCCGTGCCGCCGCCGCGCGGGATGATCGTCAGCCCGAGCGCGATCAAGGCCTTCACCACCGGCAACACCTCGTCCTCGCTGTCGGGCGAGACCACCACGAACGGGTACTCGACGCGCCAGTCGGTCGCGTCGGTGACGTGCGATACGCGCGCGAAACCGTCGAACGCGATATTGTCCCGGCGCGTGGCGCGCGCCAGCCGGCGCAGGGCTTTCGCGCGCAGCTTGCGCGTCGCGTCGAACGAGGCCGCAAAACCATCGAGCGCCGCAAGCGCTGCGTCCAACAGGCGCGATACTTTGTCGTTTTCGCCGCGCCGGCGCTCGATCTCGTCCAGCCGCCGGCGCATCCCGGCAAGAACTTTCGCGCGGCGCTTCGGATGCTCGATCAGGTCGTCCTCGAGGTAGGGATTCCTCAGGATGACCCACATCTCTCCCAGCACTTCGTACAGCATCCGTGCCGAGCGTCCGGTGCGCCGCTCGGTGCGCAGCTCCGAGACCAGTTCCCAGGCGGGCTGCCCGAGCAGGCGCAGCACGATCTCGCGGTCGGAGAACGAGGTGTAGTTGTACGGGATCTCGCGCAGACGCGGCGGCATGGGCCGGATTCTAGCCTCCTGCTGCGGCGCAGCAACCACACTGAGCAAAGGGGCTCAGGCCGCTTCCGGCGCGCCGAACACGTCGCGATAGCTGACGTAGAAACTCGCCAGCAAGGTAGGAAGCGTGACCAGCAGCAGCGGGAACAGAAACGAGGTCACCGGCGCCCCCAGCGAGCCGCCCGAGAACAACACGAGCGCGCTCAGGGCCAGCGTCGGCGCCACCACAGTGAGCAGGATTGCGGCGGCGCCGTAGACGAGAAACGCGCGCCAGTTGATAAGGCATGCGATCAAGCTGAAAAAGAGCGCTTTCGCCGCGCCGATGCCGTGCCATGCGGTGAGCACCGGCGCAAACCAGAACATCATCATCACCGGCGCATAGAGCGCCGTCGCGAGAACCATCGCGCCAAAAACGGCTCCGCCCTGAGTCTCGCCGATCGCGCCGGGTCGTTCTCCGATCAGCATCCAGTGCGCCAGCGCGCCGCCGTCAACGAGCGTGGTGGCGCCTAGCAGCAGCGCGAGGCATCCCAGATAGGCCACCCCGAGCGCGAGCTGACCAGGGAGGTTCTCGCGAAAGCCGGAAAAAAGGCTGTCCAATTGGACAGGACCGCCGCCTGCCGCGGCGCGGCTCGCGGCCATGAAACCAACCGAGAACGCCGGCACCAGAACCGACGCGGCGGCGATGCCGACAAACGGCAGCAACGACACCACGGTCATGAGCAGCCAGTAGGTGAACACCATCGCGACCCACGTCAGCGGCGCGGCGCGAAACAGGCGCCAGCCCTCCCCGAGCCAGCGCGCGCCGCGCCCCGCCGCCACGATCCGCGCCGGCGTCGCCATCAGTCCACCCAGGGCACGTCCGACGCCGCGACGCGCAGCGCCAGAACGTCGCGAAAGTGCGCCGGATCGTGCGCGTGCACCAACATCCCGGGGCGCGGCAGGTGAAAATCGTACAGGCGCGAAAGCCAGAAGCGCAGCGCGGCCGCGCGCAGCATCACGGGCCAGGCGCCGCGCTCGATTGCGCTGAACGGGCGCAGCGCTGCGTAAGCCTCGAGCAGCGCCCGCGCCTTGGCAGGATCCAGCCTGCGGTCGCTCCCGGAGTCGACCAGGCACCAGTCGTTGGCGCACACGGCGAGATCGAACAGCAGGCAGTCGACGCCGGCGAAGTAGAAGTCGATTACGCCGGCAATGCGCCCGCCCTCGAACAACGCGTTGTCGCGGAACAGGTCGGCGTGCACCGGCCCGCGCGGCAAGTCGGGAAAGCGGTACAGCGACTGGAAGCGCAGTTCCTCGTCGAGCAGGGCCTGGGCCTCGGCATCGAGGAAGGGTCGCACCTCACGTGCGGCGGCGCGCCACCACCTGGGTCCGCGCGGGTTGTCGAGGTATTCATGGTAGGAGCGGCCGGCGAGGTGCATGCGCCCAAGCAGCGCACCGAGCTCGGCGCACTCGTGCGCGCCGGGGCGCTCGATCGAGCTGCCGCCCAGCCGCGTCACCAACGCCGCGGGCTTGCCGTTAAGGCGCGACAGGTACTGGTCGGACAGATCTGCCATCGGCGCCGGGCAGGGTATGCCGTGGCGCGCGAGGTGCGCCATCAATCCGAGATAGAACGGCAGCTCGGCCGCCGGCAGACGCTCGAACAGCGTGAGGACGTAGCGTCCCTGGCTGGTGGTCACGAAGTAGTTGGTGTTCTCGATTCCTGCCGCGACCGGCTCGAGCGCGGCGAGGCTGCCGACCGAATAGTTGCGCAACCACTCGGCGAGTTGGGATTCGGAAACGGGGGTGTATACCGACATGGACCGCTGGCTAGGCTCCGTCCGATCAGGCGCCCGGCACGGGCAGTGGAACCGGAATCACTCCCAGGTCTTGATCGGCCACATCGGGACGCGCACGCCGTCGTCGAGCGAGTCGCGGCGCATCCACGTGCCGTTGCCACTGGTGTCGATCAGGTAATAGACCGGGCCATTCTTCGGCGTCACCTTGAGCATGATCACCTGACCGCCCTTGCGGATCGGCTCGACCTTGTCTCCCTTCTGCACCGGAATGCGCACCTGAGGTTCCTGGATCGGGCTGCTCGCTCCCGGCGCCGGGGGCGGCGGGCCGGGCAGCGGCTCGAGCTTCGGCGGTGCCGACTGCTGCGCGAATGCCTGCAGCACGACTGCAGCGAATAGAACTACGGGTAAGCGGCGCATTGGGCGGGCGTTGAACTTGGAATTCTAGCAGAGCGGGAACCTTCAGAGGTTTAGCAGAATCTCGCGCTCCGCCGGCGAAGGCTCGAATCCGCGCTTTTCGTAGAAGGCGAAGATCGTATCAACTGCTTCCCGCGGCTCTTCCACGACCTGCAGCAGGTCCACATCCTGCGCGTCGATGGTTCCCTCGCTGATCAGCCGCTCACGGAACCAGTCGAGCAGGCCGCCCCAGAACGCGCGCTGCATCAGGATGATCGGCATCTTGCGCGTTTTGCGCGTTTGCACCAGCGTGAGCGCCTCGAACAGCTCGTCCAATGTGCCGAAGCCGCCGGGAAGAACCACGTACGCGGTGGCGAACTTCACGAACATCACCTTGCGCGCGAAGAAATGCTTGAAGCGAAGGCTCAGGTCCTGATATGGATTGGCGCGCTGCTCGCGCGGAAGATCGATGTTCAGTCCGACCGCCGGGGCGCGGCCGTAGAACGCACCCTTGTTCGCGGCCTCCATCACCCCCGGCCCGCCGCCCGAGATGACTGCGAAGCCGGCGTCGGACAGCAAGCGCGCAGTGCGTTCGGCGAGCAGGTAGACCTTCGATTCTGGCGCGGCACGCGAGCTGCCGAACATCGACACCGCCGGTCGAATACCGGCCAGCCGCTCGGTGCCGTCGACGAACTCTGCCATAATGCCGAACAGCCTCCACGCCTCGCGGGAAGAGATCTCGTACGCCGGGTTGGCGAGCTTCGGCATCTTCTCGTTTTTCATCGTGTCCGGGAACCATCCTGAAAAGACGCTCCTGCTCGTGGACGGGTCCTCGTACCTGTACCGGGCGTTCCACGCGCTACCGGAGCTGAAGAGCCCGCAAGGCGAGCCCACCGGCGCCATCTACGGCGTGCTGAGCATGCTAAGGCGGCTGGGCGCGGACTACAAGGCGCAGGCGCGCGCCTGCGTGTTCGACGCCAAGGGCAAAACCTTCCGCGACGAAGCCTACCCGGAGTACAAGGCGAACCGCCCGCCCATGCCGGACGACCTCGCGGCGCAGATCGAGCCGCTCAAGCGGGCGGTCGAAGCGCTCGGCTGGCCGGTGCTGGCGATCGAGGGCGTCGAGGCGGACGACGTGATCGCGACCCTCGCCGAGCAGGGCAAAGCCCAAGGCTGGCGCTGCGTCATCTCGACCGGCGACAAGGACCTTGCTCAACTGGTCGACCCGAGCGTGACACTGGTCAACACGATGTCAAACGAAACCCTGGACGTTGCGGGCGTGCAGCAAAAGTTCGGCGTCGCCCCGGAGCGCATCGTGGACTACTTCACCCTGGTCGGCGACGCGGTCGACAACGTTCCGGGCGTTGCCAAGGTCGGGCCTAAGACCGCAGCCAAGTGGATCGCACAGTTCGGCTCGCTCAACGAGGTGATCGCGCACGCGAGCGAGATCGGCGGAGTGGTAGGCGAGAACCTTCGCAAAACGCTCGACTGGTTGCCGCAGGCGCGCATGCTCCTGAGCGTGAAGCGCGATGTGCCGCTGCCGATCACGCTGGTCAACCTGGAAGACGGCGCCGCCGACCCCGCGCGTCAGCGCGAATTGTTCGAGCGCTTCGGCTTTCGCTCCTGGCTAAACGAGCTCGGCGGCCCGGCGGCCGCGCCGGCGCCGGCCCCGGAACACGCCGAGCGCAGGCGCTACGTCTGCGTGCGCGAGGAGCAGGCGCTGCGCCAGCTGCTGGACGCGATCGGGAAGTCCGAGCTGACCGGCTTCGACACCGAAACCACCGGCCTTGAGCCGATGCAAGCACGGCTGGTCGGGATGTCCTTCGCCTACGGCGACACCGCCGCCTACCTGCCGCTCGCGCACGATTATCCCGACGCGCCGCCGCAGATCGGCGTCGAGCGCGCGCTCGAGCTGCTTCGCCCCTGGCTGGAGGACGCGGCGCGGGCCAAAGTGGGGCAGAACCTGAAGTTCGACGCGCACATCCTCGCCAACCACGGCGTAAAGCTCACCGGAATCGCGCACGACACGCTGCTCGAGTCGTACGTCTTCGAGGTGCACGAGCGTCACGACCTAGATACCCTAGCGCAGCGACACCTGGGCTGGAAAACGATCACCTACGACGAGGTCACCGGCAAGGGCGCAGCGCGGATTCCGTTCTCGGCGGTGGACATCCAGCGTGCCACCGACTACGCGGCGGAGGACGCCGACTGCGCGCTCGCCGTGCACGAGGCGCTCTACCCGAAGATCGCTGCCGACGAAAAGTTGAACTTCGTCTACCGCAACATCGAGATGCCGGTGCTGCCGGTGCTGCTGCGCATGGAGCGCAACGGCGTGTTGCTCAACAGCGCAAAACTCGAGGCGCAAAGCCACGAGCTGGGAAAGGAAATGCTCGAGAAGGAACAGAAGGCCTACGAAGCCGCTGGCCAACCGTTCAATCTCAATTCGCCGAAGCAGATCCAGGAAATCCTGTTCGAACGGCAGGGCCTGCCGGTGAAGAAGAAGACGCCTTCCGGCGCCCCATCCACCGACGAGGACGTGCTGGCCGAGCTGGCGCAGGACTACCCGCTGCCGAAGATCCTGCTCGAGTACCGGGGACTGGCGAAACTCAAATCGACTTACACCGACAAGCTGCCGCGCATGGTGAACGCGCGCACCGGACGCGTGCATACCACGTACTCACAGGCGGTCGCGGTGACCGGGCGGTTGGCCTCGACCGAGCCCAATCTGCAGAACATCCCGATCCGAACCCCGCAGGGCCGGCGCATCCGCGAGGCTTTCATCGCCCCGCCCGGGTGCCGGATCCTGAGCGCCGACTACTCGCAGATCGAACTGCGCATCATGGCGCACCTGTCGGGCGACGAGGGTCTGCGCCACGCCTTCGCGCACGGCCACGACGTGCACCGCGCCACCGCCGCCGAGGTCTTCGGCCGCCCGCTGAACGAAGTGACGGCGGACGAGCGCCGCACCGCCAAAGTGATCAACTTCGGCCTGATCTACGGCATGTCCGCGTTCGGGCTGGCGCAGAACCTCGGCATCGAGCGCGCCACCGCGCAGGCCTATATCGAGTCCTATTTCTCCCGCTACCCGGGCGTTCGGCGCTACATGGACGAAACGCGCGAGCGCGCCCGCAAGCAGGGCTACGTGGAGACGGTGTTCGGCCGCCGCTTGTGGCTGGCAGAGATGAAGAGCGGCTCGCCGCAGCGTCGCCAAGCCGCCGAGCGTGCCGCGATCAACGCGCCGATGCAGGGCACGGCGGCGGATCTCATCAAGCTCGCCATGGTCACGGTGCAGAAGTGGCTCGACGAGTGCGGCTTCGGCGCGATGCTGATCATGCAGGTGCACGACGAGCTTGTGCTCGAAGTGCCCCAGAGCGAACTGGACGAGGTACGCGAAGGGCTGCGGGCGCGCATGCAGGACGTCGCCCAACTCGAGGTGCCGCTGATCGTCGATGTGGGCGTAGGCGACAACTGGGATCAGGCGCACTAGCGCCCGCCTCGCCGGCGCGAGCGCTCAGCGCAGTGCGCCGAACACCTTCCTGATGATGCTCGAGGCCGACCCGACCGGATCCTGACGGATCTTCTTTTCTTCGTCGGCCATCACCAGAAACAGTCCGTCGAGCGCCTTCTGTGTGACGTAGGAATCGAGATTCGCGTCTTCCTTGCTCACCAGGCCGAAGCGCACACCCCTGTCTGCATACTCGTTGTACTTCTCGGCCAGCCTGACCCTGGCGGTGGCCCTGCTGACGATCGGCAGGAACCTGGCCCGCAGCTGATTCTCCGTGGTGCGGCGGAAGTACGCGGTCCCGGCTGTGTCGCCGCCGGTGAGGATGCCCTTGGCGTCCTCGACCGTCATCTTCTTCACCGCTCCGACTAGCAGTGTCTTCGCCTCGGGCACCGCCGCTTCCGCGGCGCGGTTCATGGTGAGCACCAGCTCGTCGGCGTACCTGCCCATGCCGAGTCGGCGCATCCACCCCTCGGCCTTCTGCAAGGACTCCGGAAGCGGAATCTTCACGCGCGCGTTGCCAAAGAAGCCGTCGGTGCGGCCTAGCGACGAAACCGCGGCCCGGGACCCCTTCTCGAGCGCGGCCCTGAGCGCCGCGACCGCCTGCTTGTTGCTGATCCGATCCAGCTGTGCCGCGGCCGGCTGGCTCCAGGCAAGCGCGACGAGCAGCGCGAAAACCGCTCCCTTCACCGATCCGCGCCCGCGCCGCCCGGCGCGGCCCCGAAGCTGAAGCGGTACTCGCGCACACAGCGCCCGAGCCGGTGCAGGAAGCAGCCGTCGATCTCGGGCGTCGCCGTATATGGGATATCGAGGCTCTCGAGCCAGCCCTCGAGTCGGTCGAAGATGCCGCACTCGTAGCGCTCGATCATGCCGAGCTTGCGCACGCCGTCGTGGGCGAAGCAGCGCTCGGTTTCCCAGCGCATCAGGTTCGGCTCGGGATAGCTGATCTCGAACTTCATGAACGGCGCGCGCACCAGCTCGAAGGCGTCGTCCAGGAAACGGCGCAGCTCGTTGAAGCTGCCGATGCGCCCCACCGCGAGCGCTTTCTGCAAGCGCTGCGCCTCGACCTCGGCCATAGCCTTCACGGCGCCGCGATTGACCACGTTCGTTCTTTCGATGCCGCACAGGCGCGCGCTGCTGGCGAACCACATCGCGTCGTGCGTCATCCAGGCGCTCACCAGCAGGTCGCGAAGCGCTTCCTTCGACAGCTGGTCCAGGGCGCTCATGCGCGCTGTTCCCGAACCGACGCTAGCCGCGCCGGTAGACGATCTTCATGGTGTGGCCGTCGCAGGTCCCCACCACCTTGCCGTCCGCCGTCGCGTCGATCGGAACGATTTCCAGCGTGTAGACCTTCACCCCGTTGGCTTCGATCTTGGCCGCGATTTCCGCCTTGAGCTCCTCGCAGGGCTTCCTTGCCATCGCGGGCGCAGCCGCAAGCGCCAGCACCAGCAGTATCGCAAGTCTCTTCATGGCACGCTCCTTTCGAGTAAAGCAGTCATTATCCGACAAGGACGATCAGGGCGGTGGACAACGCGGCTAGGGCGACCAGCAGCGACGCGGCAGCCACCAGGCGCAGCCGCCGCAGCGTCCGGTCGGTGTTGACCGCCCCCTGCTCGAGCGCGCTCACCGTGCGCTGCAGCTGCTCGGCCAGAACCTTGACCGACTCGGCGTTGCGCGTCGCAGCGCTTTGCAGCTCGGCGATCTGCTGTGCCGTCACGTCGGCCGAGCGGTCCTGTCCCTTGCGTGCGGTGAACGCCGGGATCGCCGCGGTCACGATATTGGTGACGTACGGCAGGACGGCCTTCAGCGCGGATACCCAGACGGCCATGTGCCCCGCCGGCTCAGGCGACGCCCGCGCCGTGCGCCTGCCGGTCGGCGTGATACGACGAGCGCACCATGGCGCCCACGGCGGCGTGGAGAAAGCCCATCGTCGCGGCCTCGCGTTCGAACATGGCGAAGGTCTCGGGGCGGACGTAGCGCTCCACCGGCAGGTGGTGCGCGGACGGCTGCAGGTACTGGCCAATGGTAAGCATGTCGACCCCGTGCGCCCTGAGGTCGCGCATGACCTGCAGGATTTCCTCGTCGCTCTCGCCCAGGCCGACCATCAGGCCGGACTTGGTTGGCACCGCCGGATGGCGGGCCCTGAACGACCACAGCAGATCGAGCGAGTGAAGATAGTCGCCGCCGGGCCGTGCCTTGCGGTAAAGCCTCGGCACGGTTTCGAGGTTGTGATTCATGACGTCCGGCGGTGCAGCGCCCAGGAGCTCGATAGCGCGCTCTATCCGCCCCCTAAAGTCCGGCACCAGCACCTCGATGCGCGTGCGCGGCGAGCGCTCGCGTACCGCGCGAATGCACTCGACGAAGTGCTGCGCGCCCCCGTCTTTGAGGTCGTCGCGGTCGACGCTGGTGATCACGACGTAGGAAAGCTGCAGGCGCGCAATCGTTTCGGCCAGGTGCAGCGGCTCGTTCGGGTCGGGCGCGAGCGGCCGCCCGTGCGCGACGTCGCAGAACGGGCAGCGGCGGGTGCAGATGTCGCCCAGGATCATGAAGGTGGCGGTGCCCTTGCCGAAGCACTCGGCGATGTTGGGACAGGACGCCTCCTCGCACACCGTGTGAAGCTGCTGCGTGCGCAGGATGTCCTTGATCTCGTAAAAGCGCGAGTTCGGGCTGGCGGCGCGCACCCGGATCCACGCCGGCTTGGGCAGCGGCTCGCGCGGCACGATCTTGACCGGAATGCGGGCGGTCTTCTTCTGCCCCTTTTCCTTCACGCCGGCGTCACGCATGGCCGAGCCTCGCGGCGAGGATCTGCGCCAGCCGTCCGCCGAGTTCGGCCGGCCTGCACGCTATGCCCAGGTCGCAGGTACGGGTGACCGCGAGCCCCGAGTAGCCGCAGGGATCGATTTCGCCGAACGGACCCAGGTCGAGGTCCACGTTCAGCGCCAGGCCGTGGAACGCCCGCCCGCGCGCGACCCGGATGCCGAGCGCCGCGATCTTGGCACCGCCCACGTACACGCCGGGCGCGCCGGGCCGCCGCGCGGCGTCCACCCTGTGCTCGGCGAGCAGGTCGATGACCGATTGCTCGAGCATGGCAACGAACTCGCGCACCTTGAGCGCGCGGCGCGCGAGGTCGACCAGCGTATAGAGCACGACCTGTCCCGGCCCGTGATAGGTAATCTCACCGCCGCGCTCGACCCTCACCACCGGAATCCCGTTGTCGGCGCGGGGCCCATGCGCCGCATCGGCGCCGAGCCCAAGCGTATAGACCGGCGGATGCTCGAGCAGCCACAGCTCGTCTTCGGTGGCGTCGTTTCGTTGCGCGGTAAACCTTCGCATTGCTTCCAGGGCGGCAGGGTAGTCGACGCTGCCGAGTTGCTTGACGCGGATCGCCGGGGCCAGCACCACAGCCATCAAAGCACCATCACCACAGCCGGGTGGTCGCACAGGTCGCGATACAGGGCGTCGAGCTGCTCACGCGAGCGCGCCTGAATGGTCAGCGTGAGCCCGAGATACTTGCCCTGCCGGCTGGGCCGCATTTCGATCGTCGCGGGCTCGAAATCGGGCGCGTGCCTGAGCACGATCTGCATGACCTCCTGCGCGAAACCGCCCTCGCGCCGACCCATCACCTTGATCGGAAACTCGCACGGATAGGTGAGCGCAGACTCGCGCACCTCGTTCATCTGGCGCGCCTCCTAGGCCGCCACCGCCTGCTTGCCGGCGCGCATCACCCGCTGCTTGAATTCCTGGTAGAGCTGGTACATGCGGCGGAACACGGCGCCGGGCTTGCCGTCTCCGATCGGCTGGCCGTCGAGCTGGACGATTGCCAGCACCTCCTTCGACGACGAGGTGATCCACAGCTCGTCCGCCGACCGCACCTGCGCTTCGGTGACATCGCCGAACTCGAGCGGGATGCCCGCGGACTGCGCCAGCTCCGCCACCACGTCGTAAGTGATGCCCGGCAGGATCAGGTTGGACTTGGCTGGCGAGCGGATCACGCCGTCCTTGACGATGAATACGTTCGAAGCCGAGGCCTCGGTCAGCTTGCCGTCGCGGAACATGATGGTTTCCGCCGCGCCGCTATCGGCCGAAATCTGGCGCAGCAGGCAGTTGCCGATGAGCGAGATCGACTTGATGTCGCAGCGCAGCCAGCGATTGTCGACCGCGCTCAGCGCAGCCGCGCCGCTTTCGACCAGCTCGCGCGGCGGATTGACCAGCGGGTTCGACATGATGAACACCGTCGGCGCAACGTCTTTCGGAAAAGCGTGGTCGCGCTTGGCCACACCGCGCGTGACCTGGAAGTAGATACCCTGATCCTCGAAGGCCTGCTCGGCGATCAGGCGCGCGATGATTTCTTTCCACTGCGCCGCGCTGTACGGATTCCCGATCCGCACCTCCGCCAGGCTGCGCTCGAGCCGGCGCAGGTGTTCGTCGATCCTGAACGGCACGCGCGAATACACCGGCACCAGCTCGTAGACGCCGTCGCCGAAAATGAACCCTCGGTCGAGAACCGGGACCGTCGCCTGCTCGATGGGCAGGAACTTACCGTTCAGAAAGACCATGACGCCCTCTCTACTTCATCCACAGGCGCAGTGTATCCCACGCCCTGCCGAAGATGCCCGCAACGCCCACCGGCTCGAGGGCCAGAAGGGGGTACTCGCCCACCGGTTTGCCGTACAGTGTGAGCCGCAGCATGCCGACGCGCTGACCCTGCGCCACCGGGGCCACCAGCGGCTGTTGCGACACCAGCTCGGCCTTCAGCTTGTCCGCGTCGCCTTTGGGCACGCTGATCATGATCGCGCGGTCGAAGCCGGCCTTGACCTGGCGCGCGACGCCCTTCCAGACCTCGAGCGACTTCACCGTCTGGTCCTTGTCGTACAGCTTGACGCTGTCGAAGAACTGATACCCCCAGTTGAGCAGCTTGAGCGATTCCTGCGCCCGCTTCTGCTCGGAAGTCGCGCCGAGCAACACCGACATCAGCCGCCGCGGCCCGTGCTTGGCCGACGCCACCAGGCAGTAGCCCGCCGCCTCGGTGTGTCCGGTCTTTACGCCGTCCACGCTCGGGTCCAGCCACAGCAGGCGGTTGCGGTTGCGTTGCGTGATGTTGTTGTAGGTGAATACCTTCTGCGAGTAGTACTTTGCGTACTCGGCGGGGAAATCTCGAATAATGGCGCTCGCCAGAAGATAGATGTCGTGCGCGGTGCTGTAGTGCTGCGGGTCAGGCAAGCCCGTCGGATTCATAAAGTGAGTGTTCTTCATGCCGAGGCGCTGGGCCTCGCGGTTCATCATCTGAACGAAGATGTCCTGCGACCCTGCGACCGCCTCGGCGAGCGCGATGCAGGCGTCGTTGCCCGACTGCACTTCCATGCCCTCGATCAACTGCTCGACGGTCACCGGCTTGCCGGGCTCGATGAACATGCGCGAGCCGGGAGCCTTCCAGGCGCGCTCCGACACGGGGACCTGTTGCTGGAGGGAAAGCTTCTTCTCGTGCAAGGCGGTGAACACCAGATAGGCGGTCATTAGCTTGGTGAGCGAGGCGGGTTCAAAGCGCTCGTCGGCCTTCTCGGAGCCGAGAATCTGGTCGCTCGACATGTCGGCGACCAGCCAAGCGTGGCCGACCACGGTGGGCGGCTGCGGCATGCTGGCGGCGGCAAGGGTGCAAAACCCTGACAGCAAGAGCGCTAAGAATGAACGGAGCATGGAGTACCTTCCGAAAAGCGGCGGATTATAGGACAGAGGCTAAGCGACAAACCCGCTATCGGACAACGAACACGGGTTTGAAGTTCAGCTCGCCTTCGATGCGTTGCGCGACAGCGCGCGCCTGATTCTGGCTGCGATAGGGTCCCAGATGCAGCTTGTACAGGCCACCGCTGGCCAGCACGCGAATTGCATCCGAGAGCCAGGCCAACTCCCGATAAACGTGCACACGGAAGCTCTCGGCATTCTCGCGCGTAGAGAACGCGCCGAGCTGCAGATACACGCCGCTCGGCTCCTCGGCCGCCGCCGGCTGAGGCTCGAGCCGCGCAGCGGCGGGCGCCGGCGCGACTTGGCTCCGCGCGCCCGGCACGATGCTGTCCACCTCCACCCGCGCGCTGCCGGCGGCGACGTAACCGAGCTTGTGCGCCGCGGCGTACGACAGGTCGATGATGCGCCCGGAATGGAACGGCCCGCGGTCGTTGATTCGCACCACCACGCTCCTGCCGTTGGAGAGATTCGTGACGCGCGCGTAGCTCGGGATCGGGAGCACGGGGTGCGCGGCAGTCATCGCGTACATGTCGTAGCGTTCCCCGCTCGAGGTGGGCTGCCCATTGAACCGCCGTCCGTACCAGCTCGCGATCCCGCGCTGGTGAAACGGCTGCAGCGACGCGAGCGGAACGTACCTCTTGCCGAACACCTCGTAAGGGCGGTTGGCGGCGCGGTTGAGCGGCTCGGCGCGCGGCTGCGCGTCGGCGATCTGGTCCAAGTTGGGCGGCGGATTGGCGCCGGGTCCGTCATTCTTGTAGTACGCGCCGCCGCGCGGCGGCGTCGTGCTGCAGGCCGCGAGCACGAGCGCGGCGAGCAGGGCGACCGCAGCGCGCCGCGTCATGCCTGCTCGAACACCACGTTCCCGGCGACCAGCGTGTAGCGCACCCGTCCGTCGAGCTCGTAGCCGATATAGGGCGTGTTCTTTCCCTGGCTGCGCAGCGCGTCGGCGGTCACCCGCCATGTCGCGTCTGGATCGAACACGACGACGTCCGCCGGCGCGCCCGGCTGCAGCCTGCCGGAATGCACGCCGAGGACGCGCGCCGCATCGCTGGTGACGCGCGCGAGTATCTTTGCGAGCGGCAACTTCTGCTGCGCGCCCCACTTGAGCGCGAGCGGCAGCAGCAGCTCGAGCCCTGTGGCCCCCGGCTCGGCCTCGGAGAAGGGCATTTGCTTCTGGTCCTCGTCGACCGGAGTATGGTCCGAGCATACGCAATCGATCGTGCCGTCCGCGAGCCCCGCGGCGAGCGCGTCGCGATCGCGCTGGCTCCTTAGCGGCGGCACCAGCCGGCAGTGGGAGTCGAAGTAGCCCAGGTCCAGATCCGACAAATGGAGATGGTGGATGCCGACGTCGCAACTGATCGGCAGGCCCTCGGCCTTTGCCCGGCGCACCATCTCGACCGCTCCTGCGCTCGAGAGACGGCACAAGTGCACCCGCGTGCCGGTGGCGCGCACCAGTTCGAGCAACACGCCGAGCGCGATCGTTTCGGCGAACACCGGAATGCCCGGCAGCCCGAGGCGCGTCGCCGATTCGCCGTCGTGCGCCACGCCGCCGCGCGCCAGCCATTGATCCTCGGTCCGCAACCAGACCGGAAAACCGAAGGTGCCCGCGTACTGCAGCGCGCGCCACAGCACCTGCGTGTCGGAAATCGGCTCATCCGCCTGCGAGAATGCCACACAGCCCGCTTCCGCGAGCTCGGCCATCTCGGTCAGGCGCTCCCCGGCGAGCTTCACTGTCAGCGCGCCGATCGGGTACACACGCGCGCGCGACAGCACCTTGGCGCGCCGGCGCAGCATGTCGACCAACCCCGGTTCGTCGAGCGGCGGGTCGGTGTCTGGCGGACAGGCCAGGCTGGTCACTCCGCCCGCGACCGCGGCGTCCATCTCCGATTCGAGCGTTGCCTTGTATTCGTAGCCCGGCTCGCGCAGGCGCGCCGCGATATCTATCAGCCCGGGCGCGACCACCAGTCCGGTCGCGTCGATGACCCGGTCGGGCTTGCCGGTCAGCGTCTCGCACAGGCGGCCGTCGGCGATCGCCACGTCGCCCACGGCATCGCGTCCGCTTGCCGGGTCGATCACGCGTCCATTGCGGATCAGGATCTTCATCAGTTTCCCGCCACGATGGACATTACCGCCATTCTCACGGCGATGCCGAAGGTAACCTGGGGCAGGATGACCGAGTGCGGGCCATCGGCGACCGTCGAATCGATTTCGACGCCGCGATTCATCGGCCCAGGGTGCATGACGATCGCGTCCGGCTTCGCCAGCGCGAGCTTCTGCGCGGTAAGGCCGTAATGCTTGAAGAACTCCTGCGCACTCGGCAGCAATGAGCCGCGCATGCGCTCGTTCTGCAGCCTGAGCATCACCACCACGTCGGTGCCGCGCAGGCCTTCCTGCATGTCGTTGAACACCTTCACGCCCAGCGCCTCGACGCCCGCCGGGAGCAGCGTCTGCGGGCCGATCACACGCACTTCAGGCGTGCCGAGCGTAGTCAGGCCGTGGATGAGCGAACGCGCGACGCGCGAATGCAGTATGTCGCCGACGATCGCCACCCGCAGCGCGCCGAAATCCTGTTTGTAGTGCCGGATCGTGTACAGATCGAGCAGGCCCTGCGTCGGATGCGCGTGCCGCCCGTCGCCTGCGTTGATCACGTGCTCATGTGGCTTGACGTGCTGCGCGATCAGGTACGGCGCGCCAGAGGAGCCGTGGCGCACGACGAACAGGTCGGCCTGCATCGCGGACAGATTGGATACCGTATCAAGCAGCGATTCGCCTTTGGTCTGCGAGCTGGCTGCGACGTTCAGATTGATGACGTCCGCCGACAGTCGCTTGGCGGCGATCTCGAAAGTGGTGCGGGTACGAGTCGACGGCTCGAAGAACAGGTTGAACACGCTCTTGCCACGCAGCAGCGGCACCTTCTTCACCTCGCGTTCGGTGACACCGACGAACGAGGCGGCAGTGTCAAGAATGCCCGCCAGCACATCGCGCGGCAGGCCCTCGATCGAGAGCAGGTGGCGCAGCTCGCCGTTCGCGTTCAGTTGCGGGTTATTCTGCATGCTGCAGCTCGAGCTTGAGTTTGCCGCGCTCATCACGCAGCAGGCGCAGCCGCATACCTTTCGCCACCTCGATCGTGCAGCCGCAATATTGCGCGCAGATCGGCAATTCACGGCCACCCCGGTCGGCCAGCACCACCAGCGAAATGCTCGCCGGGCGGCCATAGTCGAACAGCTCGTTCATCGCAGCACGCACCGTGCGCCCGGTATATAGCACGTCGTCCACCAGCAACAGGTCGCGGCCCTCCACCGCAAACGGGATCTGCGTGCGCTTCGGATCGCGCGCGAGGCCCTGCTGGTGGTAGTCGTCGCGGTAGAAGGCGATGTCCATCGTGCCGAGTGGCTCTGCGATCCCGAGGTCGGCGTGCAGCCTCTCGGCAAGCCATACGCCGCCGGTATAGAGCCCGATCATGGCCGTGCTCGGCTTGACCACCGGCTTGAGCTCGGCCGCCAGCTGCGCGCACAGCTTCTCGGCGTCAGGCAGTCGGTTCATCGAAGTACTGCTGCAGGATAAGTTGCGCCGCATACGAATCCAGCTTGCGCGCCCTCGACGCTTGCGCCGCGCGGCGCGCGCCGACGGCTTCGCGCATGCGCGACTCGGCCTCCGTCGAGGTGTAGCGCTCGTCGACCTGCGCCACCGGCAGGCAAAAGCGCGCCTCGAGCTCGCGTGCGAAGCGCGCCACCTTCTGGCCGAGGCGATGCGCGCCGCCGTCGCGGCCCAGCGGCAGGCCCACCACCATGCGCTCGGGGCGCCATTCGTGCACCAGCCTGGCGATCGCGGCCATGCGCGCGGGGCCGACGGCAGCAATGGCCGGCAGCGGATGTGCGGTGCGCAAGCGTGCGTCGCCGACCGCGACGCCGGTGCGCCGCTCGCCGTAGTCGAACGCGAGCACGGTGCCGATATTTGCCGGAAGAGAAGACGAGGGGGAAATGGCTTGAGCGAGAGCCGGGCGAGACAGTTGCCGCTCAGGCATGGCCCGCTTCGTCCTGCAAGCGCCCGAAATCGATGCCCAACAGCTCCATCGCGGCCGGCAGGCGCTCCTCCACCGGCGTGTCGAAGATGATCCCGTCCTGCGCTTCGACCGTGAGCCAGGCGTTCTGCGACAGCTCGTGCTCAAGCTGGCCGGGCGACCAGCCCGCGTAGCCCAGCGTTACGAGCAGCTTCGCCGGCCCTTCGCCTCGACCGACTGCCTCCAGGATGTCCTTCGAGGTCGTCAGGCCGATCGCCTCGCGTACTTTGAGCGTCGATTGCCAGTGGCCGGTCGGGGCATGCAGCACGAAGCCACGGTCGGTCTGCACCGGACCGCCGAAGAAGATCGGCGCGTCGGCCAGCTCGTTGTCCTTCAGCGACAGTGACAGGCGCTCGAAAAGCGCCTGCAGGGTCATGTCGATCGGCCGGTTTACCACTACGCCAAGGGCGCCCTGGTCGTTATGCTCGCAGACGTAGGTCAGCGTCCTCGCAAAATATGGATCTGCCATGTTGGGCATGGCGATCAGGAAGTGGTGCGTAAGATTGATCGAGGTCACGCTTACGCCTATTTTACCGTTTCCACCCCCCCGCTAGAGATCTTTTTTCCGCGATGGTTCCTGCATCCAGCGCGCTGGCGCGGTTCCGCCGCGACCTGCGCGCGAACGACCATGCTGCACCGCATTCAGTGCTCGAGGCGCACGGGCGCACGCTCGTGCGCTACGGCGCGGTCACGCGCCGTTGAGTCTGCGGCCGACGAAGCCCGCGATTTGCCCCAGCAGCTGTTCCTCCTGGTAGGGCTTGCCGAGGAATGCATTGGCGCCGACTTCCTGCGCGTAGGCGCGATGCTTGTCCGCCGTGCGCGACGTAATCATGATGATCGGCACCGACTTCAGGCGCGGATCGGCTCGCACATTGCGCGTCAGGTCGAAGCCGTCCATGCGCGGCATCTCGATGTCGACCAGCATGACATCTGGCACCGTTTCCGAAAGTTGCTCCAGCGCTTCGACCCCGTCCTTGGCCGTGAGGACCTGGTAGCCCTCGCGCTCCAGCAGCCTGCCGGTGATCTTTCGCACGGTGAGCGAGTCGTCCACGACCATCACTTTCAATCGCGCCGCGGCGGGTGCGGAGACCTGCGTGGTGACGTGCCCCTGCTGCGGCCGCGGCCGCAGTATCAGCGCGACCGGATTCAGGATCAGGACGATCTCGCCGCTGCCCAGCACCGTCACCCCCGCGACGCCGGGAACGCGGGCGAGCTGAGGCCCCAAGTCCTTCACCACGACTTCCTGATTGCCGATCATCTCGTCGACCAGTACCGCCGCGGCCTCGGCGCCCGATCGCAGCAGCAACACGGGCGAGTAGCGTCGCCCGACGTCGCCCTGCACGGCCGGCACCTCGCCCAGCAGCTCGTGCATGGTCGCGAAAGGATAGTGGCGCCCCGCCCACTCTACGTATCCGGCCGCGCGTACCTGGTCGAGCTGCTCCAGGCGAAGCTGCTGCACCTGCTCGATCATGACCGCGGGCAGCGCGTAAGTGCGCACGCCCGACTTGACCAACACGGCCTGGGTTACCGCGGTGGTGAGCGGGAGACGGACGGTAAAGCGGGTGCCGCGCCGCGGCGCCGACTCGAGCTCGATGCGCCCCCCCAGCCCGCCGACTTCGTCCTTCACGACGTCCATGCCGACGCCACGTCCGGCAATCTCGGTCACCTGCTCGATGGTCGAAAATCCAGGCACGAAAATGAACTCTGCCAGGCGCTGCTCGCTGATCTGCTCCGCCGTGTCGATCAGCCCTCGCTGCAGCGCCTTCTCGCGGATCTTTCCCAAGTCGAGGCCGGCTCCGTCGTCGGCGAGCGAAAGAACGATCTCATTGCCCTCCTGCCGCACGTCGAGCCGTATCTCCCCCGCCTCGGGCTTTCCGGCGGCGGCGCGTTCTGCCGCCGGCTCGATTCCATGCGTGAGCGCGTTTCGTACCAGGTGCTCGAGCGGGCCGGTGATGCGCTCGAGCACGGACCGATCGAGCTCGACGCTCCCGCCACTCAGCTCGAGGCTAGCGCGCTTGCGAAGCTCCTTCGCGGTCTGCCGCACCAGCCGGTGCAGCCGTTCGGCCAGCGTCCCGAACGGGACCATGCGTACGCGCATCAGGTCCTGCTGCAACTCGCGGTTCAGCCGCGCCTGCGCCGAGAGCGCTGCGTCGGTATCGTCCACCATCCGGGTCAGGCTCTGTTGCACGGTCGAGACGTCGTTCACGCTCTCGGCCATCATGCGCGTCAGCTCCTGAAAGCGGGTGAAGCGGTCGAATTCGAGCGGATCGAACTCGCGCGCGGAAGCTTCGGCCTCGCGCTCCCGCGCTTGCATCTGCGATTCGGCGTGGATCTCGATTTCGCGCAGCTGGCCCCGCAAGCGCATCACGTTCTCGGTCAGGTCTGCGAGCGCATTCTTGAGCACGCGCATTTCGACCTCGATTCGCGAGCGCGTAATCGCGACTTCGCCGGCCTCGTTGACCAGCTTCTCCAGCACTTCCGAACGCACGCGCAGCATGCCGCGCGATGGCGTCCGCTTGGGCGGCGCTGCGCCCGACCGAGGCGCCTCGGACTGCGGTGCCGGCGCCTTTTGCAGACCCTCGAGCAACATGCCCAGCCGATCGAAGGCAGCGTCGAGCTCGTCAAGCAGCTGCGCAGATGCCCGCTCCAGCGCCGCACCGCTTTCGACCCGCGCCTCCATGTTGTGGGTGAGTTCGCCGATGCTCATCACCCCTGCCATGCGGGCGCTGCCTTTGAGAGTGTGAAGCGCGCGCTGCAATGCCGTCGCGTGCTGCATCTTGGCCGGCTCCTTGCGCCAGGCGCGCAACAGCTCGCCGGCCTGCGGTACGAGTTCCACCGCTTCCTCGACGAACAGCGGCAGGAGCTGGGCGTCGACGTCATCGTCGACGCGGCGGCGGCGGCGCTCGGCCGGGCCCTCTGCGGGCGGCGCGACGAGAGACTCGGCGCGGCCGGGAAGTGCTTCCAGTGCCCGGGCGAGGTCGTCCTGAGCCACGGGCGCACGGCGCGCCGCCACTTCGACGTGCATCTCGCGCAAGGCAGCGGCGCTGCGCGCGAGCAGCGCGACCTCGGCCGACTCGACCGGCGTACCGCGGCTTCGCAAGCGAAGCAATGCCCCTTCGAGCGCGTAGCCAAGCGCGTGCATCGGCTCCATCTGAACCGTGCCGCAGATACCCGCCAGCGTATGCGCCGCGCGCACCAGGTCGTCGTGTACCACTCCCGACGCGGCGACGGCGGCGAGCTGGCGCTCCAGCGTTTCGAGGTGCTGCTGGGCCTCGTTCACGAACACCGCGAACAGCGAGGGTGAAAGCATTGCCGCGCCGACGGCCACCGGGGCCTCGCCACGCCCGAGCCGCTCAGCGGCGGCGAGCAGGCTCTCGGCCTCGGGCTGCGGCTCGCCTCGTTGCAGCCGGCCGACCCAATCGGCGAAAGTCGCGCGTGCGAGTTCGATGATGTCATGCAGGGCCGGGGTCGCGGCGCGCTCTTCGTGCAGCCACAGATTGAGCAGCTGCTCGAGCGCCCACGCGACCTCGGCCAAGCGCGCCAGGCCGACCATGCGGCCGCTACCCTTCAGGGTATGGAAAGCGCGCCGGATGGCGGTAAGTTCCTGCATCGCGCCCGGATGTGCGCGGCTCGCGGCGAGGTTTTCGGCGATCGCGGCCAGCACGCCGTCGGCCTCTTCGAGGAAGATCGCCAGCAACTCCTGGTCGAATACCTCGTTGCTCGCCTTGAGCAAGCGCTGCGCGTCCGGCGAGGCCGACTCGGAGGGGGGCGCGAGCTGCGCCATGGACTTCGCCAAGGGACTTTCGCGCTCGACGCCCTGGGGCGCGTCGAGTTGCGAGAGCGCTGCACTCGCGTGGGATCCGAGCGAGGCATCCGCCACGAGCTGGGCATCGTCCTCTATTTCGTTCAGCTTGCTTCGCAGCCGCGCCTTGATCTCCTGGTCCTGCGGAGACTGGCGCAATGCCTCGTACAGGACCTGGGTATCGCGCCTCTTTTGCCGCAGCTCCTTCTCCACGCTCGGGGCCGCGGCCGATTGCGCCGCTCCAACGGGCCGCATCGCCGCGGCGAAGTCGGCCTTGCCGTGACGCAGGGCGTCAATGTAAAAACCGAGGCCCGAGAGGATCTGCGCCACCGCCTCGAACTCCTCGAGCGCGGGACGCGCCTTCGCGCCAGCGAACGCGCGTATGCGCTCGGCACAGCGCTCCAGCGCGCCTTGCGCCTCCTCCTCGCCCAGCAGCCCGAGCGCTCCCGAGACTTGATGAATCGCGGTATCCAGCGCCGAGAGCTCTCCTGCGCGGGTGGGATCGCGGAAATAGGCATCCAGCGTCTGCTCGATCCGGTGCAGGTTCGCCTGCATCTCCGCCAGAGCGCTGCCCAGCGCGAGCTTTTCCTGTGCGCGCTGCATCATTGCGTTGACCAGATCGGCACCCGGCAGCTCGCCAGTAGTCTCCGCATTGAACACCGCCACCGCCAGGCGCGACAGCATGACCTTGACCTGCCGATCGAAATCGGGCGGCAGCTCGCGGTAATTCTCCACCGCGTTCTCCGCCACCAGCAGCGCAGTCGCGACTTCCATCGCCGCCGCATCCGTCAGCCGCCTGGGTGCCGCCTCGAGGTCGGCAGCGACGTGCGCAATCTCGCGCGTAAGGTTCGCGAGGTCGAGATTGCCGAGTCGCCAGCCGCCCTCGGCGACCGTGCTTGCGTGCTGCGAAAACGCCGCAAGCGCACTGTCGACGCCCGCAACGTACTTGTTCCAGGCTTCCTTCGCGTGGCCGATCGCCTCCCGCAGGGCCAAAGCCATCGGTACGCGCTGCGAGATATCGGGCTCCGCGACATCCGACGGCAAACTGCCGTCAAGCCGATAGGCCTGCCGTGCGGCGTGCGCCCTGGCGCTCGACAGCTCCCGCTCGACACCGGCCTTGCCGCTGCGCGCCAGCCAGTAGAGCACCTCGCGCTGCAGCTGCTCCGCCACCGATGCCGAAGCGCCATCGACCATACGCCGCAATTGCTGCTCGATGCGCGCCGCGATCTGGCGCAGCGCCGGTACCGGCGGGAGATCGCCGTGCGCCAGCGCGTCGATCAGCGCGCCGGCAGTCCACCAGAACGCGCGCTGTGGCGGCAGGGTCTGGATCTCCTCCACCGCATCCACCGCAGCCAGCATCTCACCCAGCGCGGGGTGGTCTTCGGCATCACGCAGCCACTTCACGAAGCCACGCTGATAGCGCAGACACTGCGTACGCAGAAACGCCTCCGACTCCTCATGAGGCAAGCGCGACGCGGGGTGCTCCCGTGGCGGCGGTGAAAGTGAAAGATCGGGAAAATACAGTACCGCTTCGGACGGCGGCGGCGCGCCGCGCGCTTCGAGCAACGCCCGGTACGCTGGAAACATCCGCAACGGCTGGTCGGCGGCGCCATCCAGCAGGTCTGCGAGATATTTTCCGATCGTACCGATCGCGCGCTCGAGGACCTGCAGTGTCGCCGGGTTGCCGCTTGTCCTGCCAGTCTGGAGATCGGCCAGCAGCGCTTCAGTCTGCTCGAAGAATCTCGTTACGCCCTCTAGGCCGACAATCTGCACCGCGCCGCTTGCCTGGTGCAGGTGCCCCTCACAGGCCTTCAGCTCGGCTTGCGCCTCGGACCTGCCGCCGTAGGCCTGCAGCGCCGCGCGAGCGCGCTCGAGCGAGGAATCAATCTCGCTCTTAACCCAGGCCAGCGGACCAATGTCAAACGCGGCGCTCATCGTCCCTTGTGCTTGTAAAGCCGCCGGCTCAGAGCTTGAAGTTCGCGACCGAACCACTCAAGCCACGCGCCAGGCCGGCGATCTGACCGACAGAAGCCGCGGTGCGCTTGGTGCCCTCCGTCGTCTGCTCGGTGATACCGAGAATGTTTCGCATGCTCACCGCGACCGCGCCCGCGGCCCTCGCCTGGCTCTGCGTGGTGCGCGAGATGTTTTCAATCAGCGCCGCGAGATTGCGCGACACCTCCCCGATCTCGGCCAGTGCCTGGCCGGCCGCGTCCGAGAGCCGCGCGCCTTCGACTACGCCCTGCGTACTCTTTTCCATCGCGCTCACCGCGTCCTGCGTGTCGGTCTGAATCGTCTTCACGATCGCACCGATCTGCTTGGTCGCCTCGCCCGAGCGCTCGGCGAGGCGCTGCACCTCCTCTGCCACTACGGTGAATCCCCTCCCGGCCTCGCCCGCGGAAGCCGCCTGGATCGCGGCGTTCAGAGCCAGGACGTTGGTTTGTTCGGTGATATCGGATATCAGCTCGACGATCTCGCCGATCTCCTGCGATGACTCTCCCAGCCGCTTGATGCGCTTTGCCGTTTCCTGGATGTGCTCGCGAATCTCGTTCATGCCCGTTATCGCGTTGTGCACCGCCTGCTGTCCCTTCTCGGCCGCGGCAAGCGAGGCGCGCGCCACGCTTGCGGACTCCGTGGCGCTCGCGGATACCTGGTTGATCGCGCGCGCCATTCCTAGCACCTGCGTGCCGGTATTGCGGATCTCCTGCGACTGGCGTTCCGCCGCGGCCAGCAGCTGAGTGGAAGTGTGCTGTGCGGATTCGGTTGCCGATGTCACCTGTGCGACAGCCGTGTTGATCCTGCCCACCAGCGTACGCAGCTCTTCTACCGCAAAGTTCACGGAATCCGCGATTGCTCCCGTGATCTCCTCGGTCACCGTCGCATGCACCGTCAGATCGCCCTCGGCGAACGGCTGCATTTCGTTCATCAGGCGCAAGATCGCCTCCTGATTCTGGTCGTTCTGACGCTTGACCGTCGCTTCCTGGGACTCCGCCTGCTCGCGGCGCACCCGTTCGTCCTGCACGAAGGCGTACGCCATCAGCGCGAGAACGATCACCATTGCCACGACCAGTGTCGCTATCAGGTAGATCGTCTTGTCTCCTGCAAGGTGCGCCGCGTACTCGTTCGCCAGCCGTTCGCTTGAAGCAAGCAACTTCTCGGAGTCGCCGAACACGGAGTGCGCCGCGCGCTTGGCTGCCACCAGGCGTTGCATGTTGCCCAGAATCGACGCGACCGCCTCGCGGTAGCCCTTGAACGCCCGCGCGAGCTCGTCCAGTTTGGCCGCGGTCTCGGCGTTGCGCACCGCCGGCAGGCGTAGCTCGGCGCTACCGTTGCGCAGCCCCTCGAGCGTGGTACGGAACACGTTCGTGTCCTTGCCGAGCAGGAACGCCACCTCCGGATCGATCGTTTCGCCCGCCAGCAGCGCGTTGGCGTTCTTCGCCAGTCGCTGCGTCAGCATCACCAGCTCCCCGGCGGCCGAGATCTCGCGCGTCGAGGCGCCGGAGCGCAATTCGTTGGTCTGCACCTGCTCCGCGAGGTCGAGCAGCTGGGGATTCGACTCGTTCACCCGCGCCACTGCGGTGCCAAGGCCAATCAGGTTGGCCTGGTCACGCAGCAGCACGGTGGCGCTGCGTTGAGTACCCTGCCACTGCGCGGCCAGCGTCTGCAGCGCCGGGCGCGCGCGCTCGGGGCTGGGCGGCACCGTGACCCCGCGGACCGTTCCGCCGCTCTGCAGCCGCTGCAGGATCTCGGCGAACGCGTCCCGGCTGGAGCGCACCTGCTTGAAGGCCTCGGGGTTTCCCAGCAGGCCCTGCAGCGACGCCTTGCCCAGGCGCTGCGACAGCATGCGCAGCTGGCCTGCGTCGGCGATGTATTGCGCGCCGTACGTCGAGTTGCGGTAGTTGGCCCAGACGAAGTACGCGGTCGCAACCAGCAGCGCAAGGAACAGCGGGAGCAATACGGTGAGCGGACGCCTGCGTTTGCCGAATGCGCCGAGGATGTTCAGTTTCGATGCCATGAAGCCTCCGTCGTGCCGCGCTCAGTGCAGCGCGACGTCAAGAAAATCGCGCTGCGCGAGCAATTTTTCGCAATCGAGCTCGCGCCAAACTCGCCCTTCGCCGTCGCGCCATGCTTCCGCCGCCCACGGCGACGCGCCGCCCACGTCGTCGATCGGCTCGAGTTCGCTCAAGTTGCGTAGACCGGCAAGGCGGGTCACCAGCAGCGCGACGTTCACTCCGTGTGGCTGGCCGATCAGAATCAGCCGATTTTCCGCCCCGCGTGCCGTGACTGCGCCGCCGACAAACGCGGCGAAGTCGGACACGCCGTACAACACGCCTCGGACATTGGCCACGCCGAGGAACCATTCCTTAGTCAACGGCACGCGCGAAACCTCGGGCACGGTAAGCACCTCGCCCGAGCTGTCCAGCCTCAGCAGCCAGCGCCCGTCGCCTGCCTCGAACGAGAGGCGGGCACTGGGCGCGGCTTCGCCTGCAGCCGCCTTCAGCCGATTGGCGAGGCTTTCCTGGAAATCCTTCAGACTGGCCCGTTTTGACACGCTATCAACCCAGCGCCGCGATCTTGCTCGCGAGTTCGTTGACGTTGACGGGTTTGACGACATAGTCCTTGGCGCCCTGCCGCAGCCCCCAGATTCGATCGGTCTCCTGCGACTTCGAGGTGCACATGATCACCGGGATGTGTTTGGTAGCCTCGTCGCGGGTGATTTGGCGCGTAGCCTGGAAACCGTTCGTCCCCGGCATCACGACGTCCATGATCACGAGGTCCGGAAGCTCCGAGCGCGCCTTGTCGACCGCCTGCTCGCCGCTTTCGGCCAGCACGACCTGGTAGCCGAGCTTGGACAGGCTTTCGAGCAGGAACTGGCGATCGGTTGCCGAGTCGTCTGCAACCAGGATCTTCTTTACAGGCATGATGGATACTCCGTAGTCCTTCAGTTGCTGCCGCCGCTCGCGGCCTGTCTGCCCGCGCGTGCAGTCGCGTGTGCAGCGACTGCGCCAATCAGGCTTTCTCTGGTGAATGGCTTGGTCAGGTATTCGTCGGAGCCGACCATGCGGCCGCGCGCGCGGTCGAACAGACCATCCTTCGACGACAGCATGACAACGGGAGTCGCCGCGAACCTGGCGTTCTTCTTGATCAGCGCGCAGGTCTGGTAGCCGTCGAGGCGCGGCATCATGATGTCGACCAACACCACGTCGGGTTGATGGTCGGCAATCTTGGCAAGCGCGTCGAAGCCGTCTTCGGCGAGGATTACCGTGCATCCGGCCTGCAGCAGGAAGATTTCCGCGCTGCGGCGAATGGTGTTCGAATCATCGATCACCATGACCTTGATGCCGGCCAGTTCCGCCGTGTCCATCTGAAGGAGCCCCCGTGCGCCCGTTAGGACGAGCGTGAACCCGGGGCGCAGCGCGCCCGCGGGTTGCAAAACAGTGCAAAGTTACACACTACGCCATTCAGACGCGACGCGACGCGCAAAAAATCACGCTGCGCTAAATTTCGACCATCTCGAAGTCTTCCTTGCGCGCGCCGCATTCGGGGCAGGTCCAGTTTATCGGGACGTCCTCCCAGCGGGTGCCTGGAGCGATTCCTTCGTCGGGCAGTCCAGCGGCTTCGTCGTACACATAGCCGCAGATCAGGCACATCCAGGTGCGGTACGGTTGTTCATCAGGCATTGGGGCCGTGCAAGGTAGGTTAAAATGGCTCGGAATCTTAGCGTATTCCGCGGCGGCGCTTGATCGCCGCGCTTGCCCGCTGAGCGCGAGCTGCCCCGAATGCACTCTCTGCCGCCGATCGTGCTCACGTTCGCCGCGTCCGACCCCACCGGAGGCGCCGGGCTACAGGCCGACCTCCTGACCCTTGCAAGCATGGGCTGCCATCCGCTGTCGGTGCTCACGGCGCTCACCGTGCAGGACACGCGCGGCGTCGAGGGCATGCTTGTGATCGACGCCGAATGGGTCGCCGATCAAGCCCGCCGCCTGCTGGAGGACATGCCGGTTGCGGCGTTCAAGCTCGGGGTCCTCGGATCGGTCGAGAACGTTACCGCGGTGGCCGAGATCGTGTCCGACTATCCCGACGTGCCGGTGATCCTCGACCCGGTTCTCGCTTCGGGGCGCGGCGACGCGCTCGCCACCGACGACATGGTCGAGGCGCTGCGCGAGCTGCTGGTGCCGCAGGCGTCCATCGTGACGCCTAATAGCATCGAGGCAAGACGCCTGGCCGAAGAAGAAGACGACGCGGAGGAGCCGGGGGTAGACGAGTCCGCCCGGCGCCTGCTGGCGCTCGGCTGCGAATACGTCCTCGTCACGGGGACGCACGAGGCGACAGCCGAGGTGATAAACAAGCTCTATGCCGATCACGGCGTGGTGCGCGAAGATCGCTGGCAGCGCCTACCTGGCAGCTACCACGGCTCCGGCTGCACGCTCGCCTCGGCAATCGCCGCGGCGCTCGCCAATGGCCTGGAGATGGCAGAGGCGGTTCGCGAAGCGCAGGAGTACACCTGGCAGGCGCTCGCAGGAGGCTTTCGCCCCGGAATGGGCCAGCTGCTGCCGGACCGCTTCTTCTGGGCGCGCGAGGTTGACGCAGAGGCCGAGAAGGGGGAGCCATGAGGCTTGCCGGCCTCTACGCCATCACTCCCGACGCGGCAGACAGTCGCGCGCTCATCGAGCGCGTGCGCGCGGCGATGCGTGGCACCGCGCCGCATGGCTGGGCGGCATTGCAGTATCGCAATAAGCTCGCCGGCGCGGCGCAGCGCGTAGCCGAAGCGCGCGCTCTGGCGGCGCTCTGCGCCGACCACGGCGTGCCGCTGATCGTCAACGACGATGTCGAGCTCGCGCTTGCCGCAGGCGCCGACGGCGCGCACCTCGGCAGCAAAGACGGCGACGTCGCGCAAGCGCGCGTGCGACTCGGCGCTCGCCTGCTCGGCGCATCCTGCTACAACGAGCTGGACGTCGCGCGCCGCGCGGTCGCAGCCGGAGCAGACTATGTCGCCTTCGGCAGCGTGTATCCGTCGTCGACCAAACCGGACGCGGTGCGCGCTCCGCTCGCGCTGTTCGGACAGGCGCGCGCGCTCGGCGTACCACTGGTCGCAATCGGTGGAATTACGCTGGAAAACGCAGCCGAAGTTGTCCGTGCGGGCGCCAACTGCGTTGCGGTGATTTCAGCTTTGTTCGACGCGCCCGACCCCGCCGCCCGTGCGCGCGCCTTCATCGATCTCTTCTCAATCCATATGAGCCCTGCCGCATGACCAGCAAAAACGAGAGCCTGTTCGCCCACGCCCAGCAGCGCATCCCCGCGGGGGTCAACTCGCCGGTGCGCGCCTTTCGCGCAGTCGGCGGCACGCCGCCGTTCCTCGAGCGCGCCTCGGGCGCCTACCTGTGGGATGCCGACGGAACCCGCTACATCGACTACGTCGGCTCGTGGGGTCCGATGGTCGCCGGCCACACTCACCCCAAGGTCGTCGAGGCCGTACAAGCGGCTGCCGCGCGAGCGCTATCTTTCGGCGCGCCGACCGCGAGCGAAATCGAGCTCGCCGAGGCGATCTGCCGCCTCGTCCCGTCGGTCGAGATGGTGCGACTCGTTTCCTCCGGCACCGAAGCCACGATGACCGCGATCCGCCTTGCCCGCGGCTTTAGCGGGCGCGACGCAATCGTCAAGTTCGAGGGCTGCTACCACGGCCACGCCGACAGCCTGCTGGTTAAGGCGGGTTCGGGCGCGCTCACCTTCGGCAATCCGAGTTCGGCCGGCGTTCCGGCGGCGACCGCGGCACAAACAGTGGTACTGGGGTACAACGACCTAGCTGCAGCGCGCGAGCTCTTCGCCGCTCGCGGGCCCGAGATCGCAGGCGTGATCGTCGAACCGGTGGCCGGCAACATGAATCTGGTTCTTCCCGCGCCCGGCTTTCTCGAGACGCTGCGCGAGGAATGCACGCGTCACGGCGCGGTGCTCATTTTCGACGAGGTAATGACCGGATTTCGCGTCGCAACCGGCGGCGCGCAGCAGCGCTTCGGCATCCGGCCGGACCTCACCACGCTCGGCAAAGTGATCGGTGGCGGCATGCCGGTCGGTGCGTTCGGCGGCCGAGCGGAGATCATGCAGCGCATTGCGCCTCTGGGACCGGTGTATCAGGCAGGCACCCTCTCGGGCAATCCGGTTGCGGTGGCCGCCGGTCTCGCCACGCTCTCACTCCTCGAAGCGACCGGATTCCAGCAAGGCGTAGAGGCGACCGCGAAGGCGCTTGTCTCGGGACTTGCGGTGGAAGCGAAGAAAGCGGGCGTCGTTTTCTCAGCGCAGTCGATCGGCAGCATGTTCGGGCTGTACTTTCGCGCTACGCCGCCGACGAGCTTCGCCGAAGTCATGCAAAGCGACCAGCAGCGCTTCAACCGCTTCTTTCACGAAATGCTGGCGCGCGGCGTATATCTCGCGCCGTCGGCGTACGAAGCGGGCTTTGTCTCCGCGGCGCACGGCGCGGCCGAGATCGAGGCCACGCTCGCGGCGGCGCGCGCGGCCTTTGCCGCCGTGGCATGACGGCGCGGGCACGAACTTTGCCTGACTTTTGCTGTCAAACTGGACGTTATGCAGATTGCCACACGTGAATTGTCACGGTTTGAGCGGGAAACGCTTGAGCGTCACTTGCTCGCCTTGGACGACGAGGACCGGCGCCTGCGTTTCGGCATCGCCCTGCCCGACCAGGCCATCCGCGACTACGTCGCGCGTATCGACTTCGGGCGCGACGCCGCGTTCGGGGCGTTCGACGATGCACTGCAGCTGGTCGCGGCAGCGCATCTCGCGCGCTGCGACGGCCACGCCGAGCTTGGCGTGTCGGTGCTTCCGGAGTGGCGCGGCCGCGGCGCCGGCGCCGCGCTGCTCGCGCGCAGTCACACACATGCGCGCAACTGGGGCATCCGCGCCCTGTTCATGCATTGCCTGAGCGAGAACGGCGCGATGATGCACTTGGCCCGCAAGCAGGGCATGCGCATCGTTACCGAGCGCGGCGAGTCCGATGCCTGGCTCAAGCTGCCGCCGGCGGACGCCTCGAGCTATACCGACCAGCTCCTGGCCGAGCGGGTAGGCTTGTTCGACTTCGCGCTCAAGCGCCAGCTGCAGGCCGTGCGCAGCATTGCTGGCGCACTGCGCTTCAAACCAGAAGCAGGGTAGCCAGCCCTAGAAAGATGAAGAAGCCGCCGGAATCGGTGCAAGCAGTGATCAGCACCGAAGAACCGATGGCGGGATCTTTGCCGAAGCGCGAGCGCAGCCACGGGATGGTCACTCCCATCAACGCGGCAAGAATTAGGTTGAGCACCGTGGCGAGTGCCATGACCCCGCCCAGCGCGACGTTGCCGTAGAGCACAAAAGCGATAACCCCGAGCAGCGTTCCCCAGACGACACCGTTGATCAGCGCCACGCCGAGCTCCTTCGCGAGCAGCTTGCGCCAGTATTGCGCCTGGATCTGCCCCAGTGCCAGCGCGCGCACGATCATGGTGATGGTCTGGTTGCCGGAATTGCCGCCGATGCCGGCCACGATCGGCATCAGTGCGGCAAGCGCGACCAGCTTTGCAATCGAGCCCTGGAACGCATCGATCACGCGCGAAGCGATGAAGGCAGTGACTAGATTGATCGCGAGCCACGACCAGCGGTTGCGGAAGCTGTTCAGCACCGGTGCGAAGATGTCCTCCTCCTCGCGCAGGCCGCCTTCGGCCAGCTGTGTTTCGGCACTCGCTTCGCGGATATAGTCCACTACCGCGTCGACCGTGAGCCGCGCCACGAGGCGGTCGCGCGCGTCTACCACCGGCGCTGAAACCAGGTCGTAGCGCTCGAACGCCTGGGCCGCGTCTGCGGCGCGGTCCTGCGGGTGCAGCGTGACGCGCTCGGGCACCATGACGACCGCAACTTCCGCATCGAGATCGGAGACGATCAGCCGTGCGAGCGGCAGCGTTCCGCGCAGGCGCCGCTCGCGGTCGACGACGTACAACTGATCGGTATGGTCCGGCAGTTCGTCCATGCGCCTCAGGTAGCGCGTCACCGCCTCCAGCGTGACGTCTTCGCGTACCGTCACCATCTCGAAGTCCATCAACGCGCCGACGGTTCCTTCGGGGTAGGACAGCGCGGAGCGCAGCCGCTCGCGCTCCTCGGCGGGCAGCGACTGCACGACCTCCTGGATGACCTCGGCCGGCAGGTCCGGCGCGAGGTCCGCGAGTTCGTCGGCTTCCAGCGTCTCGGCGGCCGCCACCAGCTCGTCCGAATCCATGCTCGCGATGAGCGATTCGCGCACCGCATCTGACACCTCGAGCAGGATCTCGCCGTCACGGTCGGCTTTTACCAGCTCCCACACGACCAGGCGCTCCTCGAGCGGCAGCGCTTCGAGGATGTAGGCGATGTCGGCCGGATGCAGGTTTTCGAGCTTGGTGCGCAGCTCGGTGAGATGCTGCTTGTGCACCAGCTGCTCGACCAGCGCGTGCCGGTGCATTTCCTGGCGATTCACGAGCCCCTCCACCAAGGCGTGGCGGTGCAGGAGCTCCTGCACTTCGTGCAGGTTCTCTTTCAGGTCCTCGACCTCGAGCCTTGTAAGCAGTTCGGACATGTCGCCTGCGCGCAGCGCCGGCCGGTAGCCGGTCCGGGGCCATTGTATTGAATCGATGCGGCGGGCGGAACCGTCGCGCGCGCGCTTAGCCTGTCACGGAATCTGCGCCATCGGCATGCGGGCTCGAATAGTCGCGATGCGCTCCGCGAGGTATGCCGTCGTGCGGCCGCGATCGTAGCGGCGCGGGCTCGGCAGAATGGCGGCGAGCCAGGCGGCCTGCTCCGGCCCCAGCGCGGCCGCCAAGACGCCAAAGTGGTGTCGTGCCGCTGCCTCTGCGCCGAAAATGCCGTCGCCCCACTCGGCCACGTTCAGGTACAGCTCGAGGATGCGGCGCTTGGACATGGTCGATTCGAGCATCCAGGTGATCGCAGCCTCCTCACCCTTTCTCAGCCAGGTTCGCTCACCCGATAGCAGCAGGTTCTTAGCCAGCTGCTGGCTTATTGTCGATGCGCCGGCAACCACCTTGCCCCTTCTCTCGTTCTTCTCCATCGCCTTTTCGATCGCCTCCCAGTCGAAGCCAGCATGGTCGATGAACTTCGCGTCCTCGGAGGCCACGACCGCGCGCTTGAGGTTGACCGAGATACGCGCATACGGCACCCAGCGCTGCTGCAGGTGCGCGGCGGGATTCTTCTCCCGCACGCGCTCCAGCTGCTCGCGCATGAATGCCGTGCTGGTCGGATTGTGCGTGTTCCACCACAGCACGTGAGCGTAGAACCACGCCTGGGCCAGAAGCGCGACAAGCACCAGCACCGCCAGGCCGTAGCGCAAACCTTTCCACGCCAGCCGCAGCGCGCGCATCAGCGCCGCAGTGCGGCAAGCACGGCCTGAGTGTCGGGGCGCACGCCGCGCCATATGCAGAATGATTCCGCCGCTTGTTCGACCAGCATCCCGGCACCGTCGCTCGCGCGCACGCCCGCGCCCCGCGCGAGAGCGAGAAACGGGGTATCGCGTCCGTACATCATGTCGTATGCCAGCGCACCGGGCGCGAGCAGCGTTTCCAGCGGCGGTAGCGGCGGCAAATCGCCCGCCAGGCCGGCAGAAGTCGCGTTGATGATCAGATCGAACTTCGTCGCAGGGAGCTCGGCGTAACCGCAGCCGGTCGTGCCTTCGAAGCGCGCCGCAATCGCGCGCGCCTTGTCGGGGGTGCGGTTGGCCACCACGAGCCTTGCCGGCTCCTGAGCGCACAGGGAGGGGACGACGCCCTGGGCAGCGCCGCCCGCCCCCATCACAAGCACGCGGCGGCCGCGCAGTACGAAGCCGAGGTTGTTTTCCAGGTCGCGCACCAGTCCGACGCCGTCCGTGTTGTCGCCCCACAGCGCGCCGGGATCGAGCACTAGGGTGTTGACCGCCTGCGCGGCGCGTGCGCGCGCGCTCGCGACGGAGCAATACCGGAACGCCTCCTGTTTGAACGGCAAGGTGACGTTGGCACCACGGCCGCCCGCGGCGCGAAACGCCTCCACGGTCGCACCAAAGGCGCCGAGCGGAGCCTCTATGCTCACGTACTCGAGGTCCTGGCCGCAGGCGCGCGCGAATTCGGCGTGAATCCACGGCGACTTCGAATGCGCGACCGGGTTGCCGATCACAGCGTAGCGATCAGGCATGCGCTATTTCGTCCAAATCTTGTCGCCCGGACCAAAGAACCATGTCCGGGTGATGACCAGCAGGTCGGTATCCTTGCGGATGTCCGGCGGAAACGGCGCAAACGGCGATGCCATGCGCACGATCTTGAACGCGGCCGCATCGAGCACCTTGAGCCCGGACGAGCGGTCCAGGTCCACCGACTGCACGCTGCCGTCCGGCCGGATGGTGACGGTGAGCCGCAGGTCGCCGTAAAGCTTGCCGCGGGCCTCCGCGGGATAGTTCAGAGTACCGATCCGTTCGATCTTCTGGCGCCAATCCTCCTCGTACTGTGCGAAACGGTACTCCGTAGCACGCGCGCCGATGAATTTCTTGCGCGGGCGCTTCTGGTACTCCTCGATGCGCCGGTCGATCTGCGCCTGAAGCTGCATAGCAGCAAGAGACAGGTCCGCCAGATCACGCCCGGAAATCTGCGGTTTGGGTTGTTCCGCGGGCGCTTTATGTTCGGTCTCCGGCGCCACGGCCAAGCGCGACTCGGTCGCCTTGGCGAGCAGGCGCCGCTGCTGCTCCTCTAGCCGGCGCACGCGCCGTTGCGCCTGCGCCAGATCCCTTCCGGGGTTGTGCGGTCTGGTGACGGGGAGTGGCGTCTTGGCGCGCCTGGGCTGGTCCGTATTGCCGCCGCGATCTAGATTCGCTTGTGCCAGAGCATCGGCTTTGGCAGGTCTTTCCTTCGTGCGCGCGTTTACCAGTACCACTTCGAGCGGCTGGTTTGTTGATTTCCAGCGCAGCGCGTCGGGATAGCGAAAGTGCACCGCGAGCAGTACCGCGTGCAGCAGAACCGATATTGCAATCGCGCCGTAGAGCGCCCGGGTCTGCCGGTCGAGGCCGACCCAGAAGTCGGGCCGTCGGATCGAGTTTGTCGCGATTGCTACCTGCAAAATCCCCTCACGCACACGGGTGGCGGATATTCTAGGCCTTTAGGCGTCGCTCGGCAGCGCTGCCAGTTCACCCGGCCCGTCCCCGCCGTCGATTGACTCGCGATAGACGCACGCTGCAGTCCGTTCGACCAGGTCGATCTCGCCTACGTCGAGCCGTACCCGCGTCCCGGGCTCGAAATCAGGCAGCGAGGGAACGCGTACCGTGAGTGGCATGCCGTCGAGGCGCACCGTTCCTTCACGCACCACGACGCCTTCGGCGGCGCTTACCCGCTCCTGAACCAGCCAACGCAAGCACCAGTAGTGCTCCATCGCCCGCTGGTGCTCGTCGTAGCGCGCGTGGGTGACTTCGTACGCGCGCATGGCCGTGAGCAACGCCTCAGCATTGCGCGCGAACGGCGGCCGGCGGCCTTCAAGCGAGGCCACCAGCTGCCACTGGTTGATCAGATCGATGTAGCGCCGCAAGGGCGAGGTCATCCACGAGTAGCACGAGACCCCGAGTCCGTCGTGCGCCTCCGGATGCACGCTCATCCTGACTTTGCCGGAGGACTGGACTCGATAAATGGCCGCGACGTCGCGCTCGGCGAGCAGGTTACCCCAGGTCGTGTTGGCGAGAATCATGAGCTCGGAAACAAGCTTGTCCAGTGGTGCACCGCGGCGGCGTGGCTCGATCGAGACGCGCCCCTGCTCGACGCGAAACGAGTAATCGATCATGCCCGCGTTCACGCTTGCCTTGCCGCGTCGGGCTTCGAGGGCCAGCGCGAAGCGCCACAGCGTGCGCAACTCCTCCTCGTGGGCCAGCCCGGTGGCGGCACCCGATTCGAATCCGGCGTTCAGGATGCCGTATTCCGCGTGACGCAGGTTCGCCGCGATGTGCACCCGCTCGAGGCGGGAATGGTGGCCGCGCAGTGAAAGGTCTTCGGCCGAGACGCTCAGGTAGAGAGACACTGCAGGCCGAGCATCGCCGGCGTCGAGCGAAAAGCACTCCACCACATCCTCGGGGAGCATGGTGTACTTGAGCCCCGGCATGTAGGCGGTGGAAAGACGTTCACGGGCGATGGCGTCCAGCTGAGACCCGGGCGCAAATCCCAGCGCCGGCGCCGCGATGTGGATACCGATGCGGAGCTCGCGGTCCGAAACGCGGGTCACCGAAAACGCATCGTCGATCTCGGTGGTGCCGACGTCGTCCAGGCTTATGGCTGTAGCCTCGGCTAGCGGAAGCTCTTGGAGCGACGCAGGGAGGTCATGCGCGGGGAAGCGGGTGCCCTTCGGGAAGAACTCGAACAGGAACCGGTTGAGGTGAAAGTCGTGGCTGTCGGAAAGCAGGCCGCAGCGCTCGAAAAGACGCGCGGGTGCGAGCCCTGTCTGCTTGCAGGCCTGCTCGAAGGCCTTTGTTTCCGGTTTGGAGCGGTCCGGTGCGTACAGCAGTTCCTCGCGTAGGGCGGCAATCTCCGCAGGACATTCGAAACGAGCGAGCATCGCCGCCCAATCGGCGACCTTCTCCTGCATGCGCTTTTTCTTTTCGAGACCCGCGAGCGCCAGCTTCAGCGTCTCCGCAGGTGCCGCCTGGAAGCGGCCGCGCGCACGCCGGTAGAAGTAGATTGGCGCCGAGTGCAGCTTTAGCAGGATCCCGGCCGACTCGACGGGGGTCGGCTCGCGCCCCACGTACTCGCGCGCGAGGTCGCGGAATTCGAATTCTCCCTCCGCGCAACACTGCCACAGGAAGTCGGTTTCGAGCCCGTCGGCAAAGGTCTGTGCCGCTGCGAGCAGTTCGTTGCCGGACGGCCGCTCGAAGCTGAGGAGCACGTTCGCCGCCTTGACCTTCGTGCGGCGCCCGTGCGGACTCTCGACCTGGAACGAAGCCGGCGCCTGCGCCAGCACTGAACCTACCTTGAACTCTCCGTCTTCTTCGTAAAGTAAATGCATCGCCCGCGAATTATAGGCGGCGTGCCGCGGCGCGCGCCGCGGGACCTCGCCTAGGGAAGCGCGATCCCCGCGAAAGCCAGGATTCGCGGCAAGTGCTCCGGAAAACTCTGCAGCGTGTGGTCGCCGCCGTCACGGATCACAGTGCGGGCCCCCTCGAATTTGCGCGCCGCTTCGCGCCAGTCAAGAACTTCGTCGCCGGTTTCTAGCAATAGCAGGTAGCGCTCGGGGTCGGGCCGCTCGACCGCAAGGGCGCGCCAGCCCTCGAGATCCGCACGAGTGAGCTGGTAGCTTTCGCCGGTATAGAGATTCTTCTGCGTGCCAAGGTAGGCCTCCAGCCCGACGTAGGGCGTAATCGCGGGATTGATCAGGACCGCGCGCACACCGAGGCGCTCGGCGAAATAGGTTGCGTAGAAGCCACCCAGCGAGCTTCCGACGAAGGTGGGTTTCGCCGCGTGCCGCGCGATTTCGGCCTCGATAACTCGAACCGCGCCCCGTGCACCCGGCGGCAGCGCCGGACACGTGAAGAACTCCCCGAGCCCTCGCGCGCGCATGTAGTCGTCCATCTTGCGCGCCTTGTGGGACGCAGGCGAGCTATTAAAACCGTGCAGGTAGATGATTGTTGTGTTCATGCGCTTCGGCCGAGTCGCTCGAGCAGCCTGCGGTGCAGGCCGCCAAAGCCGCCATTCGACATGATCACGACGTGGTCGCCCGCGCGGGCGTCCTCGGCAAGCATTGCGAGCAGAACCTCGAAGTCACCGACGCAGCGGGCGCGAGCGCCGAGCGGGCGCAGCGCCTCGGCCGCGTCCCAGCCGAGCTTGGCGTCGTAGATGTAGGCGACGTCAGCCGCCGCGAGGCTCGATGCGAGCTCGTCCTTCATCACTCCGAGCTTCATTGTGTTGGAGCGCGGCTCTAGTACTGCCACGATGCGCGCCCCAGCCACGCGCTGGCGCAAGCCCTCCAGCGTCGCCCGGATCGCGGTCGGATGATGTGCAAAATCGTCATACACGGTCACCCCACGAACGTCGCCGCGAAGCTCCATGCGCCGCTTGACTCCGCCGAAATCGCTCAGTGCAGCAATTGCTTGGGCGGGCGCGACACCTGCGTGGCGTGCCGCTGCCACCGCCGCGAGCGCATTTTGTCGGTTGTGTGCTCCCAGCAGGCTCCAGGCGACGCGGCCCACTGCTCTGCCTTGCCACGCGATCTCGAACCCGCCGTCGGGTCCCGATTCACCGGCCATCCAGCCCGCCTCCTTGCCCACGGCTTCCACGGGCGTCCAGCAGCCCATGGCGAGCACCCGCTGCAAGGCGTCGTCACGGCCATTTGCGACGATGAGGCCAGATCTGGGTACGGTACGCACTAAATGGTGAAATTGTCGCTCGATAGCTGCAAGATCGGCGAATATGTCGGCATGATCGAACTCCAAATTATTCAGGATCGCGGTTCGAGGACGGTAGTGGACAAACTTGGAACGCTTGTCGAAGAACGCGGTGTCGTATTCGTCCGCCTCGATCACAAAGTGTTTCGCTCCGGTAAGGCGGGCAGAAACCGGGAAATCGAGGGGTACACCACCGATCAGAAATCCAGGGTCCCTCTCGGCCCGCTCGAGGATCCAGGCGAGCATGGACGCAACCGTCGTCTTGCCGTGCGTCCCCGCAACAGCAAGCACCCACTTTTCGTGCAGCACCTCCTCCGCCAACCATTGCGGCCCCGAAAGGTATCGGTCGCCGCGATCCAAGATGGCCTCCATCAACGGGTTTCCCCGCGTAACGACGTTGCCCACGACCCAAACGTCTGGGGCGAGCGCGATCTGCTCGCTGTCGTAGCCCTCGATTAGTTCGATTCCGAGCGCGGCGAGTTGATCGCTCATGGGCGGGTATACGTTCGCATCGCAACCCGTCACGCGGTATCCGGCGGCTTTGGCGATAGCGGCGATACCGCCCATGAATGTGCCGCAGATGCCGAGGATGTGCAGGTGAGCGGGCATGGAGGCGCGGCGAAAAGGCGCCGATTCTACGCGATACGGAGTTCCGGACCGCCTACGCTATGATGCATCCAGATGGGAGCCTGATCGTGGCACCCCCCCAATCCAGTCGAGGCACAGCAATGGGCCGCAAGGAATCGCGGCAAAACGGAACACGCGCACGAATAGCCGCCGCCGCGGCGCGCATCATGGCCGAGGACGGCATCGACGATTTTGCGCTCGCCAAGCGCAAGGCCGCGCGCCAAGTGGGCGCCGAAGAGTCCCAGGCCCTGCCCGCGAACGAGGAGATCGAGGCCGAATTGCGAGCCTACCGAGCCCTTTATCAGCCGGCCGAGCACCCCGAGCGCATCGCGCAGCTGCGGCGAATCGCACTCGACGCAATGCGCAAGTTGCAGGTCTTCAATCCCTACCTGACCGGCGCAGTATTGACCGGCCTCGCCGGCCGCTACGCGGAGATCGACCTTCAGTTGTTCCCCGAGAGCGCCAAGGAAGTGGAGATCTTCCTGCTCGACCGCAACCTGCCTTATACGACCTCGGAGGGACGTCGCTATTCGGGCGATCGGGTGCGCTCGATAACCTTGCTCTCGTTGACGTGGCAGGGCGCGCCGCTGCGGCTGTCGATATTCGATCCTCGCGACGAACGCGTGGCACTCAAGACCACCCAAGCGGGGAGGGTGACCGAACGCGCAGGCATCGCCGAAGTCGGTGCTCTGATCGCCGCCGGATCGCAGGCGAAAGATGGCCCCCGGCCGGCGTAAGGCGCTGCTCATTGGCGCAGTCGGCGTCGCAGCTGCGGCGGTCGGCGCACTGGCCGGACTCGCCCTGCTGCGGTCGGAGGACGGCAGTGGGGCGCTCCAGTCGGCCGAATTCACCGACCTTGAGGGCAGAACCCGCCGACTGGTTGAGTGGAAGGGCAAAGTTGTGCTCTGCAACTTCTGGGCAACGTGGTGCCCCCCGTGCCGCGAGGAGATTCCGATGCTGGTTGCCCTAAGCAAGGAAATGGCGGCGAAAGGCATCGAAGTTGTAGGCATCGCCTTAGATTCTGCCGTTAAAGTCGGTGAATTTGCAAAAGACTATAAGGTAAGCTACCCGCTCCTTGTCGCCGGTCCCAACGGGATTGATCTGATGCGTGCGGCGGGCAATCAGGTAGGAGGGCTGCCTTACACTGTCTTCCTGAACCGGCAAGGAAGGATCGTGAACCGAAAGCTCGGCGCACTGAAGGAGGCAGAGGTGCGCGAAAGGTTCGCCAAAATGCTTCGTGCCTGACCACGGAGCGGTTTTGGCCCTCGCAAGAACGGGTGCCCTAAGTGCTGTAAGATGCGGCGTTCTGCTGCGAAAATGAGCAAAAAAACCAGACAAACTTCGCGGGGGGTGCTGGTCCTACACGGCCCCAACCTGAACCTTCTTGGTAGCCGTGAGCCAGAGATCTACGGCCGCGAGACGCTGCCCGAGATTGATCGTCGCCTCGCGGCGACCGCACGCGCGGCAGGACAGCCGTGCGGCTCGTTCCAGAGCAACCACGAAGGGGCTCTGGTTGACAGGATTCATCAAGCCGGGCGAGAGGGAATCGGGTTCATCATATTCAACCCCGCGGCGTTCACTCACACCAGCGTTGCCCTGCGCGACGCGCTCGCGGCAGTGGATATCCCATTCATCGAAGTCCATCTTTCAAACGTGCATGCGCGCGAAGCGTTCCGGCGACATTCGTATTTCACCGATACGGCGGTCGGAACCATAACGGGGCTCGGCAGCCAGGGCTACGATCTGGCGCTCGCCTACGCGCTCGCGCAACTAGCTTCAGGGGGCCGCAGGGCATAAGGCCCGGCGGTTGCCGGTCCGCCGGGTAGCCCCCGGCCAAGGGGATTGCTATGGATCTGCGCAAGTTGAAGAAGTTGATCGACCTGGTCGAGGAATCGGGCATCTCCGAGCTCGAGATCACCGAAGGGGAAGAGAAGGTCAAGATCGTCAAGAGCGGCGGCGGGGTTCCGGCGACGGCGCAGGTCAGCACTGCGCATGCCGTGAGCATCCCGACCGCAGCGCCCGCCGCAGCCCCAGGCGCGCCTCCGGCCACGTCCGCCGAGACCCAGCAGGAGGGACACGTTCTAAAGTCTCCGATGGTCGGCACCTTCTACCGTTCGCCTTCGCCTGACGCCAAGTCCTTCGTCGAACTGGGCCAGACCGTCAAAGAGGGGCAGACGATCTGCATCATCGAGGCGATGAAACTGATGAACGAAATCGAGGCCGACGCCTCGGGCGTCGTCAAGGCCATCCTGGTGGAAAACGGCCAACCGGTCGAGTACGGCCAGCCACTGTTCGTCATCGGCTAGATGTTCGAGAAAATTCTTATCGCCAACCGCGGAGAGATCGCGCTGCGCATCCAGCGTGCGTGCCGCGAACTCGGTATCCGCACCGTGGTCGTGCATTCGGAGGCGGACACCGAGGCCAAGTACGTCAAACTCGCCGACGAGTCGGTCTGCATCGGTCCCGCGCCAGCGGCGCAGAGCTACCTCAACATTCCCGCCATCATCAGTGCGGCAGAGGTGACCGACGCCGAGGCAATCCACCCCGGTTACGGATTCCTGTCCGAAAACGCCGACTTCGCCGAAAAGGTCGAGCGCTCGGGGTTCGTATTCATCGGTCCGCGGCCCGAGAATATCCGCCTGATGGGCGACAAGGTGACCGCCAAGCAGGCAATGCTCAAGGCCGGAGTACCTTGCGTCCCCGGCTCCGAGGGAGCGCTGCCCGAGGATCCGAAGGAGACCGTTCGGATCGCGCGCAAGGTCGGCTATCCGGTCATCATCAAAGCGGCGGGCGGCGGGGGCGGCCGCGGCATGCGGGTGGTACATACCGAGGCTGCGTTGCTGAACGCGGTATCCATGACTCGCGGCGAAGCACAGGCGGCATTCTCGAACCCGATGGTCTACCTGGAGAAGTTCCTTGAGAACCCACGCCACATCGAGATTCAGGTGCTCGCCGACAGCCACAAGGGCGCGGTGTATCTCGGCGAACGGGACTGCTCGCTACAGCGACGGCATCAGAAGGTCATCGAGGAGGCGCCGGCGCCTGAGCTCACCGCCAGGGTGCGCGAAAAGATCGGCGAGCGCTGCGTCGAGGCGTGCCGCAAGATCGCCTACCGTGGCGCAGGAACCTTCGAGTTCCTATATGAAGACGGCGAGTTCTACTTCATAGAAATGAACACGCGCGTGCAGGTCGAGCATCCGGTCACCGAAATGATCACCGGGATCGATATCGTCCAGCAGCAGATCCGCATTGCGGCGGGCGAAAAGCTGCCATTCCGCCAGAAAGACATTCAGATTCGTGGCCACGCGATCGAGTGCCGGATTAACGCTGAGGACCCTTACCGCTTCACGCCCTCGCCGGGGCGAATTACGTCCTACCACGCGCCCGGCGGGCCAGGGATCCGCGTCGACTCGCATGTCTACCAGGGCTACTCCGTTCCTCCCAATTACGATTCAATGATCGGCAAGGTCATCGCGTATGGTGCAACCCGCGAACAGGCGATCCGCCGCATGCGGGTGGCGCTGTCGGAGATGGTCGTAGAGGGCATTCAGACCAACATTCCACTGCACCGCGAACTGCTGCACGATATCCGCTTCCTGCGCGGCGGGGTGTCGATCCACTATCTGGAGCAGAAGCTCGCTCAGGAGCAGCAGCCCAAGGCGAAGTAGCGCAATGGCGTGGCAGTCGCTCACCCTAGACGTCGACGCAGCTGAAGCCGAGGCGATGTCCGACGCCCTGCTGGAGCAGGGCGTGGTGTCGGTCTGCATCGAAGACGCGGACGCCGGGACTGAGGCCGAAGTGCCGCGCTACGCCGAACCTACATGGGAGACGCCCGTTTCCTGGCGACGCCATCGTCTGAGCGTGCTGCTCGCACCGGCCATGGAACCTGAGACGGTCGTCGAGCGTGCAGCGCTTGCAGCCGGGCTCGCGATACCGCCCGCGTACCACGTCGGGAGCATCGCCGACGACGACTGGGTGCGGCGCACGCAATCGCAATTCGCGCCCGTGTCGATCGAGGGGAGGCTCTGGATCGTGCCCAGCTGGCACATGCCCCCGGTTTCGCGCGCGCCGCTGGTGCGGCTCGATCCGGGAATGGCCTTCGGCACCGGAACCCATCCCACCACGCGGCTGGTACTGCAGTTCCTCGCGCGCGAGATTCGTGGCGGCGAGCAGGTGCTGGACTACGGATGCGGTTCCGGTATATTGGCGATCGCAGCCGCCAAGCTCGGTGCAGCCCGGATCGGCGCCGTCGATATCGATCCTCAGGCGCTTCAGGTCACGGCGGAAAACGCTCGCGCGAACGAAGTCGACCTTGAAGTCTGCGCGCCGGATGCGCTAGCGCACGGCGATTACGACGTCGTCGTGGCCAACATCCTTTCCAATCCTCTGATTCTTCTTGCGCCGCTGATTTGCTCGCTCACGCGAGCGGGAGGTCGACTGGCGTTGTCCGGAATTCTCGAGACGCAGGCCTCCGATGTCATCGCCGCCTATGCACCCGGATTCGCGCTCTCGGCTAGCGGGCACGACGACGGCTGGGTCCTGCTCGAAGGCAAGCGCCGGTGAACCTCATCACGCGCTGTCCCCAGTGCGGCACGGCGTTTCGCATTCAGCCGGCACAGCTGGCGGCCCGCGGGGGAAGGGTGCGATGCGGAAAGTGTTCGGCGATATTCGACGCCGTTGCGGCGCTGCAGGACCACAGCGGCGCTCCGGCCAATCTCGAGCCATCGCCGCAACTCGGCCTTTTCGACCCGTCTCGGCGCCAGGCGCGTGCGTCGCCCGACGTAACGATCGAACTTGATATGACTGCAGTCGAGCCGGCGGCAAGCCGCCCGCCGGGCAGGGCTTCCGCGCAGCCAGCGCAGGCAGTTCCGCGCGTGCCGAGCAACTCCCAGCCCGTGCCGGAGTTCATGGAAGACGAATCACCGCGGTCGCGGCTGCGCTTCCTGTGGCCGTTTCTCGCGCTGCTCGCTCTGCTGGGTCTGGCAGGGCAGGTCGTGCTGTATTTCCGTACCGAAGTCGCACTGCTGGTGCCGGAGTTGCGTCCCTACTTGGTCGCGACGTGCAGGGTTTACGGCTGCAGCGTCAGACTGCCCCGCCGCCCAGAGCTGATGAGCATCGAGTCCTCCGACCTTCAGGCCGATCCCGGTCACGAGAGTGTGATCGTTCTAAACGCCGTGATCCGCAACCGCGCTCCGTTCCCCCAGGAGTACCCCGACCTCGAGCTTACGCTGACCGATGAAAACGGCCAGGCCGTTGTGCGGCGTGTGTTGGTGCCGGCCGACTACGTCGCCACTGCGCGCAGTCCCGGCGCGCTGAATGGAATTGGCCCCGGTGCGGAGGCGGTGGTGCGGCTGCATTTCGACACCAGCCGGGTGCGCGCCACCGGATATCGCCTTTACCTTTTCTTTCCCTAAACCACGGAGCTCTCTTGCAGATACTCGTCACAGGCTCGATCGCATACGACACCATCATGGTCTTTCCGGATCGCTTCAAGAACCACCTGCTCGCCGACCAGCTGCACATCCTGAACGTTTGCTTCCTCACTCCCGAGATGCGGCGCGAGTTCGGGGGAACGGCAGGCAACATCTGTTACAACCTTAAATTACTGGGCACGGATCCGCTGCTTATGGCGACGGTGGGAGAGGATATCGATCCGTACCTTGGGCGACTCGAGCGGCTCGGCATCGGCACGCAACTGCTCAAGCGCATTCCGGGCCAGTTCACGGCGCAGGCTTTTATTACGACCGACCTCGACGATAATCAAATTACCGCCTTTCATCCGGGGGCAATGAACGACTCGCACCAAAACCACGTCGACGCGCGACAGGGCGCCCGACTCGCCATCGTCGGCCCGGACGGCAAACAGGGCATGCAGCAGCACGCGCGTGAATGTGCACAGCACGAGATCCCCTTCGTGTTCGACCCCGGGCAAGGGCTGCCAATGTTCTCGGCCGAAGAGTTGAACGAGCTCATCGCGCTCGCGGATTACGTGGCGGTGAACGACTACGAGGGCAAGCTTCTGCAGGAAAGAACCGGCCGAACGCTCGACGCGATTTCGCGCGAGGTGAAGGCCCTGGTCGTGACTCTCGGCGCCAACGGCTCGATGGTGCACGCGACGGGCAAGCGGTACGAGATTCCGAGCGTCAAAGCCGAGGCGCTGGTCGATCCGACCGGCTGCGGCGACGCCTATCGGGCGGGACTGCTGTACGGGATGGTCAACGGCTGGGATTGGCCCAGCACCGGACGCCTCGGGGCGGTGATGGGGGCGATCAAAATCGCGCACCGCGGGGCGCAGAACCATGGCCCGTCGCGCGACGAAATCGAAGAGCGCTACAAGACCGCGTTCGGCTTCACTCCCTGGCGCTAGCGCCGGGATCAGCGCAGTGCGGCGCGAATCTTCTGCGCGTATTGCTCGAGTTTCTCGCGCGTGGGGTTCTTGACCGGCCACGTAAGCTGCATGCCGTCGCCGCCTTGGCGGGGCAGGAGATGTACGTGGTAGTGGAATACCGTCTGTCCGGCAGGCGCTCCATTGGCCTGGTAGACGGAGAGGCCCTGCGGCGCGAACGCTTCGCGAATCGCACGCGCGACCCGTGCACTCGCTCGGCCAATTGCCGCGGCCTGGTCGTCGTCGAGCGCGTAGATGTTTTCGGCGTGAGCCTTTAGCGTCACGAGAGTGTGCCCCGGATTCACCTGCCCGATGTCCATGAAGGCGAGCGTATGTTCGTCTTCGTGCACCACCGTGGCAGGGATCTGCCCTTCGACGATGCGGCAAAATACGCAATCTGTCATATCGCCTCCGCCGCCTATTCCCCGGTTACGTCGCCGCCTATTCCTCGGTTACGTTATGGTAGCCGCGGCAGGGTAGCTGCACCAACGCACCGTCCTCAAGCCGGAGCGCGGCGAGCGAACCCCCCCAAACGCACCCGGCGTCCAATGCGCTGACGTGCGCGGTCAGTTTGAGGCCGAGAGCCGACCAGTGGCCACAGACGATCTTGGGCTCCTCGCGCAGCGGTCGCGCTTCGAACCAGGGCAGGTAACCCGCGGGCGCCTGGTCGCTCTTGACGTGAAAGTCCATGACGCCTTCTGGCGAGCAGAAGCGCATGCGCGTCATCGCGTTGACGATTACCCGCAGGCGATCCCAGCCCTCGAGCGCATCGCTCCACCGCGCCGGCTTGCTGCCGTAGAGCGCGGCGAGGAAGTCACGGTAACTGGGCGCCCGCAGCGCAGCCTCCACCTCGCCGGCGAGGGCCAGCGCCTTGTCGACACTCCATTGCGGAAGCAGGCCGGCGTGCACCATGGCATTGTCGCCCTCGCGGTGCATCAACGGCCGTCGGCGCAGCCAGCCGAGCAAATCCGCCGCGTCGGCAGCCCCGAGCACTGCATCCAGCGTGTCGTCCTGGCGCCGCTTCGCAAAACCCTCCGCGAGACACAGCAAATGCAAGTCGTGATTTCCCAGCACCGTCGTCGTCGCGCCGTCTCCCAACGAACGTACAAAGCGCAGCACTTCGAGCGATTTCGGTCCGCGGTTTACCAGATCCCCAACGAACCACAGCCGGTCCCTCGCGGAATCGAATCCGATCCGCGCGAGAAGCGCTCGCAGCTCGTCGTAGCATCCCTGAACGTCGCCGATCGCGTAGGTGGCCATGCGAACCAAAACTCTAGCAGACCGCCTCAGAAGCTTGCGTCGAGCCGGCGGTACTGGATCGCTTCGGCGATGTGCTCCGCCGCGATCGTGCTGCGGCCTGCCAGGTCAGCGATGCTGCGCGCCACGCGCAGCACGCGGTGGTAGGCGCGAGCGGAAAGCAACAGACGCGCGAGAGCGTGGCGCAGAAGCTGGTCGCCGTCGCGATCGGTGCCGCAGTAGCGATCGATTTCACGCGTCTCCAGCAAGGCATTGGGCTTGCCCTGGCGGGCGATCTGCGCGGCGCGTGCCCGCACCACGCGCTGTCGAATGGCCGCGGTTGGCTCGCCAGCGACTGGTCCGACCAACTCCGCCTCGCGCGGCGCGGGGACTTCCAGCTTGATGTCGATCCTGTCCGCGAGCGGCCCCGATACGCGCCCACGGTAGCGCGCGATGCGCTCTGGCGTACAGCGGCAGCGCCCGCCGCTCGAACCGCAGTGGCCGCAGGGGCAGGGATTCATCGCTGCAAGGAGCTGGAAGCGCGCGGGAAACTGGGCCTGGCGCGCGGCACGAACGATCGATATCCTGCCCGATTCGAGCGGCTCGCGCAGCGCCTCGAGCACGTCGCGGTCGAACTCCGGCAACTCGTCCAGGAACAGCACGCCGTGATGCGCAAGCGAGATCTCTCCCGGGCGCGGCATGTTACCGCCTCCGACCAGCGCCGCGCCCGACGCGCTGTGGTGCGGTGCACGGAACGGCCGCGCGCCCCATCGGGTAGGGTCGAACCCCGCGCTCGAAACCGATTGGACCGCCGCAACCTCCAGCGCCTCCGGCTCCGATAGGGGGGGCAGGATTCCCGGAAAGCGGGACGCGAGCATCGACTTGCCGGTCCCCGGCGGGCCGACCATCAGCACACTGTGATTTCCGGCGGCCGCAACCTCCAGCGCCCGCTTGACCTGCTGCTGCCCCTTGACCTCGTCAAAATCCGGATAGTGCGGCGGCAAAAGTTGAGATGCCGCGCAATACTCGCGAATCGGCGTCTCGCCAGCTAGGTGTGCAACCACCTCGAGCAACGATTGCGCGGGCAGGATGCGAGCCCCCTCGGCCAGCGCCGCTTGGGGTGCATTGCCGGCCGGCAACACGAAAGCCCGTCCAGCACCCCGGGCCTGAAGCGCCATAGCGAGCGCGCCGCGTACCTCCCGCACCTCGCCGGTAAGCGAAAGCTCGCCCGCAAACTCGTGGCCCGCGAGCGACTCGGGCGCCAATTGGCCGCTCGCCGCGAGCACGCCGAGTGCGATCGGCAGGTCGAGACGGCTTGAATCCTTGGGCAGGTCCGCCGGCGCCAGGTTGACGGTGATGCGGCGGGCCGGAAACTCGAACCGGGCGTGATTCAGCGCCGCGCGCACTCGGTCCTTGGCCTCGCGGACCTCGGCGTCGGGCAACCCGACGATGTGGAATGCCGGCAACCCTGGCCCGAGATGAACCTCCACCGTCACTTCGGGCGCATCGATTCCCGCCAGAGCACGGCTGGCAACGACCGCAAGCGGCATACAGCCCCCCTTTTACTGGGCGATGTTGTCCAACCTGAAGTAACGTCGCCGGGGGTGACTAGGTTTACGCCACGGGCGGCTTGGCGCCAGACTCCAGCTCGGCAACCCGCGCTTCTAGCGCCGCGAGCTTGGCCTGCGCACGCTCCAAAAGCTTCTTCTGGACCTCGAAATCCTCGCGCGCGACCAGGTCAAAGCGGTCGAAAAAAGCAAGCAACAGAGCGCGCACGTTCTTCTCAAGATCCTGCGCGGGCGAATGGCGCATCGCCTCCGACACACGGTCTCCGAGCTCGTTCAGAAGGTGCTTGTCGATCATACCGATGGCCCCGGAAGGGGGCGTCGAGTGTAGCACGCGGCTGCACCGCGTTCGGGCGGCACCCAGAGGTTACGCCCCAAAATGGTGCGCAAGGCACTCGAGCGGTTTGTGGGACGGCAAAATAGCATTGATTTATATACTAAAAATGGCTGGCACAGGAGGTGCTAAGGGTTGAACGCACCCTTTCATCTTTGGAGACTCAGCCATGCGCAAGACCCTAATCGCCCTGTCTGTTGGGGCAGCCCTCGCAACCCCTATTCTCGCCTCCGCCGACGAGCCGGCCCTCAGCGCTAACGTAACGCTCGGATCGGAATACATCTATCGCGGCATCGCACAAACCCGCGGCAACCCGACGATTCAGGGGGGATTCGACTATGCCCTGAGCAACGGCATCTACGTTGGCACGTGGGGTTCAAATATTAGCTGGCTCACGGATCAAACGCCCGGCGCCGCCTCTACCGGGGCGAGCGCGAGCATGGAATGGGACGTATACGGGGGATACAAGGGAAATATCTCGAGTGACCTCGGCTACGACGTCGGCGTTCTGACCTACAACTACCCTGGCGACAACCTGAGCACCGGCAACGCAAAACCGGACACGATCGAGTTCTACGGTGCGTTGAGCTACAAGTGGCTCACGGCCAAGTACTCGGTGACCACCGGCAGCCTGTTCGGTTGGACCAAACCGGACGGCTCGAAGACCAGCGGTAGCAGCTACCTCGATCTTACCGGCACCTACGACATGGGGAGCGGCCTGTCCCTGAGCGCCCACGTCGGCCATCAGACCGTCAGCGGATACAGCGACGCCAGCTACACCGACTACAGCCTCGGCGTGAGCAAGGACATCGCCAAGATGGGAACGTTTGGCCTCAAGCTGACCGGGACCGATGCCAAAGACAACTGCGCGGCCGGCGAAGCTTATTGCTTCTTTGGATATGAAGCGGGCAAGAGCGCCGCGATCCTGACCTTCAGCAAATCGTTCTAAAGGCGCGGAGCGGGCGGCGCCGTCCGCCCGCCCGGCCAGGGAGCCAAGACATGAAATTCGTTACAGCAATCATCAAGCCGTTCAAGCTCGACGAGGTGCGCGAAGCCCTCTCGGCGATCGGCGTCCAGGGCATCACGGTGACCGAGGTCAAGGGCTTCGGCCGACAAAAGGGCCATACAGAACTTTACCGCGGCGCGGAGTACGTCGTCGATTTCCTGCCCAAGGTGAAGATCGAGGCCGCGGTCAAGACCGAAATCCTCGAACAGGCGATCGAGGCGATCGAGAAGGCGGCCAACACCGGCAAGATCGGCGACGGCAAGATCTTCGTGTTCGATCTGGAAAAAGTCATTCGCATCCGCACCGGCGAGACCGATGCGGCGGCGCTATAGGGAGATGGAGATGAGAAAGCTCTTAGTAAACCTTGCGCTGCTCGCCATCGCAGGATTCGCTTTGCCCGCGCTGGCAGCGGACGCACCAAAGCCGACGCTTAGTTCGGGCGATACGGCGTGGATGCTAACGTCGACTGTGCTGGTGATCATGATGATCGTACCGGGTCTCGCGCTGTTTTACGGCGGTATGGTGCGGAGCAAGAACGTCCTTTCGATACTGATGCAGGTATTCGTGGGGTTCTCGCTGATCTCCGTGCTTTGGGGGCTGTTCGGCTATTCGATTGCGTTCAGCGACGGCAACAGCTTCTTCGGCGGCCTCTCCAAGGCCTTCCTGTCCGGCGTGAAGGCGGACAGCTTGTCGGGCACGATCCCCGAGTACGTGTTCTCGGCTTTCCAGATGACGTTCGCTGCTATCACGCCAGCACTGATCATCGGCGCCTTCGCCGAGCGCATGAAGTTCTCGGCCGTACTCTGGTTCCTGGGACTGTGGCTGCTCGCCGTGTACGCACCGATCGCCCACATGGTGTGGGGCGGCGGCTGGATCGGCGGCAAGGGCGCGATCGATTTCGCGGGCGGCACCGTTGTGCACATCAACGCCGGGGTTGCTGGCCTAGTGGCGTGCCTGGTGCTCGGTCCGCGCAAGGGCTATGGCAAGGTCGCAATGCCACCCCACAATCTGACCCTCACGCTCATCGGCGCTTCCTTGCTGTGGGTCGGATGGTTCGGTTTCAATGCCGGTAGCGCACTTGCAGCAAACGGCAGCGCCGGCGTTGCGATGATGAACACCCAACTCGCCACCGCCGCTGCGGTGCTAGGCTGGATGTTCGCCGAGTGGATCGCGAAGGGCAAACCAAGCCTGCTCGGTGCCGCATCCGGCGCGGTGGCAGGTTTGGTCGCGATCACTCCGGCCTGCGGCAACGCAGGTCCAATGGGCGCGATTGTGCTGGGTATCATCGCGGGTGTCGTGTGCTTCTGGTCGGCGGTATACCTGAAGAAAGCACTCGGCTACGACGATTCCCTCGACGCTTTCGGCGTGCACGCGATCGGTGGCATCGTGGGCGCACTGTTGATTGGAATCCTGTGCTCGCCCGCGCTCGGCGGCCAGGGATTCGGCGGCGACAACTCGAGCATCGGCCAGCAATTCATCGTGCAAGCCGAAGCAGTAGGCTTCACGATTGTCTATGACGCGGTCGTCAGCTTCATTTTGCTCAAGCTAATCAGCATGTTCATCGGACTGCGGGTGACCGACGAAGCCGAAACCGAAGGCTTGGACATCGCGGAACACGGCGAAAACGCCTACAACAGCTAGCACCACACGGGATCCTCCTCCCGCATTGGTTAGGGGCGCTACGGCGCCCCTATTTTTTTGGGGCCGTCAAGCGATCAAGCAGGGCAAAAAGCTGGGCGCGCTCCTTTGCGCTAAGGCGAGCGGCGAAATGCCGCTCGTGCGCATAGACTCGACGCATCGCACTCGCGAGGAAGGTGCGCCCCGGGCGAGTCAGCCACAGTCGGTTGGTGCGCCTGTCCTCACCCTTGCGGCGGGCGATCAAACCGTTGGCTTCGAGCTCATCCAACACCGCGACCATCGTCGAGCGGTCGCGGCGCACTGCCTCTGCAAGCCGGCCCTGGGTCAGGCCGGGATTAGCGTCGATCAGTACCAAGATGCCGAGGCGACCAGGCGTAAGCACCTGCACATTCTCGGCAAAATCCTTGAATACCACCTGCTGCGCCAAGCGCAGCCGATACCCGATCAATCGCGGCAACACGCCCGACCTCAACGCTTTCGGTTCAGCTCGCTCCATGGGTGATCGGCCTAATTAGTTGACATGCCAAACAATTTGACGCTTAAACGGAGGACGAATAGCATCGTAAGGAAAGCAAGGCCCGTTCGCAATATTCTCTGAGATGGGACAACCCCGCGTCTTCTCGACTCGCGCTGCGGCGGAGTACGCTACCCGACCATGAACGGGGCCGACTACCTTCTCGGAGCCGAAGCGCTCGCACGCCATGGCCAGCGCGTGGCACTTATTTGCGGTGCCGAAAAGATTACCTACGCGGATCTCGCGGCGCGAGTCAGGCGCGCGGCCGGAGCGCTCACGGCGCTCGGGGTCGAGCCCGGGGACCGGGTGATGCTGCTGATGCGCGACACGCCGGACCTCGCCGCCGCGTGGCTCGGCTGCCTGTGGTGCGGCGCCGTCGCGGTCGCCCTGAATAGCCAGCTCACCGAGGACGACTACCGCTTCGTGCGCTCCGACAGTGGCGCGCGGCTCGCAATCGTCGAGGACGTGTTCGCGGTCGGGTTGACCGGATTCGTTCAAGCCATGGCGCGCGAACGGCGCATCGCGATTGCCGGCCGCGCGCCGACCGGCGTTCCGGATTGGAGCGAGGTATTGCGGGGCGCCGCGCCAGACTCGCCACCTTTCGCCGCCGACCCCGAAGACGCCGCATTCTGGCTCTACTCGTCGGGCACCACCGGCCGGCCGAAGGGCATCATTCACACGCACAAAGATGTCCTGCCCGCCGGCCAGACACTGCGCGAAACCATCGCCTTGCAGGCGGGCGACAAGGTAATTGCAACCTCGAGGTTTTTCTTCGCCTACGGACTGGAGAACGGCCTGCTCGGGCCGTTGTCGATCGGCGCCGCCTCCGTCCTGTGCCCGGACTGGTCCGACGTCGGGCGCGTGTGTGCGCTTGTCGCCGAGCACGAGCCGACCGGGTTCTTCAGCGTGCCGTCGTTCTATCGTCGCCTGCTTGCGCTCGGCGCGCAGGCGCTCGTGCCATTCCGCCCGGTTCGGCACTTCTTCGCTGCCGGCGAACGCCTTCCCGAGTCCATGGTCGCGCAATGGCGGAACGTCGTGGGACGCGAAATTCTCTCGGTTTACGGCATGTCCGAGACGTTTTGCGTGGCCATCGTCACGCCGGTCGGCACCTCGAGCGGCAAGCATACCGGCAAGCCGCTAGCTGGCGTCGAGACGAAGCTCGCGGCGCTGGAGGGCCACCCGGCTGAGATCGGTGAACCGGGCGTGCTGTGGCTGCGCCACCCCGCGCTCGCGATCGGATACGCGAATCGCAAGGAGCAGACACGCGAACAGTTCCTCGACGGCTGGTTCTGCACCAAAGACGTATTCGTGCGCGACGTAGAAGGCTTCTACGCCCACCAGGGTCGCTCCGACGAGCTGGTCAAGGTGGCGGGGCAGTGGGTCAAGCCAAGCGAGCTCGAGGAAGCGGTCCTGGGCGAAAACTCGATCACCGAAGCGGTCTGCGTGCCGTTGGCGGATGTGGACGGCTTCGAACGACTGGCCCTTTTCCTGGCCGCCGACGGCGACCCTCAGGAAGCGATAGACGCGGCAGCGAGAGCGTGCGAGGCGAAGCTTCCGCGCCACAAGCGTCCGAAGTGGATTCGGACGGTAGAGACCCTGCCACGCACCGCCACCGGCAAGGTCCAGCGCTTCAAGCTGCGCGAAATCCTTCAACGCGAATTCGGCAGCAAGGAATAGAATTCGACCCTTCTCCCGAACGCTTCTTGCTACCTAGAGGACAGCATGACCTACGCAATCCCGATATGGGCCCCCCCCGCGCTTCCCGTCACCGGCTCAGCGGACGGCTTTCCGGTGCGGCGCATCTTCTGCGTCGGCCGCAATTACGTCGAGCACCAGAAGGAGATGGGCGGCGACGGCCGCGAGGCACCGTTCTTCTTCATCAAATCGGCGCATTCGCTCGTTGCGCTCGGCGGCGACGTGCACTACCCGCCCAAGACGGCCAACTACCACTACGAGACCGAGATGGTGGTCGCGATCGGAAAGAGAGGGCGACGCATCGATGCCGGCAGGGCAAACGAGCACGTCTTCGGCTATGGCGTCGGGCTCGACATGACGCGCCGCGACCTGCAGCAATGGGGCAAGGACCACGGCCGGCCGTGGGATTTCGGCAAAGACTTCGACGAGGCGGCGCCCTGTGGCGCACTTGCACCCGCCTCCAAGATCGGGCATCCCTCGAAGGGCGCGATCGTGCTCGTAGTCAATGGCAAGGAGCGTCAGAAGGCCGATCTTTCGGACATGATCTGGTCGGTTCCGGAGCAGATCGCCTATCTGTCGGAGTACTACACGCTTGAACCCGGCGACCTGATCTTTTCCGGTACCCCGGCGGGCGTGGGACCGGTGAAGCCGGGCGACGAGCTCGAGGCACTCGTCGAAGGGGTAGGGGAGCTGAAGGTGAAGATCGTTTCAGCCGTGTGAAGCTCTACACCTATTTCCGCAGCTCGGCAGCGTTCAGAGTACGAATCGCGCTGAACCTGAAGGGGTTAGGCTATGAGCCCCAGTTCGTGCATCTCGCGCGGGGCGAACACCGACAACCCGGATATGGCGCGCTCAATCCGCAGGCACTGGTGCCCGCGCTTGTCGACGACGGAGACCTGCTCACGCAGTCGCTCGCCATCATCGAGTATCTCGAGGAGAAGCACCCGAGTCCGGCGCTGCTGCCAAAGGATCTGCTGGGCCGCGCGCGAGTCAGGTCGCTCTCGCTGCTCGTCGCGTGCGAGATCCACCCGCTGAACAACCTGCGTGCCCTGCAATACCTGGTGAACGACCTTGGTCACAGCGAGCAGGACAAGAACAAGTGGTACCACCACTGGATCCACGACGGCATGGCGAAGCTTGAGGCCGACTTGGTACTCCGGCCGGGAACTGGGCGCTTCTGCCATGGAGACACGCCTACCTTGGCGGACTGCTGCCTGGTGCCGCAGGTTTTCAATGCCCAGCGTTTCAACTGCGACCTGTCGCACGCTCCGACCGCGTTACGGGTGTTCGACGAATGCATGAAGCTCGACGCCTTCCAGAGCGCCCAGCCGTCGAGGCAGCCGGACGCGGAGTAACGCGGCGTCATGGATCGACCGCGTCCTGGGCGCGTCCCTTGTCGGTCAGGAACGGCTCCACCAAAATGCGCAACCCTTCGTGCACGTACTGCTCGAGTGAGTAGCGCCCGCCGAAGGCCCAGTGCTTCAGCGCCCACGCGTGGCAGAACATTACGTGGGAGTATGCAAGCAGCTGCTCGTTCACCGGTCGCATGTGCCCGGCCTCGACGCAAGCTCTGATACAGGCCTCGAGAATCCGGTTGGTGCGGGTTTCTCCCTCCATGATCAGGCTGCGGCGCTCGGGGCGCAGCGACTTGGTCGAGCGGTAGGTGAGCAGCGTAGCGTCGCGCCAGCGGTCGACGATCGTACAATAAGTCCGGATCGCGGTGCACAGCCGCTCAATCGGATGTTCGATTCCCTCCAGCTGGCGCGGGATTTCCTGCTCGTAGCTGTCGAGCACCAGCATCAGCGCGAGCAGTAGCACGTCGTCCTTGTCGCGAAAGTACTGGTATACCAACCCGGTGCTGACGCCAGCCTCGCGCGCGATCTGCTGGATGGTCGTGGTGTAGTAGCCCTGCGCCGAAAAAAGCTTCACCGCCGCGCGCACGATCTGGCCTCGTCGCTCTTCAACCAGTCGCGGATCGGAGACGAGGCTCTCGACATGCCCCGGGGAGCTGGGTTCGATTGCGGGAGCGCGCGCGCCCGCCGGGCGGGCATGCCGGCCGGCAGCGCTTTCGCGGCGCATCAGTTGCCCTCGAACTTCGGCTTCTGCTTATTGACGAAAGCGTTGTAGGCGCGCTCGAAATCGCCGGTTTGCATGCAGATTGCCTGGGCCTCTGCTTCGGTTTCGAGCGCCTGTTCGATCGACAGGCTCCATTCCTGATGCAGGCACTTCTTGGTCATCGAATGTGCGAACGCCGGCCCGTGGGCGAGCGTGCGCGCCATGTCCTGCGCCTTCTCGACAAGTTTGGGGCTCGGAACGATCTCGTTGTAATAGCCCCATGCGAGGCCTTCCGCGGCGCTCATGCTGCGGCCGGTGTAAAGCAGCTCCGCTGCGCGCCCCTGGCCGATGATCCGCGGCAGAATCGCGCACGCGCCCATGTCGCAGCCGGCGAGGCCGATGCGTACGAACAGAAAAGCGGTCTTGCATTCCGGGGTGCCGTAGCGCAAGTCGCTCGCCATCGTGATGATTGCGCCTGCACCGGCGCAGATGCCATCGACCGCGGCGACGATCGGCTGCGGGCAGGTACGCATTTCCTTCACCAGGTTTCCCGTCATTCGGGTGAAGGTCATCAGCTCCGGCATGTCCATTTTGACCAGCGGCCCGATGATGTCGTGAACGTCGCCGCCGGAGCAGAAGTTGCCTCCCTCCCCCGTAAACACGACGGCGCGCACGTCGTCCGCGTACTGCAGTTTGTGAAACGTGTCCCTTAGCTCGGAGTAGCTTTCAAAGGTGAGCGGATTCTTGCGCTCGGGCCGATTGAGAGTGATGGTCGCCACACGGTCCGCGACCTGCCACTTGAAGTGCTGTGGACGCCAGTCGGCGGCTTTTAATTTGTACATGATGGCCTCTTGCGGTTGATGGTTCGAGTCTTTATCCGACCATGGTCAAGCCGCCGCTTACCGATAGCACTTGGCCGGTGACGAAATCTGCACGCGCGCTGGCAAAAAAAAGCACTGCATCCGCGATTTCGGAGGGTTGTGCGAGGCGCTGCATTGGGGTTACGCGCACGAATGCCTCGCGATGCCGCTCCGGCACTGCTGCGAGCAGCGGCGTGTCCGTGGGTCCGGGGCAAACGCAATTGACGTTGATGTTGAAGCGCGCCATTTCGCGCGCCAGGGACTTGGTGAAGGCGATCGCGCCGCCCTTGGCGCCGGCATACACGCTCTCACCGAGGCTGCCTACGCGCCCGGCGTCGCTCGAGACGGTCACCACCTTTCCCGCCTTGCGCTCGATCATCGGGTCCAGGAAGGCGCGCGTCACGGCAATCGGCCCGAGCAGGTTCAAATCGATCACCTTGCGCCAGAAATCGGGCGAATTCTTCACGAACGGCTCGATCCTGCCCCAGCCGGCGACGTTGACCACAATATCGACCTGCCTGCCTCGCGCCGCAGTCGCGGCGCGAAATGACTCGATGGAGGCAAGGTCGGTGACGTCCAGACGAACAAAGTCGGCGTCCGCGCCGTTGGCGCGGATCGCGTCGGCGGCCTCTTTACCCTTGTCCTCCGCGATATCGCCCAACACCACGTATGCGCCGGCGGCGGCAAGCGCTTCGGCCGTAGCTCGGCCGATGCCGGATGCCGCCCCGGTAATGACCGCTGTTTTTCCGTCGACTCGCATGGGGTTTCCTTCTGGAATCTTTAATGAATGATCATTCATTCAACATGCGTCGTCAAGTACAGGACGTCCGCAATCATCGCGCTCTAGCGTTGGCCTCGGCTGCGCAACAGTGCGCCGAACGGGCGGTCGACCTCGTCGATATGCCGGAAAAGCCAGTCCTGCAAGAAATGTGAGCTCTCACTAACGCTCGCAGTGTCCAGCTTAACGGTGAAGCGCATGAGCCCCTCAAGCAGGCGCTGATGCTCGCCGCGGTGACGCTCCGCGGTCGCGCCCACCTCGTCCATCAAGCGCTCTTCGGTCGCGAAATGGTGCTCGGTATAGCGCACCAGTTGCCTGAGCGATTCGACCAGCTGCTCGAGATCGCTGCCAGCGCTCAATGCGTCCTGCAGGCGGTTGATGAGTTCAAGCAGGTGCCGGTGCTGCCCGTCGATCACTTCGACCCCAACTTCGAAGCGCGGGCCCCACTGCACGCGCACTGCGGGCGTACCGGCGGGCAGCGGCGCAGCGCGCCGCTGCCCGTGGCCGGTGATGTCGAACAGCGCGACAACGATTGCGGGCCCATCCGGCAGCGTCGCGCGCGTAGCCGACAGCTCGACATCGAACCGGCTGCCGTCGGCGCGTAATGCCCGAAGTCCCAACGTGACTTCGCCCGGAGAGGCAAGCGCTTTCTCGACCAGCTCGCGGTCGCGGTCGTCTATCAGGGCCGAGAAGGAAGTCGGCGTCTTGTCCGGTGCTAACCCGAACATACGGGTTAGTGCCGGGCTCACGTGCGACAATTTTCCGTTTCGCACCACTCCGATTGCGAGCAGATTCGCGCCGACCAGCGCATCGACGCAGGCGCTCTGAATCGCCGCATGCGCTGGACCAACATCGAGCGGTTTACGGTCGCTCACGGCCGATCTCTAGAGTTGTTGGGCGCGAAACAGCAATTTCAGCTCCTCGCCGATCAGCTGACCCTTCATCGCTCCCCCCGGACCGCCGACTCGACGCGTCCAGACCCGGGTTTCGGATCCCTCGGCAAGCAGAGTGCCGTCGTCGCGCATCACGCGATGCAATAGCACGAATGACTTACCTCCCCAGCGCAGCACACGCGACAGCACTTCGCAGCGGTCGCCGTGCACCGGCGAGGCGCGGAACTCGCAATTCGCCGCGACCAGCGGCATCGCCAGATCCTCGGCGCGCATTCGCTTCACGTCGTAGCCTACGTGCGCGAAGAAGTTCCAGGTTGCGGCGTCGAACCAGCGGAAATAGGTTGGATAGAAGATGATGCCGGCGGGGTCGCAGTCGCCCCAGTGGACTTCGCAAGCGAACCTGCCTTCGATCGACTTGAACTCAGCTTCGAGCGTCGTCACGGGGTCAGCATTGCTCCCACGGTAAACCCTCGAAGCGCCAGCCTGCGGTGACGTTGCGCTGGTGCTGATCGTTGAGTTCGCCCTCAAACCCGTGCACGACGTTGTAGATCTTGGTGAAGCCCGCGCGTTCGAGGGCCTCGCCAGCCTCCTGCGAGCGATTTCCGCTGCGGCAAATGAGAAGGATCGGGCGCATCGTATGGTTGGTGCCAGCGAGCTTCTTCACCTGACCGACGAAGTGCGGATTGACTTCCCAGTCCGGGCCGTCATTCCAGGCCACGTGCATTGCGCCGACGGGATGGCCGACAAACAGGTATTCCATCTCGCTGCGGCAATCGATGAACAGCGCGTCGGAATTCCGATGAAGAAACTCGTAGGCTTGCTTGGGTTCGAGGTGCTGCATGGTCGGTGCTCGTTCTCCGAGTAAAGATTATACGCCCGCACACGCAAGTGGTTGACAGATCAGGGGTTCGGCAGGCAGACTATCACCCAGCGCCGATTTGATGTTCAGCTTGCGGGCGCCGAATCGCCGAACGGCGACGACAAAGAAATGCCGCTAAAGAGACGCGTGCCGCCCCGACGCCGAAGGCCCGTTTCCTGCGAAAGCTGAACGGGCTTTTTTGTTTTCCTGGACCAAATATGAACCAACCCGCCCACGCCGCAAGACTCGAGTCCCTGCTTGCCGAACGCATCCTGCTGCTCGACGGCGCGATGGGAACGATGATCCAGCGCGAGAAACTGTCCGAGGCGCAATACCGCGGTGAACGTTTCCGCGATTGGCCAAGCGAGGTCCGTGGCAACAATGATTTGTTGAGCCTGACGCAACCGGATCTGATCCGGCGCATTCATTGCGACTATCTCGCGGCGGGTGCCGACATCATCGAGACGAACACCTTCAATTCCACGTCGGCGTCGATGGCCGACTACGGCATGGAATCCCTCGTGCGCGAGATCAACTTCGCCGCCGCGGCCCTGGCGCGCAGCGCGGCTGCCGAGTGGGAGGCGAAAAATCCCTTGCGTCCACGCTTTGTTGCCGGCGTGCTGGGACCGACCAGCAAGACCGCCTCGCTCTCGCCCGACGTAAACGACCCGGGCTTTCGCAACATCTCCTTCGACCAGTTGGTGGCGGCCTACACCGAGGCGCTCGAAGCGCTGATGGACGGTGGCATCGATTTGGTTCTGGTTGAAACGGTTTTCGATACGCTTAACGCGAAGGCCGCGTTGTTCGCAATCGAGAACTGTTTCGAGCGGCGCGCCACTCGCCTACCGGTCATCGTCTCGGGCACCATCACCGACGCTTCCGGGCGCACGCTCTCCGGCCAGACCACCGAGGCGTTCTACAACTCGGTGCGCCATCTGCGACCGCTCGCCGTGGGGCTGAATTGCGCGCTCGGCGCAAAGGAACTGCGGCCCTATGTCGAGGAACTTGCCGGCATCGCCGAAGCCTACGTTTCCTGCCATCCGAACGCCGGCTTGCCAAACGCGTTCGGCGAGTACGACGACACGCCCGAGTCGATGGCGCACCAGATGGGAGAGTGGGCGAGGAGCGGCTGGCTCAACATCGCGGGGGGCTGCTGCGGCACCACGCCGGAACACATCAAGGCAATTTCGGACGCGGTGCGTGGCGTCGCGCCGCGCGTCATCCCAGCGCTGCCGAAGAAGCTGCGCCTGGCCGGCCTCGAGCCGCTCAACGTCGGCGACGACTCGCTGTTCGTGAACGTCGGCGAGCGCACCAACGTTACCGGCTCAAAAGCATTCGCCCGCCTCGTTCTGGCGGGAGACTACACAGCGGCGCTCTCCGTGGCGCGCCAGCAGGTCGAGAACGGCGCGCAGATGATCGACGTCAACATGGATGAGGCGATGCTCGACTCTGAGAAGGCGATGACGACCTTTCTCAGCCTGATCGCTTCCGAGCCCGATATCGCACGCGTACCGGTAATGATCGATTCCTCGAAGTGGCGCGTGATCGAAGCCGGATTGAAGTGCATGCAGGGCAAAGCGGTGGTCAATTCCATCAGCCTGAAGGAAGGCGAGGCGGAATTCCTGCGCCAGGCGCGCCTGGTACGCAAGTACGGCGCCGCCGCGATCGTGATGGCCTTCGACGAGAAGGGCCAGGCCGACACGCTCGAGAAGCGCAAGGCCATTTGCCAGCGCTGCTACGACCTGCTTACGCGCGAAGCCGACTTTCCGCCGGAAGACATCATTTTCGATCCGAACATCTTCGCCATTGCGACCGGACTCGAGGAGCATGCCCGCTACGGTATCGATTTCCTGGACGCGGTCGGCTGGATCCGTGAGAACCTGCCCTTTGCAAAGGTCTCGGGCGGCGTCTCGAACCTGTCGTTCTCGTTCCGCGGCAACGACGCGGTGCGTGAAGCGATGCACACCGCGTTCCTGTACCACGCGGTGCGCGCCGGGATGTCGATGGGCATCGTGAACGCCGGGCAACTCGGCATTTACGAGGAGATTGAGCCTCAGCTCCGCGAGCACGCCGAGGACGTGATCTTCGACCGGCGCGAGGACGCGACCGAGCGCATGATCGAGTTCGCAAACTCGGTCAAGACGGGCGCCAAGGAAAACGTCAAGGACGAGGCTTGGCGCAGCGGCTGCGTCGAGCAGCGGCTGGCGCACGCATTGGTCAGCGGCATTGCGACGTACGTCGTCGAGGACACGGAGGAGGCGCGCCTCAAGTTCGCGCACCCGATCGAGGTGATCGAGGGGCCATTGATGGACGGCATGAACGTCGTCGGCGACTTGTTCGGCGCGGGCAAAATGTTCCTGCCGCAGGTGGTGAAATCGGCGCGCGTCATGAAACTGGCCGTAGCGCACCTGATTCCGTTCATCGAGGCGGAGAAAGAGAAAAGCGGCGAGGCGGGGCGTGCCAAGGGCAAGGTCGTGATCGCGACGGTCAAGGGCGACGTGCATGACATCGGCAAGAACATCGTGGCGGTGGTGCTTCAATGCAATAACTACGATGTGGTCAACCTCGGTGTAATGGTGCCGGCGCAGAAGATCCTCGAGGTCGCGCGGCAGGAGAAAGCCGACGCCATCGGTCTGTCCGGGCTGATCACTCCGTCGCTCGAGGAAATGGCGCACGTGGCGCGCGAGATGCTGCGCGAAGGCTTTGAGGTACCGCTGTTGATCGGCGGTGCCACGACTTCGCGCGCACACACCGCGGTGAAGATTGCGCCGAACTACCCGGGGCCGGTGGTGTATGTCCCGGACGCCTCGCGCAGCGTCACGGTGGTCAGCAGCCTGCTGTCGGCCGAGCAGCGCGAGGGCTTCCTGGCCGAAGTCCGCGCCGATTACGAGCGAATCCGAACGCAGCACCGAGAAAAGAAAGGGCCTGGCCCCCTGCACCCGATCGCCGAGGCGCGCAGTCTCGGGCTGAAGACCGACTGGGCGAGCTACCGTCCGCCGGTTCCGCGCAAGCTGGGGGTCACCGTGCTGCGAGAGTACCCGCTCGACGAATTGGTGCCCTATATCGACTGGACGCCGTTCTTCCAGACCTGGGAGCTGTCGGGCTCGTACCCGAAGATCCTTCAGGATCCGGTGGTCGGCGAGGCGGCGCGCAAGCTGTTCGCGGACGCGCAGCAGGAACTCGGGCGCCTGGTCGCGGAAAGATGGATCACCGCCAACGCCGTGTTCGGCCTGTTCCCCGCTGCACAGGTCAACGACGACGACATCGAAGTCTACGCGGACGAGCGGCGACGCGAAGTCCTGATGACCTGGCACAACCTGCGGCAGCAGAACCACAAGCCGGCCGGGCGGCCCAACCTGTGCCTGGCCGATTTCGTTGCGCCGAAGGATTCGGGAATGCCCGATTACATCGGCGCGTTCGCGGTCACCGCGGGCGGTGGCATCGAGGCGAGAGTCGCCGAGCTCGAAGCGCACCACGACGATTACGGCGCAATCATGCTCAAGTCGCTCGCCGACCGGCTGGCGGAGGCGCTCGCCGAGCGCCTGCACCAACGCGTGCGGCGTGAGTTCTGGGGCTATGCCGCCGACGAAAAGCTCGGCGGCGATGAGCTCGTGGAGGAGAAGTACCGCGGTATCCGGCCAGCGCCGGGCTATCCCGCCTGCCCCGATCACACCGAGAAGCGCGCGCTGTTCGATCTGCTGCACGCCGAACGTGGGGCGGATATGATCCTAACCGAGTCTTACGCGATGCTCCCTGCAGCCTCGGTGTCGGGCTTCTACCTCTCGCACCCGGAATCGAGCTACTTCGCGGTAGGCAAGATAGGGCGCGACCAGCTCGAGGATTACGCGAAGCGCAAGGGCATGAATATCGCGGAGGCCGAACGCTGGCTCGCACCTTACCTGGCCTACGAGCCCGAAAGGCCGGCTGCAGCAAGCGCGGCAGCCTAGCTATAATCCGGTAGCGTAATTTCCACCATCGCGGAGCAAGAACATGGGCAAGGGCGACAAGCGCACGCGGCGCGGCAAGATTTACAAGGGCAGCTACGGCAAGAAGCGTCCACAGCGGACGAAGAAGAAAGGCAGCTAACACCGCGCATGAGCGACGGCGCTAAGTTGTTCGTCGCGATGGGGGCTTGTCTTGCGGCCCTTGCGGTGGTGCTGGGGGCCTTCGGCGCGCACGCGCTCAAGGCGCGGCTGTCCTCCGACATGCTGCAGGTCTACCACACCGCGGTGCAATACCATTTCTGGCATGCACTCGGGGTGCTCGCCGTTGGCCTCGCTTTGCAGCAAGCCCCCGATACCGACTGGCTGCGCGCGGCAGGGTGGCTGCTGACAGGGGGCATAGTTCTGTTCTGCGGCAGTCTCTACCTTATGGCGTTCACCGGCGACAAATGGCTCGGTGCCGTGACGCCACTCGGTGGCGTGGCTTTCATTCTCGGCTGGCTGGCGCTGGCTGTGGCCGCGCTACGCGCCTAACGCCTCCGGCGCGATTTCGCTGTCCTGCGGCAAGGTGATCACTCTGCCTGGTTCAACGTAGCGCGCAAGCGGCCACTCGGCAAGTGCCCGCCGTATCCCGGCAAGGTGCTGCTCATCCTTCAATTCGAGCAGCACGCGACCGGGTTTGCGCTCGCGCAACAAGCGCGCCAGCGCGATCTGGGTCTCGACGCGGCCACTGCAGCAGGGACAGCCAGCCGGAGCGAGTGTCGCCCACCCGGCCCGCGCGGCAAGTAGTCGCTCGATCAGCGCTCTTGCCGCACCCGGCGCGCCCGTCACGATATGCACCGGCGTGCGGCTCACTTGCGCCAGAACGCCGGCGTGAGCAGCACCAACACCGTGAGCAGTTCGAGCCGGCCAAGCAACATCGCTGCCGAGCACAGCCAGGTCTGGAAGTCGTCCAGCAGGGCGAAGTTGGTTGCCGGACCGACCTGTCCGAGACCCGGGCCGAGGTTGTTGATGCAGGCCACCACGGCGGAAAATGCGGTAACGAAATCCAGGCCCGTCGCCGCAAGGAGCATCGTCATCACGCTTATCGTTCCGCCGTAGACGAGCATGAAGGCGAGCACGGCGAAGATGATGTTGTTTTCGATTGGATGGCCGCCGAGCTTGACCGGAATGTAGGCGCGCGGATGAACGATACGGGCGAGCTCGCGGAGCGCCTGCTTGAACATCAGCATCGCGCGTACCAGCTTGATGCCGCCGCCGGTCGACCCCGAGCAGCTGACGAATGAAACCAGAAACAGCATCCACAGCGGTGCGAACAGCGGCCAGACGCCGAAGTTTGTGTTGGCATAGCCGGTCGAGGTGGCGACCGACACAAGATTGAAGGCCGTATAACGCAGCGCTACCCAGAAATCCCGGTAAACGCCCTTTGCCAACAAGAACAGGGTGATCCCGACTATGCTGACGGCGATCACGGCGAAGAACACGCGGACCTCTGGATCCTCGCGGTAGGACTTCAGGCTGCGCTTTCGAAGCACTTGGAAGTGCGTCGCGAAATTGATGCCGGCAATCAGCATAAAGACGATTGTCACCGCCTCGATCGCCGGAGAGTTCCAGTGCGCAAAACTGGCGTCGTAGGGGGAAAAGCCGCCCGTACTCATGGTGGTAAAGGCGTGCATCACCGCATCCAGCCAGCTCATCCCTGCCCAGCGCATCGCGAGTGCGCACGCGATCGTGAACAGACCGTACACACCCCACAGCCCCTTGGCAGTTTCGGTAATGCGCGGTGTGAGCTTAGTATCCTTCATTGGCCCCGGCGTCTCGGCCTTCAGGATCTGCCGTCCACCTACTCCTAGAAGTGGCAGGATCGCGACCACCAGCACCAGGATCCCCATGCCGCCCAGCCATTGCAGCTCGCAGCGCCAGAAATTGATTGACGGTGGCAAGCGGTCGAGCCCGGTAAGTACCGTCGCGCCCGTAGTGGTCAGGCCGGACATCGCTTCGAAATATGCCTCGGTGAAGGAGAGCTTCGGCAGGTAGGACAACAGTGGCAGCGCCCCAAATGCGGGCAGCACCGTCCAGGCGAGCGTAACCAGCAGAAAACCGTCACGCGCCTGCAGCTCGCGCTGCCGGCCGCGTGTCGCGACCCAGCTTAGCCCGCCGGCCAGCGCCGTAGCCAGAATCGCGCTGTCGTAGGCCTGCTCCGCACCGTCCGCAAGATGTAGCGATAAACCAAGCGGCACGAGCATAGTGGCGGCAAAGATGATCACCACAACCGAAAGCAGGTTCAGGACGGCGTTGAACCTTTCCATTGCCGCGCGCGCCCAGCGTTAGAGAAACCGGACGCCGACCTGGAACAACTTCTCCACCCGCGGCAGCGTCTTCTTATCGGCGACGAAAACGATCACGTGGTCTTCGGCCTGGATGACGGAGTCGTGGTGCGCCATGATCACCTCGTCTCCGCGAACCAGCGCACCGATGGTCGTGCCCGCGGGAAGATCGATTTCGTCGATCCGCCGACCCGTGACGCGGCAGGATTCGCGATCGCCGTGCACCACGGCCTCGAGCGCCTCGGCTGCGCCTCGCCGCAGGCTGTGGACCGAAACGACGTCGCCGCGACGCACGTGTGCCAACAGCTTACCGATGGTTGCCTGCGCCGGCGATATCGCGATATCGATCTCGCCACTTTGCAGGAGATCCACATACGAACGGCGATTGATCAACGCTACAACGCGCCGCGCGCCCATGCGCTTGGCCAGCAGCGCACTCATGATGTTGTGTTCGTCGTCGTTGGTAACGGCCACAAAAAGATCCATCTCGGCGATATTTTCCTGCTCGAGCAGCTCTTCATCGGTGGCATCGCCGTTGAGCACCAATGCACGGTTGACCTTAGCAGCGAGCATCTCGCAGCGGCGCTTGTTGTGCTCAACAACGCGCACCGAATAGTCGTTCTCGAGCGCTCGCGCAAGGCGCAACCCGATGTTGCCACCGCCCGCGACCATCACGCGTTTGACCGGACGGTCCATGCGGCGCAGCTCACGCATAACCCGGCGGATATGCTTCTCCGGCGCGAGGCAAAATACTTCGTCATCGACCTCAATTACGGTATCGCCATCTGGAACGATGGCGCGGTCGCGGCGGAAGATGGCGACCACACGAGTATCGACACCGGGAATATGCTTGCGCAGATCCTTCAGTTGACGCCCGACGAGTGGGCCGCCCATGTACGAGCGCACCGCGACAAGGCTCACACGGCCGTCGGCGAAGTCCAGCACCTGCAGCGCCTCGGGAAACTCGACCAGCTTAACAATGTAGTCGGTAAGTACCTGCTCGGGGCAAATCGACAGGTCGACCTCAAAGCCCTCCGGACCGAGCACTTTTTCGTCATTCAAAAAATCGGTCGCTCGGATGCGCGCCACCCGCCGAGGAACATTGAACATACGCGCGGCAACCTTGCAGGCAACGAGATTCGTCTCGTCAGACTGCGTAACGGCAATCAAGAGGTCAGCATCTGCAGCGCCTGCTTCCGCCAGGACGGAAGGATGCGAGGCGCTGCCTACCAGCGTGCGCAAGTCAAACCTGTCCTGCAGCGCGCGCAATCGCGCCGGATCGATGTCGACGACCGTAATGTCGTTTTGCTCTGAAACAAGGCTCTCAGCAACCGACGCGCCGACCTGTCCAGCGCCGAGTATGATTATTTTCAAGGTCGCACTTTCTCCTGCGAAAGGCGCGCCATTGTAGACCTTTTGTCGCCGCGCCTCAGGCTTACGACCCGTTGTCCTCGCGTCGCCCGACCGGCAGACCGAGTGCTTTGAGCTTGCGGTACAGGTGTGTGCGTTCGAGTCCAGAGCGCTCCGCCACGCGCGACATGCTGCCTTGTTCGCGCCCCAGGAGGCGCTCGAAATACTGCCGCTCGAAGGCTTCGCGCGCCTCTCGGTAGGGTCGATCGAGGCCCAGTTGCGGCGCGTCCGGCGCGTCGGTCCGCGTCGTTAGCACGCGTTCCACGTCGGCTAGCGCGATTTCCTCGTCGAGCGCCGTATGCGCGAGGTCCGTGATCACGCTCTCAAGTTCGGCGAGGTTGCCGGGCCAAGGATGATGGCGCAGCGCATTCAGCGCTGCGACAGAGAGTCGACGCGACGGACAGGCCCGAGCCTCGACCAGCTGTGCAAGCATAAGCGCCGCAAGGTCCGGCACATCCTCGGCGAAGTCGCGCAGCGCCGGTAGCTTGAGGGTGACTTGGGCGAGCCTTGCCACCAATTCGGCGTCGAAGTCATGCTTTTCGACCAGCGTTCTAGCATCCACCGACGAGAAGGACACAACCCGCGCCTTGTGCTTTTCGGCACGCGAAAACAGAAAATCGAGGCTTCTTTGTTCGTTGCGCTCGAGCCGCGCCAAATCTGGAATGAACAGGACACCGCCAGCCGCACGGGTAAGCAGCTCGCTCGTGGGTTCTGCGAGTAGAGGCCCGCCGGCGATGAACGGCGCACCCGGCGCAGCAAGCAACCGGGCAAAGAGCTCGGCCCGCATGCCACGCTCGCCGCGTAACATTAGGGGCGCGGTCGTTCGCGCTACTTGACCGAGCCGTTTCTTCGCTTCCGCGAGCGTCGCCGAACGACCAAGCGTAGCGAGGGAGATTTCGCGTGGCGTAGCAGCCTCCTGGTTACGCAGCGCGCGCTTCACGGTAGTCAGAAGTCGCTGCAGCGCAATCGGCTTCTCAAGAAAGTCGAGCGCGCCTATTCGCGTCGCCTCTACGGCGGTCTCAATCGTACCGTGCCCGGACATCATCACTACCGGCATCGTGAGCTGTCCGGTCGCCGCCCATTCCTTGAGCAGGGTGATCCCGTCCGTATCCGGCATCCAGATGTCTAGCAGCACTAGGTCGGGCCGCTGGCGCTCCCGTATGGCGCGCGCCGCTCCGGCGCTCTCGGCGAGAAGAACCTGGTGGCCTTCGTCGGCGAGAATCTCCGACAAGAGCTCGCGAATACCAACCTCGTCGTCGACAATCAGGATCTGCGCCATGGAGAATTCATATCGTGATTGCGCGCTGAGTTCAGGCCGCCTTGCTTGCGCTGCCTTGTTCGTCCATTACCGGGAGTAATACGCTCACGCAGGCGCCTCGCTGAGGGCGATTTTCGATCGCGATGCTTCCGTGATGCTCGTCGACGATTTTCTTCACGACGGCCAGACCGAGCCCCGTACCGCGCGGTTTGGTCGTGACATAAGGCTCGAATATGCGGGTCATCATCTCTTCCGGGAACCCGGGCCCATTGTCGCTAACGGCGATCTTCACTCGATCCCCCTGCATTTCCGTGCGGACCTCTATGACTGGCTTGCGCACCTCCTGCCCCTGCTCGAGCGCGTCTTGCGCGTTCTGAATCAGGTTGTGCAATACCTGTCGGATTTGCGCCGAATCAGCGCGCACCGGCCTAAGCGCCGGGGACAGTTGCTTAGCAATTGGCACGCTCGAGTTCTCGTAGAGGGCAAGCACCTCCCTGACTAGAACGTTTAGATCCAGCCCGACGAGCGAGGGAGCAGGAAGCCTCGCGTAGTCGCGGAACGCGTCTACCATCGCCTTGAGCGCCGCGACCTGATTCACGATGGTTTGAGTAGCCCTTTTGAGCGTCTCGGCCTCCTGTGCGGGAAGCCGACCGGCGAGCTTCATTTCGAGCCGCTCGGCCGAAAGCTGGATCGGAGTAAGAGGGTTCTTGATTTCGTGCGCGAGCCGCCGCCCGACCTCAGCCCAAGCCGTCGCACGCTGGGCCTGGATCAGTTGCGTGATGTCGTCGAACACCAAGACGTATCCACCCTCGGTTGCGGTGCGAAGTGCGGTACCACGCGCCAACAGCGTCTTGCCCGTGCCTTTGAGGGCGAGCTCTAGCTGCCAGGTGCGTTGGCCGTGGACCAGAAAAGCCTCGCGCACAGGAATCGCAAAGGCATCGAGGCCGGCGTGCCACACATCTAGTGCTTTGCCCGACATGGCACGCAGCTCATCCCCCAGGATGGCGGCGGCGCCGTGGTTGAAGATCGAAAGGCGCAACTCGCGGTCCAATACAAGCACGCCCGCAGAAAGATTGGCCAAGATGTTCTCGAGGTGCGCCTTGGCAGTCTCGAGCGCAACCCGGTTCGTTTCGACCACGTGGCGCGCGTCGTCGAGTTGCCGAGTCATGGAATTGAACGACTCCGTGAGCACGCCGAGCTCGTCGCGGCTTGTCACAGGCGCCCGGCGCGAAAAGTCTCCCCTCGCCACGGCCTGCGTTGCCTGCGCCAGATTCGCGAGCGGCTCGGACAGCCTGTTGGACAGGATCACCGCGAGCGCGATGGCGAAAAACAACCCCATCAACAAAGCTAGCGTGAGCGTGACGATATATATGCGCTTGAGCCCTTGGCGCGACAGCGCAAGCTCACGGTAGTCGCGATAGGCCGTCTCGACGGCTTCCGCGCTGCGCGTGAACGACTCCGGGAGGGTCTGTCGCAACTGGAGGTATCGCGCTTCGTCGGTGAGCGCGAGCGCATTGATCGGCACCACAACGCGCAGCGCCAGCGGTTTGCCCGGAGGTGAGTCGATTGCAGTGTAACCGCGGTTTACGCGCGCCTGGCGCAGCGCCTGCGCGCTCGGGACTTCCGGATACAGCTTGCTCACGTCTTCACTTGCGGTTGCCACGACTCGGCCGTTGCCGGCAACGATCACGGCTTCCTGCACACCAGCCTGTTCGCGCAGCCTGTTGAGGAGCACTACTTGATCGGCCTGCTGTCGGTCAGCAAGCTCCAGGGCCATGGCGCGCCCCTTGACGTTCATCTCGGTCAGCATTTGGTCGATCGCGCCCTGCGCCAAGGTGATCCCTCCTTCCAACGCGGCATCCACTTTGACGTCAAACCATGATTCGATGCTCTTGCTCAGGAATTGCACCGACACCGTATACACCAGCAACCCGGGGGCGACGGCCATCATTGCGAATAAAACCAGAAAGCGAAGCGTCAATCGCGATCCAAAAACGCGGCGGCGATACTTGCGCACCAGGGCGACAAGCTGATAGGTAACCAGTACCGCCAGCAGACCTGCGAGCGCCGCGTTCAACGCCAGCAGAATCGGGTAGTGCTGTTCGAACAGAGATGTGTTCGCGCTCGCGGTGGCGAGCAGAAACATCAGCACCCCGGCAAGCGCGGCCCCGATGATCAATAGCGCTTTCATTGCGCCGGCGCCTCGGTCGGCCGGCGGCTCTCCACCGGCGCCGGTGGTTGCTGCGGCGGACGGAAGCTGAATTGCTTCCACTCCGACTCTAGATTCCATTCCCGATTGGTGAGCGCGCTGAGCTGGAATGGCTTTGGCAGCAGAGTAGTGTCCAATCGCATGCGCACGGCCGCCTCGTAAGTCGCGTCAGCGAGTGAGACGGTACGATCGACCACCAACCAGTTGCGAAGACGCCTGAGGACATCCAGTGCCTCCTCCAGCGTTCCGAAGCTTTGCTGCAGCAAGCCGGTCGACAAGCGGTACTGCCGCGACAGGGCATGGTAGGACAACCGGACCTGCATGCGCTTCGCTATGGCTTTTTCGTCAAACCAGTACCACCGCGCGCGGGTCAACTCGAAATCGAGCTCGAAATACAGCGGTACGCCGTTTTCAACGGCCTCGGCGAGCCTGGGAGTGATTTGGAAACTGAATTCGGCATTGAGCACCAGTCCTTCGTCGGTCGCGCGCAAGTTTGCGTCGCGCACGATGATCTCGTCCGCACGCGCCGTGCCACTCATGGCGAGCAGGAGCACGAGCGAGATAAGCTTGAGCAGGAGGGCGATGCCACGCATCGCGTTCTTAATTCGGCTTCGCTAGCAAGGCAAAATAGAACCCGTCGTGTTCTGGCCCGGGCAACAGCGTGGACGCCGCGCCTTGCGGCAGCGGAAGCCGAAGCGCGTCCGGCATGCGTGCGGCGAAGCTTTCGACGACGGCGTCGTTTTCCTCCGAGAACACCGAACAGGTGACATACAGCAATTTACCACCCGCGGCGAGGGCTGGCCAAAGCGCATCCAGAATCGCGCTTTGGCGCGCCGAGAATGCGCTCAGGTCGATGGCTCGGCGCAGCCACTTGATATCCGGATGGCGGCGCACCACGCCAGACGCGGAGCAGGGTACGTCAGCAAGAATCCGGTCAAACGGCCGGTTGTCCCACCACTTTTCGACGCGAGTGCAATCGGCAGCCTGCACGCGAGCCGCGAAACCCAGCCGCGCGAGGTTGCGCTCAATCAGCTGGCAACGTGCGGCGTCCGCATCCAACGCGGTGAGGGCAATATCCTCCATCTCGAGCATGTGGCCGCTTTTTCCCCCGGGGGCGGCGCAAGCATCGAGGACGCGCTGCCCGGCAGCCAGGTCGAGATAGATAGCGGCCCGCTGTGCGCCTGCGTCCTGCACCGACACCTCTCCCTGCGCGAACCCTGGCAGACGTGAGACGGGCACCGGCCTAACCAGCAACAACGCACTAATATCTACGCGTCTAGCGGTTATTCCCTCCGATTGGAGCCGCAGTTGATAGTCCTGCGTAGAGATACGCCGTGCATTCACTCGTAGGCACATTGGCGGATGAGTATTGCCGGCCTCGAGGACTTCTTGCCAGGCGTTCGGGTAACCACGCTGCACCGCGCTGATCCACCACGCAGGATGCTGCCAGCGCGCCTCCAGATCCGACGCGAGCTCCGCCTCGATGGCCGTGCGGTTGCGCAGCAGCGTGCGCAATACACCGTTTACGAAGCCCTTTGCCGGGTGCTGCCCCACCATCGCGCACGCGCGCACGGCCTGGTCGACGATCGTGTACTCGGAATGCCGGCCGGAATCTAGGACGTAAAAAGCACACCACAGCAGCGCTTCGACGATAGGATCGGTTCCACCGCGTTTGCTGAGGATTCGCGAAAGCGCCTGAACCCGGCCGTACCGGCGCAAGGTCCCGTTAGTGAGATCCAGGAGCGACGCTCGCGATGCGTCCCCCTCCGCCGGCGCACGCTCTAGGGCCGCCGAAAGGCTGCGTCCGGCGGCGACGCTCGCGACAATCCGCGCAGCTTGCGCCATCGACCCCGCAAGGGACGGCGCATCCCCCGAGACCGTGGCCAGCTTGCGCGGCACCATGCACTATGCCCGTTCAGCTGGCTTGCCGAATTGCGCGCCTGGCAATATCGCATGTCCTCGCAGAAACTCCTCTGCCGACAAGCGCTTCCCGCCCGCGCGCTGAAGCTGGGTCACGACAAGTGCACCTTGTCCGCAGGCAATCACAATCCCGTGTGGGCCTGCCGCGAGCGCGCACCCTGGCTCGCCTGAACCTTGTGCGACTCGTGCCTCCCAGATCTTTACGCCCGCACCTTCGAGAGTGCTCGACGCGCCCGGAGTCGGTCGGAACGCGCGTATCGCGCGCGCAAGCTCCTGTGCCGGGCGCGACCAGTCGACGGTCAATTCGGACTTGTCGATCTTGCGTGCATACGTCACGCCTGCGGCGGCCTGCGGCATATAGCGAGCACGGCCCGTCTCAACGGCGGCGAGTGCCGCGACGATCATCTCCGCGCCCAGAGACGGCGAGACGGTCATGAAGTGTTCCCGCGTCGTCATCCTCGGTAATCGAGATCGCGCGCTGCGCAAGCATCGGCCCCGTGTCAAGGCCCGCATCCATCTTCATGATCGTAATGCCGCTCTCGCGATCGCCTGCGAGGATAGCGCGCTGAATCGGTGCGGCGCCCCTCCAGCGCGGAAGCAAGGAGGCATGAACGTTGAGGGCTCCCAGCGGTGCACAGTTGAGCACCACCTGCGGCAAGATCAGGCCGTACGCCGCAACCACCAACAGTTCCGGACGGACGCTGACGATTCGACCCAGGCTTGCGGGGTCCTTCAACGTCGTGGGCTGAAATACGTCAATTTCCTGTTGGAGAGCCAAACGCTTGACGGCGCTCTGCGCCGACCGCATACCGCGTCCTGCGGGTCGATCCGGCTGGGTCAGCACGAGCGATACTTCGTGGCCAGCACCCAGGAGAGCAGCAAGCGAGCGCTCAGCGAATTCCGGGGTGCCTGCGAAAGCCAGACGCATTGGAGGGTCCTCACCAACCTCGCGGCTGCCGCGCCAGCGTCGGTGTCGCGGGCGCCGCCACCCTCTTCGCTAAGCGCTCTTCCTGAGCTGCTTGGCCAGTCGTGCGCGAATGCGCTGCTGCTTGAGCTGCGAAAGGTACTCGACGAAGACCTTACCTTGCAGGTGGTCCATCTCGTGCTGGATGCATACCGCCAGCAGACCCTGCGCCTCTAGCGTGAGCGCGTTGCCATTCTGGTCGTACGCGCGCACTTTGACGCGTTCTGCCCGCTCGACGAGTTCGTAGATTCCTGGCACCGAAAGGCAGCCCTCCTCGATGTCGGAAATGCCCGTCGTCTCGACAATCTCGGGATTGACGAGCACGACCAGCGAGTCGCGCCGCTCGGACGCATCGATGACGATTACCTGCTTGTGAATGTCGACCTGAGTCGCCGCAAGGCCGATCCCGGGGGCCGCGTACATGGTCTCGGCCATGTCGTGGACCAGCCTTTTCAGGCCATCGTCGAAGACCGTTACTGGCGTGGCCGTCTTGTGGAGCCGGGCGTCGGGGTATCGGAGGATGTTCAAGAGGGCCATTGAAATCAGGAAATCACTTGCTGTGTGAATTAATTACATGCACAATTTCAGGCAGTATGTAAGCTAAATAGGCTTTTATGCCAATTTTGGGTGAACAATCGGCACTTCAAGCCGGCCCGAAGAGCCAAGAAACAATCGGGGGCCCTATGTACGGTCACTTGCGTAAGTCTATCACAATGCTGGCTTTTGTCGCTGGGAGCCTGGCGGCGGCCGGGGTCGCGGCCGCGGCACCCCAGAGCTCGGGCGCAATCAAGCCGGATGCACCCGACCGCTACGTTGTCGTTCCGGGCGACACTCTTTGGGGCATTGCGCAACGCTTCACCAATTCGCCTTGGCGCTGGCCAGAATTGTGGAACCTGAACCGGGATCAAATCAAGAATCCTCATCGCATCTATCCGGGCAACGTAATCGTGCTCGACCGATTGCATGGGCGGCTTACGATCGCAGGTACCTCGGGTAACGAGGCGCTTCATCCCAGGATTAGGGTAATCGGCAGCACCGATTCGCCGATACCGAGCATTCCGCCGTCGGTGATCGAACCATTCCTTACCCAGTCGCTGGTCATCGAGCCTGGCGGGCTGGACAACGCACCGACCATCGTGGCGACTCAGCAGGACCGAGTAATCCTTGAAAGCGGCAATTCGGCCTACGTGCGCGGCATTGGAAGCTCGAAAGAGAAGACGTGGAACATCTACCGGGCCGGAAACGCGCTGGTCGACCCGGACACTGATCGAACCCTTGGCTATGAGGCAATTTTCCTTGGCACCGCACAGGTCACCAGATCCGGGGAGCCAACGACCGTACGCCTGGCGAACGTGAAACAGGAAGTCGGCATCGGTGACAAGCTGATTCCGGCCGGCCCACCGCAGGCGGTGAACTTTGCGCCGCACTCACCGAGCGTCTTTATCAAGGGCCGGGTCATGTCGATTTACGGCGGCGTGCAGCGGGTGGGCGAGACCGGCACGGGTTCGATCATCACGATTAATCGGGGTAAGGCCGACGGCATCGACGTTGGTACAGTGCTGGCCGTCTACACTCATGGCCAGACCGTGACTGATACCTCCAAACCGACAGGTGCACCCGACGCCCGTATCCAGCTACCGGACGAGCCAAATGGCCACGTGTTTGTATTCCGCGTGTTCGACCGCGTATCTTATGCACTAGTCATGCGTATCGAGAGGCCTGTCCGGCCGTTGGATGTGGTGCAGACGCCCTAATCCCGGGCCTGGTGCGCGGCGCCATCGCGCATCGGAGGCGCGCACGCAGGCGCGATTCCGCCTTTTGCCAAGCCTATGACGACAGAACCGGGGCTGGCGAGTTGGCTGCAACTCACCCTAACGCCAGGCCTCGGGCCCGTCGCCATTCGCGAGCTGCTCAAACAGTACGGCCTACCTGAACAGATCCTAGCGCGTTCCCGCTCCGAACTCTTGCGGTTCGCCCCTCGCGCGGCTATTGACGCCACCGATTCCGCCGAAGTTGCTGCCGCCGTCGCCGCGGCAAGTGAGTGGGCCGCGCAGCCGGGGCATGCAGTCATTACCCTTGCCGACGAAGCCTACCCAAGGCCATTGCTCGAAATTGCCGACCCGCCGCCACTGCTCTACGCACATGGCCGTCTCGAGCTGCTGGCTCGGCCTGCGCTGGCCGTCGTAGGCAGCCGGAACGCTACTGCTCAAGGCGAGCGCAACGCGGAAAACTTCGCTCGTGCATTCAGTGACGCGGGCCTGACCATCATCTCCGGTCTTGCGCTCGGCATCGACGCGGCGGCCCATCGCGGTGGATTGGCCGGCTCCGGGTCCACGATTGCGGTGCTCGGAACAGGCATCGACGTCACTTACCCCGCACGCAATGCATCGCTTGCGGGCGAGATCAGGCAGCGCGGTTTGCTGCTTTCCGAGTTCCCACTCGGAACTCCGGCAGCCGCGCACAACTTTCCCCGCCGCAATCGCCTTATTTGCGGATTAGCGCAGGGCTGTCTGGTTGTCGAGGCGGCGCTTGCTTCAGGCTCGCTAATCACTGCGCGCGCCGCCGCCGAACAGGGACGCGAAGTGTTCGCGATTCCCGGTTCAATTCACTCTCCACTGTCCAAGGGATGCCACGCGCTCATCAAGACCGGCGCCAAGCTGGTCGAATCCGCGGAGGACGTACTGTCCGAACTCGGCGGATTTCAGCCCTCAAGGTATGCAGCTCCCCAGTCCACGAGTACGCAGTCGCCGCCGGATGACCCGCTTCTGACACATATGGGGTTCGACCCTATTGACGTCGATTCGCTCTGTGCGCGTGCAGGTTTGACCGCCGAGCAGGTATCCTCGGAACTACTGCGGCTCGAACTCGCTGGACGGGTAGCGGTGCTGCCCGGCGGACTATATCAACGCCTAAACTGCTGAGGAGAACAATAATATGTATGAAATCCTCGTATACCTTTTCGAGCACTGCCAACAAACCGACCTCGCCCAAGACAGCGAATTGGTGGCAAAGAAGCTCTCCGCTGCTGGATTCGAGGACACCGACATCAGCGAAGCTTTGTCTTGGCTAGCAGGTGTGCTTCGTGTCCCGCACCGCAATTTCGCGCCGATTCCGGACTCGCACAACACCTTCCGCGCATACGCGCCGAAGGAGCTTGCCAAGCTCGACACGGAATGCCGCGGCTTTCTGCTCACGCTGGAGCAATCCGGAATTCTGAACCCACAGGTCCGCGAGCACGTCATCGAGCGTGCGCTCGCCGCCACCGGTTCCACGTTGTCTCTCGAGCAACTCAAGTTAATCGTGCTGATGGTGCTCTGGAACCAGCAAACGCCCACCAGCCGTCTGCTCGCAGAGGACCTGTTCACGATTCAAGACGAGCGCTTGCCGAGTTAAGGATCGCGCGCGCGAGGCGGGGCCTGGCGCAGCCTTTGCCGCTCGGGTTGCCGCCCCAGCACGTTTGCACTTATCATCTGCCGCCTTTCGACGCCCGCGGCGACCTGCCCGGCCCTCCATGAGCAAAACACTGATAATCGCCGAGAAACCCTCCGTTGCTGCGGACATTGCCCGTTCGTTGGGCAGCTTCACACGCAAGGGCGATTATTTCGAGAGCGACGATTTCGTGCTGTCCTCGGCAGTCGGCCACCTGCTGGCGCTCTCGCTGCCGGAGGAGCACGACGTCAAGAAAGGCAAGTGGTCGTTCGCCAGACTACCAGTCATTCCACCGCATTTCGAATTGACGCCAATCGAGCGAAGCCAGGACCGGCTCAATCTGCTACTGAGATTGATGAAGCGCAAGGATGTCGGGGCACTTATCAATGCCTGCGACGCCGGTCGCGAGGGCGAACTCATATTCCGCTATATCGTGAACTATTCACGCGTCAAGAAACCCATCGAGCGCTTGTGGCTGCAGTCGATGACGCCACAGGCAATCCGTGACGGTTTCGACGCCTTGCGGCCGGACAAGGAGCTGCTTCCGCTGGCCGATGCGGCCCGCTGCCGTTCCGAGGCGGACTGGCTGGTGGGGATAAACGGCACCCGCGCGATGACCGCCTTCAACTCGAAGGAGGGGGGGTTTTATCTCACCACGGTCGGCCGCGTTCAGACTCCGACGCTCACCGTGCTCGTTGAACGCGAGGAGCGTATCCGAGCATTTGTATCGCGCGATTTCTGGGAAGTTCATGCCCGCTTCGCCGCCGTCGCAGGGGTGTACGCGGGACGCTGGTTCGATCCTGAGTTCAAGAAGGACGAAGATAGCGAGCGAAAGCCGGACCGACTGTGGAGCGCCAAAGAGGCCGAGGCGATCGTCGCAGCGTGCCGCGACGGCAGGGGCTCGGTTACGGAAGAAAGCAAACCTTCAACTCAGCTCTCGCCGCTGCTATTCGATCTGACGAGCTTGCAGAGAGAAGCCAACGGCCGCTTCGGCTTTCCCGCCAAGATGACCCTTTCACTCGCGCAGGCGCTCTACGAGCGACACAAGGTACTGACCTACCCCCGCACGGATGCGCGCGCGCTCCCGGAGGACTATCTTGCGACGGTGAAGAAGACCATGGAGCTCCTGGGCGCCACCAAGGAGTACGGCGCCTTCGCCAAGAGCGTGCTGAGACAGGGTTGGGTCAGGCCGAACCGTCGCGTTTTCGACAACACCAAGATTTCCGACCACTTCGCGATCATTCCTACGCAGCAGTCCGCAAAGCAACTCAACGATGCCGAACAAAAGCTCTATGACATGGTTGTGCGGCGTTTCCTGGCCGTCTTCCATCCGGCCGCCGAGTTCCTGCAGACGACCCGAATCACGAAAGTAGGTGACCACCAGTTCAGAACGGAGGGCCGGGTATTGCGCAATCCGGGCTGGCTCGTTGTATATGGCCGCGCGGCCCAATCTGATAGCGATAACTTGCCGATGGTCGCTTCAGACGAAATGGTGGGTGTGTCCGAGGTTGGCGCGCAGGCAAATCAGACCAAGCCGCCCCCGCGCTACACAGAGGCTACGCTGCTGTCGGCGATGGAAGGCGCCGGAAAGCTGGTCGAAGACGACGAATTGCGTGCAGCGATGGAGGCAAAGGGACTGGGCACGCCAGCCACGCGTGCGGCGGTGATCGAGGGATTGATTCATGAAGAGTACGTCCACCGCAGTGGACGAGAACTGGTACCCACGCCGAAGGCATTTTCGCTTCTGTTCGCCTTGCGCCATTTCGGCGTCGGAGAGATCACCTCGCCTGAACTGACGGGAGACTGGGAATTCAAGCTTAAGCTGATGGAAGCGGGCAAACTGCGGCGTCAGGAATTCATGGAGCACATCGAACAAGTTACCCGCGACATGGTAGAGAGGATCAGGAACGGGGACATTCCGGATACCGCCTTCGCTACGGTTGATGCACCATGTCCGAAGTGCGGCGGTAAGGTGCAGGAGAACTATCGCAAGTTTCAATGCCAGAAGTGCGACTTCTCAATCTGGAAAGTGACCTCCGGCCGCGAGTGGTCGCCTGAGGAAGTCAGTGAACTGATCCAAAAGCGCTTCGTCGGTCCTCTGACGGGTTTCCGCAGTCGGATGGGTAAGCCTTTCGCGGCCGGCGTCAGGCTAAACGACGAGTTCCGGGCCGAATTCGACTTTGGTCACGGATCTGCCTCATCGGACACCGAAGAGGCCCCGGACTTTTCGGAGCAGGAAAGCCTCGGCGCTTGCCCAAAGTGCGGCGCTCGCGTTTTCGAACACGGTGTCGCGTACGTCTGCGAAAAAGCCGTCGGCCCATCGCGCAGTTGCGACTTCCGCTCTGGCAAGCTTATCCTCCAGCAGCCAGTCGAGCGGGCCCAAATGGCCAAGCTGCTCGAGACCGGAAAGACAGACCTTCTGCAGCGCTTCATCTCGAAAAAGGGGCGTCCGTTCAAGGCCTATCTGGTCAAGAACCCGGAAGGCCGTGTCGGATTCGAATTCGAGCCGCGCAAGCCCAAGGCTGTGGCCGCGGTACCGGCGTCCGCGCCGGTCGCGACGAAGAAGTCTGCCGCCACCCCGCGCAAGCCGTCCAAGAAAACGGCAAAGCCGGCTTCTAAAAAGAAGCGTAGTTAGATATCCAGGTTACGCACTCCGAGCGCGTTTGATTCAATGAACGCGCGCCGTGGCTCGACCTCGTCTCCCATCAGTTTGGTGAAGATCTCGTCCGCCGCGATACCGTCCTCGATCTGCACTCGTAACAGTCGGCGCATCTCAGGATCCATGGTCGTTTCCCAGAGCTGAGAGGGGTTCATCTCGCCCAGCCCCTTGTAGCGCTGCAGACTCATCGACTTCTGCACCTCGGCAAGCAACCAGCGCATGGCCTCGGGGAAATCCTTCACCGGATGCTTCTTCTCTCCGCGCTGCACGTAGGCACCGGCGCCCACCAGGCCGCGCAGCAACTCCGCAGTTTGCTGAATTTGCGCGTTGTCGCCAGATAGCACGAACTCTGAATCTATGTGGCTAACCCGCATGTTGCCGTGGCGTGTGCGCTCAATCCTTACCTGGTAGCGCTCGGTCTTCGCGTCGAAATGGGCGCTGATGCGTATCCCGTTTCCTGGAATGGACGCCATCAATGCATTGGCCGACGCTTCCGCAGTCTCACGCCGCGACAGATCGACCTGAACGCCTCGCAACATCGCCGCCAGCACGTCCTTGTCCACCCAGCGTGAAACTCTCTCGATGACTGCTTCGGAAAGGAGGTAGGACTTCGCCAGCTCCGCGAGCGCGTCGCCCGTGATTGGCTGGCGTTGCGCGGAGGGGTAAAGGGCGGCGTCAACAAGAGCCTGCTTGAGCATGAACGCATTCAATTCGTGCTCATCCTTTAGATAGCGCTCCTCTTTGCCCTGTTTGGCCTTGTACAGAGGTGGCTGCGCAATGTAGATATGACCGCGCTCGACCAATTCAGGCATCTGGCGATAAAAGAAGGTGAGCAGGAGCGTCCGTATGTGGGATCCATCCACGTCCGCGTCAGTCATTATGATGATGCGGTGATAGCGCAGCTTCTCAGGGTTGTATTCTTCCTTGCCAATGCCACAGCCCAGCGCAGTGATGAGCGTCGCGATCTCGGCGGATGAAAGCAGCTTGTCGAAACGCGCCTTCTCTACGTTCAGGATCTTTCCTTTCAGCGGAAGAATCGCCTGGAATTTTCTGTCTCGCCCCTGCTTGGCAGAGCCACCGGCTGAATCTCCTTCGACCAGATAGAGTTCACACTGCGCGGGGTCTCGCTCCTGGCAGTCTGCTAACTTACCAGGCAATCCGACGCCGTCGAGGACGCCCTTCCTGCGCGTCATCTCCCTCGCCCGTCTTGCCGCTTCCCTCGCTCGTGCCGCGTCGACAATCTTACCTGTGATCACGCGCGCGTCCGCCGGCCTCTCATCGAGATACTGGCGCAGCTTTTCCGCAACAACTTCCTCCACCGCCGGTCGCACCTCGGACGAGACGAGCTTTTCCTTCGTTTGCGACGAGAACTTTGGCTCAGGAACTTTCACCGAAAGGACACAGGCGAGCCCCTCCCGCATGTCATCGCCGGTGGTTTCAACCCTGGCTTTCTTCGCCAGATCGTTCTCCTCGATGTACTTGTTCAGCACACGAGTCATTGCTGCGCGCAGACCCGTCAGGTGCGTGCCGCCGTCCTTCTGGGGAATATTGTTGGTAAAGCACAGTACGGATTCCTGGTAGGAATCGTTCCACTGCATCGCAACCTCGACCGTAATTCCCTCTCTTTCTCCGGTCGCCGAAAACACGTTGGGGTGCAACACGGTCTTGGAACGGTTCATGTACTCCACAAAACCCGTGACACCGCCGGAAAAGGCGAAGTTCTCTTCCTTGCCGACACGCTGGTCGACCAGAAGGATCTTGGCCCCGTTGTTGAGAAAAGAAAGCTCTCTCAATCTTCGAGCGAGGATGTCGTAGTGATAGTCGATATTGCCGAACACCTCCCTTGAAGCAAGGAAATGGACTTCAGTACCTCGTTTTTCGGTGCTCCCGGTCACCTTCAACGGCTCGACCGGAACCCCATCGCGAAACTCCATTTGATTGACACTACCGTCGCGCCACACAGTAAGCCTCAGCCACTCCGATAGCGCGTTGACCACGGATACTCCGACTCCGTGCAGACCCCCAGACACCTTGTAAGTGTTGCTATCGAATTTTCCGCCTGCGTGCAGTTCGGTCATCACGATCTCGGCGGCGGAGCGTCTGAGTTCGTCATCGTCCTTGATACCGGTTGGAATGCCGCGGCCGTTATCGATAACGGAAATGGAATTGTCGGTGTGAATAGTGACCAGGATCTCATCACAGTAGCCCGCGAGCGCTTCGTCGACGGCATTGTCGACGACCTCGAAGACCATGTGGTGCAGCCCGGTACCGTCGGACGTGTCCCCGATGTACATTCCCGGGCGCTTGCGAACGGCTTCCAGCCCCTTCAGTACTTTGATGCTGTCGGAGCCATATTCGCTCGCATCCGGTAGTAGTCTTTCAGCTTCTCCCACCTTGCCCTTCCTCGTGATTCGTCCGTTATTAGATGCGCATTGGCATCACAACGTACTTGAAATTCTGTTCTGAAGCGTAGGTGACGAGCGCGCTTGAAGACGAATCTCCAAAGCTGCATTCAACCGACGCTCCAGAAACATTATTGAGCACGTCAAGCAGGTAATTGACATTGAAGCCGATGTCGAGCGAGTCTCCGGAATAGGTAACCTCTAGCTCCTCTTGCGCCTCCTCCTGCTCGGCGTTTGAGGACACGATCTTGAGACCTCCATCGTTGAGCACCCAGCGCACGCCGCGAAATTTCTCATTCGAAAGGATTGCGGCCCTGAGTAGCGCCTGCCGCAACACTTCGCGATCCAGGGTCAGCGTGTTCTTATGCTGGGTCGGGATCACACGTGTGTAGTCCGGAAACTTTCCGTCGACCAGCTTCGAAACGAGCTCAACGCTGCCGAAACTGAAGGCCGCCTGAGTAGCCGACAGTTCGACCCTGACTTCGTCCTCGGTGTCCGCGAGAAGCTTGCTCAGTTCGAGCACTGTCTTGCGGGGTACGATCACCTCCTGGCGCGGCAGATCAAGCTCGAGTGCCATTGAAGCGAAGGCGAGTCGATGGCCGTCGGTGGCGACCAGCTTGAGCTGCTTATCCTCAACCAGCATGAGCAGCCCGTTGAGGTAGTAGCGGATATCCTGCTGCGCCATCGCGTACTGCACCAGGCCAAGCAATCGTCGCAATGCTTTTTGCTGCAAGCCGAAACGAGCCACCTCGCCGGCCGGTTTGGATAGGCGAGGAAAATCTTCCGCGGGTAGGGTCTGCAGGCTGAAGCGACTCTTGCCCGCTTTGACCAACATGCGCTTGTCCTGTTGCTGGAGCGTTACCTCGGCACCGTCCGGCAACGCGCGCAGAATGTCGACCAATTTTCGAGCACCGACCGTCACGGAATGCGCCTCTCCGACCTGTTCAAGGGGCGTGCCCGAAGTGATCTGAATTTCGATATCTGTCGCGAGAAAAGAAAGTGATTTCTCGCCGCGGTCTATCAGCACGTTGGACAGGATCGGAAGCGTGTGGCGACGCTCGATGATCCCGCTTACGGCAGAAAGCGGACCGAGGAGCTCGTCTCGTTTCGCTTTAACTAGAACCATTTTCTTACCTTAGTAATAGTTAATAGGGTGCCCGACAACTGGGGATATGAATTAAAAATCCATTGTTTGCGGAGGGTTGCGGAAAATTGTCGCCGTGTACAACCTGTGGAATGTCTGTGCAGGGGTGTGGACAGATTCCTGCTCCTTGCCGAGCCGGCTGTCTTATGCACAATTTGAACGGTGGTCATGCACAGCTTGTTCATCCCTTGAGCACTTGTTCAAGTACGAGGTAGTCACGATTGATGACCGAGTCCTTCTTGCGTAGCGTTGCAATAGTGCGGCAGGCGTGAAGTACGGTGGTGTGGTCACGATTGCCGAATGCTTCTCCGATCTCCGGCAGACTCATCTGTGTAAGGTCCTTGGCGAGCGCCATAGCGACTTGCCTTGGTCTTGCCACGTTTCGGCTGCGCTTCTTTGAATGCATGTCGGATATTCTGATCTTAAAGTACTCGGCGACCGTCTTCTGGATTCCTTCTACGGTGATTTGCCGGTTGGCCACATTAAGGATGTCCCGCAATGCTTCCTTCGCCAAGTCAAGCGAAAGCTCTCGAGCGGTAAATCGAGAATACGCGAGTACCTTCTTCAACGCGCCCTCGAGTTCTCTCACGTTTGACCGAATGTGTTTGGCGATGAAGAAGGCTATCTCCTCAGATAGCGCAAGCGACTCGGCCTCTGCCTTCTTCAGCACGATCGCCACACGCATCTCCAATTCGGGAGGCTCGATCGCGACAGTAAGGCCCCAACCAAAGCGCGATATCAGTCGCTCCTCCATGCCGGTAATTTCCTTCGGGTACGTATCGCAGGTAATCACGATCTGCTTGTGCGCCTCAACCAGTGCGTTGAAGGCATAGAAGAACTCTTCCTGTGTGCGCCCCTTATTAGAGAAGAACTGAATATCGTCAATAAGCAGGAGGTCGAGGGAGTGGTAGTAGCGCTTGAATTCGTCGAACGATCGCTGCTGGTATGCGCGCACCACATCGGTGACATATTGTTCGGCGTGGATGTAGCGAATGCGCGCTTGGGCTCGCTGCTCCGCCAAGTGGTTACCGATGGCTTGGAGCAAGTGTGTCTTGCCAAGGCCTACGCCGCCGTATATGAACAGTGGGTTGTAGGAAATTCCAGGATTCTCGGCAACCTGAATCGCCGCCGCGCGTGCGAGCTGATTCGCCTTGCCCGTGACAAAGCTATCGAAGGTAAAGCCGCGATTTAGGCGGGCGCGTTCCAGGATGGTTGGCACGTCGGTGCTGTCGCGCGCAACCGCGGGGGTGGGGCGAGTGGCCGGATCGACACCACGCGCGAGGACGAATCGCAGCCCGAGATCGCGCCCGCTCGCCTCGGAGGCGAGTCGCTCTATGCGCGTTGCAAAGCGCTCTCGGACGAGTTCGAGAACGAATCGATTCGGGGCCGCCAAGGTCAGCGTGTCTGATTCCGCCGCCCCCTCCGGCGAAAGCGGCCGGATCCAGGTGTTGAATTGTTGTGCCGGGAGCTCCTGCTCCAGTCGCCGCAGGCAGGCGTCCCACAGGTTCTGCATTGTGTTGTCGGCCTCGTTTTTCGCGCTCGTTGCGGCGGGCTCCGAGGCAAGCGCGAGAGGCTCGCCGTCGAAGCCGCAATCTTACCTTTTTCGTGAAGAGTTATCCACAGGGATGTCGTTGCAAAGGGAGTAATTTGACAATGCGTACATGCGCGCGCTCTAATACCCGCCTTTTTTCGGATTGGTCCAGCGATGAAGCGTACTTATCAGCCGTCCAAGACGCGCCGAGCGCGCCGCCACGGGTTCCTCGTCCGCAGCCGCACGGTTGGTGGACGCGCAGTGCTGCGTGCACGTCGGGCGCGGGGTCGCAAGCGCCTGGGGCTGTAGGATCCACCTCAGGCGTGCTCGGCGGGCGCAAGCGGGCACGACGCTACGGACTCGGACCCGAGAGGCGCCTGACGCAGAGCACCGTGTTTGTGGGGCTCCTGCGACAGGGCAAACGCCGAAGTATCGGTGGCTATACGTTCTACTTGGCATGGCGCGAAGACGGGCCGCCTCGCCTCGGAATTCTGGTCACGCGCAAGCACTCTGCCCGGGCAGTTGAGCGCAACCGCCTCAAGCGCCGAATCAGGGAGGCCTTTCGCCTTGAGCAGGAGAGGCTCGGCGCGTTGGATGTGCTGGTGCGGCCGCCTTATGGCGCCAAGCCGTCGTTGCAGATGATGCTGCAATTGCGAGAACTTTTTAGCAGGCTGAACCAATGATTTCCTCGCTGTTGCGCCTCGCCGTCAGGGGATACCGATACTTGCTTAGCCCCCTGCTGCCGCCTTCGTGCCGCTTCTACCCGAGTTGTTCGGAGTACGCCGAGGAGGCTCTCTCCCGCCACGGCGCTCTGCGTGGCGGATGGCTGGCTGCGAGGCGTGTGTGCCGCTGCGGGCCCTGGAACCCTGGCGGCCACGACCCGGTTCCCGGGCCACGACGCTGAAGAGAACGGCGCTCATTACATGGATACGCAACGACTGATTCTGCTTGTGATCTTCAGCTTTTCCCTAGTTCTGTTGTGGGACGCTTGGGAAAAGACGAACCAACCTCCGCCTCAAGTCGCTGCTTCAGCCGTACAGAGTCAGGGTGTTCCTACACCGACTCCGCGGACGTCCCCGGAAAACCGTTCCGCTGCCACGTCGCCTTCCATGGCTCGGGCAACCGGCGTGCCAGGCGCTGAAGCTCCGGCGGTGCAGGGAACGACGGTGCAGGTGCGCACCGACCTGGTGGTAGCCACCATTAGCACCCTCGGTGGCACGCTGCAGCGCTTAGAGCTGCTTAAGCACAAGGCGCAGGCCGACGAAAACAAGAACTTCGTGCTGCTCGGGCCGAGCTACAACTACGACGCCGAAAGCGGACTTATCGGTGAAGGATTGCCGAACCATCGTACGATCTGGCGCATCTTGCCGGGGCCGCGTGAGCTGGCGGTTGGTGCCGACAAGCTTGAGGTGCGACTTGCCGCTGACGGACCGAACGGGCTATCGGTGGAAAAGGTGTACACCTTCCATCGCAATCGCTATCTGATCGACGTCGCGTTCGAGATCAAGAACCGGGGCACGGCTCCGGTAACGGCGGATACCTACTTCCAGTTGGTGCGCAACGACAAGGATCCCCCGGGTCAGACACATACATCCCGAACCTACTTCGGTCCTGTGATGTACACCGCGGAGTCGAAGTACAAGAAGATCAGCTTCTCGGACATCGAGGAGGGGAAAGCGGAATACCCGAAGCATGCGGACGACGGATGGATCGGCATCGTGCAGCATTACTTCGTGTCAGCCTGGGTGCCGACCGGAAAGCTGCCGCGGGAGTTCTACCTGAAGCATTTGCCCGACGGGCTGTTCGCCGCGGGACTCATCGTCTCCACGCCGCGCGTGGCCCCGGGTGCGAGCGTCCGCGTCGACGTACCGCTGTTTGCCGGACCACAGGAGCAGAAGAGGCTCAAGTCCGTGGCCCCAGGATTCGACCTGGTAGTCGATTATGGCTGGCTCAGCATAATCGCCTGGCCGCTATTCTGGCTGCTGGAGAAGTATCACAGCCTGACTGGTAACTGGGGCGTCGCGATCATTCTGCTCACGATTACCGTCAAGCTGGTGTTCTTCCCGCTCTCCGCCGCAAGCTATAAGTCGATGGCGAAGATGAAGCTCGTCACGCCACGATTGACCAAGCTGCGCGAGATGTACGGCAACGACCGGGCCAAGCTTAACCAGGCGATGATGGAGCTGTACAAGACGGAGAAGATCAATCCGCTTGGAGGCTGTTTTCCCATCGTGGTGCAAATACCGGTGTTTATCGCGCTTTACTGGACATTACTCGCGGCGATCGAATTGCGGCATGCACCGTTCATATTTTGGATCAAGGACCTTTCGGCGCTTGATCCCTACTACGTGCTGCCGATTCTGATGACGATAAGCATGGTGATTCAGACGCGGATGAATCCGAAGCCACCCGATCCGGTGCAAGCGAAGGTGATGACCTTCATGCCGTTCGTGTTCAGCGTCTTCTTCTTTTTCTTCCCGGCCGGGCTCGTTCTGTACTGGCTGGTAAACAACATCCTTTCCATCCTTCAGCAGTGGCAGATCCAGCGGATGTTCACCCGCGATAAACCTGCCCATGACAAGCGCTGAGGACACGTTTGGGCGAAGCTCCCGGCGCGACACGATAGCCGCGATCGCTACGCCACCCGGTCGAGGTGGCATCGGAGTGGTACGCGTATCCGGACCCGGTGTGGCGAAGATCGCCCGTACCATCCTGGGCGGCCTTCCCGCGCCGCGCCGCGCGGTGTATCGCGGGTTCGTGGATTCCCGCGGCGAGACGTTCGACCGTGGCATCGCGATATATTTTCCCGCGCCGCACTCATATACCGGCGAGCCCGTGCTCGAGCTGCATGGGCACGGCGGGACCGTGGTGATGCAGATACTGCTGGGCGCCTGCCTCGACGCGGGAGCACGCATTGCAGACCCCGGTGAGTTCACGCGACGCGCTTATCTCGAAGGCAGGCTTGATCTTGCACAGGCGGAGGCGGTTGCCGACCTCATCGACGCGGCGAGCCGGGAAGCGGCGCAATCCGCATTGCGCTCTTTGGCGGGCGAATTCTCTGCCGCGGTCAATGCACTTACGGCACAACTGACGGAGCTGCGTGCCCTGACCGAGGCGGTGCTTGATTTCCCGCAGGAGGAAGTGGACGAGCTGCACCTCGATGACGCGCGAGTGCGCCTTGCTCAAGTTCGCGCCTCCCTCGATGAAGTGCTCGCCAGGAGTCAGCAGGGCAGTCTCCTGCGTTCGGGCATACATGTCGTGTTCGCCGGACGTCCGAACGTCGGAAAGTCGAGCTTGCTCAACAGGCTTGCGGGCGAGGAACGAGCAATAGTGACGCCGATCGCAGGCACGACGCGCGATGCACTGCACGAAGCCATTCAGATCGAAGGGGTGCCGATCATCGTAGTCGACACCGCCGGTCTGCGAGAGTCGCCGGACGAAGTAGAGCGCATCGGGGTGGAGCGTGCTTGGCGCGAGGTCGCCCGCGCAGACGTAGTGCTGGTGGTGCTCGAGGCCGCTGTCGAGATTGGCCCGGATGAGCGCGAGATGCTTGCTCGGCTGCCGGAAGAAGGGGTAAGGATCCTGCTGTTCAACAAGGTCGACCTCGTGCCCGGGGTACCCGCCGGGCGAAGGCCGGGGGCGTCAAACGAGGTTTGGGTCTCCGCCAAGACTGGCGCGGGACTGCAGGAACTGCGTCGGATGCTGCTGGAGGCGGTTGGTTGGAGCGGTGCCGGCGAGTCGACCTTCCTCGCGCGCGAGCGGCACTTGCGCGCGCTCGCCCTCGCGCGGCGGCATTTGGAGGAAGCTGCTCTGCAGCTCGAGCGCTGGGAGTTCTTCGCGGAGGAGTTGCGCCTTGCGCATGGCGCGCTGACGGAAATCACCGGCGCGTTCACGCCCGACGATCTACTTGGGGAGATATTTGCCCGGTTCTGCATCGGAAAATAGCGACGTAGGCGGGTGCTACAATAAAGAGCGACCCCCTGAACAAAATAAAATGCCGGCCCGGGAAAGTCAGGGCCGTTTTGCTTTCTAGGAGACGTCGAGATGACCAATGCCCAGCCAGCTCACGCCGAGGATTTGCGCGCTCCCGATTGGATTCATCACGCGGGACTTCGGAAGTGGGTAGGCGACATGGTGCGTCTGACGAAGCCGGAGCGCGTGGTTTGGTGCGACGGGTCGCAGGCCGAATACGATCGGCTTTGCGGGGAACTCGTCGCCGGTGGTACGTTCATTAGGCTCGATCCGAAGCTGCGTCCAAACAGTTATCTGGCGCGTTCCCACCCTACGGATGTGGCGCGGATGGAGGATCGAACCTTCATCTGCAGTGCGCGCAAAGAGGACGCCGGGCCGACAAATAACTGGGTCGATCCGCAGGAGATGCGCGGCACGATGAATCGGTTGTTCGACGGCTGCATGCGAGGGCGCACGATGTACGTGATGCCCTTCTCCATGGGTCCGATCGGCTCTCACATCGCCCAGATCGGGGTGCAACTGAGCGACTCGGCGTACGTCGTGGTGAATATGCGCATCATGACCAGAATGGGACGCGCGGTGGCGGAGTGGCTCGGCGAGGACGGCGACTTCGTGCCTTGTATGCACTCGGTCGGCGCTCCGCTCGCGCCGGGTGCGAATGATGTGGCCTGGCCGTGCAACGAAAAGGAAAAGTGGATCGTCCATTTTCCGGAGTCGCGCGAGATCTGGTCTTTCGGTTCCGGCTACGGCGGCAATGCGCTGCTGGGAAAGAAGTGTCTCGCGTTGCGTATTGCATCGGTGATGGCGCGCGACGAGGGTTGGCTCGCCGAGCACATGCTGATTCTTGGTGTCGAGTCGCCGCGGGGGGAAAAGTCGTATATATCCGCCGCGTTTCCAAGTGCCTGCGGCAAGACCAATCTCGCGATGCTGATTCCGCCAGCGGCGTTTAAAGGCTGGAAAGTGACGACGATTGGCGAGGACATCGCGTGGATCAAGCCGGGCCATGACGGGCGCTTCTACGCTATCAATCCCGAGGCGGGTTTCTTCGGCGTCGCCCCAGGTACCTCCGAGGCGACGAATCCGAATGCGATGAAAATGCTGCGCGAAAACGTGATCTTTACCAACGTCGCGCTTACCCCGGAAGGCGACGTCTGGTGGGAGGGCATGACCGCGGAGCCACCGGCGCGCCTCGTCGACTGGCAGGGCAAGGACTGGACCCCGAATAGCGGTCGTACGGCCGCGCATCCCAACGCGCGTTTCACCGTGGCCGCCGCGCAGTGTCCATCGATGGATCCGAAATGGGAAGACACGGCCGGGGTACCCATTGCGGCCTTCATCTTCGGGGGCCGGAGATCGAGCACGGTGCCGCTAGTCGTTCAGGCGCCGACCTGGGAAGACGGCGTGTACATGGGCGCGACGCTTGGATCCGAGACGACCGCAGCGATTACCGGCAAGGTCGGTGTAGTGCGCCGCGACCCGATGGCTATGCTCGCCTTTTGCGGTTACAACATGGGAGACTACTTCGCGCACTGGCTGAAGATGGGAAAGGCTGTGCACCATCCTCCCGCGATCTTCCGCGTCAACTGGTTCCGTCGCGATGCGAACGGCAAGTTCATCTGGCCTGGGTTTTCGGAGAACATGCGAGTGCTGGCCTGGATCGTCGAGCGCTGCCACGGGCGCGCCCAAGGCGTCGACACACCGCTTGGGATCATGCCGCGCTTCGAAGACCTAGTCTGGGACGGGTTGGAGAGATTTTCTGCGGGCCGCTATCGGGAAATTGCGGCGGTTGAGCCCGACGCCTGGAAGGAGGAGTTGAGTTCGCACGATAGCCTGCTCGACAAGCTCGGAAGCCATCTGCCGCGCGAACTGGATGCGCGGCGCTCCGCGCTTCACGGTCGGCTGGCTGGGTAGTATCTTATTTAATGCATTGAATTAATTAGATAATCACATCTTCTGGCGGAGGCGCAAGTGGGCGCCCCCCGCCCCGAGGAGGGAGGCAGTGGCGGCGGCGATGAACACTGCCGCTGAACCGACCGTCTGCAGGATTACGCCGCCGGCAGCGAAGCCTAGGCCGATGCCTGCCAGAAGACCGGTCGCAGACCAAGTAAATGCCTCGGTTGAGAAGTCCGAAGACGCGGTCTTGGCGACCAACATGCTTTGCATGGTAAGGGCGGGAGCCATGGCGATGCCGCCCAGCAATGCGAAGCCTGCGAAACCCCACACGCCGGCTAGAAACGCCAATGGGAGGATCCCACAGCCCATCAAGGCAAGGGTAAGCGAAAACTGACGCGCGAGCGGCATATGCCAGCTACGGCTCCCGTAAGCGAGGCCGCCAATCGCGCTGCCCACGCTCATCAATCCCAGCAGGACTCCAGCCAGCGCGGGGCTTCCTGCTTCTGCGGCAAATCCGGTGACACCAATTTCGACCAGCCCGAAAGCAACGGAGTAGCAAAGAATGACAGCGAGCAACGAGAGAAATCGTGGCGCCGACAAAGGCCCCCAAAGATTTGACCTCGGGTGCGGATCAACCTTCCACTTTCTCAGTGCTGGCGAGCGCAAGAACAACTGTGCCCCCGTGGCACCGCAGGTCGCGGCGAACAGCACCGCGAGCGAAGGGGATGCGACAGCGACGAAGAAGGCGACCAGCATGGGTCCGACGATGAAGATGGCTTCGATCAGGACCGATTCGAGCGAATACGCAGTTGCGAGCAGGGGGTCGTCGCCGAGGCGCTGCCTGAACAAGGTACGCATGCATACGGTAATGGGAGGGAAGCTCGCGCCGGCCGTTGCCGCAAGCGGCAGCCACGCCCAGGCGGGGGCACTCGATTCGATCAGCGCGACCAGCGCCGCAAGGGAGATCGGGTTCAAGACACTGCATACAAGCAGAATCTTGCGCGGCCCCTGGCGGTCAATCAGCCTGCCGAGAACGGGTGCCAGCGTTGCCAAGCCGGCGATGTAGCAAGCGGTCGCTGCGCCGGCGCGTACGAAGGATCCACTCGAGGACTGAACGAGGAGAAGCACCGCCAATCCGGTGATTCCGACCGGCATGCGTCCGATCAGCGAGGCCAACAGGGCGCCTCTGAGTTCGGGTATGGCAAGCAGAGTTACGTAACGGGTGAGAGAGATCATGGACCGGGCGCGAGGCGGCGGATTCTCGCACACTGGCTCCTGGAGCAAGCTTGTTCCACGTGGAACGTTGAACGCCTTCTGGTTCCACGTGGAACTTCGCTTGCCGCCTAGTTTCGCCGTGCACCTTCGCGTATCATTGCGCCTCGAAAAATTCTCCGGCAATTGAACGTCGCCGGGCCCAGCGCGCCATGTTGTATCCGACCCAGTTTGACGTCATCGTGGTTGGCGGAGGCCACGCCGGGACCGAGGCCGCGCTCGCGGCTGCCCGCATGGGCCGACGTACGCTGCTTCTCACGCATAGCATCGAAACGATCGGCCAAATGTCGTGCAATCCATCGATCGGTGGGATCGGTAAGGGACATTTGGTAAGAGAAATCGACGCCCTGGGTGGCGCCATGGCGCTCGCGACCGATGAGGCCGGAATACAGTTCCGGACGCTGAATTCGTCCAAGGGCCCGGCGGTGCGTGCCACTCGTGCCCAAGCCGACCGGGTGCTGTATCGGGTGGCGATGCGCCGCCGACTTGAAGGCGAGCCAAATCTGACCGTCCTTCAGCAGGCGGTGGACGACATTCTGCTCGTGGACGACCGAGCCGTTGGCGTTGTTACGCAGCTCGGAATTCGATACCAGTGTGGAGCCGTGGTTCTCACCACCGGCACATTCCTATCGGGGTTGATCCATGTCGGCTTGGAGCACTACCAGGCGGGTCGCGCGGGGGACCCCGCATCGCTGACCCTCGCGGCTCGCCTGCGCGAAATGAAGCTTCCCGTTGGACGGCTGAAGACCGGAACGCCACCGCGGCTGGATGGCCGCAGCATCGATTTTTCGGTCATGGTCGAGCAACCCGGAGACTCGCCCGAGCCCGTCTTTTCCTTTCTCGGCAGTCGCGCGATGCATCCCGCGCAGAGGCCCTGTTGGGTAACGCACACCAATGAGCACACGCACGCGATTATTCGGCGCGGGCTCGACCGGTCGCCGATGTTTACCGGGGTGATCCAGGGCGTCGGCCCGCGCTACTGTCCCTCGATCGAAGACAAAATCCACCGCTTCGCCGATAAGTCGAGCCATCAGATCTTCCTCGAGCCCGAGGGGCTGGAGACGCACGAGATCTATCCCAACGGAATCTCGACCAGCCTGCCGTTCGACGTCCAGCTCGAGTTGGTTCGCTCGATCCGGGGCCTCGAGCAGGCGCACATCGTGCGCCCCGGGTACGCGATCGAATACGACTACTTCGATCCTCGAAATTTGAAGGCCTCCCTCGAAACGAAGACCGTTCAAGGGCTCTACTTTGCGGGGCAGATCAACGGCACGACGGGTTACGAGGAAGCGGCCGCGCAGGGACTGCTCGCCGGGGTCAATGCCGGCTTGCAGGTCGCGGGGCGCGCGCCATGGTGTCCGCGACGGAACGAAGCATATCTCGGGGTGCTGGTGGACGATCTGATCACGCGCGGAGTGTCGGAGCCATACCGCATGTTCACCAGCCGGGCCGAGTACCGCCTGATGCTTCGCGAGGACAATGCCGATCTTCGGCTGACCGAAGCTGGCCGTGAGCTCGGTCTCGTGACCGATGAGCGCTGGGATCGGTTTAGCCGCAAGCGCGACGCGATCGCGCGGGAGCGCGACCGGCTGGGATCAACCTGGTTCACGCCGCGCAACCTGCTTGCCGCGGAAGCTGCGCGGGTACTTGGCAAGGGTATCGAACGTGAATACTCACTTACGGAACTTCTCTCGCGTCCTGGGGTTAGTTATCAAGCGCTGATGTCGCTGCCGGACGCCGGCCCCGGGGTCACGCAGCCGGACGTTGCCGAGCAAGTTGAGATTCAGACGAAATACCAGGGTTACATCGATCGCCAGCTCGACGAGGTTGCCCGCAGCGACAGCTACGAAAACTTGCGCCTGCCCGCTGACGTCGACTATTTGCAGGTGAGGGGGCTGTCTACCGAGGCTCGACAAACGCTTGCTAGCCACCGGCCGGAAACGATCGGTCAGGCTTCGCGTATTTCCGGAATTACGCCTGCCGCCATCTCGCTCCTTTTGGTTCATCTGAAGCGAGCTGCAGCTCAGACCCGGCACAAGAAGAGCGCATGACCCCCGAGGTTGCGCTTGACCGCGGGCTGGCAGCGCTGACACTGGGGCTCGCGCCGGGAACCCGTGACAAGCTGCTCGCGTTCGTCGAATTGCTCGCAAAGTGGAACCGGACCTATAACCTGACCGCGATCCGTGATCCGATGAAGATGGTGAGCCACCACCTGCTCGACTCGCTGGCGGTTGTGCCGCATCTGCCGATGCCCGCTGGCGGCGCGCTCGCGGACGTCGGCTCGGGCGGAGGACTGCCCGGAATCCCGCTCGCCATTGCCTGCCCAGAATGGCAAGTGACCTTGAATGACAGCAATCGGAAGAAGACGGCATTCCTGCGCCAGGCCGCAATAGAACTCGGGCTTGCCAATGCGAAGGTCCACTCCGGACGGGTCGAGGACTGGCAGCCCGCAAGACGCTTTGCAGTTGTGATCTCGCGCGGGTTCGCGGAGCTCGCCGACTTCCTTTCCGCATGCGGAAGGCTGGTCGCCCCGGGTGGCGTCTTGGCGGCCATGAAAGGCGTGTATCCGGACGACGAGTTGACGCGAACTCCGGAGGGCACGGCCTGCGACCGGGTCGTGCGCCTCGAGGTGCCATTTCTCGAAGCCGAGCGGCACCTCGTGCTGTGCCGGCCTGCGAGCGCTCGATGACGCGCGTACTTGCGGTTACAAATCAGAAGGGAGGGGTCGGCAAGACCACCACCAGCGTCAACCTCGCCGCCGCCTTTGCGCGCGCCGGCCAGCGCGTGCTGCTGGTCGATCTTGACCCTCAGGGCAATGCGACGATGGGCAGCGGCGTCGAGAAGCGAACCGCACACCGCACCGTGTATCACGTGCTGCTCGGCCTGGCCGACGTGGCTGCAGCGCTTGCGCGCTCGCAAAGCGGCGGCTATGACTTGCTGCCCGCGAACCGCGAGCTTGCCGGCGCGGAGATCGAGCTCGTCGGTCTCGACAACCGCGAAGGGCGTCTACGCGAGGCGCTCGCCGGAGTGGCATCCGAATACGATTTCATCATTATCGATTGCCCTCCGTCCTTGTCGCTCCTGACGATAAACGGGCTCGTTGCGGCTCAGGCGGTGCTGATCCCTATGCAGTGCGAGTACTACGCGCTCGAAGGTTTGTCGGATCTGGTCGGTACGATCAAACGCGTGCGCGCCAACCTCAATCCGAGTCTCGATATCGCCGGTCTCTTGCGAACGATGTACGACCCGCGCAACACGCTCTCGCAGCAGGTCTCGCAGCAGCTCGAGTCGCACTTCGGAGACAAGGTCTATCAGACGATGGTGCCGAGAAATGTCCGGCTGGCGGAAGCGCCGAGCTACGGTGCGCCGGCGGTCGTGTGGGACGACACTTCCAAGGGCGCGCAGGCCTATCTCGCACTTGCGGAGGAGATACTCGCGCGTGGCAGACACGATATCGGCGGCGGCGTACGGACAATGGAAGCCACATGAGCAAACCAAAGGGACTAGGGCGCGGACTGGACGCCCTGTTGGGCGGCGATGAAGCGCCGAGGGAAGCGCTCGCAACGCTGCCCGTGGGCCGGATCCGACCCGGAAAGTACCAGCCGCGAACCCGAATGGATCAGGAGGCCTTGGCCGAGCTCGCTGCCTCGATCAAGTCTCAAGGTCTGATGCAGCCGCTCCTGGTGCGAAGGGTGGAGCGCGACCGCTACGAGTTGATCGCAGGCGAGCGCCGCTGGCGGGCTGCGCAGATGGCCGGGCTGGAAGAAGTGCCGGCCCTGGTGCGCGAAGTGCCGGACGAAGCTGCGCTGGCGATGTCGCTGATCGAAAACATCCAGCGCGAAAACCTCAATCCGATGGAAGAAGCCGCCGGACTGCAGCGCCTCATCGACGAATTCAAAATGACGCACGAACAAGCCGCCGACGCGGTCGGTCGCTCGCGCAGCGCCACCACCAACCTGTTGCGCCTGCTTCGGTTGCCCAAGCCGGTGCAGGCGATGGTTATGGAGGGGGTGCTGGAAATGGGCCATGCGCGCGCCCTGCTTGCGCTCGACGGCGTGCGTCAGATCGAGGCCGCCAATCGCGTCGCAGGTCGCGGGCTTTCGGTGCGGGAGACCGAAGCCCTGGTGGCGCAGCAGCTGCGTGGCGGCGGCCCGGGCAAGAAGCGCAAGGCGGATCGCGACCTGCTCAGGCTGGAGCAGGAGGCCTCCGAACGTCTCGGCACCACTGTGGAAATTCGGCCGGGCAAGAAGGCCAGCGGCAAAGTCGTCGTGCACTACTCAGGGCTTGACCATCTCGACGCCCTATTGCGGAAGCTGCGCTGAATCGGCCGGACGGCCGAGTGTTGCGGCGCACCACGTTGACCAGACACCCCTTCGATCGCTATACTCCGCAGGCTTTGCCGGGGGCGGGGAAAACGAACGCCATGCTTCGCTTCCTAGGCAAGCCGATCCGCACCGTCTTGCGATGGCAGCTCATCGCGACCGTGGTGCTGACGGCGGTCGCGGCGGTCGCGGCCGGCCCTGACGGCGCGCTGTCCGCTGCCTTGGGCGGACTGATAAGCATCAGTGCCGGGCTGGTATCGGCAGCGGTGGCATCGTTGGGTAAGGCTGAGTCGGCAGGGGGGGTCCTGCTCGGCGCCTTGAGGGCCGAAGGCATCAAAATCGGACTCATGGTGATCCTGTTGTGGCTGGTACTAGCGACATACAGGGATGTCGTACTGCTCGCCTTACTCGGGTCGTTTGTGGTGACCATGCTGATCTTCACCATGGCGTTTATCGTGCGCGAGCATTAAGGCGCTCTGAGTAGAAAGTCGAATACGGTTTAGCGATGTCCGCCGGCACAGAACTCACACCGACCGAATACATCAGCCATCACCTGACGTTCCTCGCCAAGCCGTTCGGCGAAGGCGGCGAAGGTGGCTTCTGGACTCTTCACGTCGACTCGCTCGTCACCGCCGTGATCCTCGGGGTGATCGGAGTGGGGTTCTTCTGGTGGATCGTGCGCGGCGCCACCTCGGGCGTGCCGAACAAGCGCCAGGCGATGGTCGAGCTGGCGTTCGAGTTCGTCGACGAGCAGGTCAAGGGGATCTTCACCCACGGCGACCGCAGCAAGTTCGTCGCCCCGGCGGCCCTCACCGTATTCGTGTGGGTGCTGCTGATGAACGCCATGGACTGGCTGCCCGTTGATTTCATTTCGAAGGGCATGGGCGCGCTCGGCTTTCCCGAATGGCGCCCCGTTCCGACCGCCGACGTGAACACGACCTTCGCGCTCGCGCTTTCGGTCTGGGTGCTCATGATCTACTTCGCGATCAAGTCGAAAGGCCTGGGCGGCTGGATCCACGAGCTGTTCTGCGCCCCGTTCGGCTCCAATCCGCTGCTGTGGCTGCCGAATATATTGTTCAACATCGTGGAATATGTATCCAAGCCGCTGTCGCACTCGCTGCGCCTGTTCGGCAACATGTTCGCCGGCGAAATCATCTTCATCTTGCTCTGGGTATGGGGCTCGACCGGGCTTACCGGCGCCGCGGCGGGTACCGTCCTCGGACTGGGCTGGGCGATCTTCCACATCCTGATCGTCGTGATTCAGGCCTTCATCTTCATGATGCTCACCGTGGCGTACATCTCGATGGCGCACGAGCATCACTGATTTCAGTACTCAACCGTCTTTTCGCTCTGGAAAGGGAATCAAAATGGAACTTCTTCAAATGAAAGCGATGATCCAGGCCTACACCGGAATCGGCATCGGCCTCATGATCGGCCTCGGCGCCGCCGGCGCGTGTATCGGTATCGGGATCATGTGCAGCCGCTTCCTCGAAGCCGCCGCGCGCCAGCCCGAACTGACCGCCTCCCTGCAGGCCAAGGTCTTCCTGCTGCTGGGCCTGATCGACGCTTCGTTCATCATCGGGGTCGGCCTCGCGATGCTGTTCGCGTTCGGCAACCCCCTGCTTGCCGTCATCAAGTAGCGGTTGCAGTCGGTCATTACCGGGAAGTAGGGGGCAGGCATGAACATCAATCTGACGCTGTTTACGCAGGCTGCCGCCTTTGCGCTGTTTATCTGGTTCACGGTCAAGTTCGTCTGGCCGCCGTTGCTGCGCGCGATCGAGAACCGGCAAAAGCAGATCGCCGACGGCCTCGCGGCGGGCGAACAGGGCAGGAAGTCGCTCGAAATCTCTAGCCGGGAAGCCGAGCAGGTGGTGCAGAAGGCTCGCGAACGCGCGGCGGAAATCGTCTCGCAGGCGGAAAAGCGCGGCACCCAAATGGTCGAGGAGGCACGCGCCAACGCGCGCCTGGAGGGCGACCGCGAAGTGGCCGCCGCCAAGGCCGAGATCGACCAGGAAATTACCCGCGCACGCGAGCAGCTGCGCGACCAGGTCGCCCAGCTGGCGGTGGCCGGCGCGGAAAAGATTCTGCGCCGCGAAGTCGACGCCAGGGCGCACGCTCAACTGCTCGATTCGATCAAGGCGCAGCTTTAGCCGAACATGGCCGAGCCGATCACCATAGCGCGACCCTACGCCGAGGCCGTTTTCCGGCTCGCCGCCGACGCAGGAAAGCTTGCCGACTGGTCGGCGATGCTCGCGCTGCTGGCGCAGGTGTCCGACGATGAGCGCGTGCGCACCGCAATGAGCGATCCAAATCTCCCCGCGGCGAAGGTGGCCGGACTGTTCATTTCGGTCCTCACCGGCCGGTTAACGGCAGAATGCGAGAACTTCGTGCGCGTGCTGGCAGACAACCACCGGCTCGCGCTGCTAGGCGAAATCCGCGCGCAGTACGAAGCGCTGAAGAACGAGCGCGAAGGCACGGTTGAGGCGGATATCCAGTCGGCATTCGAGCTCGACGCCGCGCAGCTGGCGGACCTCACCGCGCGGCTGGAAAGGCACACCGGGCGCAAGGTCCGCGCGCATGTGAGTGTCGACAAGGAGCTGATCGGCGGTGTGCGGGTAGCGATTGGCGACCAGGTGATCGACGCTTCGGTTCGCGCGCAGCTTGCCGCACTGCAGAGCGCACTCAAGGCTTAAAACCAAGGAATCCATCCTTATGCAACTCAACCCGTCCGAGATTTCGGAACTGATAAAGAGCCGCATCCAGAACCTCGATGCCGGCGCGGAGAAGCGCACCCAGGGCACCGTCGTGTCGGTCACGGACGGCATCGTGCGCGTACATGGCCTGTCCGACGTGATGCAGGGTGAGATGCTGGAGTTCCCGCAGAACACCTTCGGCCTGGCGCTCAACCTCGAGCGCGACTCTGTCGGCGCGGTGATTCTGGGCGAGTACGAGCATATCTCGGAGGGCGACACGGTAAAGTGCACCGGGCGCATTCTCGAGGTGCCGATCGGGCCCGAACTGCTCGGGCGCGTGGTCAACTCGCTTGGGCAGCCGATCGACGGCAAGGGCGCGATCGATGCGAAGGAGCGCGACGTCATCGAAAAAGTTGCGCCGGGCGTCATCTGGAGGAAGTCCGTCTCGCAGCCGGTGCAGACCGGCCTGAAATCAATCGATGCCATGGTGCCGGTCGGGCGCGGCCAGCGCGAGCTGATCATCGGCGACCGCCAGACCGGCAAGACCGCGGTTGCGGTCGACACGATCATCAACCAGAAGGGCAAGGACCTGTTCTGCGTCTACGTCGCGATCGGCCAGAAGGCGTCGACCATCGCCAACGTGGTGCGCAAACTGGAAGAGCACGGCGCGATGGAATACACCATCGTGGTCGCCGCGTCCGCTTCCGAGTCCGCCGCGATGCAGTACATCGCTCCGTATTCTGGCTGCACCATGGGCGAGTACTTCCGCGACCGCGGCCAGGACGCACTGATCATTTACGATGACTTGACCAAGCAAGCCTGGGCCTACCGGCAGATCTCGCTTCTTCTGCGCCGCCCGCCGGGGCGCGAGGCATACCCGGGCGACGTGTTCTATCTGCACAGTCGACTGCTCGAGCGCGCGGCGCGCGTCAACGAGGCGTGGGTCGAGCGCTTCACCGACGGCAAGGTGAAGGGCAAGACCGGCTCGCTTACCGCTTTACCGATCATCGAGACGCAAGCCGGTGACGTCACCGCGTTCGTGCCAACCAACGTGATTTCGATCACCGATGGCCAGATCTTCCTCGAGACCGACCTGTTCAACGCCGGTATCCGTCCGGCGATCAACGCAGGGGTTTCTGTGTCGCGGGTGGGCGGCGCGGCGCAGACCAAGATCATGAAGCGGCGCGACACGGGCGGCGGCGTGCGCCTGGCGCTGGCGCAGTACCGCGAACTGGCGGCGTTCGCGCAGTTCGCGTCCGACCTCGACGAGGCGACCCGCAAGCAGCTCGAGCGCGGCCGCATGGTGACCGAGCTGATGAAGCAGCCGCAGTACATGCCGCAGCAGGTGTGGGAGATGGCGTTGACGCTGTTCTCGGTCAACAACGGCTACTTCGACGACATCGAGGTCAAGAAAGCCATCTCGGCCGAGAAGTCGATGCGCGACTACGTGAAGGAGAAGTACGCCGATCTGATCGGTCGCATGGAGGGCAAGAAGGACCTTACGGCGGACGACGAAAAGGCGCTCAAGGGCGCGATCGAAGACTGGAAAAAGAGCGGCTCGTTCTAGGCTGAGCCAGCGCCATGCCAGGCACCAAAGAGATCCGCAACAAGATCAAGAGTGTGCAGAACACTCGCAAGATCACCAAGGCGATGGAAATGGTCGCCGCGTCCAAGATGCGCAAGGCGCAGGAGCGCATGCGCGCGACGCGACCCTACGGCGAGAAAATCCGCACCGTGGCCGCGCACATCAGCCACGCCAACCCGGAGTACCGCCATCCGTTCGTGGTCTCGCGCGATTCGGTCAAGCGCGTCGGGCTCATCGTGATCACTACCGACAAGGGCCTGTGCGGAGGCTTGAACACGAACGTGCTGCGCATGACGCTCGGCCAGTACAAGGAATGGCAGGCGCAGGACGAGGAGATCGAGGTCTGCTGCTTCGGCAACAAAGGCCTGGGCTTCATGCAGCGCCTCGGCGCCAACATCGTTTCCCAGGTGGTCCAGCTAGGCGACCGGCCCCAGCTCGACAAACTGATCGGAGCGGTGAAGGTGATGCTCGATGGTTATATCGAAGACCGCTTCGACCGTCTGATGCTGGTCTATACGCGTTTCATCAATACCATGAAGCAGGAACCGGTGATCGAGCAGCTGCTGCCGCTTTCGGGGGAGCGCCTGGGCGCGCCAGAGGGCAGCTGGGACTACCTTTATGAGCCGGAAGCCAAGGCCGTGCTCGACCAAGTGCTGACGCGCTACGTAGAAACGATCATCTTCCAGGCGGTAGCGGAGAACATGGCTTCGGAGCAGTCGGCGCGGATGGTGGCGATGAAGGCGGCCTCCGACAATGCCGGCACCCTGATCGACGAACTGACGCTGATCTACAACAAGAATCGACAGGCCGCGATCACCAAGGAACTCTCGGAAATCGTCGGCGGCGCCGCCGCCGTGTAACGGAATAAACGTCTAGGAAAACGTCATGGCACAAGCAGAAGGCAGCATCGTCCAGTGCATCGGCGCGGTGGTCGACATCGAGTTCCCGCGCGAATCGATGCCAGGCATCTACGAGGCGCTGGTTCTGGTGGACACGGGTGAGGCAGGGCTCGCGGAAAAGGGGCTCACCTTCGAAGTTGAGCAGCAGCTCGGCGACGGAGTGGTGCGCTGTATCGCCATGGGCTCGGGCGACGGCCTGCGCCGCGGAATGAAGGTGAAGAGCACCGGCATCCCGATCTCGGTGCCGGTGGGCCTGGGCACGCTGGGGCGCATCATGGACGTGCTCGGCCGGCCGATCGACGAAGCCGGACCTATCAAGACCGACGAGCGCCGCTCGATCCATCAGCAGGCACCCAAGTTCGACGAGCTTTCTCCTTCGGTCGAGCTGCTGGAGACCGGCATCAAGGTGATCGACCTCATCTGCCCGTTCGCCAAAGGCGGCAAGATCGGGCTGTTCGGCGGCGCCGGGGTCGGCAAGACGGTCAACATGCTCGAACTGATCAACAACATCGCAACGCAGCACTCGGGCCTGTCGGTCTTCGCAGGTGTCGGCGAGCGCACCCGCGAGGGCAACGACTTCTACCATGAGATGGCCGAAGCGGGTGTGATCAAGCTGGATAACATCTCGGAGTCCAAGGTGGCGATGGTGTTCGGGCAAATGAACGAGCCGCCGGGCAACCGCCTGCGCGTCGCGCTCACCGGCCTCACGATGGCCGAGAGCTTCCGCGACGAGGGGCGCGACATTCTTTTCTTCGTCGACAACATCTACCGCTTCACGCTCGCCGGAACCGAGGTCTCGGCGCTTCTGGGACGCATGCCTTCGGCGGTGGGCTACCAGCCGACGCTGGCGGAGGAGATGGGACGGCTGCAGGAGCGCATTACCTCCACAAAGACAGGCTCGATCACCTCGATCCAGGCAGTCTATGTGCCGGCGGACGACCTGACCGATCCCTCGCCAGCGACCACTTTCGGCCACCTCGACGCGACGGTGGTGCTGTCGCGCGACATCGCGTCGCTCGGCATCTATCCGGCGGTGGATCCGCTCGACTCGACCTCGCGCCAGGTCGACCCGAACACCATCGGCGAGGAGCACTACAACACCACGCGCGCGGTGCAGGCAACGCTGCAGCGCTACAAGGAGTTGCGCGACATCATCGCGATTCTCGGCATGGACGAGCTCTCGCCGGAAGACAAGCTGGCGGTGGCGCGCGCGCGCAAGATTCAGCGCTTCCTGTCGCAACCCTTTACCGTGGCGCAGAACTTCACCGGCACGCCGGGCAAGTATGTGACGCTCAAGGACACGATCAAGGGCTTCAACATGATCGTCAATGGCGAGTGCGACAGCCTCCCGGAGCAGGCCTTCTACATGGTCGGCCCGATCGAGGAAGCGTTCGAGAAGGCGAAGACCCTACAGTAAGGCGCGCTCATGGCCAACACCATCCACGTCGACGTGGTCAGCGCAGAGGAGTCGATCTTCTCCGGCGAGGCGGAGTTCGTCGTCCTGCCGGGCGAGGTCGGCGAGTTGGGCATCTATCCCCAGCACACGCCGCTGATTACGCGCATCCGGCCGGGCGCGGTGCGTATCACGCCCGCCGGCGGTGGCGAGGAACACCTGATCTTCGTCGCCGGCGGCATCCTGGAGGTGCAGCCCAAGGTGATTACGGTGCTGGCCGACACCGCGATTCGTGGCACCGACCTGGACGAAGCGAAGGCCAACGAGGCGCTGAAGAAGGCCGAGGATGCGCGCGCCAAAGCACAGGACAAGCAGGAAATCGCCGCGGTCGAGAGCGAACTCGCGATGCTCGCAGCACAGCTCGCCGCGATTAGAAGGCTGCGCAAGCGCTAGCGCAGGCCGGATCCACCGAAGTTCCGCTTGATCTGCGTCAATAGCGTGCGTGCGGGCCGGCGCAGCATTCCAGGCAGGGAAAAGACGGAGGATTCCAGCATGGCCGCCCACTTGGGACCCGGCGCGGGCGCTAGCCGCTCGCCTTCAGGGCTCTATCTACTGCGTGACCCGCTGCTGAACAAGGGCACCGCATTCAGCGATGCCGAGCGCGACGCCTTGGGTCTGCGTGGACTGCTCCCCCCTGCCGTGATCACTCCCGAGCAGCAGGTGGCGCGGGTGCTCGACAGCCTGCGCCGGCTGCCGACCGATCTCGACAAGTTCATCAGCCTCAACGCGCTGCACGACCGAAACGAAACCCTGTTCTTCCGCGTGGTCATGGACCATCCGGACGAAATGATGCCGCTTATCTACACCCCTACCGTCGGGCTCGCGTGCCAGCGTTTCGCGCACATCTTCCAGCGACCCCGCGGCATTTGGGTCTCGGCCGCCGACCGCGGCCGTGTCGCCGCGGTGTTGCGCAACTGGCCGACGCGCGACGTCAAGATCATGGTCGTCACGGACGGCGAGCGCATCCTGGGGCTCGGCGACCTCGGCGCCAACGGCATGGGCATCCCGGTGGGCAAGCTCTCGCTCTATACGGCCTGCGCGGGTATCCATCCAGCGACCACTCTTCCGGTGATGCTCGATGTCGGCACCAACAATGCGGCCTTCCTGCAGGATCCGCTCTACATCGGCCTCAAGCAGCCCCGGCTGCGCGGCGCGGAGTACGACGCGCTGATCGAGGAGTTCATTTCCGCTGCGCAGGAGGTGTTTCCAGGCGTGATCATCCAGTTCGAGGACTTCGCGAACCTGAACGCGTTCCGCGTGTTGCACAAATACCGCGACCGGGTGTGCTGCTTTAACGATGACATTCAGGGCACGGCGAGCGTCGCGCTGGCCGGGCTCTACTCCGCGTTGCGCGTCACCCGCAGCACGCTTGCGGCACAGCGACTGCTTTTCCTCGGCGCAGGTGAGGCGGCTACCGGCATCTGCGACCTGGTGGTGGCGGCGATGGTGGGAGAAGGCATGTCCGCGGCCGAAGCGCGCAAGCGCTGCTGGCTGGTGGATTCCAGAGGCCTGGTGGTGAGATCCCGCACCGACCTTGGCGAGCACAAGAGGCCGTACGCACACGAGCACCCGCAGGCGCCGGACTTCCTTTCCGCAATGAAGGCCATCAAGCCCACCGCGATCATCGGCGTTGCCGCCGTGGGCAAATCGTTCACGCGCGAGGTACTGGAAGAAATAGCACGCCTAAACGAGCGGCCGATCGTGTTCGCACTGTCCAACCCGACTTCGCAAGCTGAATGCACCGCGCAGGAGGCCTACCTCTGGACCGCCGGACGAGCGCTGTTCGCCTGCGGCAGCCCCTTCGACCCGGTCACCTTCGAGGGCAGGACCCATGTCCCGCGCCAGGGCAACAACTCTTATATCTTCCCGGGCGTAGGCCTGGGCCTGATCGCATGCGGCTCGCGCCGCGCGACCGACGAGATGTTTCTCGCCGCGGCGCGCGCGCTGGCCGATCTCGTCACAGAACAGGACCTGGTGCAGGGCAGCCTGTATCCGCCGCTGGCGCGGGTGCGTGAGATCTCGGCTCGTATCGCAGCGGCGGTGGCCGAGGTGGCGTTCGACAGAGGGCTGGCGGGCGTGCCACGGTCGCAGGATCTGCTCTCGTTCGTAAGTTCGAAGATGTACGAGCCTGCCTACCGCAGCTGCGTCTAGCCGTCTCGAATCCTGGCGGATACGCCAGTGCGCGGACAGGGAGCGTCAGGTCACGATTTTGTTATCCTCGGGGGTGAGGGCATTAACCCGCGCGCAATCGACTAGCGCGGTGCGGGGCACAAATGCGACCGGTCATGCCGCGTCCCGGCCTTCGTGTTTTCACTCTATGAAAGGTATGCGATGACGCGCCCTGCGGGCGGCGAACTGTCCGATTGGTCACTTGAATCCGAAACCGCCGATCGCCTGCGCGCGCTGGTGCGCCGCCGCAAGCTGGGGCGCGTGTGGTTTAGCGAACACTCGCCGAGCCGCCTGATCGCGCTAGCGGTTCTCGTCGGCATCGCGGGCGGGCTCGGCGCCGTCCTCTTCCGCGACCTGATCGGCCTAGTTCACAACGTGATGTTCCTTGGGGAGTGGTCGCTCACTTACGACGCTAACATACACACTGCGCCGTCACCCTGGGGGGCGTGGATTATCGCGGTGCCCGTGCTCGGCGCACTGGTGGTGGCGTTCATCGTCAAGAATTTCGCGCCCGAGGCGAAGGGTCACGGGGTGCCGGAAGTGGTCGACGCGATCTACTACAGCGGCGGCATCATCCGGCCGGTCGTTACCTTGATCAAGGCGCTCGCCTCCGGGATCTCGATCGGCACCGGTGGCTCGGTTGGCCGCGAAGGCCCGATCATCCAGATCGCCGCGGCTTTCGGCTCGACCGTCGCGCGCCTGACACGGCTGCCCGAGTGGCAGCGGATCACGCTCGTGGCCTGCGGCGGCGCGGCGGGCATCGCCGCAACCTTCAACACGCCAATCGGCGGCTTGCTGTTCGCAATCGAGATCATCCTGCCTGAAATCAGCGCGCGCACCGTGATTCCGGTGGCACTTTCCGCGGGCGCCGCGACCATCGTCGGCCGCGCGTTCTTCGGAGATTACCCGGCGTTCGACATCCCCGCGCTGACCCTGCCCGCGTCCTACCACCTGTCGCTCGGGCCGATCGCCGCCTACGTGATGCTCGGCGTCTTGTTCGGCATCATGTCCTTCGTTTACATCCGTTCCATCTACGCCTTCGAGGACAAGTTCGAGACGCTGCCGGGCGGCTACTACGGCCAGCACGTGCTCGGCATGGCGATGGTGGGCGTGATCTTCTACCTGTGCCAGCGCTACCTTGGGCACTACTACGTGGCGGGTATCGGTTACGCCACGGTACAGGACACCCTTACCCACGTGCTCACCGGCGCCGAGATTCTGCTTCTGCTGTGCTTTCTCAAGCTGCTCGCAACTTGTCTTACGCTCGGTTCGGGCGGTTCGGGCGGTATCTTCTCGCCGTCGCTTTTCATGGGCGCGACCTTCGGCGCCGCGTTCGCGCTGCTCGCCAACCAGTTCGTGCCCGGACTGCACCTTGATGTGGCGGGCACCGCGGTGATCGGCATGGCCTCGCTCGTGGGTGCGGCGACCGGGGCGGTCGTCACTGCGATAGTGATGATCTTCGAAATGACGCGCGATTACAACGTCATCGTGCCGCTCATGATTACCGTGTCGATCGCGTACGGCGCGCGCCGGCTGCTTATGACCGACAGCATCTACACCATGAAGTTGACGCGTCGCGGCCACCTCATTCCAGACGCGTTCCATACCAACCTGTACATGCTACGCTCGGTGGCAGACTTCATCCGCACCCCGATGCAGATTTGCGATGCGGACCTGCCGGTGACGACCCTGTTCGAGGGCTTGCAGCGGCAGACCTTCGTGCCGCATGTCCTGGTAACCCGCGACGGGAAGGTCCAAGGCGTGCTCTCCTCGCGCCGGATCGTGCACATGCTGAGGCGCGGCAGCCGCGCAGGGACGGTCGGCGAGCACGCGCGCCCGCACTACGCAGTGGTGAACGCACAAGATTTGATATTCGACGTACTCGCCCGCCTGCGGGAAAGCGGCGGTGATATCGCGCTGCTCACCCGCGAGGGCAAGCTGGACAGCGCAGACGACGTCACCGGGATCGTGACCTGGAACGACATTCTGCTGCACGGAAACATTCCGCTGCCGCTGCGCCGTCGCCGGCGTCCGGAGTCGCAGCGCGCAAGCTAGGGCCGACTCCCGCAGCGCAGGTTTGACCTGGGTCAAGCGCGCGGCCCCGCATGGCTCAGAATGCCGAATGTGGACAAAGGCGAGCGCATGTCGGCAGTCACCTACGCGGTCCGCCTGCGCGTGGTGTCGAAGTATTTCGGCCAGCTTGCGCTGCTGCAGGCGCTGCTGTCGTTCGCGCCACTCGCCGCTTCGCTGTATTTCCGCGAGTACCACCTGAGCCTGAGCTACCTGGCGGTGAGCGCGCTGCTGGCCGCCGTCGGCCTGCCGCTTGCGCGACTGCCCGAGCCGTCGCGCGTGCTGCCGAGCGAGGCGCTGGTGATCACCGCGCTCGCCTTCATTGCCACGCCGCTGGTCATGACCATCCCGTTCACGGATGCCGGTCTCCCCTTCGGCGACGCGCTGTTCGAAGCCGTGTCGGCGATCACCACCACGGGTCTTTCGACCCTCGCCACGGTAGAGCACCTGCCGCAAACCTTTCTCTTCACGCGCGCATGGATGCAGTGGTACGGAGGGCTGGGAATCGTGGTGCTGTCGCTCGCGCTTCTCGCGGGCCAGGGCGGCGTCGCACGCCGACTCATCGAACCCGAGACCGCGGGCGAGGGCCTGGCGAGCACGGTGCGCTCGCATGCGCAGCGTGTGCTCCTCGTGTACCTCGTGCTCACAGCCTTGGGCATCGTCGCGGTGTGGGTCGCGGGGGCACACTCAGCCGCGGGCGTCGACCACGTGCTCGCCGCGGTATCCACGGGAGGCTTCTCGAGTTTCGACACAAGCCTGGCGGGATTCGCCTCCGGCAAGGTGACAGCGGTGATCATGACGCTTTCGGTGTGCGGTGCGATCGGGTTGCCGCTCTATTACCGCGCCTGGTCTGCCGGCCCGGGGGCGCTGTGGCGCAACCCGGAGTTGCGTGCTCTCGCGTTCGCGTTGATGCTGGTCGTTGCGGTGCTGACGGTGCTCATGGTCCTCGGCGAGCGGGTCGCCTGGCCGCAGGCGCTGCGCCGCGCGGCGGTGCTGGGCGTGTCGGCGCAGACCACAACCGGCTTCAGCGACTCGCCGATATCCTCACTGGGGAACGCATCGCTGCTCGTGCTGATCGTCGCGATGATGGTCGGTGGTTGCGTCGGCTCGACCGCAGGCGGGGTCAAGCTGCTGCGTGTGCTGTTCCTGCTGCGCGCGGCGCACGTCGCGATTCGCCGCACGGGCGCGACGAGTCACGCGGTGATTGAGCCGATGCTCGAAGGCAGGCGCATCGAGGACGCGGACCTCGGGCGCGCGCTGCTCTTGATGGCGTTGTATTGCGCGGTGGTGTTGCTGTCGTGGTTCACGTTCCTCGCGTATGGCCACGCGCCGATGCATTCGCTGTTCGAGGTGGCGTCGGCGACCGCAACGGTGGGGCTTTCCACCGGACTTACCAGCCCGACGCTTGAACCATCGCTGAAGGCCGTACTCGGACTTGATATGCTGCTCGGGCGGCTGGAGATCGTGGCGCTGCTGGTGACGCTGTATCCGGGAACCTGGATCGGGAACAGGGACGAATCCTTATGAGAGTGGTATTCATCGGCGCGAGCTCGCTGGCGGTGTTGACGGCCAAGCTGATGCGCGAGCGGGGAGATGAGGTGGTCATTATCGAGCATGACAAAGACCACATAGACGCCCTCACCGAGGAGCTCGATTGCGGCTTCCTGCACGGCGACGGAAGCAAACCGGCGATCCTGCGCGAGGCTGATCCGAATGGCACGGACGTCCTGTTCGCGCTGACCGATAACGATCAAGCGAACATCCTCGCCAGCCTGGTGGGGCGCTCGCTTGGCTTCAAACGCGTGGTCACTAAGATCCAGGACGCCGAGCTCGAGCACATTTGCAAGGAGCTGGGGCTCGAGGACATCATCGTTCCCTCGCGCACGATAGGGCGCTTTCTCGCCGAGCGGTACGGGACCAAGGAAAAATGAATCCGGGCGTGATAGCAGAGGTGAATGGCGTGGGGCAGAATATGGCCTGTCAGAGGTCATACCTATAAGCGAGAGTGGCGACGTGAACTACGAATTCGATCAGTTCATCAAGGATGTCCGCACAACGTTGCGGCGCGGAAGCGGTCCCGCCGAGCTGGAAGACGTTCGCCAACGGCTTGCGACGCTGCTTACGAACAGCAGCTTCGTCCAGCGGACCTGCGGCCCCGCTGCTACGGGCGGGCTGCATCGCCTCCATGTCGACGGCGAGCTCGGGTTCGAGGTGCTGGCGCACGTCAACGAGAAGGCGCGCAAGTCGCCGCCTCACGATCATGGCGCATCGTGGGCGATCTACGGCCAGGCGATCGGCTACACCGACATGTCGGAATACCGCCGCGTGGACGACGGCAGCAATTCAGAACAAGCCAAGCTGGAGCGGACGCGGCAGTACCGGCTCGAACCCGGGGGAAGTCGGGGTGTTCGCCGGCAGCGCGATCCACGCGATCGACTATCCGGACAAGTCGCGCTTCATTCGCGTGACCGGAACGAACCTCGATGCGATCGAACGAGTGGCTTACGACGAACAGACCGGCCACATCAAGCGAATGGGCGCGCAGCGAGCGACCTGATGAGCGACGCTTTCGGCATCCTCTCGTATGGCGCCTACCTTCCAAGGCGCCGTCTGCAGCGCAAGGTCATCGCGACGGCGAACAGCTGGTTCAACCCCGGCTTGCGCGGACTGGCCAAAGGCGAGCGCGCGATGGCCAACTGGGACGAGGACGCAGTCACCATGGCGGTCGAGGCGGCGCGCGACTGCCTGAGCGGCGTGCGCCCGGCCGTGATCGGGCAGCTGATGCTCGCCTCGACCACGCACCCCTACGACGACCGGCAGAACGCCGGCATCGTGGCAACCGCGCTGCACCTCGGCTCCGCCCTGCGCGTGCTCGATGTCACCGGCAGCCTGCGCGCGGGCACCTCGGCGCTCGGCACGGCGCTCGCGGCGGGCGGCAGCGCGCTGGTGGCCGCAGGCGAGCACCGCCTCGCCAAGGCCGCGAGTCCGCAGGAGATGCACTACGGCGACGGCGCCGCGGCGCTGCTGGTCGGTCGCGGCGAGCCGATTGCGCACCTGGTCGCGGCGCACAGCGAAACGGTCGACTTCGTGCATCAGTATCGCGGCCACGACCGCGCCCACGATTACGCCTGGGAAGAGCGCTGGATCCGCGACGAGGGCTACATGAAGATCGTCCCCGCCGCGCTCACTGCGCTGTTCGAGGCCTCGGGCACCCCAGCCTCGTCGGTGACGCACTTCTGCATGCCGTGCACGCTGCCGCGCGTGACGGCCGGGCTCGCGAAGCGGGTCGGGCTGGCCGAGACCGCGCTGCGCGACAATCTTGCGGCGGTTTGCGGCGACACGGGCGCTGCGCACCCGCTGCTGATGCTGGCGCACGCACTGCAAGATGCCAAGCCCGGCGACCGCATTCTGATCGCCGCCTTCGGCCAGGGCTGCGATGCGCTGCTGTTCGAGGTCACCGATGCCATCGCCAAGCTGCCGCCGCGGGCAGGGGTGAAGGGCGCGCTCGCACGCCGCAAGGAGGAGACGAACTACGAGCGCTTCCTCGCCTTCAACGACCACATCACGCTCGAACGGGGCATGCGAGCGGAAACCGACCACGCCACGCCGTTGTCTACCCTGTACCGCAACCGCGACATGGTCACCGGCCCTGGTCGGCGGGCGCTGCCGCAACTGCGGCACGCTGCAGTTCCCGCGCGGGCGCTACTGCGTCAACCCGAAATGCAACGCGCTCGACTCGCAGGACGATCAGCCGTTCTCCGATTTGAGCGCAAAGGTGATGTCGTACACCGCCGATGTGCTGACTTACAGCGCCGATCCGCCCGCGTACTACGGCATGGTCCAGTTCGACGACGGCGGGCGCATGATGGCGGACTTCGCCGACGTCGACGACGGCAAGGTCGAGGTCGGCATGCCGATGCGCATGATGTTCCGCATCAAGGAAAACGACGCTGCGAGGGGTTTCGTGCGCTATTTCTGGAAGGCCGCGCCGGCGTCAATTTGACAGGAGGTCCGATATGGCAAGCGGAATCCGCGACAAGGTAGCGATCCTCGGCATGGGCTGCTCGAAGTTTGGCGAGCGCTGGGACCGCAACGCCGAAGACCTGATGGTCGAAGCGTTCGAAGAAGGGCTCAAGGACGCCGGCATCGAGCGCAACCAGATCGAGGCGGCGTGGTTCGGCACCGCGATCGAGGAGCAGCACGTAGGCAAGTCGGGGATTCCCCTGGCGATGACGCTGCGCCTGCCCTACATCCCGGTCACCCGCGTCGAGAACTACTGTGCCACGGGCACGGAGGCGTTCCGCGGCGCGGTCTATGCGGTGGCCTCGGGCGCGGTCGACATCGCGCTCGCGCTCGGCGTCGAGAAGCTCAAGGACACCGGCTACGGCGGCCTGCCGCAGCGCGGCCGCGGCGGCCTGAACAATTTCTTCTGGGCCAACATTTCGGCTCCAGGCTCGTTTGCCCAGCTTGCGGCGGCCTACCGCGCCAAGCACCGGGTCGACGCCAAGGACCTGAAGCGCGCCATGGCGCACATCTCGGTCAAGAGCCACGACAACGGCGCCAAGAACCCCAAGGCGCACCTGCGGAACCGCATCACCGAGGACGACGTGATGAATGCGCCGATGATCGCCGACCCGCTCGGGTTGTACGACTGCTGCGGCGTCTCCGACGGCTCGGCCTGCGCGATCGTCACCACGCCCGAGATCGCGCGCGGGCTGGGCAAGAAGGACCTGGTCGCGGTCAAGGCGCTGCAGCTCGCCGTATCCAACGGGCAGGAGGTTCAGTTCGACGACTGGGACGGCTCGTATTTCGCCACCACTCGCGTCGCCGCCAAGCGCGCCTACCGCGAGGCCGGCATCGACGACCCCAGGAAGCGTATCTCGATGTTCGACGTGCACGACTGCTTTTCGATCACCGAGCTGGTCACCATGGAGGACCTCGGCATCTCCGCCGAAGGCAAGGCGATCAACGACGTTCTGGACGGCTTCTACGACGCGTCCGGCAAGGTGCCGTGCCAGATCGACGGCGGCCTGAAGTGCTTCGGCCACCCGATCGGCGCCTCCGGGTTGCGTATGCTGTACGAGATGTACCTACAACTCTCGGGACGGGCGGGCGAGCGGCAGCGCGCCGACCCGGTACTGGGGATGACCCACAACCTCGGGGGCTTCCCGAGCCAGAACGTTTCCTCGGTCACCATCGTCGGCAGCTACGGCGCCTGACGCCGAGCCGAAGTCGGCGAGCGGCGAATCGAAGCCAGGGAGGAGGGCCAGCTTCGATTCGCGCGCTCGCCGCCGCGGTTCAAGTGTGTGCTTACTTTCGGTAAAGCCCCATGAATCAAATGGCGTTGGCCAAGCGCATTCGACGCCAAGGGAAACCCCACCGTAGGCACTCATAGCGAGCCTTGGCTCGCGAGCAGCAGTGCCACGCCCGCAAGCGCGATCCCGGTTGCGAGACCCAGCGCAACGGCGAGCGTCACGAAGGCGACCATGTCCGCGGCGATGAGCCGCGCCCGGCTGGAGTGTCTGGTGTTTTCCATGATCGTATTGGAGCCCTGCAATAGGGCTGGCTGGCAGGCCGGTGCGGGCAAGTCCGGGAACAATTCTGGCAATCCCGTGGCAGCCCGCTCGGAGCGGGAAGCGATCGGCTATATTCGCCGCATGGCCCGCCGCATCGCGATCGTCGAGGACGATCCCGCCATCCGCGCAAACTATGCCGACGCCCTACGCAAGCACGGCTTCGACATCGCGGCCTACGGCAACCGGCCGGAGGCACTCGCAGCCATGAAAGCCAGGCTGCCGGACCTTGCCATCATCGACATCGGGCTCGGGGCCGATGTAGACGGCGGATTCGAGCTGTGCCGCGAGCTGCGGGCGCTCTCGGCTGCGTTGCCGATCATCTTCCTCACCGCCCGCGACAGCGATTTCGACGTGGTTTCCGGGCTGCGTCTGGGCGCCGACGACTACCTCACCAAGGACATCAGCCTGCCGCATCTCGTCGCGCGCATCGCCGCCCTGTTTCGCAGGGCGGAGCTTGCGCGCGCGCCGCAATCCAGCGAAGAAACGCTCGAACGCGGGGCGCTGAAGCTCGACCTGAAGCGCTTCAGCGTGGCGTGGAACGGCAAGCCCGTGGAGCTGACGCTGACCGAGTTCTGGATGGTACATGCGCTGGCGAAATTCCCGGGTCACGTGAAAAGCCGCGAGCAGCTCATGCGCGAGGCGCAACTCGTGGTCGACGACAGCACCGTGACGTCGCACATCAAGCGCATCCGCCGCAAATTCCTCGCCGTCGACGAGGCATTCGACCAGGTCGATACCGCCTACGGCATAGGCTACCGCTGGAAGGCGTAGAGGCCGCCATGCGCCTGCGGATCAGCCTGCGCGCCAAGCTCGCGCTGGTGTCCCTCGCGCTGCTTGCGCTGCCGCTTGCGGGCGCGCTGTACGTAAACGAAATGGAACGCTTCCTGCTCGAGGGCGAGGAGCGGGCGCTGCTCGCTACCGCGCGCGCGGTAGCGACGGCGCTGCACGACCGACCCCAACTGCTCGCCGCGGTACCCGCGCGCGACGACGACGCGCTGCGAAAAGAGGCGGAACAGGAGTTGCGCAGGCTCGCCCAGCGCGAGGGCAAAGGCGCAGAGCAGGCGCCGAGCGTCGCGCTGGCGCGCGAGGCGTCGGTCGACGCCGGACCCGCGCAGCAGGAGATCGCCGCCATCCTGCGCGGGGTACAACGCTCGAGTTCGCGCATCTGGGTGGTCAACCGCCGCTACCAGGTACTGGCGCTTGCCGGCAGCCTGCGCCGGCCTTCGCCGCCGCACGACTCGGATACGCTGCAGGAGCTCTGGCGGCGCGTGATCGGCTGGCTGATTCAGCGCCCGACCGAGGACTTTGCCGAAGCGCTGCCCGACGACGTGCTCGCTACCGGGCGCGACATTACTGCGGCGCTTCAGGGCACACCCGGCACGCGCATGCGCCGTACCCCCGACGGACGGGCAGTGGTGTTGTCCGCCGCCTACCCGATCTGGAATGGCGACGACGTCGCGGGTGCGGTGGTGGTAGAGGAAACCACCAACCCGATCGTCTCGCTGCGCAGCGCCGCGCTCGAGCGCCTGCTGCTGCTGACGCTCGCCGCATTCGCCGGCGCAGGGGGAATCCTGATCGCGTACGCGACGCGTCTTTCGCATCGCATTCGCAGGTTGCGCGACGAAGCGGAGTCGGCGATTGACGCCCGGGGCCGCATTACCCGCCTGGCAGCGGGGTCCGAAGCGGGAGACGAGATTGGTGATCTTTCGCGCAGCTTCTCCGCCATGCTGGCGCGGCTTGCGCAGCACCATGCCTACCTCGAGAGCATGGCCGACCGGCTGTCGCACGAGCTCCGCACGCCAATCGCCGTCGTGCGTTCGTCGCTGGAGAACCTCCAGCTCGCCCCCTCGCAGCAGGAATCGAGCCTGTATATCGCGCGCGCTGAGGAAGGTCTCGCGCGGCTCAATACGATATTGCAGCGCATGACCGAGGCCTCGCGCCTCGAGCAGGGTCTGCGCGCCGCGGAACGCGAGCGCTACGATCTCGTCCCGGTGGTGCGCGGCTGCGTCGAAGGCTATCGCCTCGCATACCCGAACGCGCGCCTCGCGCTCGAGTTGCCCGAGCGGCGCGTCGAGGTCGAGGGTTCGCCCGACCTCGCGGCGCAGCTGCTCGACAAGCTGGTGGAAAACGCAGTGGACTTCTGCCGCCCAGGCGAGCCGATCCGGGTCAGGCTCGAGGAGCAGGGCGGGGAGGCGGTGCTGAGTGTCGAAAACAAGGGCCCGCTGCTGCCGGAGGACATGCAGGGCAGACTGTTCGAATCCATGGTCTCGGTGCGCGGCGAGCGGCGCCCGGGCGCGCCCCACCTCGGCCTCGGACTGTACGTGGCGCGGCTGATCGTCGAGTTCCACGGCGGCTCGATCGCGGCGGCGAACCTGCTCTCGGCGGACGGAGTCGCGGTGCGCGCCCGCTTTCCGGTCGCCTGGCGCTAGAATCCGGCGTTCGCACTCTCTGCCCATTCCATTGGAAGACTACGATTTGCTGGTCGTCGGCGGCGGCATCAACGGCGCGGGCGTCTCCGAGCGCATCGGCCAATGAAGCCGCTCGCCGAGATGCGCGACCCGCAGCGCATTCGCGCTCTGCTGTTCGATATCGACGATACGCTCACCACCGACGGGCGGCTCACGGCCCAGGCCTATGGCGCGATGGAGCGCCTCAAGCGCGCTGCCAAGCTGGTCGTTCCGATCACCGGGCGGCCCGCCGGATGGTGCGACCACATCGCGCGCATGTGGCCGGTCGACGCCGTGGTGGGCGAAAACGGCGCGTTCTACTTCTGGCACGATGCGGCCGCCGGTCGGCTGCGCAAGCGGTATATCGATACGGACGACCAGCGCGCGCGTTATCGCGCACGCTTCGAGGCCATCGCGCGGCGAATCCTGGCCGAGGTCCCGGGCTGCGCGCTGGCCTCGGACCAGGCCTACCGGGAAAGCGACTTGGCGATCGACTACTGCGAAGACGTTGCGCCGCTTCCGCTCGAGGCGGCCGAACGAATCGCCGCGTTGATGCGGGAGGAAGGCTTGAACGCGAAAATCAGCTCGATTCACGTCAACGGCTGGTTCGGCCGCTACGACAAGCTGGCAACCACCCGACTGTTGCTCGAGGAACGGTTCGGGCTGCGGCTCGAGTCCGCCAACCCCGAGCTCGCGTTTCTCGGCGACTCCCCGAACGACGCACCGATGTTCGCGTTCTTCGAAAATTCGGTCGGCGTGTCGAACGTGTCGCGCTTCGCCGGCCGCCTAGCGGCGACGCCGAAGTACGTCACGCGCAAAGCAGCCGGAGCGGGCTTCGCCGAGCTCGCTTCCTTCCTGCTGGGGGGGCGGTGATGCACTGGTGGGCTGCCTACCTCGCCATCGGCACCGCGGTCGGGTTCCTTGCCGGCCTGCTCGGCGTCGGCGGCGGGATGATAACGGTGCCGGTGCTGGTATTTGTCTTCACCGCGAAGAGTTTTCCTGCCGATCACCTGATGCACCTGTCGCTGGCCACGGCGATGGCGACGATTCCTTTCACGTCGGCCTCGAGCGTGCGCGCGCACCATGTACGCGACGGCGTCGACTGGAGCGTGGTAGTCGGGATGCTGCCGGGGCTGGCGACGGGCGCGCTGCTCGGCGCGCTGGTCGCGGGCGCGGTGCCTTCGCGGCCGCTGGCGATTTTTTTCGCCGTATTCATCTCTTACGCGGCGCTCAACATGTTCCGCAAGGTTCAACCAAAGGCCACGCGCCAGCTACCCGGCCGCCTCGGCCTCGGCGTCGTAGGTACGGTGGTGAGCTTTCTGGCCAGCTTTGTGGCGGCGGGGGCGGCGTTCATGACCATTCCGTTCATGACCTGGTGCAACGTGCCCATGAAGCGGGCGATTGGCACGGCAGCCGCGCTCGGCTTTCCGCTCGCGCTTGCGTCCACCGCGGGCTACGTTTACGCAGGCTGGAACGCCGTCGGCCTGCCGTCGGGCACGTTCGGTTTCGTCTACCTGCCGGCGCTGGTGCCGGTGGTGGCGGCCAGCATGCTGACCGCGCCGCTCGGTGCGCGCTTCTCTCATCGGTTGCCCGTGCGCAAGCTCAGGATGGCGTTTGGCGTGCTCTTGCTGGCGCTGGCGCTGCACATGCTGTCCGCTCTGTGGTAGTAAGGTGCCTCCTGAATCGTACTAGAGGTTAGTTGGCATGGCGGGTCCCCTTTCGCATATTCGCGTACTCGACCTCTCTCGCGTCCTCGCGGCGCCGTGGACCGGGCAGAACCTCGCCGATCTCGGCGCCGAGGTGATCAAAGTCGAGCGACCGCTCAAGGGTGACGATTCACGCGCTTTCGGCCCGCCCTGGCTGAAGGATGCCGAAGGCAAGGACACCAGCGAGTCCGCCTACTTCGCCTGCGCCAACCGCGGCAAGAAATCGATTACCGTCAACCTCGCCGACCCCGAGGGCCAGCGCGTCGTCCGCGAGCTGGCGGCGAAATGCGATGTTCTGCTGGAGAACTACAAGCCCGGGGACCTCGCACGATACGGCCTCGGCTACGACGATCTGAAACAGGTGAACCCGGGGCTGGTGTATTGCTCCGTCACCGGCTTTGGTCACACCGGCCCGTACCGGGACCGGCCCGGCTACGACTTCATGATCCAGGGTATGGGCGGCTTGATGAGCGTCACCGGCGAGCGAGACGACCTGCCGGGCGGGGGACCGCAGAAGGCGGGAATTCCTATTGCCGATGTCATGACCGGGATGTACGCGACGATCGCTGTCTGCGCAGCGCTCGCGCATCGAGCCGAATCCGGCATCGGCCAGCACCTCGATCTGGCCCTGCTCGACTGCCAGGTAGCGGTGCTGGCGAACCAGGGCGCTAACTACCTCGCGACCGGCGTCTCGCCGCGGCGGCTCGGCAATGCGCACCCCAATATCGTGCCCTATCAGACTTTCAAAACGGCCGATGGCGACGTGATCCTGGCCTGCGGCAACGACAATTTGTTCCGCAAGTTCTGCGAGGTCGCAAAGTGCCAGCACCTTGTTGCCGACGAGCGTTTCGCGACCAACCGCAAGCGGGTCGAGAACCGCACCGAGTTGACGGCGATCTTGAACGAAATCTTCGGCGGGCGGACCACGCGTGATTGGACTGGGGCTCTGGAGGCTGCAGGCGTGCCGAACGGACCGATCAATACCCTCGAGCAGGTGTTCCGTGAGCCCCAGGCCGTCGCACGCGGCCTCAAGATCGAGATCCCGCATCCGCTTGCGGGAAAGGTGGCGCTGACACGAAGCCCGATGCGTTTCTCGGAAACTCCGGTCGAGCACAATGTCCCGCCGCCCTTGCTTGGCCAGCACACCTACGAGATTCTGCGTGGCGTGCTGGGACGGAGCGACGCCGAGATTGCGAAGCTGCGCGCCGACGGCGCGGTTTGAACTGCGGGCGGCGCGCTAGGCGGCGGCACCGCTGGCGAGCAGCGCTTCGATCTCCGGTGCACTGAAGCCGAATTCGTCCAGCACTTCGCGCGTGTGCTCGCCGTAGCACGGCGCCGGGCGGGCCACGCGACCGGGAGTGGCCGAGAACTTGATCGGCAGGCCCAGCGCGCGGGTGCGGCCCGCGCGCGGGTGATCGAGCTCGACCACCATGTCGCGCGCAAGCGTCTGCGGATCCGCGGCCATGTCGCCGATCGAATTGATCGGCCCGCAGGGAACGCCCTCGGCCTCGAGCAACGCGGTCCATTCCTTTACCGTCTTGTGCTCGAGCTTGGCATTCATGAGCGGCACCAGCGCCTCTAGGTGCTTCATCCGGTCGGTGTTGGTGCGAAAGCGTTCGTCCGCGAGCCATTCAGGAGCGCCGAGCACGCGGGCGACGCGCTCCCAGTTCGGCTGGTTTGCGCCGCCGATGGTGAGCCATCCGTCCTCGGCGTGGAACGCCTGGTAGGGCGCGGAAAGGATGTGCGCCGAGCCGCTCGGCCCGGGCGAGCGCCCGGTGGCGAAGAAGATCGCCGATTGCCAGTAGGTCTGCTGGATGCCCGCCTCGAACAGCGACGTGTCGACAAGCTGGCCCTCGCCGGTTCTGAGGCGATGCACGTACGCAGAGACGATGCCCAGCGCTCCAAGGATGCCGGCATTGATATCGCAGATCGGGCTGCCGGATTTCACCGGTGCGCCGCCGGGCTCTCCGGTGATCGCCATCAGGCCGGACATGCCCTGTGCGATCAGGTCGAAGCCGCCCTTGTCCGCGTAGGGGCCGCTGCGGCCGTAGCCCGAGATCGAGCAATAGATGAGCGCGGGATTGACGCCTTTCAGCGCCTCGTAGCCAAGGTCGAGCTTTTCCATGGTGCCTTGGCGGTAGTTTTCGGTGACCACGTCGGCCTGCGCGACCATGCGCCTGAGCGCCTCGCGCGCCGCGGGCAGCTTGAGGTTGAGGGCAATGCCGCGCTTGTTGCGGTTCATCGCCATGAATGCCGCGGACTCACCGTTGATCTCGGGCCGGTTCATGCGGCGGGTATCGTCGCCACCCGGGATGCGCTCGACCTTGATCACGTCGGCGCCCATGTCGGCGAGCAGCATGCCGCAGGTCGGGCCCGCCATAATCTGCGCGAGCTCGATCACCTTAAGGCCGGCGAGCGGTCCCATGTCGATGCCCTCCGGGGTCAGGCTGCGGCGCGCCGCCCGCTCGCGTGGGTCTCGGCAAGGTAGGCCATGGCCGCCTGCACCCCCTCGCGCTTCACGCCGACGCCCGCGAGCACGAGTCCCATTTCAACTCCGGCGAGGGTGCCCATCAGCGCGAGGTCGTTGAAGTCGCCCAAGTGCCCAATGCGGAACACCTTGCCCGCGAGCTTGCCCAGGCCCGTGCCAAGCGACATGTCGAAGTGCTCGAGGATCACCGTGCGCACGCGGTCGGCGTCCTGCCCCGCGGGCAGCAGTACCGCAGTGAGCGAGGCCGAGTACTCGGCCGGATCGAGCGCGAGGACTTCGAGCCCCCAGGCGCGCACGGCGCGCCGGGTCGCCTCGGCGTGGCGCTTGTGGCGCGCGAACACGTTTTCCAGCCCTTCCTCCTCCAGCATCGCAATGGCCTCGCGCAGGCCGTAGAGCAGGTTCGTCGCCGGGGTATAGGGGAAAAAGCCCCTCTTGCCGCTCGTCAGCATCTCGTCCCAGGCCCAGTAGCTACGAGGCAGCGATGCGTTTTTCGAGGCAGCAAGCGCCTTGGGCGAAATGCAGTTGAGCGAGAGTCCGGGCGGCAGCATCAGGCCTTTCTGCGATCCCGCCACGGTCACGTCCACGCCCCACTCGTCGTGGCGGTAGTCGATCGACGCCAGAGACGAGATGGTGTCGACCATGAACAGCCCCGGGTGACCCGAGGCGTCGATCGCCTTGCGCACCTCGGCGATGCGGGACGTCACGCCGGTCGAAGTTTCGTTGTGCACCACGCACACGGCCTTGATCGTTTGCTGCGCGTCGGCGCGCAGCCGCTTTTCGATCGACTCCGGGTCCGCGCCGTGACGCCAGTCACCGGGAAGAAACTCGACCTGCAGCCCAAGCCGCGTGGCGAGCCGCTGCCACAGCGCCGCAAACTGGCCGGTTTCGGCCATCAACAACTTGTCGCCCGGCGACAAGGTGTTGACGAGCGCAGCCTCCCACGCGCCGGTGCCGGACGCGGGGTAGATCACCACTTCGCCCTGCTCGGTCCTGAAGATGCGCTTCATCCCGGCCAGCACGGACTTACCAAGTTCGGCGAATTCCGGCCCGCGATGATCCATGGTGGGCAGATCGATGGCGCGCAAGACCCGGTCCGGGACGTTGGTGGGCCCGGGTATCTGCAGAAAGTGGCGGCCGGCGATGCGAGGCATGGCACCTCCAAATTTGCATGCAAAAGATAAAATGCTGCGCAGCACAGGGTTTGACCCTGGCTGCGTCAGTCTTTCTTTTTTGTATTTTGCATGCAAAATTGCTTAGAATGCAAGCATGGGTTCGATTGCGTCGATTGAAATTCCCGCTATCCGACGGCCGCTGCACGAAGAAGCCGTCGATCGGCTACGCGACCTCATCGTGCGTGGGGAACTTGCGCCAGGAACGAGGCTGAACGAGCGCGTGCTGACGGCGCGGCTGGGCGTTTCGCGCACACCGCTGCGCGAAGCGATCAAGCTGCTCGCCGCCGAAGGCCTGGTTGAGTTGCTACCCAATCGCGGCGCGGTGGTTGCGCCGATCGAGCCTGCCCGCATTGCCGAGACCCTGGCGGTGATGGGGGCGCTCGAGAGCCTGGCTGGAGAGCTTGCCTGCGCCGAGGCAAACGACGAGAGCGTCGCCGAAATCCGGGCGCTGCACTATGAAATGCTGGCGCTGCATGCGCGCGGGGATCTGGACGGCTATTTCCGCCACAACCAGGCCATTCACCTCAAGATTGTGGAGGCCTCGGGCAACGCGGTGCTGGCGCAGACCTATCGCCAGCTGAACGCGAACGTGCGGCGTGTGCGCTACATGGCGAACCTGTCGCCGGAGCGCTGGGACGCGGCGGTGAAGGAGCACGAGGCGATCCTCGCAGCGCTCGGCGCGCGCGACGCGGCGCGGCTGAAGCGGCTGCTGCGCGACCATCTGTCGGCCAAGCTCGCCAGCGTGCTCGAGGCGATAGGCCGCAAGCAGGCGGCGTGAACGCGCTCGCGGAGCGGCTGCGCAAGGAGGTCGACGGCGAGATCCTGTTCGACGCCGCCAGCCGCGGCCGCTATTCGACTGACGCCTCGATCTATCAGATCGAGCCGCTCGGCGTAGTGGTGCCGCGCACCGAGGTGGCCGCGCGCACCGCCGTTGCAATTGCGCTCGAGCAAGGTGTGCCCGTTCTTCCCCGCGGCGCTGGAACCTCGCAGTGCGGCCAGACGGTCGGTGCGGCGCTGGTGATCGATCATTCGAAGTACCTCAACCAGCTGCTCGAGTTCGACCTCGAGTCGGGCACCGCGCTGGTGCAGCCGGGCCTGGTGCTCGATCAGCTGAACGCGCGTCTGCGCCCGCACGGGCTGTGGTACCCGGTAGACGTATCGACCAGCGCCCAGGCAACGCTGGGCGGAATGGCCGGCAACAACTCCTGCGGCTCGCGCTCGATCGCCTACGGCAACATGGTCCACAACGTGCTCGCGATCGACGCCTTCACCGCCACCGGCGAGCAATGGCGATTCGGGCCGATGGAGGGGGCAAGCGGGCCGGCGCGCTATCTCGACTTCGTCGCCAGGCTGCGCGCGCTCTACGAGCGCGAAAGGGATGAGATCGCGACGCGTTTTCCGAAGGTGCTGCGCAAGGTGGCCGGATACAACCTCGATCACCTCGGTCCGCCGCACGCCAACGCGGCCCACCTGCTGGTGGGATCGGAGGGCACGCTCGCATTCTTCGAGCGGCTCCTGCTCAGGCTCTCGCCCCTGCCGCCGGCGCGCGTGCTCGGGGTATGTCATTTCCCGAAGTTCTACACCGCGATGGACCTGACCCGGCACATTGTCGAACTGGGGCCATCCGCGGTCGAGCTGGTCGATCGCACCATGATCGACCTCGCGCGCGAGATTGGGGCGTTTCGCGCCACGGTCGACTCCTTCATCCGCGGTGAGCCAGAGGCCATCCTGCTGGTCGAGTTCGCGGGCGAGGAGCGCAGCGCGCAGCTTGAGAAGCTGGGCCGCCTGGTGCAGCTGATGGCCGACCTCGGACTGCCCGGCAGCGTGGTCGAAGTCTCCGACGCAAAGCTGCAGAAAGACATCTGGGAGGTGCGCAAAGCAGGCCTCAACATCATGATGTCGATGAAGGGCGACGGCAAGCCGGTGTCGTTCATCGAGGACTGCGCGGTACCGCTGGAGCACCTGGCCGAATACACCGACCGACTGACCCAGGTGTTCGCCAAGCACGGCACCCGGGGCACCTGGTATGCGCACGCCTCGGTCGGCACGCTTCACGTGCGGCCGGTGCTCGATATGCGCCGCGACGGGGCCGCGAAGATGCGCGCCATCGCCGAAGAGGCGAGCGCGCTGGTCAAGCAGTACAAGGGCGCCTACTCCGGCGAGCACGGCGACGGGCTGGTGCGCTCGGAGTGGATCGCGCCCTTCTTCGGCCCGCGCCTCACCGCGAGCCTGGCCGAAATCAAGGGCTGGCTCGATCCGAAGGGCTTGATGAATCCGGGCAAGGTCGTCGCGCCGTCGAAAATGGACGACGCGCGCCTTTTCCGCCATCCGCCGGGGTATGCGACGCGCATGCCGGTCACGGTTCTGGACTGGCGCGAGTGGGGCGGCTGGGACAAGGCGGTCGAGATGTGCAACAACAACGGCCACTGCCGCAAGTTCGACGCCGGCACCATGTGTCCGTCGTACCGTGCCACGCGCGACGAAGCGCACCTTACACGGGGACGCGCGAATACGCTGCGACTCGCGCTGTCGGGCCAGTTGCCGTTCGACGACGCGAAGGACGCCCTTGAGCTATGCGTGTCGTGCAAGGGCTGCAAGCGCGAATGCCCGACCGGCGTGGACATGGCGCGCATGAAGATCGAGTATCTGGCGCACTACAACGCCCGCCACGGCTTGAAGCTGCGCGACCGCTTGGTCGCCTACTTGCCGCGCTACGCGCCCTGGCTCGCTCGCATCGCGCCGCTCGCCAACGCGGCCCAGGCGCTGGGAAAGCGCTACGCCGGCTTTGCCGCCGAGCGCTCGCTGCCCGCCTGGCGGCGCGACACGTTCCACGCTCCTGCGCCTTCGTCAGCAAACGGGCGCGAGGTGGTGTTGCTGGTGGATACCTTCAACCGCTATTTCGAGCCCGACAACGCGCGCGCCGCGCAGCGAGTTCTGGAAGCGGCAGGATACCGCGTGCACGAAGCGCGTCCGTCTGGCGGCGGGCGGCCGCTGTGCTGCGGCCGCACCTTTCTTTCCGCAGGCCTGGTCGACGAAGCGAAGCACGAGGCAAGGCGCATGCTCGAGGCGCTCGCGCCCTGGGTGGAGCGCGGCGTGCCGGTCGTCGGTCTGGAGCCGTCGTGCCTGTTCTCGCTGCGCGATGAATTCACCGTGATGCTTCCCGACAGCGGGGCGCTGACGAAGCAGGCGTTCCTGTTCGAGGAGTTCCTCGCGCGCGAAGCCAAGGGCGGCAGACTTTCACTTGCGCTCAAGCCGATCGGGAAGGAAGCCCTCTTGCACGGGCACTGCCACCAGAAGGCATTCGGTGCCATGGGCGCGGTGGAGAAAGTCCTGGCGTTGGTGCCAAACCTTCGCGTGACGCCTGTCGAAAGTAGCTGCTGCGGCATGGCCGGCAGCTTCGGCTACGAGGCCGAGCACCACGAGATCTCGATGAAGATGGCCGAAGCCAGCCTCCTGCCGGCGGTGCGCGCCGCCGGCGCCGATACGCTGGTGGTCGCGGACGGCACCAGTTGCCGGCACCAGATCGCGGACGGCGCCCAACGCGAGGCGCTGCACGTGGCGCGCGTACTCGAGCGCGCGCTCGCCTAGCGTCGTCGCGCGCTCCAGGCGAATAGCGCGAGCCCCGCCACGATCATCGGCAGGCTCAGCCACTGTCCCATGCTGAGGTGCAGCGCGAGGTAGCCCAGAAAGTAGTCCGGCTCGCGGGCGAATTCGGCGATGAAACGAAAGCTGCCGTAACCGATCAGGAACAGGGCCGACACTTGGCTACGCGGGCGCGGCTTGGACGAAAACCACCACAGGATCACGAACAGCGTCACGCCTTCGAGAGCGAATTCGTAGAGCTCCGAGGGATGCCGCGGCAGTGGCCCCGCGCCGGGGAACACCATGCCCCAGGGCAAGGTCGTGACGCGTCCCCACAGCTCGCCGTTTATGAAGTTGCCCAGGCGTCCGGCACCCAGCCCGATCGGCACCAGTGGCGCGATGTAGTCCATCAGCGACCACCAGTTGACCCGGTGCTTGCGCGCGGCGTAGCCCATCGCCACCAGCACCCCTAGGAAGCCCCCGTGGAAGGACATACCGCCGTGCCAGACCTCGAGGATCTGCAGGGGATGCGCGAAGTAATAGTCGGGCTTGTAGAACAGGACGTAGCCGAGGCGCCCGCCCAGAATCACCCCGAGCACCGCGTAGAACATCAGATCGTCGAGCTGCTCGCGCGTGACGGGGGCGAGCCCTGCCTTGATGCGCCGCACCCCGAGCCACCACGCCGCCGCGAAGCCCGCGAGGTACATGAGGCCGTACCAGCGCACGGCAAGCGGCCCGATCTGGATCGCGACCGGGTCGATATTTGGATGGATCAGCACGGTAGAATCGAATTCTATCGTTCGGAGGCGAACCATGGCTGACAATCGCAGGAGCCGGCTCATCACTCAGGGCGTGGCGCGCTCGCCCAACCGCGCCATGCTGCGCGCAGTGGGATTCAAGGACGGCGATTTCGACAAGCCGATCGTCGGTGTGGCGAACGGCCACTCGACCCTCAACCCATGCAACGCTGGTATTCAGCCGCTGGTGGACAAAGCGATCGCGGCGCTCGAGGCTGCGGGGGCCAAGCCGCAGATGTTCGGCTTTCCCACTGTCACCGACGGCATCGGCATGGGCACCGAGGCGATGAAGTACTCGCTCGTATCGCGCGAGGTCATCGCTGACGCGATCGAGACGTCAGTCAACGGACAGGCGATGGACGGCGCGCTCGTGGTCGGCGGCTGCGACAAGAACATGCCTGGCGGCATGATGGCGCTCGCGCGCATGAACGTGCCGGGCATCTTCGTCTACGCCGGCACCATCAAGCCCGGTAAGTGGAAGGGCCAGGACCTCACCATCGTCTCGGCCTTCGAGGCCGTGGGGGCCTTCACCGCCGGCAAGATGAAAGAAGAGGATTTCGTAGGCATCGAGAGAAACGCCTGTCCGTCGGTCGGCGCATGCGGCGGACAGTACACCGCCAACACCATGAGCTCTTCGTTCGAGGCGCTCGGCATGAGCCTTCTCGGCTCGAGCCAGATGGCTTCGCCGGACTCGGAAAAGGCCGACTCTGCCGCCGAATCGGCGCGCGTGCTGGTGCAGGCCGTGCACAACAATCTCAGGCCGCGCGACATCATCACCCGCAAATCGCTCGAGAACGCGGTCGCGCTGGTAATGGCCACCGGCGGCTCGACCAACGCGGTGCTGCACTACCTCGCGATCGCGAGCGCGGCGGGAGTGAAATGGACCATCGACGATTTCGAACGGGTGCGCAGGAAGGTGCCGGTGCTGTGCGATCTCAAGCCCTCCGGGCGCTTCGTCGCGGTCGACTTCCACCGCGCCGGCGGTGTGCCGCAGGTGCTGAAGATCTTGCTCAAGAACGGCGTGCTGCACGGCGAGTGCATGACCATCCACGGCAAGACCATGGCCGAAATGCTCAAGGACGTGCCCGATCAGCCGCGCTCCGACCAGCAGGTGATCCGTCCCTGGTCGAACCCGATGTACAAGCAGGGTCACCTCGCGATCCTCAAGGGCAACCTCGCGACCGAAGGCTGCGTGGCGAAGATCACCGGATTGAAGAAGACCACGATCACGGGCCCGGCCCGGGTATTCGACTCCGAGCCCGCGTGCATGAAGGCGATCATGGCGAAGAAAATCAAGCCGGGCGACGTCATCGTGATCCGCTACGAAGGCCCCAAGGGCGGTCCGGGTATGCAGGAAATGCTGGCGCCGACCTCGGCGCTCATCGGCCAGGGCTTGGGCGAATCGGTCGGCCTGCTGACCGACGGGCGTTTCTCCGGCGGCACTTGGGGCATGGTGGTGGGGCACGTCGCCCCCGAGGCATTCGTCGGCGGAACCATTGCCTTGGTGAAGGAGGGCGACTCGGTCACCATCGACGCCAAGAAGCGCCTGATCCAGCTCAACGTGTCAGCAAGGGAGCTCGCCGCCCGGCGCAAGAAGTGGAAGGCACCCAAGCCCCGCTACACGCGAGGGCTGCTGGGCAAGTACACGCGCCTGGTATCGACCGCCTCGAAGGGCGCGGTCACCGACTTGGACTAGAAGCCCGAGCCGGGCTGTTTCAGGAACTCGGTCTCCTCGGGCGTGCTCGCGCGCCCGAGCGCCGCGTTGCGGTGCGGGAAACGGCCGAAGCGGCGCACGATTTCCCAGTGCCGCACCGCGTAGGGAAAGACGTCCGCAGTCTCCGGCCAGGGCGCGAGCCGTCCGATTAGCGCCAGCGAGCGCCACTGGTCGTCGAGCGACTCGCTGTGCTCGAACGGCAGGTACAGGAACAGCCTCTCGACCGGCAGCATGTTCGCGTCGCACTCGGCTTCGATCGCCCGCCGCGCGGTAGCAAGAGCGCGCGCGTCCGAGGCGAAGGCCCTCGCTTCGCCGCGAAAGAGGTTGCGCGGAAACTGGTCAAGCGCGATGACGAGTGCGAGGCACTCGCCGGGCATGCTCTGCCAGTGATCCAGTTCGCCAGCGGCGGCCCGCTCGTGGAGCGGCAGAAACCGCGCGTGGATTTCGCGGTCGAACTCGGGGTTCTTTTCGAACCAGGCCTTCCTGGGCTTGCCGTAGGCGGCGTCGTCGCCGAACCAGAAGCGCAAAACCTCTGCTGCGCGAGGGTCTTTGGTGTTTAACATGCGCCCATGCTGCATTAGCCCGAGGCTGCGAGCAACGCCATGCCCAACCGACTAGCGAACGAGACCTCTCCCTATCTCCAGCAGCACGCCGGCAACCCGGTGGACTGGTACCCGTGGGGCGAGGAAGCGCTCGAGCGCGCGCGCCGCGAGGATAAGCCGCTGCTGCTGTCGGTCGGCTACTCGGCTTGCCACTGGTGCCACGTGATGGCGCACGAGAGCTTCGAAGATCCCGAAGTCGCAGCGGCGATGAATCGTCTGTTCGTCAACGTCAAGGTCGACCGTGAGGAACGACCGGACATCGACCAGATCTACCAGACGGCGCACCAGATGCTCGCGCAGCGCCCCGGCGGCTGGCCGTTGACGATGTTTCTCTCGCCGGACGGCACGCCGTTCTTCGGCGGCACGTATTTCCCCAAGTCCTCGCGCTACGGGCTGCCGGGATTTGCCGATCTGCTGGAGCGCATCGCCGCGATCTGGCACGAAAAGCGCGCCGAGATCGGGCAGCAGAACGCACAGCTGCGCAGCGCGTTTGAGCGCACGGTGCCCAGCGGCGGTGGCCACCGCTCGGAGTTCGACGCCGCGCCGATCAAGGCCGCGCTCGACAGCCTGCGGGAAAATTTCGACCCGCGTTTCGGCGGCTTCGGCGGTGCGCCCAAGTTTCCGCATCCAACCGACCTGGAGCTGTGCCTGCGCGCTTGGGCAAATGACGGCGACCGTAGTGCGCTCGACATGGCCCGCGTGACGCTCTCGCGCATGTGCGACGGCGGAATCTACGACCATCTGGGCGGTGGGTTTTGCCGCTACAGCGTCGATGCGCAGTGGGCGATTCCGCACTTCGAGAAGATGCTGTACGACAACGGACCCCTGCTCGGGCTGCTGGCCGATGCCTGGCTCACCACCGGCGAGGCGCGCTTCGCCCAGTGCGCCGAAGAGACCGCCGGTTGGATCATGCGTGAGATGCAGTCGCCCGAGGGCGGCTACTACTCATCGCTCGACGCCGACTCGGAGCATGAAGAGGGGAAATTCTACGTCTGGGATCGCGAGGAGGCTCAGGCGCTGCTGGACGAACAGGAGTACGCGGTGATGGCCGCGCACTACGGCCTCGACGACTCACCGAACTTCGAGAATCGTCACTGGCATCTTCGCGTCGCGAGGCCACTCGCGGCGGACGGCGGCGCGTCGCTCGCATCGGCACGCGCGAAGCTGTTCGCGGCGCGCGAGAAGCGCGTGCGGCCGGGTCGCGACGAGAAAGTGCTGGTGTCGTGGAACTCGCTTGCGATTCGCGGCATGGCACATGCGGGGCGCGTTTTCGGACGGCCGGCATGGCTCGAGTCGACCGGTCGCGCCCTGGAATTCATCCGCGCGCGTATGTGGCGGGACGGGCGGCTGTTGGCGACCTACAAGGACGGCAGAGCCCACCTGAACGCGTACCTCGACGACTACGCTTTCCTAATTGCCGCGCTGATCGAGTTGCTGCAGGCGCGCTTTTCTCTGGCTGAGCTGGAGTTCGCAGAGGAACTGGCCGAGGTGCTGCTCGATCAGTTCGAGGACCGCGAGGCGGGCGGGTTCTATTTCACCGCACGCGACCACGAGCGACTGATCCATCGGCCAAAGCCGGGGCACGACAACGCCACGCCGTCCGGCAACGGGGTTGCCGCCTGGGCGCTCGGCCGGCTCGCGGTACTGACCGGCGAGGATCGCTACGCGCGCGCGGCCGAGCGCACGCTCGAGCTCTACCTGCCGACCATGCGCGACCACCCGGCCGGGTTCGGTTCCATGGCGCTGGCGCTCGAGGAGGCGATTATCCCACCCACGCTGCTGGTGCTACGGGGCGAACCGGAGGCGTTGGCAGACTGGTCCGCTCAACTTGCCCGTGAGTTCCTGCCGGACGCACAGGTGGTCGCAATCCCCAATGGCGTCAGCGGCTTGCCGCCGGTGCTGGATAAGCCGCAGCGCTCCGAGCCGGTCAACGGATGGCTATGCCGCGGCGTTACTTGTCTGCCGCCGATGTGCGACTTTGCGAGTCTTAAGCACGCTTGCAAACGGCCCCCAAAGGGGTAGCATGGCGCGCTTTCCCGGCGTCGCTGTTGCGCTGCGGTACGGATTATCCCTTTGTTGCATAAGGAGCTTGCAATGAAACGCGTCGTACTATCCCTTGCCTTGGCTGGCCTGGCCTTTGCCGCTGCACCGGCCCGGGCGGACCTCGCGATGGCCAAGAAGTACAACTGCCTCGCCTGTCACGCTGTGGACCACAAGGTCCTCGGACCCGCCTACAAGGATGTCGCCAAGAAGTACGCCGGCCAGAAGGACGCCGAAGCGAAACTGGTGCAGAAGGTGGAGAAGGGCGGCTCTGGCGTCTGGGGCAACATTCCGATGCCCCCGAACTCCAGCGTTCCCGACGCCGACGTCAAGAAGCTCGTGAAGTGGGTTCTGTCGCTTAAGTAAGCTGGTCGACTTTTTGCTTAGTTCGGAAGGGCCGGCTCTGCCGGCCCTTGTTTTTTGCCTTCAACACAGCAAAATTCGTCTTTCGTCCAGCGCTTAATAAATAATCCGGGAGGTCGTATGCAGCACGCCAAGCATCTCTTAACCCTTCTCGCGACTGTCGCCGCAGTCGGCCTGACCGCCTGCGGCCAAGAGAAGAAACCCGAGGCGCCCAAGCCGCAGGCGGCCGCGCCCGCCGCGGAGTCGACGCCGACGATCGACATAAAGATCGGCCACGTGGCGCCGCTTACCGGCAGCATTGCGCACCTCGGCAAGGACAACGAAAACGGCGCGCGCCTGGCGATCGAGCAGGCGAACGCGGCCAAGATCATGATCGACGGCAAGCTCGCCCATTTCGAGCTGATCGCGGAAGACGACCAAGCCGACCCGAAAGTCGGTACGACCGTGGCGCAGAAGCTGGTCGACATGAAGGTCGCCGGCGTCGATGGCCACCTCAACTCGGGCGTCACCATTCCCGCCTCGGCGATCTACCACCAAGCCGGCATCCCGATGATCACCGGCTCGGCGACCAACCCGCAGCTTACCGAGCAGGGCTTCGATAACGTATTCCGCGTAGTTGGCCGCGACGACCAGCAAGGTCCGGCGATTGCCAACTACCTTGCCTCGGCGGAAAAGCCCAAGGTGGTCGCGGTGATCGACGACTCCACCGCATACGGCGAGGGCCTCGCGGACCAGGTCGCGAAGACGCTCAAGGCGGCGGGCGTGAAGGTGCTCGCGCGCGAGAAAGGCACCGATAAGCAAACGGACTGGAAGGCGGTGCTGACCAAGATCAAGGGCGAGAAGCCCGACGCGGTGTTCTATGGCGGAATGGATGCCACCGGCGGACCGCTGATCAAGCAGGGCCGCGAGCTCGGCATCAAGGCCGTGTTCTCGTTCGGCGACGGTGCCTGCACCGACAAGATGCACGAACTGGCGGGCGAAGCGGCGGAAGGGATGCTGTGCTCGCAGGCCGGCATCCCGCCGCAGGCGGCGTCGAAAGCGTTCCTCGAAGCCTACAAGGCGAGGTTCAACGTGGATCCGATCCTGTACGCGCCGTTTACGTACGATGCCGCGAACCTGATGATTGAGGCGATGAAGGAAGCGAACTCCGCCGATCCCGCCAAGTACCTGCCCTTCCTGCACAAGATCAGCTACAAGGGGGCGACCGGCACGATCGAATTCGATGCCAAGGGCGACCGCAAAGACGCCGAAATCACGATCTTCGTCATGAAAGACGGAAAGGTCGAGCCGACCGCGGTCGTGAAGGCCGGCAAGACCGTTCCATTCGACGAATTCATGAAGGGCATGGGCGGCGCGTAAGCTTTTTGCCAGTGATGAGACGAGACGGCACCTTCGGGTGCCGTTTTCGTTTTGGCGGGTGGCGCGGAGTTTGCTAGGCTCTGCCGCGCATGGACATATTCATCCAGCAGCTCATAAACGGCATCACGCTCGGAGCCGTGTACGCGGTCGTGGCGCTCGGCTACACCATGGTCTACGGCATCATCCAGCTGATCAACTTCGCCCATGGCGAGGTCGTGATGATCGGCGCGATGGTCGCGTTCACGGTGATCAACGCGCTCGCCGGCTCGGGCCTGCCGCCGCTCGTGGTGGTCCTGATCGGAACCGGATGCGCGATCCCGGTGTGCGTACTGGTGGGCTACACGATGGAGCGGCTGGCATACAGGCCGCTGCGCCGCGCGCCACGCCTCGCACCCCTGATCACCGCGATAGGGGTTTCGATCATCCTGCAGCACTTGGCGATGCTGGTGTGGAGCCGAAACGTGCTGGCGTTTCCGCAGATCATCGACATCAAGCTCTACAACATCGCCGGTGCGACGATCACCAACGTGCAAATCGTGATCATCCTGACCTGCATCCTGATCATGGTCGCGCTTGCGGCGCTGGTCTACCGTACGCGGCTCGGGACCGCGATGCGCGCCACGGCGCAGAACCCACAGGTCGCGGGCCTGATGGGAATTGACATCAACCGCGTAATTGCCGCGACGTTCGCGATCGGTGCGGCGCTGGCGGCGGTAGCCGGGGTGATGGTGGGAACGTACTACGGCATCGCGCAGTACACGATGGGCTCCATTCTGGGCCTGAAGGCGTTCACCGCGGCGGTGCTCGGGGGGATCGGCAACGTTCCGGGCGCCATGCTTGGTGGTGTTGTACTTGGAATCGTGGAAGCGCTGGGCGCCGGATACATCGGCACATATACCGACTTGTGCAAGATCTCCGGCATCTCCGACTGGCTCACCCAACGCTGCGCGAACGACGGGCACTTCGTCTTGTTCGGCTCGAACTATCAGGATGTTTTCGCGTTTGCGGTGCTTATCATGGTGCTTGTATTCCGTCCCTCGGGGCTGCTCGGCGAGCGCGTGGGGGACCGGGCGTGAGCGCGCGAGCGAAGCCGCACGCGTTCGTGTTCTGGTCGGCGATGGTGCTGATCGTCGCAGTCCTGATCGTGCTGCCGTTCGCGCTCACCCAGATCGGCACCACCTGGGTGCGAGTCACCAACCTCGCGCTGCTCTACGTCATGCTCGCGCTCGGCCTGAACATCGTGGTCGGTTTTGCGGGACTGCTTGACCTCGGTTACATCGCGTTCTACGGCATCGGGGCCTATACCTATGCTCTGCTCGCGAGCCCGCACTTCGGCCTGCACCTTCCTTTCTGGGTCATCCTGCCGATCGGGGCTGCGGTCGCCTCCTTGTTCGGGGTCCTGCTCGGCGCCCCAACGCTCAAGCTGCGGGGCGACTATCTGGCCATCGTCACGCTTGGCTTCGGCGAAATCATTCGCATCTTTCTGAACAACCTGGCGCGACCGGTAAACATCACCAACGGGCCGCAAGGAATAATCGGCATCGATCCTTTCCGCGTCGACGGATTCAGCTTCGCCTCCTACCAGAAGTTCTTCGGATTGGAATTCAGCGGACCGACGAAGTACTACTATCTGATCGTTGTGCTGGTGGCGGTGATCATCGCGCTCAATCTTCGGCTCCAGAACTCGCGCATTGGCCGCGCCTGGGAAGCGATTCGGGAAGACGAGACCGCTGCGCGCGCGATGGGCATCAACACGACCAATCTCAAGCTGCTCGCGTACGCGATGGGCGCCTCGTTCGGCGGCCTTGCCGGCGGCGTGTTTGCGGCGATCCAGGAATTCATCTCGCCCGAGAGCTTCGTCCTGGTCGAGTCGATCATGGTGGTCTCGATGGTGGTGCTGGGCGGCATGGGCAACGTGTGGGGCGTGGTGCTCGGCGCAGTGCTGCTGTCCTTCGTGCCGGATATCCTGCGCTTTACGGTGCAGCCGGTGCAGCAGTGGATGTTCGGGCGCATGCTGATCGAGCCGGAAGTCATCCGCATGCTGCTGTTCGGCCTGGCGCTGGTATTGGTGATGCTGTTTCGCCCGGCCGGGTTGCTGCCCTCGGCGGTTCGCAAGCGCGAGCTCGCGGAGCGCGCCGAATGAGCGATCTCCTGGTCGCCTCTGGCGTGGGCAAGCGCTTCGGCGGCGTGCAGGCGCTGTCCAATGTCTCGTTTGCAATCCGACGTGGCGAGATCTACGGCTTGATCGGACCCAACGGGGCCGGCAAGACCACGCTATTCAACGTCCTTACCGGGATTTACGATCCGGATGAAGGCGAGTTCAGTTTCGACGGCGAGCCGCTCGCCGAGCTCAAGCCGCACCAGGTGGCTGAACGTGGAATCGCGCGCACGTTCCAGAATATCCGTCTGTTCGCCAATCTGTCGGCGCTGGAAAACGTGATGATCGGCCGCCATGTGCGTACACGGGCGGGGGTGTTCGGCGCGCTTCTGCGCGATCCGCGCACGCGCAGCGAGGAGCGCGAGATTGAAAGACGCGCGCTCGAGCTGCTGGACTATGTCGGAATCCGTGCCCGCGCGAACGACCCGGCCGGAAGCCTGCCCTACGGCGACCAGCGACGCCTCGAAATCGCGCGTGCGATGGCGACGGACCCGAAGCTGCTCGCGCTGGACGAGCCGGCTGCGGGGATGAATCCCTCCGAGCGTCTCGCGCTCGGCGAGCTGATCGGGCGGATTCGTGACGACGGCCTGACCGTGCTGCTGATCGAGCACGACATGCGCCTGGTGATGAAGGTATGCGATCGCATGCTGGTGTTGGACTACGGCGAGCGCATTGCTGAAGGGCTGCCGGCGGAGGTGCAGCGCGACCCGAAAGTGGTCGAAGCCTATCTCGGGACCTCGGCGACGACATGAACCTGCTCGAAGTCAAGGGCCTGGAGGTGCACTACGGCGGCATCCGCGCCGTAAAACGGGTCGACCTCGTCGTCGCCGAGGGCGAGCTGGTGTGCCTGATCGGCGCCAACGGCGCGGGCAAGACTTCGACCCTGAAGGCGATCTGCGGCCTGCTGCCATCACACAGCGGGAGCGTGCGCTACGCCGGGCAGGAGATTTCCAAGATGCCGGTATACGAGTTGCCACGGCGGGGTCTGGTCCTGGTGCCGGAGGGCCGCGGTGTCTTTCCCCAGCTCACGGTGGCGGAGAACCTGGCGATGGGCGCTTACGCACGCCCTGACGCCAATGTGGCGCGCGACCTGGAGCGCATGCACGGGCTCTTTCCGCGTCTGGCCGAGAGGCGTGCGCAGACCGCCGGCACGCTGTCGGGCGGAGAACAGCAGATGCTCGCCATCGGCCGCGCCCTGATGAGCCGGCCCAAACTGCTGCTGCTGGACGAGCCGTCGATGGGGCTAGCGCCTCTCATGGTCGCCAAGATCCTCGACATCGTGCGCGAGATCGCGCGCCAGGGCGTGACCATCCTGCTGGTGGAGCAGAACGCCAAGCTTGCGCTCGAGATCGCCGGGCGCGGCTACGTCATGGAGTCCGGCGTGCTGGCGCTCGCTGCGGATTCGAAAAGCCTGCTCGCGGACCCCAGGGTGCGCGAAGCCTACTTGGGCGAAGGCGCTGCCTGAGCAAGGTCGGCCTGGGTGGTGAACGAGTCGGCGTAGAACTCATCGTCCGGCAGCCCACATTGCGCGACGAGGTCGCGTTTGGCTGAATCCACCATCACCGGCACGCCGCAAGCGTAGACCTGATAGCCCGAGAGGTCGGGGAAGTCCTCCATCACCGCACGGTGCACGAACCCGGTGCCCCCCGACCAGGCGTCCTCGGGCAGTGCATCGGAGATTACCGGCACGTAGCGAAAATTCGGGTGCTGAGCGGCCCACTCGAGCGCAAGTTGGTTCAAGTACAAGTCCTTTGGCCGCCGGCCGCCCCAGAAAAGGGTCATCGGACGCCGCACCTCTTCGGCCAGGGCGTGCTCGATTACGGACTTGATCGGCGCGAAGCCGGTGCCCGAGGCGACGAACACGATCGGCTTGTCCGAATCCTCGCGCAGAAAGAACGTCCCGTGCGGCCCCTCGAAGCGCAGGATGTCGCGCTCCTTCATCTTGCCGAACACGTGGTCGGTGAACTTTCCGCCCGGCACGTGCCGCACGTGCAGCTGTATCAATTCGTCGTCGTGCGGCGCGTTGGCCATCGAGAAGCTGCGTCGCGATCCGTCGCGCAGCAGAAATTCCAGATACTGTCCGGCGAGAAACTGCAGCCGCTCGTTGGCCGGCAGCTTCAGGGACAGCAGCATGACGTCGTCGGTCAGCCGCTCCATCTTCTGCACGCGGCAGGGCAGGGTCTTGATCGGAATGTCCTTTACCGCGCCGATCGTACGCGCCTCGAGCACCAGGTCCGATAGCGGCTTGGCCTGGCAGAAAAGCGCTTTACCCTCGGCTTTTTCGGCTGCCGGTAGGGCCTTTTCCTGGTAGATGCCGTAGTCGACGCCGCCCTCCAGGATCTTGCCCTTGCAGCTGCCGCAGGCGCCGTTCCTGCAGCCATAGGGCAGCACGAACCCGTGCCGCAATGCCGCCGCGAGAACCGATTCGCCGTGTTCGACCTCGAACACGTGCCCGCTTGGCTGAAGGGTGACCTTGAATTTGCTCATTGCACGTGCTGGTTAGAATGGATGCATGAAACACCTTCTGATCGCCGGCTTCGGCGACATCGCGCGCCGCCTGGTGTCGCAATTGCCGGACCGGACCGAAGTCTGTCCCCTTTCGCGCGGCTCCGGCCGCGACCTCGACCGGCCGGAAACGCTGGCGGGCATCGATGGCTGGGCCGATACGGTGCTGCATTGCGCGCCGCCCCCCAGCTCGGGCCACAGCGACCCGCGCACCGCGAACCTGCTGGCGATCCTGGAGCGCGGCATTCTACCCGGGCGCATCGTCTACGTCAGCACGAGCGGCGTGTACGGCGACTGCGGCGGTGCTCTTGTGGACGAGTCGCGCGCGCCAAACCCGCAATCGCCGCGTGCCGGACGCCGCGTCGACGCGGAGCGCCGCCTGCAGACGTGGTGCGCACACCTGGGCGTCGCGCTGGTCGTACTGCGCGCGCCGGGGATCTACGCCGCCGACCGGCTTCCGCTCGAGCGCCTGCGCGCGGGCATGCCGGCGCTGCGCGACGAGGACGACGTGTACACCAACCATGTTCACGCAGACGACCTGGCCGCCGCGGCGCTTCGGGCCATGGCCCAAGACGCTCCACCGGGGATCTACAACGCCTCGGACGATACGCATATGAAGATGGGCCAATGGCTCGACCTGGTAGCCGACCGCGCCGGCCTGCCGCGTCCGGCCCGCATCGCGCGCCGTGGCGCGGAGAGTAGAATTCCCGCCGCGCTGCTCTCGTTTATGTGCGAGTCGCGGCGCCTCGACAATCGAAGATTGAAGGAGACGCTGGGCGTGCGGCTGCGCCATCCAACGGTTTACGACGGCCTCTCGGGCGCCAAGGTGGCTGCTTGAGCGCGCTGCTGGTATTGACCAATCTGCCCGATCGGGCGGCGGCGGAAGCCCTGGCGGCGCAGCTCGTGGAGCGCCGCGTGGCGGCCTGCGTCAACATCCTGTCCCCGTGCCGCTCGGTTTACCACTGGCGGGGCGAAGTGCGGCACGACGAAGAGCACCCGCTGCTGATCAAGACCACGCCCGAGCGCTACGCGGCGCTCGAACAGGCGATCCGCGCCGGGCATCCCTACGAACTCCCCGAGATCGTGGCGGTCCCAATCGAGCGCGGACTGCCCGAGTACCTGCGCTGGATCGCCGAGGAAACCGCCCTCGCATGAAACCGTGGATCCGTCTGTTCGCCGTGCTGGCAGCGCTGGTCGCCGCGCCGGCCCTGGCGCAACTCAACCTGGGTGCGTCGTCCGGCGATTTACTCGAGCCGGAGAAGGCGTTTCAGTTCTCGGCCCACGCGCTTGGCGCGAATGCCGTGGAGGTGAGCTTCAAGATCGCCGACGGCTACTACATGTACCGCGACAAGTTCCGCTTTGCCCTCGACGGGGCGAAAGGCGCCAAGCTGGGTGCGCCGGAGTTTCCGGCCGGAATCAGGAAGAAGGACGAGTTTTTCGGCCAAATTGAGACCTACCGCAGGGCGGTGGACATCCGTATCCCGGTCGAACGGGATTCGCCACAGGCGACGACCCTGCTGCTCAAGGTCACCTCACAGGGGTGCGCAGACCTGGGCGTGTGTTACACGCCGATGGACTCCACGGCGACGATCAGGCTCGCCGCGCTCGGCGCTGGACCAAGTGCCGGCCCGCCCGCGCTTAGCGAAGGACCGCGCCTGGTCGCGCCCGAGCCACGCTTCTCCCTGTTTGCAAGCGACCGCGATATCGCTGCTCTGTTCGAAGGCAGCCTTTGGCTGGTGATTCTGAGCTTCTTCGGCTTTGGACTGCTTCTGACCTTCACGCCCTGCGTGCTGCCGATGGTTCCGATCATCTCGGGCATCGTCGCAGGCGAGGGCAAGGATTTGAACAAGCTGCGCGCCCTCGCGCTGTCGATCTCGTACGTGCTCGGGATGGCAGTGACCTACGCCGCGGCGGGAGTCGCGGCGGCCTATTCGGGGTCGATGCTCGCGGCCGCTCTGCAGAATCCTTGGGTGCTGGGCGCCTTTGCGCTCGTGTTCGTGTGGCTGGCGCTGTCAATGTTCGGTTTCCACGACTTGCAGCTGCCGGGTTTTCTGCACCACCACGTCTCGAAAGCGCATCAACGGCTGAAGGGCGGACGCATCGCATCTGTCGCAGTGATGGGTGCGTTTTCGGCGTTGATCGTGAGCCCCTGCGTCGCCGCACCGCTTGCAGGCGCGCTGCTCTATATCTCGCAAACGCGCGACGTTGCTCTGGGAGGCAGCGCGTTGTTCGCGATGGCGATCGGGATGGGCGTGCCGCTCGTGGCAGTGGCGGTCTCCGAAGGCGCGCTGCTGCCCAAGTCCGGTCCTTGGATGGAGGGGGTGAAGAAATTCTTTGGCGTGCTGCTGCTCGCGGTAGCGATCTGGATCGTCTCGCCGGTTATCCCGGCGGCGGCGCAAATGCTGTTGTGGGCGGCGTTGCTGATCGGTTCCGCAACTTTCCTGCGCGCGCTCGACTCGCTGCCGCCGAACGCGACCGGCTATGCACGGCTGTGGAAGGGCGTGGGCCTGATGGCGCTCGTGGCGGGCATCGCGATTCTGGTGGGCGCGCTGGCCGGCAGCCGGGATCCGCTGCGGCCGCTGGCCGGACTCGCGGGCGCAAGCGCGTCGGCGGAGGCGCCCGCCAAGTGGACGCGGGTGAACTCGGTCACCGAGTTGGATGACAAGCTGCGCGACCCCGGTCGGCCGGTGATGCTCGATTTCTATGCCGACTGGTGCGTTTCATGCAAGGAGATGGAGCGCTTCACCTTCAGCGACCCGCGCGTGCGGGCAAAGCTCGACGGCATGCTTCTGCTGCAGGCCGATGTCACCGCCAACTCGGCGCAGCACAAGCTGCTGCTCAAGCGTTTCTCGCTGTTCGGCCCGCCAGGGATCATTTTTTTCGACAGTCACGGACGCGAGATTCAGGGGCTGCGCGTCGTCGGCTATCAGGACGCCGAGCGCTTCCTCAAGACTCTGGCGCTCGCCACCGCGCCCTGATATGCGGCGCGCCATCGCTGGCATCGATCATGTCGTGATCGCGGTTCGCAACCTCGATCGTGCGCAGGAGACCTACGCACGGCTCGGTTTCACGCTCACGCCGCGGGGCTTTCACACGCTGGGCTCGGCCAACCACTGCATCATGTTCGGGAGCGACTACGTCGAGTTGCTCGCGCTGCCGCGGCAGCATCCGGCCATGCGCTACTACGCCGATTTTCTCGCTCGCGGCGAAGGCCTTGCCGCCGTCGCGCTCGCCAGCGAGGACGCGGACGCCGCGTATGCCGAGCTCGCCGCGGACGGGATCGAGGCCGACGCGCCGCTCGATTTCTCGCGTCCGGTAAGGCTGGCAGGGGGCGAGCGCGACGCCGCATTCCGCATCGTTCAGCTCGCGCCCGCGCAAACACCGGGCTGCCGCAGCTTCGTCTGCCAGCACCGCACGCGCGAACTGGTGTGGCGCCCCGAGTACCAGACGCACGCCCTTGGAGCGACCGGGCTGGCGGCGCTCGCGGTCGTCGCCGAGGACCCGGTCAGCGCGGCGACGGACTATGCAAGGCTGTTTGATGAACGACCGCGGAAGATCGACGAAGGCCTGCTGGTGCCGAGCGGCAGTGCGCCGATCGCGCTGGGATCGCGCTGGCGAATCGGCAGGCGCCTGCACGGCGTGGGACTGCCGCTGCGGCCGCGACCGCTGATCGCGGCGCTCTTCATACGGGTTGCTGATCGCGGCCGCGCCGCCGAGGTGCTGCGCCGCGCCGGTTTTGAGCCGAACGCGCTGCCGGATGGATCATTCGCGATCGGCGCCGACCAGGCGCACGGCGTTGCGCTGGTGTTCGGCTAGCGGCCGAGCTTCTTTGCGACGTCCACGGCGAAGTAGCTGAGAATGCCGTCGGCGCCGGCGCGCTTCATTGCCACCAGCGACTCGACGATGCACGATTCCGGCAGCCAGCCTTTGGCGATCGCCGCCTGCAGCATCGCGTATTCGCCGCTCACCTGGTAGACGAACGTCGGCGCCCTGAATTCGTCCTTAACGCGTCGCACGATGTCGAGGTAGGGCATCCCCGGCTTGACCATCACCATGTCGGCGCCTTCGGCCAGATCGAGGCCGACCTCCCACAACGCCTCGTCGGTATTCGCCGGATCCATCTGGTAGGTCTTCTTGTCGCCCTTGCCGAGGTTCTTTGCGGACCCCACGGCGTCGCGGAACGGGCCGTAGAAGCCGGAGGCGTACTTGGCCGAGTAGGCCATGATCTTGGTGTGGATGTGGCCCGCCTTCTCGAGCGCGGTACGGATGCGCCCGATGCGCCCGTCCATCATGTCGGACGGCGCGACGATGTCGACTCCGGCCGCGGCCTGCGCCAGCGCCTGCTTGACCAGCACCTCCAGCGTGACGTCGTTGATGATGTAGCCGCTGGCATCCACCACGCCGTCCTGCCCGTGCGACGTGTAGGGATCGAGCGCGACGTCGGTCATGACGCCGAGTTCCGGGAAGCGCTTCTTGAGTTGCGCCACCGCGCGCGGCACCAGTCCACGCGGGTTGTACGCCTCGCGCCCGTCGAGTGTCTTGAGCTTCTGATCGATGACGGGGAACAGCGCCAAAGCGGGGATGCGCAGCTTGAGGCAGCTCTCGGCCAGCCGCAGCAGCCGGTCGATCGTCATTCGCTCGACGCCCGGCATCGAGAGCACCTTCTCGGTGCGGTTCTTGCCGTCGAGCACGAACACCGGGTAGATCAGATCGTTTGCGGTTAGCACGCTTTCGCGCATCAGCCGGCGCGAGAACTCGTCGCGCCGCATGCGCCGCATGCGTACCGCGGGAAAGCTGCCGTACACGTTCATGGCTGCGTCACCTCGCGGGATTGTCCTCGCCGCGATTGGGGATATGCGCGCGAGGCATTGATTCGTCGGAGAGATTTCGGATGGGAACTTTTCGCAACGGGGGCCATCTTACTCGCAGACGGTGCTTATCGTCTCCCGCTTCTCCTCCCTGAGCGGGTGCCTTAATCAACATTAAGGCGTTTCGCCCCCGGTTCACTTCCCCTTTACCGGGGGCCTTTTATTTCCGGCCGTGGGGGGTAACCCCCGCGGCCAGTCCCGTCCCTAGCCACTGCTCGAGCAGTGCGCGCGTATCTTCGACGCCCTCGCCGGACGGGCTCGAGAACAGCCGCACATCGCCGCGCACGACGCTTAGCGCGAGCTGCCGCTGCGCGGCCGCGAGCGCCGCATTGCGTTCGGCCCGGGACAGCTTGTCGGCCTTCGACAGCAATACGAGAATCGGCAGCCCGAGCGGCGCCACCCAGCGCAGCATACCCAGGTCGTGCGGCATGAAGGGGTGCCTCGCATCCATGATCACCACCACGCCCGCGAGCGAGGCGCGGTCCCTGAGATAGCCGCCAACCAGCGCGTCCCATTCCGCGCGGACCGTCTGCGGCACACGCGCGTAACCGTAGCCGGGCAGGTCGACCAGCCGCGCCCGACCGCCGAGGTCGTAGAAATTAATGGTTTGAGTGCGCCCCGGCGTCTTGCTGAAGTACGCGAGCCGCTTGCGCTTGGCGAGTGCGTTGATCGCGCTCGACTTGCCGACGTTCGAACGACCGGCGAACACCAGCTCGGGAACCCCTTCCGGCGGCAACTCAGAAAGCTTGCCGACAGAAGCGATGAACTCGGCCTGCGAAAACATGCTCATGGGTGGGGTAGAAAGCAAAAACTGTAATAAAATTACCGGCTTTGACCCGGAACCGAGGGAGCAGCCGAATGATTCGAGTACTGGCGATCAGTGCCAGCGTCGCACTGTTGTGGGCGGGTGCCGCCCTCGCGCAAGATACCGCGAAACCCGACCCCGCGAAGGGACAAAAGATCGTGAGCCAGGTTTGCGCGGCTTGCCACGGCCCGAACGGCAACAGCGTCGCTCCTGCGAATCCCAAGCTTGCGGGGCAATTTTCCGAGTATCTCTACAAACAGTTGCGTAATTTCAAGGCCCAAGGCGGCAAAAAGGCCGAGCGCGAGAACCCGATTATGGCCGGAATGGTGGCCAACCTGTCCGATGCCGACATGAGGAACCTGGCGGCTTATTTCTCCGAACAGAAGCTCAGGCCCGATGTCGCGCGCGACAAGAACCTTGCTGCCGCCGGCCAGAAGCTGTATCGCGGCGGCAATGCGGCCACAGGGGTGGTGGCTTGCGCGGGCTGCCACGGGCCTTCCGGGGCGGGGATTCCGATCGAGTATCCGCACATCGCCGGCCAGTACGCGCAATACGTGGAGAGCCAGCTCAAGGCGTTCCGCGCCGGGGCACGGGCGAACGACCCGAACGGGATGATGCGCGGCGTCACGGCGCGCATGACCGACGACGAAATCAAAGCGGTAGCGCAGTACGTAGCCGGGCTGCGCTAGCCGGCGCGCCCCGGCGCGGGGCGCGAACCCCGCGCACAATGATCGACCTCCTCGTCATCGGCTCCGGCCCCGGCGGCTACCGCGCCGCGGTGCTGGCGGCGCAGCGCGGTCTCTCGGTCGCGATCGTCGAGCGGGACGCATGGGGCGGCGCGTGCCTGAATCGCGGCTGCGTGCCGAAGAAGGCCTGGTACAGCACCGCGCGCCTGGCAGCCGCGGCGCCGGGCTTCGCCGAGCGCGGGCTGCGCGGAGCGCTCGCGCCGGACGTGGCCGCGGCATGGCGCTATCAGCGCAAGGTCGTCGAAACCGTGCGCGCCAGCTACGTCGACTATCTCGCGCGACTCAAGATCACTTGCCTGCGCGGCACGGCGAAATTCGTCGACGGTGAGCGCGTGACGCTCGGTGCCGAGACGGTCAGAGCAGGATGCTTCATCGTCGCCACCGGATCGCGACCCGTCCTGCCGCAAACCCTGCGCGGGATCCCGCGCGTGCTTACTACCGACGAGCTTTTCGAGCAACCGCTGCCGTCGGGCACGCGTGTTGCGCTGCTCGGCAGCGGCGCGGTCGGCTCGGAGATGGCCTTCATCCTCCCGCGCCTCGGGCTCGAGGTCGTGTGGCTGACGGGCAGCGAGCCCCTGGCGCGCTCTCGCTTCAGCGCGAGCGCGCGCAAGCGCCTGCAAGCGGCGCTTTCCGCGCACGGCGTCCCGGCGCGCCCGGGTAGCCGGCCGCTGCGCGCGGTGTCCGAGGGCGAGCGCGTGCTGCTTGAATTGCCCGGCGGCGCGAGCGAGCGCGTCGATTGGGTGCTCGCAGGGACCGGGCGCAGGCCCAACACGGACGAGCTAGGATTGCAGGCCGCTGGCGTTGGTACAGATCGGGACGGGTTCATCGCGGTCGACCCGTCGCAACGCACTTCCGCGCGGCGGATATACGCGATTGGAGATTGCGCCAATCCAGCCATGACGGCCAACCACGCGCTCGCCGAGGCTACCGTCGCGGTGGCGAACATCCTTGCGCCCGGGTCGACCGAGACGCGCGTCGATTGGGTCCCTGAGATCGTCTATTCGGCTCTCGAGCTCGCTCGTGCAGGCGCGACGGAGGACGAGCTCGAGGACGCCAACACGGAATATGCGGTGGGCTTCTCCTCGTTCGGCGCAAATCCTGCGGCGCTCGCGGACGGCACGGCCGATGGCTACGTGAGGCTGCTCGTGGAGCGCGAGCAGGGCACCCTCCTAGGTTGCGAGTTCGCAGGCGCCGATGCGGGCGAGTTGATTCATCTGGCGCAGCCCGGCGCCGCCGGCGAGTCGCTGCTTGCTCGCCTGGCGCAGGCCAGTTTCGCTCACCCCAGCCGCAGCGAAGAGTTCCTCAACGCGGCCGAGGCGCTCGTCGCCACCTGGGGAGTGTCGCCGCCGCGCTAGCCTTGGAATATTGCGCCACGTTCGCCTGTTTACCCGGAAGCAAGACCACCCATCACAATTTCTCTTAGGGGAGCTTCCGATGAACAAGCGATTCACCGTGCTTGCCGCGGCAACCATACTGACCCTCGCCGCAGCTTGCTCTAGCATGGCGGCGCCGGACGGCGTTCAAGCCTCGGGCGGCAAGCTGACCGACAAAGCCGGCATGACCCTGTATACGTTTGACAAGGACCCGGCCGGCATGGGCAAGAGCATGTGCAACGACGGCTGCGCAAAGAACTGGCCGCCGCTGATGGCATCGGCGAGCGACCAGCCGAGCGGAGATTGGGCCGTGGTTGTACGCGACGACGGTAGCAGACAGTGGGCTTACAAGGGCAAGCCGCTCTACCAGTGGGTGAAGGACCAGAAGCCGGGCGATACAACCGGCGACGGCTTCCGCGGCGTGTGGCACGTGGCGCGCCAGTAGAATAGCCGTGCATGGATGAGCGCCAGGCGATCGTCGACCTGATTCCGCGCCTGCGGCGCTATGCGCGCGCGCTGGTCGGCGATCGCTTCGCCGCCGACGACTTGGTGCAGGATACGCTGGAGCGCGCCTGGGCCAAGTTCCACCTATATCGCGGCGGCACCGACCTGCGCGCTTGGTTGTTCACGGTCATGCACAACGTGCACGTCAATCGCGTCCGCGCGCTGCGCCCGACCGATGCGCTCACCGACGAACTGCCCGAGGTGGCACAGCGCGCCGCACAGGGTGATTCACTCATGGTGCGGGACCTGGATCGGGCGCTCGCGAGATTGCCCGAAGAGCAGCGTGCGGTGCTGCTGCTCGTTGCGCTGGAGGACATGAGTTACGAGGAGGCGGCCCGTGCGCTCGGTATCCCGATCGGCACCGTGATGTCTCGCCTATCGCGCGCGCGTGAGAGGCTGCGTACGACGATGCTGGAGCTACCCGCATCGGCCAAGCTGATGGTTGTGAAGTGAGTGCGTGAAATGAGTTCTGACTTGCCCATTACCGAAGCGGACTTGCAGGCCTATGTCGATGGACGGCTGGCGGTGGGCCGGCGCGCCGAGGTCGAGGCCTGGCTTGCGACGCGCGCAAGCGAGGCCGAGCGGATCGCCCAACTTCGCGACCAGCGCGAGGCTCTGCGCGCCTTCTACGACCCGGTGTTGCACGAGCCGGTGCCCGAACGCCTAACGCGCGTCGCGCGGCGCGGTCCGCGCTCGCGTGGCATTGCGTTGGCAGCGGGCTGGGTCGCGCTCGGCGCGGTCGCCGGCGTGCTTGCAGGCTGGCAGTTGCATTCCTTGCAGGCCAGTCGGCTGCCAACGTTGAGCGAAGGCGCTTCGATCGCGCGCAGCGCGGCAGTGGCGCACGCGACCTACTCGCCGGAAGTGCGCCACCCGGTAGAGGTCGCGGCGGATCAGCAGGCGCATCTGGTCGCCTGGTTGTCCAAGCGCCTCGGCGCTCCGGTGCGCGCACCGGCGCTCGATGCCGCGGGACTGTCGCTGGTCGGCGGCCGCCTGCTCCCGGGTGAAGGCGACCCGGCGAGCGGGCCTCAGCCCGCGCCCGTAGCGCAGTTCATGTACCAAGGGAGCAAGGGTCAGCGCGTCACGCTGTATGTGCGCACCGAGAGGCGTGACCATGGCGAGACGGCCTTCCGTTTCGCGCGTGAAGGCAGTGTGAGCGTGTTCTACTGGATCGATCGCAAATTCGGTTATGCGCTTTCCTCGGGCGACCTCGATCGCGCGGAACTCCTGCGCCTGGCCAATCTGGTCTACAAGCAGCTCAATCCCTGACGGCAGCTTGCGCGTTGTGCATCCGGCGCAGAACGGCGCGCGTATTATCAGCGTGTAAGCCACGCGCCGCGCGCGCAACCAAATGGTGGAGCGAGGTAAATGCCTATGTTGATCCGTAAAGCCTCCGACGTCGCCCCCTCGGAGATCACGCCGAAGTCCGTCTACCTGCGCCGCCGCGCCTTTCTGGCGCAGGCGGTTGCGCTGGGGCTCGTTGCGCCATTGCTGCCGGCACAGGCGTGGTCGGCCGCGGCGCGCAAACTGCCCGGCCGGCGCTGGCCATTGAGCACCGGCGAGAAGGCGACGCCATATAAGGACGTCACCACCTACAACAACTTCTACGAATTCGGCACCGGCAAAGACGAACCGGCGGTCTACGCGCCGAAGATGAAAACCAGGCCGTGGGCCGTCACGGTGGACGGTGCGGTCAAGCGCAGGGGCGAGTTCGGCATCGAAGATCTGCTGAAGCTCGCACCGATGGAAGATCGCATCTATCGCCACCGCTGCGTCGAGGCGTGGTCGATGGTGATTCCCTGGGTCGGTTATCCGCTCGCCGAGCTGATCAAGCGGGTCGAGCCGACCGGGCGCGCCAAATTTGTTGCCTTTACCACCAAGTTGGACTCCGAAACGATGATCGGCACGCGTATGCCGATGCTCGATTGGCCCTATGTCGAGGGTCTGCGGCTGGACGAAGCGATGCACCCGCTGGCGCTGCTGACGTTTGGGCTGTACGGTGAGGTGCTGCCGAACCAGAACGGCGCGCCGGTGCGCATGGTGCTGCCGTGGAAGTACGGCTTCAAGAGCACCAAGTCGATCGTGCGCATCACGTTCACCGAACAGCAGCCCAAGACCGCCTGGAACCAGGTGGCGCCGAACGAGTACGGGTTCTATTCGAACGTGAACCCCAACGTCGACCACCCGCGCTGGAGCCAGGCGCGCGAGCGCCGCATCGGCGAAGACGGTTTCTTCACGCGCAAGCGCAAGACGCTCATGTTCAACGGCTACGCGGATCAGGTCGGCAGGCTCTACGCGGGCATGGATCTGAAGAAGTTCTTCTGAAGGTCGATCCATGTGGCAGCCCCGCCGGCGTCAACTCGCCACAATCAAAGCTGCGGTTTTTGCGCTCTGCCTGGCGCCGTTCGCGCACCTGGTTTGGGGCATCGCATACGACGCCCTGGGCGCCAATCCGGTGGAGGCCGTGACGCATTCGACCGGCTGGTGGACGCTGTTTCTGCTCTGTACGACGCTTAGCGTGACACCTTTACGGCGCGCGACCGGCGCCAACTGGCTGCTCAAGCTGCGGCGGATGCTCGGCCTTTACGCGTTCTTCTACGCTGCGCTGCACTTCGTCACGTACATCTGGCTCGATCAGTGGTTCGATCTCGCGGCGATCGCCGGGAACGTGCTCCAACGCCCTTACATCACAGTCGGATTCACCGCGTTTCTGCTGCTGGTGCCGCTCGCCGCCACTTCGACCGACGCCATGCAGCGCCGGCTGGGGCGCAGCTGGCAGCGCGTACACCGCTTCATCTATCTGATCGCTGCATTCGGCGTGCTGCACTTCTGGTGGCTGGTGAAACGCGACGTTACCCAGCCGGCGCTGTTCGCGCTGGTGCTTGCGGGCCTGCTCGGGGTGCGCCTGTATTGGTACTTGCGGCAACGTGCGCGCATTGCGCGCCCCGCAATTGCTACGTCGGGCGGATGAGGTAGCCGCCGGACTTTTCGTCGCGCTCGAGCGAAAGCAGCTTGCGCTTCTGCGCTTCTTCGAGCAGGTCCGAAAAGGCGCGAAAGCCGTAGTAGGACTCGTTGAACCCGGGGTTGCGGCGCTTGAGCGCTTGCTTGACCATGGAGCCCCAGATACGTTCGTCCTCACCGCGCTCGGCCACCAGGGCTTCCACCGTACCCAGCACCAGGTCCATCGCTTCCTGACGCTTGTCCTCGCCGGCGGTGGGCTCCTTGGCCGTTCCGGTGGGGCGCGCCTCGCGGCGCTTGCGCGCGGCGCGCCGTTTCACTTCCTCCTCGCGCACCAGGTCGTCGTAGTAGATGAACTCGTCGCAATTTGCGATCAGCAGGTCGGACGTCGAGTTCTTCACTCCGATCCCAATCACCACCTTCGCATTTTCGCGCAGCTTCGAGACCAGCGGCGAGAAATCCGAGTCGCCGCTGATGATCACGAAGGTATCGACGTGCGACTTGGTGTAGCAGAGGTCGAGCGCGTCGACGACCATGCGGATGTCTGCGGAGTTCTTGCCCGACTGCCGCACGTGCGGAATCTCGATCAATTCGAACGAGGCGCCGTGCATCACGCTCTTGAACTCCTTGTAACGCTCCCAGTCGCAATAGGCCTTCTTTACCACGATGCTGCCCTTGAGCAACAGCCGCTCCAGCACCCGGCTGATGTCGAACTGGGCGTACTTCGCGTCGCGCACGCCGAGCGCGATGTTCTCGAAATCGCAGAACAACGCCATGTTGCGGGTTTCTTGTTGGTGGGCGGCCATGCGACTAGTCTAGCGCCTTCGGCGCCTGCGGTCCCGCCGGCACGGCGCTGCCCCCCAGCATGCCGGCGGGCAAGTGCTTGTGCCGGCGCTGCAGCCGATCCGAGAATCGCTCGAAATAGATATAGATCACGGGGGTGATGTAGAGCGTAAGCACCTGTGACAGCAACAGGCCTCCGACGACAGCGAGGCCGAGCGGCTGGCGGGCGTCGCCGCCGACGCCGAACGCGAGCGCGATTGGCAGGCTGCCCATGAGGGCGGCCATGGTCGTCATCATGATCGGACGGAAGCGGACCATGCAGGCCTCGAAGATCGCGTCGTGCGGCCCCTTGCCTTCCTTGCGCCGAGCCTCGATCGCAAAGTCGATCATCATGATCGCGTTCTTTTTCACGATGCCGACCAGCATGATGATGCCGACGAAGGCGTACATGTTCAGGTCGAGGCCGAACAATTTCAGCGTCAGTAGGGCGCCGAGCCCCGCCGTCGGCAACCCGGAGAGGATGGTCAGGGGGTGGATGAAGCTCTCGTACAGGATGCCGAGCACGAGGTAGATGACGACGATGGCAAGCACCAGCAGGATTCCCATGCCTTGCAACGAGTCCTCGAACGCCTGCGCGGTGCCGGAGAAGCTGGCCGTGAGAGTGGCCGGTACCTGCAGTTGGCGCATCGCGCCGCGGATCGTGTCGATCGCCTGCGAAAGGGAGACCCCGGGCCTGAGGTCGAACGAGAACGTCACCGAGGGCAACTGACCCTGGTGGCTGACCGTCAGCGGACCCAGGCCGTACGACAGCTTCGCGACCGCGTCCAGCGGAACCAAAGCGCCGCTCGAGGAGCGGATGTACAGCGACGGCAAGGCCGCGGGACCGCGCTGGAACCGCGGCTCCACCTCCAGGATCACCGAGTACTGGTTGGTCGCGGTGTAGATCGTCGATACCTGTTGCGAGCCGTAGGCGGCGCCGAGCGCGAGCTCGAGCTGCTGCGCACTAACGCCGAGCATCGAAGCCTTCGCGCGATCGATGTCCACTCTGACCTGCGGCTGGTGGATCTGCAGGTCGCTTGCCACATCGACCAGCGTCGGGATCGACTTTAGCTTGTCCTCGATGATCGGCACCCAGTGGTACAGCTCCTCGGTGCTCGCGCCGCGCAGCGTGTACTGGTACGGGCTCTTGGTAAGCTGGCCGATCCGGATGGTCGGAATGTTCTGCATGAAGGCCTTGATTCCGACCAGGCCCTGGAGCTTGGGCCGCAGCTGGCGGATGACTTCGTCCGCCGAGACTCTTTCCGAGCGCGGTTTGAGCGTGATGAACATGCGACCGCGGTTGAGCGACGGATTGAAGCCGCTCGCCCCTATGAAAGACATCACCCCTTCCACGTTTGGGTTGCGGCGCACAATGTCGGCCACCTGTTGCTGCAGCTTCGCCATCGCGTCGAAGGAGATGTCCTGCGGCGCCTCGGTGAAGCAGAAGATCTGCCCGGTATCTTCGGTCGGCAGAAAACCCTTCGGCATGCGCGCGAACAGGAACCCCGTGGCCAGCGTGATGGCGAGGAACACGAGCATGACGAAACGGCCGTGCGCGAGAGACCACTCCAGCGTTACCCGGTAGGCGTGGCGCAGCGCTTCGAATCCGCGCTCCGAGAGCTGGTAGACCCTGCCGTGCACGACGCCGTGCTGCGGCTTGAGCAGCCGGCTGGACATCATCGGCGTGAGGGTCAGCGATACGAAGCCCGATATCAGAACCGCGGTGATGATCGTCACCGCGAACTCGTGCAGCAGGCGCCCGACGATACCTCCCATGAAGAAAACCGGGATGAACACCGCGGCGAGCGAAAGGGTCATCGAAAGGATGGTGAACGAGATCTCCCTCGATGCGTCGAGCGTGGCCTGGAAGCGAGTCTTGCCGCCTTCCATGTGGCGCGAGATGTTCTCCAGCATCACGATCGCATCATCGACCACGAAGCCTACGCAGAGCGTGAGCGCCATCAGGGAAATGTTGTCAAGGCTGTATCCCAGCGCGTACATCACGCCGAAAGTGCCGACGATCGACATCGGTAGCGCGATACTGGGGATCAGGGTCGCCGAGAGGTTGCGCAGGAAAAGGAAGATGACCATCACCACCAGCGTGAGCGCGAGCAGCAGGGTGAACTCCACTTCCTCGACGGACTGGCGGATGGTGACCGAGCGGTCGAACAGCACCTCCATCGTGACACCTGCCGGGACCTCGGCGCGGAAAGTGGGCAGCAGCTTCTTCACCGCGTCCACCACCTGGATCGTGTTGGTGCCGGGTTGGCGGTAGATCCCGAGCACAATCCCGCGCTTGTCCTTGAACCAGGCGGCCACCTTGTCGCTTTCGACGCTGTCGATGACGCGCCCGAGCTGCTCGAGATGGATCGGAGAGCCGTTGCGGTAGCCGACGATCAGCGGTCGAAAGGCGGCGGCGTCGAATAGTTGCCCGTTCGCCTGAACCGCGAACAGGCGGTCTTTGCCGTACAGCGTTCCCGTCGGCAGATTCACATTGGCCTGGGCGATGGCCTGCTGCACCTCGTTGATACCGATGCCGCGCGAGGCGAGCGCACCCGGATTGACCTGGGCCCGAACCGCGTATTTCTGTTGTCCGTAGACCTGAACCTGCGCCACGCCGCTGATAGTCGATATGCGCTGGGCGAGGAACGTCTCGGCGTATTCGTCCACCGTCGATAGCGGCAGGGTGTCGGAGGTTAGAGCGAGGTAGAACACGGCGAAGTCGCCGGGGTTCACCTTGCGGAAGGACGGCGGCGCCGGCATGGCCGAGGGAAGCTGGCGCGCGGTCGCCGCGATGGCCGAGTTCACGTCCTGTGCGGCGGCGTCGATGTCGCGATCGAGCGCGAACTGGAGCGTGATCTGGGTAACGCCCTGGCCGCTCACCGAGTACATCGAGTCGATCCCGGCGATGGTAGAAAACCGCTTCTCGAGAGGGGTTGCCACCGCCGAGGCCATGGTTTCCGGACTGGCGCCCGGCAACTCGCCCCGGACCTGGATGGTTGGGAAGTCCACGTTCGGCAACGAGCTCACCGGCAACAGCCGGTAACCGACGATGCCGAACATGAGTATGCCGACCATGACCAGAACGGTCATGACGGGACGCCTGACGAACAGCTCGGAAAGGTTCACGATGCGTCAGGTCGCACGACGACCTTGACCCCCGGCGCCAGCCGCAGCTGGCCCCGCGTGACGACCCGCTCCCCCTTGGCCAGGCCCTCGGCAATGACCGTCAGATCGCCCTCGGTGCGCGCCACCTTGACCTCGCGCACCTCGGCGGTTGCGTCCGGCTTGAGCACGAATACGAATTCTCCCTGCGGGCCGGTCTGCACCGCGACCGACGGCACCACGATCGCGTTGGTCTGATCGTAGAGCTTGAGGGCTACGTTGACGAACTGCCCCGGCCACAGCGCGAGGTCGAGGTTTTCGAACTCGGCGCGCAGTTTGATCGTTCCCGTGCTGACGTCGACCGCGTTGTCGACGAATACCAGGCGGCCGGTCGCGAGCGGCATTTGACGCGTGTCGGCGCTGTGCACCGCGACCTCGAGCGGGCCATCGGCCATGTGGCGCCGGATCTCGCTCAAGCGCTGTTCGGGAACTGCGAACGTCGCGTAGATGGGCTTGACCTGGTTGATGACCACCAGTGGGTTGGTGTCGTTCGCCTTCACCAGGTTACCGAGCTGCAGCATGATCCGACCGACGTAGCCGTCGATCGGCGAGCGGATGGTGCAGTACTGAAGATTGAGGCGCGCTGTCTCGACCGCGGCCAGGCTTGCCTTGAGCGCCGCCTCCGCCGTTTCGGCGGCGGTGCGGATCTGCGCGTAGGCCTCCTTCGAGACGAAGTGTTTGTCGAGCAGATCGAGGTAGCGCCGCTCCTGTGAGCGGGCCTGGTCGCGGCTTGCCTTGTCCCGCGCGTAGTTTGCTTGTGCTTGGCGCAGCGCCGCTTCAAACGGCCGCGCATCGAGCCGGAATAGCACGTCGCCCTTGCCAACCGCCTGACCCTGGCGAAAATTGACCTCGACGATTTGCCCGTCTATGCGCGCCTTGATCGCGACGGTCGAGTAGGCGTCGACGTTCCCTATGGCGCGCAAGATCACGGGCATATCGCGCTCCGCGGCGACCGCGATCGACACCGGAACCGCCGGCCTGCCTGCCGGTCGTTTCTTCTCGATCGCGCCGCTGTCGGCGGCGAAGTGCGTCGCCGCGGTTCCTGCTAGTACTACGGCCAGAGCGATGCCCGCCACCGACAGGGCTCGTGAACGGGAAGAGGTCGTCATGTTGGGGGCCGGGGGGCCGGCCGTCGTGGGTGGGTTGTCTGACGTAAGCGTCGGTGCGGGTTCGCTCAGAGCGCCGACAATCTACGGCAAGATTCTCTCCAGGGCAAAGAGATCTTGTACCGTTTCCCGGGCGCGGATCAGGTGCGCCTGCGGGCCGTCTACCAGCACTTCCGCCGCCCGGGGCCGCGAGTTGTAGTTTGAGCTCATGCTCATGCCGTAAGCGCCGGCCGACATCACCGCCAGCAGGTCGCCTGCGGCGGCAACCAGCGGGCGCTCCCTGGCCAGAAAATCGCCGCTTTCGCACACCGGCCCGACCACGTCGTAAGTCACTGGCTTGGCCTCGGGGGGCGCCTCGCGCACAGCCCGCACTTCGTGCCAAGCGTCGTACAGCGCCGGGCGCAGCAGGTCGTTCATCGCGGCGTCGACCACCAGGAAGCTCTTGGCCGCGCCCGGCTTGATGTACTCGACGCGCGTCAGCAGCAGCCCCGCGCTGCCGATGATCGAGCGGCCCGGATCGAGGATCAGCCCGACACGCCCGGGGCCGAGCGCGGCCAGCGCGCCGGCGATGAATTCGGCCACCGGCCGGGGGGCTTCGTCGCGGTAGCGAATACCAATGCCGCCCCCCAGGTCGATATGCGTAATCGGAATGCCTGCCACCTCGAGGCGCGCTGCCAGCGCGCCGATGCGGGCCGTGGCCTCGATGAACGGTGCGGAATCCATGAGCTGCGAGCCGATGTGGCAGCCGATGCCGCGGATCTCGACGTTCGGCATTCGCGCGGCTTTGGCGTAGAGGCGCTCCGCGTCGTCGTGCGGCACCCCGAACTTGTTCTGTCTGAGGCCGGTCGAGATGTAGGGATGCGTTCTGGCATCGACGTCGGGATTGACCCGGAATGCCACCGGCGCCCGCCTGCCGAGGCGGCCGGCGAGGGCGTTGACCCGCTCGAGCTCGGGCTCCGACTCGAGGTTGATGCACCGTACTCCGGCCAGCAGCGCCTGCTCGATCTCGATTTCCGTCTTGCCCACCCCGGAGAACAGCGTCTTGCCCGGGTCCCCCCCTGCGGCCAGGACGCGCGCCAACTCTCCGCCTGAAACGATATCGAAGCCCGCGCCTAGCCTAGCCATGAGCGCGAGCACCGCGATGTTCGGGTTTGCCTTGACCGAGTAGCAGATGAGGGCGTCGCGTCCGGCAAGTGCGCTCGAATACTCCGCGTAGGCGCGCTCGATGGCGGCGCGGGAGTAGACGTAGCACGGGGTACCGAAGCGCCGCGCCAGCTCGTCGAGCGGCAGCTGTTCGGCGCAAAGCGTGCCGTTGCGGTGGGCGAAGGCCACGCGGGCGGCTAATTCTTTTCGGACGCGCCGCTGCCGCGTTCAGTGTCTGCCGGATAGGGCACGGGCTTGTAGGGCTCGGCCTTGCGCGGCTTGACGCCGGGCGGCGGGTTGTCGCGAAAGTACAGGTCGCCCCGCTGTCCGCAGCCGGCGAGGGCCGCGAGAGCGACGCTCACAGCGAGGAGAAAGGCGGAACGCATCGCGTCGCGAAAGGTAAAATAATCATGTTAGCACGCACTGACTCGGCCCCATGACAGACTCGGAATTCGAAGCGCTCGCGGACGCCGTGCTGTACCGCATCGAGCAAGCCATCGAAGCGAGCGAACTCGATGTCGACCTGCAATCCAAGGCGGGCGGCATGCTGGAAATCGAATTCGACAACGGAAGCAAGATGGTCATCAATCGCCACGGCGCGGCGCGCGAAATCTGGGTCGCGGCGAAATCCGGGGGATTCCATTTCCGCTGGGACGGCTCTGCATGGCGCGACACGCGCGACGGTAGCGAGTTGTTCGCCGCGTTGTCCAGGCTCGTATCCGCTCAGGGCGGGCAGGGGGTCGTACTGCGCGGTTGACCCGGCAGCCTTGCGGCTTTCACCGGCCCTAATTGGCTGGTTGCGGCGCCGGCGCCGCCTGGGGCGGCGCGGGCATTGGGGCCTGCTGCGGTGCGCCGGACGGTGGTGACTGCGGTGCGTCGGTCGGCACTGCCGGCGTCGTCGGGGCGGGCTCGACCGGGACGTTCTCCTGATAGAAATACTCGGGCACCGGCTTGTCGTCCGGGATGGTCGGATCCGGCCCGGATTCCACCAGCACCACGCCGGGCGGAGGCGTGAGTTCCATCTCGGGCACGCCTTTTAACGCCTTTCCCATGAAGTCCATCCAGATCGGCAGCGCGACGGATGCGCCCGTCTGGTTGCGGCCCAGTGTCTTCGGTTGGTCGAACCCGGCCCACGCGATGCCGACCAATGTCGGCTGGAAGCCGCAGAACCAGGCATCCACGAACTCGTTGGTGGTTCCGGTCTTGCCGGCGAGGTCGTGCCGCCCCAGGCGCGCAGCGCGCGCGGCGGTGCCGTAACGGGTAACGTCGTGCAGCATGCTGTCGATGAGAAAGGCGTTCCGCGCGTCGATCACGCGCGAGCCATCGTCGCCCGCATGCTGAGGGTGAGCGACGCCGAGCGGATTGCCGCGGTCGTCGACGATCTTCTCGATGAAATACGGCTGCAGCAGGTAACCGCCATTGGCAAACACCGAGTAGGCGCGCGCCATCTGCCAGGGCGTGACTGATCCGGCGCCCAGCGCCATGGTGAGATAAGGCGGGTGCTTGTCCGCATCGAAGCCGAAGCGCGTGATGTAATCTTGCGCATACTTGGTGCCAATCGCTTGCAAGATCCGGATCGACACCATGTTCTTCGATTTTGCGAGGGCTGTGCGCATGCGCATCGGCCCCTCGAACTTGCCGTCATAGTTGTTCGGCTCCCACGGTTGCCCGCCGGTCACCTCGGGATCGATCACGATCGGTTCGTCCGCGATTACGGTAGCCGGAGTGAAGCCCTTTTCCAGTGCAGCCGAGTAGATGAACGGCTTAAACGATGAGCCCGGTTGACGCCACGCCTGCGTGACATGGTTGTACTTGTTGCGGAAGAAGTCGAATCCGCCCACTAGCGCCCGCACCGCTCCATCTTGCGGATCCACCGCGATGAACGCCCCCTCGATCTCGGGCAACTGAACAATTTCCCAGCGCTTGCGGCCGACTTGCTCGACGCGCACGATCGCGCCCCGTCGGATGCGCATTCTCGGCGGCGCCGAGGAACGAAGCGAAGACGCCGCGAATTTCAGCCCTTCGCCCGCAATCTGGATCGTGTCGCCGTTGCGCAGGGCAGCCTCGACCTTGCGCGGCGACGCCGAAAGCACGACGGCCGCGAGCAGGTCGTCGCTGTCCGGGTGGTCCGAGAGCGCCTCGTCGTAGTCCTCGTCTCGCGGTGCGTCGGGAAGCGTAACGAAACCCTCCGGCCCGCGGTAGCCGTGGCGGCGGTCGTAGTTCTCGAGACCCCGACGCAGCGCGGCATAGGCGGCCTCCTGATCGGACTTGCGGATCGTCGTATAAACCCGAAAACCCTTGGTATATGCGTCCTCCGGATACTGCTCGCGGACTGCCTGGCGCACCATCTCCGCGACATACTCGGCATGCACTGAAAATTCGCTCGTTTCGCGATGCGTACGCACTGGCGCCGCCACGGCCTGCGCATACTGGGCGTCGTCGATGTAGCCCAGTTCACGCATGCGGCGCAGGACGTATTGCTGACGCCTTTTGGCGCGCTGCGGACTGGCGATCGGGTTGTAACTGGAAGGCGCTTTTGGCAATCCGGCCAGCATGGCGGCTTCCGCAAGAGTGAGTTGGTCGAGCGACTTGCCGAAATAGGTCTGCGCGGCGGCCGCGAAGCCGTAGGCACGCTGGCCCAGGTAGATCTGATTGACGTACAACTCGAGAATCTCGTCCTTGGAGAGACTGTGTTCGATCTTGAATGCCAGCAGCGCCTCGTACAGCTTGCGGGTGAAGGTCTTTTCCGATGACAGAAAGAAGTTGCGCGCCACCTGCATGGTTATCGTGCTCGCCCCCTGTCGCTTGCCACCGGCAATGAGGTTCGAGTACGCGGCGCGCAAGACGCCGACGTAGTCGATGCCGGCGTGCTGGTAGAAGCGTTCGTCCTCGGCCGAAATGATCGCGTCTTTGAGAAACTTCGGCACCTCGCCGATCGAAATGACGGAACGACGTTCCTCGCCGAACTCGCCAATCAGGGCTCCGTCCTCGGTATAGATTCGCAGAGGTACCTTTGGCTGATAATCGGTGAGCGAATCAAGCGACGGTAGGTTCGGATAGGCGAGCGCCACCACCAGCGCAGCGACCGCCAGCGCGACGGCCAGAACGCCCGCCAGCAGCGCCAGCGGGAAGGTCAAAAAACGATGCCACATCAAGGGAGTTAGGACAGGCGAAGAGGGTCAGACCCTCGATGACGAAAGGGGGGCATTATAGGGGGTCCATCCGTGTGGAAAATTCACTAGACACTGGATAGAGTTGTTGCTAGCATTTAACGCAATTTCTACGTATTGCGCCTAACCGGCCGGTACGAAAAGGAAAATAACGATGGAACTCGATATTTTCAAGCCGAAGGCGCTGCCGGTGTTCGGGCTGGATATCAGCTCGTCATCGGTCAAAATGATCGAGATCGTCGATGCCGGCAAGGGCGCGTATCGCGTTGAACGCTACGCCATCGAACCCCTGCCACGCGAGGCGGTTGTAGACGGCAACATAAACAACCTCGAAGCGGTCGCCGAATCGGTCAAACGCGCGCACAAGCGGCTTGCGACCCGAACGAAGCACGTGGCGATGGCCGTGCCCTCGGGCGCAGTCATCACCAAGAAGATCATCGTGCAGGCCGGACTGCGTGAAGACGAGCTCGAGATCCAGGTAGAAACGGAGGCGAACCAATACATTCCCTTCGCCCTTGACGAGGTGAATCTCGATTTCCAGCTTGTTGGCCCGGCGCCTTCCAACCCCGAAGAGGAGGAGGTCCTGATCGCCGCCACGCGTAAGGAGAAAGTGGAAGATCGCGTCGCGGTGGCGGAGTCCGCCGGACTTAGGGCGCTGGTCATGGACGTCGAATCGTACGCGCAGCAAAGCGCACTCGCGCTGGTGGTGCAGCAGCTGCCGAACGGCGGCAAGGACCAGAACATCGCGGTAGTGGACATCGGCGCGAACGTGATGAACGTCACGGTCCTGCGTAACGATCAGTCGGTTTACACTCGAGAACAAGCGTTCGGCGGTAACCAGCTGACGCAGGAAATTGTAAGCCGCTACGGCATGAGCGTCGAAGAAGCGGAGAATGCGAAGCGCTCGGGGGGATTGCCGGACGACTATGAAACGGAGGTGCTGCGGCCCTTCATGGACAATCTTTCCATGGAAGTCCAGCGCGCCCTGCAGTTCTTCTTCACTTCTACGCAGTACAACGCGGTCGACCAGATCCTTCTGGCAGGCGGATCTGCGGTGATTCCGGGTCTCGACGAGGCGGTGAATACGCGCACGCAGGTGCCCACCATGGTGGCGAATCCGTTCGCCGCAATGCAGACGTCGTCGCGTATTCAACTCAAACGCCTGTTGGCCGACGCGCCGTCGTTGATCATCGCGTGCGGACTCGCCATGCGGAGGTTTGACCCGGTATGACGATTCGCATCAATCTACTGCCGCATCGTGACGAGCGCCGCAAGCGCGCGCGTACGCATTTCGCCGTCGTGGCGGGAATGACCGCAATTCTCGGCGCCGTAATTTGGGGCGCGGGACACGTGCTTAATGCCAATCGCGTAGCCGCGCAACAGGATCGCAACACGTTCCTGAAGGGAGAAATCGCGAAGCTCGACAAGCAAATTGCGGACATCAAGAAGCTCAAGGACGAAATTCAGGCGCTGCTCGCACGCAAGCAAGTCATCGAAACGCTTCAAGCGGACCGCGCCCAGACCGTGCATTTGCTTGATCAGCTGGTGCGCCAAATGCCCGAGGGGGTCTATCTCAAGAGCGTCAAGCAGAAAGGCCTACTGGTCCATCTGGACGGTTACGCCCAGTCCAACGCCCGAGTATCGACTCTCATGCGCAACATCGAATCCTCGCCGTGGCTTGAAAAGCCGGACCTGGTCCAGATCAAAGCTACCCAAGTAGACAAGAAGCGCGTCTCGGAGTTCAACCTCAACCTGTCGCTTAAACCGCTCAAGCCCGAAGAGGAATCCAAGGGCGGCAAGGGCGGCAAGGCGCCGGCGAAGAAGGGCTGAGACATGGCGATCGACTTCAACAAGATCGTCGAAGATTTCCGCCGCCTCAACTGGCGTGACCCCGGTACTTGGCCCGTATTGCCGAAACTCGCCGTGCTGCTGGGCATTCTCGTGGCGATCCCGGTGGCTGCCTACTTCGTTGACTGGCAGGGACAGCTGGACGAACTGGAGCGCGGCAGGCAGGAAGAATCGAAGCTGAAGGACGCTTACGTCATCAAGAAGCGCCAATCGGTGAACCTCGATCTCTACCAGCAACAACTTCGCGAGATCGACACGCAATTCGGCGCGTTGCTGCGCCAGTTGCCCAACAAGTCTCAGATGGACGCGCTGCTGGTCGATATCAACCAGGCGGGGCTGGGGCGAGGCCTGCAGTTCGAGCTCTTCAAGCCGGCCGCCGCGGAAACCATGAAGGAGTTTTACGCCGAGCTTCCGATCCAGGTGAAGGTCGTCGGCACTTACCACGACATGGGTGCTTTCGCGAGTGACGTCGGACAGCTGTCGCGTATCGTCACACTTAACGACGTTTCCATCTCGGCGGCGAAGGACGGCACGCTGGTAATGGAGGCCATCGCGCGGACGTTCCGCTACCTGGACGAAGAAGAGATCGCCGCTCAGCGCAAATCCCAGCAGGCCGCCAAGAGGGGTGGCCGGCGATGAGAAAGCCCTTAATCTTGATCGTCGTTTTGCTGCTTGCCGGTTGCGGCAGCGACCAGCACACCGACCTTCGGCAGGAGTTGAACGCGTTGACCAAGGGGCTGCGCGGACACGTCAACCCGTTGCCGCAGGTAAGACCCTATGAGCCCGTGCCTTACACGGCGGAAGATCTGGTTGATCCGTTTCGACCGGATCGAATCATCATCGCGCAGCCCGGGAAGGGCATCGGGGGCACGCCGGGTCCGGACTTGAACCGGCCCAAGGAGCCTCTCGAGGCATTTCCGCTTGAATCGATCCAGATGGTGGGCACCATCACTCAAGGCAAGCAAACCTTCGGTCTAGTAAAGGCTGGCGCGAATCTTTACCGGGTCAAGCAAGGCAACTACATGGGCCAGAATTTCGGCGTTATCACCTCGATCGATGAAAACGAAATCAAACTGACCGAACTGGTTCAGGACGGTAGCGGCGAGTGGGTGCAACGCTCTAGCGCGCTGCAATTGCAGGAGGTAAGTAAACGATGAAAAAGCTAAACGCTCTCTATGCGCTCGCGCTGTGGCTTGCGGGAGCGGGCGCTGCCCTTGCCCAGATCAACAGCATCGAGGCTTTCAACGTCTCGCAGCAGGACTCGAAGACAGTCGTGCGCGTGACGACCAAGGAGGCGTTGAAGAGCGTGCCGCCGAATTTCGCCATCACCTCGCCTGCCCGCATTGCCTTCGATTTCCCGAACACTCTGAACGCACTCGGGCGCGCCAGCCAGGATATCGGCCAGGGCACGCTGCGCAGCATGAACGTCGTGCAAGGTGCGGGTCGTACCAGGATGGTCCTCAATCTCAGCCGTCCGGTGCCGCATGAAGCCGCCATCGAAGGAAAGGATCTCGTCATCACGCTCTCTGCGCCGGCGGTGGCCCAGGGTGCCGGCGGAGCGCATTTTTCTGAAGGCAAGGTCGACGCCACGCATGCCGTACGCAACATCGATTTTCGGCGCGGCGCGTCAGGCGCGGGCCGGGTAGTGGTTGATCTCTCGGATTCGTCGACCGGCATCGATATCCGTCAGCAGGGCCAGAGCATCGTGGTCGATTTCCTCAAAACCTCGCTGCCGGAGAATCTGCGCAAGCGATTTGACGTCAATGACTTCGCAACGCCGGTGCAGACCATAAGCGCGTACCAGCAAGGCGACAACGTGCGAATGGTCATCGAGCCAAAAGGGCAGTGGGAACACAATGCTTATCAGTCGGACAACCAGTTCGTCGTCGAGGTGAAGCCGGTTACCGACACTTCCAGGCTACCGGGACAGGGAAAGTACAAGGGAGAGAAACTGTCGCTCAACTTCCAGAACGTTGAGGTCAGGGCGGTGCTGAATGTGATTGCCGACTTCACCGACCTCAACATCATCACCAGCGACTCGGTGACCGGCAACATCACGCTACGCCTGAAGGACGTGCCGTGGGATCAGGCCCTGGACATCATCCTGGAGACCCGTGGCCTCGACATGCGCAGGAACGGCAACGTGATCTGGATCGCGCCGCGAGACGAGATCGCAACGCGCGAAAAGCTCGCACTCGAAGCGGCGCAGCAAATCAATGATTTGGAGCAGACGCGCACGGAGTCGTTCCAGCTGAACTATCAGAAGGCCGCGGAAGTTCAGAAGATCCTTTCTGAGGCCAACCAGCGCATTCTGTCCAAGCGCGGCAGTGCGGTCGTGGACGCGCGCACGAACACATTGTTCGTACAGGACACGCCGACGCGGCTCGATGAGGTGCGCAAGCTGATCGCCAAGATAGACGTGCCCGTGCGCCAAGTGATGATCGAGGCACGCATCGTCGAAGCGAATGACACGTTCAGCAAGAACCTGGGGGCCAGACTTGGCTATCACGACAATCTGGCCAATGGCGGACACAAGCTCCTGGGCGACTACAACACGCGCTTCTCTTTCGGTGGCGGGCTGGCCGACACCGGCTTTCACAGCAACCAAACGTCCACGGTGCCGGACTTTCTGGCCAATTCGACCAGCGTGAATCTGCCGGCGGCGGGCCTGAATTCCTTCACCGCAGGGCAGTTTTCGTTCATTCTGTTCGACAACGCGATGACCAGGTTCCTCAACCTGGAGATCAGCGCGTTGGAGGCTGACGGAAAGGGCAAGGTGATCTCCAGCCCGCGCGTGCTGACAGCCGATCAGGTCGAGGCGGTGATCGAGCAGGGGACGGAGATCCCCTACCAGCAGGCGACCTCATCCGGTGCCACGTCCGTTTCGTTCCGTAAGGCCAACCTGTCGCTCAAGGTCAAGCCACAGATCACGCCCGACGGCAACGTGATCATGACACTCGACGTGAATAACGACTCGCCGGGCACGACCACGCCTGCCGGCGTACAAATCAATACTAAGCACGTAAAGACGGAAGTGCTCGTGGACAATGGGGGAACCGTGGTGATCGGCGGGATCTACCAGCAGAGCGACCGCACCGACATAACGAAGGTGCCGCTGTTCGGTGACCTGCCTTTCGTGGGCTGGATGTTCAAGAACAACCAGACCAGCACGAGCAAGACCGAGCTGCTCGTATTCATCACGCCCAAGGTCGTGAACGACCGCCTTACCGTTCGCTGATTTGCCGCGTCTCCTCTGGACGTTACGGCCGGGCCCTCCCGGCCGTTTTCTTTTTCGCCTTCGCTGTGCGGCTACAATAGGTCCGTGAAACCCGGTGGCAATATCTATCTCGTAGGCATGATGGGTGCGGGCAAGACGACCGTGGGAAGGCTAATTGCCAGGCGCCTGAAACGCCGCTTCGTGGACTCCGACCACGAAATCGAGCGGCGCTGCGGTGTTCGCATTCCGGTGATATTCGATATTGAGGGCGAGCACGGATTCCGTGCGCGGGAGGAGCAAGCCATCGCGGTGTTAGCGGGGCTTGAGGGCGTGGTGCTCGCGACCGGAGGAGGCGCCGTGCTGTCGAACGAAAATCGGCGTCAGCTCGCCTCGCGCGGTACCACCGTCTATCTCCATGCGCGGCCCGAGGACCTGTATCGGCGACTGCGGCACGACAAGAATCGGCCGCTGCTCGACACGCCCGATCCGGCGCAACGCCTCAAGGAACTGTACGTGCAGCGTGACCCGCTCTACCGTCAGGTCGCAGACATCGTGCTGGAGACGGGCACGCAATCCGTCCAGGCGCTCGCTCGCAACCTGCTGGCGAAGATCGAGGAAAGATGCAAAGTCTCCGCGTAGAGCTGGGCGAGCGCTCGTACCCGATTCACGTCGGCTCAGGCGTCCTGGATGATTCGTCGTTGTACGCTGCCAACCTGAGAGCGGGACGCGCCGCGATAGTGACCAACACCGTCGTGGCGCCCCTCTATCTCGAGCGCTTGCGCCGCGCGCTTGCCGCCGCGGACGTCGACTCGACCGAGATAGTGATTCCAGATGGCGAGCGGGCCAAGGACTGGCGCACCCTCGACCGGGTGTTCGACGCGTTGCTTGCGGCCCGCTGCGATCGGCAGACGCCGATCATCGCACTCGGCGGCGGTGTCGTCGGCGATCTCGCTGGGTTCGCCGCTGCGGTGTATCAACGCGGCGTGCCCTTCATCCAGGTGCCGACCACGCTGCTCGCGCAGGTCGATTCCTCGGTTGGCGGCAAGACCGCAATAAACCATCCTGGCGGGAAGAACATGATCGGCGCCTTCTACCAACCCCTGATGGTCGTGTCCGACGTCGCGACGCTCGCGACGCTACCGCCGCGCGAGCTGCGCGCCGGCCTGGCTGAGGTGATCAAGCACGGCTTCGCGCTCGATGGCGCGTTTGCCGAGTGGATTGAAGCAAACATCGAGCGCCTGGTGGCCGGGAACACGGATGCGCTCATTCACGCGGTAACGCGTTCCTGCGAGCTTAAGGCGGAAGTGGTCGCCGACGACGAGCGCGAGAGCGGCCGGCGAGCCGTGCTCAACTTCGGTCACACCTTCGCCCATGCGATTGAAACCGGCATGGGTTACGGAAAATGGCTGCATGGCGAAGCGGTCGCGGCCGGCATGGTGATGGCCGCGGAGCTGTCCGCGCGCACCAACCTGATCGGCGAGCGCGACGTACAGCGAGTGCGCGAACTGATCGGCCGCGCGGGGCTGCCGGTCGCAGGCCCTGCCGAGCTGCCGCCCGAGCGCTACCTCGAACTGATGGCGATCGACAAGAAGGTCGCACATGGGCGCGTCCGCTTCGTGCTGCTCGATGGAGTCGGCCGGGGAGTTTTGCGCGCCGATCCGGGCGAACGGCTGGTGCGGGAAGCGATTGCCGCGGCGGCGACCGCCGCTGCGATGCACTAACGGCGCCGTCGCGCTAAACCCTTGTAGCAGCTAGCCTGAAAAGGTATATTTCCAAGTTCGCCCGCCGTTTTTGTGCGGAGCGGCGAAGATTGAGAAGCTACTTTGTATTCAAAGGCTTGACCGTGGACAAGCGAATGCTCCCTGACGCCCAAGGCTTGTACGACCCTAAGCATGAACGCGATGCCTGCGGCGTGGGGTTCGTGGCGCACATCAAGGGCAAGAAGTCGCACGCTCTGATCGGACAGGGCCTGACCGTCCTGCGCAACCTGAGCCACCGCGGCGCGGTCGGCGCAGATCCCAAGGCCTCCGACGGGGCGGGCATCCTGGTCCAGCTTCCGGACGAGCTATTCCGCGAGGACATGACAAAACAAGGCGTCAAGCTGCCGCCTTTCGGGCAGTACGGCGTTGGAATGGTGTTCCTGCCGCGGGAGCCCGCAAGCCGCCTCGCCTGCGAGTACGAAATCGAGCGCGCAATCAAGGACGAGGGCCAAGTGCTGCTCGGCTGGCGCGACGTCCCGGTCGACGGCTCCGATCTGGGAGAGTCGGTGCGCCAAGTCGAACCGACGATTCGCCAGGTCTTCGTCGGGCGTGGCAAGGGTGTCACGGTCACCGATGCGCTGGAGCGCAAGCTGTACATCATTCGCAAGAGCGCGGGCCACGCGATCCAGGCGCTCGATCTCGCGCACGGCAAGGAGTACTACGTTCCGTCCATGTCGGCGCGGACGATCGTCTACAAGGGCATGCTGCTTCCGCACCAGGTCGGCGAGTACTACCTCGACCTCAAGGACCCGCGCATGGAGTCGGCGCTGGCGCTCGTTCACCAGCGCTTTTCGACTAACACCTTCCCCAGCTGGGACCTGTCGCATCCGTTCCGCATGATCGCGCATAACGGTGAAATCAACACCCTGCGCGGCAACGTCAACTGGATCCGGGCGCGGCAGGGCGCGATATCCAGTCCAATCCTCGGCAACGACTTGGGCAAGATCTGGCCCCTCATCTACGACGGGCAGTCGGACTCTGCGTCGTTCGACAACGCGCTCGAGCTGCTCGTCATGGCGGGCTATTCGGTTGCGCATGCCATGATGATGATGATTCCCGAGGCGTGGGAAAACCACGTCCTGATGGATCCCAGCCGACGCGCCTTCTACGAGTATCACGCGGCGATGATGGAGCCCTGGGACGGACCGGCCTCGATCGCGTTTACCGACGGACGCCAAATCGGTGCCACGCTCGATCGCAATGGCCTGCGACCCTCGCGCTACGTTGTGACCGACGACAATCTCGTGATCATGGCCTCCGAGGTCGGAGTGCTGCCGGTGCCGGAGGAGCATATTGTCAAAAAGTGGCGTCTGCAGCCGGGCAAGATGTTCCTCGTCGACCTCGAGAGGGGGCGAATCATCGACGACAAGGAGCTCAAGGAGTCGCTCGCGTCGGCTAAGCCTTACGCCGAGTGGATAGAGCGCATCCGGATCAAGCTCGACGATTTGCCTGCGCCGAAGGAAAAGCGCGACCCTGCGCGCGCCAGCCTGCTGGATCGCCAGCAGGCGTTCGGCTATACGCAAGAGGATCTCAAGTTCCAGATGATCCCCATGGCCGGGCAAGGGCAAGAGCCCATCGGCTCGATGGGCAACGATTCTCCGCTTGCCGTGCTGTCGAACAAGAACAAGAACCTCTATCAGTACTTCAAGCAGTTGTTTGCGCAAGTCACGAATCCGCCGATCGACCCGATCCGGGAAGAGCTGGTGATGTCGCTGGTATCGTTCATCGGACCCAAGCCGAACCTTCTCGGGATCGACGAGATGAATCCGCCGCTGCGACTCGAGGTGTCGCAGCCGGTGCTCGACTTCGAGCAGATGGAGACCATCCGCCACATCGAGAATTACACCGACGGCAAGTTCAAATCCTGCGAGATCGACATCACCTATCCGCTGGCTTGGGGCAAGGAGGCGATCGAGGCGCGCCTCGCGTCCCTGCGCGCGCAAGCCGAGGATGCGGTTCGCGCCGGCACTTCGATCATCATCCTGTCCGACCGCAGGGTAGACCTCGACAACGTCGCGATCCCGGCACTACTCGCCCTGTCGGCAATCCACCAGCACCTGGTCGGCAAAGGGCTGCGCACGTCGACGGGCCTGGTGGTCGAAACCGGGTCGGCGCGTGAAGTACACCATTTCGCGTTGCTCGGGGGTTACGGCGCCGAAGCGGTGCACCCCTATCTCGCGTTCGAGAGCCTGACCGAGCTTGCGGAGCGGGGACGACTCGCGCAGGGGATCGACGCGCACAAGGCGTGCAAGCATTTCATCAAGGCGGTCGGAAAGGGGCTGGCGAAAGTCATGTCCAAGATGGGCATTTCCACCTACATGTCCTACACCGGGGCGCAGATTTTCGAGGCGGTCGGCCTTTCGCGCGCGCTGGTCGACAAGTATTTCAACGGCACCACCTCGTCGGTCGAGGGAATCGGCGTTTTCGAAGTGGCCGAAGAGGCGATTCGCGTGCATCGCGCCGCGTTTGACGAGGAGGACCCTGTACTCAAAAACGCGCTGGATGCGGGCGGCGAGTATGCCTGGCGCGTGCGCGGAGAAGAGCACATGTGGACGCCGGACGCGATCGCGAAGCTGCAGCACGCGACGCGACGCGATTCGTACTCGACCTACAAGGAGTACGCGAGCATCATCAACGACCAGTCGAAGCGCCACATGACGTTCCGCGGGTTGTTCGAGTTTCGTTTTGACCGCGCGCAACCAGTTCCGATCGAAGAGGTCGAGTCCGCCGCCGAGATCGTCAAGCGGTTCTCGACCGGCGCCATGTCGCTCGGCTCGATCTCCACCGAGGCGCACACCACGCTCGCAGTGGCGATGAACCGCATCGGCGGCAAATCAAACACCGGCGAAGGCGGCGAGGATCGGCGGCGCTTCGCGCCGGTTAAGCCGGGAGAAACGCTGGCCTCGCGCCTCGGCAAGGGCCGGGTCGAAGCCGACATCGCGCTCAAAGAAGGCGATTCGCTCAAATCCAAGATCAAGCAGGTTGCGTCCGGGCGCTTTGGCGTCACTGCCGAGTACCTGGCGTCGGCCGAGCAGATCCAGATAAAGATGGCGCAAGGTGCTAAGCCGGGTGAGGGGGGACAACTGCCGGGACGCAAAGTTTCCGAGTACATCGCGGAACTGCGTTTTTCGACGCCGGGCGTCGAACTGATATCGCCACCGCCGCACCACGATATCTATTCGATCGAGGACCTGGCGCAGCTAATCCACGATCTCAAGAACGCGAATCCGGCGGCCTCGATCAGCGTCAAGCTCGTGTCCGAAGTTGGCGTGGGCACGGTGGCGGCGGGTGTGGCGAAGGCCAAGTCGGACCATGTGACAATTTCCGGCCACGACGGCGGCACCGGCGCTTCGCCTTGGTCGTCGATCAAGCATGCCGGAACGCCCTGGGAGCTGGGCCTTGCGGAGACGCAGCAGACACTGGTGCTCAACAAGCTGCGCGGCCGCATTGCGGTTCAGGTAGACGGCCAGATCAAGACCGGCCGCGACGTGGTGATCGGCGCCATTCTCGGAGCCGACGAGTTCGGCTTCGCCACCGCTCCGCTGGTGGTCGAGGGCTGCATCATGATGCGCAAGTGCCACCTCAACACCTGCCCGGTCGGCGTGGCGACTCAGGATCCCGTGCTGCGCAAGAAGTTTTCGGGCAAACCCGAGTACGTTGTGAACTTCTTCTTCTACGTTGCGGAGGAGGTGCGCGAGCTCATGGCGAGCCTTGGTATCCGCAAGTTCGAAGACCTGATCGGACGCACGGCACTGATCGACATGCGCAAGGGCATCGAGCACTGGAAGGCGCGGGGACTCGACTTCTCGAAGGTGTTCTACATGCCGAACATGCCTCAGGACGTGGCACGCTTCCACAGCGAAGCGCAGAATCACGGGCTGGATAAGGCGCTGGATAACCGCCTGATCGAGCTGGCGCAGCCGGCCATCGAGGGCGGCGAGGCAGTCTCGATCGACATGCCGATCCGGAATATCAACCGCACGGTCGGCACCATGCTGTCGTCCGAGATTGCGCGCCGATACGGGCACGACGGCCTGCCCGACGACACAATTCACGTGCGGCTGGCGGGGTCCGCCGGACAGAGCTTCGGCGCCTTTCTGGCCAGGGGAGTGACGCTGGATCTTATCGGCGACACGAATGACTATTGCGGCAAAGGACTGTCGGGCGGACGCATCAGCGTCCAGCCCTCGCCTAAGTTCCGCGGCGACCCGGCACTCAACATCATCACCGGCAACGTCGTGCTTTACGGCGCAATTGCGGGAGAGGCCTACTTCCGCGGCGTGGCGGGTGAGCGCTTTGCGGTGCGGAACTCCGGCGCGCAGGCAGTGGTGCAGGGGGTCGGAGATCACGGTTGCGAGTACATGACCGGCGGAACAGTCGTCGTGCTAGGCGCGACGGGGCGCAACTTCGCCGCCGGTATGTCGGGCGGCATCGCTTACGTGCTGGACGCAGACGGCGCGTTCGTCAATCACTGCAATCCCGCCATGGTCGACCTCGAGCCGGTGCTGTCGGAATCCGAGCAACAGGCCAAGCTAAGCCCGGACCTGTGGCATCTCGGCCAAGCGGACGAAGTGATCCTCAGGCAAATGCTCGAGAAGCACGTTCGCTACACGGGCAGCAGCAAGGCCCAGGAGGTCCTGGACGGTTGGGCGTCGTACCGGCCGCGTTTCGTAAAAGTGTTCCCGCGCGAGTATCGGCGGGCGCTGGGCGAACTCGCAGCGGCTCACAAGAAGGCGGCGGCGTAGATGGGAAAGGTCACTGGTTTTTTGGAGTATCAGCGCCTGCAGGAAGCAAGCGAGGACAAGGAGTCGCGCAAGAAGCATTACCGCGAATTTGTCCTGCACCTTAGCGACGACGAGGCGAAGATTCAGGGCGCGCGCTGCATGGACTGCGGAATTCCCTTCTGCATGTCCGGCTGCCCCGTCAATAACATCATCCCGGACTTCAACGACCTGGTTTACCGCCAGGACTGGAAGGCGGCAATCGAATCGTTGCACTCGACCAACAACTTCCCCGAATTCACCGGGCGGGTCTGCCCGGCGCCGTGCGAGGAGGCCTGCACGCTGCGCATCAATGACGATCCGGTCGGAATCAAGTCGATCGAGCACGCGATCATCGACAAGGCCTGGGAAGAAGATTGGATAGCACCTCGACCGCCGTCGCACAAGACCGGCAAGAAAGTGGCCGTAGTCGGCTCGGGGCCGGCCGGCTTGGCCTGCGCCCAACAGCTGGCGCGGGTCGGGCACGACGTAGTCGTGTTCGAAAAGAACGACCGCGTCGGCGGACTGCTTCGCTACGGCATCCCCGACTTCAAGATGGAGAAGTGGCTGATCGACCGCAGGCTCGAGCAGATGGAAGCGGAAGGAGTCGAGTTCCGCGTCAATCACGTGATCGGTCAGGCTCCGGTCGGGGCGGGCAACAAGCAGGCCAAGCCGGTGAGTCCGAGGAAGCTGCTGGCCGAGTTCGACGCAGTGGTCCTGACCGGCGGTGCCGAGCAGCCGCGCGACCTGCCAGTCCCCGGGCGCGAGTTCGATGGCATCCACTTCGCGATGGATTTCCTGCCGCTGCAGAATCGGCGCGTGGCCGGAGACAAGAACGTCGAGGACTTGTGGGCGAGCGGCAAACACGTGGTCGTGATCGGCGGCGGCGATACGGGATCGGACTGCGTCGGCACTTCCAATCGCCACGACGCCGCCTCAGTAACCCAATTCGAGCTGCTACCGATGCCCCCGGATCTGGAGCGCAATCCGGTATGGCCGTACTGGCCGCAGCGGTTGAGGACTTCCTCGTCGCACGAGGAAGGCGCCGAGCGCGACTGGTCGATAGGTACCAAGGAATTCATCGGCGAAAACGGAAAGGTCAAGGCCATCAAGGCGGTACGCCTGGAGTGGAAGGACGGCAAGATGACCGAGCTGCCCGACAGCGAGTTTTTGCTGCCTGCGGACCTGGTGTTGCTCGCGATGGGTTTCGTTTCGCCGGTGCAGGCCGTGCTCGACGCCTTTGGTGTGGACAAGGATCCGCGCGGCAACGCCAAAGCGACGACCGACGGCGAGGCCTGTTATCTAACCAGCGTGCCGAAGGTGTTCGCGGCCGGTGACATGCGTCGTGGCCAATCGCTGGTGGTGTGGGCGATTCGCGAGGGGCGTCAGTGCGCCCGCGCGGTGGACGAGTACCTGATGGGCTGTTCGGAGCTGCCGAGATGATGCGCTGCGCCCGCTCGCGCGGCTCTGTGTTCGAAGGCAGGTAGCTTTCACTCGACGCAAAAGGCCGCGGCTCGCCCCCTAGCACTCCGCTTCCATGCCCCTTTCCATCATCGTGCTCGCGGCAGGCCAAGGTAAGCGCATGCACTCTTCGCTGCCGAAGGTGCTGCACCGCCTGGCGGGGCGTCCGCTGCTCGCGCACGTGTTGGAGGCGGCGCAGGCGCTCGATCCTGTGCGTACGGTGGTGGTGCACGGCCACGGAGGCGCCGACGTCAAGTCTGCGTTCGCCGACGCTGGCGTGACATGGGTGGAACAGGCGGAGCAGCAGGGCACCGGGCACGCGGTGGCGCAGGGGCTGCCACAGATTCCTCCAGGCGACGATGTGCTGATTCTCTACGGCGACGTGCCATTGATCGCGGTCGACACGCTGAGGCAGCTGGTGCAGGCGGCGCGCGATGGGCTCGCGATACTTTCGGCGGAAGCACTCGATCCGAGCGGCTACGGCCGCGTGGTGCGCGGTGCGCAAGGCGAGGTGCTGCGCGTGGTCGAACAGCGCGACGCGACTCCGGACGAGCTCGCCCTGCGCGAGGTGAACGCCGGCTTTCTCTGCGCGCCGGCCAAGCGGCTCGGCAAGTGGTTGGGGGACGTTCGCAACCACAATGCTCAGAAGGAGTATTACCTCACCGACGTGGTGGGCCTCGCGGTGCGCGACGGCGTCGCGGTGGCGGCGGTGAAGGCGCGCACCTGGGCCGAGGTCGCAGGGGTGAATACCAAGCGCGAGCTCGCCGCCCTCGAGCGCGAGGTCCAGCGCCGAGAGTCCGCGCGCCTGCTCGACGCCGGCGTGACGCTCGCCGATCCCGCGCGCGTGGACGTGCGCGGCAGCCTGGAGTGCGGACGCGACGTCGTGCTCGACGTGAATTGCCTGTTTGAAGGGCGTGTGCGGCTGGGGGACGGGGTGCGCGTCGGGCCCAACTGCGTGCTGCGCAACGTGAGCATCGCCGCTGACACCGAAGTGCTCGCTTTTTCCATGCTGGAGGACGCAGAGGTCGGCGCGCGCTGCCGCGTTGGGCCTTACGCACGGCTGCGCCCGGGCGCGAACCTCGGCGAGGGCGTGCACATTGGGAACTTTGTCGAAGTGAAGGCGAGTCGCCTCGGCGCTGGCTCAAAAGCCAATCACCTCGCGTACATCGGGGACTCGGAGGTCGGCGCTCGGGTGAACATCGGCGCGGGAACGATTACCTGCAACTATGACGGCGCAGCCAAGCACCGAACCGTGATCGAGGACGACTGCTTCATCGGCTCGGATGCAACCCTGGTGGCACCCGTCAGGATCGCCCAAGGCTCGTACATCGGCGCCGGCTCGACCATCAGCAAGGACACCCCGCCGGGGCAGCTCACCGTCGCGCGCGCCAAACAAGTATCGATTCCCGCCTGGAAGCCGAACAGGAAGAAGAGCTGACGCCATGTGCGGAATCGTCGCCGCGGCGTCGCGCCGCGACATTGTTCCGGTCCTGATCGAGGGCCTGCGGCGACTCGAGTATCGCGGCTACGATTCGGCAGGCGTCGCCGTGCTGGGTGCGCAAGACAAGCCGCAGCTGAAGCGGCTGCGTGCCGCGGGACGCGTCGCGGAACTTGCGGCCCAAATAGACGCACAGGGGCTCGGCAGCGACACCGGAATCGCCCACACACGCTGGGCTACACACGGTGCACCGAGCGAGAGAAACGCGCATCCGCACGTTTCCGGCGGCTTCGCCGTGGTTCACAACGGCATTATCGAGAATCACGAGCAGATCCGCGCCCGCCTGGTGGGCGAAGGCTATGTTTTCGCGTCGGAAACCGACAGCGAGGTCATCGCGCACCTCGTTGCCCATCTGCGCAGGAGCAGTCCGGATCTGCTCTCGGCGGTATGCAAGGCGGTGGGCGAGCTGGTGGGTGCGTTCGCCATCGCAGTGGTGTCGCAAGACGACCCTCACGTGGTCGCGCTGGCGCGCAAGGGCGCGCCGCTGCTGCTCGGGCTGGGCGAGGGCGAGAACTTTGCCGCCTCCGACGCCTCGGCGCTGATCCAGGTCACCTCGCGCGTGATCTATCTCGAAGACGGCGACTGTGCCGAGATCTGCCCGGATGGGGTGCGCGTGGTCGACGCCGGCGGCGGGCGCGTCGAGCGTCCGGCGCACGTCTCCGAGATGACCGCTCAGGCGGTCGAGCTCGGGCCGTACCAGCACTACATGCAGAAAGAAATCTTCGAGCAGCCGGGCGCGCTCGCCAATACGCTCGAGGCGGTCGCGGCCGCGAATTCGGTGCAGCCGGGCCTGTTCGGCGCGGACGCAGCGGGCATGCTGAAGGACGTATCGTCCGTGCAGATCGTCGCCTGCGGCACGAGCTACCACGCGGGAATGGTGGCGCGCTACTGGATCGAGTCGATCGCGCGCCTGCCGGCGCAGGTCGACATCGCCAGCGAGTACCGCTACCGCGAGGTGGTGCCGGACCGGCACGGGCTTTTCGTTACGATCTCGCAGTCTGGCGAGACGGCGGACACGCTCGCGGCGCTGGAGTACGCGAAATCGCTCGGTATCGAGCGCACGCTCTCGATCTGCAACGTACCAGAGAGCTCACTCATACGTGCCTCGCACATGCGCTTCCTGACGCGCGCGGGCCCCGAAATCGGCGTCGCTTCGACCAAGGCGTTCACGACCCAGCTCGGGGCGCTCTTTCTGCTGGTGCTGGTGCTGGCGAAGCTCGGGCGCCATCTTTCGCCGCAAGCCGAGGACAGGCTGCTCAAGGCCCTGCGGCACGTGCCCACCGCGCTCGGCAAGGTGCTCGAAATCGAGCCCGAAGTCGAGCGCTGGGCCGCGCGCTTCGCGCAGAAGCAGCATGCCCTATTCCTCGGGCGCGGCATCCACTGGCCTATCGCCATGGAAGGCGCGCTCAAGCTGAAGGAAATCTCCTATATCCACGCCGAGGCGTATGCCGCCGGCGAGCTCAAGCACGGGCCGCTGGCCCTGGTCGACCGTGATATGCCCGTAGTGGCCGTGGCGCCGGGCGACGCGCTGGTGGAAAAGCTCAAGTCCAACCTGCAGGAAGTGCGCGCCCGTGGCGGCGAACTGTACGTTTTCGCCGATCGCGAAACGCAGATCGAAGAGAGCGACACGGTTCACGTGATTCGCCTCGCAGAGCATGCCGGTCCGCTGTCGCCGATCCTGCACGTGGTGCCGCTGCAGCTGCTCGCCTACCACGCCGCACTCGCGCGCGGCACCGATGTCGACAAGCCACGCAATCTGGCGAAGTCGGTCACCGTCGAGTGAACCGTGCTTCGGCCTAGTTCTCGAAGCTAAGGAACTGGCGGCGAAAGTTGATCACCTTCACCAGGTAGCGGCGCGTCTCCTGGTAGGGCAGGTAGCGTCGCAGGCGATCGTATACGGCGGGCGGCTGCATCGCGTTGATGCGATTCACCGCGGCTGCGCGGTCCCTGGCAAAGGCGCGCAAGACGTTGCCGGGCCCGGTGTTGTAGGCTGAAACCACGCAATATTCCCGTGAAACCGGGTTGGCGACGACGTCAAGCTGGTCCTGAAACAGCAGGCCTAGATACGCGGTGCCGAGCTCGATGTTATTGCCGGCGTCGAACAGAAACTCACGCGTGGGCATCTCGTCCCGACCGCTGACGCGACGGTAAGCCGCCCGGCCGCCGCTCGACGGCACCAGCTGCATCATTCCGTAGGCGGGCGCGGAGCTGACCGCGAATGGGTTGAAATTGCTCTCAGCGCGGATGATGGCGAATACCAGACTCGGGCTGAGGTTGTTTTGCGCCGCATATTTCTCCACCAGCGGTCGGTATTTCCTCGCCTGGCTGCTTTCGAAGTTCGGCATCATGCGGAATTTGACGAACAGTGCTTTCCTTAGGCCGCCGCGCAGCTTCACGCTGCGCGTCGCCGCTTGCGAGCGCAGCAGGTCATCGGCAAACCGCTCCGCCTGTGCCGGACTGTCGATCGGCTTGCCCTCGCGGTCCAGCACCAGGCCGAGAAGGTAGGGCTGGCCAGAGCTCGTTAGGGCGATCGATTTGTCGGAGTAGAGGTCGACTGCGCGAGGATCGTCGGGAGTGAGCACAGTGGTGACAATCGCGTTTCTCAGGCTGGCGCGCGGTTCCTGCTGGTCGACCGTCTCGACCGTAATTTCACCGGCGTCGAAGTCGACTACGGCGCGACTCTTGTAATTCTGGGTGTATTTGACGTAGCGCGTGCGACTCGGAAGTTTCACCTCTTTCGGGCCCCAGCTTGCGCTCGCTTTGCCTGACAGGAACGACTCCAGCCGCGTAAGATCGCGCTTTACGGTCCGCAGGTCGGCCAGAAGGACGCGCGGGTCGCGCTCGTACTGCTTGGCGCGGTGCTTGAGCGCCCCTCGCAGAGCCGCTTGAGGGTCGCGAGATGCCGCGAGGTTCACGAGCGTCAGCGGCGATGGGCCCGACTGACAGGCCGTCAGGAGCGCGGCCACAAAAACACAGAGCATGACGTGCTTGATCATGTTCACGAGTTGTACGCTGAGTTATCCTTGCGTTGCAAGTCCCATCATTGCGAGGAGCCAAATTGAAATTCCTTGCCGTAGCGCTGGTCGTGTACGTCGGCGCAGCGAATGCCGCTCCCGACGAATTCGCGTTCGGCGATGTCAAGCAGGGGCAGAAGCTCTACGCGGAGAAGTGCGCAGCCTGCCACGTGTCGCAGTTCGGCGGCGACGGTTCGAGCGTATTCACGCGCCCGGACCACAGGATCCATACGCCGGCGTCGCTGCTCGCGCAGGTGCAGGGCTGCAACCAGCGCGCCCGTACCGGCCTGTCGGCCGAAGACGAGCAAAGCGTAGCGGCCTGGCTGAACGAGCGCTACTACAAGTTCAAGTAGGAACGACCGCCGTCGCCTCGAGCTCGATCTTGGCGGGATGATCGAGCAAATCGGAGACGAAGATCATGCTCATCGCCGGAAAATGCCGCCCCATGTGGCGGCGCCAGATCGCGCCGAGCTCGGCGCGCGCGGCGAGGTAGGCCGGCCTGTCACAGCAGTAGGCCGTGATGCGACAAATATGCTCCGGCCGACCGCCGGCAACGGCCAGCACCTCGATGACGTTCTTGAGCGCCTGCTCGAACTGCGGCGCGACCGCCTCTGCGTGGAATTTCTGCTGTGCGTCCCAGCCGACCTGTCCGCCGATGAACACCACCCGGCCTCGCGCGGCGGCGATGCCGTTCGCGTAGCCGATCGGAGACGCCCAGCCCTGCGGCAGCAGTACACTGTGGGGAGTGGTCATGCCCGCGCTCAGTCCGAGTAGACGGGGGGATCCGGATCGCGGTCCCAGCCGGGCTCGGGCTTCGGCACCCGCTTCATCCATTCGCGGATGAGGTGCACGTGCTCGCGTTCCTCTTCGGCCATTTCGGCTGCAATCTTCTTTATCGCAGCGGGGGTCTTGGCCGAACGAACGATGCGCGCGAAGAACTTCTCCGCGCGGCGCTCGTTCCTGAGCGCGATCTCGAGCGCATGCCAGGGCTGCATCAGGTAGTGCAGATCCGTGACCGACGCGGTTTCAGGCGGTTCGGCGTCGTCCCAGCGCCATGCCAGCAGCATCTTGGGCGGCTGCTTCCAGCCCATTTCCTCCAAAATCCGCTTGGCGTGCAAACCCTCGATGCGCGCGAGCTTACGGAACAGCTGCGCCACCTCGAGGTTGTTGTGCACCTCCATCTGGTCCGCGAAGTCCGCGTAGCGCTCCGAGGCGTCTATCTCCATCACGTAGGCGCGCGCCATGAAGTCCGCGAACGCCGTGTCGGGCTTTGTCTTCTTCCTGCCGGCCGTCATAGCGCGAACTCCTTCTCCAGGTCCGCAACCGCGTGCGAGGCGCGCCCGGGTGGCGCATACGGACGTCGCGTGCCCTTGTACAGCACGCCGAGGTTGAAGCCGTCGTCGGTCATCAGCCGGCGGGCCGCGCGCGCCGGGTCGTCGGTCGGCTCGACCGGCGACGGCCGCACGGCCTCCTTCCAGGCGCGCTGCTCGGGGCGAAAGGTGACGCAGGGCGAAAGCACCTCAACGAACGAGAAGCCGGGATGGCGAATGGCTTCGGTGATGAGCGAGGCCGTGCCGCTGGGGTCGCCGGAGAACGCTCGCGCGATGAAGTTCGCGCCCGCGGCGAGCGCGATCACCAAGGGATGAAACTCGCGCAGCCCGGTGCCGCCGGGCGAGAGCTTGCTGTTCCAGTCGGGTTCGGTGGTGGGCGAGGGTTGTCCCTTGGTCATGCCGTAGACGTGGTTGTCCATCACGATGTAGGTCAGGTCTACGTTCCTGCGGCAGGCGTGCATGAAGTGGTTGCCGCCGATGGAGTAACCGTCGCCGTCGCCGCCTGCGACGAGCACGGTCAAATCCGGGCGCGCTACCTTCAGGCCAGTGCCGGCGGCGAGCGCACGTCCGTGAACGCCGTGAAAGCCGTAGCAGGTGGTGTAGGCCGGAATGCGTGACGAGCAGCCGATGCCGGACACCACCGCAACGTTTTCCGGCCGCAGGCCGAGCGCGGCGAGCGCGCGAGTGATCGAGGCGAGCACGGTGTAATCGCCGCACCCCGGACACCAGACCGGCTTATAGTCTGACTTGAAGTCCTTCGCGGCGAGCGTCGCGACGTTCGCGGGAGCGTTCATGTGCGACTCCATTTCAAGAGCAACTGGTGGATCTCCTCCGGACGGAAGGGCAGCGGGCCGGGCCGGCGTACGCTTTGCACTTCCGCCGGAAGGTCGTACTCGGCGCGCAAGTAGCGGTAGAACTGGCCGCTGAAGCTCTGCTCGACGACCAGCACGCGCTTGACCCCTTCCAGCGCCTTTTTGAAACGGGCCGGCTGTGCCGGCGCGAGCAGCCGCAGCGAGATCAGGCGCGCGCTTACGCCGTCGGCGCGCGCGCGCGCGAACGCCTCCCGCACAGGCGCCGTACACGAACCCCAGGTCACCACCGCGATGTCTCCCTTGCCCTCGACGCTTGCCCAGTGCTCGGCGCAATCGATCTCGGCGAGCTTGCGCTGTCGCTTCTCGAGCTGGGCCAGGTGATCGCTCGCCTGGGACGACGGCGTGCCGCGCTCGCTGTGCTCGAGGCCGTCGGCCGTGTACATGGTGCCCGGCGTGCCGGGAATCGCCATCGGCGAGATGCCCGACTCGGTGATCGCGTAGCGCTTGTAGGCGGGGGCATTGTCAGACGCGCGCAGGCGCTCTGACTTGATTTCCGAGTCCGCCGGGCGCTCGACGATTGCGCGTGCCTGGCCGAAATACTGGTCGGAGAGCACGATCGCAGGTACCTGGAGCGACTCGGCGAGGCTGACTGCCCACTGCGTTGCGCTCAGGCAGTCCGACACGGAGTTGGGCGCCACCACCACGTGCGGGGCGTCGCCATGCAGGCCGTAGAGAGCGATGTTGAGGTCGGCCTGCTCGGTCTTGGTCGCGATCCCGGTCGACGGGCCGGTGCGCATCACATCCACCACCACGATCGGCACTTCGGCCGCAACGCCGAGGCCGATCGCCTCGCTCATCAGGGCGAGCCCGGGCCCGGAGGTCGCGGTCAGGGCGGGCACGCCGCCGTAGGAGGCGCCGATGATCATGTTGATCGACGCCAGCTCGTCCTCGGCCTGTACCAATGTGCCGCCGACTTTAGGCAGCGCGGACGACATCCATTCAAGCAATTCGGTCGCGGGAGTGATCGGGTACGCCGCGACAAAGCGCACTCCGCCGCGCAGCGCGCCGTAGCCGGCGGCTTCGTTGCCGCTGATCAGCCAGCGTTTGCCGCCGCGTGTCGCCGGGGCGAGCGCGAATCCGCCATCCAGTTTGGCCGCTTCGGCCAGGCCGAGCTTCACCGCGGCAAGCCCGGCGGCCATCGCGTCGCCACCCTTCTTCATCGATTTCTTCACCGCGCGCTCTAGCGCGTCTGCCGGAAGCCCGATCAGGCCGCCCAGCGCGCCGAGCGCGACCATGTTGGGCCAGCCGCCGCTGACCTGCTTGGCAAGCTCCTTGAGCGGCAGCGGTGCGTAGCGCGCCCCCATGCCGGTGAAGCTGGCGGGCGGCTCGCCCTGCGCCGGGTCGCCCAGCAGCAGGCTGTCCGCTGTGAGCGGTATCTCCGAGGCGAAGCGATTGACGTTCTGCCAGTCGATCGCTGCCAGCACATGGCAGTGGTCGTCCTGGCTGTCGGAGGCGAAGGTCGAAACGCGCAGCATCGCCGCGGCCTCGCCGCCGCGGATCTGGGGTCCGCTGGTGCGCGTCATGAGCCCGTAGTAGCCGGCTTGCGCCGCAGCCTCGAGCAGCATGTTGCCGGCGGTCATCACGCCGGCGCCGCCGGAGCCCGCGAGGGCTATCGATACGCTCTCGCGCCGAGCGGCGCCTTGGGTTGGAAGGTTCATGCAATTCCTCCTGGTCCGCCATGCTCGCGCATCGAACCGCGAATTCCTTGCTTTGGATCAAATCGCGCCCGCAAGCGGGGCGTAAAAAGGGGGCTCATCGCTGGATCCGGGGCGTTGACGCCGCAGAGCTCCTCGGCTAAATTGGTAATGTGGTACGTGAATACCACAATAGGTGAAAAGGCGGCGCAGATCAAGTGGAGGGGAGCGAGATGGCGGCAGCAATCCACGCGCAACGCTGGCTGATGACGGCGCCCAAGGCGCCTCTGGTGCTGGAGGCCTTCGACGCCTCGCCCGGTGCGGGCGAGGTGGCGGTCAGCGTGGCGGGCTGCGGCGTCTGCCATACGGATCTGGGTTACTTCTACGACGGCGTGCGTACCAATCACCCGCTGCCGCTCGCGCTGGGGCACGAGGTTTCCGGCCGGGTCGTCGCGGCCGGGCCGGGGGTCGAGGCGTGGCTGGGCAAGGCGGTGATCGTTCCGGCGGTGCTGCCCTGCGGCGAATGCGACCTGTGCCAGCGCGGCCTGGGCACCATCTGCCGCAAGCAGAAGATGCCCGGCAACGACATCCAGGGCGGCTTTGCCTCGCACATCGTGGTCCCCGCGCGCGGCCTGTGCCAGGTTGACGAGCAGCGGCTCGCCGCGGCGGGCCTCGAGCTGGGCGATGTTTCGGTCGTAGCCGACGCGCTCACTACCCCCTTCCAGGCGGTCCGGCGCGCAGGCGTGGCGCCCGGGGCGCTCGCGGTGGTCATCGGCGCAGGCGGCGTTGGCGGCTATTGCGTGCAGGTGGCGAGCGCTTTCGGCGCCAAGGTCGTTGCGATCGACGTGGACGATATCAAGCTCGCTGCCATGAAACCCTACGGTGCCGGCCTCACGCTCAACGCGAAGGCCCTTGAGCACAAGGCGCTCAAGTCGGCGATCGCCGACTTTGCGAAGGAAAACGGTCTGCGCTCTACGGAATGGTTCATTTTCGAGTGCTCCGGTACCGCCGCCGGCCAGGCGACCGCCTGGGGGCTGCTGGTGCACGGCGCCACCTTGAGCGTGGTCGGCTTTACCATGGACAAGGTCGAGCTGAGGCTTTCCAACCTGATGGCGTTCGACGCGCGCGCCATCGGCAACTGGGGCTGCCCGCCGGAGCAGTACCCGGCGGCGCTCGAACTGGTGCTGGAAGGCAAGGTGAAGGTCAAACCTTTTGTCGAGCCATTGCCGCTCAAGGACATCAACCGCGTGTTCGAGGCCGTGCACCACCACGAAATCTCGAAGCGCGCAGTGCTCGTACCCTAGGAGACGTCGATGAAGAATCATGATTTGGCCGAACTCGCGGTGCAGGGCGTCAAGCTCGAGAAGCGGCCCGCCCGGACCCCAGACGGCAAGGAAGTGGCAGGCCTTTACAACGCCTGGATCTGGCTCGACAACGCACCGCAGTTCAACTCCTACACCACCGACATGGTCAAGGGCGTGATTCTGGCCTTTCGCGCCGCGTCCAACGCGCGCGACGTCAGCTCGGTGGTATTCACAGGTGTGGGCGACAAGGCGTTCTGCACCGGCGGCAATACCAAGGAGTACGCCGAGTACTACGCCGGGCACCCGCAGGAATACCGCCAGTACATGCGGCTGTTCAACGACATGGTGTCGTCGATTCTGGCCTGCGACAAGCCTGTCATCTGCCGGGTCAACGGGATGCGGGTCGGCGGCGGGCAGGAAATCGGCATGGCCTGTGATTTCTCGATCGCGCAGGACCTGGCGCGCTTCGGCCAGGCCGGCCCCAAGCACGGCTCGGCCCCGATCGGTGGCGCGACCGACTTCCTGCCGGTGGTGATCGGCGCCGAGCGCTCGATGGCGGCCTGTGTGCTGTGCGAGCCGTTCTCGGCGCACAAAGCCTACTACTGGGGAATCCTGAGCGACATCGTCCCGGGCCTCAAGCTAGACGGCAAATTCATCGCCAATCCGCTGGTCGAGACCGGCCGCGTGTTCGACGATTTCGGACGGCTCGCGTTCGGCGAATCCAAGACCGGCGACGCGCTCAAAGAAGGCAAGGCGCTGATGGCCAAGGGTGCGGTCGACCTGTCGCTGCTTGACGCCAAGGTCGAGGAACTGTGCGCCAAGATCCTGCTCACCTTCCCCGACTGCACCTCCAAGACGCTCGAAGAGCTCAGAAAGCCCAAGCTCGAGGCCTGGAACCGGAACAAGGAGGACTCGCGCGCCTGGCTCGCGCTCAACATGATGACCGAAGCACGCGCCGGCTTCACCGCCTTCAACGAAGGCACCAAGGACGATCGCGAAATCGACTTCGTGGCGCTGCGGCAGGCGTTGGCGCGCAACGAGAGCTGGGTGGGCCCGCTGCACGACCGGATCCAGCCGAAGGCCAAGCGCAAGGCCTGAGCATGCCCGAGACGCCGCTCAAGGTCTGGATCGAGCGCGAGGGCGCGTTGCTCAGGCTGCGCCTTGCCCGCCCGAAAGCGAATATCCTCGACGCCGCGATGATCGCCGCGCTCGACCGGGCGTTCGCCGAGCACGCCGGAAACTCCGCGCTGCGCGGCGTGCTGATCGACCACGAGGGCCCGCACTTCTCCTTCGGCGCCAGCGTCGAGGAGCATATGCCTGAGCAGTGCGCGGCGATGCTGAAAAGCCTGCATGCTTTAGTACTGCGAATGCTCGAGTGGCCCGTGCCGATCCTTGTCGCGGCCCGCGGCCAGTGTCTCGGCGGCGGGCTCGAGTTCGCCTGCGCCGGCAACTTCATCTTCGCTGCAGCTGACGCGCAATTCGGGCAGCCCGAGATGAAGCTGGCGGTGTTCGCTCCCGCAGCGTCCTGCCTGCTGCCGCCGCGCATCGGTCAGTCGCGGGCCGAAGACTTGCTGTTCTCGGGTCGCTCGATAGACGCCCGGATGGCGCTGGCGTGGGGTCTTGTCAACGAATTGGCCGAGGATCCCGTCGCCGCGGCGCTGGCGTACTTCGACGCGCACTTGGCCGGCAAGAGCGCCAGCTCGCTCGGCTACGCGCTGCGCGCCGCGCGCGCTCCTCTGATCGAGCAGCTTCGCCGCCGCCTGTTGGAAGTCGAGGCGCTCTACCTCGACGGCTTGATGAAGACGCGCGATGCCGTCGAGGGGCTGCAGGCCTTCCTCGACAAGCGCACACCAAAGTGGGAGCACAAATGACCGTCCAAGACGTTGTCGGGCGCTGCGAGGCCCTGTTCGAGGACCTGCACTTCAACGCGGTCAAGGAGTGGAAGGCGGCCGTGCCGGGGCGCAAGGCGATCGGCTACATGCCGATCTACGTGCCGCGCGAGATCGTGCACGCCGCGGGAATGCTTCCCGTGGGCATCTTCGGCGGTGGCGACCAGATGGAAGTAATCCAGGGCGACGCCTACTACCAGAGCTACATCTGCCGCATTCCGCGCTCGACGCTCGAGCTAGGGCTCACCGGGCGCCTGGACGTGCTCGATGGGATGCTGTTCCCGTCGATCTGCGACGTGATCCGCAATCTTTCGGGCATGTGGCAGATCCTGTTCAAGGACAAATACGTCAAGTACTTCGACGTGCCGCAGAACTACGACGACTCAATCGGCGGCGAGTTCTACGTGCGCGAGATGCAGGTGATGCGTGAAGACCTGGGCAAGCTGCGCGGCAAGCCCATTACGGACGACGAGCTGCGCGCCTCGATCGCGGTCTACAATGAGAACCGCCGCGCGCTGCGGGACCTGTATGCCTACCGGGCGGCGAAGCCGTGGCAGGCGCCGACCTCCGAGGTTTACCTCGTGCTGCGGGCCGGCTGCGTCCTGCCGCCGGAGGAGCACACCAAGCTGGTGCGGGACTACATCGCGGCCGCCGACGTCGAGAAGCGCGCCCTGCGCGACAATGCGCGCGTCGTCCTCACCGGCGCGTTCTGCGAGCAGCCGCCGCTCAGCCTGATCAAGTCGATCGAAATGGCCGGCTGCTACATCGTCGACGACGACTTCATGCTCGTCATGCGCTGGATTCTCGACGACGTGCCGGCTGTCGGCAACCCGCTGGAGGAGCTCTCCAAGGCCTTCCTGCACCGCTCGGCGTCGACCTCTTCCAAGTATGACGAGAAGAAATCGGACAAGGGGCAGTACCTGCTCAAGCAGGTCAAGACCAACGCGGGCGAGGGGGTGATCTTCGCCGCGCCTTCCTTCTGCGACCCGGCGCTGCTCGAGCGCCCGATGCTGCAGGAGGTGCTCGCCAAGTACAAGGTTCCCTACACTGCGTTCAAGTACGCGGAGAACACCGGCCAGATGGCGCCGATCCGCGAGCAGGCCGGCACTTTCGCCGATTCGATCAAACTCTGGAGCGCCGCATGAGTACTCCCGCGATGCAACCCCAAGTCACGCCGAAGACCAAGCCCGTCGTCCAGAAGGAAGACGCGATGCTGTTGCAGAAGGAGCTGATCAACAGCAACTACCACGAGCTCGCGAACGCGCGCGCGCTGGGCAAGAAGGTCTCAGCGACGTTCGTGCCGGGCAACCTGAACGAGCTGCTGATGTGCTTCGACTTCGCTCGCAGCCTGCCCGAGACCAACGCGCTGCAAAGCGGCATGCGCAAGAAATCCGGCAAGTTCATCATGGATGCCGAACGCGACGGGCACTCGGAGGACGTGTGCACCTACGTCAAGACCGACCTGGGCATGATGCTGCAGGGCCAGGTCGGCCCCACCGGCGAACCGCTGCCTACGCCCGACGTGCTGCTGCTTTCCTACACCGGCTGCTTTACCTTCATGAAGTGGTTCGAGCTGGTGCGGCAGAAATACGATTGCGAGACGGTGATGCTGCACGTGCCCTACCAGGGCGACGGCCACATATCGGCCAGCATGCGCGACTACGTGGTCAAGCAGCTCAAGGAAAAGGTCATCCCGACCCTGGAGAAGGTTTCGGGCGTCAAGTTCGACATCGACCGGCTGCGCCAGTACATGCGGGAGTCGGTCAAGGCGGAGGAGGACCTGGTCTGGACGCTGCAGTCGGCCAAGCACAAGCCCTCGCCGATCGACGGCTACTTCGGTGCGGTGTACTACATCGGCCCGATCTTCACCGCCTTCCGCGGCACGCCCGAGGCGACGCAGTTCTACCGCGTGCTGCGCGGCGAGATCGAGCAGCGCATCCGCGAAGGCAAGGGCCCGCTCACGCCGGAAGGCGAAATGGGGGAAGAGAAGTACCGCCTGGTGGTCGAAGGCCCGCCGAACTGGACCAGCTTCCGCGACTTCTGGAAGATGTTCTACGACGAAGGTGCGGTGGTGGTGGCCTCGACCTACGCCAAGGTCGGCGGGGTGTACGACTTCGGCTTTCGTCACGACCCCGACCACCCGCTCGAGTCGCTGGCGGAATACTGTCTGGGCTGCTACACCAACCTCAACTTCCCGCAGCGCATCGACATGATCTGCAAGTACATGGACGAGTACCAGGCCGACGGCCTGCTGATCAACTCGATCAAGAGCTGCAACAGCTTCTCGGCCGGACAGCTGCTGATCCTGCGCGAAGTCGAGAAGCGCACAGGCAAGCCGGCGGCGTTCATCGAGTCGGATCTGGTCGATCCGCGCTACTTCTCGGCGGCGAACATCAAGAACCGTCTCGAGAGCTATTTCCAGATGATCAAGCAAAAGCGCGCAGCGGCGCTGCACTGATTATGCGATGCTTCATCGGAATCGACCTGGGATCCACCACCACCAAGGCGGTGGTGATGGACGAGCAGAAAAACGTGCTCGGGCGCGGCATTACCAATTCGCGCTCGAACTACGACACCGCGGCGGCGATCGCGAAACAGGAGGCGCTGCTCAACGCGCGCTTCTATCTGTTCCGTGAGGCCTTGTCGCGATCGGGTGCGCTCAACGGCGATCGGCTGGAGGAGTTCGTGGGGCAGCTCGAACGCGACTTCCGGCTCGAGCAGTTCCTCGAGCAGCTGGCCGATCTCGAGGCGACTTGCCGGCGCAACGCCGAGGGCACGCGTTTCGGCGATGCCGCGGCCGGGGTGCTCGCAGCGCTCGATGAAGTGTTCAAGCGGCTGCAAGTGGAGGCTCCCGAACTGTTCGCGCCGGGAGCGAAGCGCAAGTCGGACTTCTTCCGCGACATCGCCGGCAGCCGCTATCTCGCGGTGGGCGAGGCGGTGGCGAAGGAAGCCGGGGTGCGCTACGACATGCTGCTCAATGTCTTCGACCGCTCGATCATCGAGGTCGAGAACCGCGTCTACGGCGATTCGATCAAGCCCCACCTGCTCGCTGCGCTGGGCCGCAGCTTTTCGGTTTTGACTAACGACTCGAAAACACAGGACGCGGTGCGTGCACCCATCGAGGGTGTGCTCGATACGGCACTCGAGGAAGCCTACGTGGTTGGCACCGGCTACGGTCGCGCGCGACTGCCGTTCTCCAAGGAACACATCCGCTCGGAGATCCTGTGCCACGGCCTGGGCGCGCACGTGATGTACCCGCACACCGCGACCGTGCTCGATATCGGCGGCCAGGACACCAAGGCGATCCAGGTCGACAAGCACGGCATCGTCGAGAGCTTCCAGATGAACGACCGCTGCGCCGCGGGCTGCGGGCGCTACCTCGGCTACATCGCGGACGAGATGAACATGGGCCTGCACGAGTTGGGACCGCTGGCGATGAAATCGACCAAGACGGTGCGCATCAACTCGACCTGCACGGTATTCGCCGGCGCCGAGCTGCGCGACCGCCTGTCGCTGGGCGAGAAGCGCGAGGACATCATGGCGGGACTGCACCGCGCCATCATCCTGCGCGCGATGTCGATTCTGGCGCGTTCCGGGGGCATTCGGGACCAGTTCACCTTCACCGGCGGCGTGGCGAAGAACGAGGCAGCGGTGAAAGCGCTGATGGAGCTGGTCAAGGAGAACTACGGCGACGTGACCCTAAACATCAACCCCGACTCGATCTACACCGGTGCCCTCGGCGGGGCAACCTTCGCCTGGCGCGCGGTGGTCGAGGAAAACAGAACCGCGGAGGCACGGCAATGATCCATACCGTCGGCATCGATATCGGCTCTGGGGTGGTCAAGACGACCTTGTTCAGGACGGACGGAGCGGGCGCGAACGCCAAGAGCGAATGGCTCGCCAGGCGCTGCGAGCGGATCCGCCGGCGCGACAACATGCAGCTCGCCAAGGACGGCTATGACGAGGTGCTGGAGGAAGCCGGCCTCAAGCCCGAGAACGTGGACTACGTCGCCACCACGGGCGAAGGCGAGAACGTGAAGTTCGCTACCGGGCACTTCTACTCGATGACTACGCACGCGCGCGGCGGCGTCTACCTGCAGCCCGATGCGCGCGCGGTGGTCGACATCGGCGCGCTCAACGGCCGGGCGATCTACATCGACGAGCGGGGCAAGGTGCTGTCCTACAAGATGACCAGCCAGTGCGCCTCGGGCTCCGGCCAGTTTCTGGAGAACATCGCGCGCTACCTCGGCGTCGCGGTCGAGGAGATCGGGCCGCTATCCAAGACTGCCAAGACGCCGGAGAAGATCAGCTCGATCTGCGCCGTGCTCGCGGAGACCGACGTCATCAACATGGTGTCGCGCGGCATTCCGACGCCCGATATCCTGAAGGGCATCCACATCTCGATGGCCTCGCGCCTGGTGAAACTGCTCAAGGTGACCGGCATCAAGAGCGGCACGGTGCTGCTCACCGGCGGCCTCGCGCTCGATGCCGGTCTGCTCGCCGCGTTGCGCGAAGAGCTCGTCAACGAGAAAATCACGGGGCTCGAAACGGTCAACCACCCCGATTCGATCTATGCCGGCGCGATCGGCGCTGCCCTGTGGGGCGCCTTCCGCCACGACAAGCTCAAGGCGCTGCAGGAGAAGGCGGCCGCCTGAAATCATACGGAGATAAGAAATGGCACTTTTGATCGACGACAACTGCACCGCTTGCGACGCCTGCAAACCGGTGTGTCCGAATGAAGCGATTAGTGTCGGGGATCCGATCTACGTGATCGATCCGCTCAAGTGCACCGAGTGCGTCGGCGCCGAGGACGAGCCGCAATGCAAGCTCGTTTGCCCAGCCGACTGCATCGTTCAGAACCCGGATTACCAGGAAACGCCCGAGCAGCTGATGGAGAAATACCACGGCCTTCACGGCTGAGCGGCGCAAGCGATGAAGATCAAGCAAAGACCGCTGGCCGCGGCTGACCTCGATACGGTTGTGGCAATCGACGCCTCGATCAGCGGGCGAACGCGGCGCAGCTACTTCGAGCGGCGGCTGGCGGCGGCGAAGCGCGAACCCAAGCTGCATGCCCAGTTCGCGGTGGACGATGAATCCGGGCTCACGGGTTACGTCCTCGGGCGCGTACTCGAGGGGGAGTTCGGTCGCATCGAGCCGGCGATGCGACTCGAGGTGGTGGGGGTGAGGCTCGAGGCGCGCGGGCGTGGCCTCGGCCTCGCGCTTGAGCGGGTGATCGAGGACGAGTCGCGGCGCCGCGGCCTAAAGGAAATGCGCACCGGCGCAAGCTGGCGCGACCACCAGATGCTGCGCTTTCTCGACGCCGCAGGTTATCGGTTGGGGCGCAACCAGGTCGTCGACTGCACCATAGCCGATGCCAAGCTCGGCGCGAGGGAAGACGAGCCGGTGGTGGTCGACGAGCGCGACCGGCCAGGCGACCGCAACGACTACGGCGACACGGCGGCGAACGACTTCGAGCATCTTGCGCGCGACATGGCCGAGGTGCACTCGCTCACGGAGGACGACCTGGATGCGGTCATACGCATCGACCGCCGCCTCACGGGCCATGACCGCGGCGCGTACATCCGCCACAAGTTCGAGCAGACGTTGAGCGAGTCGGCGCTGCGCATTTCGCTTGTCGCGTGCAAGGACGGCACCACCGCCGGCTACCTGATGGCGAGCGCGGACTACGGCGATTTCGGCCGCGCCGAGCCGGTTGCGGTGATCGACACCATCGGGGTCGATCCCGGTTTCTCGCACGCCGGCATCGGCCGTGCGCTCTTATCGCAATTGTTCATGAATCTTGACGCCCTGCGCGTCGAACGCGTCGAATCGGTGGTGGCGAAGGAGCACTTCGAGCTGCTCGGGTTCCTCTACCGCGCCGGCTTCGGTCCGTCGCAGCGGCTGGCGTTCGTCAAAGCTCTCACCTAGGTCGGGCCTCAGCCCGCGTAGGCGAGCGCGAGCTGAGCATCGGTTTCTTCGTCCAGCAGGTCCTCGATCGCGGGCAGGAGCGACATCTCCTCCTTGTGCACGTGCGCGATCAGCCGCTCCGAGAGCTCGAGTCCGGCCGATCGCACCCTCTGCCAGTCGCGCCCCTCGAGCGCCTCGCTGAAGCCTTTTGCGGCGGCGCGAATCGCCACGTGCTCTTCGGCCAGAAGCTCGCCGATGTCGCCCTCGCCGTTTTCGGCGAGGCGCGGGAACAGCTCCGATTCCTCGAAGTCGAAGTGGTGCCAAAGCTCCTCGGAAAGCGCCGCCGCGCAGCTCTTGAGCAGAGCTTCGATCTCAGGGTCCTGGGTCGCCGCAGACCCGTCGCGCGCGCGCGCGGCCGAGGTCTGCTCGAACCGGTTCCACAGCGCGAGCGTCGCCACGTGCTCTTCGTGCAGACGACGGTTGACCTGCCGAATGAAATCCATGGCGCGGCCCTTATCCGAGCTTCGGCCGCTGGTCGCGCACCCGAACCGCCTTGCCCTGCGAGCGCGGCACCTCGCCTGGCTTCTTCACCGTTACGTCGGTGGTGACGCCGATCAGCGACTTGATCTGGTAACGCACTTGCTCGGCTACCTGGCGGTATGCGGCCACGCCAGTCGGCAGTGACGGTGCGGCTTCGACTTCGACCGCCAGCTCATCCATGTTGCCGCGGCGCGAGACTACCAGCTGATAGTGAGGCGCGAGGTCGGGAAGGCCCACCAGCACCGCCTCGATCTGCGACGGATAGACGTTGACGCCGCGAATGATCAGCATGTCGTCGTTGCGGCCGGTGATGCGCCGCAGGCGCAGGTGGCTGCGGCCGCAGGCGCAGCGCGCGGTGCTCACGCGCGTAATGTCGCGCGTGCGGTAGCGCAGCATCGGCAGGCCTTCCTTTGTGAGCGTGGTGATGACCAGTTCGCCGGCCTGTCCCTCGGTCACGGGCTGCCCTGTTTCAGGGTCGATAATCTCGAACAGGAAGTGGTCCTCCCAGCCGTGCAGACCGTCCTGCGCCTCGCACTCGATGGCGACGCCGGGGCCCATGATTTCGGACAGGCCGTAGACGTCGACCGCCTTGAGCCCGAGCCGGATCTGAATCTCGCGCCGCATGCCCTCGCTCCAGGGCTCGGCGCCGAACAGGCCGATCTCGAGCGCGCTCGCGCGCAGGTCGACGCCGTCGCGCTCGGCGACCTCGGCGATGTTCAGTGCGTAGGACGGCGTCGAGCACAGCACCCGGGCGCCGAAATCCTTGATCAGCACCACCTGGCGCTCGGTCGCGCCGCCCGACATCGGAACCACGGTCGCGCCCAGGCGCTCGGCGCCGTAGTGCGCGCCCAGGCCGCCCGTGAACAGCCCGTAGCCGTAGGCGTTGTGCACCACGTCGCCGGGCCGCGCGCCGGCGCAGGCCATCGAGCGCGCCATCAGGTCGGCCCAGGTGTCGAGGTCCTTTCCGGTATAGCCGACGACTGTCGGCTTGCCGGTGGTGCCGGAGGAGGCATGCAGGCGCAACAGGTTCGCGCGCGGACGCGCGAACATGCCGAACGGGTAGTGATCGCGCAGGTCGGTCTTGACCGTGAATGGCAGGTGGCGCAAGTCGTCAAGCGAGCGTATGTCCTGCGGCTTGATGCGCGCGGCTTTCATGCGCTCGCGGTGCAGCGGCACGTTCTCGACCGCGTTCTTGAGCGTCGCGCGTAGCCGCCGCAGCTGCAGCTTGCGAAGCTCCTCGCGCGGCGCGGTCTCGATTTCGCGCTCGAAATAGAATGCCGTGCGCCGCGCCGCGCGCGGGGCGGCGCTGCGGTGGTGGACCTTGGCGTAGCGCGGTTGCAGTTGGGCGTTCATCGTCGTCCCTCCTTCGCGGTCTAATTGCCGCCGCGCACCGGCAGCTGCGGCAGTGAAAATCCCTGGTTGTAGGCAGCGCGCCTGACCAGCACGAACTTGAGCCTCCAGCCAGCGGCGAGCGCCGCCAGTCCGGCCAGCATGTCGGCGCCCGGCGCGAGGCCCGGCAGCAGCAGGCCAATCGCCAGCAGCGCCAGCGGTGCCGCGGTGCCGACATAAATCAGGATCCGGCCGCTCGCCTCGAGCGCCAGGCGCGCCGTGCCGGCCGCGAGACGGGAGCGGTAGCGCGACCAGGCCGCGCCGCGCGCCACCAGCGCCAGCGCGAACACCACCAGCCAGAGTGTCGGCGGCTTGCCGAGTGCCCATGCCGCGGCGGCAACGAACAGCCCGCCGCCCTCGGCAAGCGCGGTGGCGACGATCAGCGCGACCACCCCTCGCGTGCGCCAGGCCGGAATGCCCTTGGCCGCGAACAGGATGCGGCCCTGACAATAGATGAAGCCGAGCGCGGCGAGCGCCGCGGCCTGCGCCAGCGGCGCGCGTCCGAGCGCCAGCGCCGCGAGACCCAGCCCGAACACGACCACCGCGACGTAGGCCTCGCGCGTCATCCACGAGGTGCGCGCGTTGAACAGCACGTTGATCGCGCGCAGCTTGCGTCCGATCTCGAGCCACACCGCGCCCAGTCCTGCCGCGATCAGCGCCAGTCCGGCGGCGAGCGGCCAGCGCCACGCGGACGGGGCGGCAAGCGCCGCCGCGAGCAGCAGGCCGGTACCGGTGCCCCCGAGGATGAAATTCAGCGCTGCGCGCAGATCCCAATGAGCCTGCATCCACGGCTTGGGTCCGTAGTTCGGGCCGGCGGTCATCGGCGCTTGTCCCACAGGTAGTAAAAGCCCGGCTCGGTGCCGAGCTCCTCGTGCATGCGGAAATGCTGGTTTTCCGCCAGCAGCTGCGTAATGTTGCTCCCGGGGTCCTCCGCGTCGCCGAAGTGCAGCGCCTTGGCGATGCAGGAATTGACGCAGGCCGGCGTCGCGTCCGGATCGACCCCGGGAACGAGGCCTTGCGCCAGGCCCGCGTCGATGCGGTCGGCGCAAAAGGTGCATTTGGTCGCGACGCCGATCCGGCGCAGATCGAAGCCCTGTTGCTCGGAAGGCATCGCCTCGCCGTAGGCGAAGCTCGGGTCGTCGGTCTTGTAGCGCGCTTGGTACGGGCAGGCAACCGCGCAGTAGGCGCAGCCGATGCACAGATCGTAGTCGATGGTGACGATGCCGTCGGCGCGCTGGCCGGTCGCGGTCGACGGGCAGACGTGCATGCAAGGCGGATCCGCGCAGTGCATGCAGCCGACCGGAACGAACGCGCGCTGCACATCGGGGTATTCGCCCACCTCCATGTCCAGCACGCGCCGCCACTGCACGTCGGGCGGGGTGAAATTGGCGTGCTTGCACGCCGCGGTGCAGGTCTGGCAGCCGACGCAGCGGCGCAGGTCCGCAACCATGGCCCAGCGGGTCACGCCGTCCTCCGCAGCGAGACGCGCACCACGTCGGCACCGGAGCCGGTGGCATCGGTCAGCGCGAGCGACATCGGCACCAGCTTGTTCATGCTCGGCATTTCGAAATCCCTGGCGAACGGTGTCGCCCAATGATCGAACTGCCCCAGCAGCAACAGCGTGTCGGGGCGGATTCCCTGGCGCAGCACCGCGTGCGCGCGCACGCTCGCCTTGGGCGTGGCGATTTCGACCAGGTCGCCCTCGGCGATGTCGAGCCGCTGCGCGGTGCGCGCGTTCAGGATCACGCCCTTGTGTCCGGCGACGTTGTCGGCGACCTCCTTGATCAACTGCATGCCGACGTTGCCGCCCCAGGCGTACTGCATGCTGCGTGAGGTGAGCAGCCAGTAGGGAAAATCGTCCGGCTGCCCGCCCATCGCGCGCAGCGACGTTTCCCACATGCCGGGGAAATCCTTCCATGCCGGCAGCGCCTGGTACTCGGTCAGCTGCGCGTCCCACCAGCGCATGTCGTGCTCGTGCAGCCGGCGCTCGAGCTCCTTGCCTACGCGCAGCAGCCGCTCCTGGTAGGGCAGCTCGAAGCGCAAGCCGAGCTCGACGAAGGTCGGATACAGGTACCAGTCCAGGCGCGAGAAGGGCTTGGTGCGAAGCCCGTGCTCGCGCCACCAGTCCAGGCCGTGCGACTCAGCGCCGCCGGTCAGCTCGGCGCTCGCCGCGCGGCAAACCGCGTCCCAGATCTGTTCGGCGGGGTGACGTGTCGCGGGGTCGAGGGAAAAATCCCATTTTTCGGTCTTGAGGGCAACGCCCGCGACCCCGCGATTGATGGCGGCGTTGTACTTCTCCAGCAGGCCGACGCGCTGCGCGAGCTCGGTGGCGATGTCGCTGAAATCGCGCGCCTCGCCTCGTGGCGCGACGGCGGGCTGGCGCAGCGCGAATCCCTCGTGGTCCCAGAATTGCTCGATGAACTTGGAGCCGCCGATGCGGATCAGCTGCGTGCTCTCCAGGTCGACCGCGTCGGGCAGCAGGATATCGGCGAAGTGGTTGGTCTCGTCGCGCGTATAGGCGAACGCGACCGTGAACGGGAAGCGCGCCATCTGCTTTTCGATCTGGCCGGTGTCCCAGAACGAAATCGCGGGATTGGTTCTATACAGGATCCAGACCTCCGGCAGGGTGACCCGCGGCAGGCCTTTGGGCGTTTCGTCGAGGAACATCCACGAAAAGTGCGTCGGCCCGAGCGCCTGGCTCCAGGGCCCGTCGGCGGCGAGCGGGACCATGCTGCGGTAGGCGTTGCGGATGTTGGGCTTCGGGCTCCAGTGCTCGCGGTCGGTGGGATTGAGCGGGTAGGCCATGAAGCCGTCGGCGCCGGGGCGCACGCTCTTCAGGCGCTCGCCGAGCGGCTTGTTCAGCCGCACCGTGGTGCCGAGAATGCCGCCGGGCGTTTCCAGCGCGCCCACGAGTGAAGAAATCACGGTGCGCGCCCAGCAGCACTCGTAGCCGCCCCAGCCGTTGGTGACGGTCTTGCCTAGAGTGATCGCGACCGGGCGCAGGGGCAGGACCTGGCCGTCGATCTCGACCGTGGCGCCGACGCGTGCGTGCGACAGGTATTCGCCGGCGATGCGCCGAATGGTGGTCGCGGGGACATCGCACACGCCCTGCGCCCACTCGGGCGAATAGCGCTTGAGGTGCGCGACCAGCTTGCTGAACGCGGTCTCGCCCAGCAATTCGCCCTCGCCCAGCACTTCCTGGTCAGGTCCGATCTCGACCGCCGCCGCGGCGTACGGACCGCCCTCGAGCAGGGGTTCGGTGTCGGGCGCGTCGAACGGCACCGCGGCATTGCGCCTGGCGTCCCACAGCAGTGGTTTCTTCGTCGCCGGATCGCGCAGGTAGTAGCCGTTCGCGCCGACCAGGTACGGCGCGGAAGTGCGCGCGGCGAGAAACGCGAGGTCGAGGCGCTCGCGCGCGTGCTCGTGCAGCATGCAGTGCGCGAGCGCGAACAGGAACGCGGGGTCGGTCTTGGGCTTGATCGGCACCCATTCGGCCGAACACGCCCCGGTGACCGACAGGTGCGGCTCGACCTGCACCCGCTTGATGCCGCGCTCGCGCGCGTTGGCGTGGCGCCACACGCCGGCGACGCCGCCCGAAGCCTCAATATTTGCGCCGCAGGAGATGTTGTAGTCGCACGACGGCGTGTCCGCCGACACGGTGAAGCCGCGATGCCAGAATTCGCCATACAGGTGCTCGGAGTGATAGCACTTCACGCCCTGTCCGGAGCCGAAGCCCATGTCCATCGGCCCCCATGCGGCGAGGAACGCCGGCAGCGTCCCCATGTAAGACTGCGGCGTTCCGCCGCCGCCGAAGCTCGCCGCCACGCGCGGGTAGCCCGACTCGTCGAGCAGGCCTCGCGCGCGCACGTCGTTCAGCTTCGCGGCGATGGTGTCGAGCGCCTCGTCCCACGAGATCGGCACGAAGCGCGGATCCTCGTCGCGGCCCTTGCGTGGATTGGTGCGCTTCATCGGCGAGAGAACGCGATTCGGGTTGTAGAGCTTTTGCACCAGGCCGTAGGCCTTGACGCAGACCTTGCCACCGCCAGGGTGCACCGACGCGGCGCCAAAGTTCGGCTCGACCGCGGTGGCGACGCCGTCGCGCACCTCGACCGTGAGCAGGTCGGGCCCCGCCACGCACTGGTAGCAGTAGGTCTTGAGCTTCACTTGAGGCCGGCTTTTTGCGCCTTGGCGGCGAGGCGCTGCTCGGTCTGCTTGACGTCGACCACGAAGCGCATGTGGCGGCCGCGGCAGATGGTGTCGACGCCGTCCGAGCCAGTGAGCTCGAACGTCACCGCGCGGCCCTTTACTTCGGCGACGGTCGCCTCGATGCGCACCGTCATGCCGAGAAGCGTCGGCGCGGTGTGGTCGAGTTCGACGCGGGTGCCGACCGAATCCTCGCCGGGATCTAAATGCCCGAGCAGGAACTCGCGGCAGGCGACCTCGATGTCGCGCACCAGCATGGGCGTGGCGTATACTCGCGCCGCCTCGCCCATGAAGTCGATGGTTCGCTCGCGATCGACCGCGAACGTGCGGGTACTCGACAATCCGGCGACAAGTGTGGCTTTCATTTCTCTCCTCCGTCCGCTTCAACCATCAATCCCATCACGGCGCACCGCGTTCCTGTTTGATCCATATCAAGCGGTATCCGCGCGCTAGAGGCCGAGATACGCAGCCTGAACGCTGGCGTCAGCGAGCAGCTCGGCGCCGCTGCCGGCGAGCACGATGCGCCCGGTCTCGAGCACGTATCCGCGGTCGGCGATGGCGAGCGCCGCGCGCGCGTTCTGGTCCACCAGGAAGATGGCAGTGTCGGCGGCGCGCAGGCCGCGCACGCAATCGAAGATCTCCCCCACCAGGCGCGGCGCGAGCCCCATGCTCGGCTCGTCGAGCAGCAGCAGCCTGGGCCGCGCCATTAGGGCGCGGCCGATCGCGAGCATCTGCTGCTGGCCGCCCGATAGCGTCCCCGCCGGCGCCTGCCGCCTCTGGCGCAGCACGGGGAACATCGCGTACACGCGCTCGAGCGTCGCGACGGACTCCTGCGCCGGGCGCGTGTATCCGCCCAGCCGCAGGTTGTCCTCGACCGAGAGCGGGCCGAACATCTGCCGGCCCTCGGGCACCTGCGCGATGCCGAGCCGTACGCGCCGCTCCGGCGGCGCGCCCGTAATGTCGGCGCCTTCGTAGCGCACCCGGCCGCCGCTCACCCGCTGCACGCCCGAGAGGGCGCGCAGCAGCGTCGTCTTGCCCGCGCCGTTGGCGCCCACCAGCGCGACCAGCTCGCCCGCGCGCACCTTGACGTCGATTCCCTTGAGCGCGGGAATGCGCCCGTAGCGGCTCTCGAGGGCGCTGACTTCAAGCATGCGCCTGCGCCTCGCTGCCGAGATAGGCTTCGATCACCTTCGGGTCGCGCCGCACGGACTCCGCGCTTCCCTCGGCGAGCTTGCGGCCGTAGTCGAGCACCAGGACGCGGTCGGAAACGCCCATCACCAGCTTCATGTTGTGCTCGACCAGCACCGTCGTGATCCCGCGCGCCGCCAGGCGCTGGATCAGGCGCATGATCTCCTGCGTTTCGGTCGGGTTCAGCCCCGCCGCAGGTTCGTCGAGCAGCAGCAGGCGCGGGCGCGCGGCGAGCGCGCGCGCGACTTCCAGCCGCTTAAGCGAGCCGTAGGGCATGCTGTCGGAGGCTGCGCGCGCGTAGCCGGCGAGCCCCACGAATTCGAGCAGTTCGAGCGCTTCCGCTCGGCAGGCGCGCTCGGCGCGCGCCAGGCTCGGGAAGCGCAGCAGCGCCGCGACCAGGCCGCAGCGCTCGTGCAGGTAGCGCCCGACCATGACGTTCTCGAGCGCGCTCATGTTGAAGAAGATCTGCAGGTTCTGGAACGTGCGGCCGACCCCGGCCGCGGCGTAGTGGTGGGGCGCGCGCCCCGTCAGTTCCCTATCGTCGAACCAGATGCGGCCGGCACTGGGACGGTACACGCCGGTCAGCAGGTTGAGCAGCGTGGTCTTGCCGGCGCCGTTCGGGCCGATGATCGAATACACGCCCTGAGGCGGAATCTCGAACTGCAGCGCCTGCACCGCGTGCACGCCGCCGAACTCCTTCGACAGGGCCTCTACGCGCAGCAGGCTCATTTGCGCTCCCGGGGCGCGAAGCGCGCCGCGAGCGTCGGCACGAAGCCTTTCGGCATGAAGATCATGGTGAGCATCATTACCGCGCCGAACACCACCATTTCGTAGTCCTTCAGCACCGCGAGCAGCTGCGGCAGCGTGGTGAGAACGGCCGCGCCCACCACCGCGCCGAAGGTCGACGCCAAGCCGCCGAATACCACCATCGTGACCAGCTCGATCGAGTGCAGGAAGGTCGCCCTGCCCGGGGTGATGAAGCCGGAGTAATACGCGGTCAGCCCGCCGGCGAACGCGGCGAACACCGCCGACAGCACGAACACCACCACCTTCTGGCGCACGCTGTCGATGCCGACCACCTCGGCGGCGGTCTCGGAGCCGTGCAGCGCGCGCAGCGCTCGTCCGCCGGGCGACTCGACCAGATTGAGCGCAAGCCAGACCGCGAGCAGCAGCAGCGCGCCGACCACCCAGTACCACGCTTTTTCGCCTGTCAGCGCGTGGCCGAATAGCGCGAGCGGCGGCACGCTCATTCCGTCGGGCCCCCCGGTAAGTTGGTCCTCGTTGGAGATAACGATGGCGATGATCACGCCCAGGCCGAGCGTGGCCATCGCCAGATAGTGGCCCCGCAGGCGCAGGATCGGCCGCCCGACCAGCCACGCGAGCAGCGCTACGCCGGCGGTCGCGGCCGCGAGCGCGGCGAGCGGCGGCCAGCCGTAGCGCGCGGTGAGGATCGCCGAGCCGTAGGCGCCGAGGCCGAAGAAACCGGCGTGGCCGAGGCTGATCTGGCCGGCGTAGCCGATCAGCAGGTTCAGCCCGATGCAGACGATCGCGTTCAGCCCGACCAGGACCGCGACGTCGTAGAAGTAGTTGTTCGCGAGCGCGAGCGGCAGCAGCGCGATCACCACCGCGAGGGCGAGCATGCCCCCGGTGCGCGCCGTGCGGAGTGCGGTCGGCATCGTTGTCGACTCCCTAGACGCGCTCGACCGAACGGCGGCCGAGCAGGCCGCCCGGCATCAGCACCAGCACCGCGAGCATGATGCCGAACGCGATCACGTCCTTGTAGGCGGATGACACGTAGCCGGCCGAGAGCGCCTCCAGCAGGCCCAGCGTCAGCCCGCCGATCACCGCGCCCGGACCGCTTCCGATGCCGCCGAGGATTGCCGCAGCAAAACCCTTCAGGCCGAGCATCACGCCCACGTCCCAGGCAGTGAACGTGATCGGTGCGATCAGGATTCCGGCCACCGCTCCCAGTGCGGCAGACAGGCCGAAGGAAACCAGCAGCACGCGCCGCACGCTGATCCCGACCAGCTGCGCGGCGAGCCTGTTGTGCGAGGTGGCGAGCATCGCCTTGCCGTGCAAGGTGCGGTTGAAGAACCACCACAGTGCCGCGACGACGACGAGGGTCACTCCGACCACCCACAGGCTCTGGGGCACGATGGTCGCTTCGCCGATCGCAATCGGCCGCTCGCCGCTGAACGCGGGCAGGGCGTGCAGGTTCTTGTCCCACACCAGGCTCGCCAGGCCGCGCAGCAGGATTGAGGCGCCGATGGTGATGATGATCAGGGTCACCACCGATTCGCCGCGCACCCGCTCGACCGCGAACTTCTCCAGCGCCAGGCCGACCAGGGTCGTGGCGGCGATGGCCAGCAGCGCGGCAAGCGGCATCGGCAGTCCGGTTGCGATCAACGACACGGTCGCCATGCCGCCGATCATCACGAATTCGCCCTGGGCGAAATTGATGACGTTGCTGGCGTTGTAGATGATCGAAAAACCGAGCGCCACCAGCGCGTAGATCGCCCCGACGGTCAGCCCGCTGAGCAGGTACTGCAGCAGCTGCGGGCTCATCGGCGGGGCGTGCGCCTTACTTCACCAGGGTCCAGTCGCCGTTCTTGATCTCCAGCATGCGGAACGCCGACAGGTCCAGGCCGAGGTGATCGGTGGGCGAGAGATTGAACTCGCCGTCGATGCCCATCCAGCCGCGGGTCGACTCGATCGCGTCGCGCACTTTGGCCTTATTGGTGCTCTTCGCTTTCTTCATTGCGTTGACCACCAGGTAGAGCCCGTCATAGGCATGACCGCCGAAAGTCGACACGTCCTGGTGATAGCGCGACTCGAAGTCGTGCTCGTAAGCCGTGACGACCGTCTTCTGCGGGTCGTTGCCCGGCAGCGCCTTGGCCACCAGCAGCGCGGCCGCCGGAAGGCGCACGCCGTTGGCGGCGTCACCGGAGAGCTCAATGTACTTCTTGGAGGCGACCCCGTGCGACTGGTACAGCGGCACGGTCATGCCAATCTGGCGGAAGTTCTTGGTCACGATCGCCGGCGCCGCGCCGAATCCGGCATTGAGCACCGCCTGGATCTGCGTGTTCTGGCGCATCTTGGTGAGCTGCGCCGTCATGTCGGTGTCCTTCGAGTTGTAGGTCTCGTCGGCGACGATCTCGATGCCGTACTTCCCGGACACCTTCATGCATTGCGCCCGCATCGACTTGTCGAAGCCGCCCGAGCCCGAGATCAGCCCGATCTTCGAGATGCCGCGCGTCTTCATGTCGGCAAATATCTTCTCGCAGGCCATGCGGTCGGTGGCCGGTGTCTTGAATACCCACTTCTTGACCGGCTCGACGATCACCACCGCGCCGGCGAGGGAGATGAACGGCACTTGCGCCTGCTCGATCAGCGGAATCACGGCCATCGTCTCGCCGGTGGTCGAGCCGCCGACGATCGCGTCCACCTTGTCCTCCTCGATCAGCCGCTTGACGAAGGTGCGTGCCTTGTCGGCGTTGCCGCCGGAGTCATATGCGATCAGCTGCAGCTTCCGGCCGAGCACGCCGCCCGCGGCGTTTATCTTCTCGACGTACAGCTCGAGGGTCTTCTGCTCCGGGTCGCCGAGGAAGGCCGCCGGGCCGGTGACCGAAAGGAAGGATCCGATCTTGATCGGCGGCGCCGCGTGCGCGGCGAAGGCGATGCTGGCGATGGAAGCAAATCGTGCGAAGGTACTAAGAAAGCTCCTGAGAGTCATGACGCTCCTCCTCGAAAAGTGGAATAGCCGGCCCGGCCGTTGCGTGCGGCGCGGCTGCGCGGTAAGGTATTCCGGTACTCCAAAGCGTATTTGAACGCTAGCGTGCCTGCATAGGGAGCAATTTGATCTACCGCAAGAAAAGCAGCATTGCGGCGCCTGGCGAAGCGCGTCAGGCGCGGGTGCGGGGCGTGCTGGCGGGCGATCTCGAGCAGGTCATCGAGATCGACACCGTGGTCACCGGACTGCGCAAGGCCGCGTATTGGGCCGAGATCCTGCGGCGCTACGGCGGCGGGCGGCGCCAGCGCTACTTCCTGGTCGCCGAGGCGGATGGGCGCATCGAAGGCTATGTCATCGGCGAGGTGCGCGACTGGGAGTTCGGCTCCGCGCCCTGCGGCTGGGTGTTTGCGATCAGCGTGCGGCCAGACGCGCGCCTCGGCGGAACCGGAACGCGCCTGCTGGGGGCGATCAGCGACAATTTCCGGCGCGCTGGCGTTTCCAAGCTGCGCACAATGCTGGCGCGCGACAATCAGCTGATCCTGTCGTTCTTTCGCAGCCAGGGCATGATGGCCGCGCCCTTCATCTCGCTCGAGAAAGATCTGTGACGGGCGCGCGATGAAGCTGCAAACCAATACCCTGCTCGCGCTCTACAGCGTGCTCGAGTTCGCCGCCAACCCGGGGCGCCACCTTTCGGCGGCGGAAGTGGCGCAGAAGTACCGCGTCTCGCCGCATCACCTGGCGAAGGTCTTGCGCACGCTCGGCCGGGCCGGCCTGGTCGGCGCGGTGCGCGGCGTCGGCGGCGGCTACCGCTTTGCCGGCAACGCCAAGCGCCTCACGCTGATGGACGTGATCGAGCTGTTCGAGGATATCAGCGCGCCGCGGCGCGCGATCGCAAAAGGCGCCCGCAGGCGCAGCGCCACGGACGGAATTGCCGCGCCGCAGGAAGTCGAGGATGCTCTCGGCGTGGTGCTGAAGGAGATCGACGAGATCGCCAAGGCAACCTTCCGCTCGATCACCCTCGATACGATGCTCAAGCTGATCGAGCGCAGGCGCGGCGCGCGCGGCTGAGACGCGCGCGTGGGTCAGTTCTCGCCGGGTGCGGCGAGACCGTCCAGGATCGGGCACTCGGGCCGCTCGTCGCCGTGGCAGTGGGTGGACAGCGCCTGAAGCGTGCGCTTCATGGCCTGGAGCTCAGCGATGCGCGCGTCGAGCTCAGCCATGTGCTCCTGCGCCAGCGCCTTCACCTTGCTGCTCGGTCGCCGCTGGTTGCGCCACAGGCCGAGCAGCTGCTCGATCTGCTTGATCGAGAACCCGAGGCTGCGAGCCTGCCGGATAAAGCGCAGCGTATGCACGTCTTTGCCGGCGTAGGTGCGGTAGCCCGAATAGGTCCGCGCCGCCCTGGGGATGAGCCCGATTTCCTCGTAATGGCGGATCATCTTCGCCGACACGCCGGAATGCTTGGCGGCTTCTCCGATATTCATTTGCGCCGTGTTCACGACTTGCCTCCGGATGGCCGCCAGCGCCGCAGCGTCAGCGCGTTGGTCACCACACTCACGCTGCTGAAAGCCATCGCGGCGCCGGCGATGATCGGGTTGAGGAACCCGAAGGCGGCGAGCGGAATGCCGACCGCGTTGTAGAAGAAGGCCCAGAACAGGTTCTGGCGGATCTTGCCGTAGGTGCGGCGCGAGATGCTGATCGCATCGGCCACCAGCCGCGGGTCCCCGCGCATCAGGGTGATGCCGGCAGTGTGCATCGCCACGTCGGTGCCGGTAGCCATCGCGATGCCGACGTCGGCGGCGGCGAGCGCCGGTGCGTCGTTGATGCCGTCGCCGACCATTGCGACCACCTTGCCTTTGCCGCGCAGCCCGGACACGACTTGCGCCTTGTCGGCCGGCAGCACCTCGGCTCTGACCTCGTCGATGCCGAGCGCGCGCGCGGCGGCTTCGGCGCTGCCGCGGTTGTCGCCGCTCAGCATCACGGTCCTCACGCCGTGCGCGTGAAGGGCCGCGATTGCCTCTCGCGCGCCGTCCTTCAGCGCGTCGCCAAACGCGAGCAAGCCGACGAGGCTGCGCGCGCCGTCCGCCTCCGCGGCGAGCCAGGAGATCGAGCGACCCTCGCGCGCGAGCGCCTGCTCGCGCGCGGCCAGTGCCGAAGTGTCGACGGCGAGCTCCTGCATCAGCCGCGAGCTGCCGAGATAGAGCGTGCGCCCGTCGACCACCGCCTGCACGCCGCGGCCGGGGAGCGCTTTTGCGTCGCTCGCCGCCGGCGGGGAAATTCTTTCCGCGGTCGCTTGCTCGAGCACCGCGCGCGCAAGCGGGTGCTGGCTGCCCTGCTGCAGCGCCGCCGCGAGGCGCAGGAGCTCGCTGCGGTCGCCGCCAACCGGTTCCGCGGCCAGCAGCTGCGGCCGGCCCTCGGTCAGCGTTCCGGTCTTGTCGAACGCGACGGTGGTGATCGAGTGCGCGATCTCGAGCGCCTCGGCGTCCTTGATGAGAACGCCGTGTCGCGCCGCGACGCCGGTGCCCGCCATGATCGCGGTCGGCGTGGCGAGCCCGAGCGCGCAGGGGCAGGCGATCACGAGCACCGCGACCGCGTAGAGGATGGCCGAAGTCCAGTTACCGGTCGCGAAGCCCCAGGCGAGCAACGTGATGAGCGCAAGCACGAGTACGACCGGCACGAATACCGCGCTGACCTTGTCGACGATGCGCTGAATCGGTGCCTTGGCCGCCTGCGCGTCCTCCACCAGCCGGATGATTCGCGCGAGCGTCGATTCCGCACCGATGGCGAGTGTCTCCACCAGCAGCAGGCCGTCGGCGTTGATCGCGCCGCCGGTCACCCGGTCGCCCGTGCCCTTGGAAACCGGCAGGCTCTCGCCGGTGATAAGCGACTCGTCGACGTGGCTGCGGCCTTCGCGGATCTCGCCGTCGACCGCCACGCGCTCGCCCGGGCGCACCACGACCAGATCGCCGACCGCGACCGAGGCGAGCGGCACCTCGATGTCCTTGCCGTCGCGGCGCACCAGCGCCCGGTCCGGACGCAGCGCGTTCAGCGCGCGGATCGCTTCGGTAGTCTGGCGCTTGGCGCGCGCCTCGAGCCATTTGCCGAGCAGGATGAAGGTGATCAGCGCCGCCGACGTCTCGAAGTACAGGTCGTGCGCCCCGGCGGTGCCGGCGAGCAGCCCGTACAGCGACAGGCCGAAGGCGGCGCTGGTGCCGAGCGCCACCAGCAAGTCCATGTTGCCGGTGAATGCTTTGACCGCTTTCCATCCGGCGCGGTAGAAGCGCGCGCCGAGCCAGAACTGCACCGGCGCCGCCAGCGCGAGCTGCAGCCAGCCGGGTAGCGCCCAGTGCGCGCCGAACGCCATTCCCGCCATCGGCGCGACGAGCGGTAGCGTGAGCAGCGCGGAAAGGGCTACCGGCCACCAATCGGGCAGCCCGCGCGCGGCGGGCGCCGCATCGCCCTGATCGAGATCGACAGAATCTGCTTCATAGCCGGCCGCATCGACCGCAGAGCGAAGGGAGTCGATTCCGGTGCCGGCGACGGCGACCACGTGCGCGCGTTCGGTGGCGAGGTTCACCGACGCCGACAGCACCCCGGGAACCTTTGCGAGCGCCTTCTCGACGCGAGAGACGCAGCTCGCACAAGTCATGCCGCGGATCGCCAGGTCGAGCTCCTCGTGCGCAACTTCGTAGCCGGCACGCTCCACGGCTTTCGCCAACGCGTCGATCGTGACTGACGGCGCACGCTTGATCGTCGCCGCTTCGGTGGCGAGGTTGACCGACGCGGCCTGAACCCCGGGCACTGCAGCCAGCGCCTTTTCCACCCGCCCCACGCACGAGGCGCAGGTCATGCCCGCGATCGGCAGGCGCAGATCGTCGGTGCCCGGTTTCGGGGCGGTGTTGGCCGCCGCAGCGGCGATCGAGACAGACATCGTCATGCTCCTTGCTACTTGAGACCCAGGCCGTAGCCTGAAGGTTCCCATGGTAGGAAGGTCAAGCCCGCCGTTCGCTCTCAAGGTGGAGCCTGACTTTCCCATCATGGGAAGGTGCCAAGTGATATGGAGTTTATTCCTTAATTTCGAGCGGCACTTCACGATCGAGTTGCGTGTAGACCGCGTGACCTGCGGCCATGGGATTCTGGCGGCTGGCAGTGTTCGCTACCGCACAGATGCCTGCGGCATGTCGGCATAAGGTCTTGCGTCCCGCATGCATTGGGGACTCTCATCTCTGCCCCTGGAGAAACTCATGAAAACCCTGGTTGCTGCAACTGTTGGCACGCTGTCCGTGTTGGCCGGCGGCACCGCCTTGGCGCAGGCCGGGTCCATGATGGGCAATGGAAGTGTCGCGTGGGGCGAAGGCTGGACGGGCGGGTACGGCGGGTTATTGATCCCGATCCTGATCGTCGCTGTTGTGGCAAGCCTGGTCACATGGGTCCTTAATCAAATAGGAAAGTAGAACTATTTGAACCAATCGATTCCGCCGGAAATTCGCCGATGCACCCAGGAACTCACAGTAACGACCCGGCCACCGGAGAGTGCGCATGACCTACCACTTCACGAAGCTGTCCGAGCTTTCATTCGACGCGACCTTGCTGAAGCTGACCGAGGACCTGAAGAAGGAGGGCTTCGGCGTGCTGACCGAGATCGACGTGGGCGAGACGCTGAAGAAGAAGTTGAACGTCGAGTTTCGGAAGTACCGCATACTCGGAGCCTGCAACCCGCAATTCGCCTACCAGGCGCTGCAGGCCGAAGACAAGATCGGCACCATGCTTCCCTGCAATGTGATCGTCCAGGAAACCGGCGACGGCAAGGTGGAGATCTCGGCGGTCGATCCAGCGGCGTCGATGCTGGCGATCGAAAATCCCAAGCTCGCCGCCATTGCCGAGCAGGTGCGGAGCAAGCTAAAGGGCGTTGTGGAGCGTTTCTAGCGCGACACGTAAGCTGATCTTGACCTGGATCAACCCCCATTGGGGATGAAAGTCGATCATTGCGGCAATGGCCGCAATGTGCAGCAGGCGGTTTCTCAATATGGCGTCTGCCCTGACCTTACGTCGAGTTCACTCCAGTCGGCTGCGCAGCCTGGTGCGCTCGATGGGCATGCTGCTCGCCTTGCTTTTCGTGCTGCTGCGCCCCGTGTGCGATGCGCTCGCGGCGTCCGGCTACGGTCATGCGGCTGGGGCAACGCCGCAAGGGTACGTTCATGTGTCCGGCGCCGCGTCGGGCGGCCACGCGCGCGACGATATTTGCTGCTCCAGCGTCGATGCCGACGCGCTTGTGGTGCCCGCGGTTGCGCCACTGCCGGCCGCTTTCACGGGCGAACTCGCTGCGCCTTCCGGCGCGATTCTCAAGTTTTCTGCCCCGCTCACGCAGCCGTCGAGACTTGTCGCGCGACGCGATCCCGCCCCTCCGCTCTCGTATCACGCCCGCTCGCTGCGCCGGCGCGAATGAGCTGCCGGAACCGCCGCGCGCCGCGCGGCTAGATTCGTCCGATTGAATGTTTCGCGTTCGGCCGCGCCGTGTTGCGCGCATCGAGTGCTTTCCGAGAAGGAGCCGCAAATGTGGGGCTACATGGGAAACCAAGGCTGGGGCTACGGGTGGGGACTCCTCGGCGTAACGCACATGGTGCTGTGGTGGATCCTTCCGATCCTGGGCATCGTGGTGCTCGCGAAATGGCTATTCGGACGGGGATCGGAGCAGAAGCTGTCTCCCCATCAACGCGCGCTGGAAATCCTGGCCGAGCGCTACGCGCGCGGCGAAATCAACAAGGACGAGTTCGACGCCAAGAGGCGCGACCTCAACGGGTAGTGACATTTGAAAGGAGATTCACCATGAAGATCAAAAGCACGACTGCACGCAGAACCCTGGTTGCCCTGATCGCGAGCATCGGCCTGGCGGCCGCTGCGACGCCGAGCTTCGCGGATTCCCAGGCAGACTATCCGCCAATGATGGGGGGATACGGCCCCGGCTACGGCGCTGGCCCCGGAATGATGGGAGGCCCCGGCTACGGTCGCGGCTACGGTCCCGGCTACGGCATGGGGCCCGGAATGATGGGCGGCTACGGTCCGGGCTACGGCATGGGGCCGGGGATGATGGGCGGCTATGGCCCCGGCTACGGCATGGGACCCGGCATGATGTGGGGCAACGGCGGCTGCGGCGGCTACGGCTACAACGCGCTCAAGCTCAGTGATGCACAGCGTACGAAGATCCAGAAGATCCAGGAGGACGCCGCACGCTCGCAGTGGGAGATCATGAACAAGATGCACGAAGCGATATCTCAAGGCTGGCAAGACGCGCAGAAGAAGATCGATGCCGTGCTCACCAAGGAGCAACGCGAGCAGCTCCAGCGCGGCTGGCGGGGCCGCTGAGGAGAAACTATGGCACGTGAGCGCGCATATTGCGTTGAAGACGGCTGAGGCCGCTCATGTGCCACCTCATCCTCATCGGTTTGCCGCTGCTGGCGCTGTCGGCGTTCTGGTTTCTGCCGTTGGCGCTTGCGTTGCCTACGTTCGTGGTTCTAATCGCCGCGACAGTTCTTTTCTACGCCTTTCTGGTGAAGGGCGCGCGACGGCCGATGATGAACGGGACCGAGGCACTGCTGCACGCGCTCGGCCGCGTGCGCAGCTTGCAAGGCGACACCGCCGCGATCTGGGTGAACAGCGAGTTGTGGTCGGCGCAATCGGGTGAAGAGCTACACGAAGGCGACGAGGTAGAGGTCATGGCTGTCGAGGGATTACTGCTCCGCGTTCGCCACGTCATTTCCGGTACCAAGAAGGAACCAAATGGGAATTGCCACACTTAAATACCGTCACATCGGAGGCTTGTCGTGACTGTTCGTCGATCACGTTTCATCGCAGGACTGGCGCTCGCGCTTGGCATTGGGCTTGGGCTCGCGACGTCGATGCCGGCGCGGTCCCAGGGCATGGGCCCCGGCGGCTCGGGCGGCTATGGCCCGGGATCGATGGGCGGCGGAATGATGGGTGGTGGCGCAATGATGGGCGGAGGAATGATGAGCGGATACGGTCCGCGCAACGAAGGACCCGGCCAGGGCAACGCGTCAGCTCCGGCGCGCGAACTATTGTCCTATGTCCAATCGAATGGGCTGCCATGCATGAGTTGCCATACCTTCTCGGGCAGAGGCGCAGGCCCTGCCTTTTTCGATATCGCGCATCGATTCGCCGGGCAGCAAAACGCGGAAACCGAGCTTACCCGTGCCATCAGCGAAGGAATGTACGGACAGTGGCCCGGCTATCCGCCGATGCCCGGCGGGCTCGCGAGGCCGGCGCAGGCCAACAAGTTGGCCGAGCTTATCCTTCAATTGGCGCGCTGAACCGAACTTGACCTTCCCATCGTAGGAAGCATTACGTTTGATTCTGTTTTCAACTCGTCGTAGGAGAATCGCCGTGATCGAACTGACCGTCAAGGACATGACTTGCAACCATTGCGTAGGCGTCGTTACGAAGGCCGTTAAGTCGGTCGACCCGAACGCCACCGTGAACGTAGACCTGCCGAGCAAGCGGGTTCAAGTGGACAGCGCGAGCGCGGTCGGCGCCTTCACCAAGGCCCTGGAGGAAGCCGGCTATCCGGCGAGCGCGGCGACGGCTTGAGGTAAGTTAATTCCGGACATTGCGTCGCGCTTGTGATCCCGATCCACATAAAGAGCTAAAAATGAAACAGAAACATTTGGTCATCTCTTCCGCCATCATCCTGATCATCGCGATCGTCGCCGGCGCGCTCTACTACCAGAGCCAGAGTTCGAAGGCGGCCGCCGAAGCCTACCGGCATGACCGAACGACGTTCGTGCGCGACTATTCGCCGTCGATCGGGAGCTCGACCGCAAAGGTCGAGATTGTCGAATTCTTCGACCCCGCCTGCGATACCTGCAAGGCGTTCTATCCCAAGGTGAAGAAGCTGATGGAGGATCACCCTGGCAAGATCCGTCTGTATGAGCGCTATGCGCCGTTTCACACCGGGTCGGATTCGGTCGTGAAGATTTTGGCCGCAGCACACATGCAGGGGAAGTTCTGGCAGACTCTGGAAGCAGTCTTCGCCGCCCAGTCCGACTGGGCGCCGCACCATCGTCCGCAGCCGGAGCTGGTCTGGAATTACATCGGCGGCGTCGGTCTTGATATGGAACGGCTGAGGCAGGACATGAATTCGCCGCTCATGGACAAGATCGTGCGCCAAGACCTTGGTGACGCGCAAAAACTGAACGTGACGGCGACGCCCGAGTTCTTCGTCAACGGCAAGCCCCTGCCAAGCTGGGGCTGGGAGCAGCTTAAGAGCCTGGTCGAAAGTGAACTCTCAGCCGCCTATTAGCTCGGTAATCCGTACGTCCGTGCCGGCGCGGAAGTGAGCGAGTTCGCGAGCCTCGGGTTGTTCACGGCGTTCGCGGCGGGACTGATCTCGTTCCTGTCGCCGTGCGTGCTGCCGCTGGTGCCGGCGTATCTGTCGTACGTCGCCGGCCAGTCACTGCATAAGAGCGTGAGCGATGCGCCGACCGATGCTCGCTCGCGCGCCTCGGCGGCGCTGCTGAGCGGCTGTTTCATCCTCGGCTTTTCCGCGGTTTTCATCGCGCTCGGCGCGAGCGCCTCGGTCATCGGCAGGATTCTGCTGCAGTACCGCTACGAGGCGGGAATCGTGGGCGGCGCCTTGGTGACCGTGTTCGGCTTGTTGATGCTTATCGGATTGGGGCGGGTGCCGTTCCTGCAGCGTGGATTTCACTTCCATGTCGAGGGGGTGGCGGGAAAGCCGCTCTCGGCCTTTGCGCTGGGGCTCGCCTTCGCGTTCGGCTGGAGTCCGTGCATCGGCCCGATCCTGGGCGCGATTCTTACCGTCGCGGCGGTCGCGGACTCGAGCGCCGCGGGAATCAGGCTGCTCGGCGCATATTCGATCGGCCTCGGCGTGCCGTTCCTGTTCTCGGCGCTGTTCCTGCACGAGATGACCGGGCGCTGGAAGCGGCTGCGCCTGGCGGGGCGCTCGTTGCAGACCTTTGCCGCGGTGGTGATGGTGGTCATGGGCGTTGCGATCATGAGCGGCGAGCTCACCACGTTCAGCTACTGGTTGCTCGAGACTTTTCCCGCGCTGGCCAAAATCGGGTAATGCGGGCGTTGATTCGGGGCGCGCCGGCTTGACGAACGGACTACATTTCCATATTATTGGAAATATGGAAACGAAACAGGTGGTCGACGCCCTCGGCGCGCTGGCGCAGGAAACGCGCCTGGCGGTGTTCCGCATGCTGGTCGAGGCCGGGCCTTCCGGCCTGCCCGCGGGCGAGATCAGCGCGCGGCTGGGGCTGCCGGCCGCCACCGCATCGTTTCATCTTGCTCAGCTGAGCCGCGCCGGGCTGCTCGCCTCGCGCGCGCAGGGCCGCTTCATCATCTACTCGGCCGATTTCGAACGCATGAACGCGCTGCTCGGCTTTCTCACCGACAACTGCTGCGGCGGAGAGTCCTGCGCGCCCGTCCCACAAGCCGTAAAAGCCATGAAAAGGAAGGCCTCATGAAACGCCTGCACGTGCATCTCGCGGTCGCCGACCTCGAGCAAAGTATCCGCTTTTACTCCGCACTGTTCGCCGCCGAGCCGAGTGTGCGCCATGCCGACTATGCCAAGTGGCAGCTCGAGGATCCGCGCGTCAATTTCGCGGTCTCGACCCGCGGCAAGAAGGCTGGACTCGACCACCTCGGCATCCAGGCGGAAGACGACGCCGAGCTCGAACAGCTCGGCGCGCGGCTCGCGCAGGCGGACGTGGCGGTGCTGCCGCAGAAGAACGCGTCCTGCTGCTACGCCAAGAGCGACAAGTACTGGACGCTCGACCCCCAGGGTATCGCATGGGAGTCGTTCCACACCCTCGACTCGATACCGGTGTTCGGCGCAGACACCGCATCGCAGGGGCGCGGCGAGAAGGCCGCCTGCTGTGCCCCGAGCGCGCGCGAGACGGCATGAGGCGCTACAACGTCCTGTTTCTGTGCACCGGCAACTCGGCGCGCTCGATTCTCGCCGAGGCCTATCTCAACGCGTCGGCCAGAGGCCGCTTCGCCGCCTACAGCGCTGGCAGCCACCCGCAAGGCAAGGTCAATCCGTTCGCGCTCGAGCTGCTGGCGAAGCACCGGCTGGACACCTCGGGCCTGCGCTCCAAGAGCTGGGACGAGTTCGCACAGGCCGGCGCGCCGGTGATGGATTTCGTGTTCACGGTGTGCGACCAGGCGGCGGGTGAAGTCTGCCCGATGTGGCCCGGGCAGCCGATGACGGCGCATTGGGGCGTGGACGATCCGGCGAAGGCGCAAGGCACGGACGAGCAGAGGCGCAGAGCCTTCATGCGCGCATTCTCCGAGCTCTCCACGCGTATCAATCTGTTCCTCAGCCTGTCGCTCGACAAGCTCGACCGGCTGGCGTTGAAGAAGAAGCTGGCGGAGATCGGCCGCGGGGCGAGCGAAGCGAAGACCGATTCGCAATGAGCTTTTTCGAACGCTGGCTTACGCTGTGGGTCGCGCTGTGCATCGTCGCCGGCGTGATCCTCGGCCAGCAGTTGCCGGGTCCCGTACAGGCACTGGGCCGCATGGAACTGGCGCAGGTCAACGTTCCGGTCGGCTTGCTCATCTGGGTGATGATCATCCCGATGCTGGTGCGGGTCGACTTCGGCGCCCTGCACCGCATCCGCGAGCACGTGCGCGGCATCGGCGTCACCTTGGTGGTCAACTGGCTGGTGAAGCCGTTTTCGATGGCGCTGCTCGCCTGGGTCTTCATCCGCCATCTGTTCGCGCCCTGGCTGCCCGCCGGCCAGATCGACAGCTACATTGCGGGCCTGATCCTGCTCGCGGCGGCGCCGTGTACCGCGATGGTGTTTGTCTGGAGCCGGCTCTCCAACGGCGATCCCTTGTTCACGCTCTCCCAGGTCGCACTCAACGACACCATCATGGTGTTCGCTTTCGCGCCGATCGTCGGGCTGCTGCTCGGCATCTCGGCGATCAGCGTGCCGTGGGAAACCCTGTTCACGTCGGTAGTGCTCTACATCGTGCTGCCTGTGATCGCGGCGCAGCTCATCCGCCGGGGCACACTGGCACGCGGCGGCGAGGACGGTCTGCAGCGCCTGCTCGGGCGCCTCCAGCCGTGGTCCACGCTCGCGCTGCTGGCGACGCTCGTACTGCTGTTTGCCTTCCAGGGCGACGCGATCATTGCCCAGCCTCTCGTCATCGCGCTGCTCGCGGTGCCGATCCTGATTCAGGTGTTCTTCAATGCGGGCCTCGCCTACCTCGCCAACCGTGCGCTCGGCGAAAAGCATAGCGTCGCCTGCCCCTCGGCGCTGATCGGCGCGAGCAACTTCTTCGAGCTCGCGGTGGCCGCGGCGATCAGCCTGTTCGGCTTCGATTCGGGCGCCGCACTGGCCACCGTGGTGGGCGTGCTGGTCGAGGTGCCGGTAATGCTGTTGGTAGTGAAGGTCGTCAACGCCAGCGAGCGCTGGTATTCGCGCGGCGCGCTCCAGTCCCGCGTTTGACCCGCGTCAACATCGTGCCCGCGGCAGGTGCCAGACTGAAAAGCATGTCGAATTCCAAAGCCAAGCCCCACACTTACGCGGTGCGTACGCGCCGCATGGACGCGCTTGGCAGCGAGGCCTCCTGCAAGGAGGCGCGCCTCACGCTCGATACCGGCATCCCAGGGCGCAGCGACGCCTTCAATCCGGCGGAGCTGCTGCTTGCGGCGCTTTCGGCGTGCATGATCAAGGGCATCGAGCGCGTCGCGCCGATCATCAAGTTCGAATATCGCGGCGTCGAGGTACGCCTGTCGGGCGTGCGCCAGGACGCGCCACCCAAGATGGCGAGCATCGACTACGAGATCCTGGTCGATACAAACGAGCCCGAGCGCAAGCTCGAGCTGCTGCATGAGAACGTGCGCAGGTACGGAACCGTCTTCAACACCGTGGCCCCGGGAACCGTGCTCAGCGGCACGCTTCGACGGCAGATGCAGGGTTGAGCGCTGAATTCGTCGCGCGACGAAAAGGTCCACATGTCGCATAGCACCGCATATCTTCCCGAACTGGAACCCGACGAGTCGCTGGCTCGCCGGGCTGGTGCCCGTGGCCGTCCTGTGGGTATTCATCTATAGCCGTCTGTCTGCTTTCGCCGACGGCGTCGTCGGTCTGTTTGGGCTGTCGCGCGACACGCACCTGGGCGAAGCGCTGCATTTCTTTTTCTACGACACCCCGAAGGTGCTGCTCCTGCTCACCGGCATCGTGTTCGTGATCGGCGTGATCCAGACCTTCTTTTCACCGGAGCGTACCCGCGCCCTGCTTTCCGGCCGGCGTCTGGGCGCAGGCAACCTCATGGCTGCGAGCCTCGGCATCGTCACGCCGTTCTGCTCCTGCTCTGCGGTGCCGCTCTTCATCGGCCTGCTGTCGGCGGGGGTGCCGCTTGGTGTGACCTTCTCCTTTCTCATCTCCGCGCCGATGGTCAACGAGGTGGCGCTCGTTCTGCTCTTCGGCATGTTCGGCTGGAAAGTGGCGGCACTCTACCTTGGCCTTGGGCTGTCCGTTGCGATCGTCGCCGGCTTCGCCATCGGCCAGCTGCGGATGGAGCGCCACCTGGAGGACTGGGTGCGGGCGATTCTCGCCGGCGAAGCCGCGCGCTCGGTGGGAGAGATGATGAGTTGGCCGGAGCGCTTCGGTGCAGGGGCGCACCACGTCAGGGAGATCGTCGGCAAAGTCTGGCCTTATGTGCTTGCCGGCATTGCGCTGGGGGCGGGTATTCACGGCTACGTGCCCGAGGACTTCATGGCCTCGATCATGGGCAAGGGCGCGCCGTGGTGGTCGGTGCCTGCAGCGGTCGCGCTCGGCGTGCCGATGTACACCAACGCGGCGGGCATCATCCCGATCGTCGAAGCGCTGATGGGCAAGGGCGCGGCCCTGGGCACGGTGCTCGCGTTCATGATGAGCGTGATCGCGCTCTCGGCGCCCGAGATGGTCATCCTGCGCAAGGTGCTCAAGCCCAGGCTCATCGCCGTCTTCGTCGGCGTGGTGGCCGGGGGCATCCTGCTGGTGGGCTACGTGTTCAACCTGGTTCTGTGAAGAGAGGAAGCGCCATGAAAGACATCAAGGTACTCGGCAGCGGCTGTGCCAAATGCAAGAGCACGATCAAGCTGATTGAAGAGGCGGCGAAGGCGAAGGGTGTCGAAGTACGACTCGAAAAAGTCGAAGACGTAAAGGAGATGGTGGGATACGGCGTCATGAGCACGCCGGGCGTGGTCATCGACGGCAAGGTGGTGCACGCAGGCGGCGTACCCAGCCGCGAGAAGATCGAGCAGTGGCTGAACGCCGCCTGAGCCATCGGCATTGTCTGCCGGCACCTCTATCGGCAAATCCCGCACCTCCTCACCGTGCGGGGCACGGCGATCATCCTGCGCCAGCCGACGCACCGGGGAGACCCGAAACAGCCCAATAGCGACCGCTGTTCCGGAGGCGTCCCGCTTCGAAAGCTTCGCCCAGGACCAGAACGAAGGCTGAGGACGGCAACTCGCGGCAAGCGGCCGCCAGCTCCGCCGACCGGAAAAAGTGCACGTGACTGCAGAAGCTCGCGACCACGTCGCGGCGCATCACGCCAGCCTCCGGCAGCACGAACGAAAGCGCGAAGTCAGCAGGAACTGGCGCTTCGAGCGCATCGGGCCCGACGGTCAGCCGCACCGGAGCGCCCGTCGCGTGGCAGATCGAATGCACTTCCGCTCGTACACCCAATAGCGCGGGAAGGAACAGCGTGTCCCAGGCGCACCACGCGTAGAGGTCGCGTTCGCTGACACGCATCCTGTGCCGCGTCGGCACGATCGTGAGGCCCCAGTAGCCGATGATTCGCCGCCGCTCGTCGCGGTGGACGGCGTGCCAGTTCTCCAGCCTGCGGGCGACTTCATCGCTGCTCGCGTCGACGCGGTCTGCAAGCACTTGCGGCGTGACCGGCACCCCGTGCGCGAGCTCGCGATAGAGCGCAAGCGAGAGCCGCTGCTCGAACTCGTCGAGCCCGGGATAGGCGGCGAGCACGTGTTGCGCCAGCCGGCGAGCGCCGCGCGGTTCTTGATCGCACCCATCACGCGCGGCCTGAATAGGCGGGCAGGGCACGCTGCCGTAGCTGCAAAACACGCAGCAGTCCCCTTCCTTTGGCTTGACGCGCATTTGACACCCCGGACAGTCCCAGAAAAACAGGCAGGCGTCGGTCGGCATACGCTCGCGGCTCGCGTACCCGCAGCCCGGGCACGTGAGCGTGCTTTCCAGTTGAGGAGCCGAGCTCATTGCGGCGCGCGCGCAGCCAAAGTGTGGAAGCGCTTCAGCATATTTCCGGGTGCGGGGAAATCCTCGTGGCGCGACAGCAGCACTTCCCAGCCGGTGAATGAGTCGCCGAGCTCGTTGCGGCCGAACAGGCAGTAGGCGTCGGGGTCGAACATTTCCATGTAGGTGGTGCCTTCGACCAGTACGTTAACTGCTGCCAGACCGCCCGGGCGGACCGCTTCGCGCATGCGCGCCAGCAGCCGGCGCGCGTCGCCGCAGGCGAAGAACATGAGCAGGCCGATCGAGACCACGCAGTCGTAGTCACGCGCCGGGACGTAGTGGCGCAGGTCCGCGCTGTGCGCCTCGAGCGCCACGCCCCGCTCACGGGCGCGGCGCGCGAGATCGGCGATCGCCGTTGAACTGGAATCCAGGGCGGTCACGCGGCAACCGCGCTCGGCGGCCGCGAGCGCGAGGTTGCCCAGCCCGCAGCCGAGGTCGAGCACGTCGCCCTGGAGCTGCGGCAGGACTGCGCGCTCGAAGGGATTGAGTGCGTAGTCTTGCGCTTCGGCCTGGCGGCGGAACTGGCGGTCGAAGAATTCGAGCGCTGACTGCCGCGGGGGCTCTATCGTGGTGCTCATGGGGACGAAAACCGTTTGTAGTTGACCTCAATCAAATCGGCGCCCACTGGATCGAAGAGCATATCAGTATCGACTTATGGGGAGAGCACCATGACCCTGCTCGAATTCGCCCGCGGTCCTGCGCTCACGGTGGCGCTGACCGTATTCGTCGTCGGCGTGCTGTGGCGCATTGTGAGCCTGGCGACGCGCCCCGCACCGCCCGACCGCTCGGCGCCGCGCGTGGACGCCGCCGCGGCCGAAGCGCTGCATGGCATCGTGCGGCGCTTCTGGCCGCACCCGCGTTTCGGCGCGCGGATCGGGTTCTCGGTCTTCATCGGTTACCTGTATCACATCGGCCTCGCGGTGATCGTGTTCGCCTATTTGCCGCACATCGCGTTCATCCGCAAGCTGATCGGGGTGGGCTGGCCGGCGCTTCCCGCGCCGGTGACCTACTTCGCCGGCGGCGTCACGATGTTCGCGCTCCTGATCGCGCTCATGCTGCGGCTCACCGACCCGGTGAAGCGGTTGCTGTCGCGCTTCGACGATTATTTCAGCTGGCTGGTGATTTTCCTGCCGGTGGCGACCGGCATGGCGGCGTTCGACAGCGCAACCGGCGGCTTCAACCAGAACTACATTGCGGTGCACCTGCTGACGGTCGAGCTGTTCTTGTTGTGGTTCCCGTTCGGCAAGCTGATGCACGCGGGACTGGCCTTCTGGTCGCGCGGGATAACGGGCGTCAAGTACGGGCGCCGGGGAGCAATGCCATGAGTCTCGAAAGCGATCGCCCGGCGCCGGAGCGCGTCGCGGCAGCGATGAGCGCCTTCGTGCGCGACTTCACGCGCGAGGCCGCGGTGCACATGGACGCCTGCATCCGCTGCGGGCACTGTGCCCAGGCCTGCCACTTCTACACCTCGACGCTCGATCCCAGGTACACCCCGATCTACAAGCTGGAGCCGTTCCTGCACGCTTACCGGCGCACCACCGCGCCGTGGGCGCCGCTTGCGCGGCTGCTCGGCGCGGAGAAGAAAGTTACGCTGGGCGAGCTCGAGTCCTGGCAGGAACTGATCTACGACGCCTGCACGATGTGCGGGCGCTGCACGCTGGTATGTCCGATGGGGATCGACATCGCTGCGCTCGTCTCGCGCGCGCGCCACGGCATGTTCGCCGCCGGTCTCGTTCCCGAGGATCTGCGCGCTGCGGCCGAGCGCGCCGAGAACGAGATGAGCCCGCTCGGGGCAACGCCCAAGGTGCTCAAGGAGCGCATCGACTGGCTCGAGAGCGAGCACGACATCAAGATCCCGCTCGACCTGCCGCAGGCCGACGTGCTGATGACCTTCTCGTCGGTCGAGATCATGAAGTACCCGGACTCGCTGGTCGCGGTCGCGAAAGTCTTCAAGCATGCAGGCGAGAGCTGGACCGTCTCGACCAAGGGCTACGAGGCGACCAACTTCGGCATGCTGTCGGGCAACCGCGACTGGCAGCACGACTTGAGCGAGCGCATCATCGACGCAGCGATCGCGTGCAAGGCCAAGACCGTGGTGCTGCCCGAGTGTGGCCACGCCTACGGCGCGCTCAGATGGGAGGGCGCCAACATGCACGGCGCGCCGCTGCCGTTCGAGGTGCTGCACATCTCCGAATACCTCGCGTCGCTGGCCAGGAAGGGCAAGCTGCGGCTCAAGCCGCTGGCGAAGTCGCTCACTTTCCACGACCCCTGCCAGGTGTCGCGCCGCGGCGGGGCGTCCCAGGCGCCGCGCGAGGTGCTCGCCGCGCTGGGCGTCGATCTGCGCGAGATGGGCGACCATGCCGACGCGGCCTGGTGCTGCGGCGGCGGAGGCGGGGTGGTGGCGATCAAGCGCGCGGACGAGCTGCGCCACGGTGCGTTCCGCATCAAAATGGAGGAGATCGACGCCACCGGCGCCGAGCTGCTCGCCTCCAGCTGCGCCAACTGCCGCTTGAGCTTCGACGACGGCGCCGCGCACTACAAGTGGAACAAGTCGATGCAGGGCCTCACCGAGCTGGTGGCCGAGCGCCTCGAGGGCTAGCTATACTCGCGGCAAGGGGGCGGCGTGCCGCGGCGGGGGCCGCGGCGCATTGACGTTTACGTAAACGTCAAGTAGCGTAACGCTCCCCGGAGGCCCCCCGATGACCGACCTGTCCGAGTCGAAGAATCTGGTCTACAAGGCCAAGCACAAGATTCGCTTCGTCACCGCGGCGAGCCTGTTCGACGGCCACGACGCATCGATCAACATCATGCGCCGGATCCTGCAGGCCTCCGGCGCCGAGGTGATCCATCTCGGCCACAACCGCTCGGTCGAGGACGTAGTCAGTGCGGCGCTCGAGGAAGACGTCCAGGGTATCGCGGTGTCGTCCTACCAGGGCGGGCACATCGAGTACTTCCGCTACATGATCGACCTGCTGCGCCAGCGCGGCGGCGAGCACATCAAGGTGTTCGGCGGCGGCGGCGGGGTGATCGTGCCCGACGAGGTCCATGCCCTGCACGACTACGGAGTGGCGCGGATCTACTCGCCGGAGGACGGGCAAGAGATGGGCTTGCAGGGCATGATCAACGACATGCTGGCGCGCTGCGACTTTGACCCGTCGCAGTACGCACCCAAGAATCTCAAGGCGCTCGAGGCGGGAGACTGGCGTGCGCTGGCGCAGGTGATCTCCGCGCTGGAATCGGGTTCCATCGATGAAGGCTTGAAAAAGGAGCTTCAGAAGGCGGCGCAGGCCAAGCCCGCCCCCGTGCTCGGCGTTACCGGCACCGGCGGCGCGGGCAAGAGCTCGCTGACCGACGAGCTGGTGCGCCGCTTCAGGCTCGATCAGTCTGACCGGCTGAAGATCGCGATCGTCGCGGTCGATCCCTCGCGCCGGAAAACCGGCGGCGCGTTGCTTGGGGACCGCATCCGCATGAACGCGATCCACGGCAAGCAGATCTTCATGCGCTCGCTCGCGACGCGCGCCTCGGGCGCGGAAATCGCCGCCGCGCTGCCCGAAGCAGTCGCGGCCTGCCGCGTGGCCGGGTTCGATCTGGTGGTGGTGGAGACCTCGGGCATCGGGCAAGGCGACGCCGCGATCGTGCCCCACGTCGACGTCTCGCTGTATGTCATGACGCCCGAGTTCGGCGCCGCGAGCCAGCTCGAGAAGATCGACATGCTTGATTTCGCCGACTTCGTCGCGATCAACAAGTTCGACCGCAAGGGCGCGGAGGACGCGCTGCGCGATGTCAGAAAGCAGGTTCAGCGCAACCGCGAGGCATTCAAGTCCGCGCCCGAGGACATGCCGGTGTACGGCACCATTGCTTCGCGCTTCAACGACGACGGCGTCACCGCGCTGTACCAGGCGGTCGCGGCGCGGCTCGCGGCCAAGGGCCTGATGCTCCAGCCGGGCGCGTTGCCAAAGAGCGAATCGAAGGTTTCATCGAGCGTGCACGTGGTGATACCGCCCAAGCGCCAGCGTTACCTGGCCGAGATCGCGGAGTCGGTGCGCAGCTATCACGGCCATGCGCGCCAACAGGCGGGCCTCGCACGCGAGCGCCAGCAACTGATCGCGGCCAAGGCGATGCTGCTCAAGGCCGGCAAACAGGCGCGCGAGCTCGATTCGCTGATCGACGAGAAGAACTCCGCGCTCGATGCGCGCGCGCGCAAGCTGCTCGAAATGTGGCCCGAGACGCTGAAAGCCTATTCGGGCGACGAGTACGTGGTGAAGATCCGCGGGCGCGAGATTCGCACCCGGCTCACGCATACGACTTTATCGGGCACCAAAGTGCCCAAGGTCGCGCTGCCGCGCTACGAGGATCACGGCGAGATCCTGCGCTGGCAGATGCGCGAGAACGTGCCCGGGTCGTTTCCGTTCACCGCCGGCGTGTTCGCCTTCAAGCGCGAGAACGAGGACCCCACGCGCATGTTCGCCGGCGAGGGCGACGCATTCCGCACCAACAAGCGCTTCCACCTGCTGTCCAAAGACATGCCGGCCAAGCGCCTGTCGACCGCGTTCGACTCGGTCACGCTGTACGGCTTCGACCCCGACGAGCGGCCGGACATCTACGGCAAGGTGGGCAACTCCGGCGTTTCGATCGCCACGCTGGAGGACATGAAAGTCCTGTATTCGGGGTTCGACCTGTGCGCGCCGAATACCTCGGTGTCGATGACCATCAACGGACCGGCGCCGACCATCCTGGCGATGTTCTTCAACACCGCGCTCGAGCAGCAGCTGGACAGGTTCCGTGCCGAGAACGGGCGCGAGCCGACCGAGGACGAAGCGGACAAGATCCGCGAATGGACGCTGGCCACGGTGCGCGGCACGGTGCAGGCCGACATCCTGAAGGAGGACCAGGGCCAGAACACCTGCATCTTCTCGACCGAGTTCTCGCTCAAGGTGATGGGCGACATCCAGCAGTACTTCATCCACAACGGGGTGAAGAACTTCTACTCGGTGTCGATCTCGGGCTATCACATCGCCGAGGCGGGCGCGAACCCGATCAGCCAGCTCGCCTTCACGCTCGCCAATGGCTTTACCTTCGTCGAGGCCTATCTCGCGCGTGGGATGCACATTGACGACTTCGCGCCCAACCTTTCCTTCTTCTTCAGCTACGGCATGGATCCCGAGTACGCCGTGCTCGGGCGCGTCGCGCGGCGTATCTGGGCGGTGGCGATGAAGAGCCGCTACGGCGCGAACGAGAGAAGCCAGAAGCTCAAGTTCCATTCCCAGACCTCGGGCCGCTCGCTGCACGCGCAGGAGATTGCGTTCAACGACATCCGCACCACGCTGCAGGCGCTGATCTCGACCTACGACAACACCAATTCGCTGCACACCAACGCCTACGACGAGGCGATCACCACCCCGACCGAGGAATCGGTGCGCCGCGCGATGGCGATCCAGCTGATCCTGAACAAGGAGTGGGGCCTGGCGAAGAACGAGAACCCCAACCAGGGCTCGTTCATCATCGACGAGCTGACCGACCTGGTGGAAGAGGCGGTGCTGAAGGAATTCGAGGCGATCTCGGGGCGCGGCGGCGTGCTCGGCGCGATGGAGACCGGCTACCAGCGCGGCAAGATCCAGGAGGAGTCGCTCACCTACGAGCACAAGAAGCACGACGGCTCCTACCCGATCGTCGGCGTGAACACCTTCCGCAACCCGCACGGCGACACGACCCCGGCGAAGATCGAGCTGATCCGCTCGAGCGAAGAGGAAAAGCAGTCGCAGCTCAAGCGCCTGCGCGAATTCCACAAGAAGAACGCGTCCCGATCCAAAGCGATGCTCGAGCGCCTGCAGCAGGCGGTGATCCGCGACGAGAACGTGTTCGAGGTGCTGGTCGACGCGGTGCGGGTGTGCTCGCTGGGGCAGATCACGCACGCGCTGTTCGAGGTGGGCGGCCAGTACCGCAGGAGCATGTAACGGGCGAAGAACCGGCATGTCGCCACGATGGCGTCCCACCGCGACACTTCGACATGGCTACAAGGGAGGATGTGTATGAAAAGCGCGCGATGTATCCAACTCGTCGCACTGGCGTGCCTGCTTGCGGTTTTCATTGCGCCTAGCCATAGCGCCGAGCCGTTGCGCCGGTTGGCGACGCCGTCGCAGCAGCCGCCAGCCGCTTCGCGCATGCGGCCGAACCCTCGGCTCCAGGCGTTCCGGCTCGAGCTCGCCGCGTACCGGCAAGACCTGGCCGTGGTCGAGCGCCGTGTCCAGCAAATGAAGGTGCGCCAGCGACGACTTCGCGAGCTCGCTGCAGAATTGTCGAGCACCAGAGACGACGCGCAGCTTGCGCAGGTCGATTTACAGAACGTCCTTCAAAGGCAGCAACAGACACTTCAGATGATGAGCAACATCTTCAAAAAGCTGAACGATACCGAGATGAGCGTTATAAGAAAAATGGGCGGCTGAGAGAGGGGGCGGCCTGCGCGACGCCTTGCCACGGGCAACGGCGGCGGAGATACTCGGGCCAGGATGGATCTACCGTCCATCCGCCTACAAGGAAGCCGACATGGATCTCAAACTCAAGGGCCGGCGCGCGGTCGTCACGGGCGGCAGCAAAGGGATCGGCCGCGCCATCGCAGAAGCGTTCGCTGCCGAAGGAAGCAACGTCTCGATCTGTGCGCGCAATGCCGACGAAGTTGCGGCGACGGTCGCCTCGCTGAAGTCCCAGGGCGTGAAGGCCTATGGGCGTGCGCTTGATGTTGCCGACGGGCCGGCGTTGACTGACTGGGTTTCGGCGAGCGCGAAGGAGCTGGGCGGCATCGACGCGCTGGTATGCAACGTGAGCGCGCTGGCCGTCGGCGACTCGGCCGAAACCTGGGAGAAGTCGTTTCGCGTCGACATGATGCATACCGTCAATGCGGTGGCGGCGGCAGTGCCGTTCCTCGAGAAATCGACCGGCGGCTCGATCGTGCTGATCTCCAGCGTTTCCGGATTCGAGGTCGATTTTGCCGCCGGGTCCTACGGCGCGTTCAAGGCCGCGCTGATTCACTACGCGAAAGGGCTGAGCCGGCAGCTCGTGGGCAAGGGGATTCGCGTCAACTGCGTTTCGCCCGGCAATACCTATTTCGACGGCGGCATCTGGCAGACGATCGAGAAGAACGTGCCGGATCTCTTCAATTCGACGCTCAAGGTCAATCCGACCGGAAAATTCGGGACCCCGGCAGAAGTCGCAAGCGGAGTCGTGTTTCTCGCCAGCCCGGTGGCCAGTCGCATTTCCGGCACGAACCTGGTGATCGACGGCGCCCTCACGGTCGCGGTGTAGGAATCCAAGTCATGAGCGCACACAAACAGCACACGATTCACAGGGAGCACATTCACCACGGTTGGAACAACGCGTTCGCCCCGCGCCTGAAGATTGCGCCTGGCGAGACGGTGAATTTCGAGATCGTCGACGCTTCGTCCGGGCAGCTGAACCGCAATTCCACGCAAGCTGACCTTGAAAAGCTCGACCTCGCGCGCGTCAATCCGGTGACAGGGCCGGTGTACATCGACGGCGCGAAACCCGGCGACGCGCTCAAGGTCACGGTGCTCTCCTTTCGCCCGTCGGGCTGGGGCTGGACCGGAAATATTCCGGGTTTCGGGTTGCTCACCGACCAGTTCCCGCAGGCGAAGCTGCATCACTGGAACTACGAGCCTGGCCACGGGAGCGCGATGTACGGCCCGGGCGGACGCGTGCCGCTGAAGCCGATGTGCGGAACGATCGGCGTTGCGCCGGCAGCCCCGGGCCTGCACAGCATCATTCCTCCGCGCAACGTTGGCGGCAACATGGACATTCGCGATATCGTCGAAGGGGTCGAGCTCTACTTGCCGGTCGAGGTTGACGGCGCGATCTTCTCCGTCGGTGACACGCATGCGGCGCAGGGCGATGGCGAGGTATGCGGCACCGCGATCGAGAGCCCGATCGACGTCGCGCTCAAGTTCGATCTCGTGAAGGGCGCCAAGCTTCGCTCGCCGCGTTACGTGACGCCGGGCCCCTTGACCAAGCATTTCGACACGCGGGGCTACGAAGTGACGACGGGCATCGGGCCCGACCTTATGGTCGACGCTCGCAGCGCGGTGTCCGAAATGATCGAGCTGCTGAGCCGGCGCTTCGGCTACTCACCGATCGACGCCTACATGCTGTGCAGCGTGTGCGCGGACTTGCGCATCAGTTCGATCGTGGACGTGCCGAACTGGGTCGTCTCATGCTATTTCCCGCGGGTGGTACTCGAATAGGTATTCGCTCCAATCGGACGGTGGCCATGCGCTTCGGCTACACCGCTCAGGTGGCACACCTCCGATAACGAGCTTGCGGATAGGGCGCGGATTCGGCGTGTACGACGCGATCCTCATCGGAGGGGGGCCGGCGGGAGCGGCAACTGCGACCCGCCTTGCGCAAGCGGGGCGGCGCGTCGTGCTGCTGGAGCGCGAGCGCTTTCCGCGCTTCCACATCGGCGAGTCGCTGTTGCCCTGCAGCGTTGCGCTGCTGCGTGAGCTTGGCGCCCTCGATGCCGTGGAGGCCGCCGGTTTTCCGCACAAGTACGCGGCGGAGTTCGTGGTCGGCGACGGCTCGCTGTCGCGCCGCTATCCTTTCGCCGACAGCCTGCTCGCCGGTTCGCCCTATGCGTTCGAGGTTGACCGCGATCGGTTCGACGCGATCCTGCTCGATAACGCCGCGCGCGCCGGCGTGGACGTGCGCCAGGCGTGCGAAGTGCGGGACTTCACCATCGGCGACGACGGTGTCGAAGTGGTCGCCGGGGACGCCACGCTGCGCGCAAGCGTGCTGGTGGACGCAACGGGGCAGCGCTCGATGCTTGCCGGCCGCCTCAAGCTGCGTCGGATGGACCCCGAGCTGCGCAATTTCGCCGTGTTTTCGCACTATGGCGGCGCTTCGCGCGGCGGCGGCGACGCCGCGGGGGACATCACGATCGTGCTCGTTCCCGACGGCTGGTGGTGGGTCATCCCGCTCGCCGGCGATCGCACCAGCGTGGGGTTCGTTGCGCCCGCGATGGCGCTTCACGGCAGCAAGCCCGACGCCGCGTACTTCGAGCGCGGCATTGCCGAAAGCCCCTACCTGGCGGCGCGCTTCGACGCTGCCCGTCGTCTCGCGCCGATCCGGACTGCATCCGACTACTCCTATTCCGCGAGCCAGCTCGCCGGCGATCGCTGGCTGCTGGTGGGCGACGCCGCCGCATTCATCGACCCGGTGTTCTCGAGCGGCGTACAACTCGCGCTGGCCGGCGCCTTCCAGGCGGCGGCGGCCATCGACGCGGCGTTGGCGCGGCGACGCTTCTCCCGCGCGGCCTTCGCGCGCTACGAGCGCTGGCTGCGGCGTACGGAGCGCACCTACCGCGATTTTGTCCGCGCCTTCTATCGTCCGGAGACCGTCGAGCTCTTGCTGCATCCGACTGACAAGTTGAAGCTGCGGCAAGCGGTCACCTCGCTGCTCTCCGGCCACGGCGCCGATGCGTTTGCCGTCAGCTGGCGGGTCCGCTTATTTTCAGTGTTCGCGCGCCTGAACCGGGATTTGAAGCTGACGCCGCGCTTGGCGGAGCGGCGAGGTGGGGCGCGCGAGCTGCCCGATCGATGAGGGCGCAAGCGCAGGCGATCAGCCTTCGAAAGCCTTGAGCCCCTCGAGGTCGAGCACCGTGACCTTGCCGTAGTCAACGCGCAGCAGGCGAATCTCGCCCAACCGCTGCAGCGCCTGGTTAACGCGCTGGCGCGAAACGCCCGACAGGTAGCCGAGCTCCTCCTGCGAGATCATCAGCTCGCGACTCGAGCCCGGATACAGGCGCGGATTGAACAGGGCCGCGAGGCAGCGCGCGACGCGCGCGTCCGGATCGAGCAGGCGGTCGTATTCGACCATCGCGATGAACTGCGCCAGCCGTTCGTTGAGCTGCCCGAGCAGGAAGCGGTTGAAGCCGATCGAGCTGTCGAGCAGCCAGTCGAAGGTCGCGCGCGGGACGAGCGCGACGCGGCTGTCGCGCAGCGCGACGGCATCGTAGCGCCATGGGTCCGGGCGCAGCAGCGAGCCCTCGCCGAACCAGCCTCCGGCACGCACGCCGGTGAAGGTCACCGCCTTGCCCTCGGGCGAGACGCTGGAGATCTTCACCAGCCCCTCGATCACGCCGACCCAGTACTCGACCGGCTCCCCCTTGCGGCACACATAGCCGCCGGCCGCGACCGCGCGCTCGAGCGACTCGCATCGCACCCGCTCGCTCGCCCGCGGCTCGAGCGCCTGCGGCCATACGGAATCGGCAAGGAATTTGGCCAGCGTCACCATCGGTACAATTGTCGCCGGAAAGACAACCCTTGAGACGTCCAGCGGCTAGACTTTGCTGCGGCGCGGCGTGTCATACTAGCGCAAGAATCGGATACGATCGCGACCGCGGGCCGGGGAGGGCCGGCGGAAGTTTCGCTCAATTGGAGGAGGAGGCTCGATGGCAACCGACATCGGGGCGCTCGACACGTTTCCCAAATTGCTGCTGCACCACGCCGCAGTGCGTGGCGCGCGGCCCGCGATCCGCGAGAAGGATCGCGGCATCTGGCAGACTTGGAGCTGGACGCAGTTCGCCGACGAGGTGCGCGCGATCGCCTGCGGCCTCGCGCAACAGGGGCTCGGGCGTGGCGACCACATGGCCCTGGTCGGGGACAACCGTCCGCGCATCTACGCCGCGATGTGCGCCGCGCAGTGCCTGGGGGCGGTGCCCGTGCCGCTGTACCAGGACGCGGTCGCGGCCGAGATGGCATTCCCGATCCAGAACGCCGAGATCGTCCACGCGGTCGGGGAGGACCAGGAGCAGGTCGACAAGTTGCTCGAGATCCTGCCGCAATGCCCGACGCTCAAGCACATCTACTACGACGATCCGCGCGGCCTGCGCCACTACGCCCAGCCGCAGCTTGCAAGTTACGACCGGCTGCGCGAGATCGGCGTCGAGGCGGCCAAGCGTGATCCCGGATTCCTCGAGCGCGAGATCGAGAAGGGGTCGGGGGACGACCCGGCGGCAATGTTCTTCACTTCAGGCACCACCGCCACGCCCAAGGGCGTGGTGCTCACGCACCATGCCCTGATCGACCGCGCCAGGGCGGCCGCCGAGATGGAAGGCCTCACCGACCGCGACGTCGTCATCGCCTACCTGCCCCCTGCGTGGATCGGCCAGAACATCTTCTCCTACGCCCAGCCCTTCGCCACCGGCTACTGCATCTGCTGCCCCGAGTCGGCCGAAACCCTGATGACCGACATGCGCGAGATCGGCCCCAGCTACTACTTTGCGCCGCCGCGGGTCCTCGAAGCCCTGCTCACTCAGGTATCGATCCGCATGGAGGACGCCGGGCGCTTGAAGCGCACCATGTACCGGCACTTCATGGACGTGGCGCGGCGCGTCGGCGGAGCCATTCTCGACCGCAAACCCGTCGGCATGGCGCAGCGCCTGCACTACGCGTTGGGAGACCTGCTCGTGTACGGGCCGCTGCGCAACGTGCTCGGCATGAGCCGGGTGCGCGTCGCCTATACCGCCGGCGAGGCGATCGGGCCCGACCTGTTCAAGTTCTACCGCTCGATCGGCATCAACCTGAAGCAGCTCTACGGCTCGACCGAGACCTCGGTATTCGTCTGCGTGCAGCCGAACGGCCAGGTCAAGGCGGATACCGTCGGCCCCGCAGTGCGCGGGGTCGAGCTCAAGTTCACGCCGCAGCGCGAACTGCTGATCCGCTCCCCGGGTTTGTTCAGGGAGTACTACAAGAACCCGCAGGCGACCGAGCAAGCCAAGGACGCGGATGGGTGGTTCCATACCGGCGACGCGGGCTACCTCGACGCCGACGGACATCTCAAGATCATCGACCGGGTCAAGGACGTCGGCAAGCTCGACGACGGCACGCTGTTCGCCCCCAAGTACCTCGAGAACAAGCTCAAGTTCTTTCCCTACATCAAGGAGGCGGTTGCCTTTGGCCACGCACGTGACCACGTGTGCGCCTTCATCAACATCGATATGGAGGCGGTCGGCAACTGGGCCGAGAAGCGCAAGCTGGCGTACACCGGTTACGTCGACCTTGCCTCGCGCAAGGAGGTCCGCGACCTGATCACCCAGTGCGTCGAGCAAGTCAACGCCGATCTCGCCGCCGACCCGGAACTTGCCGGGAGTCAGATTCATCGCTTCCTGCTGCTGCACAAGGAGCTCGACGCCGACGACGGCGAGCTCACGCGCACGCGCAAGGTACGCCGCGGCTATATCGCGGAGAGGTACGAGTCGCTGGTCGAAGCGCTGTACGCTGGAAAGGAGTCGGTGCACGTCGAGGCGCAAGTGCGCTACGAGGACGGGCGCACCGGGCAGATTTCCGCCGATCTGTCGATTTGCGACGCACGTAGCTTCCCGCCCGCGGCCGCGCGCAAGGCGGCCTGACCGTATGACGGAAACCGAGGCTCGAGCGCAGCGCATCGGCGCCCCGGTGCTGGCGGTCGAAGAGGTTTCGCTTACCTTCGGCGGCGTGAGGGCGCTTAGCGAGGTTTCGTTCGATGTGCGCGAGCACGAGGTGCGCGCGATCATCGGTCCGAACGGCGCCGGCAAGAGCTCGATGCTCAACGTTTTGAACGGTTTTTACCAGCCGCAGCACGGCATCATCCGCTTCAGGGGGCGCGAGTTCCGCGGCATGAAGCCGCACGCTGCGGCCACGATGGGCATCGGCCGCACCTTCCAGAACATCGCGCTGTTCCGCGGCATGACGGTGCTCGACAACATCATGGTCGGGCGCAACCTGAAGATGCGCGGCAATCTGCTGCAGGAGGCGTTTTGGCTGCCGGCGGCACGGCGCGAGGAGATCGAGCACCGGCGCGCGGTCGAGGAGATCATCGATTTCCTCGAGATCCAGCACATCCGGCGAACGCCGGTCGGCCAGCTGCCCTACGGCCTGCAAAAGCGCGTCGAGCTGGCGCGCGCGCTGGCGATGGAGCCCTCGGTGCTGCTGCTGGACGAACCGATGGCGGGAATGAACCTCGAGGAAAAGCAGGACATGTGCCGCTTCGTGCTCGACGTCAACGACCACTACGGCACCACGATCGTTCTGATCGAACACGACATGGGCGTGGTGATGGACATCTCCGATCGCGTCGTCGTGCTCGACTACGGAAGCAAGATCGCCGACGGCACGCCCGAAGCGGTGCGTGCCGATCAGGCGGTGATCGACGCCTATCTCGGGGTTGCGCACTGAAGGAACGGGCATGCACATCCTCTACAGCATCTTCGTCGATCCGTTCATGCAGATGGCGCACGCCCCCGACCTGCTGGTGCAGACGCTGTGGGACGGGCTCGTCAGCGGCGTTCTGTATGCCCTGATCGCGCTCGGCTTCGTGCTCATCTTCAAGGCCTCCGGGGTGTTCAACTTCGCGCAGGGCATCATGGTCGTGTTTGCGGCGCTCACCCTGGTCGGGCTCAACGAGCACGGGGTGCCGGCATACCTGGCCCTGGCGCTCACCGTCGTGGTGATGCTGGTCCTCGCCATCGCCGTCGAGCGCGCCATCCTGCGGCCGCTCGTCAACCAGCCCGAGATCATCCTGTTCATGGCAACGTTCGGACTCACGTACGTTCTGATCGGGTTGGGCGAACTGATCTTCGGCGGCGATCCCAAGGTGATGATCTCCGACCAGCTGGGGCTGCCGAGCGGCTCCTACCGCATCAACATGCTCGGCGGCTACGTGCAACTGCAGAAGATCGATATCGCGGCCGCGATCATCGCCTCGCTCATGGTTGCGGGGCTCGGCATCGTGTTCAACCGCACGCGCATCGGCCGCGCGCTGCGCGCGGTGGCCGATAGCCACCGGGCGGCCCTGTCGGTCGGCATTTCGCTCGAGCAGATCTGGGTCGTCGTCTGGTTCGCCGCCGGCGTCGTCGCCCTGGCGACCGGCATCATGTGGGGCGCCCGCTCGAACGTCTCGTTCGCGCTGGAGATCATCGCGCTGAAGGCGCTGCCGGTGCTGATCCTGGGCGGTTTCACGTCCATCCCGGGCGCTATCGTCGGCGGCCTCATCATCGGAGTTGGCGAGAAGATGGGCGAGTTTTACTGGGGGCCGCTCGTCGGGGGAGGAATCGAGAGCTGGTTTGCTTACGTCATCGCGCTCGTTTTCCTGCTGTTCCGGCCGCAGGGCCTTTTCGGCGAGCGCATCATCGAACGGCTTTAAGAGAAACCCAATGTTCTATCGCGAAGTCGGGCAGTACAAGACGAGCTACGCCGCCGACCAGGCCCTGCTGCCCATCCTGCAGGACCGGATCGGGATCGCGGTCATTCTGCTGATCGCCTTTGTCGCGGTGCCGCTCACGGCTTCCAACTTCGCTCTCGATTCCGTGCTCATTCCGATTCTGGTGCTCTCGCTCGCGGCAACCGGACTCAATCTCCTTACCGGCTATACCGGACTGCTCTCGCTCGGCACCGGCGGCTTCATGGGCGTGGGGGCCTTCGCCTGCTACAAGCTGACGACGATTTTTCCCAACGTGAACATCATCTTTCTGATCCTGTGCTCGGGATTCTTCGCGGCGGCGATCGGCACCGTGTTCGGCCTGCCCTCGCTGCGCATCAAGGGCTTTTACCTCGCGGTTGCCACGCTCGCCGCGCAGTTCTTCCTCTCATGGTGCTTCATCCGCATTCCGTGGCTGTACAACTACAACATCTCCGCCTCGATCGAGGTACCGACCAAGACGCTGTTCGGCCTGGCCGTGACCGGACCGACCGCGTCGTCGACGACCCGTTACCTGCTCGTTCTCTCCATCGTCACGGTCCTCGTTCTGATGGCGGCGAACCTCATGCGCGGGCGCATTGGCCGCACCTGGATGGCGGTGCGCGACATGGACCTCGCTGCGGAGCTGATCGGCATCAGGCTGTATCAGACCAAGCTCCTCGCCTTCGCCGTGTCCTCGTTCTACTGCGGGGTCGCCGGGGCGATGATGGCGTTTCTCTGGCTGGGCAACGCCGAGTCGGAGAGCTTCAACATCAACCAGTCGTTCCTGATCCTGTTCATGGTGATCATCGGCGGGCTCGGCAGCTTGCTCGGCTCGTTTCTCGGCGCGGCGCTGATCTGGGGGCTGCCGATCGTGTTGCGCCATGCCCCAGCTTATTTAGGCCTGCATATTCGCAGCGCGACGGTGGATCAGAGCACGTTCGTGATCCTGGGCGTGCTGATCATATTTTTCCTGATCGTCGAGCCGCACGGGCTGGCGCGGTTGTGGCAGATCGGCAAGCAGAAGCTCCGGGTGTGGCCTTTCCCATATTGAAGCGGAAGCGTACACTCATCGCGGGACATCAAGATAAGGCTGGCGCCGGTCGCGTCGGCCACCATGGAGAGGAGGAAGGAAAATGCGCCTTAAATATCTGGTACTCGGCGCGGCGGTCGCGGGAGTGATCGGGGCGTCTGTCCCGGCTTCGGAGGCCCTCGCCAGCGACTCGTTGCTCGTGCCGCTGTTTACCTACCGTACTGGCCCGTTCGCCAATTCCGGCATCCCGATCGCGAATGGGATGCACGACTACTTGAACATGCTCAACGCGCGCGACGGCGGCATCGGCGGCGTGAAGATTGACGTTCAGGAATGCGAGACGCAGTACAAGAACGAGAAGGGCGTCGAATGCTACGACTCGTTCAAGAGCAGGAACCCGATCGTCATCGGCCCGTACTCGACCGGGATCACGCTCGCGCTTATTCCGAAGGCTTCGGTCGACAAGATCCCGGTTCTTTCGATGGCTTACGGCCTGTCGGCGTCCGCGGTCGGGGCAGACTTTCCGTGGATTTTCAATCCGCCCGACACTTATTGGGACGGGATGTCGATCGCACTGAAGTACATCGCCCAGAAGGAAGGAGGCGGATTCGACAAGCTCAAGGGCAAGACGATCGGATTCATCTATTTCGACGGCGGCTACGGCCGCGAGCCGATTCCACTGCTCAACGACTTCGCCAAGACCTACGGCTTCAACGTCAAGATGTACCCGGTGCCGCCCTCCCAGATGCAGAGCCAGTCCGGACTGTGGCTCGGCGTGCGCCGCGACCGGCCCGACTGGATGATCATGTGGGGCTGGGGCGCCATGAACCCGACCGCAGTGCAGGAAGCGGCTAAGACCGGCTACCCGATGGATCATTTCATCGGCGTATGGTGGTCCGGCAGTGAGGACGATGCCCGGCCCGCGGGCGCGGGGGCGAAGGGTTACCTGGCGTTGAACTTCAACGCGGTGGGCGCGAATTACCCTGCAATCAAGGACATCAAGAAGTACGTCATCGCAAAAGGCAACAGCCAGACGCCGAAGGACATGGTTGGCGAGAACTTCTACAACCGCGGCGTCATGAACGCGGTGGTTATCGCCGAGGCGATCCGCAACGCGCAGAAGCTCACCGGCAAGAAGATGATCGACGGAGCGGACATGCGGCGCGGGTTGGAAACCCTGAAGATCTCGGAGCAGCGCTGGAAGCAGATCGGCCTGGCCGGGTTCGGACCGCCGATCCACGTGAGCTGCGCGGATCACAACGGCCACGGTTCCGTCTACGTGCAGCAGTGGGACGGCAAGAAGTGGCGCAAGGTCTCGGACTGGCTCGCGCCGGTGAAGGCCAAGGTGATGCCGCTGCTGGATGAGGCGGCCAAGGACTACGTCACCAAGAACCAGCCCTGGCCGAAGCGCACCGAGTCGTGCGACGACAAGTCGCTGTAACCTAGGCGATCTCCCCTCCCCGCCGGGCGAACGCTGCCCGGCGGGGAGGCGGAGCCTTGAACCGAGCGATGAGCGCCGCAGCACCCGCCGGGAAGCGATCCGCAAACCCGGCTGCAGCCGAAACAATCCTCGCCCTCAATAACATCGAGGTGGTGTACGACCACGTCATTCTCGTGCTCAGGGGCGTTTCGCTCGATGTCCCGCGGGGCGCGATCGTCGCGCTGCTCGGCGGCAACGGTGCGGGCAAGACGACGACGCTGAAGGCGATCTCGAATCTGCTGCAGTCCGAGCGGGGCGAGGTGACCAAGGGCTCGATCGTGTTCGATGGCGCCGAGGTGCAAGCGCTTTCGCCGAACGAGCTGGTGCGTCGCGGTTGCGTGCAGGTCATGGAAGGGCGTCATTGCTTCGGCCACCTGACCGTGGAGGAGAATCTGCTCACGGGCGCCTTCACGCGACGCGACGGCAGGGCGGCGATCGGGCGCGACATGGAGCTGGTCTATTCCTATTTCCCCCGGCTCAAGGAGCGTCGCAACGGGCTCGCGGGCTATACCTCGGGTGGCGAGCAGCAGATGACCGCGATCGGCCGCGCCTTGATGGCGAAGCCGAAGATGATCCTGCTCGACGAGCCCTCGATGGGGCTCGCCCCGCAGTTGGTCGGGGAGATCTTCGAGATTGTCAGAGATCTCAACCGCAAGGAAGGAGTGAGCTTCCTGCTCGCGGAGCAAAACACCAACATCGCGCTCAAGTACGCGGATTACGGCTACATCCTCGAGAACGGCCGCGTCGTGATGAACGGCGAAGGCAAATCGCTGGCAGAGAACGAGGATGTGAAAGAGTTCTACCTCGGCTTCTCGTCGGGCGAGCGCAAGAGCTTCCGCGACGTCAAGTCCTACCGCCGGCGCAAACGCTGGCTGTAGAGAAAACGGGGTCAGAGTCGAATTACAATCAGGAACGTTCAGGTTTCTGGACATGGATGTAATTCGACTCTGACCCCGTTTTTTCTTTCGATGGAATACTTCGACACCCTCGAAACCCGGCCCCCGGAGCAACGCGAAGCGGCGCTGATGGCGGCGCTGCCCGGTCAGATTGCGCACGCGAAGAGGAATGCGCCTGGTTTCGGCCGCATTCTCGCTGGGGTTGACCCTGCTGCAGTGAACTCGCGTGCGGCGCTCGCCCGTCTGCCGGTGACGCGAAAGTCCGACCTCGGCGAGCTGCAAAAGACGATGCCGCCGCTGGGCGGGTTGAACGCGACCCCGCGCGAGAAGCTCGCCAAGCTGTTCGTCTCGCCCGGCCCGATCTACGAGCCCGAAGGCCTGGGCAAGGACTGGTGGCGCACCGCACGCGGGCTGTACGCGGGCGGGTTTCGCGCCGGCAATCTGGTGATGAACACCTTCGCCTATCACTTCACTCCGGCCGGCTCGATGCTGGAGTCGGGCGCGCTCTCACTCGGCTGCACGGTCGTGCCGACAGGCGTCGGCCAGACCGAAATGCAGGTGGCAGCGATACGCGACCTCGGGATCAACGCATTCATCGGCACGCCGTCTTTTCTAAAGCTGATCGCGGACAAGGCGGACGAGCTCAAACTCGACATCTCGGCGCTCAAGAAAGCCGTGGTCGGTGCCGAGTACCTGCCGCCCGCGGTGAGAAAGTCGATGGGCGAGCGCGGCATCCGAGTTATGCAGCTCTATGCCACCGCGGACCTCGGCCACCTCGCCTACGAGACCGCGCTGCCCGACGGCACGCTGAACGAGGGCATGGTGCTCGACGAAGGGCTGATTCTCGAGATCGTGCGGCCCGGCACCGGCGATCCCGTGCCCGAGGGAGAGGTGGGCGAGGTCGTGATCACCACTTTCAACCGGGACTACCCGCTGGTGCGATTCGGTACCGGCGACCTGTCGGCCGTGCTGCCGGGGCCCAGCCCATGCGGGCGCACCAACACCCGGATCAAGGGCTGGATGGGCCGCGCCGACCAGAGCACCAAGGTGCGCGCGCTGTTCGTCACCGCCAAGCAGGTCAACGAAATCCTGCGCCGCCATCCCGAGGTGCTGCGCGCGCGGCTGGTGGTCGAAGGCGAGGTCGGCAAGGACCGGATGACGCTCAAATGCGAGGCGAAGGAGCGTCCGTCCGGGCTCGCCGAGGCGATCGTCGCCACCATCCGCGACGTCACCAAGCTGCGCGGCGAAACCGAGTTCGTCGCGCCGGGCAGCCTGCCGAACGACGGCAAGGTTATCGACGACCTGCGCAAGTACGGCTAGCCGCGCCGGCTGGCGCCGACCGGCAGCGAGTCGAGGCGCTTCATTTGCGCGTTTTGCACCACCGACGCATCGGCAAGGAAAGCCTTCAGGAAGTCGATCGAATCCACGCCCCAGAAGATCTCCCCGTCGGCTTCGAAGCTAGGCACGCCGAACACGCCGGCGGCCGCGGCCCGTTCGGTATTCTCGCGCAGCGCGTTCTTGACCTCGGGCGCGGCGATCGAAGCTTCCTCCACGCCCAGCCCACGCGCTAGGCGTGCGAAAGAAGCCGTGTCGCCGGGCTCCGCGCCCGTGGTCCACAGCGCCTCGAAGATCCGCTTGACCGCCGCCGGCTCGCAGCGTGCCGCGATCGCCAGGCGCAGGTGATGCAGCGGGTTGAACGGGTGCGTGGCCGGAAAGCGCAACGGCAGGCCGAGCCGCTCGGCGGACCACTGGCACCAGCGGTAGGTCCAGCGCCGCTTGGGGCCGATCTCCGCCGGCCCCTTCTGGCCGAATTGCTGCAGCAGGCCGGCGAAGAGCACGGGCCGGTAGACCAGCTCGACATCGCGCAGTTCGCCCAGGCGCGCGAAGCAAAGGTAGGAGAACGGCGAAACGAAGTCGAAGTACCACGTCACGCGGCGCATGACCGAATGTAACATCGGGTCGCTCGCACTGGCATGGAGAACGACATGACCGTACGCGTGGAGAAGAAGGACAAAGTGTGGACGGTGATCCACTCGCGCGCCGAGGCGCGCAACGCGGTTGACCCGCGCAGCGCCGACGCGCTGGTGGAAGCCTTCACTGCGTTTAACGACGACCCGGAAGCCGCGGTCGCGGTGCTGTGGGGCGAAGGCGGCGCGTTCTGCTCGGGGTTCGACCTGAAGCACGCGGCGTCGCTTTCCGGCGACACCCGTCCGTTGGAGGATCTGGCGTATCCGCTCGACGACCGGCCATTGCCGAGGGGGCCGATGGGGCCAACCCGGCTCGAGCTCGACAAACCGGTGATCGCCGCCGTCGCGGGCCCCGCAGTGGCCGGCGGCTTCGAGCTGGCGTTGTGGTGCGACCTTCGGGTAATGGAGGAATCGGCGTACTTCGGAGTGTACTGCCGCCGCTGGGGCGTGCCGCTGATCGACGGCGGCACGGTGCGCTTGCCTCGGCTGGTCGGCGCCGGGCGGGCGATGGAGCTTATCCTCACCGGCCGCACGCTGCCGGCCGAGGAGGCCTATCGCATTGGTGCCTGTGAAAGAGTGGTCCCGGACGGGGCATCGCGGAGGGCCGCTGAGACGCTGGCGTGCGAAATTGCACGTTTTCCGCAGGCCTGCGTCCGCGCCGACAGGCGCTCGGCGCGCATGCAGGAAGGGCTCGAACTACGTGACGCGATGCGCAGGGAGTGGTACAACGGTATCCTGGCGTTTGTTGCGGAGGGCGCTGCAGGAGCGAACCGCTTCGCGTCGGGGAGGGGCAGGCACGGCGACTTCGGAGACATTTGACTCCGGCCTGTCACGTCAACCGCTACGCAGGGCGATCGTTTAACGCGTGCCTCTTCGCGACGGCGAAAACCGCACCGCATCGGCGACATGATGCTGTCACAAAGGAAAGATAGACCATGAGAATGAAAACGCCCGCAATCCTGATCGCATCCTCATTCGCGCTGCTGCTTGGCGCCTGCGCCAGCCAGCAGGCTGCGGAGGCACCGCAGCCGGCTCCCGCGCCGGCCGCGACGCCTGCTCCGGCGCCTGCTCCGATGGCGCAGCCGGTCGCGCAACCGCAGGCGGAGATGAATCCGCTGCACGATCCCAACAGCATCCTCGCCAAGCGCAGCGTCTATTTCGACTTCGACAGGTCGAGTATCAGGGCCGAGTTCAATTCGCTGGTCGAGGCGCATGCCGGCTACATGACCGGCCATTCGTCGGCGACGATCAGGATCGAGGGCAACTGCGACGAGCGCGGCAGCCGCGAGTACAACCTCGCGCTGGGCCAGCGCCGAGCGGACAGCCTGCGCAAGGCGATGGTGCTCCTCGGCGTATCCGACACGCGCATCGAGACCATCAGCTGGGGCGAGGAGAAGCCGAAGGCGAGTGGACACGACGAAGCCGCGTGGTCGCAGAACCGCCGCGACGACATCATCTACACCCACGAATAATTCTTAGCGCTCAGGGCGAGCGCGCCGGGGCCGCCTCGGCAAGGCCGAGGCGCTGCCGCCGGTGCGGCAGCGCAGCCATCACGCGCGCGCGCTCGGCTTCGCCCAGCTCGCTCCAGCGCGCGATTTCGTCCAGCGTGCGGCAGCAGCCGGTGCATACGCCGAGCCGCGGGCTCATGTGGCAGATGTTGACGCAGGGCGATTCGATCATGCCGTGCGCACCGTCGCGGCCTTTTTGGCCGCAAGCGCCCTGCCGGCCTTCGAGCCCGGCTCGCGCCCGAGCACGCTGCTGATCCAGCGGCCGACTTCGACCAGGCGCTCGAGGTCGACGCCGGTCTCGATGCCCAGGCCCTGCAGCATGTAGACCACGTCCTCGGTGGCGACGTTGCCCGAGGCGCCGGCGGCGTAGGGACAGCCGCCGAGGCCCGCGACCGAGGCGTCGAAAGTCGCGACACCCGTTTCCAGCGAAGCGTAGATGTTGGCCAGGGCCTGGCCGTAGGTGTCGTGGTAGTGACCGGCCAGCCGCTCGAGGGGCACGCGTTTCGCCACCGCTTCGATCATCGCCCTGGTACGCCCCGGCGTTCCCACGCCGATGGTGTCGCCGAGCGAAACCTCATAGCAACCCATTTCGTTCAGTGCAACGGCGACCTCGGCCACCTTTGCCGGCGCGACCTTGCCCTCGTAGGGACAGCCGAGCACGCAGGAGATGTAGCCGCGCAGCCGGATATTCGCGGCGCGCGCGGCCTCGGCTACGGGGCGGAAGCGATCCAGGCTCTCGGCGATTGAGCAGTTGATGTTCTTTTGCGAGAACGCCTCGGAGGCAGCGCCGAAAATCGCCACCTCGGTGGCGCCCGCGGCGCGCGCAGCCTCGAAGCCCTTCAGGTTCGGCGTCAGCACCGGGTACGAAACGCCGGGCTTCCTGCGGATGCGCTCCAGCACCTCGGTGTGGTCCGCCATCTGCGGGATCCATTTCGGCGACACGAACGCGGTCGCTTCGACCGCGGGCAGGCCCGCGTCGGCGAGCCGCTCGATCAGCTCGAGCTTGGTGCGGGTCGGCACCTCGCCCTTCTCGTTCTGCAGACCGTCTCGCGGCCCGACCTCGACAATTCTTACGCGCTGCGGCAGATTCATGGCGTCACCTCGCGTCCGATTCCAGCGCTTCGAAGGCGATCAGCTCGGCGCCCTCGAGCACCTGCTCGCCGGACGCGTAATGGACTTCCTTGACCACGCCATCGGCAGGGGCGGCGATTGTGTGCTCCATCTTCATCGCTTCCAGAATCACCAGCGGTGCGCCCTTTTCGACCTTCTGGCCCGGCTTGACCATTACCGCGATGATCTTGCCCGGCATCGGCGCCGCGAGCGAGCCGCCGCCGGCGTCGACGTCAAGCCCGTGCAGCTCGTCGCGCAGTGCGAAACGCCGGTAGCCGCCATCGCTAAACAGATGCCAGTCTTGAGCCTCGCGCAGCGCGCGCACCTTGAAGGCGCGCCCGTCCAGGCGCACCAACAGCTTGTTTTCCGCCAGGCGCTCGCCTTCGAGCGCGTACTCGTGCCCGGCGATCACGGCGCGCTGACCGGCGGCGAGGAAGCGCACCGTCACCGGGTATTGCGCCTCGCCCTCGGTGAAAACGAAATCGTGATGCGAATCCTCGTTCATGCGCCAGCCGTCGACCTCGTTCCAGGGCGAGCGCGGGTCGCCGGAGGTGCGCGCGCGCTCGCGCGCGCCGTCCTGCTCGAGCTGCAGCTCGGCCAGCGCGACGGCAGCGAGCGCCTCGGGCGGGGCCGGCGCCCGGGGCGGCAGCAGCTCGTCGCGGCAGCGCTCGATCAGCCCGGTGTCGAGCTCCGCGCGCGCGAACGCGCCGCTGGCCGCCAGGCGCCCGAGGAACTCGACGTTCGTCGCGACGCCGGCGACTTCGCACGCGGCGAGCGCGGCGCGCAGGCGCGCGAGCGCCGCGCCGCGGTCTTCGCCCCACACGATCAGCTTGGCGATCATCGGGTCGTAGTGCGGGCTGATGGTCGCGCCGCGCTCGACCCCGGTGTCGATCCGCACCGAGTCCGACGCTGCGGGGAAGGCGAGGTGCGCGAGCCGACCCGTTGCGGGCAGAAAGTCGCGCGCCGGATCCTCGGCGTAGAGGCGTGCCTCGATCGCGTGGCCACGGATTGCGATCTCGTCCTGCGCGCGCGGCAGCGGTTCGCCCGCGGCGACCCGCAGCTGCCATTCGACCAGGTCGAGCCCGGTGATCATCTCGGTCACCGGGTGCTCGACTTGCAGCCGCGTGTTCATTTCCATGAAGTAGAAGCGCCCATCCTGCTCGGCGATGAACTCGACCGTGCCGGCGCCCTGGTACTTGATCGCACGCGCGGCCGCCACCGCCGCTTCGCCCATCTCGTGCCTGAGCTCGGCAGTCATTCCGGGAGCCGGCGCTTCCTCGAGCACCTTCTGGTGGCGGCGCTGCACCGAGCAGTCGCGCTCGAACAGGTGCACGCAGTTGCCGTGACTGTCGCCAAACACCTGCACCTCGATGTGGCGCGGCCGTTCCAGGTAACGCTCGATCAGCACGCGGTCGTCGCCGAAGGCGGACTTTGCCTCCCTGCGGCACGACGCGAGCGCCGCGTCGAACTCCGCGCTGCCGCGCACGATGCGCATGCCCTTGCCGCCGCCGCCGGCGGAGGCCTTGATCAGAACCGGAAAGCCGATCGTCTCGGCGCGCGCGAGCAGGAAAGCGCCTTCCTGGTTCTCGCCGTGGTAGCCCGGCACCAGCGGTACGCGCGCCTTTTCCATCAGTGTCTTGGCCGCGGACTTGTCGCCCATCGCGGCGATCGCCTCCGGCGTCGGCCCGATGAACACGATGCCGGCCGCCGCGCAGGCGCGCGCGAAGGCCTCGTTCTCCGACAGGAAGCCATAGCCGGGGTGGATAGCCTCGGCCCCGGTCTCGCGCGCGGCGGCGATCACCGCCTCGGCGCTCAGGTAGCTTTCGCGCGCCGGCGCGGGGCCGATGCGGCGCGCTTCGTGCGCGAGCCTGACGTGCAGCGCATCGCGGTCGGCGTCCGAATACACCGCGACGGTGCGGATCCCCAGACGCTCGGCGCTGCGCATCACGCGGCAGGCGATCTCGCCGCGGTTGGCGACCAGGATCTTGCGGAACACGTTACTTTCCCCCGGGGGCCCAGGAGGGCTTGCGCTTCTCGAGGAACGAGGCGATGCCCTCCCTTCCTTCAGGCGAAACGCGGATCTCGGCAATGCGCTGTGCGGTATCCGCGACCATCGTGTCGTCGATCGGCCCGGAGACGACGGTCCGGATCAGGTCCTTGATCTTGGCCAGTGCCTCGCGCCCGCCCGCCAGCAAGTGACGGAGCAGCGATTCGATCGCCGCGTCGAGTTGCGCAGCCGGAACGAGGCCGCTCAGCAGGCCGATGCGCAGCGCCTCGTCGGCGTCGAACACCTCCGCGCTGAGGAAGTAGCGCCGCGCCGCGCGCTCGCCCATCGCGCGCACCACGTAGGGACTGATCGTCGCGGGCGACAGACCGAGCTTGGCCTCCGAGAGGCAGAACTTCGCCTCCGGAGTGCCGAACGCGATGTCGCAGGCCGCCACCAGGCCGGTGCCGCCGGCGAAGGCCGGTCCGTGCACGCGCGCGATGGTCGGCTTTCGCATCCGGTCTATGGTCTGCAGCATCACCGCCAGCCCCATCGCATCGTGCAGATTCTGTTCGTAGCCGTAGCCCGCCATGCGCTTCATCCAGTTGAGGTCCGCCCCGGCGCAGAAAGCCGGACCGTTGCCCGCCAGCACCACCGCGCGCACTGCGTCGTCGTCGTCCAGCGCCTTGAACGTCGCCGCCAGTTCGGCGATCAGCGCGTCGTCGAACGCGTTGCGGACCTCGGGGCGGTTCAGCGTCATCGTGGCGACGCCGGCGCGGATATCGACCAGCAGGGCTTGCGACATGGCTACATCCTGAAGATGCCGAACTTGGTCTGCTCGATCGGCGCGTTGAGCGAGGCCGAGAGCGCCAGCCCCAGCAGGCGGCGCGCGTCGGCGGGGTCGAGCACGCCGTCGTCCCACAGGCGCGCGCTGGCGTAGTAGGGGTGGCCCTGGCGCTCGTACTGTTCGAGGATCGGCGCCTTGAAGGCCTGTTCGTCGATCTGCGACTTGAACTTGCCGCGCACCACGGAAAGTACGCTGGCAGCCTGCTCGCCGCCCATGACCGAGATGCGGGCATTGGGCCACATCCAGAGGAAGCGCGGTGAATAGGCGCGACCGCACATACCGTAATTGCCGGCGCCGAACGAGCCGCCGATGATCATGGTGAACTTGGGCACCCGCGCCGTGGCGACTGCGGTGACCATCTTGGCGCCGTCCTTGGCGATCCCGGCCGCCTCGTATTTCTTGCCGACCATGTAGCCGGTGATGTTCTGCAGGAACAGCAGCGGAATTCCGCGCTGGCAGGCGAGCTCGATGAAGTGCGCGGCCTTGAGCGACGATTCGGAGAACAGGATGCCGTTATTGGCCAGGATCGCGATCGGGTAGCCGTGCACATGCGCGAATCCGGTCACCAGCGTGGTGCCGTAGTTGGCCTTGAACTCGTCCAGCTCGGAGCCGTCGACCATGCGCGCGATCACCTCGCGCACGTCGTAGGGCTTGCGCGCGTCGGCCGGAATCACGCCGTAGAGCTCCTCCGCCGCGTACAGCGGTTCGCGCGGCTCGCGCAGCTGCAACGTCACGCTCTTGGCGCCGTTCAGGTTGGACACGATCCGACGCGCGATCGCCAGCGCGTGCGCGTCGTTGAGCGCGTAGTGGTCGGCGACGCCGGAGACGCGGGTATGCACGTCGGCGCCGCCGAGCTCCTCGGGCGTCACGATTTCGCCGATCGCCGCTTTGACCAGCGGTGGACCGCCGAGGAAGATCGTGCCCTGGCCCTTGACGATGATCGACTCGTCGGACATCGCCGGCACGTAGGCGCCGCCCGCGGTGCACGAGCCCATCACCACCGCGATCTGGGCGATCCCGGCGGCGGACATGTTGGCGATGTTGAAGAAGATGCGCCCGAAGTGCTCGCGATCGGGGAACACGTCGTCCTGGTTGGGCAGGTTGGCGCCGCCCGAATCGACCAGATAAATGCACGGCAGACGGTTCTGCGCCGCGATCTCCTGCGCGCGCAGGTGCTTCTTCACGGTCAGCGGGAAGTAGGTGCCGCCCTTGACGGTGGCGTCGTTGGCGACGATCACGCACTCGCGGCCCGAGACGCGGCCGATGCCGGTGACCATGCCGGCGCTCGGCGCCTCGTCGCCGTACATGCCGTGCGCGGCGAGCTGTCCGACCTCGAGGAAGGGCGAGCCCGGGTCGAGCAGCGTGCGCACCCGCTCGCGCGGCAGCAGCTTGCCGCGCCCGACGTGCTTCTCGCGCGCCCGCGCGTCGCCGCCGAGGGTCGCGCGCGCGACCTGCTGGCGCAGGTCGTTCACCAGCGCGCGCATGCGCTCGGCGTTGGCGCGGAACTCGGCCGAGCGGGGGTTGAGCTGGGATTTGATGACCGGCATTGCCGTTCAGGCCTTGTGCTTGTGTTCGCGCTGGCCGACCGGCCGGCCGGCCTTCTTCCACTCGCTGAAGCCGCCTTCCAGGTGGAGCACGTCCTCGAGTCCCATGTCGGCGAGCGTCGCCGCCGCGAGTACCGCGCGCCAGTCCGCGGCGCAATACAGGATATAGGTCTTGCCCTCGCCGAACACAGGCTTGAAATAGGGGCTCTCGGGGTCGACCCAGAACTCGAGCATGCCGCGCGGAGCGTGAAACGCGCCGGGAATCATTCCGTCGCGCTCGAGCTCGCGCACGTCTCGGATGTCGACGAACACCGTCTGCGCGTCGCCGACCCTGGCCTGGGCGGCCGGCGCCGAGATGCCCTGCGTGCGCGCCGCTGCTTCCTCCAATAGCGTCTTGACGCTTTTCTTCAGCTTCATGGTCTTATCCGCGCTCCAGTGCGCGCCCGATCACCAGGCGCTGAATGTCGCTTGCGCCCTCGTAGATCTTGCACACCCGCACCGCGCGCCACAGCCGCTCGACCGGGAAATCGGCGACGTAGCCGTAGCCGCCGTGGATCTGGATCGCGTCCGAGCACACCTTCTCGGCCATCTCGGAGGCGAACAACTTGGCCATCGAAGCCTCCTTGAGGCAGGGCTCGCCCGCGTCGCGCAGCGCCGCGGCGTGAAGATACAGCTGGCGCGCCGCCTCGACCTGGGTCGCCATGTCGGCCAGCCGAAAATTCACCGCCTGGTGCTCGATCAGCGTCTTGCCCATGCTCCTGCGCTCCTTGGCGTAGGCGAGCGCCGCTTCCAGCGCCGCGCGCGCGATCCCGGTCGCCTGCGCGGCGATGTTGATCCGGCCCGACTCGAGGTTCGCGAGCGCGATGCGGTAGCCCATGCCCTCCTGCGCGAGCAGGTTCTCGGCCGGGATCGTGCAGTCCTCGAGTGCGATCTGCGCCGTGTCGGAGGCATGCTGGCCGGCCTTGTCCTCGACCCGCGCCACGCGCCAGCCCTTGCTCGCCGTGGGCACCACGAAGGCGCTGATGCCCTTCTTGCCCGCGCTCTTGTCGCTCACCGCGAACACCACCGCGACGTCCGCGTTCTTGCCCGAGGTGATGAACTGCTTGGTGCCGTTCAGCAACCATTGCCCGCCGCGGCGCTCGGCGCGGGTAGTGATCGCGCCCGCGTCCGAGCCGACCTGCGGCTCGGTCAGGCAGAACGCGCCCACCATCCGTCCGGCGGCGAGCGGGCGCAGGTAGTTCTCCTTCTGCGCGTCGTTGCCGTAGCCGTTCAGGATGCCGGACACGAGATTGTTGACCGACATCACGGTGCCGCAGGCAGGATCGCCGGCCGAGACTTCCTCGAAGGCGATCGCGGTGGCGGTGCTGTCCATCCCCGCGCCGCCCCATTGCTCCGGGACGGCGACCGCGTTCAGCCCCATTTGCGCCATCTCGACAAACTCGGCGCGCGGAAAGTGGCGCTCGCGCTCCCAGCGGGCGGCGTTGGGCCACAGCCGCTCGCGCGCGTAGCGGCGCACACTGTCGCGCATCATTTCGTGCTGCTCGGACAGGCGCATCTCAGGCTCCCGACAGGCGAACGTAGGTCACGGTGTGGTGGGTAAACAGTTTTCCGGCGCGGCTGTGGCACTCGGCGACGCCGTAAATGCTGCGCTTGCCGAGCTTGAGAATGCGCGCGGTGCAGCGCACCGGTTCTTCGATCGCGGGCGCGAGGAAGGCGGTGTTCAGCTCGGAAGTGAGCGCGTCGCGGTCGATGCCGATGCGGGACTTGATCGCGATCCACATGGCGCAGTCGGCCGCGGCCATCAGCGCCGGGCCGTTGACGATCCCGCCCGGGCGCTCGAGCGCGCGCCGGAACGGCAGCTCGATCGTGGCGCCGTCGGCGTCGACCGAGACCATGCGAAAGCCGTAGCTGCGCACGAAGCGCGAGCGCTCGAGCAGCGCCTGGAGCTGCCGCTTGGTCGCCGCGAGCTTCGGGCCCGCCATTCAAGCCAGCTCGATCGCCATCGCCGTCGCTTCTCCGCCGCCGATGCACAAGCTCGCCACGCCGCGCTTGCCGCCGTACTTGCGCAGCGCGCCGATCAGCGTGACCACGATGCGCGCGCCCGAGGCGCCGATCGGGTGGCCGAGCGCGCAGGCGCCGCCGTGCACGTTGACCTTCTCGTGTGGCAGCTTATGCTCGCGCATCGCCGCCATGGCGACCACGGCGAAGGCCTCGTTGATCTCGTAGAGGTCGACCGCCTGAGCGTTCCATTTGGATTTATCAAGCAATTTTCTTATGGCCTCGATCGGCGCCGTCGTGAAGAGCGAAGGCTCCTGGGCGTGGGTGGCATGCCCGACTACCGTCGCAAGTGGCGCGAGGCCCAGCTTGTCCGCGTTCGAGCGGCGCATCAGCACCAGCGCCGCGGCGCCGTCGGAGATCGAGCTCGAGTTGGCTGCGGTCACCGTGCCGTCCTTGCGAAAGGCGGGTTTCAAGGTCGGGATCTTGGCGAAGTTGGCCTTGAACGGCTGCTCGTCGGTCTCGACGAAGCGTTCTTCCTTGCCGGCCTTGATCGCCAGCGGCGTGATCTCCCAGGCGAACCAGCCTTCCTTGTTCGCCTTCTGTGCCCGTTCGAGCGAGGCGATCGCGAAATCGTCCTGCTCCTTGCGCGTGAAGCGGTACTTGTCGGCGCACTCCTCGGCGAAGCTGCCCATCAACCGCCCTTTGTCGTAGGCGTCCTCGAGGCCGTCGTAGAACATGTGATCGAGTACCTGCTGGTGGCCCATGCGGTAGCCCGCGCGCGCCTTGGGCATCAGGTAGGGCGCGTTGGTCATCGACTCCATGCCGCCGGCGACCACCACGTCCATGCTGCCCGCGCTGAGCAGGTCGTGCGCCAGCATCGCGGCCTTCATGCCCGAGCCGCACATCTTGTTGACCGTGGTGCAGCCGGCGGCGAGCGGCAGGCCGGCGCCGAGGCTCGCCTGGCGCGCGGGCGCCTGGCCCTGGCCCGCCGGCAGCACGCAGCCCATGATCACTTCCTGCACCTGCTCGGGTTTGAGCTTGGCGCGCTCTACCGCGGCGCGGATCGCCGCCGCCCCCAGCTCCGGCGCGGCGAAGCCTTTGAGCTCGCCCTGGAAGCCGCCCATGGGCGTACGCGCAGCAGATACGATGACAATCGGATCGTCCAACATCGCACTCTCCTAAGTAGTTTCCTCGAACAGCTCCCTGCCGATCAGCCAACGGCGGATCTCGGACGTACCGGCGCCGATCTCGTACAGCTTGGCGTCGCGCCACAGCCGCCCGGTGGGCGTCTCGTTGATGTAGCCCATGCCGCCCAGCGCCTGAATCGCCTCGCCTGCCATCCAGGTCGCCTTTTCCGCTGCGTAGAGGATCGCGCCGGCGGCGTCCTTGCGGGTCGTTTCGCCGCGGTCAAGGGCCTGCCCGACCGCGTAGACGTAGGCGCGGCAGGCCGAGTAGGTCGCGTACATGTCGGCCAGCTTGCCCTGCATCAGCTGGAACTCGCCGATCGGCTGGCCGAACTGCTTGCGCTCGTGCACGTAGGGCAGCACGACGTCGAGGCAGGCGCCCATGATGCCGAGCGGGCCGCCGGCGAGCACCGCGCGCTCATAGTCCAGGCCCGACATGAGAACCTTGACGCCCTTGCCGTCCTCGCCGAGCACGTTGTCGACCGGGACTTCGCAGTCGCGAAACACCAGCTCGCAGGTGTTCGAGCCGCGCATGCCGAGCTTGTCGAGCTTCTGCGCGGTGGAGAATCCCTTCATCCCCTTCTCGACGATGAACGCCGTGATGCCGTCGGACTTGCCGTAGATCACCAGCACGTCGGCGTCGGGGCCGTTGGTGATCCACATCTTGTTGCCGTTGAGCACGTAGCGGTCGCCCCGGCGTTCCGCCCGCAGGCGCATGCCGACCACGTCCGAGCCCGCGCCCGGCTCGCTCATCGCGAGCGCGCCGACCTTCGCACCGGACACGAGCCCCGGCAGGTAGCTGCGCTTTTGCGCTTCGTTGCCGTTGCGGCGGATCTGATTCACGCAAAGGTTCGAGTGCGCGCCGTAGGAAAGGCCCACCGAGGCCGACGCGCGGCTGATTTCCTCCATCGCGACGATATGGGCGAGATAACCCATCGCGGTGCCGCCGTAATCCTCCTCGACCGTGATGCCGAGCAGGCCGAGCGCGCCGAGCTTGGGCCACAGGTCGGGCGGGAATTCGTTGTTGCGGTCGATTTCCGCGGCGCGCGGCGCGATTTCCTTGGCGGCGAAATTCTTCGCCGACTCGCGCAGCATGGCGATCGTGTCGCCGTGATCGAAGGCCAGGAAGTTCATTCCGGGGTGTCCGGGGTGTCGGGCAGCATCATGAGCGTTTGCTGCATCACGGCGCACAGCGTCTGCGCGCCGCCCTGCTCAGCGTACACCTCGCCGCGCGTAATCGAAAGCGTGCGGCCGGACTTGATCACTTCGGCGCGTGCGAACAGTCGCTCGCCGCGTCCCGGCGCGAGGATATTGATCTTGTATTCGACCGTCACCAGCGACGCGCTGGCGGGCATCAGGCTGTAGGCCGCGTAGCCGCAGGCGGTGTCGGCGATCATGCCCACGATCCCGCCGTGGACAAAGCCCTTTTGCTGCGTGAGCTCGGCGCGGAACGGCAGCTCGATCTCGCAGCTGCCAGGCGCGATCGCCGCCATGCGCGCTCCGATCAGCGCCATCGCCCGCTGGCGCCCGAAGCTCTCGCGGCAGCGTTCGGCGAAGCGCGGGTCGGCAGGATCGGGGCGCAACGGGGCGTTCATCGTGCGAGGCTACTTGACGTTTACGTAAACGTCAACCACGCCTGCGGCGCTCCGCGCCCAGGCGCTTGCGGATGCGCTTCTCGAACGCGGTGATCTCCGACAGCTGGGCCTCGAGGTCGCCGCGCTGCTGCTCGAGCAGCGTCTTGTGCTGCTCCAGTACGGCGAGAAAGCGCGCCAGCTGCGGGCGCTCGTCGCGCCCCGGTTCGTACATGTCGATCAGTTCGCGGATCTCCGACAGTGTCAGCCCGAGGCGCTTGCCGCGCAGCGTCAGCTTGAGCCGCGCGCGGTCGCGCGGCAGGTAGATGCGGCGCTGACCCTCGCGCTGGGGAGCGAGCAGGCCCTGATCCTCGTAGAAGCGGATCGCGCGCGGCGTGACGTCGAATTCGCGCGCGAGGTCGCCGATCGAGTATTCGGAGCGTTCCTTGGGCTCGGGCGAGGGCGGTTGGGCGGTCATGTCGCGGCGAAAGCACTACAATGCCGGTTGCGCGGCACCGGTCGCGCGGAATTCTACCCCTGCATCGTGGCGCGCGCCTCCTCCCTCCAATTCCCGTTCTCCGAGCCGCCCGCGCCGGGCGCCGTGACCGAGGTCGCTCCCGGCGTGCACTGGCTGCGCATGGCGCTGCCGTTCCAGCTCAACCACATCAATCTGTGGCTGCTGCGCGACGACGCGAACGGCGAACCGGGCTGGACCATCGTCGACAGCGGAATCGGCAACGCCGCGACGCGCGCGCTGTGGCAGCAGATCATCGAGGAGAAGATCGGTGCGCAGCCGGTGCGGCGAGTGGTCGTCACCCATTACCACCCGGACCACGCGGGCAACGCGGCCTGGCTGTGCGACCGCTTCGGCGCGGAGCTGTGGATGACCCAGGGCGAGTACCTCACCGCGCACGCCGTGCGCGAGCGCGGCGCCGGCTACACGACCGAGGCGGTGCTGCGGGTGTTCCGCCGCAACGGCCTGGACGACGCGCTGGCCGCGAAGATGGCCCGGCGCGGCAACCCCTACCGTGAGCTGGTGCCGGAGTTCCCGCTTACCTACCGGCGGGTGATCGACGGCGACCGGGTCCTGATCGACGGGCTGCACTGGCGCGTGATCGTCGGCTACGGCCACGCGCCAGAGCACGCGTCGCTCTATTGCGAGGAGCTGAAGCTGCTGATCGCGGGCGACATGCTGCTGTCGACGATCTCGACCAACGTCAGCGTCTGGTCGATCGATCCCGAGGGGGATCCGCTGCGGCTCTTTCTCGAGTCGATTCGGCGCTACCGCGAGCTCGCGCCGGACATCCTGGTGCTGCCCTCGCACGGCCTGCCGTTCCGCGGCGCCCACGAGCGCGTCGGCGAGCTCGAGGCCCATCACGACGAACGGCTGGCCGAGCTTGCGGCCGCGTGCGCCGACGGCTGGCGCAGCGCCTACGACCTGATCGGGGTCCTGTTCCGGCGCACCCTGGACAACCATCAGATGTTCTTCGCCATGGGCGAGGCGATCGCGCACCTGCACTATTTGCACTATGCCGGGCGCCTGTCGCGCGCCGCAGGGCCGGATGAGGTGATGCGCTACACTCTGGCGTAGGAGGTTTACGCATGGACGAAGGCGTCCCCGCCGCACCGGAGGACCTGGCGCAGGTCTACCGCGAGGTGGCCGAGCGCGCGGCCAGGATGCTGGGCGAGTATGCGCACAGGCACCCGCAACTCGGCGGCGCAGGCGACGAGCTGGGAATCGGCAAGGCGTACATGGAGCTGTACGCGCGCATGCTCGCCAATCCGACGGCGCTTGCCGCGACTTCGATGAGCATGTGGTTCGACTACGCGCAACTGTGGCAGTCGAGCTGGATGAAGCTGCTCGGGCAACACAGCGCGCCGGTCGCCACGCCGGCCAAGGGCGACGCGCGCTTCAAGGACGACGATTGGTCGAGCAATTTCCTGTTCGATTTCGTCAAGCAGTCCTACCTGATCGCTTCGCGCCACATCCAGGGCGCGGTCTCGCACGTCGAGGGACTGCCCGAGGAAGCGCAGAAGAAGGTGGCGTTTTTCACCCGCCAGTACGTCGACGCGCTTGCGCCGTCTAACTTCGTCATGACCAACCCGCAGGTGTTGCGCGAAACGCTCGCGAGCGGCGGCCAGAACCTGGTCAGAGGCCTGAACAACCTGCTCGGCGACATGGAAAAGGGCGACGGGCAGCTGCGCATCAGCATGACCGACGAGAGCGCGTTCCAGCTCGGCAAGAACGTCGCCGGCACGCCGGGCAAGGTCGTGTTCCAGACCGACCTGATGCAGCTGATCCAGTTCCAGCCGACGACACAGGAAGTGTTCCGGCGCCCGCTGCTGATCATTCCGCCCTGGATCAACAAGTACTACATCCTCGACCTGCGCGAGAGCAACAGCTTCATCCGCTGGGCCCTCGGCCAGGGACACACGGTGTTCGTGGTGTCCTGGGTGAATCCCGACCAGCGCCTCGCCGACAAGGGCTTCGAGGATTACATGCTGGAGGGCTCGCTGGCAGCGATCGACGCAGTATGCAAGGCGACCGGCGAAGCCCAGTGCAACGTCATCGGCTATTGCCTGGGCGGTACCTTGCTCGGCTGCACCCTGGCGTATCTCGCGGCCAAGGGCGACGACCGGGTCGGCTGCGCCACCTTTTTCGTCAGCCTGCTGGATTTCTCGCAGCCGGGAGAGCTGGGCGTGTTCATCGACGAGGAGCAGGTCGCCAATCTCGAGAAGAAGATGAACGAGCGCGGTTTTCTCAAGGGCTCGGAGATGGCGACCACCTTCAACATGCTGCGCGCGAACGACCTGGTCTGGTCCTTCGTCATCAACAACTACTTGCTTGGCAAGGACCCGTTCCCGTTCGACCTGCTGTACTGGAATTCGGATTCGACCCGCATGCCGGCCAAGATGCACAGCTTCTACCTGCGCAACATGTACTTGAAGAACCTGCTCGGCGTCCCCGGCGGAATCAAGCTCGCCGGCGTGCCGATAGACCTGTCGAAGGTGAAGCTGCCGGCGTACTTCATCTCGACCGTCGAGGATCACATTGCGCCGTGGAAAACCACCTACAAGGGCGCCAGGTACCTCGGCGGTCCGGTGCGCTTTGTGCTCGGCGGCTCGGGCCACATTGCCGGCATCGTCAACCCGCCGGCAGCGAAGAAGTATCACTACTGGACCAACGATGCGATGCCCGCGACGGCCGAGGAATGGTTCACGGGCGCGGCGCAGCACCCAGGCTCTTGGTGGGCGGACTGGCAGGGCTGGATGGAGGCGCGCAACGCCGGCGACAAGGTGCCCGCGCGCGTGCCGGGCGACGGTGCGCTGAAAGCGCTCGAGGACGCGCCGGGCAGCTACGCCATGCTCAGGTTGGGCAAGTAAAACCGGGGACAGACCCCGATTTCCTTCGGAAATCGGGGTCTGTCCCCGGTTTTAGATTTTCGCGTTGCGCGGCTTGCGCGGCGCGCGGGCGGCGAGGCGATCGTAGAGCCAGCCTGGAAGCGCGCGCAGCGGATAGGACACCAGCGCCATCTGCCACGGAATCACGGCCAGGCGCCGCTTGGCATCGATTGCGCGCGCGATGCGGCGCGCAGCCTCGTCCGCAGGCAGCAGGAACGGCATGCGATAGCGATTGATCCGTGTCATGGGAGTGTCGACGTAACCCGGGCACAGCGTCACCACCGACACGCCGCTGCCGCGCAGCTCGACCCGCAGGCTCTCGAGCCAGGTGATCGCGGCCGCTTTGGAGGCGCAGTATGCGCCGGCGCCGGCAAGGCCGCGAAAGGCGGATACGCTGGCAATGCCGCACAGCGTGCCGCGACCCGCGGCGCGCATCGCCGGGGCGAACGCGGCAAGCGTTGCCGCGAGTCCGATCACGTTTACCTCGAGCAGGCGGCGCAGCTTGGCGGTGTCGCCGAGCGCCTCGCCGTGTGTGCCGGCCGATACGCCGGCATTGGCGATGACCAGCTCGGGCGGGCCGAAGCGCTCGACGAAGTCCTCGGCCGCGCGCGCGAGCGCCTGCACGTCGGTGACATCGAGGGGATAGACCGCGCTGCGCCCCGGCAGGCCTGCCGCGAGCGCCTCGAGCGCTTCCTTGCGGCGCGCGATCAGCCCGAGCGCATTGTGCGGGCCGGCGTAGCGGCGCGCGAGCGCTTCGCCGATGCCCGCGGATGCGCCCGTGATCACCGCGCGCATCGCGGGCCGGCGCTCAGCCCTTGCCGGCCATGCTCTTGCGCACCACGCCGATCAGGTAGTCGGTGACCGACAGCAGCGCTTCGTGGCTCTTAACCGCGTCCGAGTTGATGGTGTAACGGCCCTGCACCGCCATCGCCGGCGTGCCGGTGATCTGGTAGGCGATCGAGAGCTGAGCGGAGCGACGCACCCGGCTCTGCACGCCGAAAGAGCGCATCGCGGCGTCGAACTTCTTCACGTCGACACCCTTGTTCTGCAGCCATTCATGCAGCGCGGTGGGGTCGGCCGTGCGCAGGTGATCGCGATGGATGGCGTCGAACAACGGGCGATGCAGCCGCTCGACCAGACCGAGCGCGTCGAGCGCGTAGAAGATCTGCGCATCGAGCGTCCACTGCGGGTTGTTGAACACCGCCGGAACGCGCCGGAACGCGACGTCGGCGGGAAGCTTCTTGGCCCAGGGCTCGATCAGCGGCTCGAGGTCGTAGCAGTGCGGGCAGCCGTACCAGAAGAACTCGATGACGTTTATCTTGCCCGGGACCTCGACCGGCAGCGGGGGGTTGAGCTCGATGTACTGCCCGGCCGCCGGCGCGGCCTGGGCGAGCGCGGTCAGGGGGGCGGACAGGGGCGCGAGCCCAAGCGCGAGCAGAATGCGGCGGCGGTTCGGATTCATCACTGTGCCTTTGCGGAAGGTGGGTTCTTCACTTTGACCACGCTGGCGGTGATTCCGTTCTGGGCCAGCGTCTGTCGCACCCGGTTGATGTCGTCAAGCTTTGTGTAAGGCCCGATCCGTACCCGGTACCAGGTCCCCTTGTCCGGCAGCGCCGCCGGCTCCACGCTCGAATCGATGCCGAGAATGGCGAGTTTCGCCTTCTGATTGTCGGCCTCGGCGGGGTTCTGGAACGAACCCGTCTGGACGAAGTAGATGTCGGTTCCGCTGTCGGACTTGCCCTTGGCGGCCGCGCGCATACTCTCCTTGAGCTGCTTCTCGGTCACTGGCTCTTCGCCCTTGGGCAGAATCTTGTAGAAATCGAACTTCGGCGTCGTGCCGCCGCCCGCGTTGCCGTCCTGCGGCATGCCTGCGATCGCAGGCAGCTTCTCGGTCTTGCCCGCGTCCTTGGCGGAGCGCGGCAACTTGGCGCTGAACGGCAGCGCAGTCCGGTTGAGATAGAACGCGATGCCAAGCGCGATCGCGAGCCCGATCAATAGCCCGATGAAGACCCCGAGCAGGAAGCCGCCGCCGGACTTGTTGCGTGTCGCCTGGGAGATTCTCGCCTTGGCCATCACATTTTCTCCGGTGCACCGACGCCTAGCAGCGACAGCCCGTTCGCAAGCACCTGTCGCACCGCTGCGCACAGCGCGAGCCGCGCCAGGCGCTGCGCCTCGTCGTCGAGCAGAATGCGCTCCGCATTATAGTAGCTGTGGAACTCGCCCGCGAGCTCGCGCAGGTAGAACGCGAGCGAGTGCGGCGCGAGCTCGCGCGCGGCCGACTCGATCGTCTCCGGAAACGCGCCCAGGCGCTGCATCAAAGACAGTTCTCGCGAATGGGCGAGCGACGCGAGCGGCGCGCGCACCAGCTGTCCCGGGTCGCCGCCCCATTGCGCGAATACGCTGCACACCCTGGCGTGCGCATACTGCACGTAGTACACGGGGTTGTCCTGCGACTCGCTCTTGGCCAGATCGAGGTCGAAGTCCAGGTGCTGGTCTGACTTGCGCATGACGTAGAAGAAGCGCGCCGCGTCGTTTCCCACCTCCTCGCGCAGCTCGCGCAAGGTGACGAACTCGCCCGAGCGCTTGCCCATCGCCACTTTCTCGCCGCCGCGGTAGAGCACCGCAAACTGCACCAGCGCAACCGTCAGGCGCTCGGGCGGCAGGCCGAGCGCTGCGAGCGCGCCGCGCACACGCGCGATGTAGCCGTGGTGATCGGCGCCCCAGACGTCGATCACGCGCTCGAAGCCGCGCTCGAACTTGTCGGCGTGGTAAGCGATGTCGGACGCGAAGTAGGTGAATTGCCCGTTCTCGCGCTGAACCACGCGGTCCTTCTCGTCGCCGAAGGCGCTCGAGCGGAACCACAGCGCACCGTCCTTGCGGTAGAGCTGCCCCCCCGCCTCGAGCCGCTCGACCGTCTTCGCCACCGCGCCCGAGTCGTACAGCGACTGCTCCGAGAACCAGCGGTCGAACTCGACCCGGAACCGCGCCAGGTCGTCGCGCTGGTCGGCGAGCATTTCCTCCAGTGCGAAGCGGTGCAGGTCGCGCCAGTCCTCGCCCAGCAGCGACTTCGCGGCGGCGATCAGCGCATCGAGCGCCGCGTCGGGATCCGCATCCGGCCCGGGCTGCGGCAGTGCCGCGGCGTCGCGCACGAAGCGCGCCACGTGCGCGTCGGCAAGGCGCGCGGCGATGCCGCTCACGTAGTCGCCGCGGTAGCCGTCGTCGGGGAAGGGCACCACGCTGCCGCGCGCCTGCAGGTAGCGCAGCCATACCGACAGCGCGAGGATGTCCATCTGCCGCCCGGCATCGTTGACGTAGAACTCGCGCGCGACGCGATGGCCGGCGAACTCGAGCAGGCTGGCGAGGCTCGCCCCGTAGGCCGCGCCGCGCCCGTGGCCGACGTGCAGCGGTCCGGTCGGATTGGCGGAGACGAACTCGACCTGCAGCGACTCGGGCCGCGCCGGCCGGCCGCGGCCGTAATCCTGCCCCTCGGCCAGCACCCGATGCACCGCCTGCAGCTTGGCGGCGGGCTTCAGGCGCACGTTCAGAAACCCGGCGCCGGCGATTTCGGGCGGCGAGAAGATGCCGTCGCGAAAGGACTCCCGCGTCGCGTCGACGATTTGCTGCGCGATCTCGCGCGGCTTGCGCTTGAGCTGCTTCGAGAGCTGCAGCGCGACGTTGCTCGCGTAGTCGCCGTGCTCGGGGTTCTTCGGCCGCTCGAGGTGGATTTCGACCCCTTGCGCCTCGGGCGCGATGGCGCGCACGCCGTGCTCGAGGATGCGCCTGAGGATGTCTTTGGGGTCGTCCATGGGAAAAGGCGCGAATTATACCGGTCGCTAGTCGAATTCGATCGGGTCGACGTCCAGGTGCCAGCGTACGTCGCGCGGCGCCTGCTGGAACAGCTTTTCCGACCAGCGCTGCAGAAACTCCTGCAACGCCGGGCGCGAGCGCGACTGCACCAGCAGTTGCGCGCGCTCGAGGTCGGCGCGGCGCGTGATCACGTTCGGCACCGGATCGTAGACGCGCACCTCCTGCGGCACCGCCACCAGCCCGGCCGCCTCGCGCAGGAACGCGAGGGCAGTGGCGAGAGTCTTGGCTTCGGCGCGCAGCACGGCTTCGGCCACGAACGGCGGAAAGCCGGCCGTTTCGCGCTCGGCGAGCTGCGAGGCGGCGAAGCCTGCGTAGTCGTGGCGCGCGAGCGCGGCAAACAGCGGATGCGTCGGGTAGCGGGTCTGGATCAGCACCTCGCCCGGACGCTCGCGCCGCCCGGCGCGCCCTGCGACCTGCTCGAGCGTCGCGAACAGGCGCTCGGCGGCGCGGTAGTCGGTCGACAGCAGCGCATGGTCGGCATTCAGCACGCCGACCAGGGTCAGTTCCGGGAAGTCGTGCCCCTTGGCGAGCAGCTGGGTGCCGACCAGGATGTCGGCCTCGCCGCGGCGCACGCCCTCGAGCGTGCGCGACAGCGCCCCCCGCCGGCGTGCGCTGTCGCGGTCGATGCGCACCAGGCGCGCGGCGGGAAACATCGCCGCCAGGGTTTCTTCGACGCGCTGCGTGCCGCGTCCGACGGCTCGCAGGTCGGCGTTGCCGCAGGTCGGGCAGGCGCGCGGAATCGCCTCCTCGGCGCCGCAGTGGTGGCAGCGCAGCCGCCGGTCTGCGGTATGCAGCACCATCCGTGCGCTGCAGCGGGCGCAGCCTGCGGCCCAGCCGCAGGCCTCGCAGCCGAGCACCGGGGCGTACCCCCGGCGGTTGATGAAGATCAGACTCTGCTCGCCGCGCGCCAGGCGCTCGCCGATCGCCGCCGCGAGGCGAGCGGCGATTCCGTGCTCGGCCGGCTCGGTGCGCAGGTCGATCGTGTGCACCGCGGGAAGACGCGAGCCGGGCGCGGCGCGCTGCTCGAGCGCGATGCGCTCATAGCGTCCCGCGCTGCAGTTGAACCAGGTCTCGAGCGCAGGCGTCGCGGTGCCGAGCACCACAGGGCATCCGGCGAGCTTGGCGCGCAGGACGGCCGCGTCGCGTCCGGAGTAGCGCAGCCCTTCCTGCTGCTTGAAAGAGGTGTCGTGCTCCTCGTCGACCACCACCAGCCCGAGCCGCGGCAGCGGCGCAAGCACCGCGAGACGGGTGCCGAGCACGATCCCCGCCTCGCCGCGCGCGGCGGCGAGCCAGGCCGCGGTTCGCGCCGTGTCCTCGAGCGCACTGTGCATCAGTGCGATGCGCGCGTCGGGGAAGGCATGGCGAAAGCGCGCCTCGAGTTGGGGCGTGAGTCCGATTTCCGGCACCAGCACCAGCGCCTGGGCGCCGCGCGCGAGCACCTCGGCGACCAGGTGCAGGTAGATTTCGGTCTTGCCGCTGCCGGTGACCCCGTGCAGCAGGAACGGCTTGTAGCCGCCCAACGCGGCGCGTATGCGCCCAAGGGCCTGCTGCTGCTCCGCGCTCAGCGTGTGCACGGCGACGAAACAGCCGCCCCCGGGCGGCGCCTCGGCCGGTTCGGTCTGCGCGCGCCGCGCCGCGCGCGGCAGGGCTTTCAGCGAGCGCAGGCGCGGCGGCAGCGCGCCGATAGCGGTTTCTCCCAGCGGGCGCTGATAGTAAGTCGCGAGAAAGCGGATCAGCGCGAGCCATTCGCTGCCCAGGCGGGGCGCGTCGTCGCGTACGCCGGCGATCGGCTTCAGCTTGGCCTGGTAGGCGCTGTCCTGCGCGCGCTCGATGACCACGCCCAGGCGCTGGCGCGCGCCGAACGGCACCACCACGCGGTCGCCGACCTCGGCTTCGACGCCTTCGGGCTGCGCGTAATCGAACAAGCTCGCGAGCGGCACATCGAGCGCGACGCGCAGGATCTTCAGCGCCACTGGGAGAGCCCGAATCGAGTCGAATAAAGTTCCCGCGCAGGCAACGGATTACCTTCAGGAGTTGAATCGAAATGTTGAGATGATGTGCGTACCCATTGCGCCAGAAAGGCAAAATTCGCTATCCACAATCTTCTGTGGATAAATATGTGGGTAAGACCGTCACGGGGCGGTAACACGGCTGCTGCGGCGCACCCAGAATTTTCGATCCCACCTGTGGGTAGCGAAAATACGTATTAAATCCATGGGCTTGCGAAGCCCCTGAGAGGGGAGGCGAAAAATCGCCCTGCGGCGAGAGGGAAATACGATTTTTGTGAATAAGTCAAGGGAGCTGAGCGATCTCTCAGCCTTTTTCTCGTCTCAGCTTGCGGCTGTAAGTGCGCACTTCGTCCACCAACGCGGCTACGGACTCGACCGGAGTGTGTTGCGAAATGCCATGGCCGAGATTGAAGACGTGTCCGGGCGCGCTGCCGAAGGCATCGAGCACCCTGCGTGCCTCGCCGCGCACTGCCGCGGGCGGCGCAAACAGCGCGCTCGGGTCGAGATTTCCCTGCAGGGCAACGCGCGCGCCGACCAGCGCGCGCGCGCGCGCCGGGTCCACCGTCCAGTCGAGCCCGACCGCGTCGCAGCCGCTGGCCGCGATCGCCTCGAGCCATTGTCCGCCGCCCTTGGTGAACAGGATGCTCGGGACGCGGCGTCCCTCGTTTTCCTTCTTCAGCCCGGCGATCACGCGCCGCGAGTACGCGAGCGAGAATTCCTCGTAGCCGGAGTGGCTCAGGTTGCCGCCCCAGGTGTCGAACAGCATCACCGCCTGCGCGCCTGCTTCGATCTGCGCGTTGAGGTAGTCGGTCACCGCGCGCGCGTTGACCTCGAGCACGCGGTGCAGCAGCTGCGGGCGCGCATAGAGCATGGTCTTGAGCGCGGCGAAGTCGTCGCTGCCCGAGCCTTCGATCATGTAGCAGGCGAGCGTATACGGGCTGCCCGAAAAGCCGATCAGCGGCACGCGGCCGCCGAGCGCACGCCGGATCTCGCGCACCGCGTCGAGCACGTAGCGCAGCTCGCGCGTGGGATCGGGCGCCGAGAGTGCGGCGATCGCGGTTTCGTCGCGCAGCGGGCGCGCGAAGCGCGGGCCTTCGCCCTCGGCGAAGTGCAGTCCGAGCCCCATCGCGTCAGGCACGGTGAGGATGTCGGAGAACAGGATCGCGGCATCGAGCGGAAAGCGCTCGAGAGGCTGCAGCGTGACCTCGGTGGCGAGCGCAGGGCTCTTGGCCAGCGCGAGGAAGCTTCCGGCGCGCGCGCGCGTCGCGGTGTACTCCGGCAGGTAGCGCCCGGCCTGACGCATGAGCCAGATCGGCGTGTACTCGGTCGGCTGACGCGCCAGCGCGCGCAGCAGCGCGTCGTTCTGCAGTGCGCTCAAAGCAGACTTCCTTCGATGAAACGCCACTCGGCCGCGCTCACGGGCGTGATCGAGAGCCGGTTGCCGCGTCGCAGGACTGCCATGCCCGAGATGGCCTTGTGCGCGCGCAGCTCGGCCAGCGGCACCAGGCGCGTCTTGCGCATCGCGCGCACATCGACGCTGAACCAGCGCGGCGCGGCGCGGGTCGCCTTGGGGTCGAAGTAAGGGCTCTTGTGCGCAAATTGGGTCGGATCAGGGTACGCGGTGGAGGCGACTTCAGCCAGCCCGGCGATGCCCGGCTCGGCGCAGCTCGAGTGGTAGAACAGCACTTTGTCGCCGACGCGCAGCTCGTCGCGCAGCATATTGCGCGCCTGGTAATTGCGCACACCGGTCCAGGGCGTTTTTCGCCCCGGTGCGGCGAGCACGTCGTCTATCGAGCACTCGTCGGGCTCGCTCTTCATCAGCCAGTAATTCATCTTCTCGTTGGGGGTGCCCCCCGCTCGTGCCGGTGGGCTCGGCTCCCGAACCCTGCTAATCAGGGTGGTTGCTTACCGGTCACATCAGGTCCGTCCGGCACGCAAGCGTGGGACGATCGCAACAGTGACCCATGGGCCGCAACCTAAGGAAGCTATCGGTTCGGAAAATATGAGCCCGATCGAACACAGCAGGGGGCGTCGATCGATAGCCGTATTGTAACGCCGGACGCTAGAACAGTTTTTCCTGTTGCGCGAGCGCGGAGTCGAGCTTGCCTTCGAGGGTCGCGATGCGGCGCTTGATCTGCCCGATGTCGTAGCCGCCGCCCAGCTTGGTCGAGAGCAGCTCGTGGGCGACGTTCAGGGCTGCCATGACGGCGATGCGCTCGCCGCCCGCCACTTTGCCCGCGGCCTTGATTTCGTTCATCTTGCCGTCGAGATAGGCCACGGCCTGCATCAGGGCCTCGCGCTCGCCATCCTTGCACGCCACGCGATAGCTGCGCCCCAGCAGCTCGACGTCGATCGTTTTCGCGCCGTCCGCCATCGATTCGCTATCCAGGAAGCCTCGAAACCAGCTTCTCCAGCTTGAGCTTGGCGCCGTCGATCTTCTCGTTCAGGCGCTTGGCGTCGTTGCGGGCCGACAGCAGTTCCTGGCGCAAATGGATGTTCTCCGCCCGCAGCCGCTCGCACAGAGCGACGAACTGGGCAACCTTGGCCTCGAGCGAGTTGAACTCGGCTTCCACGCGTAAACTATGTTTCAAAATTCAAGCTGCGTCAAGAAATAACGGCCCGTTTTGCATGTGTTTCCTGATCATTGCTAAGGAGTCTGACATGGGCCTGCGCGTCGAAGGCCGTACCGCCCGAGGCCGGATCTGTGAACTGGTCGACAAATCCGGCGACGCCATTCCGGCGCCCGAGCTGGAGCGGCTGCTGGCCGACCTGATCGCCGGCGGCGCATTCGGTTTCCGGGCCAAGGGCGCGGCGGAGGCGGTGGTGCTGGGCCAGCCCGAATTCGCCCACGTGCAGATCGGGGGTCGCCTCTACCGACTCGTCGTTGAGCGCTACACGGCGCGGCTGGAACGTTTCTAACCTATAATTTCCTCGCTGCAAGGTGTCTGCGGCGCGTTCCCCGCGTCGCGGATGAAACGGGAAACAGGTGCGCGGCCGGCTCGCCGGACCGCAATGCCTGTACTGCCCCCGCAACGGTAAGCAAGTGCGGGCGCCCCAGCGTGCCACTGCGCGAGTCCCTCTCGCGCGGGAAGGCGGGGCGCCAAGACTTGCGAGTCCGGAGACCGGCCTTGGAAGCGCTTACTAACCAACTTACGTGCGTCGGGGTCGACGCCAGGGAGGGTTTCCGTGCGTTCCGTCGCCTCCGCGCTTGCCGTAGCGCTTGCATTGTTTGCCCTGCCCGCATGGGCTCAGAAGGACGACGACGCGGTGGTGGTCACTGCGACGCGCTTTCCCGAGCGGCGGCTGGATGCTCCGGTGGGGATGACCGTCATCACCGCCGCCGACATCGCGCGTGACACGGCGCGCACGCTGCCGGAGGTGCTCACCCACCTCGGCGGACTGTACGCGCGCAACAACTCGGGCTCCCCCGACCTGCAGCTCGACCTGCGCGGCTTCGGCATCACCGGCGACCAGAACACGCTCGTGCTGCTGGACGGCGTGCGGCTGAACGAGAACGACCTGAGCTCGACCAAGCTTTCCGCCATTCCGCTGCAGTCGATCGCGCGCATCGAGATCCTGCGCGGCTCGGGCTCGGTGCTATACGGCGGGGGCGCCGCCGGAGGCACCATCAACATCATCACCAAAGGCCCGCGCGCGAACGCCACGGGAGCCTCATTGTTCGCCGGCGCCGGATCGTACGGCGCGCTGGATGCGCGCGCGAGCGTCAACCTGGCCGGCGCGCGCGCCGGCGGGCTCGTCTCGGGCAGCCATTACGAGAGCGACAACTATCGCGCCAACAACCGGGTGCGGCAGGACAACGTCACCGGCGACGTGCGCCTTGGCGGCGCCGAGGGCACGCTCGCGCTCAAATTCGGCGCCGACGCCCAGCGCCTGCGCCTGCCCGGCGTGCGCGACCAGAACCAGCTCGCGTCCGACCCGCGCGGCACCGATACGCCGAACGACTGGACGACCCGGGACGGAAATTTTGTGACCTTGCTCGGCAGCCGCCGGCTCGGCAGCGTGGAGCTGGCGGCCGATCTGGGCTACCGCGACCAGTTGTCGAGCGCGAACTACGTGAGCTTGTTTTCCTACTACGAGGCCAAGCTGCGCAGCCTGAGCTTCGCGCCGCGCATGCGCTGGACATCCGACGCCTCGATCCCCACCAGCCTGGTGCTGGGCGTCGATCTGAGCCGCTGGGATTTCGATCGCGCCTTCGCCGCCGACCCGGCATCGATTTCCGCCCCGAGCTCGAGCACCAGCGCGTCGCAGGACAACAGCGCGTTCTACGCCCAGGCGAGCGCGCAGGTCGCGCGGGCGGTGAAGCTCACCCTCGGTTGGCGTACGCAAAGGGTCTCGACCCGGCTCGCGCAGGCGGGTTTCTTCGCCAGCGACCAGCAGCAGACCCGCAGCCCGCACGCCGGGGAGCTCGGCGTGCAGCTCGCGCTATCCGAGCGCTGGACCGCCTTCGGCAGGCTCGGCACCAGCTTTCGCGTCGCGACCGTGGACGAAGACGGATTCACCGCCAGCGGCAAGCTGCTCGAGCCGCAAACCGCGCGCGAGCGCGACGCGGGGCTGGAATACCGCGACCAGGGGCTGCGCCTGCGCGCGAGCGCCTACGAGATCGACCTCCACAACGAGATCTACTTCAGCCCGATCGTGGTCCCGTTTGGCGCCAATACCAATCTTTCCCCGACGCGCCGCGCCGGTTTCGAGCTTTTCGGCGAGGCGCGGGTCTCTCCGAGCGTAGAACTGTCGGGCAGCCTGGTGCTGCAAAGCGCGAAATTCGAGACCGGTACCTACGGCGGGGTCGACGTGAGCGGCAAGGACGTGCCTTTGGTGCCGCGCGCGCTGGCGCAGTTGCAGGCAGCCTGGCGCCCGGCGCCGCGCACGCAACTGGTCGCCTCGGCGCGCTACGTCGGGCGGCAGCGCTACGACAACGACCAGGCGAACGCCTATCCCGGCCTCATGCCGGACTACGCCCTGGCGGACCTGAAGCTCAGCCGCAGCGTCGGCGGCTGGCGCCTGTCGGCTGCACTCGACAACATATTCGACAAGCGCTACTACAGCTACGGCATCGTCGGATCGTTCGGTTGCGCGACGGACGTGTGCGCCTACCCACAGGCCGGCCGGACCTGGTTCCTTAGCGCGGAGCATGCGCTGCGCTAGCGCCAGCAGTGGTATCTTCGCCGCATGGCGACGACGAAAACCAGGCTCGCGATCGTGCGCACGCGCTACGACGCGCGCGGCGGCCCGGAGCGCTTCATCGCCGGCGTGCTGCCGGCGCTCGAGGCGGCAGGATTCGAGCCGACGCTGATCGCGCGCAGCGCCGACGACTGGCGCGCGCGCCGTCTGCTCAAGGTCGACCCGCCGGGCCTCGGCAGGCTGTGGCGCGAAGCGTCGTTCGCGCGCGCCGCGCGCGCCGCGTGGCGCCGCCAGGGCTTCGACCTGGTGCAGTCGCACGAGCTCATCCCGGGCTGCGACGTGTACCGCGCCGCCGCGCCGCTGGCGGCGGCCGCGGGCGCCTTGTCCGGCCCCTACGTGCGCTACGCGCAAGCGGCCGAAAAGGAGATGTTCGAGCATCCGCGGCTGCAAGCGGTGGTGTGCGCCTCGCAGCGCATGCGCGAGGCGATCCTGCACGGATTCCGCGTCGCGCCCGAAAAACTCCACGTGATCTACGACGGCGTCGACCTCGAGCGCTTCCACCCGCGCGAGCGCGAGGCGCGCCGCGGTGCCGCGCGTGCGGCGCTCGGCGCACATCAGCGCGACACGGTATTCGCATTCGTCGGCCCGAGCTTTGCGGAGAACGGACTCGGGGCGGCGATCGATGCGCTCGCCGCCACCGGGGAGAAGCATCTGTGGCTCGCGGTCACGGGCGCCGATCCCGATGCCGGGCGCTTCGCCGCGCGCGCGCGGCAGGCCGGAATCGGGGAGCGGGTGCGCTTTCTCGGCGCCTCGGACGACCTGCGCCAGGTCTACGCCGCGGCCGATTGCCTGCTGCTGCCGGCGCGCTCGGAGGCCGTCCCCGAAGGTGTGCTCGAGGCGCTGGCGATGGGACTGCCCGCCATCGTGGGACGGCGCTGCGGCGCGGCGGAAATCCTGCGCGACGGACAGGACGGCTGGCTGTGCGATCCGGTCGACACGCTCGGGCTCGCGCGCCTGCTGGGCGAGGCCGACCAGGCGATGCGCGATGCGCGCACGCACGAAGCGGCGCGTGCCTGCGCGATGCGCTATGGGGTCGGCGAGACGGCGAAGCAGCTGACGGAGTTGTACCGGACGCTGACGCGCGGCCAGGGGTGACTGTGCGATGGACGAAGCGTCGAAGACCCGCAAAGTGCGGGGGCCCGATTTCGAAAAGAGATTTCTGAGCGGCAGAGTCATCGACATCGGCGCGGGAACCGATCCGGTCTGTCCGTGGGTCGAAATATTCGACGTCGCGGATGGCGACGCAAACTTCATCACCCGATACAGGACGCCCGAAAGCTACGACGCGGTACATAGCAGCCATTGCCTCGAGCATTTGTTCGACCCGGAAGAGGCGCTCCGGCAGTGGTGGCGGCTGGTCAAGCCCGGCGGATATCTGGTGCTGGTCGTTCCCCACGAGGACCTGTATGAACAGGGCTTCTGGCCGAGCATTTTCAATCCCGATCACAAGGCCACTTTCAGGCTCGACGGCGATTCATCCTGGTCGCCGGTTTCCTTCAATGTCCGGGACCTCGTCCGGAATCTGCCCGGCGCGACTCTGATCTCCGCCGATGTCCAGGACATCGGCTATCTGCACAACCTGAACTTCAGGGGCGGCAGGCGAAGGAAGATACGGGGCTTCAAGACTCTGAAAAGCATCGCACGCAGAATCCCGGGCGTGGGTCCGAAGATCAAGCGACGCCTGGAAGAGATCGGCGTGAGCTGGGGCGTTCCTCTCGACCAGACGACGCGAGATGCCCTGGCACAGATTCAGGTCATCGCGCGCAAGACGATCTAGCCGTCGCGGTCCCGGGCAAGCAGGAATTCGCGCGCCACACCCGCAATCCGATCGGGTGCGATGTCGGAGACATTCGGCGTGGCCGACCGGAGCGCCAGTTCGATGTCCGCGGCCGGCAAGCGCCATTGAGGCAGGATATTGCTCTGAAACAGGGATACGACCGGCCGCTCGGCCGCTATCGCGAGGTGCATCAGGCCCCCGTCGGCCGCAATGGCGAGCGCGCAGCGGGAAAGCAACTCGCGGCACGCGCTCAGGCTGGTGCTCCCTACGAAGTCGTGAATGCGGATCGACGTGTCGCGGCGGGTCAGGACTTCGCGTGCCGCCGCCTTGCCGTTCTCGCTGCCCAACAGCACGAAGGTGTCGAACCCGGCCGACGCCAGCTCGTGGACAACATCAGGCCAGCGCGAATACGTGCGCCCCTCGCGCACGCCGCCCAGCGCGAGTGCGATCGCGTTCGAAGACAACGGTACCTCCACAGCGCCTTGCGCGGGGCTCGCGCCCCCGAGCTTCTGGCGCGCATGCCTGGCGATCGTTTCCGGCGTCAGTGCCAGCTGCAGGAAATCGGCCAGTCGCCGGGCGGCGAATTCGGCGCGATGGAACTCGGGCCCGGTAAAGCGGGCGTGCACCGAGAACCAGGGGTGACGCGGAAGATAGCGCTGCTTCATCTTCAGCGAGCGGTGCTTGTGGCTCGGGACGATGACGAAGTCGTACGCAGCGCCCTCGATCGCCGACGGATCGGGCAGCACGCCGGCAAACCACGGGTCGCCGCGGAACAGGTCGGTCAGGTGCGCATGCGTGACGAGATCAACCGCCACGCCCGCATCGGCGAACAGGCTGCGCGGCGCGAGATCCATCAGCGCATCGCCGATCTGCGGCACGCCGAAATACATCCACAGGCCGCGCCGGCACCCGTCGCGCAGCCGGTCGATGCGGTAGCGCTCCTGTCCGCTCAGGCCGTATACCAGTTCCCTGCGAAAGGCGCGCCAGCCCAGCTTGTGCTCGCCGACCTCGGCGAGATAAGCCGAGGCGTTGCTCGCAACCGGGCTGGCCAGCGGCTGCGTCACGGATTCGTGCGCCATGCGGCGAATGGGCTCGGGCAGGAATCTCATCGTCGGGGGAAGCAACGGCTGGCGCAGGCGATGGAGGCGAGAACGACGAACGTCCAGCCCTCCCAGTCGTTGTGCAGGGAAGCGTCGGTCACGGCGTTGAGGCAGAACACCAGGATGGCAACCGTCAGGCTCGCGGCCAGCCAGCGGTCGCCGATCTTGCGCACCGAGTTCAGCATGATCACGACCATGGCGAGGAACAGGCCGAGGCCGACCAGGCCGAATTCCGCGAGCTGCATCAGGTATTCGCTGTGCGGGTGCCGATAGCCAACAAGCGCGCCCGGGCCGTGCCTGGCGACGAGCTCCTCGCGAAACGCTCCTGCACCATGGCCGAGGAGTGGCGCATCGCGCCACATTTGCGCGGCGAGTTTCCAGTAGTACAGCCGCTCGCCTCCGGAAGTTTGAATGTCCCCTTTTTCGAAATAGCGCGCGGCCTCGGTCTGAATCGAATCGATTCGAGTGTTGACGTCGGGAATAAAGAAATAGGCCGAGCAGGCAAGCGCCAGTAGTCCGATCGTGCCCACGAACCTGAGCCGAAGGGTGGGAAGCAGATAGATTGCGACGCATAAGACCACCAGTACGAGGCTGAGCAACGCCATCCGTCCGTAGATGAACAGCAGAACATCCACGATGCACAATAGGCATAGCAATCCCAAAGGCACGCGCCATTTGGGCTTGAGTATGGCGCCGAACGCCGCCATGGCGAGCAGTACGTCGACATGAAAGCCGTGCACGATCTGCATGCGCCAGTAGACCAGGTTCGGCGCGCCGTGAAGCGAGACGTCGTAGGCCGCGTTGCGGTACGCGGCGAAATTGATCCCCAGCGCGTGGAAGATGCCGAAACCGTCCAGCAAGGTCGGCAGCATCAATACGATCGTGCCGAGGCCGTAGGCGATCAGCAGCCGGCGGTGTTCGCGCGCGCTCGGGAATACGACCGCAAAGACCGGGATCAGCAGCAATTTGCGGTAATGTTCGACGTCGTAGAACGCCATTTCGGCGGGGTGTCCGGCGACAAGGGCGCTCGCCAGGACCATCAGGAAGAATCCCAGCGCCAGCCAGGTCAGGGGCTGGCGCAGGCAGGAGCGGGCATGATGGCGGTAGACGCCGCTGAACAGGGAAGCAACGAGCAATCCGGCCAGGCCGACGCGGAAGAAGGCATTTGACCAGGCAATGCCGAACACGCACATCAGGCCGAACCAACGGCTCAATCTGAGGGCGATTTGTTCGGACGACGTCGACATTGTCTCAACTCTGATGCCAGGATTCTGAATCATGCCCTCCCAGCGCGAAAAAATCCTCGCACTGCAGTTCAAATACTTCGGTGACGCCGTGCTGCTGACGCCCGCGCTACGAGCGCTGCGCGAATGCTATCCCGAGGCGGACATTCACCTGCTGGCGCCCGCGGAGATCGCACCGCTGTTCGAGCATCTGCCATGGCTGACCCGTGTCTGGGCCATGCCGCGCCGCCGCGGCCGCGCGAGCATGCGCGAAACCTTGCCGCTCATCCGTGCCCTGCGCCGCGAGCGCTTCGACCGCTCGGTGGACTTCGCCGGCAACGACCGCGGCGCCATTCTGAGTTTCCTCGCCGGCGCCCGCCGGCGACTCGGCTGGGCAGAGCACGGCGGCTTCGTTGGTCGCCGCTTTCTCTACACCGATCGCGCCGCGCCGCAAGCGGGCCTCATGCACGAGTCCGTGCGACTCGCCCGGCTCCTGGCCGGCTGGGGCGTGCCGCTGCCTCGATCGCTCGAAGCCGACGTCCGTGCCGATCCCGCGCTGGCGGAGGAGGCTGCAAAGATCCTTCCCGGCAGGCAGACCATCCTTTATCACATCGCCTCCAGCCAGCCAAAGAAGGAATGGCCTCTGGCGCATTGGGCCGAATTGCTTCGGCTGGCTTCCGTCGCGGGCCACCGAGTGATCTTCACCACGGCGAGGGGCGAGCGCGAACGATCGCTGATGACCGAACTGAAGGCGCTCGCACCGGATGCGGAGATACTGCCGCTCATCGCCGAGCTTCCGCTGTTCCTTGCGGTACTGCAGCGGGGCGCGCTGTTCGTGTCGGGCGACACCGGGCCGCTGCATTTCGCCGCAGGATTGGGTGTGCCGACGATTTCGTTATTCGGTCCATCACGCGCTGTGCAGTGGGCGCCGGTCGGACAGAAGCATCATTCGTTGACGGGTGGAGCATGCAGTTGCGACGGCAACATCCCGGATTGTCGTTCGGCGACACATTGCCTCGCCCAGATTACGCCGCAGCAGGTGTTCGAAGTGCTGCAAGCGGCCATGATGCGTACGTCGTGATCCCTGGTTTTCCGTCAGCGCAACAGCCTGTAGTGCTTCTTCGATAGGTCCCAACCGAACCGGCGCTCGAGCGCCATCATGCGGCGGTGCCTCAGGTCGCGCGCGGTCGGCATGTAGGCGGAGTCGGGAGCGTAGTGCCGCTCGGCCTGGGTGGCCAGCCACTCGCGCACCACGGCCGGATGTTCGCCGGCGAACGGCGCCAGCAGCCGCGGGTCGATGGTGTAGCCGTGAAAAAGGGGGTGATCGTGCTTCCAGTATTTGCCCACGCGCGCGTTCTTCTCGCGCATCGCGGCGATGCTGCGCACATGCCCGTAGTGATAGATCGTCGCGCCAGCCAGCGCGGCGCGCGGATAGCGGCCGCGCTTGTTGCGCTCCATGACGACGAAGAACAGGCCATCGGGTGAATAGCTGCGGATCGTGTTGCGAATGATGCGCGGCGCGCGCCGGTACCAGCCCGGGCCGACGGCGACCCAGTCCGGGCTGCCGAAGAAGTGGTGGTAATCGAACACCAGCGCCTCGACCCGGCGGTCGTCGAGATGGCGGCGCATGGCGCCGCGCACCGCTTCGAGGTCGCGTTCGTGCAGCACCTCATCGCCTTCGAGGTAGAACGCCCAGTCGCCGCCGCAGTTGAACTGCGCGATCATCTTCTGCTGTGCGTAGACGTAGCCGCGGTCCTGCATGCGCTCGTTCCAGCGCGTCTCGAGCAGGCGCAGCTTGGGCTCGTTCATCGCGCGCAGCCGCTCGAGCGTGTCGTCCTCGCCCTCGCCGATGGCGACCACGAATTCGTCGCACAGCGGCAGCGCCGAGCGGATGCTCTCGACATAGGGGTAGCCCAGCAGGCTACCGTTGCGCAGGAACGTGAATCCGCTGACTTTCATGATCGGCCGCGGCAATTCTACCCGCCAGCCGCTACAATCCGGACATGCGCTGGAAACTGCTGCTGTGTGCCGCCCTGTGCAGCCTGGCTGCGTGCGCCACCACGCTCACCGAGCACGATGCCGACACGCTCGCGACGCAAGCGGCGAAGGGCAACGTGCAGGCGGGCGAGACGCTCGAGAAGCACGCCAAGGCGGGCGAGCCCGTCGCGCAGCGCTTCATGGGCGCCCTGTACAGCGCCGGGCGCGGCGTGCCGCGCAACGACGAGCGCGCGCTGGAGTGGTTCCATAAGGCGGCCGATCAGGGCGACATGCTGTCGATGCACGACCTGGGCGTCATTTACCAGCGCGCGCCGGGCAAGTTGAGAGACTACAAGCAGGCGCTCAAGTGGTACCGCAAGGCGGCGCAGATGGGCTATGCGCGCTCGCAGGCGAATCTCGGCGAGATGCTGACTGAGGGCACCGGCACCGCGCAGGACCTGCCCGCGGGCAGGCAGTGGATCGAAAAGGCTGCCGCGCAGAAAGAGCCGCACGGCGAGTACCTGCTCGGCATGCTCTATCTGCAAGGGCGCGGGATCGACAAGGACCTTGCCGCAGGCGTGCGCCTCATCCGCGCCGCGGCCGAGGCGGGCGACCGCGACGCCGAATACCGGCTGGCGCTGCTCTACGGCAACGGCATGGGCGTGCAGCAGGACGACAAGCAGGCCCTCGCGTGGCTGCGCAAATCGGCTGAACACAGCCAGCGCGACGCCGAATACCTGCTCGCGGCGATCTATGCGCGCGGGCTCTATGGCGTGAAACGCGACGACGAGGCCTCGGTGGTGTGGCTGCGACGCAGCGCTCTTCAGGGCCACGCCCAGGCGCAGTACGCGCTCGGCCTGGCGTATGCCGAGGGCCGCGGCGTCGCGAAGGACGCGGTCGAGGCCTACACCTGGTTCCGCCAGGCGGCGAAGAATGGCAGCCGCCGAGCGGCCCGGCTCGTCAAGCGGGTCGAGTCGCGCAAGGAAAAGGTCCAGCCGCTGGTGCCGCTGCCGGGCCGAACCGGGCCGCGCTGACGATGACCGACCTGCGCGAGCAGAGCCGCGGGCTGTACCTGCGGCTGCTTTCGTACGTGTGGCCGCACGCCAAAGTGTTTGGCCTCGCGCTGGTCGGGATGATCGGCGCGGCCGCGACCGAGCCGCTGTTCCCCGCGCTGATGAAGCCGCTGCTCGACGGCGGCTTCGCCGCCGCGCACGGCGCGAGCACGTGGTCGCCGGTGCTCTATGCCGCGGCCCTGGTCGGCATATTCGTCGTGCGCGGACTGCTGACCTTCACCTCGTCGTACTTCATGGCCTGGGTCGCGAACCGGGTGGTGCTCGACATGCGCGCGGCGATGTTCGCGCGCCTGGTGCGCATGCCGAGCAGCTTCTTCGACGACCACAGCTCGGGCGCGCTGCTGTCGAAGGTCGCCTACGACGTCGCCGGCGTCACCGGGGCGGCGACGACCGTGCTCACCGTGCTGATCAAGGACTCGATCGCAGTCGCCGGCCTGCTCGGCTGGATGCTGTACCTGAACTGGAAGCTGACCCTGATCGCGCTCGCGATCGGTCCGCTGGTCATGCTCACCGTGCGGCTGTTCTCGCGCCAGCTGCGCAGCATGGCGCGCGGCGCGCAGCACGCGATGGGCGAGCTCGCGCACGTGCTGGAAGAGACCATCGAGTGCCAGAAGGTGGTCAAGGTATTCGGCGGCCAGGATTACGAAGCCAAGCGCTTCGCCAAGGCCAACGAGATGGTGCGCAGCTTCAACATGCGCCACATCGTGCCCGCGACGGCGATCGTGCCGATCACCCAGGTGCTCGCCGCGGTGGCGCTCGCGATCATCGTCTACATAGCGCTGCAGGGGCGCTGGGCTGCGCGCGACGGTGGGCGAGTTCGCCTCGTTCATCACCGCGATGCTGATGCTGCTCGCGCCGCTCAAGCGCCTGACCGACATCAACGCGCCGCTGCAGCGCGGGCTGGCCGCGGCCGAGAGCGTGTTCGGCATGGTCGACACGCCGCCCGAGGAGGACCGCGGCACGCTCAAGCTCGGCCGCGCGCGAGGCGAGGTGGTGTACGACAAGGTCGGCTTCGTCTACCCGACCCGCACCGAGCCGGCGCTGGCCGACGTGGAGCTGGCGGTGAGGCCGGGCGAGACCGTGGCCCTGGTCGGCGGCTCGGGCGGCGGCAAGACCACGCTGGTCAACCTGCTGCCGCGCTTCTACACCCCGACCGCGGGGCGCATCCTGCTCGACGGCCACGACATCCAGAGCCTGACGCTGGAGAGCCTGCGCGCCAACATCGCGCTGGTGAGCCAGGACGTGGTGCTGTTCAACGACAGCATCTACGCGAATATTGCCTACGGCCGGCTCGGCGGCGCGAGCGAGAAGGAAGTGATCGCGGCGGCCGAAGCCGCGCACGCGATGGAATACATCCGCGAGACGCCCGAGGGGCTGAACACCCTGATCGGCGAGAACGGCCTGCGCCTTTCGGGCGGGCAGCGCCAGCGCCTGGCGATCGCGCGCGCGCTGCTCAAGGACGCGCCGGTGCTGATCCTCGACGAGGCCACCTCGGCGCTCGACTCCGAGTCCGAGCGCCAGGTGCAGGCCGCGCTCGAAGTCCTGATGCGCGGGCGCACCACGATCGTCATCGCGCACCGCCTGTCGACGATCGAGAACGCCGACCGCATCGTGGTGCTCGAGCGCGGGCGAGTGGTCGAGACCGGCCGCCACGCCGAGCTGCTGGCGCAGGACGGCACCTACGCCAGGCTGTACCGCATCCAGTACACCAAGGAGCGCACCGAGGCGCTCCAGTAGAATTGCGCCATGCTCCTCGTCACCGGCGGCGCCGGCTTCATCGGCTCGAATTTCGTCCTCTCCACCGTTGCGCAGACGGGCGAGGCGGTGCTCAACCTCGACAAGCTGACCTACGCCGGCAACCTGAAGAACCTCGCCGCGCTCGAGGGCGACGCGCGCCATGTGTTCGTGCAGGGCGACATCTGCGACCGGGCGCTGGTGCGCCGGCTGCTCGCCGAGCACCGCCCGCGCGCGATCGTGCACTTCGCGGCCGAGAGCCACGTCGACCGCTCGATCGACGGGCCCGGCCGAGTTCGTGCAGACCAACGTGACGGGCACCTTCAGCCTGCTCGAGGAGGCGCGCGCGCACTGGAGCGCGCTGCCCGCCGCCGAGAAAGCCGCCTTCCGCTTCCTGCACGTCTCGACCGACGAGGTCTACGGCTCGCTCGGCGCGGACGATCCGGCGTTCAGCGAGCAGACGCCGTACGCGCCGAACAGCCCCTACGCCGCGTCCAAGGCGGCCTCCGACCACCTGGTGCGCGCCTACCACCACACCTACGGCCTGCCGGCGCTGACCACCAACTGCTCGAACAACTACGGCCCCTACCAGTTCCCGGAGAAGCTGATCCCGCTCGTGATCCACAACGCGCTCGCCGGCAAGCCGTTGCCGGTGTACGGCGACGGCAAGAACGTGCGCGACTGGCTCTACGTGCTCGACCATTGCGCGGCGGTGCGCCTGGCGCTCGACAAGGGACGGCCGGGCGAGACCTACAATATCGGCGGCAGCAGCGAGCGGACCAACATCGACGTCGTGCAACAGATCTGTGCCATCCTCGACCGCGCTGCAGCCGCGCGCCGGCGGGCGCTACGCGGACCTGGTCACGTTTGTGAAGGACCGCCCCGGCCACGACCGCCGCTACGCGATCGACAGCCGCAAGATCCGCGCCGAGCTTGGCTGGTCGCCGCAGGAGAGCTTCGAGTCCGGACTCGAGAAAACTGTGCGCTGGTACCTCGCCAACCGCGCCTGGACGGAGGACATTACGAGCGGCGCCTACCGCAACTGGGTGGAGCAGCAACTACAGCGCAAGGGCAGGAGGCTTCGCGGATCGAAACTGTGCGTTGGTACCTCGCCAATCGGGCCTGGACGGAAGACATTACGAGCGGCGCCTATCGCAGTTGGGTGGAGCGCAACTACGGTACGAGAGGACAGGCATGAAAGGCATCATCCTCGCCGGCGGCTCGGGCACGCGGCTCTACCCGGTGACCCAGGTCGTCTCCAAGCAGCTGCTGCCGGTGTACGACAAGCCGATGGTGTACTACCCGCTCTCGACCCTGATGCTGGCCGGGATCCGCGACATCCTGGTCATCTCGACCCCGGAGGACACGCCGCGCTTCGAGCAGCTGCTCGGCGACGGCGCGCAGTGGGGCATCAGCCTGCGCTACGCGGTGCAGCCGCGGCCCGAGGGGCTCGCGCAGGCGTTCATCGTCGGGCGCGAGTTCATCGGCAAGGATCCGGTCGCCCTGGTGCTGGGCGACAACATCTTCTACGGCAACGAGCTGGCGCGAGCTCTTGCAGCGCGCGACCGCGCGCGGCCGCGGCGCCACGGTGTTCGCCTACCCGGTCAAGGATCCGCAGCGCTACGGCGTGGTCGAGTTCGACGCCCAGGGCAAAGCGGTCAGCATCGAGGAAAAGCCCAGGCACCCGAAATCGCGCTACGCGGTGGTCGGGCTGTACTTCTACGACAACCGCGTGGTCGACATCGCGCAGCAAGCTCAAGCCCTCGGCGCGCGGCGAGCTGGAGATCACCGACGTCAACCGCGCCTACCTGGAAAGCGGCGAGCTCGAGGTCATGCCGATGAGCCGCGGCTTCGCCTGGCTCGACACCGGCACGCACGAGACCCTGCTCGAGGCCTCGGCGTTCATCGAGACCATCGAGCGCCGGCAGGGCCTCAAGGTCGCCTGCCCGGAGGAGATCGCGTACCGCATGGGCTACATCGACGCCGCGCAGCTCGAAGCGCTGGCGAAGCCGCTCGAAAAGAGCGGCTACGGGCAGTACCTGAAGAGCGTCCTGAACGAGAGGCTATTCTGATGAAAGTCATCAAGACCGACATCCCGGAAGTGCTGATCCTCGAGCCGAAGGTGTTCCGCGATTCGCGCGGGCATTTCTTCGAGAGCTACAACCGCCGCAACTTGGAGCGAGGCAATCGGCCACGACGTCGAGTTCGTGCAGGACAACGAGTCGCTTTCCTCGCGCAACGTGCTGCGCGGCCTGCACTACCAGATCAAGCAGCCGCAGGGAAAGCTGGTGCGCGTGGTGGTGGGCGAAATCTACGACGTCGCGGTCGACCTGCGCCGCAGCTCGCCGACGTTCGGCAAGTGGACCGGCGCGATCCTCTCCCCCAGCCAGCAGCCGATGATCTGGATCCCGCAGGGTTTCGCGCACGGTTTCCTGGTGCTCTCGGAGCAGGCGATCGTCAGCTACAAGACCACCGACTACTACGCGCCCGAGCACGAGCGCACGCTGGCATGGAACGACCGCGGCATCGGCGTGCTCTGGCCGCTCGAGGGCGAGCCGCTGATGAGCGACAAGGACCGCCGCGGCGCGCCGCTCGCCGAGGCCGAGACCTACCCTTGAAGATCCTCCTCACCGGCCGCAACGGGCAGGTCGGCTGGGAGCTCGAGCGGGCGCTGGCGCCGCTGGGCGAAGTCGTTCGCGACCGACCGCTCGACTCTCGATCTCGCCGATCCTGGACGTCATCCGGCGCGCGGTGCGCGAGGCTCAAGCCGCGACGTCATCGTCAACGCCGCCGCCTACACCGCGGTCGACAAGGCCGAGTCGGAGCCGGAGCTGGCGATGCGGATCAACGGCTTCGCGCCCGGCGTGCTGGCGGAGGAGGCGAAGCGCCTCGGCGCGCTGCTGGTGCACTACTCGACCGACTACGTGTTCGACGGAGAGAAGACGACGCCCTACGTCGAGGAGGACGAGCCGAATCCGATCAACGTCTACGGCAAGACGAAGCTGGAGGGCGAGCGAGCGATCCAGGCGTCGGGCTGCAGGCACCTCATCCTGCGCACGAGCTGGGTGTATGGCGCGCGCGGCAAGAACTTCCTGCTCACCATTCTCCGCGCGGCGCGCGAGCGACCGGAGCTCAGGGTCGTTAGCGACCAAGTGGGTGCGCCGACCTCGAGCCTCGCGATTGCGCGGGCGACAGCAAGAGATCCTGACGGCATCGTCGAAACCGCGCAGTGTCCACCGGTATCTACCACATGAGCGCGTCGGGGCAGGCGACGTGGTATGAGTTCGCGGTCGCGATCCTCGCCGAGGCCGGTTTGCCGACGCCGGTCGTGCCGATCAGCAGCGGGCAGTACCCGACCGCTGCGCGCCGACCAGGCAATTCGCTGCTCGACAACTCGAAGCTCGCGGCAACCTTCGGCACTCGGCTGCCATCGTGGCAAGAGCAGCTCAGCGGCGTTATGGCGGAGCTGCGACGCGCTTGACATGGCAGCCTTGCTTGGCCAAGCGCTTCCGAGCTGCTGCAGTAGCTGTCCAGGCGACGGTCCGAGATATACTTCGCACCTTTCGATACCCGCAGATCCCGGTCTTCTGCCGTTACGTCTTTAGTTCCCACTCGCAAATAGAAGACTGGCAACGACCTCTGCTGGCATCCGCTAGGCACGCACCTCATGAGTAATGGAATTGACGCGGAAAGCGCGACGACATACCGCGGTTCGAACGCTGCGGGTTCCACCCCGGGTGGAGCGCCCTCAGTGGGAATGGATAGCCAGCTAAAGAGAGCTGTCGCGGATCTTCTCGGCGGCGTATTGACCTACCACGTCTGGGCGACGCTCGGCTGGCAGGACATCAAGCAACGCTACCGCCGCTCCGTCCTCGGGCCGTTCTGGTTGACCATCAGCACGGGCGTCATGGTGGCCGGGATCGGCCTGCTTTACGCGCGCATCTTCCATCAGGAGTCGAAGGACTACATCCCTTACCTTGCTATTGGCTTGGTGGTGTGGAACTTCCTTGCGGCGTTGGTCAACGAGAGTTGTACGGCATTCATCGCAGCCGACCAGATCATCAAGCAGGTAAAGCTGCCGCTGACGCTCCATGTCTCCCGGGTCATCTGGCGCAACGTGATCATGTTCGCGCACAACGCGGTGATCCTGCTCGTCGTCGAGCTGATCTACAGGAAGGGCTCCCTGTTGTCGCTCGTTCTCGTCCTACCCGGATTTCTTCTCATCCTCCTGAACGGACTCTGGGTGTGCCTTCTCCTTGGCGTGCTCTGCACGCGCTTTCGCGACATCCCTCAAATCATCGCCAATCTAGTGCAGGTGACGTTCTTCATGACGCCCATCATGTGGCAACTTGGCCTTCTGGGGAGCCGGAGCTACATCGCCGAATGGAACCCCTTCTTCCACGCCATCGAGCTGTTGCGGGCGCCGCTGCTGAGCCAAGCCTACCCGGTAAGCTCCCTTGTGTTCCTGTGCGTGATGTTCGCCATCGGGTTCCCGTTGTCCCTGGCACTTTTCACCCGCTACCGGGCGCGGGTCGCGTACTGGGTCTGAACGTTATGCCGTACATCAAAGCCGAAGACATCGTTGTCAATTTCCCGATCTACAACGCCTCCCACAGATCACTGAAGACCACGGTCTTGCGGGCAACGACCGGCGGGAGGATAGGACGAGATTCAGGCAATCGGGTGATCGTCCGGGCCCTTGACCATTTGTCGTTCGAGATCCGCGAAGGCGACCGGGTCGGCCTTGTCGGCCAGAACGGGTCGGGGAAAACGACCCTGCTCAGAGTGCTCTCCGGAATCTACGAGCCCCAGGGTGGATATTTGGAGGTTAAAGGCCGCACGGCGACGCTGCTCGATCTGAGCCTGGGAATCGACCCCGAAGCGACCGGCTACGACAACATCGTCTTCCGCGGCATCCTGGCCGGCCTGCACCCCAAGGCCATAAAAGCAGAATCAAGGAAATCGCCGACTTTACCGAGCTCGGGGACTATCTGGACATGCCTGTTCGCACGTACTCCAGCGGAATGCAGGTTCGACTCGCATTCGCCGCCGCAACGAGCGTGGAGGCCGACATTCTCCTGATGGATGAGTGGTTGAGCGTTGGCGACGCGGAATTCTCCAAAAAGGCATCCGCGAGGCTGGACGCTTTGGTCGGGAAGACACCGATCCTAGTTCTCGCATCGCATTCCATGGAGCTGGGCCAGAAAGGTTGTAATCGGATCTTTCGCCTGGAGCGGGGCAAGATCATTTCAGAACAGAATACGGGCGCATAACGCGTCGTCGGCTTCACAGCGACTCTCCGGTGAATCCAAGCTACGTGCGACTCATTGTCGTTGATCATTCAAGAAATGGCCCAGGAGGCCATTACTTGGGCTACGCGATATCGTTGCTCGATGCGGCGAAGGCGGAGGGACTCGGCACGGCTCTTGTCGCCGGAGTGGCGTTCCACCCGACGGGGCAGATCGGTCACGAACTCGTCCGCGCCTACCGCCATGACTTCTTCGGCAACAGAAACAGGCACGTCACGCAATATTTAGGCGGCTTACTTAACACCCTGCTGCCAATGGCGGGTGCCGCACGGCGGGCCAAGGCAGCCACGGCAGTGGCTGCGCGCATCGCCGTCGCAGGGCTGCTCTGGGGTCCACTACGGTCTGATCGGACGGTTCACGCGGGGTGCCAAGGAGGTGGTGCGCTTCCTCCTCAGATCGCTGTTCATTCCTCAGCTCTTTTACCGGGCTACGGGCCACTCTCTTCGCGAGGTCTGGAACTACGGGAAATCGATGAATGCTCGGATAATGCGCGGTACGGGCGGCCCCGCATCCGGATGGTCTCGCGACGCAGCCGCGACACCTCCACCGAATTCGGCAAAGATACTATCCAGTGGCTGCAGAAGCTTCGCCCGGGTGAACATGATTTGATCCTTTTCCCCACGATTTCCTTCCAGGACTGCGCCGGGCTCGAGCGCGCATTGCGGAACAGCCCCAAGTTCCAAGGCGCAAAGTGGTGCCTGCTGTTTCGACGCAATCTCTTCCCGGGCGATCGGGCCACTTACGACAAGGCGGCTGTAGCGCAATTCGCGCCGCTCTTCTCGAGGCTCGCTGAACAGGCGACCTTCTTTACCGATTCGGACGAACTGAGCGTGCAATATCGGTTCGCGTTTGGCGGCGAATTCCACACTCTTCCGATTCCGCACACAAAGGGCCGGTTGCGTCGCAGCGAGTTCAGACTGCCACTATGCCTCTCGTACGTCGGTGATGCGCGAACGGAAAAGGGGTTTCAACTTCTTCCGCGCGTTGTCGACGACTGCGCGGCCGATCGGGCGCTCAAGGATTCCGTGCACTTCGCAATTCAGGCCAACTATAACGTGCCACAGGGCGAGCCGCACTGCGTGCTCTGCTGCAAGTTCCGGTACCTCCAGACCGCCGGTGGTGTCCGGGTGGAGCTCATGGACCGCGCCCTCGCCGCGGAACAGTATGATCGTCTGGTTGAGCGTAGCGACATCGGGTTGCTTCTGTATTTGCGCGAAAACTATTACGCCCGCACGAGCGGAGTGCTGCTCGAGTACTTGTCCGCGGGTATTCCGGTAATCGTTCCGGCCAACACTTGGTTATCGACCCAATTCGCGCGTAGCACGGCTGATTATCAGAAGCGCATCGTCCGGCAGATGAAGGTGCTGGCCGAGGAGGCCGCGGCGATCGAAGCCACGGGCCGCGACCTCGCCGTGGAGTTCGAGGCGAACGCAATAGACGGCGGATTCCTATCGATCGACGTCGAGGGCGGGGACGAGGGCCGCTACTCGCTGGAGAGCCGTATGATCACGTACGATCAGTCGCGTCGAAGGCGAAGCGCGAGGATCTTTCTGTATCGTCCGCCCGGCCTCGACTGCGGCTCGCGCCTCGTCCGCCTGCCTGAGCGCGTCACAAGGGTGCTTCTTCGCATTTCTGCCTCCGCTACCGGGCCCTCCCGCCTGCGGATCCGCGCCCGACTCCTTCAGGCCGAAGGCTCACCACCGCCTGTCGGCGTCATCGGCCTGATCTACGACTCCGAGACGGACATCGTCCGGTGCATACGGGAGATGGTGAGCCATTACAGCCACTACAAGGCGTCCGCGTTAGCTTTCGCGGACGAAGTGAACCGCTACCACAACGCTCCGCGGCTGATCGAGGGCCTCATTGCCGGCGTGCGAGACGGTGGCGGGAGATCCGGAGCGCGTGGGGGACGATGAACGGCCTCAGGATAGTAACTGTGAGCGACGAACCAATGGGGATGGGATCGCCTCAGGTGCTTTCGTTCGCGATTTCAGTCGCCGAATACTGTGGCACACGAGCGACGGTAATCTGCCCGCAGCCTACGGACAAGCTGAGCGTACGAGTTTCGCATCCGTCGATAGATGTCGTACAGAGTGAGTTCGCGGCGCAGAGGCGGTTCGAATACATCCGGTTCGTGTACGAGGTTCTGAAGGCAGCAGAGCCCCGACATCCTGATCTTCTTTTCGAACCTCGCGTTGCCGGTGCTGCTGCATTATCGAAAGCTCTAAGCTGACCATCAATTACGTCCTGGAGAGCTATTACTTTTCTCCCTCCGTGTTCAATTCCGAAGCGCACTTGCTGAGGGAAGTTCAAGACCGGGTGGACATGTTCATCGTCCCTGAGCCAAACCGCGCGGCACAGGTCGTGCGGGCCGGAGGGCTCGATGCCCGGCGAGTCAGAGTGCTCTATAACTGCAAGCGCTACGAACATGCTCCGATACGCCGGACCGCAATTGAACCCCAACCAAAAACTTCTGCACCAAGGGAGCATTTTCGTGGACGAAGAGCCCTGGCTCTACCTCTATGAAGCACCGGAGCGGTTTGCGATCGACATCTACGGCATCTTTCGGGCAAAGACATTCCGACCGGAATTTCGCGAACAATTCGATGAGATGTGTCGCACCTACCCGGCTATCCGCTACCTTGGGAAAGTGACCGAGAATGAACTCGAGGGGACTCGCGCGGGGTATTCCTACGTCCTTGCCTATTGGCATCCAAGTGATCCCACGCAGCATTACGCGTGCCCTCGAACAAGTTCTTTGAGGCAATTGCAAGCGGCTCTCCTCGGCGTCACCGAACCCGCAAATGCGCGAGTTCATCGAGCGCTACGATTGCGGAATTCTCCTCGACGACTGGACTTACGAAGCGTTCAGAGAGGGATACGAATACGCCATGGAGATTCGAGGCAGCGAGCGCTATGCGGAGCTGGTCGCCAATTGCATCTCGGCGTACGAAAGCGCGCTAAATTGGGACTCTCAATTCCTCAGGATTCTGCCTACGCTGACACAGTCGCTCGGGGAGCGGGGGTGTTCACGTTGCGTAAGTCCGTCGTCTGCGTGGTCGGCACCCCGGCCCGGAAGCCATCAAGATGGCTCCGGTCATTCTCCGTCTGAGGCGGTCGGCGGGCGCGCGCGTGAGCGTTCTCGCTACTGGACAACATCGGGAGTTGCTGGACACGGCGCTCGATCTGTTCGGCATCACGCCGGATAGCGATCTGAGTGTGATGACTCAGAATCAGACGCTGCCGCAGCTAACCTCGAGACTGATCGTTGCGCTGGACGCGTTTCTGGAGTCGGCCGAACCCGAAATAGTCCTCGTCCAGGGGGATACCACGTCGGCGATGGTGGCGGGGCTCGCTTGCTTCTACCGAGGGATTCCGGTCGGCCATGTGGAAGCAGGACTGAGGACGCATAACCTGAGGAATCCGTTTCCGGAGGAGCTCAACCGGGTTATGCTGTCCAGACTCGCTACCTGGCATTTTTGCCCGACCGAACGGAATAGGCGCGAGCTCGCAAGAGAAGGGATCGAGGAGAACGTCTATATGCTACCGGAAGACGGTCATTGACGCGCTGCGATAGTCGCCGCGAAGAGTGACGCGGTCGATCTCCCTATTGACGCCAGCAAGCGGCTCATCCTGGCGACGATACATCGGCGTGAGAGCATCGGCGACCCAATGAGGGCAGATTGCCGTGGCGCTCCGGATGCTGGCCACGAAATACACAGATATTCAGATCGTGATTCCCGTGCATCCAAACCCGTCGGTGGGAAACGCCATTCGCGGCGAGCTGGCGGATGTGGCAAACGTCATATTGTGCGAACCGCTGGGATATGGGGCGCTGGTGGCGCTGTTGAAGCGCTGTTTCTTCCTATTTCCGACTCGGGAGGGATACAGGAGGAGGCTCCCGCGCTGTCGAAGCCGGTGCTTGTGGTGCGGGACGAGACCGAGCGACTCGAGGCCATCGAGGCGGGTGTCGCGAAGCTGGTAGGAACGGAAACGTCCAGCATTGTTTCCGCGGCGGAGGATCTGCTCGACAACGAGGCGGCTTACCGCGCGATGGCGCGGGGAGTCTCTCCCTACGGCGACGGCATGGCGGCTGCGCGCATAGCTGAAATACTGGGGTTGCGGCCATGCGCTTTGTATGCCTTCCGCGAATCCCTGTTGAGGAAGCGGCTGGCGCGGCTCATCGGTCGAGTTGGCGCGAGAACCCTATTAGCCGGCGAAGGTGGCGTTCCGCGCTGCTTCGACAACAACTATTGGTACGAGGGCATCGCTTGGGAGCCCACGGTACGATATGCGTTAATCGACCTGCTGCATCCGGGGGATGTCGCCTTTGACTGCGGGGCAAACGTCGGCGGACTGACCACCGTGATGAGCCGGCTGGTCGGGCCTCGGGGACAAGTATGCGCCTTCGAAGCGAGCCCGCGGATCATCGACAGGCTGCAACACAATCTAGTGCTTCAAGGCTGCTTCAATACCACGCTATACCACAGAGCCATTCACTCTGATTCGGCCTCCCTTCTCAAGTTACAGTTCAATCTTGAGCACCATCACTCAGATCGCATCGTCGCCGGCGATGGCGGGGACACGCAAGTCCTGGGTCTTGCACTGGACGACTTCGTTGCGGAGCAGGGTCTTGTGCCGAGCGTGGTTAAGATGGATATAGAGGGAGCGGAATTCGCGGCCCTACGCGGCTTCGAACGAACTATCGATAGGCACGCGCCCCATCTCATTCTCGAAACAACTGTCGAGGACCTCGCTTGCTTTGAGTTCCTAAAGGCACGCGGGTACGAGTGCTGGGATCTCGGGAATTACACCTACGTTCGCTCTCGGGCGGACTTTCCGGAGGGAAGCTCGCTGCGAAATGTTGTATATGTGCATACGTCGAGACTCCATTCCACTCCGTATAGTCCTCACGATGGCGAAGGAAGAGGTTGCCCGCCTGGCGGAAGGGAAATTTCGAGACCACGGGCGGCGCGCAAATGTCGAGCACATGGATCGACCTTGCTCCGGGCCGTTACCATTTCGACATGGCCTTTGAGTCTGATAGCCGCGATGATCGCGTTTGGTGCGGAGTTGAGACGCCAGAGCGCGTGATCCTGGGCTATCAGACGTACAGTCATTTCTTAGCGACGAGCTATCGGGATTGGGTAATTCACGTTCGGACTCCGACGAAGGCGCGTGCATTCTTCAGATCGCTGTCGGGGCCATTCGACCCGACGTTCAAGGTAAATGGAGGGCGGGTTCTGCGCTTGGGCGATCTTTCGCGTGTCCGAGCGACGGCGGATTTTCTCCTATAGCCGCGCAGCAGGCGAGAGGCACGAGAGTTACCCGAGGCTCGGAGTCAGTCGAGCTGTCGTTGATTGACTGAGGTTTTTTCGGACCGTAGCGATCATCTTTGTAGCAGTCTTACGTCACAGCGTACAGTTCCGTCGTAGCAGTTAGGCGCTGGACGCTTGACCGGCGTAAAGCGGACGGGGCGGCGTTCACGGGGGCGCCGATTGGACAAATGCAGCTAAGAAAATCGATCGCGGGAATTATTCAGAGGTTAGCGAATCGCCTTGGGTATGAGATCCGCCGGCGCGGACCGCAACGTGATCGCGCGGACAAAGCCAGCCATTTAATTCTCGAGGCCGCCCAGACTGCTTTTTCAGATCATCAAGCGAAGCTGACGGTGTTCAATACTGGCTAATCATTTCGGGTGCATTTCTCTTCGGTTCATTTCTACTTCCGGTGGCGACCACGATCGCGAATCCCGACAACTTGGACACAGCGTTGCATGGAACTACGAATACGACCATCCTCCTTTCCGGCGCCTGCGGGTATAAAGGCACTGTTCTCGTTCTTCAAGCTCCTTGTCGCCGGGCACCAGGTTAGCGTGCTCGATGTTATGTGGTTCGGGGGTGGCCTGGCGCGGCTCACTCCCGGCTCGACGTCGCCCGGCACGATGTACACGACGCGGGCAGAAATTAGATGAGGTACCTAATAAATCTTCTTCGTCGGTTAGTAGGCGTACAGCAGATCGCCGGCTGACGTCAGAGAAGGCTTGGGCAAAGCGTTCGGGAGGCGAATGCTCATATTTGGGAGCTCAGGAAGCTCCCGGAAAGGGAATTCATCAACTCCGACGACAGGGACCGCGATATTCTGATCTTGCTTGATCGGTTGCTGTGTGCGCAGAGTCCAGGTGTGCGGCTGCAAACGGATCACCCGGTCGCGATTCGAAAGTGATGACCGCCAAGTTCCCGCGCGGAACCAGAAATGACAACACAAGGCATCCGCGCTTCGTCCGCGCCTGTGAACTGGCATTGGGCAAGAAGCCGATCTTGCATCTCGATCTTGGTTGTGCGGGTGGCGGATTGGTTTGGGATTTCGTAATAGCTGGACACGAATCATTCGGCATCGAGGGCAGCGACCTATCCTTGAAGGAGCGGCGCGCAGAGTGGCGCACTATCCCAAACCGTCTTTTTACGGCTGATATCACGCCGGGCCGATTCCGTCTGCTTGGCGCTGATGGTGATGCGATCGAGTTCGATGTGATTACCGCATGGGAGAGTACTTTGAGCATATTCCTGAAACTGTTTTGCCTGGTTTTTTCGACAACGTGACACGACATCTGCGTCCGGGCGGGCTGTTCGTTGGATCGATAGCGACCTTCGAGGATCGGGGCCCGGCGACCGGCGCGGTTTGGCACGTGACCGTTAAACCTCGGGAGTGGTGGGCGAACAAGTTTCGGGGGCATGCGAGATTCACACCGGAGGACGGTCTCTTCTTCGCATGCCGATTTTGTGCGAGGAAGCGGCAATCCTCGTTCTCGGCACTGGGCGACTGCGGATGCTCGGGCCGACCCCGATCTTTGGTTTTCATCTGGTGTGTATCCGAAAGTCCGATGCATGCCCCCGTTGCTCCCGCTCTTGAAGTGGAAGCGACGGTGAAGTTGACTCGGTTATGTTTTCAAAGTTCCTTCGAGAGCCGCCTGGCGGCAGGTAGTGGGCGCGGCAATTACTCGGGCCGGAACCGCGGGCCCTCGCTACAGACGGTCAACCAGGGCTGCAACTAGGCTAAAATTTCAGCCTTTCTACGATTCCAGCGCAGCGGAGTAGAAGCGACAATGGCGGTTCGACGGCCCTTGATGGGCTGGAACATTTCGATCTCGACAACCAGTGCGTTCCAGGCTAACGCGTGATAATCACCAGAACCCCGCTGCGAGTCAGCTTCTTCGGCGGTGGCACTGATTTCCCGGACTTTTTCTCGATCCACGGCGGCGCAGTGCTTGGCACCGCGATCGACAAATACATCTACCACACGGTGTCGCACCTGCCGTCGTGGCTGTTCGACCACAAGATCCGATTCGCCTACCGCAAGGTGGAGCACGCCAGGAGCCTGGAGGAAATCGAACACCGGCCGTTCCGGGAAATTCTGCGCTACTGCGGGGTGCAGCAGGACGTCGAGGTCAACCTCGCTTCCGATCTGCCGTCTTTCAGCGGTCTCGGCTCGTCATCGAGTTTCACCGTGGGCCTCATCAAGGGCATCCGCGCGCACCAGGGACGGCACATCGGACAGGAGGAGCTGGCGCGCTCGGCGATTTACGTGGAGCGCGGCGTACTCCGGGAAGCGGTCGGCCTGCAGGATCAGATCTTCGCGGCGTTCGGGGGCCTCAACGTCATACGCTTCAGGGGCGATGACGACTTCGTCGTCGAGCGCGTGCCGATCAGTAAGGCGAGGACCCGGGAGCTTGGCGACAGTCTGCTCCTGTTCTTCACCGGTATCACCCGGCGGGCGCACGAGGTGGAAGCGAACAAGCTCGCCAACATGGCACGTATCCAGGACAACCTGAAGAAGATGCTGCTACTGGTAGATCAGCGCCTACGATGCGCTGACAGGAAGCAGCAGCCTAGATGAGTTCGGAAAGCTCCTTCACGAGACGTGGATCGAGAAGAAGCAGCTCGACCCCTCGGTCAGCGCGCCTACGATCGATCGTCTCTACGATGCGGGGATTGGTGCGGGCGCTCTCGGCGGCAAGCTCCTCGGTGCCGGCGGCGGCGGGTTCATGCTCTTCTTCGTGCCACCCGAACGGCAGCCCGCAGTGCGGGCCGCTTTGTCGAACTACCATGAAGTGCCGTTCGCGATCGATGCGCCTGGCAGCATCGTCGTTCACTCGTAGGCATCGACGTGGCTGACAATTCGTTCGCGCACCAAATCGCCACGCTGCAAGGAAGCCTTGCGCAGATCCCGGTCGATTCGATTCAGGCGGGTCTCGACGCTGCGGTCGACGCGCTGTGTCATGCGCTTTCCGCAAACAAGCCTGTCCTGGTCTGCGGCAACGGCGGCTCGGCGGCTGACGCTCAGCATATTTCCGGAGAGCTCGTCGGCAAGTTCTTCAAAGAGCGGCGTGCGCTCAACGTGCGTGCGCTGAGCACGGATACTTCAGTCATCACGGCATGGGCCAACGATGTCACGTACGATACGGTCTTCGCGCGCCAAGTCGAAGCCTACGGGCAGCCGGGCGGCGTCCTGTGGGCGATTTCGACGAGCGGTAACTCGAAGAACGTGCTCGCGGCCGCCGATCAGGCCAAACGGCTCCAGATGGCGGTTCTCGCGATGTCGGGCGAGGGCGGTGGAAGGCTGGCGAGCCTTGCAGACATCCTGCTTGCCGTGCCGTCGACGGTAACGCCCCGAATCCAGGAGATGCATATCATGCTGTATCACTACATTTGTGAGTGCGTCGAAGCGCAGTTTCGCATAAAGGAGAAGCCTTGAATATTCTCGTTACAGGCGGTGCCGGCTATCTCGGTTCGGTGATCGTGCCTAATCTGCTAGAGGCCGGGCATTCGGTGACCGTGCTTGACAACTTCATGTTCGGCCAGACTTCGCTCGCCGACTGCTGCGCGCTACGACACTTTCGAAGTGGTGCGCGGCGATGCGCGCGACGAGGCGCTGATGAAGAAACTGCTGGCCAAGGCCGATGTCATGCATTCCGCTGGCGGCGCTGGTCGGCGCGCCGCTGTGCGACCGCGACCCGCTCGGGCACGAAGACGACCAACCGGGACGCGGTCGAGATGCTGTGCCGTGTGGCAGCCCGAGCAGCGGATCCTGATGCCGATCACCAACAGCGGCTATGGCGTCGGCGAGAAGGACAAGCACTGCACCGAGGAAACCCCGCTGCGGCCGATTTCGCTCTACGGCGTGACGAAGGTCGAGGCAGAAGCAGCCGGTGCTGCAGCGCGAGAACAGCGCGACCTTCCGGCTGGCGACCGTGTTCGGCATGTCGCCGCGCATGCGCATCGACCTGCTGGTCAACGACTTCGTCTACCGCGCCGTGAACGACCGCGCGGTGGTGCATCTTCGAGGGGCACTTCAAGCGCAACTACATCCACGTGCGCGATGTGGCGCGGGTATTCCTGCTACGCGCTGGACAATTTCGAGGCGATGAAGGGCAGGCCCTACAATGTGGGCCTTGACGATGCCAATCTCTCCAAGATCGAGCTCTGCCAGGTGATCCAGAAGCATCTGCCGCAATTCGTCTATCTCGAAGCGCCGATCGGGGAGGACCCGGACAAGCGCGACTACATCGTCTCCAACGCGCGGATCGCGAGCACCGGGATTCAAGACGGAGTGGGACCTGGACCGCGGCATCCGCGAGCTGATCAAGGGCTACACGATCCTGCGTAACAGCGCTTCGCCAACGTCTGAGGCGTGCAGGTGGCCGTGCCCCTGGTGGTGATCCTCGCCGGCGGCGCCGGAACGCGGATCCGGCATCTCCTGCCCGACCTACCCAAACCCCTCGCCCCGGTTGCCGGCCAACCCTTCCTTGAGTGGGTAGTCCGTTACTTTCGCGGCCAACGGCTGGCCTCGATCGTGATATCGGCGGGCTTTCTGGCCGACAAGATCGAGACGTTCGCAACGGAGCACGGGATCGCATGCGTCAAGGAAACCGAGCCGCTCGGAACCGGCGGGGGGTTCCTGCACACACTCGACGCATCCAATAATAGTGAGCGTGACGTGCTTGCCTGCAACGGCGATTCGCTGACACTCGCCGACTTGCGACCACTGCTGAAGGCGCTGCAGGATCCGGGCGTGGACGCGGCGTTGCTCGCCGTGCGCACGGCGGACGCATCCCGCTATGGGAGCCTGAAGGTGGACGCGGACGGAAGACTGCTCGGGTTCGCGGAAAAGCGGCCCGGCGCGGGATTGGTGAACGGCGGCGTCTATCTCTTCCGGCGACCGACCATCGGCCGCTTCCCCACGAAGCGGCCGCTCAGCTTCGAGTATGATGTGTTCCCTTCGCTTATCGCGTCGGGCGCCAGAATTTCCACGGTGCCGTGCGACGCGCCTTTTCTCGACATCGGAACCGAAACATCGCTCGCGCAAGCGGACGCGTTCATCCGCAACAACATGAGGTGGTTTGCATGATCTGCCGAGTCTGCGACTCGACGAATCTGGAGCCGGTGATCGACCTCGGCCGCCAGCCCTGGTGCAACAATTTCCTGAAGAAAGAGGAGATCGGCAAGGAGCCGTTTTATCCTCTGCGTGTCTTGTACTGCCTGGACTGCCACACTTCGCAACTCGACTTCACCGTCAAGAAGGAAATCATGTTCGGCGATCACACCTACCTCTCCGGTGTGACCAAGTCGCTGTCGGAACATTTCCGCAACGTTGCCGCCGAGGTCGATCGGCGCTTTTTCCAGGCCGCCATAAGCAAGTCGGTGCTGGACATCGGGTCGAATGACGGCACGCAACTCAAGCATTACCAGGCGCTCGGCTACGAGGTTCTGGGCGTGGAGTCTTCGAAGACAACCGCGAAAATTGCAAATGAAGCCGGCGTCCCGACCCTTAATGCGTTCTTCAACCTCGAAATGCTACAAAAGGTTGGCAAGCAATACGACGTGGTCAACGCATCCGGTGTGTTCTTTCATCTGGAGGAGTTGCACTCCGTGTGCGAGGCGATCCGCGAGGGTCTGAAGCCGGGCGGCGTGTTCGTCGTGCAGTTCCTCTATATGAAGAGCATCATGGACAATCTGGCTTTCGACCAGATCTACCATGAGCATCTTCTCTATTACACCCTGGAGACAATCGAAGTGCTGTTGCAGCGGCACGGGCTTTCCATGTTCGACGCATATCTCGAGCCGATACATGGGGGTTCCATTATCGGTTTCGTGACCCACAAGGATCGAGCGCGGCAAACCGATCGGCTGGGCGCAATGCGCGAAGCCGAGCAGCGAACGGGCTGCAATACGATTGGCGCGTATCGGGCGTTCGCGGAGCGAATCGGCAAGATGAGAGAGGAGAACGTCGCTTATCTCGACCGACGCGAAGCGACGCGGCAAACGCATCTTCGGCTTCGGCGCGCCGGTGAAGGGAAACACGCTGCTGAACTACTTCGGGATCGGCCCCGACGTCATCGAGTGTCTGGTGGAAAAGAATGAGCTGCGGCGAGGACTTTATTCTCCGGGTATGCACATCCCGATCGCGATCGAGTCCGAATTGAAGGAGCTGCCAGACATCTACTACGTGCTTGCGTGGAACTTCAAAAAGGAGATTCTCGCGAACAACCAGGACCTGATCGCCAAGGGCATCGATTTCTATTTTCCCGTCAACCCGAAGGAAAGCGCATGAAAATTCTGGTGACCGGAGCGACCGGATTCCTCGGGTCGGCGCTGTGCCGCGCGCTCGAGGCGCAGGGCCACGACGTGGGGCGTTTGGGGTCGCGCCAAGCCGATCTGACGCGACAGGGATCGCTCGAGCCGTTTGCCGGGGCTTCCTACGATGCTGATTTATCATCTCGCCGCATGGACGCAGGCGGGGGACTTTTGCCTCTATCACCCCGGCGAACAATGGGTCATCAACCAACAGATCAACACCAACGTCCTGACGTGGTGGCAGGAGCGTCAACCCCAGGCAAAGCTCGTTTCCATGGGGACGAGCTGCTCTTATGCGCCCGAATCCGAGCTGGTCGAGGAAAACTATCTCGTGGGCCAGCCCATCGAGAGCCTGTTCACGTATGGAATGACCAAACGCATGCTCTACGTCGGTCTTCTTGCGCTTCAGAAGCAGTTCGATCTTCGATACCTTCACCTTGTGCCATCGACGCTGTACGGCCCCGGATACCATACCGACGGGCGCCAGATGCATTTCATATTCGATCTGATCCGGAAGATCTTGAGAGGAAAGCTGTACGGCGAGCCGGTTGTTCTATGGGGGGACGGACATCAACGCCGCGAGCTCGTTTACATAGACGATTTCGTAGATGCCGCCATTCAGCTTGCGGAAACCGAGGAGAACAACCTCATCAATATCGGCGCGGGCGAGGATCACTCGATTCGCGATTTCGCCTCGTTGATCTGCGACGAGGTGAAGTTCGATTTCGGCAAGATCGAGTTCGACACGGCGCGTTATGTGGGCGCTCGAGCGAAGTGCCTGCGCGTCGAGCGGCTTCGCAAGCTTGTGCCCCGCATGAGGCAGACACCCCTTAGGGAAGGGATCGAACGTACCGTGCAGTGGTTTCTCGGTCACCGAGGCACGACGCTTCCGGAAGGTGGAACGCCCGTCGTGCCGCGGTAAAGCCGTTCCGAAGCAGATAGCGGCCCTGGATGATACGCAAATCGAACGCCAACGATCAGGCACGCTTCATCCTCTTGGACAATTCGATTGTTGACCGGGGCGGGCATTTTCTCTCCTACGCGACGGCGGTGCTCGATGCCAGCCGGTTACGCGGATATACCCCAGCCCTCGTCACGCATCAAAGCTTTCGCGATGTGGTTCCGGGAACGGTTCAAATCGACCGGTTGTATCGTTGCGACAATTGGCCTCTTGGCGCGCGAGCGCCCTTTGTACGTTGGCTACGCCTCAACGTATTGCGACAGCGTGAGCCAGCTCTGCCGACTGCGGCTCGGGCGGGGGCGCCGCGGCCCGCAATGCAGGACGGGTTGCGAGCGCGCTATGATGCGCTCGACCTAAGGGTTCGCTCTCGCGCGTTCGAACGCGGAACGACCGCCGCGTTCGAGCGCCTTAGGCCTCGGTCGGGAGATCTCATTTTTCTGCCGAACCCATGGATTCCTGAGCTTCATGGTCTGGCGTCCTCGCTAGGGCGACACGGAGGGCATGCGGGAGCGTCTATCCATGTGTTGCTGCGCCGCGAGTTCAGGCAATTCGAATCTACGGCTTTGGGCGAGGCCATCGGCCGGCTTAGGGCTTGCGTTGCGGATGGCCATCTATACTTTCATACCGACACTCCGGAGCTCGCTCAGCTTTACACCGACGCATTTCGACTGAAATTCCACGCTCTGCCACTTCCTCACCCGATCACAAGTTTGGCTGTACGGTCTAGCGGTAAGGTGATTCAGGTTTGCTACTCGGGAGACGCGAGATGTGAGAAGGGGTTCGATCTATTGCCGGAAATAATCCGGCGCGTTCTTGAGGCCTTCCGAGGCAGGCGGAAGATTTGCTTCGTTATCCAGGCGAATGCCCCATCGACTGGGCTCGAGCGAAACGCGCGCAACGCCCTGAAGTCGCTGAAGAGTTTTGACCCGAGCGCCGTGTCCCTCATTCTGCAATCCCAAGGCCGGGCTGCCTATGAGGCAACCATACTGAGCTCCGATATCATGCTGCTTCCATACAAGGCGAGCCAGTACCGATTCCGGAGCTCGGGGGTTCTAATCGAGGCATTGTCCGCCGGCGTGCCGGTTCTCGTACCCGACGGGACCTGGCTGGCAAACGAGTTGCGTCGCTTCCGCCAGCCGGCGCATGCGTCCGCGAGATTGACGGCCGGACTAGCCGGCGTGTGCTATCCCTCCGAGCCCGACGCTGCGGCGAGTCTCGTCTTCATGCTTGAGAACTTGGACGACTTCAAGGCACTCGCCAGAGATAATGCGTCTCTCGTACGCGAGCGCCATAATGCCGAGCGCCTGGTTTGTGAACTGGCCGAGTGCTCGGGAGCCCTGACCCCCGTTTCGGAGGAGATAGCCCGGCGGACATCGCTATAAGAACGAACTGGCGGACTATCCGCTATTAAGGTGCTTTCATCTGGGCGGCGCGGCTCCGACGTTCAGGACGCCTGGGGACTGCCTCTTTTCGGTTAGGTGGTAGCCCAGAGAGACGAGGAAGCGCAGGGCAGGTTCATACAAGCTTCGATGCCCCTCACCCATCTCGAAAACGATTGCGGGCTTGCAGCGAGCAATAACTTCTCGCGCTCCAGCAATGACCTCTGGCTCGTGCAATTCAACATCGATCTTGATGATGGAAGGATCAATGCCTACACAGAAGCTATCGAGTGTTATGCAATCGACCTCGATCTTAGGCCAGAATTCACCGTCGTTCATTCGTGCAGCATCTTCGCTCATCGTGCTTGCTACCGATCTACTGCGCTCTCTCGCATCGATGAAGAATGTTGCTTTGCCGCAGTGATCCGACACGGCCTTTTGCACTGGAATGATCCGAAGACTAGTTTCCCTCGCCAGTCTCGCAAAGCTGTATGGGTTTGGCTCAAAGGCGAACACCTTCTCGCACTTGGTCAACGCGGAAAGATATTCGCCGTAATGCGCCCCGACATCCAGGGCAATACCTCTTGCATGGCGACGGAGGAAATACCAAACGAAATCCCCGCTAAGGCGAGCTCGGATTCCTAACATAAGTGTCTAAATTGCGATTGGTGGTTCGATTGATTGGTGCTTATTCATCCCTGGCTGCCGTCTCCCCTGAGGATCGCTTCTTAGCAAGGCTTACAGCCATTCTCTACACACGGCGTCGCCCAAGGAGCCGTTCTTTCTGTCGCCTGTTAATCTAGCTCGTATCTCGACGGGGACCCGGACTTATTATAGCGATGGCTCTCGCGACGGCGCCTGAGGGCTGACTTCGTATACGACGTTCGGTTGCAGGTGATTCTTCGGGCGTCCCGCGTCGAGCGCTTGCTCTTCAGTGTTTCTACGGCGGACCACCGGCCGTCAGGCGCCGGAAGAGCGACAGGTACGCCTCAACCATGGCGTCGGTCGAATAGGCCTCTTCGAAGCGCTTGCGCGCCGCCGGCCCGAGGGACGTGCGCTCATCCCAGGCGCGGCGCAGCGCGTCCCGAAGCCCAGCCATGTCATCTAGGTCGAAGAATGCGGCTTGGGAGCGGTCGAAGATCTCTTCGAACACGGGAAGGCGGGAGCACACGACAGGTAAGCTTGCGGCAGCTGCCTCGAGTAGTGCAAGTCCTTGGCCCTCCGAGCGCGACGGCATGGCATACATGTCGTAGTAGTCAAGGTAGTTGCGCGCGTTGTCCTTGAAACCGAGGTCGACGAAGCGCTCTCGCACGCCGAGATCCCTCGCCATTTTGATCAGGGCCTGCCTCTCCGGGCCGTCGCCTACGAGGACGAATGCATGGTCGGGAAGCTGGAGCATCACTCGGAGAATCTGCTCAAGCCCCTTTCTGCGCGACAGTAGCGCATTGGCCCCGATAACGCAGTAGCGCTCTCTCAATCGGCGCAGGTCAGCGTCCTCCGAGACGAAGCCCACCGCAGTCCGATGCGGCTTGCGCCCGCTGGGAATCACCGCCAACTCCTGCCTGGGCATCAGTGGGCTGTAATACGTTCGCGCGTCCTGGGAGAGCACAACACATGCATCCAGCCTGCGCCAGGCGGCGGTCCACACCCGGGAAACGGGCGCGGCCATCCAGCGGCCGTGTGTATTGGCGACATCCTCGCGCACGTAGTTATGCACCGTGGAGACGAATCTTGGTCGCGGCCTGAGGATGCATGTCGCCACCGCCGCGAGCAGGTCGGGCCGTAGCATGTGCGAGTGCACGATGTCGAAGTCCTGAAGCCGGCGCAGGCCGCGCCAGGCCAGGTGGTCGTGTGGGACGACCGGTTCGATCTCGAGCCGGTCGTCCAAGTGGAACATGGTGACGTTGTGACCGCGCGCCCGGAATCCTTCGCAAAGCTCGGTGGCCACGAAGATGGGGGCCGTCCGCCTCAGCGACGGGACGATCGAAGCGATCCTCATCGCGAGGGTCCAAGACGGTCCGAAGTATCCTGCATATGAAGTAATTTAATCGTAGCTTCGTAACAGATAACGCAGTGCACTCGAGGCGTGATCCGCCATGCGCCGCAGATTACGTCGACTCGCTCGCCGTGCGTCGTGGATAACTGCCGTCCCGGGGTCGTAGACGATCGTGTAGCCCGCTGCCCGCAGGCGCGCGCAGACGTCGACATCTTCGTAGTAGAGGAAGAAACGCTCGTCGAAGCCGTTTACCTTGCGGAAGGCATCCGCGCGAAAGAGCATGAACATACCGGCAATCCAGTCGACCTCGAGGCGACCGCGACCGGTCGGATAGTCGGGCCCACTGGGTCGAACGAAGAGCTTTCTTACAAGCGCAGCGACCGTGGGGAATCGCCGCGCGCTGTCTTCCACGTTTCCCCGTAGATCGCGCACCAAGGGGCCTGACGCCGCAATGCCGTGCCCATCCAGCGCAGCCGCGAGACTGGGAAACGGGTCGGCTGTCAGTCGTATGTCGGGATTGGCCACACAAAAGAGCGACGACTCGCAGCGCCGGAACGCGGCATTGTGATTCGCCCCGAAGCCCTTACGTGTGTCGTTGCGGATGACCTCGAGATGGTGTGACCACTGCGGCGGCGGCGATGGGGCGGGTTCGGGAATGTTCTGGGTCAAGATCACCCGCAATGTTGGCAGGCAGTATCTGGTTAGGTCTTCCAAGAATTGGTTGACGAGAGAACCCTGCCCATGGCTGACGACCGAGACGGTGACGGGAGTGCCTTCCATTCCACTACCTACGGCTGTATTCATCGGCGTCAAGCACAAGAACGATTCTAGCGGTTTTGCTGCCGAGAGCCCGGACTGTACTATCGGTACCGATGCGTATCCTCGTCACCGGATCCTCGGGATTCATAGGCAGCCATCTTTGCCCAGCGCTGACTGCCGCGGGTCACGCGCTCGGCACGACCTTGGACGGATGCGATGCCGTGGTGCATCTCGCCAACATCGCGCATACGTCCGCCAGCCCCGATGCGCTCCGGCGAGTAAACGTCGAGGACACGATCGCTCAGGCGGTAGCGGCGCGAACCGCGAGCGCGCGACGGTTCATCTACCTGAGCTCTATCAAGGCTGCGCGGCCCGAAGATGCATATGGCCGCGCCAAGGCGGACGCGGAACAGGCGCTGTTGCGCGTGGATGGCCTGGTGACAACGATCTTTCGGCCACCTCTCGTCTATGGGCCGCGCGTCAAGGCCAACTTTCTCGCGCTCATGCGCGCGGTCGACCGCGGCTGGCCGCTGCCGCTGGCGAGCGTGTCGAAACCGGCGCAGCCTGGTCTATCGTCGGCAACCTCGTCGACGCGATTCTGTGCGCTGCCTCGAGGCGCCGCAGGCGGCGGGGAAGGTCTATCGCGTCAGCGACGGCGACGCCGGTGTCGACGCCCGAGCTGATCCGCGCGCTTGCGCGCGCGCTCGGACGCCAGGCGCGGCTGTTTCCGTTTCCGTCGGCGTTGCTCGACTGTTCCCGCCACTGCGGTCACTAGTGCGCTCGCTCGAGGTCGACGACAGCGCCATCCGGCGCGAGCTGGGCTGGCGCCCTCCGTACACCTTCGAGCAGGGCCTGTGCGCCACCGCCGAGTGGTATCGCGCGCCTCGAGGTCGACGACAGCGCTATCCGGCGCGAGCTCGGCTGGCGCCCGCCGTACACCTTCGAGCAGGGCCTGCGCGCCACCGCCGAGTGGTACCTCGCGCAAGGCCGTTAGAATGCCGGCCATGCTCTGGCAGCCCGCGCTTGCGGCGTTCGTGATCGCACTGTTGTGCGTCAAGGCGCTGATGTCCGAAACCGGCCAGCGGCTCGCGCTCGATCATCCGAACGAGCGCTCGCTGCACGAGCGGCCGGTGCCGCGCACGGGCGGCCTCGCGATCGCGGCCGGGGTCGGCGCCGGCTGGCTGGTGGGCGCGCCGGGATTCGCGATTGCGCTTTCGCTTGCCGCGGCGCTCGCGGCGCTGTCGTTTCTGGATGACCTGTTCGGGGTGCCGACTGCGGTTCGGTTGGCCGGGCACCTGGTCGCGGCCTTGGCGGTGGTGCTGCTCGAGCTGCGCTTCCCCGGTTGGGCGGTGCTGGTGCTGTTTGCGCTTGCCGTGGCCTGGTACGCGAACCTGTACAACTTCATGGACGGCTCCGACGGCCTGGCCGGCGGGATGGCGCTGTTCGGTTTCGGCGCCTACGCGGCGGCGGCCTGGCTCGCGGACGTTCACCCGCTCGCCGAGCTGAGCGTGGTGCTCGCCGCGGCCGCCGGCGCCTTTCTGGTGCGCAATTTCCCGCCCGCGCGCATTTTCATGGGCGACGTCGGCTCGGTGCCGCTCGGCTTTCTGGCCGGCGCGCTCGGCCTGATCGGCTGGAACGACGGCGTCTGGCCGCTGTGGTTTCCGCTGCTGGTGTTTGCGCCGTTCGTGTGCGACGCGACGCTCACTTTGCTGCGCCGCCTCGCGCGGGGCGAGCGGGTGTGGCAGGCGCACCGGGAGCATTACTACCAGCGCCTGGTCCGGATGGGCTTCGGCCATCGCGGCGCCGCGCTGATCGAGTATGCGGCGATGCTGGCCTGCGGCGCCGCCGCCGTCTACGCGTGTCATCGGGAAACGGAAATCCAGATCACGGTGCTTGTCGCCTCGATCCTCGTCTTGATCTCGATCGCGGTCATGGATCGATCTGCGCTGGTCGCGCTACCTGCGCGAGACCGGGAGCGCGGCGTGAACTGGCGCCGGCTGACGGCTTTCGGCCACGACCTCGTCGCGGCGGGGCTCGCCTGGCTCGTCGCGTTCTGGCTGCGCTTCAACCTCGAGATTCCGCCGGACTTCGCGCACGTAATGTGGACCCGACTGCCGTGGGTGCTGGCGGTCTACGCGGTGGTGTTCTGGGCCCTGGGCCTGTACCGCGGCCTGTGGCGCTTCGCGAGCCTGCCCGGACCTGCAGCGCATCCTCGCCGCGGTCGGGATCGGCGCGCTCGCGGTGCCGGCGCTGCTCGCGCTGCTGCGGGCCGGCACGCACGTGCCGCGCTCGGTCTATCTGCTCGCGCCGCTGCTCTTGGTCGGCGCGATGAGCGGCAGCCGGCTGGCGTATCGGGCATGGAAGGAACAGCGCCTGCTCGGCGTGGTCGCGCACCCCGAGGCCGAGCCGGTGCTGGTACTCGGTGCGGGCGCAGCTGCCGCCGCGCTGCTCAAGGATCTCGCGGGCAGCGGCCGCTGGCGCGTGATCGGTCTGCTCGATGACGACGCGGCGAAGCAGGGCGGCGCGATCGCCGGGCGTGAAGGTGCTCGGCGTCCTTGGCGACGTGGGACGGGTCGCGGGCGCGCTACGAAGTCACGCAGGCGATCATCGCGATGCCCGCTGCGACCCACGCCGCCAGGCGGCGGGCGGTGGAACTGTGCACCGCGGCGGGGCTGCAGGTGATGACGGTGCCCGGCGTACTCGGACATCGTCTCCGGCAAGGTAAGCGTCTCGGCCCTGCGCAACGTCGAGCTCGACGACCTGCTCGGGCGCGACCCGGTGAAGCTCGACGACGCCGGGCTGCACGGGCTGCTGGGCGGCAAGCGGGTGCTGGTGACCGGCGCGGGCGGCTCGATCGGCTCGGAGCTGTGCCGCCAGATCGCGCGCTACGCGCCGCGCGAGCTGATCTTGCTCGAGCTCTCTGAGCTCGCGCTGTATTCGATCGAGCAGGAGTTCCGCGACCGCTTTCCCGAGCTGCCGGTGGCGGCGCTGATCGGCGACGCGAAGTCGCCGGCGCGGGTGGGCGAGGTGTTCGCGCGCCACGCGCCCCAGGTGGTGTTCCACGCCGCGGCCTACAAGCACGTGCCGCTGATGGAAGATGGCAACGCCGCCGAGGCGGTGGCGAACAACGTGTTGTCTACCGTCACGCTGGCGCGCGCGGCCGAGGCCGCGGGGGTGGAGAAGTTCGTGCTGGTGTCGACCGACAAGGCGGTCAACCCGACCAACGTGATGGGCGCCTCGAAGCGCCTGGCCGAGATGCTGCTGCAGGCCGAGCAGGCCGGGAGCCGGACCGAGTTCGTGATCGTGCGCTTCGGCAACGTGCTCGGCTCGACCGGCAGCGTGATCCCGCGCTTTCGCGAGCAGATCGCGCGCGGCGGGCCGGTGACGGTGACGCACCCCGAGATCCAGCGCTACTTCATGTCGATTCCGGAGGCGACCCAGCTCGTGCTGCAGGCGGCGCTGATGGGCAAGGGCGGCGAGATCTTCGTGCTCGACATGGGCGAACCGGTGAAGATCGCCGACCTGGCGCAGCAGCTGATCCGGCTGTCGGGCTTTGCCGAGGGCGACATCCGGATCGTGTACACGGGTCTGCGGCCCGGCGAGAAGCTGTACGAGGAGCTGCTGGCCGACGCCGAGCATACCCTGCCAACGCCGCATCCGAAGCTGCGCGTGGCAAGAGCGCGTACACCGGAGAACGGGCGGCTTGCGCAGGAGGTGCTGGAGTGGCTCGCCGCGCCCCCCGACATGAATCCGGCGGCGGTACGGGCGCAGCTGCGGGCCTGGATCCCGGAGTACGTGCCTGGGAGCGTAACTTAGCGGCCGCGCCAGTCCGACCGATGGCGAACGCGCTATGCCTTACCGGCCCAGAAAAACTCGTAGCGGTCGCCGTTGCGCTGCCAGGCCGACGCGGCGCGGTTGACGGTGAGGAACCAGGTTTGCTCGGCGACCGGCCGGCGCGGCCGTGCGAACCCGCGCGGGGTCAACAGCGCTCCGCATTCGCCGGTTTCAGGGTCGCGCACCGACTGGTAGAGGATCAATCCGACCCCGGCTTCGCGGGCTGCCCGGGCAAACGCCTGGGTTGCGTCGTAGTTGACCGGATCGGTCCAGCGGCGCGCATGTCTGGAAAACGGCTTTCGCCGCAGGTCCACGCACGAGGCCGCGACATTGACCTGGAACACGGTCTGCGGCACCGGGCCGATATCGGTCAACCCGGGGCTTTCCATGAGGAAGCGCCAGCGCCAGTACCCCAGCTCCGCGCATGCGGTGCGCTGCTCGCGGGCGCCGTAGAACGCGCCCGGATCGGCCGGCGAGCGAAAGCGTGAACCGCGCGCGTGTGGCGGGTAGCGAAAGGGCGTCGAGAGCAGGTAGTGAAGCCCGCGCGCTTCTTCGGGCAGCGCCGGTTTCGATTGCTCGAGGATGTCCTCGAGCAGCGCCTGCTGCCCGAGATCGTCTACCAGCCGGGTGGTTGAAGCGACGTGCTGAGCTTCGACCGCGCGCCAAAGGCGGAGCTCGCAGGGCTTCGCCTCAGATGCGACCGCGCGCGGCGTCCAGGTAATGGAGGACACGGATCAGGCCTTCGGCCTTCGGAATCAGGTTCAGGGGTCGCTCGCCGAGGGCGAGATTCCTGCTCCGCAGCCATTGCCGCGCCTTCTCGTCCGAGCCCACGATCGACTCGAGCGAGCGGAACAGCCTGACGAAAAGGCTCGCCAACTCCCATTCCTTGCAGTTCGGATCCAGGAGGTACTTGCCGCCGAACATGCGTGAGGCGGTCGCATCGCTCACGCCGATGGTCTCGGCCACCTGCGTTTGCGTGACGCCGAGGAGTCCGGCGGCCCGGACGACTGCCTTGCTGAGGACTGCTCGGCGCAGGTCATCCGGCGCCGGTTGGGGCGCCATCTTCGCTTTGGCTGCCATCGAGCTCTCTGTGGGTGGATATTGCTGTGGCAAGGATAGCACAGAAACAATGCTTCAGAAAGCCAGCCTGCGGTGCCAGTGTGCGCCTCGTCTCAGGCGTAGCCGTAGTAGCGCTTGAACCACTGCGCGAAGCGCGCCAGCCCCTCTTCGAGCGAGGTGGAAGGCGCGAAGCCGACCGCGCCGTCCAGGCGCCGGGTGTCGGCGAAGGTGCTGCGCACGTCGCCCGGCTGCATCGGCTCGAACTGCTTGATCGCTTCCTTGCCCAGCGCGCGCTCGAGCGCGGAGATGTAGTCGAGCAGGCCGACCGGCTGGTGGTTGCCGATGTTGAGCACGCGCCACGGCGCCCAGCTGGTCGCCGGGTCCGGCTCCGTGGAGTCGAACGCGGGATCCGGCGCGGCCGGGTCGTCGAGCACGCGCAGCGTGCCCTCGACCACGTCGTCGACGTAGGTGAAGTCGCGCTGCATGTCGCCGTGGTTGAACACCTTGATCGGCTCGCCGTCCATGATCGCGCGCGCGAACAGCACCGGCGACATGTCGGGCCGCCCCCAGGGCCCGTAGACGGTGAAAAAGCGCAGCCCCGTGGTGGGCAGGCCGAACAGATGGCTGTAGACGTGCGCCATCAGCTCGTTCGACTTCTTGGTCGCGGCATACAGGCTGACCGGGTGGTCGACGTTGTCGCTCTCGGACCACGGCAGGCGCGCATTGCCGCCGTACACGCTCGAGCTCGAGGCGTAGACCAGGTGGCGCGGCGCATGCGCGCGCGCCGCCTCGAGCAGGTTGGCGAAGCCGACCAGGTTGGCCTGCACGTACGAGCCCGGATTCTCGAGCGAATAGCGCACCCCGGGCTGGGCAGCGAGGTGCAGCACGGCCTCCGGCTTTTGCTTCGCGAACAGCTTGCCGAGCGCGCCGGCGTCTGCGAGGTCGAGCTTGGCGAAGCGAAAGCCCTTCTTCTCTTCCAGCCGGCGCAGGCGGTCGCGCTTGAGCTCGACCGGGTAGTACGGCGAGAGGTTGTCGATCCCGACCACCTCGTCGCCGCGCGCGAGCAGACGTTCGGCGCAGTGCATGCCGATAAATCCAGCGCAGCCGGTGACCAGGACCTTCATCGTTGTTTGGCCCCGCGGCGCAGCTCGATCAGCTTGGCGTACTTGAGATAGCTGTGCATGCAGCCGATCGAGATGTGGATCAGGCCCGGCAGGCCGTCGAGAAAGCCGAGGCGAAAGATATACATCTTGATGAAGCGCACCAGCGGCGAGAGCAGCAGCGCGGCCAGGCCGGCGCGGCTGCCGCGCTCGAGCAACTGGCGCGCGGCGAGCGTGCTGTAGCGATTCCGCTTGGCAAGGTAGTCGGCCAGGTCGATGGCGGACTCGTGCAGCAGGTCGCCCTCGAGCGTGCCCGGGGTCACCGAGTAGAGCAGTTTCTCGTGCACCGGGTCGTCGCTCCAGCGCGCCTGCTTGCGGTCGAACAGCCTCGTGCTCCAGTCGGGGTAGCCCTCGCCGTGCGCGAGCCAGCGGCCGAGGAAGCGGTTGCGGCGCGCCATGCGGTAGACCGGCGACTGCGGCGCGGCGAGCGCGGCCGCGATGCTCGCCGCGAGCGCGCTCGAGACCCGCTCGTCGGTGTCCACGCACAACACCCAGTCGTTGGCCGCCTGCTCGACCGCGTACTGTTTCTGGCGCCCGAAACCCAGCCACCCCTTCTGCAGCACGCGCGCGCCGTGGCGCTCGGCGATCTCGAGGCTGCCGTCGTCGCTGCCCGAATCGACGATCAGGATCTCGTCGGCGAAGCCCAGGCTCGCGAGGCAATCCTCGAGCTGCGCCGCGGCGTTGCGCATGATCAGGACGGCGGAAACGGGAACGCGGGACCCGGTAGTCAAGTGATATCCCGTAGAATCGGCGGGCCCTATTCTAGCCGACCATGCCGCGCATCCTGTTCGTCAAGACCTCGTCGCTCGGCGACGTGGTGCACCACTGCCCCGCGGTCAGCGACGCCGTGCGGCAAGTGCCGGGGGCGACGATCGACTGGGTGGTCGAAGAGGCCTTCGCCGGTGTGGCGGCAATGCACCGTTCGGTGCGGCGCGTGATCCCGGTCGCGCTGCGCCGCTGGCGGGGCTCGCTCTGGCGCCCGGCGACGTGGCGCGAATTCGGCGCTTTCCGGCATGCGCTCGGCGCCGAGCGCTACGATTTCGTGATCGACTCGCAGGGGCTGCTCAAGAGCGCGTTGCTCGCCAGGCTTGCGCACGGCGAGCGGCACGGGCTGGACAGTCAAAGCGCACGCGAGCCGCTTGCGGCGCGCCTTTACGACCGGCGCCACGCGCTGCCGCGGGCGCTGCACGCGGTCGAGCGCAACCGGCGGCTCACCGCCGCCGCGCTGGGTTATGCGCCGCAGGGGGAGTGCGACTACGGCCTGAGCGTCGAGGGCGAAGCGGCGCTCGCGCCGCCGGGCCCGTACGCCGTGCTGCTTACGATGACCAGCCGCGCCGACAAGCTCTGGCCCGAAGCGCGCTGGACCGAGCTCGCGCGCGCGCTTGCCGCGCGCGGCGTGCGTGCGGTCCTGCCCTGGGGCAGCGCAAGTGAGCGCGCGCGCAGCGAGCGCCTGGCAGCCACGGTGGAAGGCGCGCTGGTGCCCGAGCGCATGGACATCGCTGAGCTAGCGCGGCTCATGCGCGGCGCGCGCGGCGTGGTCGGGGTCGACACGGGACTTGCGCACCTCGCGGCGGCGCTCGGGGTTCCGGCGGTGGGCGTGTTCTGCGGCTCGGACCCGGCGCTTACCGGACTGTACGGCAGCCCGCGCGCGCGCAATCTCGGCGCAGCGGGCAAGCCACCGGCGCCGGCCGAGGTACTGGCTGCGCTGGAGGAGGCTTCCTTGGGGGAGGCTCCCTAGTGGCGCGCGCGATCTACACTTTCGTGCTGCGGCTGGCGCTGCCGCTCATCCTGCTGCGGCTTTGGTGGCGCGGCAGGCGCGAGCCGCTCTACCGCAGGCACGTCGGCGAGCGCTTCGGCCGTTACGCGGGGCAGTCCGGCGGCGGGCTGATCTGGCTGCATGCGGTGTCGGTCGGCGAGGCGCGCGCCGCGGCGCCGCTGGTGCGCGCGCTGCAGGCCGCGTTCCCGGAATCGAACCTGCTGCTCACCTGCACCACGGCCGCGGGCCGTGCGACGGTGGCGCAGGTCTACGGCGAGGAAGTGCAGTGCGTCTTCCTGCCCTACGACCTGCCGCGGCCGATGGCGCGCTTCGTCGCGCATTTCAGGCCCCGCATCGGGATCATGATGGAGACCGAGGTGTGGCCGAACCTGCTCGCGGCGTGCCGCGCGCAGGGCATCCCGGTGATGCTGGCCAACGCCCGCATGTCGCGCAAATCCGCGCGCGGCTACCGCCGCTTCGCCTGGCTCACGCGTCCCGCGTTCGGCAGCCTGGCCGCGGTCTGCGCGCAGGGCCGCAGCGATGCGCGGCGGCTCGCCCGGCTCGGCGCCGCGAACGTCGTGCTGACCGGCAATCTCAAGTTCGACGTCGAGCCCGACCCGGCCAAGGTCGAGGAGGGCCGTGCATTCAGGACCGCGCTGCGCGGGCGCAAGGCGCTGCTCCTGGCGAGCACGCGCGAGGGCGAGGAGGCGATGCTGCTCGACGAGCTGGGCGAGGACGACGGCAGCCTGCTCATCGTCGTTCCGAGGCACCCGCAGCGCTTCGACGAGGTGGCGGCGCTGCTCGCCGGGCGCGGGCTGACATTCGCGCGCCGCAGCCTGGGCGAGGCGCCGCACGAAGGCAAGCGCGTCTATCTGGGCGACACGATGGGCGAGATGGCGTTCTACTACGCGACTTGCGACGCGGCGCTGGTCGGTGGTGCGTTCCAGCGCCTGGGGGGGCAGAACCTGATCGAAGCCTGCGCCGTCGGGGCGCCGGTGGTTCTCGGGCCGCACATGTTCAATTTCGCCGAGGCGACGCGGCAGGCGCTCGCCGCCGGCGCGGCACTTCAGGTGCGCGACGCGGCGGAGGCGATGCGCTCGGCGCAAGCACTGCTAGGGGATGCCGAGCGCTGCGCGCGGATGGGTGCCGCGGGAATCCGCCTATGCGCCGCGCACCGCGGCGCGACCGGGCGCCATCTCGCGCTCGTGCGCGGGCTGCTCGAGCCCGCGCCGGCGGGCGTCAGGGACCGAGCGCCCGGTTGACCTGCTCGAGGTCCTCTTCCCTCAGGCTGCCGGCCGCGGCCTTGAGCTTGAGCTGGGTGGTGATGGTGTTGTAGCGCGCGAGCGCCAAGTCGCGCTCGGTGGAGTACAGCTGCTGCTGCGCGTTCAGCACGTCGATGTTGATCCGCACTCCGACTTCGTATCCCAGCTTGTTCGACTCGAGCGCGCTCTGCGACGAGACCAGCGCCTGATCGAGCGCGCCCACCTGGGCGACGCCGTTGACGACCCCGAGATAAGCCTGGCGCGCCGCGAGCGCCGCACTGCGGCGCGCGTTCTCCAGGTCCTGCCTGGCCTTCTCGTAGGTGGCCGCCGCTTCTCGCTCGCGCGAGCTGATCGCGCCGCCCTGGTACAACGGCAGCGCGAGCTGCAGCCCGACCTGGGTCTGGTTCGTGTTGCTGCCGACCGAGGTGAGCGTGCTGCCGGTCTGGTCGTTCTGACCGTAGCTCGCGACCAGGTCGAGGGTGGGGTAGTGCCCGGCCGCGTTGCGCTTCATCTCCAGCTTCGCAATCTCGGTCGTGGCCTGCTGCAGCTGGACCGGATAGCTCTGCTTCTCGGCCAGAGCGATCCAGCTCTGCGCGTCATTGGGGTTGGGCGGCGAAAGCTGCACATTCTTTCGAAGCGGCGCAAGACTCGCGTACTCCTTGCCGGTCAGCTGCTGCAGCGCGCTTTTCTTGTTGTCCAGGTCGTTCTGCGCCGCGATTTCCTGTGCGATAACCAGGTCATAGCGGGCCTGGGCTTCGTGCGTATCGGTGATGGTTGCGGTACCGACCTCGAAGTTTCGCTTGGCCTGCGCCAGCTGTTCCGAGATGGCGGCCTTTTGCGCGCCGACCAAGGTGAGCGTGTCCTGCGCCGCGAGCACGTCGAAGTAGGCCTGCGCCGCGCGCACGATCAGGTCCTGCGCGGCCTGTCCGAACGAGGCCTCGGCCTGCCTGACCTGGTATCCGGCTTCGTCGTACTGCAGAAAGTTCTGTTTGCGAAAGATCGGCTGCGACAGGTTGAGCGTATAGCCGTTGCTGCGGAAATTGCGCGAGGCGTTGGGCAGCAGCGCGGGGTTGTCCGAGTTCAACTCGAACCGCGTCTCGGTCACGTTCGCCGACAGGCCGATGGTCGGCAGCAGCAGTGCCTTGCCCTGCGGGAGCTTTTCCTGCCCGGCTTGCAGCGCATAGCGCGCGGCGGCGTATTGCGCGTCGTAGGCGCGCGCGTCGCGATAGACCTGGAGCAGGTTCTCCGCCTGCGCGCTGAACGGCAGCGCGGCGGCGAAGGCAATGGCGGCAACGAAACGTGTCATCGGGTTGGCCTCGAGCTCAGTAGACGGGCATCGCGGGATCGACGGTGCGGGCCCAGGCGTCGACGCCGCCCGCGAGATTGTGCACCCTGGTGAAGCCGTGGTGCTCCAGAAAGTAGGCGACCTGCATGCTGCGCGTGCCGTGGTGGCAGATGACGACCGTGTCGGTGCCGGGTTCGAGCTCATTGATGCGCGCCGGCAGCGTGCGCATCGGCAACAGCATCGAATCCGGCAGGCGGCAGGTGTGGTATTCCCAGGGCTCGCGCACGTCCAGCAGCACCGGCTTGGTCTCATCGGGCGCGGCGAGCCAGGCCGACAGCTGCACGGGCGAAATCTGCGTCATCAGAAACGAAAGCGCGACGGCTGCTCGGCGTTCGCGAGCGGCGCGAGTATGGTCTCGAACAACTCCACCGTTCGAAACGCCCCCGGTGCGCTGCAGTGAACGATCTTTGCGGTCATCACCGGCGCGTCACCGACCACCGCGAACAGCCGACCGCCCGGCGCCAGCTGCGTGAGCCAGGTCTGCGGCAGAACCGGAGTCGAGCCGGTGAGCACGACCAAGTCGTACGGCGCGTGGCGAGGCCAGTCGCGCGCGGCGTCGCCCACCTCGAGGGTGACGTTGTCGACCCCGTGGCGCTCGAGATTCGCCTTGCCGAACGCCGCCAGGGCCGGCCGGATCTCGACCGAATGCACGTGCGCGGCGCGGTGCGCGAGCAAGGCGGTGAGGTAGCCGCTGCCGGTGCCCACCTCGAGCACGCGGTCCACCTTGCGCAAAGCGAGTTCCTGCAGTACCCGTGCCTCGATCTTGGGGGTCCACATCCGCTCGCCTTCGCCGAGCGGGATTTCCATGTCGGTAAAGGCCAGTGCGCGCTGCGCCGGCGGCACGAATTCCTCGCGCGGCACGACGTAGAGCAGGTCGAGAACGTCCTGGTCGAGCACTTCCCACGGCCGAATCTGCTGTTCGACCATGTTGAAGCGCGCCTGTTCGAAGTTCATGGAACCACCACGGAAGTTGGGCGAGAGGGGGCAATAGTTTACCAAAGCGGCCTCGAACGGGGGTCAAGATCCACGCCGGGAACGGTGCTCGGGCATCAGCGCCCAGTACAGCATCGGTATGGCGAACAATGTGAGCACGGTGGAAAAGCCGATGCCCCAGACGATCGAGGCGGCCACCGGCCCCCAGATGAGCGACTTGCCGCCAAGGCCGAAGGCAAGCGAAAACAGCCCGGCGATGGTGGTGGTGCTGGTGATGACGATCGGCACTACCCGCCGTCGGGCGGCGTATACCGCGGCGTGCAATACTGTCATCCGTTGTCGCCGCCGCGAGTTGGCCGCGTCGATCAGCACGATCGCCGAATTGACCGCGATGCCGGTGAGCGCGATCACGCCGTACAGCGTGTAAAGCGACAGCGGGTTGCCCGACACCAGCAATCCGCCCACCACGCCGGTGAACGCGAGCGGCACGGTCACCAGGATCATGAGCGGCTGCCAGTAGCTGCGGAACTGCGTCGCCAGAATCAGGTAGATCAGCCCGACGCCGAGCAGGAACAGCACCTTCATCGCGTCGAGGCTCTCGTAGATGTCGTCCAGCTCGCCCGAAAAGTCCAGGTCGGTGGAGGGATAGCGCGCGTGAATCTTGTCCCAGCCGGCGCGTATCGCCTCGTTGGCCGCCACGGTGTCGGTGACCTTCTTGTCGAGGTCCGCTTCGACCGTGATCGAGCGGCGCAGGTTGTAGTGCTTGAGCACGCCCTTGCCGAGCTGCGTCTCGGCCCTCACCAGCGTGCGCAGCGCCGTCGTCCCTCCGCCGGGCAGCGCGATCGGGTCGTCGAGCAGCCGCGCGACGTCGGCCGACGGGCGCGGGCGGGCGCGCACCCTCACCTCGAGCTTTTCGCCCGCATCGCGCATCTGCGCCACGATCTCTCCGTCCACGTGCAGCCGTACCAGCCGCGCCACCAGCCCCGGGTTGAGGCCCGCGGCGCGCACCGCCTCGCGGTCGAGCGTCAGCACCAGCTGCGGGCGGCCCGGTATGTCGTCGTCGGTGACGTCCTTGGTGCCGGGAACGGCGCGCACGATCTCGAGCAGCGCGTCGGTCGCCGCGCGCAACTCGCGGTAATCGTCGTTGCGAACGCGCACGCGGACCGCTTTGGACACCGGCGGGCCGCCCGAGAGCACGGTAAAGCTTACCTTGCCCGGACCCGGTATCGCCTGCAGCGCCTCGCGCATCGAATCGACCACCTCCAGCACGTCGCGCGAATCGTTCCTGCTGCGCGGCGCCAGTGACACGATCACCTGCCCGTAGGCGTCGCCGTACAGCGGTTCGGTGTCGGTGAACTTGACGCCTGCGATCGCGGTAACGGCGCGCGCCTCGCGCGGCCCGAGCCGCGCGCGCACCGCGCGCTCGAGGCCCTCGACCCGCGCCAGGGTGGTCTCGATCGGCGCCGCGGCCGGCATGTCGATGTTGACGTAGAAGATGCGGATCGGGTCGAAGGCGAAGAACTCGAGCCGCACCAGTCCGGTCGCCACCGAGGCGCCGGCGGCGCCAACGGCGAGCAACATCACCGCCGCGAAGCGTTTCGGGCGGCGCATCACGTAGAGCAGGGCGCGCGAATATTTGATGCGCAGCAGGTGCGTAAGGCGGTGCCGCCAGCGCTGCAGCCGCGAGGGCCGCGACAGATCGAGTTTGAGCGCGATGACGTGCGTCGGCAGCATCCAGAAGGCTTCCAGCAGGCTGATCGCGAGCGTCAGCGTCACCACGAACGGGATCACGAACATGAACTTGCCGACGATTCCCGGCAGCAGCATGAGCGGCAGGAACGCGGCGAGCGTGGTCGCGACCGAGGAGGTTACCGGTGCCGCGGTTTCGCGCAGCGCGTCGAGCGCCGCCGCCAGCACCTCCTGGCCGCGCTGCACGCGGTAGTAGAGCGCCTCGACCACCACCACCGCGTCGTCGACCAGCATGCCAAGCACGATCACCACGCCCAGCAGAACCGATATGTTGAGCGTGTTGCCGGTCGCGTACAGGATGGCCAGTCCGCCGGCGAGCGAGAACGGAATGCCGAGCGCCACCAGAATCGCGACCCGCGTGCCGAGGAAAAGCCAGCACACCGCCAGCACCGAAGCCAGGCCGAGCGCCGCGTTCGACTCCATGATGCGGATCGCCTCGCGCGTTGGAATAGTCTGGTCGTCGGTCAATGCGAGCTTGATGCCGGAGCGCTCGAGCAGCGGATTCTTCTCCGCGATGAAGCCCCGGATGCGCTCGACCAGCTCGAGCGTGTTGGTGTAGCTCTTCTTGGTGACCGACAGCAGCACCGCCGGCCGCCCTCCTGTCGAGGCGAGGCTGGTGGGCGTGGCGCGGCCGCGCGCCGCGCTGCCCAGCGCCTCGAGCGCCACGCGCTGGCGCGTGCCCGGCACGGCCACGGTCAGCTTGGCGAGATAGTCCGGGTCGGGGTCCTGGCCGACCAGCCGCACCAGCCAGGCGTCGCCGCCGGCGCGCTTCTTGCCGGCGAAGGTATCGCGAAACCACGCGCGCACCGCGTCGGCGAGATCGGCCGCGGTAAGGCCGTGCGCCGCGACGCGCTGGGGATCGAACTCGACCTGCAGCTCGGGGTCGCGCAAGCCGAGCGCGAAGACCTGGTCGACGCCCGTCAGCCGCTCGAGGTCGGTGCGCAGCTCGCGCGCCGTGCGCCGCAGCGTCTCGTCGTTCGCCTGGCCGGTGACCAGCACCTGCGCCGTGGGAAATCCGTTCGAGGTCGTGATCTCGAGGATGCGCGGGTCGTTGCGCACCTCGGGCGGCAGCTCGGCCTGCGCCTTGTTCTGGATCTCCCGTCGCAGGTCGTTGACGCGCTTGTCGAACACGCGCTCGTCGATGTCGCGAAAGCGCACCAGGATCGACGACACGTTCTCGCGGCTGTTGGAGATGACGAATCGGATATCGGCCACCTGCTTGATGGCGTCTTCGAGCGGCTGCGTGACGCGCTTTTCGACGTCCTCGGCGGACGCGCCGGGGAGCACGGTGGTGATGCTCACCCAGTTGAAGTTGATTTGAGGGTCCTGCTCGCGCGGCATGCGCGAATAGCTCAGCGCGCCCATCAGCAGCACCACCGCGAAGGTGATGTTGGCAAGCGGGTGGTTGCGCAGCAGCCGCCCGAGCAGATTCATCGCAGGCGCTGTCCGTCCTGAAGGGTGAGCTGACCCTGCACCACGATGCGCGCGTCCGCCGGCAGCCCGACCGGCGCCGGCCTGCCTTCCTGCGCCTGCGGCAGAGGGTGAAAGCGCGCCACGCCCGCCGCGTCGAGAAACACGCCCAGCTGCCCGTTGCGCCTGACCACCATCTCGGGCGGCAGGTGAGGGGTGCCGTCGCGCCATACCACCCGCCCGGCGGCGCCCGGAGCGGCCGCCTCGGCGGCAAAGGCGAGGCGCGCCTCGACGGTGCGGGCCTGGGGGTCCATCGCGGGCGAGATGCGTAGCAATTTGAGCGGCCGCGCTCCGCCGTCACCGAGAAAGCGGATCTCGCGCGCCGTGCGCAGCGAGCCGGCGTCGTGTGGCTGCAGCTGGGCCGCGACCTCGATGCGGCCCGCGTCGGCCAGCGCGACCAGCGGCGTGCCCGGCGCGGCGAGCTCGCCGACCTGGCCCAGGCGCTGGCGCACGATGGCCGGAAACGGCGCCCGCAGCGTGCACTTTTCGATTGCCCGCTCGGCGGTCGCGAGTTGAGCGCGCGCTTGCGCGGCGTCGGCGCGCAGCACCTCGACTTCGCTGGCGCGCGCGTCGAGCGCGTCCTTGGAGATGAAGCCCCTGGCGAGCAGCTCCCGCGCGCGCGCGATCTGCTGCCGGGACAGCTTCAGGCGCGAGCGCGCCGCGTCGAGCGCGGCCTTGGCGCGCTCGCGCGACAGCGCCTGATCGCGGCAATCGAGCCGCGCCACGACGGCGCCGCGCGCCAGCGTCTGTCCGACCTCGACCGGTATCTCGACGATGCGCGCCGCAATCTCCGCCGCGATGCGCGACTCGTTGAGCGCCACGGCCTGCGCCGAAGCCTCGCGCTGCGGGTAGAGCGCGATCTGCGCCAGCGGTTTCGACGCCACGGCGGGGTCGGCCTGCGCAGCGGGTACCAGGGTCGCGATCGCAACGAGCAGGACGAGGAATCGCATAGGGTCGGTGCAGGTCGGGGCGGTGCAGCGCAATAGTAACAGCGGCGCAGGGGCGATTTGTTGTCACCGGCACCGCTTTGCAGTAGCGTAGCGGATTCACGCAGGGGTCCTGGCGGCGGGTGCCGCTGGGTGAGAGAAACCCTTTGAACCTGATGCGGGTAATCCCGCCGAAGGAAGCGACCATGAACGCCAATCCCAAGTTTCTAGCCGCCACCGCCCACGTCGACGACGCGGCGGTAAAGCCGCTGCCGAATTCCGCCAAGACCTACCTCACCGGCTCGCGCCCGGACTTGCGCGTTCCGATGCGCGCGATCACGCAGAGCGAAGGCAGCCCGACGATCCTGGTTTACGACACCTCGGGGCCGTACACCGACCCGCAGGCGAGGATCGATATCCGCAAGGGGCTCGCACCGCTGCGCGAGAAGTGGATCGAGGAGCGGGGCGATAGCGAGCTGCTCGACGGCCCGTCGTCCGAATACGGCCGCCGGCGTCTCGACGACCCCAAACTCGCCGAAATGCGCTTCGACCTGAAGCGCAAGCCGCGCCGCGGTCGCTGCGTGACGCAGATGCACTACGCGCGCCAGGGCATCGTCACGCCGGAGATGGAGTTCATCGCGCTGCGCGAGAACCAGAAGCTCGCCGAGGGCCTCGAGATGCAGCACCCGGGCGAGTCCTTCGGCGCCAGCCTGCCGAAAATCATCACGCCCGAGTTCGTGCGCGACGAGGTGGCGCGCGGACGCGCGATCATCCCGGCCAACATCAATCACCCGGAGACCGAGCCGATGATCATCGGCCGCAATTTCCTGGTGAAGATCAACGCCAACATCGGCAACTCGGCGCTCGGCTCCTCCATCGCGGAGGAAGTCGAGAAGATGACCTGGGCGATCCGCTGGGGCGGCGACACGGTGATGGACCTCTCGACCGGCAAGCACATCCACGAGACGCGCGAGTGGATCGTGCGCAACTCGCCGGTCCCGATCGGCACGGTGCCGATCTACCAGGCGCTGGAAAAGGTCGACGGCAAGGCCGAGGAGCTGACCTGGGAAATCTTCCGCGACACGCTGATCGAGCAGGCCGAGCAGGGCGTGGACTACTTCACCATCCACGCCGGCGTGCGGCTGCCTTTCATCCCGCTCACCGCGAAGCGCATGACCGGCATCGTCTCGCGCGGCGGCTCGATCATGGCCAAGTGGTGCCTCGCGCACCACAAGGAAAGCTTCCTCTACACGCACTTCGAAGACATCTGCGAAATCATGGCCGCCTACGACGTCTCGTTCTCGCTCGGCGACGGCCTGCGCCCGGGGTCGATCCACGACGCCAACGACGAGGCGCAGATTGCGGAGCTGAAGACCCTCGGCGAGCTGACCAAGATCGCCTGGAAGCACGACTGCCAGGTGATGATCGAGGGCCCGGGCCACGTGCCGATGCAGCTCATCAAGGAGAACATGGAGCTGCAGTTGAAATACTGCGACGAGGCGCCGTTCTACACGCTCGGGCCGCTCACCACGGACATCGCGCCGGGCTACGACCACATCACGAGCGCGATCGGCGCGGCGATGATCGGCTGGTACGGCACCGCGATGCTTTGCTATGTCACGCCCAAGGAGCACCTCGGGCTGCCGAACAAGAAGGACGTCAAGGACGGGATCATCGCCTACAAGATCGCGGCGCACGCGGCCGATCTGGCGAAGGGGCACCCGGGCGCGCAGCTGCGCGACAATGCGCTATCCAAGGCGCGCTTCGAGTTCCGCTGGGCCGACCAGTTCAACCTCGGCCTCGACCCGGACACGGCGAAGGATTTCCACGACGAGACCCTGCCGCAGGAAGGCGCCAAGCTCGCGCACTTCTGCTCGATGTGCGGGCCGCACTTCTGCTCGATGAAGATCACCCAGGACGTGCGCGACTACGTCGAGAAGGGCATGGAGCAGAAGTCGGTCGAGTTCGTGAAGACGGGCGGCGAGCTGTACCAAAAGAGTTGATCGCTTCGGTCGTCACGGTCCTCGTCGCGCTCGCCGTCGCGCTGTCGCTGCTCCTGTTCGTCCTGCAGGACCACCTGATCTTTCATCCGCAGCCAGTGGGCGATGCGCGCCGCGCCCAGATCGCGGCTGGCTTTCCGGCAGCCAGGGAGGTCTTCGTCGAGGCTGTGGACGGAACGCGGCTGCATGCCTGGCACGTCGGCACCGGCCCCGACCTGGTGCTCTACTTCGGCGGCAACGCCGAGGAGGTCTCGTCGATGCTCGGCCCGGCCGCGGCCGAAATCGCTCAGGCCTCATGGCTGCTCACGGACTACCGCGGCTACGGTGCGAGCGCGGGCTCGCCATCCGAAGCCAGGCTGGTCGCCGACGCTCTGCGCTGGTACGACTATGCCGAGCGCGAGATCAAGCCGGCACGCGTATTCGCCTTCGGGCGCAGCCTCGGCAGCGGGGTGGCGGTGGCGCTCGCGGCGCGGCGGACGCTTGCGGGTGTCATCCTGATCACGCCCTACGACAGTGTGCTGGCGGTAGCCAAGCGCCACTACCCCTATGTGCCGGTGCGGTGGCTGCTGCGCCACCGCTTCGATTCGATCGCGCTGGCACCCGAGCTCGAGATTTCGATGCTGTGTCTGATTGCGGGGCGCGACGAGCTGATTCCGCCGCTCCACGCCGAGCGCCTCTACGACGCCTGGAAGGGTCCCAAGCGCAAGCTCGTGCTGGCCGACGCGCCGCACGGCGACACCGACTCGGCGCCCGGCTTCTGGCTCGCGATCAGGCGCTTCGTATCAGGTTGAACGGGCTTCGACCGCGCGCCGGATCCAGTGATCGAGCGAAAGCTTGCCGGGCCCGTGCAACAGCGTAACCAGTAGCAGCAGGCCCCAGTAGTAGTGCGATGCGAGCGCAGCTTCGTTGCCGCCCAGCACGTGCCAGTACGAGACCACCGCAACGATGTTGATGAAGCTGAGCGACAGCGCCGAGAAGCGCCCCGCCAGCCCGAGCAACAGCAGCGGCGGAAAGAAAAGCTCGCCGAAAGTGCCGAGAGCGGCGGCCACTTCGGGTGGCAGCAGCGGAACGTGATACTCCTCCTGGAACAGGAACACGGTCTTGTCCCAGCTGTCGATCTTGGTCAGGCCGGAGCGGAAGAAGGCGCTCGCTACGTCCCAGCGGATCCACAGATCGAGCAACGGCGTGGCGAGTCCGAGCCAGGCCACGATACGCTTCCACCCATTCATATACCCTCCCCCGATTCGATGATCACGCCCGCACCGATCCAGGCCGCGAGGGCCGTGCCGAGGTCGAATTCGGGCTCCGCGACGAGCGCCGCGTCGAGCGCCGCGGCAACCGGCGCGCCGGCGCCGCAGCGCTCGAGAAAACGATAAGCGCCCGTGGAGATCGCGCCGACCAGCACCCGAAACCGCGGTCGGGAGATAAGGATGCGCTCGGGTCCGGCCTCGAGGTCGACTGAAAATTCGCCCTCGTAGTCGTCCTGGTGCACCTGCCAGATTCGCGCCAGCGGCCAGGGCGACGCGAGCAGCGCGCACGCGGGCGCGAGACCGAGGCGCAGCGCGCCGTCGTCGCGCTCGAGCGCGGCGGCGAGGCGGACCGGGTCGGGCGCGACCGCGTCGCGCGCGAAGTAGGCCCGGTGCGCGAGCCATTCCATGCGCGCGACGTCGGGCAGGTAGGGCAGGTCCCGCGTGTGCTCGAAGCGTGCGACGAACTGGCCCAGCTGCGCGCCGAACTCGTTCAGGTCCCCGCTGGTCGACGGAAAGCGCCGCAGGTATTCGCGCGCCAAGCCTTCGAAGAAGGATTCGCCGACGATCTTGGCCACGATCGGATAGGCGCCGGCCAGCGCCTTGGTGCAGGCGCCGACCACGTTGCCGCGGTACACGGCGAGACGCTCGAGCGCCGCCTCGGGCGGGCCGCGGAAGATCGGCGCTGCCTCGGCCGCCTTGTCGCGGCTCGCGATCGCGGCGCCGAAGTCGCGCTGCAGCGCCGCGAGCTCAGACACAGCACGCCTCCGCCTGCCGTTCGCGTGCGCGCCGCGCCTCCTCGAGCAGCACCTCGAGCGGCGGGATGTCGGTGTCCCATTCGATCAGCGTCGGCACCGTCCCGAAGCGCTCGAGCGCGGCCCGGTACAGGGCCCACACGGGCTCGGCCACGCGGTCGCCATGGGTGTCGACCACGCAGTGCGGCGCAACGAGGTGGCCGGCGAGGTGGATCTCGGCCACCGAGCCGGGCGCGATCGCGCTCATCGCCGCGAGGGCGTCGCTGCCGTTGTTGAGCTGGTTGACGTACAGATTGTTCACGTCGAGCAGCACCCCGCAGCCGCTGCGGCGGCACAGTTCGGCGATGAATTCGCCCTCCGGGATGTCGCTCGCCCGGTACTCTAGGTAGCTCGAGACGTTTTCCACCAAGACCTGCCGTCCGAGCGCCTCCTGCAGCTGCGCCACGCGCGCGCTCATCAGCGCGAGCGCCTCTTCGGTGTAGGGCAGCGGCAGCAGATCGTTGAAATGGCGGCCGAAGCCGCGGCCCCAGCACAGGTGCTCGGACACCAGCATCGGTTCGATCGCCTCTACCAGGCGCTTTAGCCTTGCGACGTGGCCGCCCGCCTCGGGCGCGGCCGAGCCCAGGGCGAGCCCGACGCCGTGCACGCTGATAGGGTAATCGGCGCGCAGGCGGTGCAGAACGTGCAGGTCGTAGCCTCCGGCGCCGAAGTAGTTTTCGCTGTGCACTTCCAGCCAGCCGACGTCGCGCTTGCGCGCGAGGAAATCCTCGTAATGCACTGCGCGCAAGCCGACGCCGACCGGATCCATGCCGAAGCTCGAATTACATCTTGCCCGGCATCGTCGACCCGCCCATTTCCTTGCAGGTCCCGGTCTTGACGTACTTGAAGTCGTGCGGATCGTTGTCGACCTTCGACTGCCCGGCGCAGGCGTGCGCGGTCTTGTTGCTGCCGCAGTCGTTGTGGCCGGCCTTGGCAACGCCGAAGCACTTTTCCATCCCCTTGGGGTCGGCGGCGTGGGCGCTGAGCGCGGCGGCCGTTCCGAGCGCGAACAGTCCTGCCATGGCACTGCGAATGACGAGCTTCTGATTCATCTGGAATCCTCCTGGAGCGAATTGAAAGTTAGCGGAGACCTTTGTCCCCGCCGATTCGTCGCGCCATCGCGACAATCCTTACATACGCGCCCTGCGCCCGGTCGGATGCGGGCCGACTGGGGTAGCATTGCGGACTCGATCGAAGGATGGAAAAACTGAGCGCCCAACCGCAGAACATCGGCAAATACACCGTGTTGTCCGAGCTCGGCCGCGGCGCGACGGCGACCGTGTACCTCGGGCGCGACGCGTTTGCGGGCCGGGAAGTGGCGGTCAAGGTCTTCTGGCAGGGCGCGGAGGACGCCGGACAGGTTGCCCCCAAGCGGCGCAACACCTTCCTCAACGAGGCGTCGCTGGTCGGCAAGCTGCAGCACCCGCACATCGTTTCGCTGCTCGACGCCGCGGTCGAGCGCGACTACAGCTACATCGTCATGGAATACGTGCCGGGCGGCACCCTGGCGCAGTTCACCGCAGCCGACGCCCTGCTGCCGCTGGAAAAGGTGGTCGAGGTGGTGTTCAAGTCGAGCCGGGCGCTCGAGTATGCGCATCGCCAGGGCGTGATCCACCGCGACATCAAGCCGGCGAACATCCTGGTGACGCGCGCGTTCGACGTGAAGCTGTCCGACTTCGGTGTCGCGATCCTGGCGGACGCGACCCACACCAATCTGCGCAACGTCGGCTCGCCGGCCTACATGTCGCCGGAGCAGCTCTCGGACGAGCCGCTGACGCACCAGACCGACATCTATTCGCTGGGCGTGGTGATGTTTCAGCTCCTGACCGGGCGCCTGCCGTTCGCCGCCACCTCGCACGCGAGCCTGATGTACCAGATCGTCAATCACCGGCCTCCACCGCTGCGCTCGCTGCGGCAGGATCTGCCCGAGGCGGCCGAGGCGATCGTGTCGCGCGCGCTGCAGAAGGATCTCGCGGTGCGCTATCAGAGCTGGATCGACTTCGGCAAGGACCTTGCGAGCCTGGTCCGAAACCTGGAGGCGCCGCGGGAGGAGCTCTCGGACACGCGCAAGTTCCACATGCTCAGGAATCTCGCCTTCTTCCGCGACTTCCGCGAAGTCGAGATCTGGGAAGCGCTGCGCACCGCGACCTGGCAGCGCCTGCCGGCCGAGACGGTGATCATCGAGGAGGGAGAGCGCGCCGAGAGCTTCTACGTTCTGGTGGACGGCCAGGTCGAGGTGACGCGCGCGGGGCATCCCCTGAGCACCCTCGGCGCGGGCGACTGCTTCGGCGAAATGCTCTATTTCTCCGGCGAGACTTCGCTGCGCAACACCACGATCCGCGCCCGCTCGCCGGTGCTGGTGCTGGAAATCAAGGCCGAGGCGCTGGCGGCCGCCAGCGACGCCTGCCAGGTGCAATTCAACAAGGCGTTCATGCGCATCCTGATCGACCGCCTGACCGCCGCCAACCAGAAGCTCTCGGAGCGCTAAGACGACGAATGGCGGAAACGACGCTGATCCACGCCCTGATTCTCGGCATCGTCGAGGGCCTGACCGAGTTCCTTCCCATCTCGAGCACCGGCCACCTGATCCTGGCCGGGGATCTGATCGGGTTCGACGGCCCCAAGGCGAAGGTATTCGAGATCGTCATTCAGACCGGCGCGATCCTCGCTATCGTGTGGGAATACAGGCGCCGCTTCGTGCATGCCTTCGGCGGCTTCCGCCGCGACCCGGCGGCGCGCCGCTTCGTGTTCAACCTGGCGATCGCGTTCACGCCCGCGGCGGTACTCGGCCTCGCGTTCGAGCACGCGATCAAGGCGCGCCTGTTCAAGCCGGTGCCGGTGGCGGTCGCTTTCATCGTCGGCGCGCTGGTGATCCTGTGGGCGGAGCGGCGCAAGCACCCGGTGCGCGTCGCGAACGTCGACGACATGACCTGGAAGGACGCGCTCAAAGTCGGGTTCGCGCAGGCCTTCGCCTTGATCCCCGGCACCTCCCGCTCCGGGGCGACGATCATCGGCGGCATGCTGTTCGGGCTCTCGCGCCGGGCGGCCACCGAGTTCTCGTTCTTTCTCGCCGTGCCGACGCTGATCGCCGCCGGCGGCTACGATTTCATCAAGCACCGCGCGCTGTTCTCGAGCGACGATCTGGGCATGTTTGCGGTCGGCTTCGCGGCCGCGTTCGTGGCGGCGATCGTCTGCGTACGCTGGCTGATCCGCTACGTTGCGACGCACGATTTCAAGCCGTTCGCGTGGTATCGGATTGCGTTCGGCTTTGTGGTGCTGGCGACCGCCTACAGCGGCGCGGTGAGCTGGAGCGCCGGCTAACCCTGGATCCAGGGCAGGCCCGCCACGCGCCATCCGCCTACGCTGTTGCGATGATACTGGGCGTCCTTGTCGCCCTCGAAACCCTCGAGCACGTTGTAGCACTCGCGAAAACCCGCCTGCGTCGCCTGGATCGCGGCGTCGTGCGAGCGCCCTCCCGAGCGGCACAGGAACATGACGGCTTCGTCGCGCTCGACCAGCTCGGCCAGCTGCTCGAGGAACAGGGGATTGCGCTGGCCGCCCGGGTAGCCGTTCCATTCCACCGGCAAGGCGCCGGGAACCCGCCCGACCCAGTACAGCTCCGCTTGGGTGCGAACGTCGACCAGCCGTGCGCCGGCCTGCATCAGGGTGTGGGCCTCCCGCGGCAGCAGGGCGCCCGCGTAGGGGAGATTGAGCCGCGCGCCGCGTTCGCGTGCCGCAGCCTTGATCATTTCGGAATCGGACATGGTTGCGCGGCATTATATAAACGTAAAAAGGGCGCGTGCGGGCCGCACCAGCGCGGTGCAAACTGGCCTAAAATGCACCAGCGTTGGGCATGCCGGTTGGGTAGAATGCGCAAAATTCTGCTCACCCCAGGGGAGAGCACGAGACGGTCGTATTAGGCACGGAAACTGCTCATTTCGATGCGATCGGCCGGCGTCCCCGGCCCGCGCTGATTTCACAGACCACAGACCCACTCAGGAGATTCGAAGATGGCGATGACGCCCGATGACGTCTTGAAGATGCTCAAGGACAAGGAGGTGAAGTTCGTCGACCTCCGCTTCACCGATACCAAAGGCAAGGAGCAGCACGTCTCGGTGCCGTCCAAGTATTTCGACACGGACAAGTTCGAGAGCGGACATGCCTTCGACGGTTCGTCGATCGCCGGCTGGAAGGGCATCCAGGCATCCGACATGCTGCTGATGCCGGACCCCTCGACCGCCCGCATGGACCCCTTTACCGACGAGGCCGTGCTCAACCTGAATTGCGACGTGATCGAGCCCTCCGACGGCAAACCCTACAGCCGCTGCCCGCGCGGCGTGGCCAAGCGCGCCGAGGCCTACCTCAAGTCCAGCGGCCTGGGCGACACGGCCTACTTCGGCCCCGAGCCCGAGTTCTTCATTTTCGACGGGGTGACGTGGTCGGTCGACATGTCGGGCTCGTTCGTGAAGATCAAGTCCGAGGAAGCGCCCTGGTCGAGCGCGACCGACTACGAGTCGGGCAACATGGGCCACCGCGCGCCGGTCAAGGGCGGCTACTTCCCGGTCCCGCCGGTCGACTCGCTGCAGGACGTGCGCAACGCGATGTGCCTCGCGCTCGAGCAGCAGGGCGTGGAGGTCGAGGTGCACCACCACGAGGTTGCCGCCGCCGGCCAGTGCGAGATCGGCACCCGCTTCGCGCCGCTGGTGCAGCGTGCCGACTGGATGCAGATTCTGAAGTACACGGTGTGGAACGTCGCGCACGCCTACGGCAAGACCGCGACCTTCATGCCGAAGCCGGTGGTGGGCGACAACGGCTCCGGGATGCACGTGCACCAGTCGGTGTGGAAAGGGGGCCAGAACCTGTTCGCCGGCAACGGCTACGCCGGGCTGTCGGAGTTCGCGCTGTACTACATCGGCGGCATCATCAAGCATGCGCGCGCACTCAACGCGATAACCAATCCCGGCACGAACTCCTACAAGCGCCTGGTGCCGGGCTTCGAGGCGCCGATCAACCTGGCCTACTCGGCGCGCAACCGTTCGGCTTCCTGCCGCATTCCGCACGTGCCGAACCCCAAGGGACGGCGCGTCGAGGTACGCTTCCCCGACCCGACCGCAAATGCCTACCTGGCATTCGCGGCCATGCTGATGGCGGGCCTGGACGGGGTGCAGAACAAGATCCACCCCGGCGACCCGATCGACAAGAACCTCTACGATCTGCCGCCGGAAGAGCGCAAGAAAGTGCCGAACGTCTGCGCCTCGCTGGAGGAAGCACTGGACCATCTCGTAAAGGACCACGCGTTCCTGACCAAGGGCGGCGTGTTCGACGACGACCTGGTCGAGGCTTACATCGAGCTCAAGCGCGAGGAGGTACAGCGCTTCCGGATGACGACGCATCCGCTCGAGTTCGACATGTACTACAGCTCGTAAGCCGGCCGAGGTCCGTGCAAGGCTCGAAGGACGGGGCGCAACCCCCGTCCTTCGGTTATTTTGGGATTGCTAGAAGTCGCTTTGGTGGCATAGACTTAAAGCGTCCATTTAACGCGGCTTCTCGATCATGTTTCGCAATACGGCGTTGGCGCTGCTCTTGCTCGGATCGGCTGTCGGCGCGGCGCACGCGGACATGTACCGATGCGAGGTCCCGGGCTCCGTCAGCCCGCTGTACACCAACGATCCGCGCGATACACAGGGCAAGAAATGCACCGTGTTGAGCCACGAAATCAGCGTCGTGCCGGCGCAGCCGAAGGCGGCCGCGAAGCCGGCTCCGCAAGGTTTTCCCAAGGAGTCCACCTCGACGCGCGCTTCCGCCAAGGAGCGCCAGCGCGAGATCCTGGAAAAGGAGCTTGCGCGCGAACAGGGCATGCTCGAAAAGGCGCAAAAGGCGCTCGACGAACAAGAGGCGGTGCGCTCCGGCAACGAGCGGAACTACGCCAGAGTGCTGGAGCGGTTGCGGCCCTACAAGGACAACGTCGAGCTGCATCAGAAGAACATCGAGGCGTTGAGGCGCGAGCTGAGCAATCTGTACCGGTGATCGCCGGCGGAGTGGCGCGGTGAGCGCGGGATTGGCGGGCCTCGATCTGCTCGCCACGGCGGTCGTAGCGCTGGATGAAGAATTCGTCGTGCGCTACGCCAACCCCGCAGCCGAGAACCTGCTCGACACCGGCGCCAGGTCGATGATCGGGCAGGCTTTCCCCGGGCTTTTCGCGGAGAGCGCCGAGATCGAACACTCCCTGGCCGAGGCGCTCAAGACGCATTGGGACTACACGGCGCAGGTGGTGACCTACGAGCGGCTCGGGCGCGAGCAGCTGCCCTTGTCCTGTGTCGTGACCCGAATCGACGCCGCCGGCCTGCCGCTGCTGATCGAGTTGCGCCCGATCGAGCAGCAGCTGCGCATGGTGCGCGAGGAGCGGATGGTGTCCGAGCAGCAGGCCAGTCGGGAGCTGATCCGCAACCTCGCGCACGAGATCAAGAATCCGCTCGGCGGGCTGCGCGGATCGGCGCAATTGCTCGAGCGAGAGCTCGACAAGCCCGATCTCAGGGAATACACCCAGGTCATCATCAAGGAGGCCGACCGCCTGCAGTCACTGATGGATCGGCTGCTCACGCCGCACCGCGCGCCGCGCGTCGCCCCGGTCAACATCCACGAGGTGCTCGAGCGCGTGCGCAGCCTGATCCTGGCCGAGTTTTCCTCGGGGGTCGCCATTGAGCGCGACTACGATCCCAGCGTGCCGGACGTGGTGGGCGACAAGGAGCAGCTCATCCAGGTCGTGCTGAATGTCGCGCGCAATGCTGCGCAAGCGCTCACTTCCAAGGAGAGCCCTGTCGGAAAAGATGGAACGATTACGTTCCGGACCCGGGCGATACGTCAGGTCACGCTCGTGCGAAACCGCTACCGGCTGGCACTAGAATTGCAAATCATCGACGACGGGCCCGGGGTGGCGGAAAGCATTCGCGAGCGGATCTTCAATCCCCTGGTATCGGGGCGCGACGGCGGCAGCGGGCTCGGCTTGTCGCTGGCGCAGACCTACGTCCAGTACCACCGCGGCGTGATCGAGTGCGATAGCCGGCCGGGCCGGACCGTGTTCACGATCCTGTTGCCGCTGGCCTGATCCTTGCGAGAGTCTCCGGACAAATGAAGCCAGTCTGGATCGTCGACGACGATCGCTCCATCCGTTGGGTGTTCGAGAAGGCGCTGACGCGCGAGGGCATCGCGCACGCTTCGTTCGGCTCTGCGCAGGAGGCCCTGGACGCCCTGCGCGACGGCGCGCCGCAGGTCCTGGTGTCGGACATCCGCATGCCGGGTCCCTCGGGCCTGGAGCTGCTGCAGACCGTCAAGCAGCGGCACCCGGAGGTCCCGGTCATCGTGATGACCGCCTATTCCGATCTCGAGTCCGCAGTCGCCGCGTTCCAGGGCGGCGCCTACGAGTACCTTCCCAAGCCGTTCGACGTCGACCAGGCCGTCGAGCTGATCCGCCGCGCGCTGGAGGAGAGCCAGCGCGAGAGCGCAGCGCTCGAGCCGGACGCAGCGGTGCCCGAGATCCTGGGCCAGGCGCCGGCCATGCAGGAGGTGTTCAGGGCCATCGGGCGCCTTGCGCAGTCGAGCGCGACCGTGCTGATCACGGGCGAGTCGGGCAGCGGCAAGGAACTTGTCGCACGTGCATTGCACCGGCACAGCGCGCGCGCCGCAAAGCCGTTCGTAGCGATCAACACGGCAGCAATGCCGAAGGATCTGCTCGAATCGGAGCTGTTCGGCCACGAGCGAGGCTCCTTCACCGGCGCCCAGCAGCAGCGGCGCGGGAGATTCGAGCAGGCCGAGGGCGGCACCTTGTTCCTGGACGAGATCGGCGACATGCCCGCCGAGCTGCAGACCCGGCTGCTGCGCGTGCTTTCGGACGGCACCTTCTACCGGGTCGGGGGCCACCAGCAGATCAAAGCCAACGTACGCATCATCGCCGCCACCCACCAGGATCTCGAGACGCGAGTGCGCGAGGGCAGCTTCCGCGAGGATCTCTACCACCGGCTCAACGTGATCCGGATCCGCATGCCGGCGCTGCGCGAGCGGCGCGAGGACATTTCGCTGCTGGCGCGGCATTTTCTCGCGCGCAGCGCGAAGCAGCTGGGGGTCGAGCCCAAGCGCTTGTCCGAGGCCGTGGTCGAGTACCTCGGGCAGCTCGACTTTCCGGGCAACGTGCGGCAGCTGGAGAACCTGTGCCACTGGCTGACCGTCATGGCGCCCGGACAGGCGATCGAGCTGGGCGACCTGCCGGCAGAATTCCGCGCTCAGCCCGCGCCGGCCGCAAAGGCCGACTGGCTCGAAGCGCTGACGGAGGAGGTCGAGCGGCGCCTGGCGCGGGGCGAGAGCGGAATTCTGGATGTGCTCGGCAGGCAGTTCGAGCGCTCGCTGATCGTCGGCGCGCTCGCGCACAGCGGCGGACGGCGCATAGAGGCGGCGAACCTGCTCGGGATGGGCCGCAACACCATCACGCGCAAGATCCAGGAACTCGGCATCGAAGACGCCGGCGAAGGCGAAAAGAAGGACGCGCGGTCTACTTCTTCGCGCGCCGGTTGAGCTCCAGCTGCGCATCGACCAGGGCGACGATCTCGTCGATCGCGTCCGATTGCATTCCCTTTTGCGCCGCGATGGTCTTTACCAGCAGGTCGACGCGCTCGATGTTGGGCGCGCCGCCGTACAGCGCGCGCGCCGCGGACGAAGGGCTCGCGAGCCCCTGGGCGGCGGCGGCATACTTCTCGAACGGCACCAGATCCTTGTCGTCGGCCCCGAGCGATTTGCACAGGCTCACCACCCAGTCGTAAACCGCGCGCGCCGCGCCCGGGTCGCCGTGCACGGCCTCCCGGATCGGCCGCATCCCATCCTTCGTAATGCAGCGGTAGTTGCCGGCCATCAGCATCGCCCACTTGGCCAGCGGAACGAAGACCGAGTCGTGCACTTTCAGCTTGACCGGCAATTCAATCTTCTCCGCGCCGGTGTCGAAGCGCGCCTGCTCGATTCCGGACTCCAGCTCGCGCAGCATGGCGGTGTGCGCGTCCGAGGCGAAGCGCGCCGATTTGAAATTGGTCGGCAGTCTGACCTGCAGTACGTTGACCTTTTCCTCGGGCGGTCGGAACGCCTGCGGGTCGGGGCTGCACAGGGTGACCAGGTCGGGGTCGAAGCCGGCCCATACCGCGGCGTCGGTGTAGCAGCCCTTGCACGCTTCTGCGGATACGCCCGGGATCCGCGCCAGGTAGGGCAGTGGCGGCATGTTCATTATCGACATGCAGGGCAGCTTCGCCTTTGCGATCGCCTGCAGCAGCTCCCGTACGCCGGAAGAACCGTACTGGGGCTCCTGCATCGCCAGCGCCACCAGGTCGTACTCGGCCGGGCGGATCGCGCCCGGACCGTCGGCCGACAGCTTGCCCGGCAGCTTGCGCGAATCGACCTCGACCAGTCCTTCCCTGCCCTTCACGGGCAGTCGCACCCGGGTGCCTTCGCGATTGATCAACTCGGCCTCGGCGGGCAGGCAAACCAGCTTGACCGTGTGTCCGGCCAGCAGCAGCTTGGTCGCCAGGAGCGAACCGTACGACGCGCCGAGAATAAGTATCCGATACGTTTTCGCCATGAATGTCTCCTGTTGCGCGTTCGGGCTTATTTCGTATTGTGAAATTTCAACCCGCCAACCGAAAGAGCGTACTCCTGTCGCGCGACGATTTCATGTTGCGACGCGGTAACCACGTGCATAAAATGCCGCCATGCCAAGCACTAATTCACTTCCTCAAGGCGTTTCGGTTTCGGCGCCGATCAGCGCTGAATTTGCGCAGATTTTGACCCCCGAGGCGCTCGCGTTCGTCGCCAAGCTGCATCGGGCCTTCGAGCAGCGGCGACAGGACTTGCTTGCGCGCCGGGCCGCGCGGCAAAAGACGTTCGACGCGGGCACGATGCCAGATTTCCTGCCCGAGACAGCCAAGGTGCGCGGCTCCGAGTGGACCGTCGCGCCGCAACCTGCCGACATGCTCGATCGCAGGGTCGAGATCACCGGCCCGACCGACCGCAAGATGGTGATCAATGCGCTCAATTCGGGCGCGTCGACCTTCATGGCCGATTTCGAAGACGCCAACTGCCCGACCTGGTTCAACATGATCGACGGGCAGGTCAACCTGCGTGACGCGGTGCGCCGCGCAATCACACTGGAACAAGGCGGCAAGAGCTACCGGCTGAACGACAAGACCGCCGTCCTGATCCCGCGCCCGCGCGGCTGGCACCTGGACGAAAAGCACGTCCGCGTCGACGACAGGCCGGTTGCGGGCGGCATTTTCGATTTCGCGCTTTTCTTCTTCCACAATGCCAGGGAGTTGCTCGCGCGCGGCAGCGGGCCTTACTTCTACCTGCCGAAGATGGAGTCGCACCTGGAGGCTCGCCTCTGGAACGACATCTTCGTCATGGCGCAGAACGAGCTTGGCGTGAAGCACGGTTCGATCAAGGCCACCGTTCTGATCGAAACCGTACTCGCCGCCTTCGAGATGGACGAGATCCTGTGGGAGCTGAAGGATCACTCCGCGGGCCTCAACATCGGCCGCTGGGATTACATCTTCTCCTGCATCAAGAAGTTCCGCTCGAACCCGGATTTCTGTCTCGCCGACCGCGCCCAGGTGACGATGACCGCGCCGTTCATGCGTGCCTACGCGCTGCTGCTGGTGAAGACATGCCATCGGCGCGGGGCGCCCGCGATGGGCGGCATGGCGGCGCAGATCCCGATCAAGAACGATCCGGCCGCGAACGACGCGGCGCTGGAGAAAGTGCGCCAGGACAAGCTGCGCGAGGTGACCGACGGCTGCGACGGCACCTGGGTCGCGCACCCTGGACTGGTGCCGGTCGCCAAGCAGGTATTCGATGAGCACATGCCGCAGCCGAACCAGTACGGCAAGCAGCGCCCGGACGTGTCGGTCGCGGCCAAGGACCTGCTCGATTTCCGTCCCGAGGCGCCCATTACCGAGGCCGGCCTGCGCAACAACATCAACGTGGGGATCCAGTACCTCGGCGCGTGGCTTGCGGGCAACGGTTGCGTACCGGTGTTCAACCTGATGGAGGACGCGGCGACGGCCGAGATCTCCCGCTCGCAGATCTGGCAGTGGATCCGCAGCAAGAAGGGAACGCTGGACGACGGGCGCAAGGTCACGAAGGAGCTGTTCAGGACGCTGCTCGCGGACGAGCTGCCCAAGGTCAAGGCCTACCTCGGCGACGAGGCCTACGCGGCCGGCAAGTACGAGGAAGGCGCGAAGCTGTTCGAGCGCATCACCAGCGACGACAGCTACGTCGAGTTCCTGACCCTTCCCGCCTACGAACTGATCGACTAGGCGATCGTCCACTCTGCGCCGCACTTGCGGCAGCGCACACCCATCGACTCGCTCGAGGCGGCGACCAGCGTGTAGCTTCCGTAGGCGCCGCACTGCTTGCAGGTCGATCGGTCGGCGAGGCGCTGCGCGCGGGTGGTGATGCGGAAGTAGGCGCTGAAGGCGTAGCAGGCCACCAGGCCCGCCACGAACGCGCCGGCCAGGGTCAGCAGGCGCTGCGCTAGCGGACCGTGGAAGCTAAGGACCTCGAGCAGGGCGGCGACCGCGACCGCGCACAATATGCCGGTCGCGAACCAGGCATGACCCTCGATGAGCTGGCGCTCGTGCCAGCGTCTGAACCCCAGCTTGCCGATATTCGCCGCCGGTAGCATCGCGCCTCCTGGTGCATTTTACGCAGCTCACGCGCAAGCGGATGCCGGCCGGATCATGACGCTCATCGCGGCACGCTTTACGTACCTTTGCGTAGCTTTACACTGAGTCAGCCGACCTAATCCGGTCAGATGGTTAAGCTCGGGATGGCGGGGGTCGCGATTGACCCTAATCAAAGCGGTACACGCCGCCGCTTCTAGGATCATTTTGATGAAGATGCGCTGGCTGCTCGTGTTGGTGGTGATCGTCGCCGCGATCGGCTCGGGCCTGGCGTGGCGGGCGCTCGACAAACCTGCGGCGCCGAAGTACGTAACGGTGCCTGCGGCAAAAGGGGCCGTCGTGCGGACCGTCGTCACGACCGGCTCGGTCAATCCGGTGGTGACCGTGCAGGTGGGCTCCTACGTTTCGGGCCCGGTCAAGTCGCTGCACTGCGACTACAACACCAAGGTCAAGGCGGGTCAGCTCTGCGCAAAGATCGATCCGCGCAATTACCAGGTCGCGCTCGACCAGGCGAAGGCGAATCTCGCCAGCGCCATGGCGCAGCTCGAAAAGGACAAGGCGGGCCTCACTTACGCCAAGCTCAACTACGAGCGCGACCGCGGACTGGTCGCGCGCGGCATCGTGTCGCAAGACTCCGTCGACGCCGACCAGAGCGCCTACGAGCAGGCCGCCGCCCAGATCAAGCTCGACCAGGCCGCCATCGCGCAGCGCAAGGCGGCGCTCGAGGGCGCGCAGGTGAACCTGGACTACACCGACATCGTCTCGCCGGTGGACGGCATCGTGGTCTCGCGCAACGTCGACGTCGGCCAGACGGTCGCGGCGAGCTTCCAGACACCGACCCTGTTCCTGATCGCGAAGGACCTCACCAAGATGCAGGTCGACACCAACGTGAGCGAAAGCGACATCGGGCGGGTCAAGCTCGGCGACAGGGCGACTTTCACGGTCGAGGCCTATCCGAAAATCACCTTCGCGGGGCGCGTGACCCAGGTGCGCAAGGCGCCGATCACGGTGCAGAACGTGGTCACCTACGACGCCGTGATCGGCGTCGACAATCCCGAGTTGCTCTTGTTGCCGGGCATGACGGCGAACGCCAAGATCATCACCGCGCAGCGCGACGGTGTGCTCCGGGTGCCGGAGCAGGCATTGCGTTTCGAGCCGCAAGGTTTACCGGGCGCGGGCAGCAAGGTCGCACGGCGCAACCCGCAGCGTGGCGCGCGCGTGTGGGTTCTGAAGGATGGCAAGCCGGTCGCCGTTCCGGTCACGGTCGGCCTCGACGACGGCACCTGGGCGGAAGTCACCGGCGGCCAGCTTGCCGAGGGCGATCCGGTCGTGACGGACCAGGCCGCCGCCGGCAGCGATACCGCCACGCGACGCTCCACGCGCAGCCCGTTCCGCCTGTGAGCGGAGCCAGGGAGCCGGATACCGTGTCCGATCCCGTACTCGAAGTCCGCGACCTCGGCAAGGTCTACCGCCTCGGCGAGCTCGAGGTGCACGCCCTGCGCGACGTGGACCTGACGATCGAGCGCGGCGAGTTCGTCGCCATCATGGGCGCCTCGGGCTCGGGCAAGTCGACCCTGATGAACATCCTCGGCTGCCTCGACCGGCCCAGCAGCGGCCGCTACCGACTCGAGGGCGTCGACGTCACCGTGCAGGAAGAGCCCGCGCTCGCGCAGGTGCGCAGCCGCCGCATCGGCTTCGTCTTCCAGAACTTCAATCTGCTTGCGCGAACGAGCGCGTTGGAAAACGTCGCGCTGCCCCTGCTCTACACGGGCCGCTATGCCGACAGCACTGCCCGGGCGACGCAGGCGCTGCGCGCCCTCGGCCTCGAGGGGCGCGAGCAGAGCACGCCAAGTCAGCTCTCCGGGGGACAACAGCAGCGCGTGGCGATCGCGCGCGCGCTGGTGAACGACCCGGCGATCCTGCTCGCCGACGAACCGACCGGAAACCTCGATTCGAATACCGCGAACGACATCATGACCACGATCCGGACCCTGAACCGGGAACAGGGTCTTACCGTCGTGCTGGTCACCCACGAGCCGGACATGGCGGCGTTCGCCGAACGCGTGATCACCATGCGCGACGGCGCGATCGTCTCGGACGAGCGCAAAGTCGCGGGCGAGCCGCGGCCTCAGGTCCGGCCGGCGGCGGCGCCAGTTCCGGGACCCGCGGCCGAAGCCGGCGTGGGGCTGTCATTCGCGCGCATGTCGCTGATGGTCGCCGCGCGGGCGATCGCTCGCAACAAGATGCGCTCGGCGCTGACCATGCTCGGCATCTTCATCGGCGTGGCCGCGCTCATCGCCATGGTGGCGGTCGGTCAGGGCGCGAGCGCGGCGGTCGCCGAGCGCATCCAGAGCCTCGGCACGAACTTGCTGATCGTGATACCCGGGGCAACGACGGCAAGCGGCGTACGGGCCGGATTCGGCAGCGCATCGACCCTGACGGTCGCCGACGGCGACGAGATCCGGCGCGGCGCGCCCGCGGCAGCCAATGTCGCGTACCTCGTGCGCGGGCTCGGCCAGTTGCAGTCCGGCGACAAGAACTGGACCACCAGCCTGCAGGGCGTGAGCCCGAGCTACTTCGCGATTCGCCAATGGCCGGTGGCCGCCGGGCGCACCATGACCGACAAGGACGAAGTGGACGCGGCGCGCGTGTGCCTGATCGGCCAGACCGTGTACAAGAACCTGTTCGGCGAGCACGAGAACCCGATCGGCGCGACGATCCTGGTGAAGAACGTGCCGATGCAGGTGATCGGGCTGCTGCAGGCAAAGGGCCAGTCCGGCTACGGCCACGACCAGGACGACGTGCTGTACATGCCGTTTACCACCGCCGAGCGCAAAGTGCTCGGTGTCGCCGCGCCGAGCAGCACGCAGAGCCAGAGTTCGACCATCTATGCCACGCCGCCCAATCCTTTCGGGATCAAACCCAAGCTGACCGGCTACGTGAATCTCCTCTACGTGCAAGCGCGCAGCACCGCGCTGGTGCCGACGGCCAAGGAGGAAGTCACCCGGATCCTGCTCAGGCGGCACAACATCCAGCCCGGGCAGACCCAGGACTTCGATGTGCGCAACATCAGCGACATCACGCAGGCAATGGAGGGCAGCAGCCGCATCCTCGCGCTGCTCCTTGCCGCGGTGGCGTCGATTTCGCTGATCGTCGGCGGCATCGGCATCATGAACATCCTGCTGGTTTCGGTAACCGAGCGCACGCGCGAGATCGGTATTCGCATGGCGATCGGCGCGCGGCGTATGCACGTGCTGCTCCAGTTTCTGGTGGAGGCCGTGCTGTTGAGCGCTATTGGCGGTCTGGCCGGCATCGTGGTGGGCGTGGCGATCTCGGAGATCGTGTCTGTCGTCGCGGGCTGGCCGACGCTGCTCTCGCCGGTGGCGATCGCCGGCGGTTTCCTGTTTTCCGCGGTGGTCGGAGTGTTCTTCGGCTACTATCCCGCGCGGCGCGCTTCGCTGCTCAACCCCATCGAGGCGCTGCGCTACGAATGAAACGCGTCGCTTTCCTCCTGGTTGTGCTGTCGGGTTGCGCGGTCGGACCCAATTTCGAACGTCCCGCGGCGCCCGAGAGCGAGCGCTACACGGCGCAGCCTGTGCCCGAGCTGCTCGGCGCCACGGTCGGGGCGCAGTCGCAGCTCCTGCGGCCCGGCGCGAAAATTCCCGCGCAATGGTGGGAGCTGTATCGCTCGCGCGCGCTGACCGAGGTGCTGCGCGCCGCGATCGACGGCAGCAGGACGATCGCGGCGGCACGCGCGACGCTCGCCGCCGCGCGCGAAAACGCGCTCGCGGCGCGCGGCGGCTATCTGCCGCAGCTCGACGCCTCCGCGAGCGCGCAGCGGCGCCGCGGCAGCGAGAACCTCTATTCGGTCGGCGCGACGGCGAGCTATTCGCCCGACGCGTTCGGCGCCACCGCGCGCAGCGTCGAGCAGCAGGAGGCGCTCGCCGAGCAGCAAGGCTACGAACTCGCGGCGGCCTACCTTGCGCTCACCGGCGATGTCGTGACGCAGGCGATCGCGATCGCGTCGCTGCGCGCGCAGCTCCAGGCAACCGAAGAGGTCGTGGCCGACGACGTGCGCAACCTGGAGTTGGTGCGCCTCAAATTCGAGGCCGGAAAAACGCCGCGCACCGACGTGTTGAGCGCCGAAACGCAGCTCGCAGCCGACCGTGCCGCGCTCCCTGGGCTGCGCCAGCAGCTCGCCGCCGCGCGCGACGCGCTCGTCATTCTCGCCGGGCGCGCGCCGGCGGCATGGTCGCCGCCCGAGTTCGACTTGGGCGAATTCACGCTGCCCGGCGAGCTGCCGCTCAGCCTGCCGTCCGCGCTCGCGCGCCAGCGGCCGGACATCCTTGCGGCCGAGGCGCGCTTGCACGCCGACAGCGCCGCGATCGGCGTCGCCACCGCGCGGCTGTATCCCACCATCACCCTGTCGGCGTCTCTCGGGCAGCAGGCGCTCGACGCGGGGACGCTGTTTCGCAGCGAGAACACCGTCTGGAGCCTCGCCGGAGGCATCGCCGGACCGATCTTCCACGGCGGCACCCTGCGCGCGCAGCGCCGTGCGGCGATCGACGCCTACCGCGCTTCGCTCGCCACCTACGAGCAGACGGTGCTGCGGGGCCTGCAGCAGGTCGCCGACAACCTTCAGGCGCTCGCCCACGATGCCGAACTGGTCGACGCGCAGCGGCAGCTCCTGGACGGCGCGCGCACGGCGCTCGCTCTGCAGCGCGAGAGCTACGAGGCCGGAAAGGCCGACCTGCTGCATCTGATCGACGCCGAGCGGACCTACCAGCGCGCGCGCCTGGGGGCGACTCAGGCACAGGCCCAGCGCCTTAGGGATACGGCCCAGCTGTTCGTCGCGCTGGGCGGCGGGTGGTGGGACGCGAAACTCTGGTCTTCTAGCCCAGCTCGGCCGTGACCGGGGTGTGGTCCGAGGGGCGCTCGAGCCTGCGCGGCGCCTTGTCGATGGTGCACGAGCTGCAGCTTGCAGCCAGTTCGGGCGAGAGCAGGATGTGGTCGATGCGCAGGCCCGCGTTGCGCCGAAAGGCCATCATCCGGTAGTCCCACCACGAGAACGATTTGTCCGCTTGCTCGAACAGGCGGAAGCCGTCCTTGAGCCCGAGGTCGATTAGCGCACGGAACGCCGCGCGTTCGGCCTCCGATACCAGCACCTGCCCTTGCCACGCCTTCGGGTCGTGCACGTCGCGGTCCTCGGGCGCGACGTTCAGGTCTCCCAGCACTGCAAGTCGCGGGTGGCGCGCAAGCTCGTCGGCCAGCCAGTCGCGCAGGGCGGCGTACCAGCGCAGCTTGTAGTCGTACTTTTCGCTGCCGACCGCCTGGCCGTTCGGCGCGTACAGACACACGATGCGCACGTCGCCGAGCGTGGCGGCGATGACGCGCTTTTGCTCGTCCGCGAACCCGGGGATGCCAATCGAGACTTCGCCGAGCGGGTGCGGCGACACGATCGCGACCCCGTTGTAGGTCTTTTGCCCGCTGAAGGACGCGCGATAGCCGCTCGCTTCCAGCTCGGCGGTGGGGAACTTGCCGTCCACGAGTTTGGTTTCCTGCAGGCAGACCGCGTCGGGCTTTGCCTGCGCGAGCCAATCGGTGAGCTGCCCGAGGCGTACCTTTAGCGAGTTGACGTTCCAGGTCGCGAGCTTCATGCCGCGACGCTGGCTATTTCTTCTGCTCGCTGCTGAAGTGCGGCGCGTAGGGGCCGAGGGGCTTTTGCGCCTCGGCGGCGGGAGGCGATGATCCTTCTGCGGCCGGCGGGCGCGCGTAGCCTTGCGGCGCGGGCGCCGCGGCCTGGGTGCGCGCCGGCACCTCGCCCGACTTCGGATAGCCGGCGATGTCGAGCGCGCTGTCGAACGCGCCCTGCTCGAATCCCTTCTGCACCATGCCGCCGACCGTGAGCGTCGGAACATCGAATGCGCCCGAGACGCGCTTGAGCTCGGCGTTGGTTTCCGGATTCCACACCACGATTTCCTTGAACGGGATGCCGCGCCGGTTCAGCGCCGCGCGCGCCTGGCTGCAGGGGGCTTTGCACGACGGCGCGGTGTAGAGGGTGACCGGCGCGACTTTCAGCGCCTTGCGCAGCGCGAACGGCAGCTGGTCCGTTTCGACCACGCTGCCCCTGAAGGTCTTCTTTTCGACCTCGCGCGCGGACGGCGGCGGCGGCGTGTCAGTGACGTGAACGCCCCCCGCCGCGTCGGTCCAGCGGTATAGCTGTTGCGCAGAAGCCGCGCCCGGCGCCAACGCCAGGCACAGGGCGACTGCGGCGGCCGCGTACCTCATGCGGAAATCATACCATTGTGACGCAGCAGGGCGTCGACCTGCGGGTCGCGGCCGCGGAAGGCGCGGAACGACTCTGCCGTGGGGCGGGCGCCGCCGACGGCGAGCACTTCGTCACGGAAGCGCGCGCCGGTGGCCGCGTCGAGCACGCCGTTTTCCTCGAACAGGCTGTAGGCGTCGGCCGAGAGCACTTCGGCCCACTTGTAGCTGTAGTAGCCCGCCGCGTAACCGCCGCCGAAAATATGCGAGAAATTGTTCGGGAAGCGGTTGTAGGCGGGCGGTTTCAGTACGGCGACCTTGGCGCGCACTTCCTCGAGCAGCTTGAGCGCCGTGCGCTCGCGGTCCGGCTCGAAATCGAAGTGAAGGTGCATGTCAAACAGCGCAAACTCGATCTGCCGCAGGGTGGCGAGACCGGAATGGAAGTTCTTCGCCGCCAGCATCTTGTCGAACAGCGCGCGCGGCAAGGCGGCGCCGGTATCGACGTTGCGCGTCATGCGCGACAGCACGTCCCACTCCCAGCAGAAATTTTCCATGAATTGGCTCGGCAGCTCGACCGCGTCCCATTCGACGCCGTTGATGCCGGACACGCCGAGGTCCTCGCCGCGGGTCAACAGATGGTGCAGGCAGTGGCCGAATTCGTGGAACAACGTGATCACCTCGTCGTGGGTGAACAACGCGGGGCGGTTTGCGACCGGGCGCGAGAAATTGCAGTTGAGATAGGCGACCGGCGTCTGCACCCCCTTGGACGTGCGGCGCCGCCCGATGGCGTCGTCCATCCAGGCTCCGCCGCGCTTGGTCTCGCGTGCGTAGAGATCGGTGTAGAACTGCCCTACCAGGGCGCCGCCGGCGTCGCGGATGTCGAAGAACCGCACTTCCGGGTGCCAGACTGGCGCCGTGCCGGGCTCGATGTGCACGCCGTACAGGGTCTCGACAAGGCGGAAAAGCCCGGCGATCACGGCGTTTTCCGGAAAGTACCGCTTCACCTCGTTGTCGGAGAAGGCGTAGCGTCGGGCGCGCAGCTTCTCCGCGGCAAAGGCGAGGTCCCACGCCTCGGGCCGCTCGATGCCGAGCTCGCTGCGCGCGAACTTGTGCAGCTCCTGCACGTCATGCTCGGCCGACGGACGCGCGCGCCGGGCCAGGTCTTCGAGGAACCCGAGCACCTGCTCGGGCGTATCGGCCATTTTGGGGACCAACGACACTTCGGCGAAGTTCGGGTATCCGAGCAGGTGTGCTTCTTCGCGCCGCAGCTCGAGGATACGCGCGATAACCGGGGTGTTGTCCCACTCCGGCCGGCCGAACTCGGAGGCGCGCGTGACGCTCTCGCGGTACATGGTTTCGCGCAGCGCGCGGTCCTCGGCGTACTGCATCAACGGAAGGTACGAAGGGGCGTGCAGGGTGAATTTCCAGCCGTCGCTGCCGTCTTTCTGCGCAGCTTCGCGCGCGGCCGCGAGCAGGTCGTCGTGCAGTCCCGCCACGCGCGCCGGATCCTCGATCACGATCGAATACGCGTTGGTCGCGTCGAGCACGTTCTCGGCGAACTTCGCCCCGAGCTGGGCCAGTTCGTCCTGGATCGCGCCGAAGCGGGCCTTCTTGTCAGGCGCGAGCTCGGCCCCGCCGAGACGGAAATCGCGCAGCGCGTTCTGCACTTGGCGTTTGCGCGCGGGAGAAAGATCGGCGTACGCGGCCGAATCGCGCAAGGCGCGGTAGCGGCGGAACAGCCGCTCGTCGTGCCCGAGCTCGGTCCAGTACTGGGTGAGCTTCGGCAGGTTCGCGTTGTAGGCGTCGCGCAGCGCCGGGCTGTCTAGCACGCCGTGCAGGTGTGCGACCTGCCCCCAGGCGCGCGCGACGCGCTCATTGGCGTCCTCGAGCGGGGTCACAAAGGCGTCCCAGGTGCACGGCACGTCGCTGCCGGCGACGCGCGCCACGGTGGCGCGCCCCTCCGCCAGCAGCTGGTCCATCGCCGGCGCAACGTGCTCCGGCCTGAGCTCCGCAAAGCGCGGCAGCCCGTCGAAATCGAGCAGTGGATTCATTTTGTCTCTATCTGCAGTGCACTGCGCACCGTGTTGGCAATCAGCATCGCGACCGTCATCGGCCCGACCCCGCCCGGCACGGGCGAGATCAGACCCGCCACTTCCCTGACCGCGTCGAAATCGACGTCGCCCGCAAGCTTGCCGTCGGTCAGGCGGTTGGTGCCGACGTCGATCACGCAGGCGCCGGGCTTCACCATGTCCGCCGTGATCAGGCCCGGGCGCCCGACGGCGGCCACCAGCACGTCCGCGCGCCGGGTCGTGTCGGCCAGGGCGGGCGTCTTGGAGTGGCAAATGGTGACGGTGGCGTCTCTTTGCAATAGCAGCAGCGCCAGAGGCTTGCCGACGACGTTCGAGCGTCCCACCACCACCGCGTGCCGGCCGGCGAGCGGCACGCGCTCGTGCTCGAGCATGCGCACGATGCCGGCCGGGGTGCAGGGAACGAAGCCGGGCCGGCCGGCGGCAAGCGCGCCGAGGCTTTCGAGGCTGAATCCGTCCACGTCCTTCGCGGGTGAGACCGCATCGAGAATTCGCGATACGTCCAGCTGCCGCGGCAGCGGCAGCTGGATCAGGATGCCGTGCACGCCGGGATCGTTGTTCAGCCCTTCGATGCGTTCGACAAGCGTCGCCTCGTGCACGTCGTGCGGGTACTCGTGCAACTCCGAGCGCACACCGGTCTGTTCGCAGGCGCGGATCTTGTTGCGCACATAGAGACGGGAGGCGGGGTCGTCGCCGGCGAGCACCACCGCGAGGCCGGGGCGCACGCCGCGCGCGGCCAGCGTCTGGATCGTTTGTGCGAGCGATTCGCGCACCTCGATCGCAAGAGCTTTACCATCGATGATTTTCGCGCTCATGCGGCTTCCGGGCGGGAAAGGGCGGGCAGTCTAACATCGGGTCGGACGCGGTGTCGTTGCACATCGCAAGATGATGTTTTACAATATGCAACGACGGTTTGAGCGGCCGCGTTGGGCGTATTAAGCTTGCCCGCGTTTGACCGCGCTGACCGCGCAAGCGCTCACGAGGCGCGCCCGACGCACAAAGCCACGAGCTTGGAGAGGACCATGTCCGCCGTTCCGCAGACGCCCGCCGCAAACGATCCCGACGAGCTGGAAACCAGGGAGTGGCTCGAGGCCCTCGAGGCGGTGCTCGAGCGCGAGGGCCCGCAACGGGCGCACTACCTGCTCGAGCAGCTGGTGGAAAAGGCGCGCCGCTCGGGCGCCTACATTCCATTTTCGGCCACTACGGCCTACATCAATACCATTCCGCCGCACCTCGAGGAGCGCTCGCCGGGCGATCACGCGCTCGAGGACCGCATCCGTTCCTACTGCCGCTGGAACGCGATGGTAATGGTCGCGCGGGCGAACAAGAACGACGACGAGCTGGGCGGCCACATCGCGAGCTTCGCTTCGGTCGGCACGCTGTTCGGGCAGGGTTTCAATCACTTCTGGCACGCGCCCTCCGAGGGTCACGGCGGCGACCTGATCTACTTCCAGGGGCATTCCTCGCCCGGCATCTACGCGCGCGCGCAGCTGGAAGGCCGCCTGAGCGAAGAGCAGATGCTTAACTTCCGGCGCGAGGTCGACGGCAAGGGCATCTCGTCCTACCCGCACCCCTGGCTGATGCCGGATTTCTGGCAGTTTCCCACCGTGTCGATGGGCCTGGGGCCGATCCAGGCGATCTACATGGCGCGCTTCCTGAAGTACTTGCACGCGCGCGGACTGGCGAACACCGCGAACCGCAAGGTGTGGTGCTTCTGCGGCGACGGCGAGATGGACGAGCCCGAATCGCTCGGCGCGATCGGCATGGCCGTGCGCGAGAAGCTCGACAACTTGATCTTCATCGTCAACTGCAACCTGCAGCGGCTCGACGGCCCGGTGCGCGGCAACGGGAAGATCATCCAGGAGCTCGAAGCCGACTTCCGCGGCGCCGGCTGGAACGTGATCAAGCTCATCTGGGGCTCGTACTGGGACCCGCTGCTGGCGCGCGACAAGGACGGACTGCTGCTGCGATTGATGCAGGAAACGGTCGACGGCGAGTACCAGAACTACAAGGCGAACGACGGTGCGTTCGTGCGCAAGAATTTTTTCGGCAAGTACCCGAAGCTGCTCGAGATGGTATCGCGCATGACCGACGAGGACATCTGGCGCCTGAACCGCGGCGGGCACGATCCACACAAGATCTACGCCGCCTACGCGGCGGCGATGAAGCACGAGGACCAGCCGACGGTGATCCTCGCCAAGACGATCAAGGGCTTCGGTCTGGGCAAGCAGGGCCAGGCGAAGAACCCCACGCACCAATTGAAGAAGGTCGACGTGGAGACGATCCGCGGCATGCGGGATCGCATGAACATTCCGATCCCTGACGACCAACTCGAGAAACTTCCGTTCTACATTCCGGCTCCCGATTCGCCGGAAATGAAGTACCTGCACGAGCGGCGCCAGGCGCTCGGCGGCTATCTGCCGCAGCGGCGCACCAAGGCCGATGCGCCCCCGGCGGTGCCGCCGCTAGCGGCGCTCGACCCCGTGCTCAAGGGCTCCGAGGGGCGCGAGATCTCGACCACCATGGCGTTCGTGCGCATTCTCACCGCGCTGCTGCGCGACAAGGCGCTCGGCAAGCACGTAGTGCCGATCGTGCCGGACGAGGCGCGCACCTTCGGCATGGAAGGCATGTTCCGCCAGCTCGGCATTTACGCCGCCGAGGGGCAGAAGTACGAGCCGGTCGATCGCGATCAGCTGATGTACTACCGCGAGGACAAGTCCGGCCAGATTCTGGAGGAAGGCATCAACGAGGCGGGTGCCTTCTCCTCCTGGGTCGCCGCGGCGACCTCGTACAGCCATTCCAACCTGGCGATGGCGCCGTTCTACATCTACTACTCGATGTTCGGCTTCCAGCGCTTCGGCGACCTGGCCTGGGCAGCCGGAGACCAGCGAGCACGCGGCTTCCTGCTCGGCGGCACCGCGGGACGCACGACCCTGAACGGGGAAGGCCTGCAGCACGAGGACGGCCACTCGCACGTTCTGTTCTCGGTGATCCCGAACTGCGTTTCGTACGATCCGACCTACGGCTATGAGCTGGCGGTAATCATCCACGACGGCCTGCGCCGCATGCTGGCCGAGCAGGAAGACGTGTTCTACTACATCACCGTGATGAACGAGAACTACGAGCACCCTGCGCTGCCCGAGGGCGCCGAGCAAGGCATCCTGAAGGGCATGTACCTGGTGCGCGAGTCCAAGTCGAAGGCCAAGGCGCGGGTGCAGCTGATGGGCTCCGGGACCATCCTGCGCGAAGTGCTGGCCGCCGCCGAGCTGCTCGAGCAGGACTGGGGCGTGGCGGCGGACGTCTGGAGCGCGACCAGCTTCACCGAGCTGCGGCGCGATGGCCTCGCGGCGGAGCGCTGGAACCTGCTTCACCCCGAGGACAAGCCGCGCGTGCCCTACGTGACGCAATGCCTGGAAAAGCGCGCCGGTCCAGTCGTCGCGGCGAGCGACTACATCAAGACCTTCGCCGACCAGATCCGCCCGTTCGTTCCGGGCGACCGCCCCTACCGGGTGCTCGGCACGGACGGCTACGGGCGCTCCGACTCGCGCGCCAAGCTGCGTTATTTCTTCGAGGTGAACCGGCACTTCGTCGCCGTTGCGGCGCTCAAGGCGCTGGCCGACAAGGGCGAAGGCAAGGCGAAGGCGGTCTCCGAGGCGATCAAGAAGTACAAGCTCGATCCCGCAAAACCTGATCCGACCACCGTATGAAGGAGGTCCTAGTACCGGACATCGGCGACTTCAAGGACGTCGAGGTAATCGAGGTCCTAGTCCAGCCCGGCGACACGATCGAGAAGGAGCAGTCGCTCGTCACCCTCGAATCGGACAAGGCGACGATGGAGATTCCGTCGCCGACCTCGGGCGTGGTGAAGGAGCTCAAGGTCAAGGTCGGCGACAAGATTTCCGAGGGCGCACCGATCCTGATGGTCGAGGAAAAGGGTGCTCCGGCCGACAAGCCTGCGCCCGCGAAGAAAGAAAAAGAAAAGGAGAAGGAGAGGGAGAGGGAGAATGAGCAGAACAAGCCCGCGGCCTCCGCGTCGGAGACCGTGACGGTGCCCGACATCGGCGACTTCAAGGAAGTCGAGGTGATCGAGGTGCTGGTCAAGGCGGGCGACACGGTGGCCAAGGAGCAGTCGCTGATCACGCTCGAATCGGACAAGGCGACGATGGAAATACCGTCGCCGGCCGCCGGAGTGGTGAAGGAGATCAAAGTCAAGGTCGGCGACAAGGTGTCCGAAGGCTCCCCGGTGCTGGTCATCGAGTCCACGCAAGGCGCGCCGACGGCGCAGCCGGCCAAACCGGCGCCGGCCGAAGCGCCGAGCCCCGCGCCCGTGGCGGCGGTGCCGATTCAGCGCCCCGGCCCCGTGCCCGCGGAGCCGAAGGAGGCCACCGCCGCGCGGCCGCATGCCAGTCCTTCGGTGCGCAAATTCGCGCGCGAGCTCGGCGTCGACCTGAGCAAGGTGCGCGGCAGCGGCCCCAAAGGGCGCGTGCTGCACGACGACGTGCAGGCCTTCGTCAAGGGCGTCATGACGCAGGGCGCGGGGGCCGCGCCAGCGCCGGCCGCGCGCGGCGGCGCCATGCCGTTCAACCTGCCGGCGTGGCCGGAAATCGACTTCGCTAAGTTCGGACCGGTCGAGACCAAGCCGCTGTCGCGCATCCAGAAACTTTCGGGCGGCAACCTGCACCGCAACTGGGTGTCGATCCCGCACGTCACCCAGTTCGACGAGGCCGATATCACGGATCTCGAGTCGTTCCGCAAGTCCAACACGGCGGTGACGGAAAAGCAGGGCTTCAAGCTGACCATGCTGGCGTTCCTGATCAAGGCCTGCGTCACCGCGCTGCGGCAGAACCCGCAGTTCAACGCCTCGCTCGACCCCAAGGCCGAGAACCTGATCCTCAAGAAGTACTACCACATCGGGGTTGCGGTCGACACGCCCGACGGACTGGTGGTGCCGGTGGTCAGGGACGCCGACCGCAAGGGCGTTTTCGACCTGGCGCGCGAGCTGTCCGAGACCTCGAAGCTGGCGCGTGACAAGAAGCTCAAGCCCGGCGACATGCAGGGCGGGACGTTCTCGATCTCGAGTCTGGGAGGCATCGGCGGCACCGCTTTCACGCCGATCATCAACGCGCCGGAGGTGGCGATACTGGGCGTGTCGCGCTCGGTGATGCGGCCGGTGTGGGACGGCAAGGCTTTCGCGCCGCGACTGATGCTGCCGCTGTCGCTGTCTTACGACCACCGGGTGATCGACGGTGCCGCCGCCGCGCGCTTTACCAGTTACCTCGCGTCGGTTCTGTCGGACATCCGCCGGTCGCTGCTCTGAGATGGCCAGCGTGAGGGAAGTCAAGGTACCCGACATCGGCGATTTCAAGGACGTCGAAGTGATCGAGGTGCTGGTCAAGCCGGGCGACACGGTGGCCAAGGAGCAGTCGCTGATCTCGCTCGAGTCGGACAAGGCGACGATGGAAATTCCCTCGCCGGCGGCGGGCGTGGTGAAAGAGCTCAAGGTCAAGGTCGGAGACAAAGTCTCGCAGGGCACGGCGATCCTGACCGTCGACGAGAAGGGCGAGGCGACGAAAGAAGACAAGAAAGAAGAGCAGAAGAAACCTGCTGCCACCCCGGCGCCCGCCGTCGCGGGCGAGATCGAGTGCGATCTCGTGGTGCTCGGTGCCGGACCCGGCGGCTATTCGGCGGCCTTCCGCGCCGCCGACCTGGGACTGAAGACGGTGCTGGTCGAGCGCTACTCCACGCTCGGCGGCGTGTGCCTGAACGTGGGCTGCATTCCGTCCAAGGCGCTGCTGCACGCGGCGGCCATCGCCGATGCGGCGCGGGCGCTCGCGTCGCACGGCATTACGTTCGGCGAGCCGAAGGTCGACCTCGACAAGCTGCGGGGGTTCAAGGACAAGGTCGTCGGCAAGCTCACCGGCGGGCTGGCGGGGATGGCGAAGGCGCGCAAGGTGACGGTGGTTCAGGGCGTCGGAAGCTTCGCGGATGCAAATCGATTGAATATTGAAACAAAGGATGGCCCGAAAACGGTCCGTTTCAAGAGCGCGATCATCGCCGCCGGTTCGCAGGCCGCGAAGCTGCCGTTCCTGCCCCAGGATCCGCGCATCGTCGATTCGACCGGCGCGCTCGAGCTCAAGGCCGTACCCAAGCGCATGCTGGTGATTGGCGGCGGGATCATCGGGCTGGAGATGGGTACGGTGTACTCGAGCCTTGGCGCGCGGCTGGACGTGGTCGAGATGCTGGACGGCCTGATGCTCGGTGCCGACCGCGACCTGGTCGCGGTCTGGCAGAAGTTCAATGCCGCCCGCTTCGACAACGTGATGCTGAAGACCAGGAGCGCGAAAGCAGAGGCGCAAAAGGACGGCATCAAGGTCTGGTTCGAGGGCGAGGCCGCGCCCAAGACACCGCAGACATACGATCTGGTGCTGGTCTCGGTGGGGCGCACGCCGAATGGGAAGAACATCGGCGCCGCGGCGGCGGGCGTCGCGGTCAGCGAGCGCGGCTTCATCGAGGTCGATACGCAGATGCGCACCAACGTGGCGCACATCTTCGCCATCGGCGATATCGCGCGAGCGCCGATGCTCGCGCACAAGGCGGTGCATGAAGGCCACGTGGCGGCGGAGGCCGCGGCCGGGCACAAGGCGCATTTCGACGCGCGCGTCATCCCGTCGGTGGCCTATACCGACCCGGAGGTGGCCTGGGTCGGCCTGACCGAAGAAGAGGCGAAGCAGGCGGGCGCGAAGGTCGGCGTCGCCAAATTCCCCTGGGCCGCGTCGGGCCGGGCGATCGCCAACGGACGCGAAGAAGGCTTCACCAAGCTGATTTTCGACGCCGAGACGCACCGCATCGTCGGCGGCGGCATCGTCGGCACCGGCGCGGGCGACCTGATCAGCGAGCTCGCGCTCGCAATCGAGATGGGCGCCGACGCCACCGACATCGGCAAGACTATTCATCCCCATCCGACGCTCGCCGAGTCGATCGGCATGGCGGCGGAACTCTACGAAGGGGTGTGCACCGACCTGCCGCCGCAACGCAAGCGATGACGCAGGACGAACTCAAGCAGCTGGTTGCGCGCGAGGCGCTCAAGCACGTGGAGGATGACGCGGTGGTGGGCGTCGGCTCGGGGTCGACGGTCAACTTCTTCATCGACGCGCTGGCGGGAATCAAGGGCCGCATCGAGGGCGCTGTCGCCGCCTCGGAGTCGAGCGCCGAGCGCCTCAAGCGCCACGGCATCCGGGTGCTCGATCTCAACAGCGTCGACGCGCTGCCGGTCTATGTCGACGGCGCGGACGAGGTGAACGAGCACCTGTACATGATCAAGGGCGGCGGCGGCGCGCTCACGCGCGAGAAGATCGTCGCCGCGGTCGCCAAGCGCTTCGTGTGCATCTGTGACGCCTCCAAGCTGGTGCCGGTGCTGGGCAAGTTCCCGCTGCCGGTGGAGGTGATCCCGATGGCGCGCAGCTACGTCGGGCGCGCGCTGCTCAGGCTCGGCGGCCAGCCGGAGCTGCGCCAGAACTTTCGCACCGACAACGGCAATCTGATCATCGACTGCTACGGCTTGAGCATCGTCGATCCGCCCAGGCTCGAGGCCGAGCTGAACAACATTGCCGGCGTGGTCACCAACGGCATTTTTGCGCGCCGCGGCGCAGACCTGCTGCTGCTGGGAGGGCCGCAGGGGGTGCGCAGCCTCACTGTCACGCAAGCGTAATGAGGCTATACTAAAATTCTTCCGCTTACTGCGAAAAACCCATGGCCGAGCACACTTCCAAGCAATTCGACGCCGAACTGGAAAGCGTGCGCTCGCGCGTGCTGCACATGGGTGGACTGGTGGAGCAGCAGATCACGCGCGCGATGGAGGCGCTGATCTCGGGCGACATGGAGCTGATCGAGAAAACGATCACCGACGATCACCGGGTGAACGCGCTCGAAGTCGAGCTGGACGAAGCCTGCAGCCACATCATCGCGCGCCGCCAACCGGCAGCGGGCGACCTGCGCCTGCTGATCACGGTGATCAAGACCATCACCGATCTGGAGCGCATCGGCGACGAGGCGGAAAAGATCGCCCGCATGGCCAAGCTGATCCACGGCGCGGGGCGGATGCACATGCCGCGCATGGACATGTCCAACGTCGCCGACCGCGCGCTGGCGATGCTGCGCCAGTCGCTGGACGCCTTCGCCCGGCTGGACGTCAGCGAGGCGATGGCGGTGGTGCGTCAGGACAGCGCGGTGGACGACCAGTTCCGCGCCATCATGCGGCAGCTCATCACCTTCATGATGGAAGACCCGCGAACCATTACCCGCTCGCTCGAGATCCTGTTCATCGCCAAGGCGATCGAGCGGATTGGCGACCACTCCAAGAACATGGCCGAATACGTCATCTACATGGCCAAGGGCCGCGACGTGCGGCACGTTTCCATCGACGAGATGGAAAAGGAAATCCTGGAGTAGCGAGGCGGGTTACTTCGACGGCGGCACGAAGCCCGACGCCACGTCGGCGCCCTCGCCGAAGAAGTGCTTTTCCATCTGCTCGGCGAGATACTTGCGCGCTTTCGGGTCGGCCAGGTTGAGCCGATTTTCGTTGACCAGCATCGTCTGGTGGCGAAGCCACTGCTGCCACGCCTCTTTGGAGACGTTCTCGTACAGCCGCTTGCCGAGCTCGCCCGGATAGGGCGGCAGGTCGAGTCCTTCCGCTTCGCGCCCGAGCTTGACGCATTTGACCATTCTTGCCATGGGGATTCCGTTCGGTTCGATCCGGCAGATTATATTCTCTTGACGAAGACCTTCGAGCCCCGCTTCCAGTTGTACAGCTTGCGCCGCTCGGCCGGCAGCGCCACGACGTCGGCCGCGACGAAGCCCTGGTCGAGGAACCAGTGCGCCGCGCGCGTGGTCAGCGCGAAAATCCTGCGCAGGCGCAACGCCTTGGCGCGATCCTCGCAGGCCTGCAGCAGAAGCTCGCCGATGCCCGCGTCGCGGTAGTCCGGCGTCACGGCCACGCAGGCGAATTCCGCGCTTTTCTCCGAGGGGTAGGGGTATAGCGCCGCACAGCCGAGCAGCACGCCGTCGTGTTCGATCACCTGGAAGTTGCCGATCTCGCGCTCGAGCAGCTCGCGGCTGCGCTTGACCAGGGTGCCGTCGGCCTCGAGCGGCTCGATCAGGGAAATGATCGAGCCGATGTCCTCCACCCGCGCGGGCCGCAGTATCTGCACCGGATCGGCGGTGAGCATAGTGCCCACGCCGTAGTGCGTGAACAGCTCGAGCAGCATGGCGCCCGGGGCGCGGCGCGTGATCAGATGCGCGCGCCCTACGCCGGCCGCCAGGGTACGCAGGGCATGCTCCAGCGCGCGCGTGGTCGACGCGCCAAGATCGCCCTTTTTCAGCAGCGCCTGCGCCTCGCGCGCGGTGAGCTCGGCCAGCACCTCGCCCTTGCGGTCGGTGGGCAGCCGGTCGGTGAAAATCAGCAGCTTGTCGGCCTTGAGCGCGACGGTGACGCTTTCGGCCACGTCCTCCCAGGCGAGGTTGAACACCTCGCCGGTGGGCGAGTAGCCGATATTGGGCGCAAGCACCACTTCCCCGGCGTCGAGTCGCCGCGCGATCGCCGTGGCGTCGACCTTGCGCACCGCGCCGGTGAACTGAAAGTCGGTTCCGTCGACCACGCCGATCGGGCGTGCGGTGATGAAGTTGCCCGAGGCGACGCGGATCCGGGCCCCCGCCATCGGGGAGTTCGGCAGCCCCTGCGACAGCAGCGCCTCGATCTCGACCCTCAGCACGCCGGCGGCGTGCTTGACCGCTACCAGCGCCGCCTCGTCCGTCACGCGCAGGCCCCGCGCGTAGTGCGAACGCTGCTTCTTGGTCTTGAGCTCGGCTTCGATCTGCGGCCGCGCACCGTGCACCAGCACCAGACGTATGCCAAGCGCCGCGAGCAGGTTCAGGTCGTGCACGAACTGCGCGAAGCGCGCACGCTCGCTCACCAGCTCGCCGCCGAAGGCGATCACGAAGGTGCGGCCGCGGAACGCGTGCACGTAGGGCGCGGCCTGGCGGAACCAGCGCACGAAGGCTTCGGGATTGGACGGAGAGCTCATGCGATTCCAGGGTCGTCGCGGTTCGCGGAATTCTAAGCTTAATAGTCGCCGGCGAGCGCGTTGAGCGCGGCGAGCGCCGCCAGCGCCGCGGTCTCGGTGCGCAGTACGCGCGGGCCGAGCCGCACCGGCTCGAAGCCGGCCCCGGCCAGCAAGGCCTCTTCATCGGCGCTGAATCCCGCCTCCGGCCCCGCGGCGAGGACGACGGGACTTGCGATTCGCGCGGCGACGGCGCGCAAGCCCACAGCGCCGGCCGGCGACAGCAGCAGGCGGGTTCCGGAAGGCGGGGTGCGACAGTAGTCGGCGAGCGAAACGACGGCGTGGACCTCGGGCACGCGGTTGCGCCCGGACTGCTCGCAGGCCGAGACGACGATTCTGCGCCAGTGTTCGACGCGAGCCGCAGCACGCTTCTGGTCGAGCCTGACGAGCGATCTGTCCGCCAGCACCGGCCGGATCGCCGCCACGCCGAGCTCGACCGCCTTCTGCACCGTCAGGTCCATGCGCTCGCCGGAGGAGATCCCCTGCACGAGGGTGATCCCGAGCGGCGACTCGCGCTCCACTTCGCGCCGCTCGGCGACGTCGGCCTCGACCCGGTCGCGCGCGATGGATGCGATGCGCGCATCGTGCTCGCCGCCCGAGCCGTCGAACACGATCACCTGCTCGCCCTCGCGCAGGCGCAGCACCGCAGTGGCGTGGTGGGCCGCGCGCGCGGGTAGCGCAATGCGCGCGCCGGCCCGCAGCGGACCCTCGACATACAAGCGCGGGGTTCGTGCGGGCTTTTTTCGCATGCTATGATTTTCGCATGGTCAGCCTGCAGACGTCGGTGTGCGATTTCGGCTGGAAGGCGGTCGACTTCGACCTGCCCGGGGTCGACGGCAAGCGCCACAGTTTGGCGAGCGCGCGCGGGCCCAACGGCCTGCTGGTGATGTTCATCTGCAATCACTGTCCCTACGTGAAGGCCGTGATCGAGCGCATCGTGCGCGACTGCGGCGAGCTGGCCGGCCACGGCATCGGCTCGATCGCGATCATGTCGAACGACCCCGACGACTACCCGGAGGATTCGTTCGACAACATGCGGCGCGTGGCGCAGGCGGAGAACTTCCCGTTTCCGTACGTTTTCGACGAGACCCAGGAAGTCGCGAAGGCCTACGGTGCGGTCTGCACCCCGGACTTCTTCGGCTTCAACGCGAAGCTGGAGTTGCAGTACCGCGGCAGACTCGATGCCTCCCGGCGCGAGCCGATCGCCGGCGCGCCGCGCGAGCTCTACGAGGCGATGCTGCAGATCGCTAAGACCGGTCTCGGCCCGCGCGAGCAGACGCCGTCGGTTGGCTGCTCGATCAAGTGGCGCCACTCACAGTAAAGAGTTCCGGCTGCTAGTGGTTTGGCTCCGCCCCTCCGGGTAGCGCGCTGCAGACGGATGAAAGCCCATTCAACCTTGCGGCCGCGCAAGGTTTCCGTGCAAGAACGCTTGCGATACCCTCGTGTTGTCGTAATCGAAAGCGCGGAGCGACCATTTGTCGCAGGCGCATAGATGACCGCCGTGCATCAGAACGCGCAGTTCTGCACCAGCTTCGACGGAACCCGCATTGCCTATGCGATCGCGGGTAACGGTCCGCGGCTAGTCAGGGCACCGCACTGGCTCACGCACATTGCTTACGAATGGCAAAGTTCGTATTGGGTCCCTTGGCTCGAGCGCATGACGAGGGACTACTCGCTCTTGCGTACAGACTTGCGCGGCTGCGGGCTTTCGGACCGCGACGTCTCCGACGTGTCGTTCGAGTCATTGGTGCGCGATCTCGAGGCAGTGGTCGAATCCTCCGGCTGGGACAACTTTACGCTCTACGGCGCGTCGCAGGGCGGAGGCATCGCAATTGAGTATGCGGCGCGGCATCCTGACAAGGTTTCTCGCCTGGTACTTAACGGCGCCTATGGGCGCGGCTATTTGCATCGGAATCTCACTCCTAAGGAAGCGGCAGCGTTCGAGAATCAGATCCGGCTAATCGAAATCGGGTGGGAGGGGAGGATCCAGCTTACCGCCAGTTCTTCGCCACTCAGTTCATGCCGACCGCGACCATTGAACAGCTGCGCGGGATGAGCGAGCTGCAGCGCGTATCGACATCCGCCGTGAACGCGGCTCGGCTCGTGCGGACTGCCGCCGAGATCGACGTGCGCGAGTCGGCTGGGCGCGTATCTTGTCCGACCTTGATTACCCACTCCACTGGCGATCGTCGCGTGCCATTCGAAGAGGGACGGCTGCTGGCGGCATTGATTCCGAACTCCACGCTACTTCCACTTGATTCCGTTAACCACGCCCTGCTTCCTGGCGACAGCGCGTTTGAGTCTTTCTTCGAGGCCCTCAATGCGTTCGCACCTCCAGCCCGAGCGCTTGCGGCCCGCGACGAGGCCGAGCTGGTGTCGAGCCTGACCGCGCGCGAGTGCGAAGTTCTCGAGCGCCTCGCGCAAGGTCTCGACAATGCGCAAATCGCGGCCCACCTTGGCTTGTCGGAAAAAACGGTGCGCAATCACCTCACTCACGTCTTCGACAAGATAGGCGTTGAGAACCGCGGCCAAGCCATCGTGCTGGCGCGCGAGGCTGGACTCGGCAAACAGAAGTCCTAATCGCCCGGGACGGATGTCCCGGCGTCTCCCCCTGGTCCAGTGAGCGTCCCGGGACTCTCGTCTCACGACAACGCGTGGTGATGGAAGGAACATCCATATCAGTCGTGCGTGTTGGGGACGTGTGCTTTCCACCCTCAACTTGCGCGCCACCGACTTACCGCGAGGTTCTTTGCCGACGAGGACCCATATCAATGATCAAACTCACCATTCTTTACGGGCACCCAAAGGATGAGCAGGCGTTCGAGCACTACTATTCGCAGACTCATCTGCCCATCGCAACCAGGATGAGAGGCGTAAGCCGTCTCGAGTTGACGCAGTTCCGGCCGGGGGACGGCGGAAGGAAACCGGACTATTACAGGATGGCCGAAATCTACTTCCAGAACGAGACGCAGCTTGAGGCCGAACTTGCCTCCGAGCAGGGGCAGGCGGCCGTTGCTGACTTGCCGAATTTCGCGACCGGCGGCGTCACGATGCTCATAGGATCGGTGGACGACCCACGGTACGTGGGGTGACCGATCTGAAGGATCGCCGAATTCGACGGACGAACCCATAAGTGTCGGCAGCAATCCGTACTAGGAGGAATGCCTGTTCTTGGACCTCGATGGCAACAAGGTCTTCGCGCTGAGCTTCGGCAAAGGCCCGATGACCATTCTGGCCCACAGCGGCTGGATTGGGAATTTCGAGGACTGGGTTGCTACGCTCGCGCCGCTCAGCGCGTCCTGGCGCACTGTCGTCTACGATCACCGCGGGGCTGGGGAGACCAGGGTTCCCGTCGAGCGAATCTCGGCTGAGGCGCTGATCGACGACGTGTTCCGGGTCATGGACGCGTTGCAGATCGACCGCTGCGTACTCGGTGGCTTCTCACTTGGAACAGTGACGGTACTGCGCGCAGTATTGAGGCAACCCGGGCGCTTCAACGGCCTAATGCTGATGAACGGCAATGCTGGCGTTCAGATTCCAAATGCATCTCCGGCGCGTCGACTTCCGCCTTCCGAATGGCCGGGCGAAACCTTCCTTGACCATCTGGAATGGTTCGCCAATCAATGCACCCCAGAACCGGACAGCGAGCCCATCAGGCGATGGGCCGTCAACATCCTGTCGAGATCCACGCCCGAGGTGGCCGATCGGATCGCCACTTTGCAGCCCTCGGAAGAAATCGACTGGGCGATGCGTCTCCCGGGATTGACGTTGCCTACGCTGCTGGTCCACGGGGAGAAAGATCCTCGATATAGCCTCGAATCGATGCGGTACCTGCAGTCACTGTTGCCCAACAGCGAGCTGGTAGTGATGGAGGGCTCCGGTCACCTTCCAATGATGGTTCGGCCAATGGACATGGCGAAAGTCATCGACGACTTCCTTCGCTACATGGTTGCGCCCAGCACCCAGGGCGCGAACTCGTCCTCGCCGTAGCCGAAAGCCTCGCTCTTGGTCTGCTCGCCCGAAGCGGCCTTGAGGATCAGGCGAAAGAAGTTCTCCGCCGCCTGCTGGATGCTCTCGCGCCCGTCGACGATGGTGCCGCAGTTGAAGTCCATGTCGTCCTCCTGCCGCAGACGGGCGGGCTGACGGCGCTACATCGTTGCGCCGATGACCCACGGCGCGAATTCGTCCTCGCCGAAACCCAGCAGTTCGGACTTAGAACGCGCGCCAGACGCCGTCTCCAGGATCAGGCGAAAGATGCGCTCACCGACCTGCTCCACGGTCTCGGAGCCGTCGACGATCGTGCCGCAGTTCACGTCCATGTCCTCTTCCATGTGCGCGTAAAGGCGCGAGTTGGTGGCGAGCTTGAGCGAGGGCGTGGGCTTGCAGCCGAATACCGAGCCGCGCCCGGTGGTGAAGCACACGATGTTCGCACCGCCGGCCACGTGCCCGGTCACCGACACCGGGTCGTAGCCGGGGGTGTCCATGAACACGAATCCCTTCGCACTGACCTTCTCGGCGAACTCGTAGACATCGACCAGGTTCATCGTGCCGCCCTTGGCGGCTGCGCCGAGCGACTTCTCGAGGATGGTGGTGAGGCCGCCCGCCTTGTTGCCGGGCGAGGGATTGTTGTTCATCTCCATCTTGTTGCGCGCGGTGTAGTCCTCCCACCAGCGGATGCGCGCAAGCAGCTTTTCGCCGACTTCGCGCGTCATCGCGCGCCGGGTGAGCAGGTGCTCGGCGCCGTAGATCTCCGGCGTTTCCGAGAGAATCGCGGTGCCGCCGTGGCGCACCAGCAGGTCGGCCGCCGCGCCGAGGGCCGGGTTGGCGCTGATGCCCGAATAGCCGTCCGAGCCGCCGCATTCCAGTCCCAGGATCAAGTGGCTCGCCGGTACCGGCACGCGCTTCACCTTGTTCGCTTCGGGCAGCAGGGCCTCGATGCGCGCAATGCCGTCCCTTACCGCTTTGGTGGTGCCGCCCTTTTCCTGGATGGTGAAGGCCTGCAGCTTGTCGGAGGTCTTGAGCTTCGCGCTGTTGAGCCAGAGGTTGATCTGGTTCGCCTCGCAGCCCAGCCCGATGTTGAGCACGGCGTAGAAGTTCGGCTGCTGCGCATAGCCCGTGAGGGTGCGTTGCAGCAGCGTCATGCCTTCACCCGTAGTCGCCATGCCGCAACCGGTCTTGTGCGTGAGCGCGACCACGCCGTCGACGTTGGGATAGTCGCGCAGGTTGTTGCGAAAGTGATCGGCGACCATGCGCGCCACGGTCGCCGAGCAATTCACGCTGGTGAGAATGCCGATGTAGTTGCGCGTGGCTACACGGCCATCAGCCCGCACGATTCCCTTAAAGGTCGCCGCGGGCTGCACGTAATCGATCGGTCTGACGCCCGCGCAGAACGCGTAGTCACGCTCAAATTCGCCCATCGCCAGGTTGTGCACGTGTACGTGCTCTCCCGCCTCTATGGGGCACGTGGCGAAACCGATGATCTGGTCGTAGCGCTTGACGGGCTGACCCTGCGCGATGGCGCGCGCCGCGAGCTTGTGGCCCGCCGGGATTGCCGCGGCCGCACGCACGTTCTCGCTCTTCACCAATGTGCCGCCGGGTATCTCGACCCGCGCGATCACTACATCGTCGTTCGGGTGCAAACGGATGGTCAGATCGGCACTCCGCAGCATAGCTCGCCCTTTCTAAACGTTTCGCGTTGCAGCGCAGGCAGTGTCTGCGCTGCAACGCAGCGTAGTTCTAATGATTGTCGCGCGGCACCAGCGGGCCGCTCTTGCCGACCAGGAAATCGAGGTCGGCGCCGTCGCTCGCCTGCAGCACGTGGTCGTGGTAAAGCTTCCAGTAGCCGCGCTCGAGCGGCGGCTTGGGCGCCTTCCAGCGCTTCTTTCTGCTTCTCAGCGTCGCAGGCGATACGAGAAGCTGGAGCCGGCGCTTCGCGACGTCGAGCTCGATGATGTCGCCATTTTCCACCAGCGCCAGCGCGCCGCCGGCCGCCGCTTCGGGCACGATGTGCAGCACCACGGTGCCGTAGGAGGTGCCGCTCATGCGGGCGTCCGATATCCGCACCATGTCGGTGATGCCCTTCTTCAGCAGCTTGGGCGGCAGCGGCATGTTGCCGACCTCGGCCATTCCCGGGTAGCCCTTGGGGCCGCAGTTCTTCAGCACCATGATGCTGCGCGCGTCGATCTCGAGCTTCGGGTCGTCGATGCGGCGATGGAAATCCTCGATGTTCTCGAACACGACCGCGCGGCCGCGGTGCTTCATCAGCTTCGGTGTCGCGGCGGAGGGCTTGATGACCGCGCCGCCCGGGCACAGGTTGCCGCGCAGCACCGCGATGCCGGTGTTCTTCTTGAACGGCTTCTTGAAAGTGTGGATCACGTCGCGGTTCCAGCACGGCGCGTCCTTGTTGTTGGCCCAGATCGTCTCGCCGTTTACCGTCAGCGCGTTCTTGTGCAGCATGCCCGCTTCGCCCAGCTCGCGGATCACCGCCGGCAGGCCGCCGGCGTAGAAGAAGTCCTCCATCAGGTACTTGCCCGAGGGCATGAGGTTGAGCAGCGTGTGTACCCCGCGCCCGCAGCGGTCCCAGTCCTCGATCTTCAGGTCGACCCCGATGCGGCGCGCGATCGCGATCAGGTGGATCACCGCGTTGGTCGAGCCGCCGATCGCGGCGTTGACCCGGATTGCGTTCTCGAACGCCTGCTTGGTCAGGATCTTCGACAGCGACAGCTTGTCCTTCACCATCTGCACGATACGCCGCCCCGCGGCGCGCGCGAGCACGTTCCTGCGCGCGTCCACGGCGGGAATCGCCGCGTTGCCGGGCATGCCCACGCCCAGCGCCTCGACCATCGACGCCATGGTCGAGGCCGTGCCCATCGTCATGCAGTGCCCGTGCGAGCGGTGCATGCACGATTCGGCCTCGTGAAAATCGTCGAGCGTGATCTTGCCGGCGCGCAGGTCTTCCGACATCGACCAGACGTTGGTGCCGGAGCCGATGTCGGTGCCGCGGTACTTGCCAGAGAGCATCGGTCCGCCCGAAACCGCGATCGCGGGCAGGTCGACGCTCGCCGCGCCCATCAGCAGCGCCGGCGTGGTCTTGTCGCAGCCGACCAGCAGCACCGTGCCGTCGAGGGGGTTGCCGCGAATCGATTCCTCGACGTCCATGCTGGCGAGGTTGCGGTACAGCATCGCGGTCGGCCTGAGCAGCGTTTCGCCTAGCGACATGACCGGAAACTCGAGCGGAAAGCCGCCGGCCTCGAGCACTCCCGCCTTGACGTGTTCGGCAATCACGCGGAAGTGCGTGTTGCAGGGCGTTAGCTCGGACCAGGTGTTGCAGATGCCGATCACCGGCCGGCCGTCGAACTGGTCCTGGGGAACGCCGCGGTTCTTCACCCAGCTGCGGTAGATGAAACCGTAAATGTCCTCGCGCCCGAACCACTGGATGCTGCGCTGCGTCGGATTCTTCTTCGCCATGTCAGTACGTTGCCCTTCCGCCGGAAATGTCGAACACCGCGCCGGTCGAGAACGAGCAGTCCTCGGAGGCCAGCCAGCAGGCCAGCGCGGCGACCTCTTCCACCTGCACGAAACGTCCCATCGGAATCTTGGACAGCATGTAATTGATGTGCTGCTCGGTCATCTGGTCGAAGATCGCGGTCTTGGCCGCCGCGGGGGTGATGCAGTTCACCAGCACTCCGGCCTTCGCTAGCTCCTTGCCGAGCGACTTGGTGAGCGAGATCACGCCCGCCTTGGAGGCGCTGTAGGCCACCGCGTTCGGGTTCCCCTCCTTGCCCGCGATCGAGGCGATGTTGACGATGCGGCCGTACTTGGCCTTCGCCATGTGCGGCGCCACCGCGCGGCAGGTGAGGAACTGGCTGGTAAGGTTGACCGCGATCACCTTGTGCCACTCCTCGACCGGATAGTCGACCGTCGGCGCGTTCAGTCCCGCGATGCCGGCGTTGTTGACCAGCACGTCGATCTTGCCGAGCGCATCGAGCGCGCCGCGCGTGGCGCGCTCGATCGCCGCAGCGTCGGTCACGTCGATCGCGTCGCCGCTCGCGTTGCGCCCGAGCGCGGCCAGCGCGCCCGCGAGCAGCTTGTCGTCGCGATCCCAGATACGAACCTTCGCCCCGGAGGCGAGCAGGCGCCTGGCGATGGCGAGGCCGATACCTTGCGCGGCCCCGGTAACGATCGCGCTGCGGCCTGTGAAATCGAGCTGGTTCATCGTCCTCCCCGGCGTCAACAGAATCGAAAGTGTACCGCGTCGGCCGGCGCCGAACCGCTATAATCGACCCCCGCTCCCGGGAGGATAGAGATGTCAGGACGGCTAGCCGGCAAGACCGCATTCATCACCGCCGCAGGGCAGGGCATCGGCCGCGCCGCCGCGCTCGCCTTCGCGCGCGAAGGCGCCAAGGTGTGGGCGACCGACATCAACGCGAAAACGCTGACGGACATCGAGGGCAAGGACGCGATCCGCACGCGCGCGCTCGACGTGACGGACGAGGCGGCGATCGCGAAGATCGCGGCCGAGGTCGGACAGATCGACGTGCTGTTCAATTGCGCCGGGTTCGTGCACCACGGCACGATTCTCGATTGCACGCCAAAAGACTGGGATTTCAGCTTCAACCTGAACGTGAAGTCGATGTTCCTGGTGACGCGCGCTTTCCTGCCCGGCATGCTGAAGAAAGGCGGCGGCTCGATCATCAACATGTCGTCGATCGCCTCGAGCGTGAAGGGGCTGCCGAACCGCTTTGTCTATGGCGCGACCAAGGCCGCGGTGATCGGCCTCACCAAGGCGATCGCGGCGGACTACGTGAGGCAGGGCGTTCGCTGCAACTGTATCGGCCCGGGGACGGTCGACACGCCCTCGCTGCACGATCGCATCAACGCCTTTCCCGACCCGGTGCAGGCGCGCAAGGACTTCATCGCGCGCCAGCCGATGGGGCGTCTCGGCACCGTGGACGACATCACGGGAATCCTGGTTTTTCTGGCATCTGACGAGTCGCTTTTCGCGACCGGAAACATGTATTCAATCGACGGGGGAATGACCATATGAAGCTCTGCCGCTACGGCAAATCCGGTTTCGAGAAGCCGGGCGTGATCGACAGCGAAGGAAGGCTGCGCGATCTTTCCAAGGTGGTGGCCAACATCGGCCCGAACGAGATCTCGCCGCGCGGGCTCAAGATGCTTTCCAGGGTGAAGCCGGAGACGCTTTCCGTGGTGAACGGCGACCCGCGCCTGGGCGTGCCCTATGTCGGCATCGGCAAGTTCGTCGCGATCGGCCTCAACTACTCCGACCACGCCAAGGAATCCGGCATGCCGATTCCGACCGAGCCGGTCGTATTCATGAAGGCGACCACCTGCATCAGCGGGCCCAACGACGACATTATCCAGCCCAAGGGCTCGACCAAGCTCGACTGGGAAGCGGAACTCGGCATCGTGATCGGCAGCAAGGCGCAGTACGTGTCGGAGGACAAGGCGCTCGAGCACGTTGCGGGCTACTGCGTCGTGAACGACGTTTCAGAGCGCGCATTCCAGCTCCAGTCGTCGCAATGGGACAAGGGCAAGGGCTGCGACAGCTTCGGCCCGATCGGTCCGTGGCTCGTGACCACCGACGAGATCACCGATCCGCAGGTGCTCGACATGTGGCTCGACGTCAATGGCAAGCGCATGCAGACGGGCAACACCCGCACCATGATCTTCGGCGCAGCGAATATCGTGTCCTACGTCAGCCAGTACATGACGCTGCTGCCGGGTGACATCATCACCACCGGCACGCCGCCGGGCGTCGGGATGGGGATCAAGCCGCAACCGGTGTTCCTCAAGCCGGGCGACGTAGTCACGCTCGGCATCAAGGGACTGGGCGAGCAGCGCCAGAAGGTGGTGCCCTACGGCGGCTGAGATGCAGCAGCTGCGCATCAACGGCGACCGTCTGTGGCAGTCGTTGATGGAGCTCGCGCGCATCGGCGCGACGCCCAAGGGCGGCGTGAAGCGCCTCACGCTCACCGACACCGACCGCGAAGCGCGCGAGCTGTTCGCGCGCTGGGCGCGCGAGGCCGGGCTCGAGGTCCAAGTGGACGCCATCGGCAACATGTTCGCGCGCCGCCCCGGCCGCGAGCCCTCGCTGCCCCCCGTGGCGATGGGCAGCCATCTCGACAGCCAGCCCTCCGGCGGCAAATTCGACGGCGCCTACGGCGTGATGGCGGGACTGGAAGTGGTGCGCGCGCTGAACGACGCCGGCATCGAAACCCGCGCCCCGCTCGAGGTGGTGTCGTGGACCAACGAGGAGGGCTCCCGCTTCACCCCGGTGATGATGGGCTCGGGCGTGTACGCCGGAGTGTTCCCGCTCGGACACGTTCTCGAACAAAAGGACGTGGACGACGTCACGGTAGAGGATGCGCTGAGGTCCATCGGGTATGCCGGCGAGGCGCCGGCACATCGGCTGGGCGCGTATTTCGAGGCGCATATCGAGCAGGGACCGGTGCTCGAGGACGCCAAGACCACGATCGGCGTGGTGCAGGGGGCGCTCGGCCAGCGCTGGTTCGACGCGGTGATCACCGGCCAGGACTCGCACGCCGGGCCGACGCCGATGGAGCTGAGGAAGGACGCCCTGATCGCCGCCAGCCGGCTGGTGCTGGAAGTGAACCGGATCGCGCTCGCATTCCCCGATTACGCCCGTGGCACGGTCGGCTCGATGCAGGTCAAGCCGAACTCGCGCAACGTGGTTCCGGGCGAGGTGCGCATGTCGGTCGAGTTCCGCAACCAGAAGGACGACACCCTGTCGGCCATGGTGACCGCGCTGCGCGACAGCCTCAAGGCGATCGAGTCAGAGTGCCGCGTCGCGATCGAGTTGACCGAGGTGGTCTATTTTCCGCCCTGCCGCTTCGACGCCTCGATGGTGGGCGCGGTGCGCGACGCGGCCGCCGCTCTCGGCTACACCCGGCGCGACATCGTCTCGGGCGCCGGCCACGACGCGGTGTACGTCGCCCGGGTCGCGCCCACCGCCATGATTTTCGTCCCCTGCGAGGGGGGCATCAGCCACAACGAAATCGAGAACGCGACGCCCCAGGACCTCGCCGCCGGGTGTAACGTATTGCTGTACGCGGCGCTTTCGCGCGCCGCCTAGGGATTTCACGGAGATTCGACCATGAACGAACGCGCACGCTCCGAAGCCGTCGCCCACTCGCTCGAGAATTCGGCTTTCTTCATGCCGTTCTCGGCCAACCGCCAGTTCAAGAAGGCGCCGCGCCTGTTCTCTCGCGCCGAGGGCATCCACTACTACACGCCGGAAGGACGGCAGGTGATCGACGGCACCTCCGGGCTGTGGTGCGTGAACGCCGGGCACTGCCGCACCAAGATCGTCGAGGCGGTGCAGAAGCAGGTCGCGACGATGGATTTCGCGCCGCCGTTCCAGATGGCCCACCCGGCGGCGTTCGAGTTCGCCGACCGGATTGCCAAGCTTGCGCCCAAGGGCATTAGCCGGGTGTTTTTCACCAACTCGGGCTCCGAGTCGGTCGACACCGCGCTCAAGCTCGCGCTCGCCTACCATCGCGTGCGCGGCGAGGGCCACCGCATGCGCCTGATCGGGCGCGAGCGCGGCTACCACGGGGTCAATTTCGGCGGCACCGCGGTCGGCGGGATCGCGGGCAACCGTAAGATCTTCGGCGCCCTGGTGGCCGGCGTTGATCACATGCGCCATACCCACGACCTGGCGAAGAACGCCTTTTCGCGCGGACAGCCCAAGCACGGCGCCGAGCTCGCCGACGACCTCGAACGGCTTTGCCAGCTGCACGACCCTTCGACCATCGCCGCCGTGATCGTGGAGCCGGTGGCATGCTCGACCGGGGTGCTGGTGCCGCCCGTGGGCTATCTCGAGCGGCTGCGCGAGATCTGCGACCGGCACGGCATCCTGCTCATATTCGACGAAGTGATCACCGCCTGGGGGCGCCTGGGCAGGCCCTTCGGCTCGCAGCACTTCGGGGTCACGCCCGACCTGATCACCACCGCCAAAGGCATCACCAACGCCACGGTGCCGATGGGCGCGGTGCTGATGAAGGAGGAGATCTACCAGGCCTTTATGGGCGGGCCGGAAGGCGCGATCGAGATGCCGCACGGCTACACCTACTCCGCGCATCCGCTCGCCTGCGCGGCCGGGCTGGCGACGCTCGACGTCTACCAGGAGGAAGGCCTGCTCACCCGCGCCGGGGAGCTCGCGGGCTACTGGGAAGAGCAGGCGCACGCGCTGAGGGACCTGCCGAACGTGATCGACATCCGCAACATCGGCCTGATCGCGGCGATCGAGTTCGCGCCGCGCCCGGGCGCGCCGGGCACGCGCGGCTTCGACGCGCACCTGAAGGCGTTCGAGAAGGGCGCCTACATCCGCTACACGGGCGACATCATCGCGCTGGCGCCGCCGCTCGTCATCAAGAAGGCGGAGATCGACAAGCTGTTCGCGATCGTGCGCGAGGTGCTCGCCTCGCTCGGCTGAGAAGGGGCGCTACTTCGCCGCGGCGCGCACCACGCCGAGCCGGCGCCCGCGCACCGGCTGCTTCAGGCGCGGCGGCGCGACCAGGTCGCGCACGTAGTTCGGCAGCGCGAACACGCCTTCGTGGGTCTCGCCGTTGTAGTACCTCAGGTCCTGCAGCCTGCGCTGCTCGATGCGGCGGTCGATCTCGTCCGCGGTGAAGGCCTTGGGGTCGAGCTTGTCAGAACACACCGCCATCGCCCACAGCGAGCCGTAGAGCGGGATGTACATGGTATAGGGGCGCACGATGCGGAACACGCCGTTCAGGCGCTGCGCCAGCTCGGCGACCCGGTCCGGGCGCGCCACCGGCGAGCCGATGTGCAGCACCAGCGCGCCGCCGGGGGCGAGCGTGTGGCGCAGCTGCTGGAAGAACTCGGTCGAATACAGCGCCTCGGCCGGGCCCATCGGGTCGTTCAGGTCGAGCGCGATGAGGTCGAATTTCTCGTTCGTCTCGCGCACGAAGCGCATGCCGTCGTCGATCAGCACGCGCAGCTTGGGGTTGTCGAACACGCCGTTGTGCACCGCGCCGAAGTGCTCCTTGGCGACGCGGATCACGTCTTCGTCGATCTCGACCATCGTGACCTGCTCCACCGAGGGGTGCTTGAGCGCCTCCTCGGAAGAGCCGCCGTCGCCGCCGCCGATCACGAGCACCTTCCTGGGCGCGTTGTGCGCGGCGAGCGCGGGGTGGATCAGATTCTCGTGGTAGACGAATTCCTCCTTCTCGGAGGTCATGTTGAACCCGTCCAGGCGGAACAGCTTGCCGTACTGGGCGGTGTCGAAGATCGCCATCTTCTGGTACCGCGTCTGCCACTCGCCGAGGCGGCGCCGGGCCCTGATGTAGAAGCCGGTCGAATCGTTCAGCGGTTCCATCAGCAGGTGCTCGCCGCGCTCGATCTCGTGCCGCGCCGCGTCGGTCGGCTGGAAATGCTCGATGATCGCGTCGAACACCTTGCGCGCCTTGGCGGAATTGTCGGCGCTGTAGTTGCACACGTAGACGTCGAGCGTCAGGCCCCCGGTCTCGGGCCAGGTGTGGATCGCCAGGTGCGATTCGGCCAGCACCACCGCGCCGGTGAATCCCGAGCCCTCGAACTGGTGAAAGCTCACGTCCATGATCGTGAGCCCGGAATCGTTGACGAACTCGATACACTTTTCGCGGAAGCGCTCTCCATCGAGCAGGAGCTGCGGATCGCAGCGGCAGCCGGTGAGGTCACCGATGAGATGCAGACCGTTCATTTATGTTCTCCCCGAAAAACGCGAAGGCGCAACCCAGCGCTCTCACCAGGCTGCGCCCTTCCGTCGCGCCTTGCGGCGCAAAAACGAAAAGCGTGTGTCGTGTTCAATTCGTGCAGGACCCCTCTTGGGCCGCCCCGGCGCCGAATCCGTCGGCTGCGCGAAGCTAGACGCCCGTTCCGATTTCGCCCCTGATCTGGCCGGCAAAGGCGTCGATCAGGCTGCGAGCAATCGAGATTTTACTTGGAAGTTTAGGTAATTGGAATACATCGAACCAGCCCGCGGCCTCGATCTCGCCCGGTTGAGGGCGCAATTCGCCCGCAGCCCAGTCGCAGGTGAAGGCGACCATCAGGGAGTGCGGGAAGGGCCACGGCTGACTGGCGAAATAGCGCAGGTTCGCCACTTCGACGCCGACCTCTTCGGCCACTTCGCGCTGCACGCACTGCTCGAGCGACTCGCCCGGCTCGACGAAGCCCGCCAGCGCGCTGTACATGCCGGCCGGAAAGTGCGGGCCGCGCCCGAGCAGCAGCTCGCGCCCCCGGCGCACCAGCGCCATGACCGCGGGCGCCACGCGCGGATAGGCCGACAGCCCGCACGCCGGGCACACGCGCACGCGCTCGTCCGGCCGCGGCTCGGTGCGCGTGCCGCAGCGGCCGCAGAACTGGTGACTGCGGTCCCAGTCCACCAGCTGCAGCGCGCGGCCTGCAAGCGCGAACAGGCGATCGTCCAGCACCGAAAAGAGCGTCCTCAGGCCCTCCCAGCTTGCGCCGGGCGGCGGCGCGGCGTCGGCCGCGACTTCCGCGGCGAAGCAGTGCTCGCCGCCCAGCCGCCCGAGATACAGGCTGCGCAGCGCCGCCTCTGCCAGCGGCCCGGGCGGCGAAGCGAGCGGGACCCGCGCCCAGCTCGGTCGGGCGCGTACGCGCAGGTCGCCGGTCGGGTCCGGGCTCGGCGGCCCGACTTCGACCAGCAGCCGGTCGCCGCTGAACACGAACCAGTGCCCGAGCGACTCCGGCGCCGGAGCGCTCAGGTTCACGAAGCCCTCGGGGCTGTGGAACGGGAGGCGGATCACCCCCGTAGTCTAACGGCAGGCGCGATGCCGACCACGCGGTCGATCAGCCCGGCGCCTTGGCGCGCGAGAAAGTCCTTGAACCCTTCGGCGGCCGGCGACAGGCGCTTGCGCTCGCGGTGGATGACATACCAATCGCGCATTACCGGCGTGCCCGTGACGCGCAGCACCGCGAGCTTGCCGGTCGCGAGCTCGAGGCCGATGGTATGCAGCGACAGGAAGCTCACCCCCATTCCTGCCATCACGGCCTGCTTGATCGTCTCGTTCGAGCTCATCTCGATCGTTTCCAGCGGCTCGAAGCGGCGCTCGGCGAACATGCGCTCCATGGCGGTTCGGGTACCCGAACCGCGCTCACGGATCAGAAAACTTTCCCCGGCGAGGTCGTCGAGCTCCAGACGGCGCCTGCGCGCGAGCGGATGCTCGAGCGCGGCGATCACTGCCAGCGGGTGCTTGGCGAAGGGTGCCGCGATGGTGTCGAGGCCCCTCGGCGCGCGCCCCATGACGACCAGATCGACACTGTTTTCCGACAGTTCATGCACGACGGCCTCGCGGTTGCTGACCGTCAGCCGCACCTTGACCTCGGGATGGCCGCGCCGGAACTCGGCCAGCAGCTTGGGCGCGAAATACTTCGCGGTGCTGGTGACCGCGATGTGGAGCTCGCCGCCGCCGGTGCCCTTGAGCGCATCGATCGCCTCCTCCGCCTCGCGCAGCTGGCGCAGCACTATTCGGCCGTGCCGCAGCAGCTCCTCGCCGGCACGCGTCAGGTGCATGCGGCGCCCCATCTGCTCGAACAGCGGCATGCCGACGTGCTGCTCGAGCTGCTTGAGCTGCAGCGAAACCGCGGGCTGAGTGAGATGCATTTCGCGCGCGGCGCGGCCGAAATGCAGCTGGCGCGCGGCGGCCTCGAAGATGCGCAGTTGGCGGAGAGTAAGGTGCTGCATGAACTTTCGATTAGCTTATTGGATCAATTAGAACATTTAAGTAGTACTTATTACAACGGCGCGCTACCGTGCTTGCACACGACTTACGGAGGACGTGGCAATGGGCAAGATGGATCAGGCCGCCCCGCAGGCAAGCGAGCGCTACCGCGCGGGGGTCATGAAGTATGCGCAGATGGGTTACTGGGACGCCGGCTACGTGCCGAGCGACACCGATGTGATCGCGCTGTTTCGCATCACGCCACAGGAAGGCGTCGATCCCGAGGAGGCGGCCGCCGCAGTGGCGGGGGAGTCCTCGACCGCGACCTGGACCGTGGTCTGGACCGACCGCCTCACGGCCTGCGACCGCTATCGCGCCAAAGCCTATCGGGTCGACCCGGTGCCGGGCACCGCGGGGCAGTACTTCGCCTACATCGCGTATGACCTGGCGCTGTTCGAGCCCGGCTCGATCGCCAACCTGACCGCCTCGATCATCGGCAACGTGTTCGGCTTCAAGCCGCTCAAGGCGCTGCGCCTGGAAGACATGCGCCTGCCGGTGGCTTACGTGAAGACCTTCGACGGCCCGCCGACCGGCATCGTGGTCGAGCGCGAGCGGCTGGACAAGTTCGGCCGCCCGCTGCTCGGCGCGACGATCAAGCCGAAGCTCGGGCTTTCGGGCAAGAACTACGGCCGGGTGGTGTACGAGGCGCTCAAGGGGGGGCTCGACTTCACCAAGGACGACGAGAACATCAATTCGCAGCCGTTCATGCACTGGCGCGACCGGTTCCTGTACTGCATGGAGGCGGTCAACCGTGCCCAGGCCGCGACCGGCGAGCTGAAGGGCACCTACCTGAACGTGACCGCCGGAACCATGGAGGACATGTACGAGCGCGCCGAGTTCGCCAAGGAGCTGGGCAGCTGCGTGATCATGATCGACCTGGTGATCGGCTACACCGCAATCCAGTCGATGTCGAAGTGGTCGCGCCGCAACGACATGATCCTGCACCTGCACCGCGCCGGGCACTCGACCTACACCCGGCAGAAGAGCCACGGCGTGTCGTTCCGCGTAATCTCGAAATGGATGCGGCTCGCGGGCGTCGATCACATCCACGCCGGCACCGTGGTCGGCAAGCTCGAGGGCGACCCGAACTCGGTGCAGGGCTTCTACAACGTGCTGCGCGAGGACCACAATCCGGTCGATCTGCAGCGCGGCCTGTTCTTCGAGCAGGACTGGGCCGGCCTGAGGAAGGTGATGCCGGTCGCGTCGGGCGGGATCCACGCCGGCCAGATGCACCAGCTGCTGCACTACCTGGGCGAGGACGTGGTGCTGCAGTTCGGCGGCGGCACCATCGGCCACCCGATGGGAATCGCCGCCGGCGCGACCGCCAACCGGGTCGCGCTTGAGGCGATGGTGCTGGCGCGCAACGAAGGGCGCGACATCTGGAACGAGGGGCCGCAGATCCTCGAGCAGGCCGCGCGCCACTGCACCCCGCTCAAGGCGGCGCTCGAGACCTGGAAGGACGTGACCTTCGACTACGCTTCGACCGACATGCCCGATTTCGTGCCCACTGCGACCCCTGCCTGACCCGGAGACCCGCCATGAGATTGACCCAAGGCACCTTTTCCTTCCTGCCGGATCTAAGCGACGCGCAGATCCGGAGCCAAATCGAGTACTGTCTCGCCCGCGGCTGGGCGGTCTCGGTCGAGTACACCGACGACCCGCACCCGCGCAACGCTTACTGGGAGATGTACGGGATGCCGATGTTCGACCTGAAGGACGCCGCCGGCGTGATGGCCGAGGTCGATGCCTGCCGCAAGACCTTCCCGCGCCACTACGTCAAGGTGAACGCGTTCGACGCCACGCACGGCTGGGAGGCGCTGCGCCTGTCGTTCATCGTCAACCGGCCGCCGAACGAGCCCGGTTTCGCGCTCGAGCGCGAGGAGGGGCCCGGCCGCATGCAGCGCTACGCGATACGCGCCTACGCGGCCGCGCGCCCGGAGGGAGAGCGCTACTGATGTCGGCGCCCGAGAGCCTGCCGCTCGACCTGGAGCAGCTGTACCGCGACTCGAACGTCGCGGGCGCGCTCGAGGCGCTCGAGCGCGAGCTCGTCGGCCTGGTGCCGGTGAAGACGCGCGTGCGCGAAATTGCCGCGCTGCTGGTGGTCGACAAGCTGCGCCGCTCGGTCGGGCTGGAGGCGGGCGCGCCCTCGCTGCACATGAGCTTCACCGGCAACCCCGGAACCGGCAAGACCACCGTCGCCCTGCGCATGGCCGAAATCCTGCACGCGCTCGGTTATTCGAGGAAAGGGCACCTGATCGCGGTCACGCGCGACGACCTGGTGGGTCAGTACATCGGCCACACCGCGCCCAAGACCAAGGAAGTGCTCAAGCGCGCCATGGGCGGCGTGCTGTTCATCGACGAGGCCTATTACCTGTACCGGCCCGAGAACGAGCGCGACTACGGCCAGGAAGCGATCGAAATCCTGCTGCAGGTGATGGAAAACCAGCGCGAGGACCTGGTCGTCATACTCGCCGGCTACAAGGACCGGATGGACAGGTTCTTCTCCTCCAATCCGGGCATGGCCTCGCGCATCGCGCACCACATCGACTTTCCGGATTACGACGAGGGCGAGCTGCTGGCAATCGCCCGGCTGATGCTGGAGAACATGAAATACCGGCTCGATGCCGGCGGCGAGGCGGCACTGCGCGAGTACATCGAATTGCGCAAGACGCGGCCGCACTTCGCCAATGCGCGCTCGATCCGCAACGCGCTCGACCGGGCGCGTCTGCGCCAGGCCAAGAGACTGTTCGAGCAGCGCGGCACGCCGCTCACGCGCGAGGCGCTGATGACCATCACGGCCGAGGACATCCGCGCAAGCCGGGTGTTCGAAACCGCCGCAGAAGCAAAGGCAGGAGAACCGAAATGACGCTGCAAGCGCTGATCTTCGACGTCGACGGCACGATCGCGGACACCGAGGAGGTGCACCGCCAGGCGTTCAACGCCACTTTTCTCGCCATGGACCTGGGTTGGAACTGGAGCGAGGCGGAATACATGGTGCTGCTCGGGGTTTCGGGCGGCCCCGAGCGCCTCGCGCACTATATTTCGAGCCTCAGGGTGAGCCCGGCGGAACGACAGCGCCTGGTCGGCCTGGTGCCGGCGATCCATCGCGAAAAGACTCGCCTCTACTACGAGCTGATCAGCGACGGCCGTGCGGCCGCTCGCCCCGGCGTCGCGCGCCTGATGAACGAGGCCCGCGAGGCGGGCGTGAAGCTCGCGCTGGCGGCGACCAGCACGACGGCGAACGTCGAGGCGCTGGTGGGCGCCGTGCTCGGCCCGAAGGCGCTGGGCTGGTTCGGCGCGGTGGCGAGCGCCGATGAGGTGGCGCAGAAGAAGCCCGCACCGGACCTGTACCGCAGGATCGTCGGCACGCTGCGCGTGCCGACGGACGCTTGTGTGGCGATCGAGGACTCGGCCAACGGCGTGCTGGCGGCCAAGGCGGCCGGGCTGACCACGATCGCGACGCCTTCGCGCTGGACCGCGACGCAGGACTTCTCGCAGGCCGACCTGGTCCAGCCGAGCCTGGACGAGCCGCCGCTCGGGTTGCAGCGCATCGCGGTGCTGCACGCCGCGCGCGCCACGCGTGTCGCCTAGGGGATGACGATGCGGCAGGAAAAGACGATCACCGAGTTCATCATCGGCGAGCAGCGCAGGTCCCCCGGCGCAAGCGGCGGATTCACAGCGCTGCTGAACGATATCCGGCTGGCCTGCAAGCGCATCGCCTACCTGGTGGGCAAGGGTGCGCTGGCCGATGTTCCGGCGGACGCGATGCGCCAGGTCGCCAATGAAACCTTCCTGCGCACCAACGAATGGGGCGGGCACCTCGCCGCGATGGCATCGGAATCCGACCCCACGCCGCACCCGATTCCGGACAAGTACCCGCGCGGGCGCTATCTGCTTTCGTTCGATCCGCTTTGCGGCGGTTCGTCGCTCGACGTCAACGCGGTCGCGGGCAGCCTGTTCTCGGTGCTGCGCCTGCCCATCGAGGCGACGGGAACCGAGAGCGACTTCCTGCAGCCCGGCTCGGCGCAGGTCTGCTCCGGCTACGCGATCTACGGTCCGACCACCATGCTGGTGCTCGCGCTGCCAAGCGGCGTGAACGGCTTCACGCTCGACCGCGAGATCGGCGAGTTCATGCTGACGCACCCCTCGTTGCGCGTTCCCGAGGACAGCGCCGAGTTCGCGATCGACAACTCGGGCGCGCGCCTGTGGGAGCCGGCGGTCAAGCGCTACGTCGAGGAGTGCCTTGCCGGCGCGGCCGGACCGCGCGGGCGCGAGTTCACCATGCGCTGGGCCGCCTCGCTGGTGGCGGACGCGCACCGCATCCTGATGCGGGGCGGGGTGTTTCTGTGCCCGCGCGTCACCGCCGAAGGCTGGCGCGAAGGCCGCCACCAGCTGTTGTTCAAGGCCAACCCGCTCGGCTACCTGATCGAGCGCGCGGGCGGACGCGCGAGCACCGGCGACGGGCCGCTGCTGGACGTTGCGCCGCTCGCGCTGCATCAGCGCAGCCCGCTCATCTTCGGCTCGCGCAACGAGATCGAGCGCCTCGAGCAGTATCACCGCGACCACAACCAGCGCGATTACGACGCGCCCCTGTTCGGTACGCGCGGGCTGTTCCGCGCCCCGGCCGAGCTCTGAAAGGACGCCGCATGTCGGCCAAGCACCCAGTCATCGCAATCACCGGCTCATCGGGCGCCGGCACCACCTCGGTATCGAAGACTTTCGAACAGATTTTCTACCGCGAGAACGTCAAAGCGGCGTTCGTCGAGGGCGACGCCTTCCACCGCTACGACCGCGAGGAGATGAAGCGCAGGATGGCCGAGGAGGTCGAACGTGGCAATCATCACTTCAGTCACTTCGGCCCGGAGGCGAACCTGTTCGCGGAGCTCGAGCAGCTGTTCCGCGACTACGCGGCGACGGGCGGCGGGCGAACGCGCAAGTACCTGCACAACGATGCCGAGGCCGCGCCCTACAAGCAAAAGCCCGGCACCTTCACGCCCTGGGAGGATTTGCCGGCAGGCACCGACATGCTGTTCTACGAAGGCCTGCACGGCGGCGTGGCGCACGCCGATGTCGACGTCGCGTCGCACGTCGACCTGCTGATCGGCGTGGTGCCGGTGATCAACTTGGAGTGGATCCAGAAGCTGCACCGCGACCGCGCCACGCGCGGCTACTCGACCGAGGCGGTGACCGACACCATCCTGCGGCGCATGAACGACTACGTGAACTACATTACGCCGCAGTTCGGGCGCAGCCACATCAATTTCCAGCGCGTTCCGGTGGTCGACACCTCGAACCCGTTCATCGCGCGCCACATTCCGAGCGCGGACGAGAGCCTGCTGGTGATCCGCTTCGCCAATCCGCGCGGCATCGATTTTCCCTATCTGCTGTCGATGCTGCACGACTCGTTCATGTCGCGTCCGAACACCATCGTCTGCCCGGGCGGCAAGATCGACCTCGCGATGCAGCTCATCTTCACGCCGATGATCTGGCGGCTGATGGACCGGCGCAGGCAGGCGCTCGAGCGCTAGGACACCGGATTTCAATCATCTAGGAGGGGGAGATGGCATTCATTTCGCTGCGCCAGCTGCTGGACCATGCCGCGGAGCACCGCTACGGCGTGCCTGCGTTCAACATCAACAACCTGGAGCAGATCCAGGCGATCATGCAGGCGGCCGACGAGACCTCGAGCCCGGTGATCCTGCAGGCCTCGGCCGGCGCGCGCAAGTACGCCGGCGAGGCCTTCCTGCGCAAGATGGTCGAGGCGGCGGTCGAGTCGTATCCGCACATTCCGGTGGTGCTGCACCAGGACCACGGCGCGAGCCCCGCGGTGTGCCAGGCCGCGATCCGCTCGGGCTTCACCAGTGTGATGATGGACGGCTCGCTGCTGGAGGACATGAAGACGCCGGCGGACTACGAGTACAACGTCGAGGTCACGCGGCGCGCGGTCGACATGGCGCACGCGGTCGGCGTCTCGGTCGAGGGCGAGCTCGGCTGCCTGGGGTCGCTCGAGACCGGCACCGCGGGCAAGGAGGACGGCGTCGGCGCAGAAGGTCACTTGGCGCGCGAGCAGCTGCTTACCGATCCGGAGCAGGCGGCGGACTTCGTGCACCGTACCGGCGTCGATGCGCTCGCGGTCGCGATCGGCACCTCGCACGGCGCCTACAAGTTCACCAAACAGCCGACCGGCGACGTGCTGGCGATCGACCGTATCCGCGAAATTCACGCTCGCATCCCGGACACGCACCTGGTGATGCACGGTTCATCCAGCGTGCCGCAGGAGTGGCTGGAAGTGATCCGCACTCACGGCGGCAACATCGCGCAGACCTACGGCGTCCCGGTCGAGGCGATCCTGCAGGGCATCAAGCACGGCGTGCGCAAGATCAACATCGACACCGATATCCGGCTCGCGATGACCGGCGCGATGCGCCGCGCGATGGCGGAGGATCCGGCCGAGTTCGACCCGCGCAAGTTCCTTAAGGCGGCGACGGCGGCCGCGCGGGCCCTGTGCAAGGATCGTTTCGAGGCTTTCGGCTGCGCGGGCGAGGCGCCGCGCATCCGGCCCGAGCCGCTCGAGCGCATGGCACAGCGTTATTTTTCGGCTTCGGCGCTGACGCGCGCGGCCTGAGTCATTAAAATACGGCTATGAACACCCCGACCACGGCGGCCGTGGCCGCCCCCCCCGCTTCATCCCAAGACTCCCTGCAGCGAGACATGGCCAACGCGCTGCGCGCGCTCGCCATGGACGCGGTGCAGGCCGCCAATTCGGGTCACCCGGGCATGCCGATGGGCATGGCCGAGATCGCGCTCGCGCTGTGGAGCCGGCACCTGCGCCACAACCCGAGCGATCCGCACTGGACCAACCGCGACCGCTTCATGCTTTCGAACGGGCACGGCTCGATGCTGCAGTACGGCCTGCTGCACCTGACCGGCTACGACCTGCCGATCGACGAGCTCAAGCGCTTCCGCCAGCTCGGCTCCAAGACCCCGGGGCACCCGGAATACGGCTGCACGCCGGGCGTGGAAACCACGACCGGGCCGCTCGGCCAGGGCGTCGCCAACGGTGTCGGGATGGCGATCGCGGAAAGAGTGCTCGCGGCGCACTTCAACCAGCCGGGTTTCGACGTCGTCGACCACCACACCTACGTGTTCATGGGCGACGGCTGCATGATGGAAGGCGTCTCGCACGAGGCCTGCGCGCTCGCCGGCACCCTCGGGCTGGGCAAACTGATCGTCTTCTACGACGACAACGGCATCTCGATCGACTCCGAAAAGGGGCAGATCGAGCAGTGGTACACCGACAACGTGCCCGAGCGCTTCAAGGCCTACGGCTGGCAGGTGATCCCCCGCGTCGATGGGCACGATGTGGCCGCGGTCGACAAGGCGATCCGCAAAGCGAAGCGCGAAAGATCGCGCCCGACGCTGATCTGCTGCAAGACCGTGATCGGCAAGGGCGCGCCGCACAAGCAGAACACCGGCGCTGCGCACGGCTCGCCGCTCGGCGCGGACGAGGTCGCTGCGACGCGCCTTGAGATCGGCTGGCCCTATCCGCCGTTCGAAATTCCGCAGCACGTCTACACCGCCTGGGACGCGCGCGCGGCGGGTAAGCGCGCCGAGCGGCGCTGGGCAAAGATGTTTGCGGCCTACGAGGCCGCGCACGCCGAGCTGGCCGCTGAATTCCGGCGCCGCATGGCGGGCGAGCTGCCGCAGGATTTCGACGCGCTTGTGACCAGGCTGGTGCGCGAGTGCGATGCGAAGGCCGAAACAATCGCCACGCGCAAAGCCTCGCAAAACCTGCTCGAAGCGCTACAGCCCGAGTTGCCGGAATTGGTGGGCGGATCGGCGGACCTTGCCCCTTCTAACCTCACGCTCGTCAAGGGCTCGAGGGCGATCGGGCATGGCGGCGGCAACTACCTGTTCTACGGCGTGCGCGAGTTCGGCATGTGCGCCATCATGAACGGCCTGTCGCTGCACGGCGGTCTGGTGCCCTACGGCGGCACCTTCCTCATCTTTTCGGACTACGCGCGCAACGCGCTGCGCATGGCCGCGCTGATCGGCACGCGCGTGATCTACGTGTTCACGCACGACTCGATCGGCTTGGGCGAGGATGGGCCGACGCATCAGCCGATCGAGCAGGCTTCGAGCCTGCGCCTGATCCCGAACATGGAGGTCTGGCGTCCTTGCGACACGGTCGAGACCGCGGTGGCCTGGGGTGCGGCGCTCGCGCGCAAGAATGGGCCGACGGCGCTGCTGCTTTCACGCCAGAACCTCGCCTTTGCCCGGCGCGACGCGGCGGCGCTCGAGAGCGTTCCGCGCGGCGGCTACGTGCTGTCGGAGGGCGCCGCGGCGCCGCGGGTGGTGCTGATCGCCACCGGCTCGGAAGTCTCGCTCGCGCTCGAGGCGCAAAAGCAGCTCGCTACCGAAGGCATCGCTGCGCGCGTGGTGTCGATGCCCTCGAGCACGGTGTTCGACCGGCAGGACGCGTCGTATCGCGACGCCGTGCTGCCGCGCGGCGTGCCGCGGGTGGCGGTCGAGGCCGGGGTGACGGTTTTCTGGCGCAAATACGTCGGGCTCGAGGGCGCGGTGGTTGGCATCGACCGTTTCGGCGAGTCGGCCCCGGCGGGAGAGCTGTTCAAGCATTTCGGCTTCACCGCAGGGCACGTGGCAGCGGCCGCTCGCGGCGTCCTGCAGGCCGCCGAATGATCTAGGTCAAAACCGATGCGGCCCGCTGCGCCATCATCCAAGGCTGGTCCGCGGACTTACACGTCGAGGAAGACATTATGGCCATCAAGGTTGCAATCAACGGCTTCGGCCGCATCGGGCGCAATATCCTGCGCGCCCACTACGAATACGGGAAAAAACAGGGATTGCAGTTCGTCGCCCTCAACGACCTGGGCGACGCCAAGACCAACGCGCACCTGCTGAAGCACGACACCACGCACGGCCTTTTCGGCGGCAGCGTGCAGGTCGACGGCGATTCGCTGGTAGTGAACGGCGACCGTATCAGGGTGTTGGCCGAAAGAGATCCCGCCAAGCTGCCCTGGAAGGACCTTGGCGTCGACGTGGTGCTCGAGTGCACCGGCCTGTTCAACAGCAAAGCCAAGGCCGGAGCCCACCTGCAGGCGGGTGCGAAGAAAGTGATCATGTCCGCCCCGGGCGACAAGGATGTCGACCGAACCATCGTGATGGGGGTGAACGACAAGGACCTGAAGGCGGGCGACACGGTAATCTCGAACGCCTCGTGCACCACCAACTGCCTGGCGCCTATGGTGAAAGCGCTGGACGACAGCATCGGGGTGGTGAACGGCTTGATGACGACGATTCACGCCTATACCAACGACCAGGTGCTGACCGACGTCTTCCACAAGGACTTGCGCCGGGCGCGTTCGGCGGCGCAGAACATGATTCCGACTAAGACCGGCGCTGCGGCGGCGGTGGGGCTGGTACTGCCGCACCTGAACGGCAAGCTCGATGGCTTCGCGATCCGGGTGCCGACGATCAACGTCTCGATCGTCGACCTGACCTTCGTCGCCAAGAAGGCGACCACTGCCGACGAGGTGAACGCCGCGGTGAAGAAGGCGTCCGAGGGCGCGTTGAAGGGCATCCTCGAGTACAACACCGAGCCGCTGGTCTCCTCGGACTTCAACCACAACCCCGCCAGCTCGATCTTCGATTCGACGCTGACCAAGGTGAGCGGCGGCACGCTGGTGAAGGTCACCTCCTGGTACGACAACGAGTGGGGCTTCAGCAACCGCATGCTCGACGCCGCCGTGGCGTTGATTAACGCGAGGTAAAGCATGCGCTTCAAGCGCATGAACGAGCTCGATCTGCACGGCAAGCGCGTGCTGATCCGCTCGGATCTCAACGTGCCGCTGGACGACGCGGGAAAGGTGTCGGACGACACGCGCATCCGCGCCTCGCTGCCCGGCATCCAGCGGGCGCTGGAGCAGGGCGCGGCGGTGATGGTGACCTCGCACCTCGGCCGCCCCAAAGAGGGGGAGCTCAGGGCCGAGGACTCCCTCGCGCCGGTGGCGAAGCGGCTCGGCGAGCTGTTGCATAGAGAAGTCCCAGTGGTGAAAGACTGGGTGAACGGCGTTTCGGTGCGCGCAGGCGAAATCGTCGTGCTCGAGAACTGCCGCGTCAACAAGGGCGAGAAGAAGGACGACGAGGCGCTGGCGAAGAAGATCGCAGCGCTGTGCGACGTGTACGTGAACGACGCCTTCGGCACCGCGCACCGCGCCGAAGCCACCACCCATGGCGTGGCGCGCTTTGCGCCCGTGGCCTGCGCCGGGCCGCTGATGGCCGGCGAGCTCGACGCGCTGGGCAAGGCGCTAGCGCATCCCGCGCGGCCGCTGGTCGCGATCGTCGCCGGCTCCAAGGTCTCAACCAAGCTCACCGTGCTCGGCGCGCTGGCGTCCAAGGTCGACCAGCTTGTCGTCGGCGGCGGCATCGCCAATACCTTCCTGCTCGCTTCCGGCACGAAGATCGGCAAGTCGCTCGCCGAGCCGGACCTGGTGGCCGAGGCGAAGAAGATCATGGCGGCGACCACAGTGCCGCTTCCGGTGGACGTCGTGGTCGCGAAAAGCCTGGACGATGCCAACGCGGTCACCAAGCCCGTCGACGCGGTGGCCGACGACGAGATGATCCTCGATATCGGGCCCAAGAGCGCGCTGGCGCTCGCCGCCGCGCTCGGCCGGGCCGGCACCATCGTCTGGAACGGGCCGGTCGGCGTATTCGAGCGCGAACCGTTCGCCGGCGGCACGCGCACCGTGGCGAAGGCGATCGCCGACTCGAAGGCGTTTTCGATTGCCGGCGGCGGCGACACGGTGGCCGCGATAAACAAGTACGGCATCGCCGACAAGATCGACTACATCTCGACCGCCGGCGGCGCCTTCCTCGAGTTCCTCGAGGGCAAGACCCTGCCCGCGGTGGCGGCGCTGGAGGCGCGGGCGGACGGTTGACTGGCGCGATCTGGTATAACGGCGGCATTCAGGAGAGCACTTGAATGCTGCGCAGCACTAAGATCGTCGCTACGCTGGGCCCGGCGTCGAGCGATCCCGCGGTTCTCGAGAAAATGATCCGCGCCGGGGTCGACGTGGTGCGGCTGAACTTTTCGCACGGCAGCGCCGAAGACCACCTCAAGCGCGCCAACCTGGTGAGGGAGATCGCGCGCAGGCTCGGGCGCACGGTTGCGATCATGTGCGACCTGCAGGGGCCGAAGATCCGGATCGGCAAGTTCAGGGACGGCAAGGTGACGCTCGCCGCGGGCAGCCGCTTTATCCTCGACGCGGACTGCAAGCTGGGCGACGCCGAGCGCGTCGGACTGGACTACAAGGAGCTGCCGCGCGACGTCGAGCCGGGAGACGTGCTGCTGCTCGACGACGGCAAGGTCGTGCTCGATGTGACCGAAGTGCGCGGCGAAGAGGTGCACACCATCGCGCGCGACGGCGGCGCACTGTCGAACAACAAGGGCATCAACCGGCAAGGCGGCGGGCTGACTGCGCCGGCGCTGACGCAGAAGGACATGGAGGACGTGCGCACCGCGGCCGAGCTGCAGGCGGATTTTCTCGCGGTGTCGTTTCCGAAGTCGGGTGCGGATATGACCAAGGCGAAGGAGTTGCTGCGCGCGGCCGGCGGCAAGGCGATGCTGATCGCCAAGATCGAGCGCGCGGAAGCCGTCACCGAAGCGGCGCTGATCGATATCATGCGCGCCTGCGACGGGATCATGGTGGCGCGCGGCGACCTGGCGGTTGAGGTTGGGGACGCATCGGTTCCGGCGCTGCAGAAGAAGATGATCCGCCTTGCCCGAGAGCAAAACAGGCTCACCATCACCGCCACGCAGATGATGGAGTCGATGATCGACAGCCCGGTGCCGACGCGCGCCGAGGTCTCGGACGTCGCGAACGCGGTGCTCGACGGCACCGACGCGGTGATGCTCTCGGCCGAGTCGGCGAGCGGCAAGTACCCGGTGCAGACGATCGAGGCGATGCATCGCATCTGCCTGGAGGCCGAGGCGACGCAGCCGGTCAACCTGGACCAGGACTTCTTCAACCGGGTGTTCTCGCGCGTCGACCAGTCGATCGCCATGGCGGCGCTGTTCACCGCGTTCCACCTCAAGGTCAAGGCGATCGCCTCGCTCACCGAATCGGGCTCGACCGCGCTGTGGATGTCGCGCCTGAACTGCGGCGTTCCGATCTACGCCTTGACCTCGCAGACGCATACGCGCTACCGCTGCGCCCTGTTTCGCGACGTCTACCCGCTGATCGTGGAGTACATGGGCCACGACCGGGAGGAGCTGCTTGCGGAAGCCGAGCAAGCGCTGGTCGAGCAGGGCGTGGTGAAGCAGGGCGACCTGATCGTGCTTACGATCGGCGAGCCGATCGGCAAGCCGGGCGGGACGAATACGATGAAGATCGTCCGGGTCGGCGAACATCTAAGGGGATAGGAGGACGCAGCATGGCCGCCATCACACCGAACGTCGCCCAGCACACCAATCTGCCGCCGATGGCGTCGCGCTTCGTCGACGTTGCGGCGCTGCCGTGGCAGAAGACGATCTACGCGGGCGTGGAAGCGAAGACGCTGCTGCTCGAGCGCGCCACCGGACTGCTCACGGTGCTGCTGAAGATGGCGCCCGGGGCAAAGCTGCCCGACCACGAGCACGTCCAGATCGAGCAGACCTGGGTGCTCGAGGGCAGCCTCGAATGCGGCGAAGGCGTGTGCGGCGCCGGCCAGTTCGTCTGGCGGCCCGCGGGCAGTCGGCACGAGGCCTGGGCCGGCCCGGAAGGCGGCCTGATGATCGCCATGTTCCAGATCCCGAACCGCTTCTACGAGAAGGACGGGCGCGAGATCGACTTTCTCGGCAACGACTGGAAGAAGTCCTGGAGCGAGGCCTACGAGCGCCTCGAAACGGCGAAGATATAGAGCCGGTTCGTGGATCGCGGCGCTGGATAGAACGCCGCCGCCTGGCTCACAGTCAGGCGAGAGACAGGCAGCCGGCGATTCGCCGGACTATATTCACACTTCACGCGCAGTAACCCGCTGCAGCTCGCGCGCAAGCGCTTTACGCGTTCGCGCCGCAGTTTGAGCTCGCCTCACGGGGCGCCTCAAGGCTGCAGCGCGCATAGAAATCACCAAGGAGACGTCATGGCAAAGAACGACCCGACCATTCAATTGGACGCATCGCGACGTGCGTTCCTGGCGACCAGCGCCGGCATCGCCGGCGGCGTCCTCGCCGGCGGCTTGATGCCGACCATCGCCGAGGCCGCCACGCGGGCGCCGCTGGGCAACTGGCCGCAGGGCGCAAGCGGCAAATCGGTATTTGTCGGCATCACGTCCCCGCTCACCGGCCCGTATTCGGCCGCAGGCGAAGACCTCAAGGCCGGCTACGAGCTCGTCATCGAGCAGTTGAACAGCGGCGCGCTGGCGCACAAGTGGCATCACCTGCGCGGCAAGGGCGTGCTGGGCAAGCAGATCGAGTACCAGGTGGCGGATTCCGAGACCAAGCCCAATCCGGCGGTGCAGGCGCAGTCGCGCTTCATCTCCGAGAACAAGGCGATCATGATCGCCGGCAGCCTCTCGAGCGCGACCGCGGTGGCGCTGGAGAAGCTGGCGCAGCGCGAGAAGGTGGTCAACATGGTCGGCGCGAGCGGCTCGAACGACACCACCGGCAAGGACTGCCAGCGCTACGGTTTTCGTTCGCAGCCGTCGGCGTACATGTGCGCCAAGGCGCTCGCGCCGGTGCTGGTGAAGGAGATCGGCAGGAACAAGAAGGTCGCCTACCTGGTGCCCGACTACACCTACGGCCACACCGTGTTCGACTCGACCAGCCAGTTCACCGAGAAGGACGGGGACTGGAAGATGGCGACCAAGCAGCTGGTGCCGCTTGGCACCAAGGACTTCAGCTCCTATCTGCTCAATATCGCCAACAGCGGCGCCGACGTGTTCATCAATGTCGCATTCGGCGCCGACGCGGTGCTCTCTACCAAGCAGGCGAAGCAGTTCGGAATTCTGGAGAAGATGAAGCTGGTGGTGCCCAACATCTCGCCCTTCCAGGCCAAGGAGCTCGGCGCCGACCTGATGCAGGGCGTGTACGGCACGATGGACTTCTGGTGGGCACTGGAAGATCACTACCCGATGACGAAGTTCTTCGTCGAGAGCTTCGAGGAGAAGCACAAGCGCAAGCCGCGCTGGTGCGCGCACATCGCCTACATGCAGATGATGATCTGGGCCGCGGCGGTGGAAAAGGCGCGCTCGTTCTATCCTGTCGACGTGATCAAGTCGCTGGAAAAGCACGAGTGGACCGGAACCACCCTGGGCACGGTGCGCTACGACGCCGAGACCCACCAGCTGATCCGGCCCGTGCCGGTGGTGGTGGGCAAGAAGCCCTCCGAGATGAAGAACGAAGAAGACTACTACCGCATCGCCGGTCTCGTGCCGGGCAAAGACACGATGGCGCCGTCGGGGTACTTCGGCTGCAAGCTGGGCAGCTACAGCTGAAGCCGCGCGCGAGCTAGCCGCACACAGCGCATAGACGCAAGCAGCGGACCGCGGGGCCGGCATCTGCGACCCCGCGGCCGTTGTATGCTTGCCTGCCCGGACATAACGACAAGTCTGCAACTGCGGCATGCCAAGTCTTGGTCTTTTTCTCTCCCAGCTGTTCAACGGCTTGGCGCTGGGGGCGCTGCTCGCCCTGGTCGCATCCGGGCTGACGATCATCTTCGGCACGCTGGGGTTCGTTAACTTCGCGCACGGGGCGTTGTTCGCGTTCGGCGCCTACGCCGGATTCCTCACCTATCAGGCCAGCGGCTCGTTCGTGCTGGCGCTGGTCGTCGGTGCCGCCGCCACCGGTCTGCTGGGGCTGCTGCTGGAGTGGGGCCTCATCCGCCGCTATTACGACCGCCCGCCGGAAGACCAGATTCTAGTCACCTTCGGCGTCGGCATCGTGATCGTGGAGTCACTGCGCGCCGTGTTCGGCGGGTTGACCAGGAACGTGCCGCTGCCTTCCTGGGGCAACGGGATCCTGAACCTGCACTATTTCTTCTATCCCGTTTACCGGCTGCAGGTGCTTGGAATCGCGGCGCTGGCCCTGTTCGCCCTTTACCTGCTGATCTACTGGACCCGCATCGGCCTGATCGTGCGCGCGGGGATCGAGGATCCCCTGATGGTGCGCATGCTCGGCATCCGCGTTCCGCGCATCCTGACCCTCGTGTTCGGCATCGGCGCGCTGGCGGCGGGCTTCGCCGGAGTCGTCGATTCGCCGATCGTTTCGGTTGCGCCCGACGTTGGTAGCCGGGTGCTGGTCGAGTCGTTCGTAGTAGTCGTGATCGGCGGACTGGGGTCTTTTCCCGGTGCGATCGTCGGCGGCCTCATCGCCGGAGAAATCCTGAGCCTCACCTCGATGATCAACCCCGCCTACTCGGACGTTGCGCTGTATGGCGCCATGGCGCTGGTGCTGTTCCTGCTGCCGCGGGGCCTGCTCGGGACCGAGGGGCGGATATGAAGCGAAGCGCCGGGGGGCGCGCGCTCATGGCCGAGGGCATTATGGCGGCGGTCCTGCTGGCGCTGCCGTGGCTGGCGCCGCTGTTGCACGTCACCGCGGACGTGCTCACGCGCTCGCTCATCTGGGGCCTGTTCGGGCTGGGATTCGACGTCTTGTTCGGGTTCACTGGGTTGCTGTCTTTCGGGCAGGCGGCGTTCTTCGGCACTGGCGGCTTCATCGCGGCGTGGCTGCTGACCAGCCAGACGGTGAGCAGCGTCGCGCTCGCGCTGCTGATCGGTACTGCGGCCGCGGGAGTGTACGGGCTTATCGTCGGCTACATATCGCTTCGCCGGGTGGGGATCTACTTCGCGATGATCACCCTCGCGTTCGGCGAAATGTCGTTCTTCCTCGAGAACTCGCCGCTGTCGGCGCTGACGGGCGGCGAGAACGGCCTGCCGGGCGTACCTCCGCCCGGCATCGAGCTGTTCGGCCGCAGCTACACGGTGCACTCCGGCTGGCCGATGTACGCGTTCATCGCCGTGATCTTCTTCGTCGGGTACGTGATCGCACGCCGCATTATCCGTTCGCCCTACGGCATGGTGCTGCGTGCCATCCGGACCAACCCGCGCCGCACCCCGGCCGTGGGCCACGACGTGGAGCGCTACAAGTTGAGCGCGTTCGTGCTCGCCGCGATTTATGCCGGCCTCGCCGGCGGGCTGCTCGGCCTGTTCCAGGGATACATGCCTCCGGATGCGTTTTACCTCGACACCTCGGGGCAGCTGGTGCTTTCCACTGTGATCGGCGGCCGCGGCACCCTGATCGGACCGTTGATCGGCGCATTCACCTGGATCGACCTGCGCGAGGTCTTGCAGCAGTTTCCGGCGCTCGGCGCCGCCTGGAAGCTGGTGTTCGGTGCGATCTTCGTGCTGATCGTGACCCTGTTCCGGCGCGGCATCGCGGGCGAGATCGGCGCGCTGCTCGATCGCCGGCGACGGGCGCGCTCGCCGCTGCCCGAGCCGGCCGCGCCGGCGCAGCGCCATGCCGCTGCCGCTCCCGTGCGCGCGCGCGCAAGCACAGGCCCCGCGATCCTCGAGGTGCGCAACGTCGCCAAGCGCTACGGCGCATTTACGGCGGTCGAGGACATATCGCTCGAGGTGCGCGAGGGCGAGTTGCTGGCGATCATCGGGCCGAACGGCGCAGGCAAGTCGACGTTGCTCAATGTCCTGGCGGGCGAGCTCAAGCCAAGCGGGGGCGGCATCATGTTCCGCGGCGGCGACATCACGCACGCAGGCGTGATCGACGTCTGTCACCGGGGCATCAGCAAGACCTACCAGATCAACCAGTTGTTCCCTGACTTCACCGTTTGCGAGAACGTCGAGATCGCGGTCCTCGCGCACGCCCGCGGGCGCTTTCGGGCGGATTGCTTCCGCAGCCTTGACGCGGACGGGTCGCGGCGCGCCCGGGCGGAGGCGATCCTGGACAAGGTCGGCCTGCTGCCGTTTGCAAATCATCCGACCGCCGAGATGTCCTACGGCGAGAAGCGCCGGCTGGAAATCGCCATCGCGCTTGCCAACGAGCCGCGGCTGCTCTTCATGGACGAGCCGCTGGCGGGCATGAGCCCGGTCGAGCGCGCGGAGGCGGTGCAGCTGATCGGCGCGCTCGCGACCGAGCGCACCGTGGTGCTGGTGGAGCACGACATGGATGCGGTGTTCCGGCTCGCCGACCGCATCGTGGTGATGCAGAACGGCGTCAAGCTGGCCGAGGGCACGCCGGAGCAGATCCGCAACGATGCTGACGTGCAGCAGGCTTATCTCGGTGGGGTGGACGGACATGAGCCTGCTTGAGACGCGCGGGGTGAACACCTATTACGGCGACTCGCACGTGCTGTTCGACGTCGACTTCGAGGTCGAGCAGAACGAGGTCGTGGCGCTGCTCGGCCGCAACGGCGCCGGCAAGTCGACGATGCTCAACAGCATCATGGGCGTGCTGCATCCGCGCTCCGGGAGCATCGCGTTCGAGGGCAATGCGATTCACGGCCTCGATCCGCAGCAGATCGCGCAGCGCAGTATTCAGCTGGTGCCGGAGGAGCGGCGCATCTTCAGCGGCCTGTCGGTGGAGGAGAACCTCAAGCTGGCCGCCCTGACGGCGCCCAAGGCGCTCGAGTTGGGCTGGATCTACGAGGTGTTTCCGCGCCTGCGCGAGAGGCGCCGCAGCCGCGGCGGCAACCTGTCCGGCGGCGAGCAGCAGATGCTCGCGGTGGCGCGCGCGCTGATCCGCGATCCGAAGCTGCTCATGCTGGACGAGCCTTTCGAGGGGCTTGCGCCTGTGATCGTGCGCGACCTGAGCCGCGTGATCCGGGAGTTGGTGCACGCCGAGCGCACGATCGTGATCGTGGAGCAGAACGTGCGCGCGGCCCTGCAGTTCGCGCACCGCGTCTACGTGCTCAACAACGGGCACGTCGTGTTCCACGGCACGCCGCAGGAGCTGATGCATGACGCGGAGCTTACGTCGACCTACCTGGGCGCCGCAGTCTAGGGTTCGCCTCTTGACCTAGGTCAGGAACGCCGGCGCAGTTCGCGCTAGCGTAGGGATCATGGTGACCAAGACGGACGACTACGCGCGTAAGCCAGTCGCTGACACGCTGCATCAACTCGAGGTATCGGCCGAAAAGGGCCTCGGCGCGCAGCAGGTGAGCGAGCGCCTCGCGCGCTTCGGCTACAACGAGATCCAGGAGAAGGAGGAGCCGCTCTGGCATCGCGTCTTCCGCCGCTTCTGGGGTCCTATTCCCTGGATGATCGAGGCCGCGGCGATCCTCTCGGCGGTGGTGCAGAAGTGGGACGACTTCGCGATCATCAGCGTAATGCTGCTGGTCAATGCGGGGCTCGACTTCTTCCAGGAACACCGCGCGCTCAACGCGCTTAAAGCCCTCAAGCAGCGGCTCGCGAACGAGGTCACGGTCCTGCGCGAGGGCGCCTACAAGACCGTTCCGGCGCGCGAGCTGGTGCCGGGCGACATCGTCAAACTGCGCATCGGCAACGTCGTGCCGGCCGACGTGCAGCTGCTCGACGGCGACTACCTGAGCGTCGACCAGTCGGCGCTCACCGGTGAATCGCTGCCGGTGAACAAGAAGGCCGGCGAGGCGGCCTACGCCAACACCATCGTCAAGCAGGGCGAGATGCTGGCCGTCGTGGTCAATACCGGAACCGCCACCAATTTCCACACCGTGGTCGCGCTGGTGGCCAAGGCGTCGCTCGAGGAGCAGAGCCACTTCCAGAAGATGGTGATCAGGATCGGCGACTACCTCATCCTGATCACCGTCGCCCTGGTGGTGCTGATTGTCATGGTCGCGCTGTTCCGGCACGAGCCGTTCCTGGAAATCGCGCGCTTCGCCCTGGTGCTGACGGTGGCGGCGATCCCGGTGGCGCTGCCGGCGGTGCTGTCGGTGACCCTTGCGGTGGGCGCGCTGAACCTGGCGCGCCGCCAGGCGATCGTCAGCCGCCTGACCGCGATCGAGGAGCTGGCAGGGGTCGACGTCTTCTGCTCGGACAAGACCGGTACCTTGACCAAGAACGAGATGCACGTCGCGGAGCCCGTCGCGCTCGGGGGGCACGACGAGCGCGAGCTGTTCCTCGTCGCGGCGCTCGCCTCGCGGCCCGAGAACCGCGATCCCATCGAGCTGCCGATCTTCGACTATGTGGACGAGCACTTCGCCGGCCTGGACTGGAAGAGCTACCGGCAGACCTCGTTCACGCCGTTCGACCCGGTGCGCAAGCGCACCGAGGCCCAAGTCGAGAAGTCGGGCGAGCGCTTTACCGCGGTAAAGGGCGCCGCGCAGGTCCTGCTCGGCATGGCAAATCTCGAGGACGACAAGGCGCAGGAGATCCGCGTGAAGGTAGACGCGCTCGCCTCCAAGGGCTACCGCACGCTCGCAGTCGGGCGCCGGAGCGGAGACGGGCCGCTCGACCTGCTCGGCCTGATTCCGCTTTACGACCCGCCGCGCGACGATTCCAGGCAGGTGATCCAGGAAATGCGCGATCACGGCGTCGACGTCAAGATGGTGACCGGCGACAACGCCGCCATCGCGCGCGAGATCGGACGCATTCTCGGCCTGAAGCAGCACACCATGACCTCGGAGCAGCTGTCCGGCAGCGCGAGCAACGAGCTGCTCGAGCTCGCCGCGGTGCTTTCGGCCGCGATCTACCAGCGCCTCAAGCCCGAGGTGTCGCCCAAGGACGCACGTCGCTTCGCCGACGAGGTGATGAACGGCGTGCGCGCGATGTACGACACTGGCCTGATCGAGCGCGAGTTCCTGCACACGCACGAGTCGGCGATCGTCGAGATGATCGAATCCGTCAACATCTTCGCTGAGGTGGTGCCCGAGGACAAATACCGCATCGTCGAAACGCTGCAAAAGGGCGGCCACATCGTCGCCATGACCGGCGACGGCGTGAACGACGCACCCGCGCTCAAAAAGGCCGACTGCGGAATCGCGGTGTCCAACGCCACCGACGCGGCGCGCGCCGCGGCCGACATCGTGCTCACGGCCCCAGGACTGGACGTCATCAACGAGGCGGTCAAGCAGGCCCGCATCACGTTCGAGCGCATGAAGAGCTACGCGATCTACCGCATTGCGGAGACGGTGCGGGTGATCCTGTTCATGACTGCGAGCATCGTGCTGTTCAACTTCTACCCGGTGACGGCGCTGATGATCATCTTGCTCGCCTTGCTGAACGATATCCCGATCCTCACCATCGCCTACGACCGGACGAAGGTGCAGAAGCGGCCGGTGCGCTGGAACATGACCGAGTTGTTGACGGTGTCCACCATGCTGGGCGTCATCGGCGTGGTCGCCTCGTTCGGCCTGTTCTACATTCTGGTCGAAATGAAGCTCCCAAGCGGAACGGTCCAGTCGCTCATCTTCCTCAAGCTGGTGGTGGCAGGTCACGCCACCATCTTCCTGACGCGCACCGACGATTGGTTCTGGAAGCGCCCCTTTCCTTCCAAGCTCCTGCTGCATGCGAGCTTCTGGTCCGCGGCGCTCGCTACCCTGATCGTCGTGTACGGTGTGCTCGTCACGCCGGTCGGCTGGAAGGACGCGCTCTGGATTTGGGGCTATGCGCTCGCCTGGGTGGTCGTAAACGACATGGTCAAGGTCTGGAGCCTGCGCAAGGTGCGCGCGCGCGGCGCGCTATGATGGCGGCAGGAACCCAGACCGATGCGAATCGCCCTTTGCAACGAGGTCATCGCGCCGATGCCGTTTCCGGCGCAGTGCGAGTACGCCGCCAAGCTGGGTTATGACGGGCTCGAAGTGGCGCCGTATACGCTGTCCGAAGAGCCGCAGCGCCTTGGTTCGGCGCAGATCGCCGCGGCGCGCGCGGCGGCCGAAGATGCCGGCGTAGCGGTTACCGGGCTGCACTGGCTGCTGGTCAAGCCGGCGGGCCTTTCCATCACCGCGCGCGACGCGTCGGTTCGCAAGCGCACCGTCGACGTGATGCTGGCGCTGGTCGACCTCTGCGCGGAGCTGGGAGGGCGTTACCTGGTGCACGGCTCGCCGCAGCAGCGCCGCATCGAAGCGGGCGACACGCGCGAGGCCGCCTTGGCGCGCGCAGGCGAGTGCTTCGCGCGGGCGGCAGAGCGCGCCGCCAAGGCGGGCGTGCTGTACTGCGTGGAGCCGCTGGCCGCGGACGCGACGCCGCTCATCAACACGCTGGAGGAGGCCGCAGCGCTGGTGAATCAGATCGGCAACCCCGCGCTGCGCTCGATGCTCGATTGCAGCGCCGCGGGGCGCAGCGAGGCCCAGCCGCTGGACGCTCTGGTCGAGCGCTGGGTTCCCCCGGGGATGATCGCGCACGTCCAGGTGAACGACCGCAACCGGCGCGGGCCGGGCCAGGGCGAGCAGCGTTTCGCGCCGTTGTTCGCCGCGCTGCTGCGCAACGGCTATCCCGGCGACGTCGCGGTGGAACCCTTCGACTACGTGCCGGACGGCCCCGGCGCCGCGGCGCGCGCGGTGGGCTACATCCGCGGCATCCTGGAGGCGCTCGGGCAGCAATGAGCGCACCACGCTTCGCGGTCGAGGCGCTCGAGCTGTTCGAGCGGCAGATTCTCCTGCGCATGCCGTTCCGATTCGGGGTGGTGACGCTGACGGCCGCGCCGCAGGCCTACGTGCGCGCGCGCATCCGGCTCGCGGACGGCAGGCGCAGCGTGGGGGCGGCGGCCGAGATGATGGCGCCGAAATGGTTCGACAAGAACCCTGCGCTGTCCGACGAAGACAACGTCGTGCAGCTGCGCACCTCGCTGGCGCTGGCGCGCGAGGCCTACCTGGCGGGGGATGAGAATACGGCCGGCGGGCACTGGCGCGATAACTACGCGCCGCAAGTCGCGCGTGGTGCGGAAATCGGCTTGAATGGCCTGACTGCGTGCTACGGACCGGCGCTCGTCGACCGCGCGCTGCTCGACGCGCTGTGCCGCGCGCTGGGCGTGTCCTTCTATCGCGCGATGAGGTCGAACCTGCCGGGGATCGAGGCGCCCGGCCTGGACATGTCGGTGTTCCTGTCCGGACTCGCGCCGCGGGCGTCGATCGCCGCTCGCCACACGGTCGGCCTGAGCGACCCGATTACCGCGGGCGACCTGCGGCAGCGCGTGAACGACGGCCTGCCGGAGACGCTGGAGGAAGTCGTGGCGCAATACGGCCAGCGCTATTTCAAGCTGAAGGTGGATGGCGACCCCCGCTCCGCAGTGGAGCGGCTGGTGGCGATCGCCGCCGTGCTGGACCGGATCGATGCGCCCTACCACGCGACGCTGGACGGCAACGAGCAGTACGACGACGTCGACGGCGTGCTCGAACTGTGGCGGCGCGTCGCGCACGAGCCACGCCTGGCGCGACTCGCGCGCAGCGTGCTGTTCGTCGAACAGCCGATCCGCCGCGGCAACGCGCTCGCGCGCGAGATCTCGCCGCTGGCAAGCGAAATCCCGGCGATCATCGACGAGTCCGACGACTCGCTCGAGGCCTTCCCGCAGGCGCGCGCGCTCGGCTACGCGGGCGTGTCATCCAAGACCTGCAAGGGGCTGTACAAATCGCTCATCAACGCCGCGCGCTGCGCGCTGTGGAACCAGGAAGAGCGCACCGAACGCTATTTCATGAGCGGCGAGGACTTGACCGTGCAGGCCGGCATCTCGCTGCAGCAGGATCTCGCGCTCGTGGCGTTGCTCGGCATCCGGCACGTGGAGCGCAACGGCCACCATTACGTCAACGGCATGGCGGCTGCGCCAGATTCGGAGCAAGGCGCGTTCCTTGCCGCGCACCCCGACCTCTACGAAAGGAGCCACGGCGCAGTACGGCCTGCGCTGCGCGACGGAATGCTCGCGATCGGCTCGCTCGACTGCCCGGGCTACGCGAGCGGCGCGCTGCCGGAGTGGGGAGCGCTGCCCAGCATGAAGGTCGCCGCGCAGACCGCGGCGAAGTCCGCGATCAGTCGATTGACCTCGTCCGGCGCCTCGAGCTGAGGGAAGTGCCCGACGCCGGTGACGATCTCGATCCGGGTGCTCGGCGCGAGGCGCCTGACCAGATCAAGCCAGGGTGTGGACTCGTCCGCTGAAAGTGCGACCCGCACTCGCTGCGCGTTGACGTTTGTGCTTTGCACCACCAGCAGCGGCGCGCTGAGCGTGGACAGGGCGCGCTCCATGTTGGCCGCGTCCCAGGTGATCATGCGCGGGAACAGTGCGGTGCCGATCGGCGCGGGAAGCTCCAGCGCGCGCTCGACGATCGAGTTCTTGAGCATTACGCCGCTCGAGGGAAGGAACATCTCCTCGAACAGCCGGCGCGCGAACGCGCCGTAGCCGGTGGCGCGGATCTGCTCGCGCATTACGCGCCCGGCGGTTTCCGGGTCGCCCATGCCGATGCGGCTGCCGTCGATCAGCACCACGCCCGCCACCTGCTCGGGCGCGTTGAGCGCGGCCTGCAGCACCACGCGGCAGCCAAGGCTGTGCCCGACGAGCACCACGCCGCGCAACTCGAGCTCCGCGAGCAGCGCGGCAACGTCCGCACCGTAGGTTTCGATCGAACAGTCGGCCGGGTCGCCCGGCGTTGCGCCGTGGCCGCGCAGGTCGCACGCGATCACCGTCTGCGTGGCAGCGAAGTGATCGAGCTGCGGCCGCCAGTCGGCGTGGCTGCAGGCGAAGCCGTGGACGAAAACCAGCGGCGGCGAGCCTGCGCCCGCGCGCTCGTACCAGATCGGGGGCCGCGCTTCGCTCAAGGTTCTTCGGCCACCGGCTTGTGCTGCGCGACGAGCTTTTGCTGCAGCGGGGCCGGTGCGGGCTCGTAGTGGCTGAACTCGAGCGTGTAGGAGCCGTGGCCCGCGGTGAGCGCCTTCAGCCGCGAGGGAAATGTCTCCAGCTCGGACAGCGGCGCCTGGGCCGAGACGCGCAAGGTTCCCGGCCGGGGCGCCTCCGACCCCTTGATGTGGCCGCGGCGGGCGGAAAGATCGCCGGCAATGTCGCCCATGTGCGTCTCGGGCAGCGCGACCTCGACGTTCACGATCGGCTCGAGCACGATCGGCCTGGCCTTGGACAGCGCATCGAGGAACGCCTTTCTGCCGGCGGCGATGAACGCCACCTCCTTCGAGTCGACCGGGTGGCTCTTGCCGTCGTACACGATGATGCGCAGGTCCTGCAATGGAAAGCCCGCGAGGTAACCAGAGTCCATCACCGAGCGTACGCCCTTTTCGACCGCCGGGATGTAGACCGACGGGATCACGCCGCCCTTGACCTGGTCGAGGAATTCGAATCCCGCGCCGCGCGGCAAAGGCTCGATGCGCAGGAAGACCTCGCCAAACTGACCCGCGCCGCCGGTCTGCTTCTTGTGCCGGCTGTGGCCCTCGGCCTTCGTCACGATGGTCTCGCGAAACGGCACCGCGGGCGGGCGCGTATCCAGCTCGAGCTTGTACTGGCTCGCCATCTTTTCGAGCATGGTCTTGAGGTGCATCTCGCCCAGGCCGCGGATGACGGTCTCGTTCGCCTGCGCGTTGTGCTCGATGCGAAAGCACGGGTCTTCGGCCATCAGCCGGTGCAGCACGTCGGAAACTTTCTGCTCGTCGCCGCGCTTTTTCGACTGCACCGCCAGGCCGAAGATCGACGCCGGCAGTTCGAGCGCGCGCGCATGGATGTGCGCGTCCTCGGGCGAGTCGTGCAGGATGTGGTCGAAGCGGATCTCGTCCACCTTTGCGATGGCGCAGATGTCCCCCGGCAGGGCTTCGGTCAGCTCAGTCTGCTGCTTGCCGCGCAGCATGAACAGGTGGCCTGGCTTGATCGGCTTGCGCCCCTCGCCGATGAAAAGCTGGGTCGCGGGCGTGATGCGGCCCTGGTGCACCCGGAACACGGCCAGCCGCCCGAGGTAAGGGTCGATCTCGACTTTGAATACGTGCGCGAGCACGTGCTTGGAAGGGTCCGGCTCGGCGCGCATCTCGCGCGCGGCGCCGCCGTCGACCGGCGTCTGAACGTAGACCGGCGGATTGCCCTCGGCGGGATTGGGCAGCAGGCGCAGGATGACGTCGAGCAGCTCCGCGATGCCGGCGCCGGTCGTGGCCGAGGTGAAGACCACGGGGATCAGGTGGCCATCGCGCAGCGCGCGCTCGAGCGGCTCGTGCAGCTGCTCGGGCTCGACGTTGCCCTGCTCCAGGTACAGCTCCATCAACGCCTCGTCGACCTCGACCACCTGGTCGACCAGCTGCTTGTGCGCTTCCTCGACCGAGGAGAAGTCCGATTCGCCCGAGGGCGTGAAGAAGCAGTCCGAGACGCGCGTCGCCCCGGCGGCGGGCAGATTGAGCGGCAGGCATTCCTTGCCGAAGGCCTGCTGGATGCTCTCGAGCAGTCCAGCCAGGTCGGCGCCCGCGTCGATCTTGTTGACCACGATCAAGCGGTCGAGCCCGCGCCTGGCGGCCCATTGCATGAAGCGGCCGCTCATCATTTCGATCCCGTTCTGGGCGTTGATGACGACCGCGGCCGTCTCCACCGCCGCCAGCGCCGGCAGCGCATGGCCGAGGAAATCCGGATAGCCGGGGGTGTCCAGCAGGTGCACGCGGGTGCCCCGGGTCTCGAAAGATGCCACCGCCAACTTGAGCGAATGCAGCAGCGACTTCTCGAGCGCGGTGTAGTCGCACACCGTACTGCCGCGCTCGATGCTGCCCGGCGTGCCGATGACGCCGGCTTGCGCGAGCAACGCCTCGGCGAGCGTCGTCTTCCCGCTGCCCGCCTGGCCTACCAGTGCGATGGTGCGGATATTCTCGATTCCAGGCTTGGCCACGGCCTATTCCCGATGTCCATCCTTGTTTATAGCAGCATCCGGGGCCGATGGGGAAGCGGGCCGCGCTTAGCGCGCCGCGCGGCGCGACCTACTGACTGCCAGGAAGATTTCACGCAGGAATAGCAGCAGGCAGGCGATCAGCGCCAGCACCGCGAGCACGAACAGGGCGCCGATTGTGCTCGACAAGTTCACCGAAACAAATGCACCGACGAACGCTGTGGCGATCAGCAGGCATACGAACAGTGCGGACAGCACCGCGAACAGGATCGCGAGATAGATGCTGCGGATTCGATGTCCGATCTGCGCGAGCTCCTCGCTCACTGCGTTTGCCTCCTCGGCGGCGAGGCTTGGCCGCAGCGGTTCGAGCACTCTGCGCCGGTCGACTGCCCGCCCGAGCCGAATGTTCAGCGTCGATATAATCGTCCCCACCGCCGTAAGCATGAACACCGGCGCAACCGCCAGCTGGATGACGTGCGTGATGTCGTAGATTTGCGCTTCGACGGCCATGGTCCTAGGGCTTGCGTCGGCTGATCTGGTTGATGAGCTCCATCTGCACCTCCTGGATCTCCACCAGTCGCTCCCATTGGCGCGAGAGCAGGTGGTCGATCTTCTGGTGCAGGTGCCGGATCTCCAGCTCGGCCTTGAGGTTGACCTGGTAGTCGCGTAGCGAGCGCTTGCGGTCGCGCGCCTCCTGGCGCCTTTGGCTCATCATGATGACCGGCGCCTGGATCGCGGCAAGGCATGACAGCGCTAGGTTGAGCAGGATGTACGGGTACGGATCGAACGGCCTCGCAGCGAGAACATACGAGTTCAACAGCATCCAGCAGAACATCACCAGTCCGAAGAGGGCGATGAAGATCCAGCTGCCCCCGAACTTCGCGATCCTGTCGGCTGCGCGCTGGCCGAGAGTCAGGCCGGCGTCGAACTCGGTCTCAGGGTTCTGCGACAGGATCTCCTGATCGCGCAGGCTCTCGAGCACCTCCTGCTCGAGCTGGGTGATCTCGCCCTTTTCGTCCTCTAGCAGGCGCTCGACGTACTTGTGCTGGAAGCGCTGCAGATCCTCGAGGCAGATCCAGCCGGTCTCGTCCCACCGCTGCACTTCCTGCTGGATCAGGCTCGCCACCGCGGGCCTGACCACGATTGCACGCCGCAACGAGGTGGTCCGGCCGCAGACCTGGCAGGACGGTTTCGCGGCCGCGGTGCCGGACACGCTCAGCTCCCGGGCGCAACGACCTCGATGTGCTCGCGGCTGACGTTGATGAACGGCGCGGTAAAGACCTGCCGCCCCGCCAACTCCCATACTTCGGCGTCGGTTACGGCGATGAAGTGCTTCGCTTCGACCATGTAGTCGGTGACGCGCGCGCCCGGGACGAGGTCGATGTAGCCCTTGATGCGGTAGGTGCCGGTCAGGATGACTACCTTGGTCCTGGTTTCCTGTATTGCCATGAGCTGTGCTCCCTGAACGGTTGCCCCTCTATGATAGCCGGGTCGCCGCCAGGTAGGTGCACGGCTACTTCTTCGTTTCCAGCAGCTCGGAGCGCTTCTTGAGGGTGTCGTCGAGCTTGGTCTTGGCGACCAGCAGCGTGTAGGGCTCGAGCGCCTGCTCGCGCGCGAGCCGCGCCGCGTCCTTCTTGTTGCCCGAATCGCCCTGGCGGGTAAACCTCAGGTAGTAGTTGCGGCCCTCAAGCCTGCCGACGGTGAACTCGTAGCTTAGGCCGTCGAAGGTGGTGGCGTCGATGGTCGCCGTGGGCTTGTCGAAGCCGGCGCTTTGCGCACTCGTTCCCGGCGGCGCCACATCGGCCAGTTCGAGCAGCGAGAGCGAGTAGGACGCCGAGTTCGCCTTGGTGACCTCGACTTTCTCCCCGGCGTGCGCACCGACCAGCGTCCAGGCCGCAGTGTCGCTCGCGCGCTCGATTTTCCAGGGCGCCTGTCCGGCGAGGCGCACCGCCAGCGTTTTCACCTTTTGCGCGCTGATCCCGCTCTTGTCGATCCACGCCGCGCTGCGCGCGGTGGCCTGCAGGAGCGGATCCGACACGACGTAGACAGTGCCCGGATCGGCCGGCAGCAGCACGAAGCGCCCGTCGGCGGCCGCGCTCGCGGGATCGGCGGGCGCCTGCCTGAAGTACTTCTTGCCGATCAACAGGCGTGCGAGCGGCTTGCCGTCCGCGGCGCGGAATGCGACCAGCGTTCCCGCGCCTTCGCCCTTGTCCGGTTCGAGCAGCTGCAGCCGGGCGCGGTCCTGCGCGCCGATCGACTCGCTCTGGCCGATCTTCAGTTCGAGCGCCTCCAGGACGAAGGCGCGCACCTTGTCGAAATCGGCCGGAAATCCGCCGCGTTCGTCGATAACCCAGCTCTTGCCCTTGTGCTCGAGGGTGATGATGGACTTCGGTTCGGCGATCTGAATCGACCCGATGTCGGGCGCCGCCAGCCCCTTGAGCAGCGGTTGGCCCAGGGTGCCGACGTTCGAAGGCTCGCGCGCGTGCTGCTGCTGGTAGACCAGCACCGCGCCGCCGCCGAGCACCACCAGCAGCACCAACAGGATCGCGGCGAAGCGCGCGTTCATTGCCCCGCCGCCCTGCGCCGGCGCACCAGTGCGACGCCGATTCCGAACAGCGCCACCAGCAGCGGCATCAGCGCGATGTTTGCCACCTTGGTCCAGAACACCAGGCTCTCGGCGTCGTGGCGCAGGTTCTTGCGCACTTCCTTGAGCGCGAGCTTGGTTTGCGCGACCCGCTTGCGGAACCGGTCCAGCTCCGCCTGCTGCTCGGCGGTGAGGATCTGGGCCGAGGCGGCGCTACCGCCCTGCGCTTTCTGCAGCTCCTGCAGCTTGTCGGTGGTGCTCTTGATCTCCTGCTCCAGCTCGCTGATCTTGCCGAAGTACTGCTTTTGCGCGTTGGCCTCGAGCTCTCGCACCACGGTCAGCGGCCGGAACGCGGCGGCGCGGCTGCGCAGCGAAATCAGCGCGTCGCCCGCGGCGAACTGCTCGACCATCCCGAGCGCGAACGCGAGATTGCCGTTGGAGGGCACCACGATCTTGCGCCCGAACACGTCCTGCACGTCGACCGCCGCCGGGTCGGCCAGCATGTCCGCGTCGGCTACCAGGATCACCGAATTGTCGCGCGCCGATTCCTTGAGCTGCGGCGGGGAGGCTTCCTGCTTCTTGCCCTTGGCACCCGGCGCGGCGGGCGGTCCTTCGGGGAAGGCCGTCTTGAATTTGCCGTTCAGCCGCAGCGCGAGCGGCCAGGACTTGCCGCTCGGCTTGAAGTCCTTGGTCGCGGCGTCGCCCGATGCGGTGGCGACCGAATCGTCCACCAGCATCGAGTTCGGCGAGCTGGAGATCAGGTCGGTGACTTTCAGGCCCTCGACCGGCTTGACCTTGAACGCGCCGCCGAACACGTACAGCAGGGTCTCGAGCTGGCTGGTGACCACGTCGTGGCGGTTGAACGCGGTGCTGTTGAGCGACAGCACCGTCGGGGTGTAGCGCTGCCCGTTGCCAGAGGCGTAGACCACGTCCGAGAGCACCTTGCCGGTATTCATCTCCACGCCCCATGCCTTGAACAGCGCCGGCAGCGACGAGCTGGTGCGCTGCTGCGGCATACCAGGCATGCCCGGCAGCGGGTCGAAATAGGCGAACGGGTCGACGAACGCGATCAGCTTGCCGCCGCGCAGCACGAACTGGTCGAGCGCGTACTCCGTCTGCGGCGTGATATCGCGCGGGTGGATCAGCAGCAGGACCTTCAGGTCCTTGGGAATCTCGGTCGCCGACATGTCCACCTGCTTGACGTCGAACTCGCGCTTGAGCTCGTTCGCCAGCACCCAGGGGTCCGAGGGGCGGCGCGTCATCGGGTTGTAGGCTTCGCCCAGGACCGGCAGCGTGCTCATCACGCCGACTACCGGCTGCTGCGCCGAGCTGACCTGGGCAATTGCGCGCACCAGGTCGTATTCGAGCAGCGGCTCGCGCTGCGGCGAGATGACCGGCAGCGTCTGCTTGCGGTCGAGCCGGCTCACCGCCGCACCGAGGTAGAACGAATCGCCGCTCGGCAGCTGCTGGGCCTCGATGCCGTCGAGTTGCGCCGCGTCCTCCTCCTCCGAGTCGGGCTGCGGGTGATAGATCTCCACCGTCAGGTTCTTGCCCGCGGCCGCCTTGAGCTCGTTCACCTCGTCCTCGACGCGCTTGGAGAAGGCCCGCAGCTGCACCGGGACGCCTTCCCCGCGCGACACGTAGAGCTTGATCTTGACCGGCGCCTCGAGCCCGTGCAGCAGCTTCCGGGTGCCGGCGGACAGCGTGTAAAGCTTGCCCTGGGTGAGGTCCGCGCGCAGCGGGGCGGTGCCCGCGAGGTAGTTGAACGCCACCAGGATCAGGAACAGCGCCGCCAGACCGACGGCCGAATACACCAGTGTCTCGTACTTTTTCATCTTGCTAGCCCGCCCGGTGGTTGCGCAGGATCACGCCGGTCGCGAACAGTGCGAATCCGATCACCGAAAGGAAGTAGAACAGGTCGCGGGAATCGATCACGCCCTTCTGGAAGCCGTCGAAGTGCGGGATCACCGAGAACGCCGCCACGGTGTCGACCACGGCGGGGCTGGCCCAGCGTGCCAGCAGTTCGGTCACCGGGTTGAAGCCACACAGGATGAGGAACAGGCAGATCACCACGCCGAGAATGAAGGCCACCACCTGGTTGCGCGTCATGGCCGAGGTCATGCAGGCGATGGCGAGGTAGGCGCCCGCGAGCAGCAGGCTGCCGAAGTAGCCGGTCGCGATCGCGCCGTTGTCGGGGTCGCCCAGCAGGTTGACCGTGACGATCACCGGGAACGTGAGCGCGAGCGCGATGGCAAGGAAGGCCCAGGACGCGAGGAACTTGCCCAGAATCGCCTGCCAGTTCGTCACCGGCATGGTCAGCAGCAGCTCGAGCGTGCCGGAGCGGCGCTCTTCGGACCATAGCCTCATGCCGACCGCGGGCACCAGCACCAGGTAGAGCCACGGGTGCCAGCCGAAGAACGACGCCAGACTCGCCTCGCCGCGCTCGAAGAAGCCGCCCGCAGTGAAAGTGAAGAAGCCCGTCAGCAGCAGGAAGATGACCAGGAACACGTAGGCCACCGGGGAAGTGAAATAGCTCGTCAGTTCTCGCCGCGCGATGGTGCGAACCGTCTTCCAGGCGGAGATCATTTCTTCACCGTGTCGGGCAGCGTGATGCGGCGGAATACCTCGTCCAGCTGGCCCTCCTCGGTGCGCAGCGCCTCGAGCCGCCAGCCTTCGCGCGTGGCGAGCGCCGCCACCTCGCGCGCCAGATCGCCGGCCGCGGCCTTGTCCGCGGGGAACACGCGGTATGCGCCGTCGGCTACCTCGACCCGCCCGAGCGGCACGAGCTTTTCGGCGCTCACGCCCTGCCCGGAAACCGTGACCGCGCCGGCCAGGTCCGACATGCCGCGCAGCTCCGCCGGGGTGCCGTTGGCGACGATGCGGCCGCGGTCGATGATGATGGCGCGGGTGCACGCGGCATCGACCTCCTCCAGGATGTGGGTCGAGAACACGACCGCCTTCGTGCGCCCGAGCTCGCGGATCAGATTGCGCACCTCGTGCTTCTGGTTCGGGTCGAGGCCGTCGGTCGGCTCGTCGAGCACCAGCACCTCGGGGTCGTGGATCAGCGCCTGCGCGAGGCAGGTGCGATGCTTGTAGCCCTTCGACAGCGTGTCGATGCCTTGGTGCAGCACCGAGTCAAGGAAGCACAGCTCGACCACGCGCGCGATCGCCTTGTGCTTCGCGTCGCCGGCCAGGCCGCGCATGTCGGCCGCGAAGGCGAGGAAGCCGTGCACCGTCATGTCGGGATACGCGGGCGCCGCCTCGGGCAGGTAGCCGATCAGGCGCTTGGCCTCGAGCGGCGACTCGGTCACGTCGTAGCCGCCGACCGCGACCTTGCCCTCGGTGGGCGGGATGAAGCCCGTGATCATGCGCATGGTGGTCGACTTGCCGGCGCCGTTCGGCCCCAGGAAGCCGAGCACCTCGCCGCGCTCGACGTTGAACGTAACGCCGTCCACCGCGCGCTTCGGGCCGAACGACTTCACCAGATTCTCGATTCGGATCATGGGTTGTGAGGCTTGCGCTGCGGCTTCAAGGGGCCGCATTATCGCTGAATTTGCCGCGCAGGCCGGAGGATCGCCCGCACGCCTTAAACCAGGCTTAAAGCTGGCCCCGAATAGAGGGCGGCGGTAAAATCGCGGCGTTTCACTCCCCGCTTCATCTCTACACCGAGGTTCCTTATGGACAAGGCATTGCTATCCAAAACCGCGGCCGCGATGGTCGCGAAGGGCAGGGGCATCCTCGCCGCCGACGAATCGAGCGGCACCTGCGACAAGCGCTTCAAGTCTGTCGGCGTCGAAAGCACGGAGGAGAACCGCCGCGCCTACCGCGGCCTGCTGTTCGCCACGCCGGGCGTCGAGCAGTACGTCTCCGGCGTGATCCTGTTCGACGAAACCGTTCGTCAGAAGACCAGCGACGGCGTGCCGTTTCCCGAATTCCTGGCCGGCAAGGGGATCATCCCCGGCATTAAGGTCGACAAGGGCACCAAGGACTTGGCACTGTGTCCCGGCGAGACCGTCACCGAAGGGCTCGACGGCCTGCGCGAGCGGCTGGCGGAGTATTTCAAGCTCGGCGCGCGCTTCGCCAAGTGGCGCGCCGTGATCCACATTAGCGAGGGCATTCCGACGCACGCCTGCCTGTACGCCAACGCGCATGCGCTGGCGCGCTATGCGGCGCTGTGCCAGGAGGCCTCGATCGTGCCAGTCATCGAACCCGAGGTGCTGCTCGACGGCGACCACACGATCGAGCGCTGCGAGGAAGTGAGCGAAGCGACGCTGCGCGCCACTTACGCAGCGCTCGCGGCGCACAACGTCTCGCTCGAACACACCATCCTCAAGGCGAGCATGGTGCTCTCGGGCAAGGCGTGCGCGCGCCAGGCCGGCGTCGAGGAGGTTGCCGAGCGCACCGTGCGGGTGCTCAAGCGCACCGTGCCGGCGGCGCAACCGGGCGTCGTGTTCCTCTCCGGCGGCCAGTCGGACCTGGACGCCACTGCGCACCTGAACGCGATGGCGGAAATGAAGGGGCTGCCCTGGCCGCTCACGTTCTCGTACTCGCGCGCGCTGCAGAATCCCGCGCTCAAGGCCTGGCGCGGCAGCCTGCAGAACGTCGCCGCGGCGCAGAAGGCGTTCCATCACAGGGCGCATATGAACGGTCTTGCCTGCCAGGGCAAGTGGAAGCCCGGACTCGAAAACCAGGCCGCATGAGCGCCGCCCTGTTCGAGTCGGGCATCGCGAGCCTGCCGCGCATCGGCCGCGGCAAAGTGCGCGACATCTACGCGGTCGGCGACGACAAATTGCTGATCGTCGTCAGCGACCGGCTGTCCGCCTTCGACGTGGTGCTGCCCGACCCGATTCCGGACAAGGGCGCGGTGCTGACCCAGATGTCGAACTTCTGGTTCGAGAAGCTGGCGCACGTGGTGCCCAATCACCTGACCGAAATCGATCCTCAGTCGGTGGTGCGCGACGCGGCCGAGAAAGCGCAGCTGCGCGGCCGCTCGGTGGTAGTGAAGAAGCTGAAGGCGCTGCCGATCGAGGCAGTGGTGCGCGGCTACCTCATCGGCTCGGGCTGGAAGGACTACCAGAAGAGCGGCAAGGTGTGCGGCATCAAGCTGCCAAAGGGGCTCGAGCAGGCGCAGAAGCTGCCCGAGCCGATCTTCACCCCGGCCACCAAGGCAGCCGAGGGCCACGACGAGAACATCTCCTTCGACGAGGTCGTCAAGCTGATCGGACGGCCGCTCGCTGAGCAGGTGCGCGATGTTTCCATCCGCCTTTACACGGAGGCGGCCGACTACGCGGCTGGCAGGGGCATCATCATCGCCGACACCAAATTCGAGTTCGGCACCGACGCGCGGGGCCAGCTGGTGCTGATCGACGAGGCGCTGACCGCGGACTCCTCGCGTTTCTGGCCCGCGGACTCCTATCGGGTCGGCATCAGCCCGCCGTCGTTCGACAAGCAATACGTGCGCGACTACCTGGAGACCCTGGACTGGGACAAGACGCCGCCGGCGCCGAAGCTCCCGCCCGAGGTGATCGCGAAGACATCGGAGAAGTACCGTGAAGCGCTGGAGCGACTGACAGGGAGAAAGCTTGCATGATCGGTATCGTGATGGGGTCGACTTCCGACTGGGAAACCATGAAGGCGGCGGCCAAGGTGCTGCAGGACTTCGGCGTGCCGTTCGAGGCCAAGGCCATGTCCGCGCACCGCACCCCGCACGCCGTCGCGGAGTGGGCCGGCGGCGCCGCAGAGCGCGGCGTCAACGCGATCATCGCCGCCGCGGGAGGCGCGGCGCACCTTGCGGGGGTGGTCGCGGCGCACACTACGCTGCCCGTGCTCGGCGTGCCGATGCCTTCCAAGCACCTGCAGGGACTGGATTCGCTGCTCTCGACGGTGCAGATGCCCAAGGGCATTCCGGTGGCGACCTTCGCCATCGGCGAGGCGGGCGCGGCGAATGCCGCGCTGTTCGCCGTGGCGCTGCTCGCGCTGTCGGACGCCGGCATGGCGAAGAAGCTCGAGGATTTCCGCCGCAAGCAGACCGAGGCGGTTCTCCAGGCTGCGCCGCTCAAGCTGTGAGCGGCGAGCTCCGGCGCGCGGCCGAGACCCTGCGCGCCGGCGGACTGGTCGCGTTCCCCACCGAAACGGTGTACGGGCTCGGGGCGGACGCTTCGAGCGAAGCCGCGCTGAACAAGCTCTACGCGCTCAAGCGGCGCCCGGCGGACCATCCGGTGATCGCGCACTTCGCCAGCGCGGAAGACGCCTTTGCCTGGGCGCGCGAAGTGCCCGAGGCGGCGCGCAGGCTCGCCGCGCGCTTCTGGCCCGGGCCGCTCACGCTGATCCTCAAGCGCGCGTCGCACGTGGGCGACTTCGTCACCGGCGGGCAGGACACGATCGGCCTGCGCGTGCCGTCACACCCGGTGGCGCAGGCGCTGCTGCGTGAATTCGGCGGCGCCATCGCCGCGCCTTCGGCAAACGTCTTCGGCCGCGTCAGCGCCACGAGCGCGCGTCATGTGAAGGCGGATTTTCCGGCAGGCGTTGACTTCATCCTGGAGGGTGCAGCCGGGGAAGTAGGCATTGAATCGACTATCGTCGACCTCTCTCGCGGGCGCGCGGTGCTCCTGCGCCCGGGTCGAATCGCGGCGGCGCAGCTCGAGCAGGTGCTCGGCGCGCCGGTCGCGGGGGCCGATGCGGCCGCGCCGCGCGTCTCGGGCACCCTCGATCGGCACTACGCTCCGAAGACTCCGCTCAAGCTGGTGCCGCCGCACGCGATCGATGCTGAAATCGCGGCCGGCGGCGGGAACTCCGCGGTACTCGCTTACTCGCGTCCCGATACGCGCGCTGCGCGCTGGTTACGCATGCCGCGTGACCCCGAGGGCTATGCCCGCAGGTTGTACGCCGCGCTGCGCGAGCTGGACGCGGCGGGCTGTGAGCAGATCCTGGTCGAGCAGCCGCCGGAGGAACCCGCGTGGGCGGCGGTGCGCGACCGCCTCAGGCGCGCCGCATCAGCCGCCTAGTGCGACATCAGGACCGGAACGGTCATCGACTCGAGCAGGGTGCGGGTCACGCCGCCCAGGATCAGCTCCGACATGCGCGAATGGCCGTACGCGCCCATCACGATCAGGTCCGAATCGAGGTCGGCGGCGCGCGACAGGAGCTGATTTCCGACGTCGACGTCGTCGGCCTGGAACTGCGACACGGTGACCTTCACCCCGTGGCGCGATAGATAGAGGCCGATATCGGCGCCGGGCACGTCGCCGTGCATGCCGCCCTTCTTGCCGACGTTGAACGCGGCCACCTGCACCTGCTTGGCGCCCTGCAGCAGAGGCAGCGCGTCGGTGAGCGCGCGGGTGGCCTCCTGGCTCGCGTTCCAGGCCACCAGCACCTTGTTGCCTGGCGCGCGCTTGTCTCGCGCGTACGGCACCATCAGCACCGGGCGTCCCGCGGCGAGCAGCAGGTGCTGCGCAAAATCCCGCGTCAGGCCGTTGCCGCCGCTGTCGTCGTCCTGCCCGATGACCACCAGGTCGGCGTAGCGGGCGTGCAAGGTCACCGCGTCGAGCGCGTCCGCCGTCGAGCTGCGCCATTCGCACTTCGAGCAGTTGGTGCGCTGCACCGCGGCGTTCCAGGCCTTGTGCGCGGCTTCCATGAGCGCGACGCGCGCCTTCGCCTCCGCCTTCTCGAAGAACTCACCCGCCTCGGCGATCGCCCAGCCCGGCAGCGGGGTCACGCTCAGCGCGTGCAGGCCGACCAGATGGGCGTCGAATTTCTGCGCCAGCGCGAATGCGATGTCGAGGCGCGAATCGATGCCCTTGGCAGCATCGAGGTGGACCAGGATCGTCTTGTAAGACATGACGTTCTCCCGCTTACGAAAGGAACCTGGATTTATCTTGCGCCGTGCTGGACCGGCTTCATTGACGTGGATCAAACGTCTAGAATTGGCCGCATGCGCCATCTTGCAGTCCTGCTCTGCTTGATCGCCGCCGGCTGTGCTTCGCATACGCAGGTTTCGGCCGGGGCAGGGTCGGCGAGCGGAACCTACCTGGGTATCGACATCCAGAGCGGCTCGGCGCTGGGGGCGGTCATCGCGATCGGCGCGCTGGGGGCGATGTATGGCTCGGGGGGCGAGCGCACGGAGCCGCCCGCGCTGCTCGAAGGCCGTACGGTGCACGAGCAGGACTGCACCAAACCGCTCGAGGATCCAAGCGCCAACCTGCGCTGCCGCTAGCGCCTAGGCGCGCTGCGGCCCGGGGCGTCCGCTATCGACCACGAAGCTCGCGAGCGTGCCGCAGGCGGCGTCGCGCTGCGCCACGCTTTCCATTGCGCGCAGGTCGGCTTTCAGCTTTCCGGACTCGATGTCCATGCCCACGTAGCCGCGGTAGCGGCCGTCGGCGAGCTTGACGTGCGGGTTGTCTTCGCGCGCGGCGTCGAGCTGCTTCTGCGCGCGCGCCTGCGAGGTGATCGAGGTGCCGCAGAATTCGCTCGCCAGCACCGGCGAGGCGGGGTCGTCGAAATCGAGCTTCAGGTCGGCCACCGCGTGATGGTGTACGTCGCCGCCGATCACGACCGGGTTTTGGAGCTTTTGGGATTGAATTGAATTCAAAAGCCGTTTGCGCGCTACCGGGTAGCCGTCCCAGCCGTCGGTCCAGTAGCGCCGCGCGCTGCCGCTGCCGACGCCGAAGCGCGCCATCAGGGTCTGCTGCGCGATGATATTCCACCCGGTGCGCGAGGCGCCGAAGGCGCGCTCGAGCCAGGCTTCCTGCGCGGCGCCGAGCATGCTGCGGCCCGGATCTGCGAGCGCGGGGCACTGGCGCAGGTCGATCACGTTGCTGCCGCCCGAGTGGCGCGGACAGACCTGGTGCGCACGGTACTGCCGGTCGTCGAGCAGGTAAAAGCGAGCCAGCGCACCCCAGCCGAACTGGGTGTGGATGCGCATGTGCGGGCCGTCGGGCCGCATGCGCGCGGGCAGCGGCATGTGCTCGTAGTAGGCGCGGTAGGCCGCGGCGCGGCGCGCGAGGAAGCGCGCGCCCGTCATGCCGTCGCCGCCGCGGTCGTCGGCGTAGTCGTTGTCGACCTCGTGGTCGTCCCAGGTCGCGAGCCAGGCGCAGGCCGCATGCGCGGCCTGCAGGTCGGGGTCGCTCTTGTAGCAGGCGTAGCGCATGCGGTATTCCTCGAGCGTGTAGGGCTCGCCCGGATTTTGCTTTCGCACGTGGCGGCGGCCCCAGGAAGACTCGTAGATGTAGTCGCCCAGGAACACCACCAGCTCCGGGTCGTCACGCACGACATGGCGCCAGGCGCCGTAGTAGCCCTGCTCGTACTGCTGGCACGAGGCGAAGGCGAAGCGCAGCCGCTCGACCGGCGCGTCGCGCCGCGGTGCGATGCGCAGCTTGCCGATCGGGCTCAGCGCGTCGCCAGCCGCGAAGCGGTACCAGTACCAGCGCCCGGGTTCGAGTCCCTTTACTTCCGCGTGCACCGAGTGCGCCCACTCCGGGGTCGCGTTCTCGACGCCCGAGGCGACGATGGTGCGCATCGCTTCGTCCGCGGCGACTTCCCAGCGCACCCGCACCGCCGCAGGGTCGAGCCCGCCGTCGTATTGCTCGATGTCGGTGATCAGGCGGGTCCACAGCACCGCGCTGCCGGCGCTCGGGTAGCCCGAGGCGACGCCGAGGCGGAACGGGTCGCGCGCGAAGCGCGGCGCGGCTGCGACGCGGGGCGGCGTGCCCGCCGCGAGGCCGAGCGCGGCGAGCGCACGTAGAAAGTCGCGCCGTGAGCTCATCTGCGGCTCATTTTCCAATGTCCGAGAAGTACTCGTGCGCGGCGGTATTGACCAGGCTGCGGCGCAGCTCGACCGGCGCGCTGTGGTAAGTGTACGCGACGCGGTCGATCTCGAGCAGCGGTGCGCCCTTCCTGACGCCGAGCAGTTTTGCGACCTCGGCGTCGGCGAGAGTAGCGCGCAGCCGCTCGCCGGTGCGCAGCACGTTGATGCCGTAGCGCGTCTGGTAGAGGTGGTAGATGGTGTTGTCGCGCCCGGTCAGGATGCGCTCGGTGAGGTCGGGGAACAGGCGCTGCGGCAAGACCAGGTCGTCGAGGATCACCGGCTTGTCCGCCAGCGAGAGCAGATTGCGGATGCGCAGCACCGGGTCGCCGGCCGCGATGCCGAGCCTGGCGGCTTCGGCGCCTTCCGCGCGGCCGCGGCGGAACGCGAGCGTCGCAGTGCGCGGGTACCGCTTTTCGCCCTCGCGCGGTACGACGTGGAAGAAGTGGAACATCAGGCGGTTGGCCCCGTGCGTGGCGATGAAGGTGCCGCTGCCCTGGCGGCGCACGACGACGCCCTCGGCCACCAGTTCGTCGATCGCCTTGCGCAGGGTGCCGATCGAAACGCCGTAGCGCTGCGCCAGCTTCGATTCCGAGGGCAGCGCTTCGCCGGGCTGCCATTCGCCTTGCGCCAGGCTATGGGTGAGCACCCGCTTCACTTCCTTGTAAAGCGGCGCGGCGACCCCGCGGTCGAGGACCTGGTTCATGGCGCGGGGAGTCTAGCATGTAAGTCATACAACTCATATAGTTGACTATGCCCTCACGGCGGGCTTAGACTGCCCGTTCCCCGCAAGCGCGCAAACCGTATGGAGAACGCGATGATTCAATTCGTAGTGCACGAGGAAGGCGACGGCGTCGGCGTTGTCGTGGTCGAGGGCGTGAAGGCCGGGCAGGAGCTGACCGGCTGGATCATGGAAGACGACAAGGACATCAAGGTCAAGGCGCAAAGCGACATCCCGATCGGGCACAAGGTGTCGCTCAAGGACTACAAGCCGGGCGACACCGTGATCAAGTACGGCGTCGATATCGGAAAAGTGGTGGCGCCGATCAAGCGCGGCGAGCACCTGCATGTGCAAAACCTAAAGACAAAGCGGTGGTGAGAATGGACCTGTCAAAAGCGAGTTTCTGGGGCTACAAGCGCGAAAACGGCCGCGTCGGCGTGCGCAACCACGTCATCATCCTGCCGGTGGACGACATTTCGAACGCCGCCGCCGAGGCAGTGGCGAACAACATCAAGGGCACCATGGCGCTGCCGCACCCCTACGGGCGGCTGCAGTTCGGCGCCGACCTCGACCTGCATTTCCGCACCCTGATCGGCACCGGCTCGAACCCGAACGTCGCCGCGGTGGTGGTGATCTGCATCGAGGAGCAATGGGGCAAGAAGGTCGCCGACGGCATCGCCGCGACCGGCAAGCCGGTGTCCTACTTCGGCATCGAGCAGCACGGCGACCACGACACGATCATGCGCGCGTCCAAGGCGGCGAAGGAATACGTGCAGTGGGCGGGCGAGCAGCGGCGCGAGGAGCGGCCGCTGAAGGAATTGTGGGTCTCGACCAAGTGCGGCGAGTCCGACACCACTTCCGGCTGCGGCTCGAACCCGACGGTGGGCAACGCGTTCGACAAGCTCTATGCGCAGGGCACGACGCTGTGCTTCGGCGAGACCACCGAGCTCACCGGCGGCGAGCATCTGGTGGCGGCGCGCTGCAGAAACGACGAGGTGAAAAAGAAGTTCCAGTTCATGTTCGACCGCTACCAGGAAGTGATCGAGCGCCACAAGACGAGCGATCTGTCGGATTCGCAGCCAACCAAGGGCAATATCGAGGGCGGCCTGACCACGATCGAGGAAAAGGCGCTGGGCAACATCCAGAAAATCGGCCGCAAGTGCGTGGTCGACGGCGTGCTCGACAAGGCCGAGGCGCCGACCGGGCCGGGGCTGTGGTTCATGGACTCGTCTTCGGCCGCCGCGGAGATGGTGACGCTGTGCGCGGCCTCCGGGTTCGCGGTGCACTTATTCCCCACCGGGCAAGGCAACGTGATCGGCAATCCGATCCTGCCGGTGATCAAGCTGTGCGCCAACCCGCGCACGGTGCGCACCATGGGCGAGCACATCGACGTCGATGTCACGGGGCTGCTGCGAAAGGAAATGACGCCCGATCAGGCCGGCGACAAGCTGCTCGAGTGCATGTTCCGCACCGCCAACGGCAGGCTGACCTCCGCCGAGGCGCTCGGCCACCGCGAGTTCGTCCTCACGCGGCTGTACGAATCGGCCTGAGGCGCCGGTGGTCGCCTTGCGGGGAGCCGATGTGCTGGCCCGCTCGCTGCAGCGGGCGGGCGCGCGGCATATATTCTCGCTCTCGGGCAATCACGTCATGTCGGTGTACGACGCGTTGCTCGATGGCGGCCCCGAGCTCGTGCACGTGCGGCACGAGGCGGCCGCGGTCCACATGGCCGATGCCTGGGGCAGGCTCACGGGCGAACCGGGCGTGGCGCTGCTCACCGGCGGCCCGGGGCACGCCAATGGCGTGAGCGCGTTGTATACGGCGCTCGCCTCGGAGTCGCCGCTGGTGCTGCTCTCGGGCGAAGCGCCGCTCGGGGAGCGGCACAAGGGCGCGTTCCAGGAAATGCGTCAGGGAGAAATGGCGGCGCCGGTCGTCAAGGCGGCGTTCTGCGCCCAAAGCGCGCGCACGCTCGGCGAGGACCTGGCGCGCGCCTGGCGCCACGCCAAATTCGGCCGGCCCGGGCCGGTATACCTCGGGCTACCGAGCGACGTGCTCGAGGCCAGGATCGAGGATGGCGAGCATGCCGTTGCCGCGACCGAGGCGTTCGGCGTCGGGGCGATCCCGCTGGGCGAAGCGGCGGCGCAGGCGGTGCTGGCCGAGCTCGCGCGCGCCGCGCGCCCGCTCGTGCTGGCGGGGCCGGCGATGGCGACCGATCGGGGACGCGCGGTCCTGCGCGCGCTCACCGAAGCCAGCGGCGTGCCCGCACTATGTATGGAAAGTCCGCGCGGCGTGAAGGACCCCTCGCTCGGCGCCCTGGCCAGGGTACTGGCGCGGGCCGACCTCGTCGTGCTGCTCGGCAAGCGGCTTGATTTCACGCTGCGTTATGGGCAGCCACCGACGCTGCGCGCGGATTGCCGGCTCATGCTGCTCGATCCCGAGCCGGAGGCCTTGCGCCAGGCGGGCTACGCGCTGGGAGATCCGGCGCGCCTCGCCCTCGCCGCGCTCGCGAGCCCGTTCGAGGCTGCGGCGCAGCTGGCGCGCCTGGCGCGGCCGGCGCGCTCGGGCTGGAGCGACGAAGTCGAGGCCGCGCTGCGTGAGCGTCCCGTCGCCAGGCAAGCGCCCGGTGCCGGCGCCGTGCACCCGGCCGAGCTCGGCCGCGCGGTGCAGAGCGAGATCGAACGCGCTGACGAAGCGGTGCTGGTCGCCGACGGCGGCGAGTTCGGGCAGTGGGCGCAGGCCTGCGTCAGCGCCCCGACGCGAATCATCAACGGGCCGGCCGGCGCGATCGGGAGCGCACTGCCGTTCGCCATTGCCGCAAAGCTCGCGCGCCCCGCCGCGAGCGTATTCGCCATGCTGGGCGACGGCACCTTTGGGCTGCACATGGCCGAATTCGATACCGCGCTGCGCGCCAAGCTGCCGTTCGTCGCGGTGGTCGGCAACGACGGCTGCTGGAACGCCGAGCACCAGATCCAGCTCAGGACCTACGGGCGCGAGCGTGCCCGCGGCTGCGAGCTGCTGCCGACGCGCTACGACCGCGTCGCGGCCGCGCTCGGAGGGCACGGCGAGCACGTCGAGCGCGCGGATGAACTGCCCGCGGCGCTCGCCCGCGCGGCCGCGTCGCGCCTGCCCGCCTGCGTGAACGTGATGATCGAGCGCGTGGCGGCGCCGGCGGTGCCGGCATGAGCATGCTCCAACTCCGCGTCTGGCGCGGCGGACCGCGGGGCGGCGAGTTCCAGTCGTTTGAAGTGCCGCGCCAGGCGAGCCAGAGCGTGCTCGACGTGGTCACCTATATCCAGCGGTCGCTCGATCCGACGCTCGCCTACCGCTTCGCCTGCCGGGTCGGCATGTGCGGTTCGTGCGCGATGACGGTCAACGGCGTCGCGCGCTGGACCTGCCGCACCCACGTCGACCAGGTGTGCGCCGACGGGCGGCTCGAGCTCAAGCCGCTCGCCAACCTGCCGGTGATCCGCGACCTGGTGGCCGACATGCGCGAGTTCTTCGACAAATGGGCGCGCGCACGCGGCCGCTTCGCGGGGCGGCGCACGCGACACGACGATTTCGAGCGCGTCGCGCCGGAATCCGAGGCGCGCAGGCAGGTCGACGCGGCGATCGAGTGCATCGGCTGCGCGGTGTGCTACAGCTCCTGCGACGTGGTGACCTGGAACCCGGATTACCTCGGGCCGGCCGCGCTCAACCGCGCCTGGACTCTGCTGCGCGACGTGCGCGACGGCGCGCGAACCGAGCGTCTGCGCGCGGTCGCCGGCGACGCCGGCTGCCATGCCTGCCACACGCATCTGAGCTGCAGCGAGCGCTGCCCGAAGCACATTTCGCCTACCGCCGGGATCGCGGGCCTGAAGCGCGCCGCGGCCGCGGCGGCGCTGTGGGGCGAGCTGTGAGCGCAAGGCGCGAAGTGCTGCTGTGGAGCGCGCAGCGCGCGAGCGCGGCGCTGCTTGCGCTGTGCGTGACGGTCCACCTCGCGACCATGATCTATGCGGCGCACAGCGGCCTGAGCGCGGCGCAGATCCTCGAGCGCACGCGCGGCAACCTGGCCTGGCTCGGGTTCTACTCGGTGTTCCTGCTGGCGGTCGTGGTGCACGTACCGATCGGGCTGCGCGCGGTGCTCGCGGAATGGCTCGGCTGGCGCGGCGCGTCGCGCGATTGGCTGCTGGCCGCCTTCGCCGCGGTGCTCGCCTGGCTCGGTGCGCGCGCGATTCTCGGGGTGTTCCTTTGAACCCCGCCCTGCGCGCGCGCAACCACCCGGGCTACTGGGCATTCCTCGTGCATCGGGCCTCTGGCATCCTGCTCGCGCTCTACCTGCCGGCGCATTTCTGGGTGCTGGGCCTTGCGCTGCACAACGCCGCGCGGCTCGACGCTTTCCTGCGCTGGACCGACCAGCCGCTGGTGCGCTTCGGCGAGTGGGGCCTGGTGCTGCTGCTGGCGGCGCACTTCAGCGGCGGGCTGCGGCTGCTGGCGCTCGAGTTCCTGCCCTGGCGCGAATGGCACAAGAGCCTCGCGGCGGTCGCGGCGGGGGTTTCACTCGCGCTCGCGCTGGCGTTCGCGCTGGCGCTGTAACGATGGATAGAATACCGAGATGAAGATCGAATCCGGCCAGATCGAGGAAGCGGCGAAAGAGCTTTACATCCGCGCGCTCAAACTCCTGCCACCCGACATCAAGCAGGGCTTCGCCGCGCTTGCGGGACACGAGTCGGACACGACCGCCAAGAGCGTGCTCGGCACCATGATCACCAACATCAAGGTGGCCGAGGACACCGACAACCTGTTGTGCCAGGACACCGGGATCCCGATCTACAACGTCTGGATCGGGCGCGGGGTCGAAGTCGACGGCGTCGAGCTGAAGGACGCGATCCGCCGCGGCTGCGAGCGCGCCACGCGCGAGTACCCGCTGCGCTCATCGGTGGTGCACCCGGTCACGCGCGCCAACGAGCACACCTCCTGCGGGCGCGGCGTTCCGGTGATCAATATCGACTTCACGCGCGAGCGCGACACGCTCGCGATCGAGATGGTGCCCAAGGGCTCGGGCTCGGAGAACAACTCCTTCCTGCGCATGGCGATCCCGGCCGAGGGTGTGGATGCGATAAAGACTTTCGTGGTCGACTGCGTGCTCGAGGCGGGCGGCAAGACCTGCCCGCCGACCATCGTCGGGGTCGGGGTCGGCGGCACCGCCGACCTGTGCCTGCATCTGGCCAAGGTCGCCGCGACGCGCCCGCTGGGCAGCCAATGCGAAGATCCCGAGGGCGCGAAGCTCGAGGCGCAGCTGACGCAGGCGGTGAACAAGCTCGGCGTCGGGCCGCAGGGACTGGGCGGCGATTCGACCTCGTTCGCGGTGCACGTCGAGACCGCCGCCACCCACATCACGATGAACCCGGTGGCGGTGAACATGCAGTGCCACTCGGCGCGCCGCGCGCGCGCGACCTTCCGCCCCGCGGGGCTCGAGTATGGCTTCTAGGCTTCAGCTGCTGCTTGCCGTCGCGGCGCTGGCGGCGACGCTGCCCGCGGCTGCGGCCGAGGTCGCGGGGGTGAAGTTCGCCGACCAGGTCGAGGCGGGGGGCAAGCCGCTGGTGCTGAACGGCGCCGGGTTGCGACGCAAGTTCATTTTCAAGGTCTACGCCATGGCGCTCTATCTGCCGGCCAAGGCCGCCACCGCCGCGTCGGTGATCGACGCGTCCGGGCCCAAGCGGATTGTGATCGGCATGCTGCGCGACGTCGACGCGAAGACCTTCAGCGATGCGCTGCGCGAAGGCGTCGAGGCCAACAACAGCGAGGCCGAGGTCAAGGCGATCGAGCCGCGGCTCGAGCAGCTTGAAGCCGTGATGCAAAAGATCGGCACCGCGAAGGAGGGCATGCGCATCCGGCTCGACTGGGTGCCCGGCGCCGGCACGCAGGTATCAATCGACGGCGCGCTCGCGGATGCGCCGATTGCGGGCGAAGACTTCTACCGCGCATTGCTGCGGATCTGGCTCGGCCCGCACGCGGTGCAGGACAATCTCAAGCAGGCGCTGCTCGGCGCACAGGACTGACATGGCCCATCACGAATTCGAGACGCCGATTACCGAGGCGCAGGTGCGCGCCCTGAAGGTGAACGACAGCGTAACGCTCAACGGCACCCTCTACGGCATCCGCGACGCAACCCAGATCCACATGTTCGACCGCGGCCGCAAGACGCGCTTCGACCTGGCGGGGCATGCCGTGATCCACACCGCGCCCAACGTGAAGAAGGTGGCCAAGAGCGCGGCGCACCCGACCGGCTACGCGCCGGTGTGCATCGGTACCACCACCAGCGACCGCATGGAGCGCTTCACCCGGCCCCTGATGCAGCACAACGGCGTGCGCATCATCATCGGCAAGGGCGGGCTGCGCGAGGGCTCGCTGGCGGCCTTCGGCGAGCTCGGCGGCGCGTATCTCGCGATCATCGGCGGTACTGCCGCGCTCGAGACCACCTGGATCGAGGCAATCGAGGACGTCGACCTGGACGACCTCAACCCGGAATCGCTGTGGAAGTTCCGCATCAAGGGCTTCGGCCCGCTGCTGGTGGCGATGGACAGCCACGGCGAAAGCCTCTACACCCGGATCAGGCGCACGGCGCAGGAACGGCGCGCCGACGCGCTCGCCAGCCTGGGCGTCAAGTAGTGCGCGAGTTTACGACCGACATCCTGATCCTCGGCTCGGGCGGCGCCGGGCTGTTCGCCGCGCTGCACGCGCACCAGGCCGCTCCCGAGCTGTCGATCACTGTCGCGGTCAAGGGGCTGCTCGGCAAGTGCGGCTGTACGCGCATGGTCCAGGGCGGCTACAACGTGGCGCTCGCGGCGGGCGACTCGATCGAGCGCCATTTCATGGACACGATCGAGGGCGGCAAATGGCTGCCGGACCAGGACCTGGCGTGGAAGCTGGTGACGCTGGCGATCGAGCGCATCCACGAGCTGGAGAATGAACTGGGGTGCTTTTTCGACCGCAATCCCGACGGCACGGTGCACCAGAAGGCGTTCGCCGGCCAGACCTTCGACCGCACGGTGCACAAGGGCGACCTGACCGGGATCGAGATCATCAACCGGTTGGCCGAGCAGGTCTGGGCGCGCGATATCAAGCGGCTCGAGGAGCACCGGGCGGTTGAAATTATCAAAGCAAAAAATGAAGAAGCAATTTCAGGCGTTCTGTTGATCGACATGCGCACGGGCGAGTACGTCCTGGTGCGCGCCAAGGCGGTGCTGCTCGCCACCGGCGGCGGGCCGACCATGTACCGCTATCACACACCCTCCGGCGACAAGAGCTGCGACGGTTTGGCGATGGCCTTGCGCGCGGGTCTGCGACTGCGCGACATGGAGATGGTGCAGTTCCATCCCACCGGGCTGCTCGCGGGCCCGCACACGCGCATGACGGGAACCGTGCTGGAGGAGGGCTTGCGCGGCGCCGGCGGCTACCTGCTCGACGCCAACCGCGAGCGCTTCATGCAAAAGTACGACCCCAAGCTCGAGCGTGCCACGCGCGACATCGTGTCGCGCGCGATCTTCAGCGAGATGCGTGCCGGGCACGTGACGCCGAACGGCGGGGTTTATATCTCGATGGCGCACCTCGGCCCCGACAAGGTGGCCAAGGCATTCAAGGGCATGGTCGAACGCTGCGCGGACAGCGGCTTCGATCTGGCCGGCGGCCTGGTCGAAGTGGTGCCGACCGCGCACTACATGATGGGCGGGGTCGAATTCACGCCCGACTGCGCCACGACGCTGCCCGGCCTGTTCGTCGCCGGCGAGGATGCGGGCGGGGTGCACGGCGCGAACCGCCTAGGCGGCAACGGGGTGGCGAATTCGACCGTTTTCGGCGGTGTGGCGGGCGCGACGATGGCGGCCTGGGTGGCCGCCGAAGGCGCGCTGCGCGAGCCCGATCGCGCGCAGATCGACGCCGCGCGGGCGCGCTGCGAGCGCCCGTTCGCGAACAAGGCCGCTGCGCACGGCGGAATCGAGCCGGCGCGCGAGGCGCTGTCCAGGCTGATGTGGGACAAGGTCGGCATCATCCGCGACGCGGCGGGCCTGCGCGCCGCCCTCTCCGGGCTGGACGCAATCGAAACGGAACTCGACGCCGCCGCGCTCGCCGACCACAATCGCGCCTTCAACCTTTCCTGGCACGACTGGATGAATCTGAAGAGCCTGATCGAAGTGGGCCGAGTGATCACGCACGCGGCCGCCGCGCGCGAGGATTCGCGCGGTGCGCACTTCCGCGACGATTTTCCTGCGGCCGGGCCGCTCGAGGCCTCGGCCTACACCAGCGCCAGTCTCGCAGCCGGCGCGGTGGAGATCGCGATGCGTCCGGTTGCGTTCACGCGCGTGCGCCCGGGCGAGTCGCTGCTGGCAGCGGCTTAGCGATGTCCGAAGCGATCGACTGGCCGCTCGAAGTTCACCGGATTCTTTCGGCCGCGAAGCTGCGCCAGGTCGGCTACGTTCCGGACGCGGGCCACAAGCGGCTGATCGAGCTTTGCCGCGCCGACGACGAGATGCGCGCGGTGCCGCTCACCACCGAGGAGGAGGGCATCGGCCTCGCGGTGGGCGCCTGGCTCGGCGGCGAGCGCTGCGCGCTGCTGATGCAGTCGAGCGGGGTGGGCAACATCATCAATGCGCTGGGGACGATCAAGGAATGCCGCTTTCCGCTGCCGATGCTGATCACCATGCGCGGCGAGTACGGCGAGTTCAACCCCTGGCAGGTGCCGATGGGGCAGGCGACGCCCGCGGTGCTCGAGGCGATGGGCGTGGTGGTGCAGCCAGTGCGCGAGGCGGCGGGCATCCCGGCCGCGGTCGACGCGGCGTTGCGCCTGGCCTACAACAGCTACGTCGCCACCGCGGTGCTGATCTCGCAGCAGGTGATCGGCATCAAGAGCTTCCAGGAGCAGGCCGCACGATGAGCGCGAACCTGAAGCGGCGCGACGTGGTGGCGCGGCTGCTCGCCGAGCGCGGTGATCTGCTGGTGGTGGCGGGCCTGGGCTCGACCGCCTGGGACTGCACCGCGGCGGGCGATCACCCGCTGACATTTCCCCTCTGGGGCGCGATGGGCCAGGCGGCGATGATGGGCCTGGGCCTTGCGCTCGCGCACCCCGCGCGTCGGGTGCTGGTGGTGACCGGCGACGGCGAGATGCTGATGGGCATGGGATCGCTCGCCACCATCGGGGTGCAGCGGCCGGCCAACCTGAGCGTGGTGGTGATCGACAACGAGCGCTACGGCGAGACCGGGATGCAGGCCACGCACACCGCGTCGGGGGTGGACCTCGCCGCGGTGGCGCGCGCCTGCGGCTTTGCGCAGGCAAGCACCTTGACGCGCGAGAGCGAGATCGCGGCGCTGCGCGCCGCGGTCCATGCTCAGCCGGGGCCCAACTTCGCCGCCGTGAAGGTCGTGGCGGACAAGGTCCCGATCGTCCTGCCGCCGCGCGACGGCGGACTGCTCAAGGCGCGCTTTCGCCGCGCGCTGCTGGGCGACGCGGCCGATACGCAGTAGCCGTCAGCCGACGTACTTGCGGAAGAACTCCAGGGTCCTCTCGCGCGCGAGCTTCGCGCTCTCTGCGTTGAATGAGCCGCGCTGGTCGCAGTTGAATCCGTGCCCAGCCGGGTAGAAATGGGCGGTCGCCTCCGGGTGCGCTGCCGCGACCTTCTTCGCCTGCTCGAGCGGGATCGATTGATCCTGCTCCCCGAAGTGGAACATCACCGGACACTTGGGCTGCTCGGAAATGAAGTTCGGGATGGCGCCGCCGTAGTACGGCGCCGCGCAGGCCAGCCCGTGCAGGCGCCCGGCCGCCACCCAGGCGACGGCTCCTCCCCAGCAATAGCCCACGATCCCGACCTTGCCTGCGGATTTGACGGCCTCGATTGCTGCGCTGACGTCGATCAGAGTCTGTTTCCAGTCGAGCTTCTGCATGATCGCCACGCCCGCCTGGATCTCGGGTTGGGAATAGCCCGTCTCGTAGCCGCGCTGCACCCTGTCGTACATCGCCGGCGCGAGCGCGAGGTAGCCGTCGGCGGCGTAGCCGTCGGCGACCGACCGGATGTGGCTGTTGACGCCGAAAATCTCCTGAATCACGACCACGGCACCGCGCGGCTTGCCGGCGGGATCGGCGCGGTAGGCGGCGAGCTTATGCCCATCGGCTGCGGCGAGTTCGATCATCTTCCCCATCTTCTCCTCCTGTCCCAGGTTGGCCGGCCATTCTAGCGGCAGCCGGTAGAATCCGGGCCATGAAGAAGACCCCTGACGAATTACTGAAACTCGCGCGCGAGGCGCTCCAGCGCGCGGGCGCCGACCCGCGCATGGCCGAGGCCGCGGCGCGCCACCTGGTCGCCGCCGAGGAGCAGGGCCTCCCGAGCCACGGCATGTCGCGGGTTCCGTTCTATTGCGCGATGCTGAAGAATGGACGCGCGGACGGCAGCGCCAGGCCGCGGCTCGCCGCAGACAAGGCAGCTGTGTGCCTGATCGACAATTGCGACGCGCTGCCCTACGAGGCCTGCGAGTGGGCGATCGCCGAGGTGACCGAGCGCGCGCGCCGCAACGGCATCGGCTACGCCGGCATCACCCACAGCGGGCATGTGGGAGTTCTCGGCATCCACCTCCTGTCGGTGGCCAGCGCCGGACTGGTCGGCTTCGCGTTCACAAACTCCCCCGCCGCGATTCCGGCCTGGGGCGGCCGCAAGGCGCTGTTCGGCACCGACCCGGTGGCGGCGGTGTTTCCGCGCCCGAACGCCGAGCCGCTGGTGATCGATCTGGCGCTCACCACCGTGATCCGGGGCAAGATCATGCTCGCCGCGCAAAAGGGCGAGCGCATCCCGGAGGGCTGGGCGCTCGACCGCCACGGAAAGCCGACCACCGATCCCAAGGAAGCGATCGAGCACGGCAGCATGTTTCCGATCGGCGGCGTGAAAGGCGCCATGCTGGCGCTGATGTTCGAGCTGATCTGCAGCGCGCTCACGGGATCGGCGATCGGACCGGAAGCCGATTCGTTCTTCGCCGAGCAGGGCAACCGCCCGCGCGTCGGACAGTCGTTCATTGCCATCGACCCGGGCGCGCTGACCGGGCACGAAAAGTACTTCGAGCGGGTCGAGACCGTGGTGCGCCTGATGCTGGCCGACGCCGGCGTGCGGTTGCCGGGATCGCGCCGCTTCGAAGCCCGGGCGCGCGCCCGGGCCGAGGGCATCGAGGTGCCCGACGCCTTGCTGACGAAGATCGCCGCCCTGGCGACGGGCTGAGGCGATGGCCGCCGAGCCGCTGCTGGACGCGTTCTGCGACGCGCTGTGGCTCGAGGACGGTCTTGCGCGCAACAGCATCGAATCGTACCGGCGCGACCTGTCGCTGCTCGCGCGCTGGCTCGCGCGCCGCGGCGGCGCGCTGGAGTCCGCGAGCGAGGCGGATCTGCACGAATTCTTTGCCTCGCGCCACCGCGGCGGGGCGTCGCACCGGGTGTCGTCGGATGCGCGCATGCTCTCGACGCTCAAGCGCTTCTACCGCTATGCCTTGCGCGAGCGCAGGATCGCCTCCGACCCGACGCTCAGGCTCGATTCGCCCAAGCGCGCGCCGCGCTTTCCGAAGACGCTGTCCGAAGCCGACGTCGAGGCGCTGCTGGCCGCGCCCGATCCTGCCGCGCCGCTCGGGTTGCGCGACCGGGCGATGCTCGAAACGCTGTACGCCTCGGGCCTGCGGGTCTCCGAGCTGGTGTCGCTCAGGACCTTCGAGGTCAATCTCGATGCGGGCGTGCTGCGCGTGATGGGCAAGGGCTCGAAGGAGCGGCTGGTGCCGCTCGGCGAGGAGGCGGTGCACTGGCTGCAGCGCTATTTGAGCGAGGCGCGAGCGCGGCTGCTCAAGCGCGCGGCGAGCGACGCGCTGTTCGTCACCGCGCGCGGCGCGGGCATGACGCGCCAGGCGTTCTGGCACAACATCAAGCGCTACGGTGCAAGCGCGGTGCCCGGCAGGACCCTGTCGCCGCACGTGCTGCGCCACGCGTTCGCCACCCACCTGATCAATCACGGCGCGGACCTGCGCGTGGTGCAGATGCTGCTCGGCCACGCCGACATCTCGACCACCCAGATCTACACCCACGTTGCGCGCGAGCGGCTCAAGCAGCTGCACGCAAAGCACCACCCCAGGGGATGAAGCGCCCCAGCCACAGCGAGACCCCCGCGACGCAGTTCCTGAAGCAGCACGGCGTTGCCTTCGGCGAGCATTTCTACGCCTATGTCGAGCACGGGGGCGCGGAGCGCGGCGCCGAAGAGCTCGGCGTGCCCGGCGGCGAGGTGGTCAAGACGCTGGTGATGGAGGACGAGCGCGGGGCGCCGCTCTTGGTGCTGATGCACGGCGACCGCAAGGTTTCGACCAAGAATCTGGCGCGCCAGGCGGGCCGCAAGCGCATCGAACCGTGCCGGCCCGAAGTCGCGCAGCGCCATTCCGGCTACCAGGTCGGCGGCACCTCGCCCTTCGGCACGCGCAAGGGGATGCCGGTCTACATGGAGCGCTCGATCCTGGAGCTTCCGCGCGCATACCTCAACGGCGGACGGCGCGGCTTCCTGCTGAGCCTGGCGCCGGCCGAGGTCGTGCGCGTGCTCGCGCCGCAGCTGGTCGAGGTGGCGCTGGAGGACTAGGTCTTGCGGCGCTCGATCGAGACGCCGACGAACTTGGCGTTGCCGAGGATGCCGATCTTCGCGGCCGCCACCCGCACCCACGGCGCGCCGAAATCGCCGACGATGAGCTGCGCGATGCGCTCGGCGAAGGTCTCGACCAGGCGGAAGTGTCCGCTCGAGGCGATGTCCCGGATGCGCAGCGCCACCTGCTCGTAGTCGATCGTGTCGGACACCTTGTCGCTCTCGAACACGGTGGTGCCGGGCAGACCGATGTCGAGGTCGATCGAGACGATCTGCGGCACGTGGCGCTCGCGCTTGTGAATGCCGATCAGCACTTCGACGCGCAGCTCGCGGATGAGGATGCTGTCCATGACCTGTGGCGGATTATAGGGGTGGCGAGGGTAGAATGACCTGCCAATGCAAACCGTCCTGATCGTCCTCGCCGCGTACCTGCTTGGCTCGGTGTCGTTTGCGATCGTGGTGAGCCGCGTGCTGGCGCTGCCCGACCCGCGCTCCTACGGCTCGAAGAGTCCCGGCGCGACCAACGTACTGCGCAGCGGCAGCAAGGCTGCGGCCGTGCTCACGCTGCTCGGGGACGCCGGCAAGGGCTGGCTCGCGGTGTGGCTCGCGGCCGTGTTCTCGGGCGCCACTGCGGTCGATGGCCTGGCCGTGCCGCTTGCCGGCCTCGCCGTTTTCGCCGGGCACCTGTTTCCGGTGTTCCATCGTTTTCGCGGCGGCAAGGGTGTCGCGACCGCGGCGGGTGTGCTGCTCGGCTTTGACCCCTGGCTCGGACTGGCGACGATCGCGACCTGGGTCGTGTTCGCGCTGTTCTTTCGCATCTCTTCGCTCGCGGCCCTCGCCGCGGCGCTGTTCGCGCCGTTCTACGCCTGGTGGCTGTTCGGCCTGCGGCCGCTGCTCGCGGTGGTGTTGGCGATCTCGCTGCTCGTGGTATGGCGCCACCGCGCCAACATCGGACGCTTGGTTGCAGGCGTCGAGCCGCGCATCCGCTAGGTAAGCGACGCAAGGTCCCAGCGCGGGCGCACGCCGAAGGCGGCGCGCTTGCGCACCTGGCGGTCCTGCCGCTGCAGCCTGAGGGCGGCCGCGAGCGCGATCATCGCCCCGTTGTCGGTGCACAGCTCGGGCTCCGGGTAGAACACGTCGAACCCGCTTCGCGCGCCCTGCGCGTCCAGGCGCGCGCGCAGCGCGCGGTTGGCGCCGACGCCGCCGGCCACCACGAGGCTGGTCAGGCCGGTCGCTTCCATTGCCTGCGCGCACTTGGATGCCAGCACCTCGACGATCGCGTCCTGGAACGCGCGCGCCACGTCGGCCCGGAACTGCGGCTCGGGGTCGGCACCCCGTACCAGCAACATGACCGCGGTCTTCAGGCCGGAGAAGCTGAATTCCAGGTCGCCGCTCGCGATCATCGGCCGCGGCAGGCGGTGGCGCCCCGGGATGCCGGATTCGGCCAGCCGCGCCAGCGCCGGCCCGCCCGGATAGCCCAGCCCGAGCAGCGTAGCGGTCTTGTCGAACGCTTCCCCGGCCGCGTCGTCCTGGGTTTCGCCCAGCAGCGCGTAGCGGGCGATCCCGTCGACCCGCATCAGCTGGGTATGCCCGCCCGAGACCAGCAGGGCGACGAACGGAAAGGCGGGTGGACGCTGCGAGAGCAGGGGCGAAAGCAGGTGCCCTTCGAGGTGATGAATGCCGATCGCCGGCACGTCGAGCGCAAGCGCCAGCGCGTGGGCGAAGGAGGCCCCGACCAGCAGCGCGCCCGCCAGCCCCGGGCCCTCGGTGTAGGCCACCGCGCCGAGCTGTTCGATATCGCGCCCGGCCTGCTCGAAGACACCGCGCGCCAGGGGGATCAGGCGTCGAATATGGTCGCGCGAGGCCAGTTCGGGCACCACCCCGCCGTAGGCTTCGTGCATCGCCACCTGGGAATGAACCGCGTGCGCGAGCAGGCCCGATCCGGCGCTGTCATACAGGGCAACGCCGGTTTCGTCGCACGAGGTCTCGATTCCCAGGATCAGCATACGCTCGGCATTCTACGGGGCTGGCGGCATGACCTTGAATCCGGATATAATTCGCCCCTTTCGCAAAAACGTCCTGGAGTTTGGATGCCGACTGTTCGCATCAAGGAAAACGAGCCGTTCGAGGTGGCGATGCGCCGCTTCAAGCGCACCGTGGAGAAAACCGGGCTGCTGACCGAGCTGCGCGCGCGCGAGTTCTACGAGAAGCCGACCGCGGAGCGCAAGCGCAAGCTCGCCGCCGCCGTCAAGCGCCATCACAAGCGCCTGCGCAGCCAGATGCTGCCGCAGAAGCTGTACTAGGCCCACAGGCCGAGATATCCTCACGCCCCGGCGCCGTGCGCCGGGGCGTTTCCATTTCTGAGTCCGGATGCCGCTCAAAGAACGCATTACCGAAGACATGAAGGCCGCCATGCGCGCCAAGGATCAGCCGCGCCTGTCCGCGGTCCGGCTGCTGCTGGCGGCAATGAAGCAGAAGGAGGTCGACGAGCGCGTCGAGCTCACCGACGCGGACGTTCTATCGATCATCGAGAAAATGCTCAAGCAGCGCCGCGAGTCGATCGCCCAGTACGAATCGGCCGGGCGCGCGGACCTGGCCGATGTCGAGAAGTTCGAATCCGGCGTGCTGTCGCAGTACCTGCCGCAGCAGCTGGGCGATGCCGAGGTCGCCGAAGCGGTTGCGGCGGCGATCGCGGAGTCCGGCGCCGCCGGCCTGAAGGACATGGGCAAGGTGATGGCGCTGCTCAAGCCGCGCCTGGCCGGCCGCGCGGACATGGGCAAGGTGTCCGGGCTGGTGAAATCCAGACTCTCCGCCTAAGGCGGCTCGCCGGCCGCTAAACTAGGGCCAGGCGGCCGTCCCGTGATCCCAGAGAGCTTCAAGCAGGATCTCCTCAACCGCGTCGACATCGTCGATGTCGTCTCGCGCTACGTGAAGCTGAAGAAGGGCGGGGCCAATTTCACGGGCCTGTGCCCGTTCCACAGCGAGAAATCGCCCTCCTTCTCGGTCAGCCCCGCCAAGCAGTTCTACCATTGCTTCGGCTGCGGCGCGCACGGCAACGCGATCGGTTTCCTGATGTCATACGCCGGGCTGGGCTATGTCGACGCGGTGAAGGATCTCGCCGCCTCGGCCGGGATGCAGATGCCGGAGTTCCGGCCGGCCTCGCCGCAGGAGAGCGCGCGCCGCGAGCGCGAAACCGACCTGTATGCGCTGATGGAGCGCGCGATGGAGTTCTACCGCGCCGAGCTGAAGAAATCGCCGCGCGCGATCGAATATCTCAAGCGCCGCGGACTGACCGGCGAGATCGCCGCGCGGTTCCGCATCGGCTATGCGCCGGACGACTGGCAGGCGCTGCGCGGCGCATTCCCCCAGTACGAAGACAAGGCGCTGGTCGAATGCGGCCTGGTGATCGAAAACGAGGGCAAGCGCTACGACCGCTTCCGCGACCGGGTGATGTTTCCGATTCTGTCGGTGCGCGGGGCGCCGATCGGCTTTGGCGGGCGCGTGCTGGGCACCGGGGAGCCGAAATACCTCAATTCGCCCGAAACGCCCCTGTTCGAAAAAGGGCGCGAAGTCTATGGGCTGGTCCAGGCGCGCGACGCCATCCGTGCCTCGGGTCGCGCGCTGGTGGTCGAGGGCTATATGGACGTGGTGGCGCTAGCGCAATACGGCGTGGGCTATTCGGTCGCCACGCTCGGCACCGCGACCAGCGCGGTGCACGTCTCGAAGTTGCTGCGGCTCGCCGACGAACTGGTGTTCTGCTTCGACGGCGACACGGCCGGGCGCAAGGCGGCGTGGCGCGCGCTCGAGGTGAGCCTGCCGCTCGCGCCGGACCACAAGCCGATCCGCTTCCTGTTCCTTCCCGAGGGCGACGATCCGGACAGCTACGTGCGCGCCCACGGCAAGGAGGCGTTCGAGCGCTTGGTGCGCGAGGCACAGACCCTGTCCGAGTTCCTGCTCGGCGAGCTGCGCGCCGCGGCCGACCTCGCCAGCCCCGAGGGCCGCTCGCGGTTTCTCAGCGCGGCGAAGCCCTACCTGCGACAGATCGCGGCCGCCGGGCTCAGGCTGCAGGTGGTGAAGGAGGTGGCAGCGCTCGCCGGCGTGTCCCAGGACGAGGCCGAGCAGATCCTCGAATTGCGCCCGGCGAGGTCCTATACGCGGCCGGCGCCGGCCAAGCCGCAGCCCTCGCGCCAGTTCGCGCTCGAGGAAAGGCTCCTGGCGCTCGTTTTCGCCAAGCCGTCGCTCGCGCTCGAGGTCGATCCGGACCTGCTCGATCCCTCGCTCGAGGAGAGCAAGGCGCTGGCGGAAATCGTCGCCGCGCTCAAGCGAGCCGCGCGGCCGGACGAGGTGTCCGACGGGATGCTGATTGAGCTGCTGGGCGAGTCCGCGCACCGCGAGCTGCTCGCGCGTGCCCAGGCGACACTGTGGATGTCGCTCAAACTTTCGCCGGAGGAGGCGCAAGGCGAATTCCGCGACACTCTGTCCAAGTTGGGCGCGCGGGCCCCGGCGGAGGAGAAGGCGCTGCGGGCGAAGATTCTCAAGAAGTCCGCAACAGCAGAAGAAGAAAGGATTTTTCAGGAACGCTACATGCCCAAAGGGCCTTGAGATTCATTGATTTGCTACAATATACGGTTTCGCCGGACCTTCCGTGGTTCGGGACTCGACGTGAGGCAAGAATGGCCAAGGACAAGCGCAAGACGACCCCCAAGAAGGCCCGCAAGGCGAGCAAGAAGGCGAAAGACGTCAGGAAGCTGAAGCGCAAGCCGGCCGCCAAGGCGCGGCCCGCGGCGAAGAAGAAGGCCAAGATCGTACGCGCGGCGCGCAAGGTGGCGCGCAAGCCGGCCAAGCGCGCGGCGGCGAAGAAGCCCGCGCACGCCAAGCGTCCGGCACAGGCGAAAAAGCCTGTTGCCCCCGCCAAGGCCAAGCCCGCGCCGAAGTCCGCCGCGCCCGCGGCGGCACCCGAGGCGAAACCCGGCAAGAAGGGCAAGGCAAAGATCCAGAACACCAAGCAGGCGCTCGAGCTTCTCGAGGCCAAGGTGAACGCCGGCCTAAAGGCGGCCAAGGAGAAGAAAGGCCGCGGCGGGCGCAAGGCGCGGCGCGAAGAATGGCTCGCAGCCGCCGCGGTGATGCCCAAGGAAGACGCCGAGGCGCGCCGCACGCGGCTCAAGACCTTGATCAAGCTTGGCAAGGATCGCGGCTTCCTGACCTACGTCGAGATCAACGATCACCTGCCCGACGACCTGGTCGACGCGGAGCAGATCGAGTCGATCATCTCGACCTTCGCCGACATGGGTATCCAGGTTTTCGACCAGGCGCCCGACCAGGAATCGCTGCTGATCACTGAATCGGCGCCGGCTGCCTCCAACGACGAAGACGTCGAGGAGCAGGCCGAGGCCGCGCTGTCGACCGTGGACTCCGAGTTCGGGCGTACCACCGATCCGGTGCGCATGTACATGCGCGAGATGGGATCGGTCGAGCTGCTCACGCGAGAGGGCGAGATCGAGATCGCCAAGCGCATCGAGGAGGGGCTGCGCCACATGGTGCAGGCCATCAGTGCCTGCCCGACCACGATTCACGAGGTGCTCGACTTGGCCGAAAAGGTCGACAAGGAGGAGATGCGCATCGACGAGGTTGTCGATGGCCTGATCGACCCCAACGCCAAGGACGAGTTCGACCCGAAAAAGGCCGACTCCGAGCAGGAAGAGGACGAGACCATCGAGGAGGAGGAGATCGAGGAGGAAGAGGACGACGACGGCGCCGCCGCGCGGGCGAGCCTGCTGCAGTTGCGGGCCGACGCGCTGGAGAAATTCGCCCGCATCCGGCGCCTGAACGAGAAGATGAAGCGCGCGCTGGAGAACAAGGGTCCGCGCGACAAGGATTACATACGCGCCCGCGAGCAGATCACGGCCGAGCTGATGACGATCCGGTTCACTGCGCGCACCGTAGAGCGTCTGTGCGACAGCGTGCGCAGCCTGGTCGACGACATCCGCTCGCGCGAGCGAGAGATCCACAACATCTGCACCGACAAGGCGCAGATGCCGCGGCAGCACTTCATCAAGGTATTCGCCGGAACCGAAGGGTCCAAGCGCTGGCTGACCGGCGAGCTCAACGGGGGGCATCCCTGGAGCGAGGTCCTGATTCGCTTCGAGCCCGCGATTCTCGAGCTGCTCGGCAAGATGCAGGGCGTGCAGCAGAAGATCGGCATCCCGATCCGCGACCTGAAGGATATCAACAAGCAGATGTCGACCGGCGAGGCCAAGGCCCGCCGCGCCAAGCGCGAGATGACCGAGGCCAACCTGCGCCTGGTGATCTCGATCGCGAAGAAGTACACCAACCGCGGGCTGCAGTTCCTCGACCTGATCCAGGAAGGCAACATCGGCCTGATGAAGGCGGTGGACAAGTTCGAATACCGCCGCGGCTACAAGTTCTCGACCTACGCCACGTGGTGGATCCGGCAGGCGATCACGCGCTCGATCGCCGATCAGGCGCGCACCATCCGCATCCCGGTGCACATGATCGAGACGATCAATAAGATGAACCGTATCAGCCGCCAGATCCTGCAGGAGACCGGGCAGGAGCCCGACCCGGCGACGCTCGCGGCCAAGATGGAGATGCCCGAGGAGAAGATCCGCAAGATCCTCAAGATCTCGAAGGAGCCGATCTCGATGGAAACGCCGATCGGCGACGACGACGACTCCCACCTGGGCGATTTCATCGAGGACCAGTCGACCATGGCGCCGTCGGACGCCGCGACCTACTCTTCGCTGCGCGACGTCACCAAGGACGTGCTGGACACGCTCACGCCGCGCGAGGCAAAGGTGCTGCGCATGCGCTTCGGCATCGAGATGTCGACCGACCATACGCTGGAAGAAGTCGGAAAGCAGTTCGACGTCACGCGCGAGCGCATCCGGCAGATCGAGGCCAAGGCGCTGCGCAAGCTGCGCCATCCGTCGCGCTCGGAGCGCCTGAAGAGCTTTCTCGACCAGGAAGGCTGATCGGGTCGGCAATCAATCGAAGGGCCGCGCGAGCGGCCCTTCTCATTTTTGGGAGGAAGGGTTTGTGACCAAGCACGTTGACTACTACTTTTCGCCGTCTTCGCCGTGGACCTACTTGGGCCACGAGCGCTTCGCCGACATCGCGCGACGCAGCGGCGCCGAGATTGCGGTCAGGCCGGTCGACTACGGTGTGATCTTCCCCCAGTCGGGCGGGCTGCCGCTCGGCAAGCGCGCCCCGCAGCGCCAGGCCTACCGCCTGATGGAACTCAAGCGCTGGAAAGAACATGTTGGCGTGCCGCTGACCGTGCAGCCGAAGTTCTTCCCGGTCGACGCCAACCCGGCGGCGCTGGCGATCGTCGCCGCGGCGCCCTCCGGCGCAGAGGCCCAGATGCGGCTTGCGGGCGCGATCATGCGCGCGCTGTGGGCCGAGGAACAGAACATCGCCGACCCGGCGGCTTTGCGCGCCGCGGCCGCCAAGGCCGGGCTGGACGGCGACAAGCTGCTCGCCGCCGCGCCCGGTGCCAAGGCGCAGTTCGACGCCTTTACCCAGGAAGCGCTTGCGCGCGGCGTATTCGGCGCCCCGACCTACGCCTATCGCGACGAGCTGTTCTGGGGCCAGGACCGGCTCGACTTTCTCGAGCGCGCGCTGGCGACGTAAAGTAACGCCTGAATCCCGTGGGCCGGTAGCTCAGCTGGTCAGAGCAGGGGACTCATAATCCCTTGGTCCTTGGTTCGAATCCAAGCCGGCCCACCACTCCAGCGCAATGAATAAGCCAGGAGTAAGCCACCGGTAAGCCAGCCGTATCGGCCTCGCTCCGATCATGGTCACCACAGGCAAGAACTTGCGCCTGCGATCATGAAAGGAGCGAATTATGAAAGCCAAAGGCCTGTTTGCTGCAGCGGTGTCCGCCTCCACGCTCGCTCTCGCGGGCTGCTACGTGGTCCCGGTGGTCGATCCTCAGGGCAACATGCAGTATCAGTATTACCCCTTGCCGCCCGCGGGCGCGCCGGCCGCCAGGTACCCGGCGCCCCACGCCGGCGCGCCCTCCCATGCATCGGCGATTGGGTTGAACGTTCGCCTTTATCCGAACAACGATATCGCCTCCCAGACCGGCGTGGTCAACGGGACGGTGCTCAACATGATGAACGGCAAGGGGCGCTTCCAGCTCCAGTACGGCGGCGAGGTTCTCACCGGCGAGACCACGCGCGTTTCCGGCGACACCCACAAGGGTCTCGCAAGTGCCTACGGCTCGTCCGGCTCGTACATGAGCTGCGAATACCAGATGGACACACCGCGCCAGGGCGCCGGCACCTGCACGTTCTCCAACGGTGCCCGCTACACGGCGCAGATCGGCGGCTAGGCGTGCGCCGACGCCGGGATAGTCCCGGTGCCGACAAATCGCTCGCCTATTGCAGGATTCGCGCGTGCATGTCCTGCTGTGAGAGCAGCCCGATCGGCACCGGATTGACGCGCCAGATCTCGGAGGCATATTCGCGCACGGTCCGGTCCGAGGAGAACTTGCCGCTGCGGGCCGCATTGAGGATCGACATGCGCGTCCAGCGCTCCTTGTCCATGTAGGCCCGGTTGATCCGGTCCTGGCACTCGGCATAGGACGCGAAATCGGCCAGCACGAAGTAGGGGTCGTGCTGCAGCAGCGCATCCAGCAGCGGCCGGAACAGCTCGCTGTCCCCGCGCGAAAAGAAGCCCTGGCGCAGGACGGTGAACACTTCGCGCAGCTCGTCGTTCGCCTGCAGGCAATCGCCCGGCCGGTAACCCTGGCGGGACAACTGGGCGATGTCTTCGGTGTTCATCCCGAACAGGAAGAAGTTCTCCGCCCCGACCTCTTCGCGAAGCTCGATGTTGGCGCCGTCCAGCGTGCCGATCGTGAGCGCGCCGTTCATCGAGAACTTCATGTTGCCCGTGCCGGACGCCTCCTTGCCGGCAGTGGAGATCTGCTCGGACAGCTCGGCGGCCGGATACACGCGCTGTCCGTTGCTGACGTTGTAATTGGGCAGGAACACGACCTTGAGCCGGTCGCCGATGCCCTTGTCGCGGTTGACGACCTCGCCCACGGCCGTAATCAGGCGGATGACGAGCTTGGCCATCGCATAGCCGGGCGCGGCCTTGCCGCCGAAGATGAAGGTGCGCGGATGGACGGCGAGCCCCGGGCTGGATTTGAGGCGCTGATACAAGGCGATGACATGCAGGATGTTGAGATGTTGGCGCTTGTATTCGTGGATGCGCTTGACCTGCACGTCGTACAGCGAATCCGGGTCGATCACGACGCCGGTGCGGTGGCGCACGAACTTCGCGAAGTCGCTCTTGTTGCGTCGCTTGACGATGCGCCAGTCATTGCGAAAGCCGGCGTCGTCGGCCAGGGGTTCGAGCGCCCGCAGCGCCGCAAGATCCTTGATCCAGCCTTCCCCGATGGAGCGCGAAACGAGCGTGGTGAGGCGCGGGTTGCTGAGCGCGAGCCAGCGGCGCGGCGTCACGCCGTTGGTCTTGTTGCTGAACTTGTCCGGCCATAGCTCGTAGAAGTCCTTTAGGACATCCCGCTGCAGCAGGCTGGAGTGCAGCGCCGCGACGCCGTTGATCGCGTGGCTGCCGACGCAGGCGAGGTGCGCCATTCGCACGTATCTCTCGCCGGACTCGTCGATCAACGACATACGTGCGACGCGCGCCTCGTCGCCGAAGAAACGCACGCGCACCTCGTCCAGGAAGCGGGCGTTGATCTCGTAGATGAGATCCAGATGCCGCGGCAGGATCGAGCGGAACATCTCCAGCGGCCAGCGCTCCAGCGCCTCGGGCAGCAGCGTGTGGTTGGTGTAGGAGAAGGTCCGCCGCGTCACCTGCCAGGCCTGGTCCCAGTCCAGGCCGTGGTCGTCGAGCAACAGGCGCATCAGCTCGGCGATCGCGATCGCGGGGTGGGTATCGTTGAGCTGCACCGCGAATTTCTCGTGCCAGCGCGTGACCGGGATGCGCTGGATACGCAGGATGCGGAGCATGTCCTGCAGCGAACAGGACACCAGGAAGTACTGCTGCTCCAGGCGCAGCGCCTTGCCCTGCATCTGCTCGTCGTTGGGGTACAGGACCTTGGTCAGGTTCTCGGATCGCACCTTCTGGTCGACTGCGCCGTAGTAGTCGCCACGGTTGAACACGGCGAAGTCGAACGACTCCGGCGCCTCGGCGCGAAACAGTCGCAGCGTGTTCGCCGTGTGCGTGCGATAGCCGAGGATCGGGGTGTCGTAAGGCACGCCCAGCACGACCTTGGCCGGTACCCATCGAACACGAAGGCGCCCGCCCTCGTCGGCGTATTGCTCGGTGTGGCCGCCCAATTTCACCTGCATTGCCCACTCCGGGCGCGCGATCTCCCAGGGGTTACCGAAGCGCAGCCACTTGTCGGTCTCTTCCACCTGCCAGCCGTCGACGATCGCCTGGTCGAAGATGCCGAACTCGTAACGGATGCCGTAGCCGAGCGACGGGATCTCCTCCGTGGCCATCGAGTCGAGCAGGCACGCCGCCAGGCGCCCCAGGCCTCCGTTGCCCAGGCCGGGCTCCTCCTCCTGGGCGAGAATTTCGTCGAGGTTGAGGCCGAGCTCGAGCAACGCCGAGCGCACCGAATCGTGGATTCCGAGGTTGAGCAGGTTATTGCCCAGATGCGGACCCATCAGGAACTCGGCCGAAAGGTACGCCACGGTTCGGGAACCCTGGTTGGTGTAAGCGGCGGCGGTGCTGATCCAGCGCTGCAGCATGCGATCGCGCACCGCAAAGGCGAGCGCGAGGTAGAAGTCCTTCAGCGTTGCGACGGCGGGAAACTTGCCTTGGATATAGAGCAGGTTGTCGAGGAAAGCGCGCTGCAATGCATCCTTTTGCAGGCTCGTGCGGTACTCCTCCGTTTGCAGGGCGGCGGGGACCTGCTCGGACGGGGCGTTCATCGGGTCGACCTTTTCACGAACTGAGCTGAGCACATTGGCTTATTGCAAGGATCGTGCGGGGGGCGGATTCTCGCACGGACTCCCCCGCCTGCGGGCGACGCACGAGTCCCGGGCGGTTCGCGAGCCCGGATGCCGGCGCCGGAGTGCACCAATTCGACGCGGGCGCGCACCGAAATGGCGTCACAAGCGGATGCGCGGTCGCCTCTTCGGCCTCGAATTGAAGTCGCCTTCGATTGTCCGGGGCGGCGGATTCTGCTGTAAAATCGCGCTCCTCCAGGGGGTGGTAGCTCAGCTGGGAGAGCGTCGCGTTCGCAATGCGAAGGTCGGGAGTTCGATCCTCCTCCACTCCACCAATATCCCGAAGGCCCGCCGCGCGCGGGCCTTTTCGTTGCGCCTCAGGCCCGCGTGCTGACGCTACCCCGGTCGATGACGAAGATGCGGTCGACCATGCGCTCTGAATGCTGCAGGTCGGATTCGGACAGGATCACCGACATGCCCTCGAGCTTCAGGCTGCCGACCACTTCCACCAGCCGGTGCGCCAATGCGGGCGCGACGCCCTCGAAAGGTTCGTCGAGCAGCAGCAGCTTGTCGCCGCACATCAGCGCGCGGCCGATTGCGACCATCTTCTGCTGGCCGCCGGAGAGCTGCGTCCCTTTGCGCGCGGCGAAGCCGCGGATCTCCGGAATCAGGCGATAGACCTTTTCCAGCCGCGCGGCGGCATCGGGCAGCTTCGCCGCCCAGGCGGGCAGCAGCAGGTTCTCCTCCACCGTCAGGTCGGGGATCAGGCGCCGGTCCTCGGGCATGTAGCCGATGCCCATACGGGTGCGGCGCCAGGTCGGCGAAACGAGGAGATCGGCGCCGTCGAATCCGATCGCGCCGCTGGAAACTTGGAGGATGCCCATGATGCTCTTCATGAGCGTGGTCTTGCCCGCGCCGTTGCGCCCGATCAGACCTGCCATGCTGCCGGTGGGCAGCTCGAGCGACACGCGGCGCAGGATCTGCACCGACTGGATCGAGACGTCGAGGTTATCGATCCTAAGCACGGTGCCTCGCCTGCACTTCGTCCAGCCGGTGCAGCTCGCCGCCCACGACGAAACGCTTGACCTCGGCGTTTTCGAGCGCCGCGGAGGGGGGTGCATCGGCGATGATGCGCCCGTCGTAGAAGGCCAGCACCCGCTCGGCGAAGCGGCTCACGACTTCCATGTCATGCTCGACGAACAGCACGGTCGCGCCCTCCGCGCGCACCGCCTTCATGATCATTTCCATGATCTGGAACTTCTCTTCCGCCGACACGCCGCTGGTGGGCTCATCGAGCAGCAGGATCTTGGGCTTGGCCACCATCGTGAGCGCGATATCGAGCAGCTTCCTCACCCCGCCAGGAAGCACCTGCGCGTTCTTGTCGCGGTACTCGGTCAGGCCGAAGCGCTCGAGGATGCGCCCGGCGACTTCCTCGGCGGGCAGGTTGTGGCCCGGCACCAGCGGCTCGCCGCGGGAGAAGAATCCGCCCAGGCCCGCATTCCTCAGTACAACGCCGACGCCGGCCATCATGTTCTCGAACGCGGTGAGCGAGGCGTACAGCTGCGGGATCTGGAACGAGCGGCAGATCCCGAGGCGTGTGATATCGCGCGGCGCCAGATCGGTGATGTCGCGCCCTTCGTAGTGGATGCGGCCGCGGTCGGGCTTGAGGTAGCCCGTAATCATGTTGATGAAGGTGGTCTTGCCCGCGCCGTTGGTGCCGATCAGGCCGACCACCGAATCGCGCTCGATGGCAGCGTTGATGTCGCTCGCCGCGGTCACCGCGCCGAAATTCTTGCACAAGCCCCGTGCGTCGAGGATGGCCGCCATCTCAGGACGCCTTGCGCCGGGTGAAGATCGACCACAGGCCGTTTGGCAGGAACAGGATCACCACCAGCAGCGAGCTGCCGAGCACCATCTGCCAGGTGTTGGGCGAAATGTCGAAGGCGACCGTCTGGATGATGCCGAATATCAGCGCTCCGAGAAAAGGCGCGATCACGCTGCCGGTTCCTGCCAGGATGGTGATGAAGATGAACTCGCCCGAGGTGGTCCAGTACGCCATCTCCGGGTCGATGTGGCCGACGGTGGTCGCGGCGAGCGCGCCGCCGAGCCCCGCGAGCGCCGCGGCAATCACGTACTTGACGTGGATCGCGTGGCGCGCCGAGGCGCCCATGTACTCGACCCGGATTTCGTTGTCCTTGATCGCGGGCGCCAGCCGGCCGAGCGGCGTCTTCAGGTAGCGATTCACCAGCAGCGCCGCGGCGAACGCCACCACGACGGCGACTGCCAGCACCATGTAACGCACCCAGGCGTCGACCGGACGGAATCCGGCCAGCGTCGAGGGCAGCAGGTTGAAGCCGTCGCTCGAGCCGAGCGCCTCGGTCTTGACCAGCAGGCCGTACAGGATCATCGAGATCGCGAGGCTCAGCAGGCCGAAGAAGATGCTGCGGTAGCGCGCCAGCAGAAACCCGAGCACGAAGCCGGTCACCCCGGAGGCGAGCATGCCGGCGAGCATCAGCGTGAACACGCCGCTCACCTCGTAGCGCAGCCCCAGCAATCCCGCGGCGTAGGCGCCGATGCAGTAGTACAGCGCTTGGCCGAAGGACACCAGGCCGCAGCGAAGCAGGATCATCAGCCCGAGCACCACCAGCCCCTTGGCGAGCGCCACGGTCAACAGGAACACGGTCCACTGCGGCGCAAACGGCCCGGCGGCGAGAATCGCGGCGACGATCAGTGCGAGGGTTCGCGGCGTGTGGTCGCGCCTCATATCCTTCTCGCCTCGGCGAGGCTGAAAAGTCCTCTCGGCCGGAACGCGAGTACCGCCGCCATCACGAGGTAGATCACGAACAGCTCGGCCTGCGGCAGGTAGTGGATCGCGGCCGAGCGCACCAGGCCGACGATCACCGCACCGAGCGCTGCGCCCGGCAGGCTGCCCAGGCCTCCGATCACCACGACCGCGAAAGAAAGCACGATCACCTCGACGCCCATGCCGGGCACGACCGATACGGTCGGCGCAGTGTAGGCACCGCCGATCGCCGCCAGCAGCGAGCCGAAGGTGAAGGTAAGGAGGTAGAACCGGTCGACGTTGATTCCCATCGCGCGGCTGACCTCGGTGTCGTGGATCACCGCGACCAGCAGCTTGCCGGTGCGCGTATGGTTCAGCATCCACGCGAGTCCTACCCCGCAGGCGATCGCAACCCCGACCAGGATCATGTTGTAGTAGGGGTAGGTAAGATCGCCGATGTCGAAGCTGCCGAGCAGGCCGTAGGGTTCGGCAATGAAGTACGGGCTCACGCCCCAGATCAGTTTGATGACGTCCTCGAAGATCAGGAACAGGGCGTAGGTGATGAGCAGGATCACCACCTCGTCCTTGGCGTACATGAAGCGCAGGATGCCGCGCTCGACCAACGGCGCGACGATGACCGACACGAGTACCGCCGAGCCGAGCAGCACGGCGTAAGAGAAATACGGTGGCATGCCGTGGGCCAGCAGCGCGCCGGTGATCGACGCCGCGGCGTAGGCGCCGAGCGCGTAGAAGCTGCCGTGCATCACGTTGACGATCTTCATGACGCCGTAGATGAGCGTCAGTCCGACCGCGGCGACGAACAGCCAGGCCGAGTAGATGATGCCGTCGATCAGGACGGCGAGGAGCTGTTCCACGCTATGCGGGGACGAAAATGCAGAGACGAAAAAAACGGCTGCCGCGAGGGCAGCCGTTCATCGCTCGAATCGCCTATTTCTTCTTGAAGCCGCTCGCAATCCAGTCGGCAGCCTTGACCCCGTCGGGCGGGTTCACCATTTCCGCGGGGTAGCGCTTGACGTTCGCGATCGTCATCTTGCCGTGGACCTTCTTGGTCACACCGTAGGCCATCTCGGTAATTGCCTGGTGGCCGGCGCCGATCGCCATCTGGACCGTGCCCCCCATGCTTTCGAAGGTCAGGCGCTCGAACGCCGCGATCACCTGGTCCTGGCTCGGGCGCTTGCCGCTGTTGGCGGCCTGCGCCTTCTCCCAGGCGGCCTTGGTGCCGAGGATCGCCTGCGCCATATGGTACGCAGCGTAGTTCGGCGCAACGCCGTAGCGGTCCTGGAAGGTCTTGCGGAACCACTTGTTCAGCTCATTGTTCGGAGCGTACGGGCCGTAGGGGCCGCGCGCGCCGATCACGACGCCGTCGGGGAGGCTGCCAGCGAGCTTGTACATGGCGGTTTCACCCGCGGTCAGGATCACCGTCCTGCGCTTGAACAGACCGCGCGGGCCGCCCTGCAGGATCAGCGCCTCGAGGTCGCCGTCCCAGAAGCTCGAGTGCACCACGTCGGCCTTGGCGCCGAGCACGGTCGAGATCTCGGCGTTGTACTGGCCCGCGAACAGCTTGGGCATCTGCGAAGTGGCGACCTTCACGCCCGGGACGAGCTGCTTCATCGATGCCTCGAAGTCGGACCAGGAGTCCTGGCCCCAGGCGTAGTTCTGGTTGATGCCGGCGATCGACTTGATCTTGCCCTTCCTCAGATCCCGCACGTAGAGCGCTGCGCCGACGCTGTCCATGGTCGCGGTCGCGGCGGTGCGGAACACGTACTTGTAGCTGCGTTCCTCGAAGATGCGCGGCGTGCCGCAATCGAAGAACACGGTGAGCTTCTTCAGTTCCTCGGCCACTGGCGCGATGCCCAGGCAGCTGCCGCTCGAGATGTAGCCGATCACCATGTCGACGTTGTCGCGCTGCACCATGTTACGGAACTCGGTCACCTGCGTGGTGGTACCGCCCGACTCGTCGACCAGGTTCATGTGCAGCGGCGCGCCGCCGAAGCCCTTGGTGGCGTAGGGTGCCGGCACCTTTCCGGCGTTGAGCATCTGGAACATGATCTCGGCGGAATTGCGCGCCGGAACGCCGAACGGTCCCGCAGCCGCTCCGGACAGGAACGAAACGACCCCGATCTTGAGCGGTGCTTCCTGGGCGGCGGCGAAGGCCGGCACCAGCGCGGCGACGACCGCCGCCACGACAGCTTTCCTGATTGTGTTCATGGTCTCCTCCCTCTAGGGCCAACGATGGTGCAGCAAAACGCATCTGACGGTCAAGCAAGGCGAGTGATAATCTGAGCAAAATCAGAGAGGAGGTCCGATGCCCGCACGCCCCGGCCTGCTGGCGGTGTGGAACGACATCGCCGCTGAAGATGAAGCCGAGTTCAACGCCTGGTACGTCGAGGAGCACATTCCCGAACGGCTCGGCATTCCCGGCATCCTGAGCGCGCGGCGCTATCGCGACGCTGCCTCGCCGCTCAGCTACGCCGCGATCTACGACACCGAATCGACCGCGACGCTCGCTTCGCCCGCCTACCTCGAGCGGCTGGCCAACCCCACCGCCCGTACGCGCGCCATCATGCCGCGCTTTCGCAACATGACGCGCGCCGCGTGCAAGATTGGCGCCGACTTCGGGGCGCTGCGCTCGCCCGGCGCCGTGCTCGCGACGATCGAGCTCGCCGCGGCGCCCGCACAGGAAGCATTGCGGGTTCTGGAGGACAACGGCGCTATCGGCAGAATTCGTCTCGCGATTCCGGACGCGAAGGCGACGCAGGTGCCGAATCCGGAGGCGAAGATGCGCACCGAGCCCGACCGGATGCCCGCTCCGTTCGTGCTGCTCGAGGGTCACGACGAAGCCGCGCTGCGCGCCGCCGCGACGCGCCTGGAGCAGGCGCTCGGCACGCTGCGTCCGGCGCGCGTCATGCGCCTCATCCTCGCGCGCGGCGCGTGAGTGGGCTTATCATCGTCCAACGCAGCGCAGAGGGGAATCCGCGGTGAGCTTCGAAACCATCCTGTACCAGGAGGACGGGCCGATCGGCTGGCTGACGCTGAACCGTCCCGACGACGGCAACATGTTCACGCCGCAGATGTGCCACGAGATCCGGGACTGCATCAACGCGGTGCGGCGCGAAACGCGCACCCGGGTCGTGGTGATCACCGGCGCGGGCGACAAGTTCTTCTGCATCGGCGGCCGCAAGGAAGGCATGGAGGACACGCTCCTTTACGCCGGCGTGCTTCCGACGCTCGAGATGTACGAGTCGATCGACCGGCTGCAGAAACCCGTCATCGCTTCGGTCAACGGCTACGCGGTGGGAGGCGGCAACGTGCTGCAGGTCGTGTGCGACCTCACCATCGCCAAGGAGAGCGCGGTGTTCCGCCAGGTTGGGCCGATGATGGGCAGTTTCGACGCGGGCTACGGCACCTGGTACCTGGAGGACCTGGTCGGCAAGAAGAAGGCGAAGGAGATGTGGATGCTCAACCCGCGCCTGTCGGCGCAGGACGCGCTCGCGATCGGGCTGATCAACCGCGTGGTGCCTGACGGCGCGCTGCGCGAGGAAACGCGCAAGGTGGCGCTAGAGGTGGCCGAGCGCGGCGCCTTCGCGCTCGCCTCGATCAAGGGCGCGTTCAACGCGCGCCACGGCGGTGTAAGCGGCCTCGCGCGGGTGGCGCACGACCTGCTGCTGCGACCCTACCTGGAGAGCGAGGAATCGCACGAGCTGAGCGAAGCGTTCCGCGCCAAGAGGAAGCCCGATCCGGGCAAGTTCGGCCGCTAGGCTCGTGAACACCGTTCTCACCCTGCTCAACCCGCAGGAGGCGGCGCGCCACTACGCCTCGGGCGCGTGGCGCAGCGACACGCTGTACTCGCTGCTCGCACGCCACGCCGCCGAGCGCCCGCGGGCCCCCGCGCTGCGCGATGCGAGGGTGCGGCTGTCCTGGCACGAGCTGCTGGCCTGGGTCGAATCCGCGGCGCAGGCGCTGCACCTGGCCGGGGTGCGCCGCGGCCAGCGCGTGGCGCTGTGGCTTCCCTCCAGCGCAGAGAGCGTGGTCGCGCTGCTCGCCTGCGCGCGCAACGGTTATGTGTGCAATCCCTCGCTGCACCAGAACTACACCGTGGCCGAGATCGTGCAGTTGCTCGAGCGCACGCGGGCCGCGGCGCTCGTCACGCAGCGGGAAGACATCGCCGGCGCGGCGCAAGCGCTTTCCCACATGAAGGTCGTGTTCGGAGCTGCGGGCACGCCTTTTCCGTCGGCGGGCGCAGTCTGCGACGTTCCGCCCGTTGCCGATCCGGACAAGATCGTCTACCTCGCGTTCACCTCGGGCACCACCGGCGTGCCCAAGGGCGTGATGCATTCGGACAACACGCTGCTCGCCAACGGCCGCGCGATGGTCGAGGATTGGCGGCACGACCCCTCGACGGTGCTGCTCAGCCTTTCGCCGATGAGCCACCACATCGGCACCGTCGCCGTCGAGCAGATGCTGGCGGCGGGCTTCGAGCTGGTGGTCAACGACCCGCCGGCGGGGATGAAGCCGATCGACTGGGCGCTCGAGTGCGGCGCGACGTACATCATGGGCGTGCCGACCCACGCCATCGACATCCTGGCCGAGGCCAAGCGCCGCGGCCTGGCGAGGCTCGGCGCCGTGCGCCTGTTCTATATGGCCGGCTCGCCGATCCCGCGCGAGGTGGCGCAGACTTTCCTCGACATGGGCATCACGCCGCAGAACATCTACGGCATGACCGAAAACGGGTCGCACCAGTACACGCTGCCTTCTGACGACGCGCAGACCATCGTCGAGACCTGCGGCCGCGCCTGCCATGGCTACGAGACGCGCATCTTCGCGCAGGACAACCCCGATCTCGAGCTGCCCGCCGGCGGCGTGGGCGAGATCGGAACCCGCGGCGCGCTGCTGATGCTCGGCTATTTCGACAACCAGGCCACCACCGAGGACTCGTTCAACCGGGACGGCTGGTTTCTGTCCGGCGATCTCGGCGTGCTGGACGAGCGCGGCTGCCTGCGCATCGTGGGCAGGAAGAAGGACCTCATCATCCGCGGCGGCCACAACATCCACCCGGCCCGGATCGAGGATCTGGCGCACAGGCACCCCGCGGTGCAGAAGGCCGCCGCCTTCGGCGTTCCCGACGCGCGCCTGGGCGAGAAGGCCTGCCTTGCGGTCATCTGCCGCGAAGGCGAGCGCGTCTCGGGCGAGGCGCTGCTCGATCACCTGCACGCCGTCGGCCTATCGAAGTACGACATGCCCGAATATTTCCTTGCCATCGACGCCTTCCCGCTCACCGCAAGCGGCAAGATCCTCAAGCGCGAGCTGCAGGAGTGGGCGAAAAGCGGACGCATCGGGCTGCAGCCGGTGCGCTGGAGCGAACCCGTGAAGGAGAAATGAAATGGCCATCGAACTGTCGCGCGTCGAGGAATTTGCGCTCATCCGTCTCAACCGCCCCCAGGCGCTGAACGCCCTTTCGTTCGGGCTGGTCGAGGACCTGTCGCGCGCGATCGACGAGGTCGCGGCGAGCGATGCGCGCGCGCTGCTGGTCACCGGCGCGGGCGACAAGGCGTTCTGCGCCGGGGCGGACATCGCCGAGCTCGCCGGCAGGACGCTGGCGCAGACCAAGCGCGGCGCCGAACTCGGCCAGGCGACGATGGAGAAGATCACGCGCCTGCCGATGCCTTCGGTCGCGGTCGTCAACGGCTACGCCTTTGGCGGCGGCCTGGAGCTGGCGCTCGCCTGCACCTTCCGCCTGGTCACGCCGAACGCCAGGCTCGGGCTGCCCGAGATCAAGCTCGGCCTCATTCCCGGCTACGGCGGCACCCAGCGCCTGCCGCGCGCGGTGGGCGAGGCGCGCGCGCTCGAGATGATCCTCACCGCCAAGGCGGTGGACGCGCAGACCGCGGTCGCCTGGGGGCTCGCGAACCGGGTGATCGACGGCGACGCGCTCGCCGCGGGCATCGCCTTCGCGCGAGAGTTCTCGCGCTTCAGCCTGCCCGCGCTCGGCTTCGCGCGCGAGGCGGTGCAGCGCGCGCTCGACACGCCGGTGCACGAGGGCCTGAGAATCGAGGCCGATCTCTCGACGCTCGCGTTTCAGCTTGATGACGCACGCGAGGGAATGGACGCCTTCATGAACAAGCGCAAACCGGCTTTCGGGGACCGCTGAGATGGCGAAGGTGATCGCGGTCACCGGCGCGAGCCGCGGCATCGGCGCGGCGATCGCCGCCGAGCTGGTTCGCCGCGGCTTCGCGGTGGGTTCGCTTACCAGAAAAGCAATCGGCATCGACGGAACTCTCCCTATCGCCTGCGACGTCAACGACGAAGATTCCATCAAGCAGGCACTCAAGAGCCTCGCGGACAAGGCCGGGCGCATCGACGGCCTGGTGAACAACGCCGGGGTGCACCTCTACGGTAAATCGGCCGAGCTCGAGACCGCGCGCTACGAGGAAGTGATGCGCACCAACGCGCGCTCGGTGTTTCTGTGCTGCCGCGAGGCGTATCCGTATCTCGAGCGTGCCGGCGGCACGATCGTCAACATCGGCTCGTTCTTCGACAAACTGGGCGTGAAGCAGAATCTGGCCTACTGCGCGTCCAAGGCCGCGGTGGGCGCGATCACCCGCTGCCTCGCGGTCGAATGGGCGCCGAAGAAGATCCGGGTGCTCGACGTCGCGCCCGGCTACATCGAGACCGAGCTCAATGCCGAGGCGATGAACAAGGGCGCGCTGCGCGCGTTCCTGGAGGCGCGCGTGCCGACCGGCGGCCCGGGCCGGGCCGAGGACGTGGCGCGGCTGGTCGCGTCGCTGTTCTCGGAGGACATCCACTTCTTCACCGGCGAGACGATCTACCTCGACGGCGGCCAGGGGATGGCGCACTGAGCCGATGCGCGCGGTGATCGTCCGCGAGCACGGCCCGTTCCGCTCCCCGCGCCTGGAGACGGTTCCCGATCCCGTGCCCGGACGCGGGGAGGTGGTGATCGACGCGCGCGCGATCGGGGTCAACTACCCCGATATGCTCGTGATCGAGGGCAAGTACCAGTTTCTCCCGCCGCGCCCGTTCAGCCCCGGCAAGGAGGTCGCCGGCGTGGTGAGTGCGGTCGGTCCCGGGGTAACCCGCTTCAGGCCGGGCGAGCGCGTCATGGCGCAGCGCGAGTACGGCGCCTACGCCGAGAAGACGCTCTCGCCCGAGGCGACCTGCTACCGCCTGCCCGACGCGCTGGACTTCGAGCAGGGCGCGGCGCTCGGGCTCGCCTACCAGACCTCGCACTTCGCTCTGGTCGAGCGCGCGGCCTGCCGCAAGGGCGAGACGGTGCTGGTGACGGGCGCTTCGGGCGGCGTCGGGCTGGCCGGGGTTGAACTCGCCAAGGCCCTCGGCGCCAGCGTGATCGCGGGTGTCACCAGCGCCGACAAGGGCGATCTTGCCAGGCGCCACGGCGCGGACCACGTGATCGACCTGGCGGCGCCCGACCTGCGCAACAGCCTGCGCGCGCAGGTCTACGCCGCGGTCGGCAAGCGCGGCGTGGATGTCGTGCTCGAGAACGTCGGCGGCGAGGTGTTCGAGGCCTGCTTGCGCGCGCTCGCCTGGCGCGGCCGCATGGTGGTGGTCGGTTTTGCCTCGATGCGACTGCCGCAGATCCAGGCCAACTACCTGCTGCTGAAGAACATCTCGGCCGCCGGCCTGCAGTGGAGCGACTACCGTGAGCGCGAGCCGGTGTGGGTGCAGCGCGTGCAGGCCGAGCTCTACGCGCTGTGGGCCGAGGGCAGGCTCAAGCCCTACGTCAGCGAGCGTTTTCCGCTCGAGCGCTTCGCCGACGCGCTCGCCTGCTTCGTCGAGCGCAGGGTCAGGGGCAAGATGGTGCTGCTACCGTGAATGCACGGTTGCCGATTGGCAGCTACCGGGAGTTCTTGAAGGCGTGCACCACCACGCCGATTGCGCAGAGCAGAAGCCCGAGCGTGGCCCCGATGTCCACCGTGGCCATCTGCTCACCCCATTGCGGATCGAAGAAGCGCCCGTAGTACGGTCGCAGCGTGAACACGCCATAGAGCTCCGCTGCGAGGAAGAGCGCGGCGCCCGCCACGATGCATAGTGCGCCGATTCGCGAGTCTGCTCCGCGCAAGAGCAGCGCGCCGCCGAGCAGAAATGTCAGCGCCACAAGCGGCTGTATCACCAAACTTAAATTACCGATCATGGTGGCTCCTGTCCCAGAGCGGGCGAAATTGCACCCATCACGGCGCAAGGTTACTCCCATCTCGATTCCGGCGCGCTAGACCTCGACCTTCATCGGCAGGATCACCATCTGTAGCCCGGCGGCGTGCAGCCGCTCCTGCAGCACCAGCGCGGCCTGGTTGTGCAGCAGGCCGATGAACCAGTTCGCCTTCTCGAAGATCAGCTTCGAAGTGAAGAAGATGCTGTTGGGGAAGTCGGCGCGCACCTGGGCGGCAAGCTCGGCGAAGCCGTCGATCGGATCTGTGCCAAAGGACAGGTAGGACTTCGCCGCCAGCCCGTTCGAGTTGCAGAAATTGACGAAATACTTGAGCGCCACGTTGGCCTCGGTCTTTATCGCTTCCATATCCTCGGCGCCGCCGTAGCTGCGCGCGTCGACCGTGCGCGAGTTGATGAACACGAAATTGCGAAAGTGCCCCGGGAACATGCGCTGCACCCACAGCAGCGCGTGCAGTCCGCCGCCGCGCGAAGAGCCGACCAGGAACACCGCGGTCGGCGCTTCGGGAACGAGCGGCGGCGGCTCGGCGACCGAGCCGAAGGGCACCCCTTCGAACTGCTCATCGATACTGCGCAGCGCTGTCTTGGTCCACTCGTAGTGCCGCCGCACCGCGACGCACAGCGCCACGATCGCGCCGATGATCGCGAACGCCACCCAGCCGCCGTCGTCGAAGCGCTCCACCGCGAGCAGGCTCAGGATTCCCGCGCACACAACGAAGCCGAGCAACGACAGGAGCAGCCGGCCCAGCCGGGCTTTGCTCGCGCGCTTGCGGAACCAGTAGGTCACCAGCCCCAGCAGCGAGACCGAGAAGGTGAGGAACACGCTGATCGAATACAGCACTACCAGCAGCGTCACGCTGCCGGCCGTCCACCACAGGATTGCGAACGCGGCGAGTCCCATCACGACGATCCCGTTCTCGGTCACCAGGCGGGTCGACAGGTAGCGGAACTTGTGCGGCACCCAGGAGTCGGCGGCCATGTTCGACAGCACCGCGGGGCCGCCCAGAAAGCCCGTGTTCGCCGCGACGAACAGCAGCCCGGCCTCGAGCCCGAGCACGACCAGCAGCGCCCACTGGTTGGCCGCCGGTGTGGCGAAGCCCATTGCGTGCAGCACGGCGCCGAACGCGATCGCGTTGTAGGTGCGCCCCTCGACCGGCGTCACGTTCCACAAGAGGTAGACTAGGATGATGCCGCCCGCGGTGAACGCGAGCGACAGCGCCATGTAGAGCATGGTCAGCTTGCCGGTGTGCTCGCGCGGTTCGGCGAGCACGTTGACGTTGTTCGAGACCGCCTCCAGTCCGGTGTAGGTGCCGCCGCCCTGCGCATAGGCGAGCAGCAGGAAGGCCGCCATCGGCGCCCAGCCGATCGCATCGCCCAGCGCGCGCGTGTCGGCGGCCATCTCCGGGAGCAGGCGGCCGAACTCTCCCGCGTGCGCAAGGATTCCGTAGGCGATCAGTACCGCGTGGGTCACGATGAAGCCGAGGAAGATCGGCAGCAGCACCTTGATCGCTTCCTTCATGCCGCGCAGGTTGAGCAGCATCAGCGCGACGACGATCGCGAGGCCGGCGGCGAGCTTGTACTCGTGCATGGCGACCGGCAGCAGCGAGAACAGCGCGTCCACCCCTGCCGCCACCGAAATTGCGATCGTCAGCACGTAGTCCACCAGCAGCGCCGCGCCAGTGACCACGCCGGCCGTCGGGCCGAGCAGACGCGTCGCGACGCGGTAGCCGCCGCCGCCGGTCGGGAACAGCTCGATCACCTGGTTGTAGGCGAGGGCAATGATGAACACCGTGACCACCGTGGCGAGCGCCAGATAGGGCCCGAGGTGGGTGTGGTCGCCGAGGGCGCGAAACGCCTCTTCGGGGCCATAACACGACGACGAGATGCCGTCGGCCCCCAGCCCGACCCAGGCGAAAAACGCCACCAGCGCGATGCTGTGCCGGGTCTTTTTCGACAGGGGGTCGAGCGGCGCCCCGAACACGACCTGGCGCAGGCCCTGGAAGAAACTCAACCTGCGAGGCTCCGTTCGATGCGGCGGGCGAACACCGACATTTCCTTTTCCGCCTGCTTGTCGCCTTTCGCGTGCGCCGCGTCGATGCCGCGGCGGTACGCGTCGAGCGCGTCCGCCGCGCGCCCGCCGTCCGCCAGCGCCTTGCCGAGCGCCTTCCAGGCCGCCGAGTAGCCGGGGTCGCGCGTCACCGCCTCGCGCAGATAATCCGTCGCGCGCGCATGCTCGCCCGCCTTGAGATATTCGGCGCCGAGCGAATAGCGCAGCAGCGCGCCGTCGCGCGGCGTGCCGAGCATCTTCTCCAGGTTCGCAATCAGCGGCGAGGACATTTCGGCTAAGATGGGTGGACTGCCACGGCGATTTTACTCTCGAGCCGACGATGAAGACCGTAATCCAGTGTCAGGACGCCCCGGCGGCAATCGGCACCTACTCGCAGGCGGTGCGCGCCGGGGACACCGTCTACCTTTCCGGGCAGATCGGCCTTGATCCCGCGACCATGCAGCTGGTCGAGGGCATCGAGGCGCAGATCGAGCGCGTGTTCCGCAACTTGGCCGCGGTCGCGGCCGCGGCCGGCCTTGGACTGGAGCACGCGGTGCGCGTGACGGTCTACCTCACCGACCTCGGACATTTCGCCAAGGTGAACGAGATCATGGCGCGTCACCTGAAGGAGCCTTATCCGGCGCGCGCCGCGGTCGGCGTGGCCAGCCTGCCGCGCGGCGCCCTGGTCGAGATCGACGCCATCCTGCACGCGGGGTGAGCGCCGAAGCGAAGCTCGCCAAGCTCGGCATCCGGTCGCGCTTCGACCTGGTGCTGCACCTGCCGCTGCGCTACGAGGACGAGACCGCGCTTACCGCGCCGCGCCAGGCGCCGGCCGGCAAGCCGGTGCTGGTTGAAGCCGCGGTGCGGCGCGCAGAGGTGACCTACCGCCCCAGGCGCCAACTGGTGGTGCACGCCGAGTGCGAGGGTGAGCCGCTTGCGCTGCGTTTCTTCAACTTCTACGGTAGCCAGCTGAAGCAGTTCGAGCGCGCCGCCGAGCAGGGCCAGCGCGTGCGCGCGTTCGGCGAGGTCCGCCCGGGATGGTTCGGCGCCGAGATGGCGCATCCGCGCTATCGCATCGTGCGCGAAGACGAGCCGCTGCCGGACGCATTGACCCCGATCTATCCGACCACCGCGGGGCTCGGCCAGCAGGCGCTGCGCAAGCAAGTCCTCGAGGCGCTGGCCGAGGCCGACCTCGAAGACACATTGCCCGACGCGATCCTCGCGCGCTACGGCCTCGCGCGCTTCGGCGACAGCGTGCGCCTGCTGCACCTGCCGCCGCCCGGCTCGGATCTCGCCGTCCTCGCGGACCGCACGCATCCGGCCTGGCAGCGAATGAAGTTCGACGAGCTTCTGGCGCAGCAGCTGTCCTTGCGCCTTGCCTACCGCGCGCGCCGCGCCCGCGCCGCGCCCGCGCTGGCATCGAATGGTCCGCTGCTGCGGCGCTTCCTCGGCAAGCTGCCGTTCCGGCTCACGCCGGCGCAGGCGCGGGTAATGGCCGAGGTGCTGCACGACCTGGCCGAGCCGCACCCCATGCAGCGCCTGCTGCAGGGGGACGTCGGCAGCGGCAAGACCATCGTCGCCGCGATCGCCTGCCTGGCGGCGGCGGACACCGGCCGGCAGGCGGCGGTGATGGCGCCCACCGAGCTGCTTGGCGAGCAGCACTATCGCAAGTTTTCCGAGTGGCTCGCACCGCTCGGGGTGAACGTCGCCTGGCTGCACGGCGGCCTGTCGGCGAGGCAAAAGCGCGCGGCGCAGGAAGCCATCGCGGCGGGGGAGGTCGCGATCGCGGTGGGCACGCACGCGCTGTTCCAGCGCGGGGTCGCGTTTGCGCGGCTTGCCCTCGCGGTGGTCGACGAGCAGCACCGCTTCGGCGTGCAGCAGCGGCTCAGCCTGCGCCGCAAAGGGGAAGCGCGCGCCGGCGCCGCGCCGCTGGTGCCGCACCAGCTGATGATGAGCGCGACGCCGATTCCGCGCACGTTGTCGATGAGCTACTACGCCGACCTCGATGTCTCGGTGATCGACCAGTTGCCGCCGGGCAGGCGCCCGGTCGCGACGCGACTGGTGGCCGACGCCCGCCGCGGCGAAGTGTTGTCGCGCATCCGCGCGGCCTGCGCCGAGGGTCAGCAGGCGTACTGGGTCTGTCCCGTGATCGAGGAATCGAAAGAGGGTGAGCTGAAGACGGCGCTCGATACCTACGAGACGCTTACTCGGGAGCTGCCGCAGCTGCGCGTCGGGCTGGTGCACGGGCGCCTCGCGGCCGCGGACAAGGCCGCGGCGATGGATGCGTTCGCGGCCGGACGAGTGCAGCTGCTGGTGGCCACCACGGTGATCGAGGTGGGCGTGGACGTCCCGAACGCATCGCTCATGGTGATCGAGCACGCCGAGCGCTTCGGTCTCGCGCAGCTACACCAGCTGCGAGGCCGCGTCGGGCGCGGCGCGCGCGAGAGCGTGTGCATCCTGCTCTACGCCGCGCCGCTCTCGGAGGGCGCGCGCGAGCGCCTCAAGATTGTGTTCGAGACTTCCGATGGCTTCGAGATCGCGCGCCGGGACTTGCTGCTGCGCGGCCCGGGCGAGGTGCTCGGCGAGCGCCAGAGCGGCGTTGCGCTGCTGCGCTTCGCTGACCTGGAGCGCGACCACGCGCTGGTGAGCGCCGCGCGCGAAGCGGCCGACGAGCTCCTGGCGAGCGATCCCGAGCGCGCCCGGGCGCACGTCGCGCGCTGGCTCTCCAGCCGGCAGGACTACGCGAGAGTGTGAGCTATGATCCCGGCTTCATGAACCTCGAGGTCATTGTCAGGCGGCTGGATGCCTACGAGCGCCTGATCCGGCTCGACAAGCCGATCGGCACGCTGCTGCTGCTGTGGCCGACCCTGTGGGCGGTCTGGCTGGCATCGAGCGGGTGGCCGGCGCCGCAGATCCTGATCATATTCGTAGTGGGCACGCTGCTGATGCGCTCGGCGGGCTGCGCGATCAACGACTTCGCCGACCGCAACTTCGATCCGCACGTCGAGCGCACCCGAAGCCGGCCGCTCGCGGCAAGAGAGATTTCGCCTGCCGAGGCGCTCGCGGTGGGCGCAGTCCTCGCGCTGCTCGCGTTCAGCCTGGTGCTGTTCTTGAATCGCTTTGCGATCCTGCTTTCACTGCTCGGGGCCGCGGTGGCCGCCAGCTATCCGTTCACCAAGCGCTTCTTCGCGCTGCCGCAGGCCTACCTCGGGATTGCTTTCGGCTTCGGTATCCCGATGGCCTACGCGGCGGTGCAGAACCGACTGCCGGCGGAGTGCTGGGCGCTGCTCGCGGCGAACGTGTTCTGGGCCGTGGCCTACGACACCGAATATGCAATGGTGGACCGCGACGACGACGCGAAGCTCGGCATCCGCACCGCAGCGCTGACGCTCGGGCGCTACGACGTCGCCGCGGTGATGGGGTGTTACGCGGCGATGCTCGCGCTGCTGCTCGGCATCGGCAGCGTGCGCCATTTCGGCTGGCCCTACTACGCCGGCCTGGCGGCGGCCTGGGTAATGATGAGCTATCATTATTTCCTCATCCGCGACCGCTCGCGCGCGGGCTGCTTCAAGGCGTTCCGGCACAACAACTGGGTCGGCGCGGCGATCTTCGCGGGCATCGCGTTTTCCTTTCCTATTGTGCTGCCCTGGCGATGAGCGACGCCGACACCTCGATCACCAGCTTTGATTTCACGAACGGTCCGCTGCGCGGAACGCACCTGACGCTGTTTCCGGGCTCGCTGTTGCACCGCGGCGGCGCCTTCCTGGAAACGATTCCGCTGCACGCGGTCGCGGCGATCCGCGTCGGGTTCGCGCGCAACGAGCGTCAAATCGGCTGGGGCGCTGCGCTGGTCGCAATCGCGCTGGTGGTGCTGCTGTTGTCGGGTCCGCTCGCGACGCTCGCCGGCGCCGCCGCAAATGAGGTCGCGGGGCAGCTGCAGGGCAGCCCCAGCACCGCCGGACAAGGCGTCGCCAAGGTGGTGATTGCGGCGTTTGGTTTCCTGCAGACCTGCGCGCGGCTGCTTCCCGTGGCGGCGGCGGGGCTGTTGCTCTGGGCTGCGGCGCTGTTCGCGCTCGGTTGGCTGGGGGCCACGACCCTCACCGTGTCCCTCGGAGCGGTCGAGCGTGCCTATGCGGTGCGCGGGCGCAACGCCATGCTGTACGACTTCGCCGAAGCGGCAAGCGAGTGCATCCTGCGGGCGAGGCGCTAGTGCGCTACGCCGACCTGCGCGAATTCCTCGCTCAGCTCGAGGCGCTCGGCGAGCTCAAGCGCGTGAGCGCGAGCGTGTCCCCGCGACTCGAGATGACGGAGATCTGCGACCGCGTGCTGCGCGCCGGCGGGCCCGCGATTCTGTTCGAGCATCCCGCGGGGCACTCGATGCCGGTGCTAGGCAACCTGTTCGGCACCGTGCGCCGGGTGGCGCTCGCGATGGGCATCGAGGCGGACGTCTCGCCCGCGCCCGCGCTGCGCGAGATCGGCAAGCTGCTCGCTGCGCTGCGCGAGCCCGACCCGCCCAAGGGACTGCGCGACGTGTGGGACAAGCTGCCGGAGCTGCGCGGCCTGGTCTCGAAGGTGCTCGACATGGCGCCCAGGCAGGTCGGCTCCGCACCCTGCCAGGACGTGGTGCGCGAAGGCGCGCAGGTCGACCTTGGCCAGCTGCCGGTGCAGACCTGCTGGCCGGACGACGCCGGCCCGCTGATTACCTGGGGGCTGACCGTCACGCGCGGGCCGCACAAGCCGCGCGCGAACCTCGGCATCTACCGCCAGCAGGTGATCGCGCCCAACCGCGTGATCATGCGCTGGTTGGCACATCGCGGCGGTGCGCTCGACTTCCGCGACCACGCGCTCGCGCATCCGGGCGAGCCGTTTCCTGTCGCGGTCGCGCTCGGGGCCGATCCGGCGACGATGCTGGCTGCCGTGACGCCGGTGCCCGATTCGCTCGGCGAATACCAGTTCGCCGGGCTGCTGCGCGGGGCGCGCACCGAGCTGGTCAAGTGCATCGGCAGCGAGCTGCAGGTGCCGGCGCGCGCCGAGATCGTGCTCGAGGGCGCGATCCATCCCGGCGACACGGCGCTCGAGGGCCCCTTCGGCGACCACACCGGCTACTACAACGAGGCCGAGCGCTTTCCCGTGCTGACGGTCGATCGCATGACCATGCGCCGCGCGCCGATCTACCACTCGACCTACACCGGCAAGCCGCCGGACGAGCCGGCGATGCTCGGCGTGGCGCTGAACGAGGTGTTCGTGCCGCTGCTGGCGAAGCAGTTTCCGGAAATCGTCGACTTCTACCTGCCGCCCGAGGGCTGCTCCTACCGGCTCGCGGTGGTGAGCATGAAGAAGCAGTACCCCGGCCACGCCAAGCGGGTGATGTTCGGCATCTGGAGCTTCCTGCGCCAGTTCATGTACACCAAGTTCATCGTCGTGTGCGACGACGACGTCGACGTGCGCGACTGGAAGGAGGTCGTCTGGGCGATCACCACGCGCGTCGACCCGGCGCGCGACACCCTGATCGCCGAGAACACGCCGATCGACTATCTCGACTTCGCCAGTCCGGCGGCCGGGCTCGGCTCCAAGATGGGCATCGACGCGACCAACAAGTGGCCCGCCGAGACCAGCAGAACCTGGGGGCGCCCGATCGCGATGGACCCGGCGGTGAGCGCCAAGGTCGACGCGATGTGGCGCGACCTTGGCCTGTAGGCCTGTAGGCCTGCAGCCTAGCCGCGGCGCCCGATCACCAGGCCCAGCAGCAGCCCGACCGCGCCTGCGACGCCGGCAGTTTTCCAGGGATTGTCGTGCGCGAAGCGGTCCGTAGCGACCGCCGCCGCCTTGGTCCTGTCGAGCACGGCGCGTTCCGTTTCGGCGACTCTGGCTTTGGCGCTGCGCACGCTCTCTTCGAGCTTCGGGCGCAGGCTCTTCACGCGCTCGCTCGCATCCGCAGCGGTTGCACGCAGCAGATCTTCGGCGTCCGACAGCACGACCTTGACGTCGGTGACGAGCTTTTCACGGCTGACGGATTCGTTGTTCATGATTGCTCCTTGACTGACCGGTTGCTCAATTCCCAACTGCAGCCTAGCGGACGGGCGCGACGACGGCTTGACGGCCGTCAAGCGGCGCGCCCGCGACCTTGGCCGACGCGAAGAGCAGGGGCGCGGCGGCAGAAGAATCTTCGAAATAACCCCCCTGGCCCCTTGAAACGGCCGGGATTCGCGCCTATTATTAGCACTCGCAATGGGTGAGTGCTAACAAAGCCCTGATTTACTGGGTTGGAGGTCTCCAACCCTTTGTTTATCAAACAATTTAATTGTTTTCGAAAGTGGAGAGTCGCATGAAAATCCGTCCGCTGCATGATCGCGTGATCGTCAAGCGCATCGAAGAAGAACGCAAGTCCGCCGGTGGGATCGTGATCCCCGACACCGCCGCCGAGAAGCCCGACCAAGGCGAAATCGTCGCCGTCGGCAAGGGCAAGAAGGGCGACGACGGCAAGCTGATCCCGCTCGACGTCAAGGTCGGCGATCGCGTGCTGTTCGGCAAGTACTCCGGGCAGACCGTCAAGGTCAAGGGCGACGAACTCCTCGTGATGCGCGAGGAAGACATCATGGGTGTCATCGAAGGCGCCTGAGTCCTCGACAGTCTATTCGAATCAACTAGGAGAAAGTTATGGCTGCAAAAGAAGTACGTTTCCACGAAAGCGCGCGTGGCAAGATGGTCCACGGCCTGAATATTCTGGCCGACGCGGTCAAGATTACCCTCGGCCCCAAGGGCCGCAACGTGGTGCTCGAGCGTTCGTTTGGTGCCCCGACGGTCACCAAGGACGGCGTCTCGGTCGCGAAGGAAATCGAGCTGAAAGACAAGTTCGAGAACATGGGTGCGCAGATGGTGAAGGAAGTCGCGTCCAAGACCTCGGATGTCGCCGGCGACGGCACCACGACCGCCACCGTGCTCGCACAGTCGATCGTGCGCGAGGGCATGAAGTACGTCACCTCGGGCATGAACCCGATGGACCTCAAGCGCGGCATCGACAAGGCCGTCAGTGCGGTGGTTGAAGAGCTGAAGAAGGTCTCCAAGCCCTGCACCACCTCGAAGGAAATCGCCCAGGTCGGTTCGATTTCGGCCAACGCCGACGCCGACATCGGCAAGATCATCTCCGACTCGATGGACAAGGTCGGCAAGGAAGGCGTGATCACGGTCGAAGACGGCAAGTCGCTCGCCAACGAGCTCGATCTTGTCGAGGGCATGCAGTTCGACCGCGGCTATCTGTCGCCGTACTTCATCAACAACCCCGAGAAGCAGATCGCGGTGCTCGATGACCCGTACGTGCTGTTGCACGACAAGAAGATTTCTTCGATCCGCGAGCTGCTGCCGCTGCTGGAGCAGGTCGCCAAGGCCGGCAAGCCGCTGCTGATCATCGCCGAGGAAGTCGAAGGCGAGGCGCTCGCCACCCTGGTGGTGAACAACATCCGCGGCATCCTCAAGACCTGCGCGGTCAAGGCGCCGGGCTTCGGCGACCGCCGCAAGGCGATGCTGGAGGACATGGCGATCCTGACCGGCGGCACCGTGATCTCGGAAGAGCTGGGTCTGAAGCTCGAGAACGCGACGCTGAAGGACCTGGGACGGGCGAAGAAGGTCGAGGCCGCCAAGGAAAACACCACGATCATCGACGGCGCGGGCGAGAAGAAGCAGATCGAAGCGCGCGTCAAACAGATCCGGGTGCAGATCGACGAGGCGACCAGCGACTACGACAAGGAGAAGCTGCAGGAGCGCGTGGCCAAGCTGGCCGGCGGCGTGGCGGTGATCAAGGTCGGCGCCGCGACCGAAGTCGAGATGAAGGAGAAAAAGGCCCGTGTCGAGGACGCGCTGCACGCGACCCGCGCGGCGGTCGAGGAAGGCGTGGTCCCGGGCGGCGGTGTCGCCCTGGTGCGCGCCCGCCAGTCGCTCAAGAACCTCAAGGGCGACAATCCGGACCAGGACGCCGGCATCAGGATCGTGCTGCGCGCGCTGGAAGAGCCGATGCGCCAGATCGTCTTCAACGCAGGCGCGGAGCCCTCGGTGGTGGTCAACAAGGTGCTCGAAGGCAAGGGCAACTACGGCTACAACGCGCAGACCGACGAGTACGGCGATCTGGTCCAGATGGGCGTCATCGATCCGACCAAGGTGACCCGCACCGCGCTGCAGAACGCCGCTTCGGTGGCGGGCCTGATGCTCACGACCGACGCCATGGTGGCGGAGCAGGTCGAGGAGAAGAAGGGCGGCGGCGGTGGAATGCCCGACATGGGCGGCATGGGCGGCATGGGCGGCATGGGCGGTATGGACATGTAACCCAGGCTTCACGGCCGAATGGGAAAAGGGGCGCTTCGGCGCCCCTTTTTCTTTTGTGCCTCTGCCTTTGCCGTATAATTCGCGTCTCCCAAATCGCGCCGCAGCACCCGGGCGTGTCCGGCACGGCCAAGTAGCTCAGTTGGTAGAGCAGAGGACTGAAAATCCTTGTGTCGGTGGTTCGATTCCGCCCTTGGCCACCATACGAATTTTCGCTCTGAAGCTACGCTGACTTTCCGCCTGCGGAACCCCACTCAAATCGAATTCCGCGTGCAAAAAAGATGCACACGACTCGGGTCGAATGCGTCCGCGAATCTATAGGCCCATCGCGAGCACTGGCCTTTTCGTAGCGCTCTAATTCCCATGCCGCGCCTTCGCTAGATTTCCGCTGCAGCGCGTCGCGGTGCAGAAGCGTCCGGTAATGTGGGGACACCATCGCCCTGGATGCGCCGGGTTTCGTTGCACGCTTCACCGCGTCGCGCTTAAGCTCCGCTGTGAATCTGTATTCCCCACCTGACCCCCTCGCGTCTTCTTCTCACGTATCGAAACTGTTCCGATATGTTGGTCCGTTCCGTGATCATGGTCCATTCCGTGATCACCGAGAACGCCAAGGCCTGCTTCTACCCGGCAATGCCGATCTTTTCGGACTTGACGTCAATCAATATTGCTTACCGCGCTGAAAGCGTGCGGCGTACCGGAACTGGTGAGGTGAGGACGATCCCGTGGCGGTTAGCTTGACAGTGCAGCCGGTTATCCGATCAACTTCAAACCTTGGTAAATTGACTGGCTCGACGAGCACAACAACACCGTCGTAAGCTCCGCGACGAGCGGGAGCAATTACGTTCGCCATTGCAGAGAGGAGAAAGCGCCCATGGCTGTCCAAGAACCAACAATCGAGCAACTCCGCGATGTCGCACGCCAGTGCGGGCTATCGCTCGGAGAAAGTGATTTGCAGTCCTTTCGAGGGTTGATGGCGGGATTCGTCGCGGGCTATAACGTGGTCGATGCGATGCCTGACGAGGTGCCGAAGGTCACCTATCCGCGCACGCCGGGCTATAGGCCGAACCCGGAGGACAATGTGCGCAATGCTTGGTACCGCAAGACGTCAGTCAAGGGCGCGACAAGTGGCAAGCTGAAAGGGAAGAAGATCGCGCTCAAAGACAACATCATGCTCGCCGGCGTCCCGATGATGAACGGCTCGTCAACGCTCGAAGGCTTTGTTCCGGATTTCGACGCGCCTATCGTAACGAGGATGCTCGATCAGGGAGCTGAAATTGTTGGCAAGGCGCACTGTGAAGCCTTCTGTCTATCCGGTGGAAGCCACACCAATGCAACAGGGCCGGTGCACAATCCGCACAAAATGGGCTACTCGGCTGGCGGGTCCTCCTCCGGCCCCGCTGTGGTAGTGGCGCTCGGCGAGGCCGACATGGCAATCGGCGGTGACCAAGGCGGGTCGATCCGGATGCCTGCCTCTTTTTCGGGGGTCTACGGAATGAAGGCCACTTGGGGTCTGGTGCCTTATACCGGGATTATGCCGATCGAGATTTACATTGACCACACAGGTCCGATGACCGCGTCCGTTAAGGACAACGCACTGTTGCTGGAGGTTATCGCAGGCGACGACGGCTACGATTCGCGCATCAAGGCGCCCACGGTCCAGGCGTATTCGACGATGCTCGAGGGCGGCGTCCGCGGCATGAAAATCGGAGTGGTTAGGGAAGGCTTTCAGCAGGCTGGTGCCGAAGAGGCCGTAAACGGCAAGGTTCGCCAGGCGGCGAAGCGCCTCGAGGAGTCTGGCGCCGTAGTCGAGGAAGTATCGATCCCAATGCATCTGCTTGGTCCCGCGATTTGGACGCCGATCGGGACGGAAGGACTGACGCAGACAATGATGTGGGGCAACGGCTACGGATTGAGTCGCTCCGATCTCTACTCAGTTTCACTTATGGACTTTCACCGCGGTTGGCGGCAGCGAGCCAATGAGATGTCGGAGACGACCAAGGTGCTCCTCATGCTCGGTACGTTTATGCTTAACATGCATGGGCCTCGTTACTATGGCAAGGCGCTCAATGTTAGTCGGCGGTTGACCGCCGCCTACGATCAGGCCTTAGCGCGATACGACCTGCTGCTCATGCCAACGACGCCGATGAAGGCGACCCCGCTGCCTGGACCAGATGCAAGCCGTGAGGAGTACGTACAGCGCGCCCTCGAAATGATCACCAACACGGCGCCCTTCGATATCACGCATCATCCGGCGATGTCATTGCCTTGCGGTATGGTGGATGGACTGCCGGTCGGGCTGATGCTAATTGGCAAACATTTCGACGAACCGACAATATATCGAGCCGCCTACGCGTTCGAGCAATTGGGTGACTGGAAAAAGATGTAGCCGGACGGGTTAGGCTGCGCGCTGGTTTCAGCGCGCAGCCCCCACGTGTGTGCGTCATGCGCGAAAAAGTGCGGCATCACCCTTTGAGCATGGTATTGGATTCTAGCCCATGGAAACTGCAGTCGCTGCCGCCTTCGGAATCCTGAGCTTTACGGCCATCATTGTGCTGGTGGTTCTAGGCCTTGGCGTCATTGCCAGCATGATGGGCATATTCAATTTTGCACACGGCGAGTTCGTTTTGCTTGGCGCCTATACCGTCTATATCTTTCAGACATGGGATGCGCCTGTCTGGCTTGGCATGGTTGCAGCTCCCATCGTCGTAGGAGCGATTGGTCTCCTGTTGGAGCGCATGATCATTCGACGATTCTATGCCGCACCGATCATTGCGATGCTGGGCACCTACGCGCTTGGCGTGATAATTCGCGAGAGCGTACGCAGCTTGCTCAGTGGCCAGTATCGATCGGTGCCGGCACCCTTTATTGGCGCGATTGACATTGCTGGCGTCCACGTCGCAACTTGGCGCATTGCCATTATCATCGTAACCCTAATAGTCATGGTCAGCAGTTATCTCTTGCTCACGCGAACCTCGTTTGGGCTGCGGGTGCGAGCGGCACTCGAAAACCCGGGGCTGGCGCGCGCCTCCGGGATCTCGACCAATGCCATCTATGCCATTACCTTTGCGTTCGGGGCTGCGCTTGCTGGCCTTGCTGGCGCACTCATTGTTCCAGTGTTCTCGCTTTTCGCGGATCTGGGCCTTCGTTTCCTGATACAGGCATTCCTGGCCGTAATGCTCGGTGGTGTCGGTACTTTCGAGGGCCCGGTCGCGGGGGCCGCCGTGGTCGGCGCCGCCAGTTCCGCGTTGCCGTGGGTGGTTGCTCCGGTGCTCGCTGACGTGCTGGTTTTTGTGCTGGCCATAGTGTTTGTAAAGCTCAGACCAGGGGGGCTGTTAGTCGGAAGAAGAATCTAGAAAAGCCGGCTGTCCCGCTCCGTGCGCCGATTCGCGAGGATTGGTTCTTAATTGCGTTCGGAGGCATAGAGCTTCGACAAAGAAAGGGGCAAAGGTACGGAAGAGCGTGCCGGCCTGTACGCATTAGGCGATGGGCTATGCATGTTGGCATGGTGCTCAAGCTCTCAGGCAGGAGAACGTCGATTCCTGGCGCTCCGGGAAAACGCCCGAGTTCGATGAAGAAATGGAGAATTTGACCGGCAAGATATTACGGGCGAGATTGTGCGTTATGTACGTGGCGATGGCAATATTCGCAAATCCTTTGAGCGCGCATCCGCAAAGAAAGGCGGAGAGCTGAAGGACTCGATCAAGCGAAGCTCAATGAAAGATTGGACGCCTGCTAAAAGGCAGCTCACAGCATAAAGGTGCTGTTGTGGCGCTCATGCAATAGCCTCTGGCTCAACCAGGGGTTCCTTAACTCGGAGGATCTGACCATGACCGATAATCGAAAAGACCTTGCGTTGGTGTCGCTGGCGAGTCGCAGGCGATTTCTGCAAAGTACGGCTTGGATGACCGGGGCCATCGCGACGGGGGTCGGCAGCTGGATGCTTCAGCCCACTTGGGCCAACGCCGCAGCAGGTCCGATAAAGATCGGCATTGCTACAGACCTAACGGGCGCCATCGGCTATGCCGGGAACGCAGACGCTAACGTCGCAAGGATGCTCGTAAAGGATCTTAACGCCAAAGGAGGGCTGCTTGGTCGACCGCTGGAACTCTATATAGAGGACACGGCGTCGAACGAGTCCATTGCCGTTCCACATGTGCGCAAGCTGGTTTTGCGGGATAACGTCGACGTGGTGCTCGGCGGGATCACGAGTTCGATGCGCAATGCGATCAAGGACTCAATCGTAAGGCAAGGTAAGAAGCTCTACATCTATCCGCAGCTCTACGAGGGCAAAGAGTGCGAACCGTACATTTTCTGCACAGGCCCTACGCCGGCGCAGCAATGTGACACGTTTATTCCCTGGCTGATCAAGCATGGAGGGAAGCGCTTCGCACTTCCTTCAGCGAATTACGTGTGGCCGCATGTCCTGAACGCCTACGCGCGTAAAGTGATCGAAAAGAGTGGCGGAGAAGTGATCTTCGAGGAGTACTACCCGCTCGACCAGGTCGAGTACAGCACCACTGTGAACAAAATTATGACTGAGAAGGTTGACGTGGTTTTTAACACCGTCATTCCTCCCGGCGTTGGTCCATTCTTCAAACAACTGTATGAGGCTGGATTCAACAAGCGCGGGGGGCGCCTTGCCTGCGTGTACTACGACGAGAACACCCTGAATATCAATCAGCCATATGAAATCGAAGGGTTGGCGAGCTGCCTCGACTATTTCCGCGCTGTAACTAAATCCGATCCGGCGAGCGCCAGAATCCAAGCCGAGTATGACAAGGAGTTCCCTGGCAAGATCTTGTTCGCGGCGGGGAGCGCCGCCACAGGCATGTATCGCGGGATCATGCTGTGGGCGGCTGCGGTGGCGGAAGCCAAGAAGGTAGATCGGGAGTCGGTTGCGGCGGCCTTAGATCACGCCAAGATCGCAGTAGGCCCAGGCGGACCTGCCGAGATGGTTCCTGGTCATCGGCACTGCAAGATGAATATGTACACTGCAGTGGCTAAGAGCGGGAACTACGAGATCGTGGACAAGAGCAACGGGCTTGTTGATCCTAAAGAGTGCTGAGCTTGCGGGCGAGGCTGCGGAGACCGCAGCCTCGAATTGCGCCCGCGGTGCTGCGTCGCAAGGCTAAAGAACGATGATCGAGAAGGCTGTAGCGCCGGGGGCGCAAGCAGAACCGGTGTCCCCTCTGGCGAGGAAGACACCTCCGGACCGAATTTCGCTCATACCAACCCTTGAGCTATTACTACTGGCGATCTTCGCGGTATTGCCACTCTTTCTGCCCGCGTACCTGACGATGTTCATGACGCGGATTCTCATTCTGTCTCTTCTTGCGATCAGCTTTGATTTGGTGTGGGGTTATGCGGGGATCTTGAGTTTCGGTCAGGCGCTTTTCTACGGTACGGCCGGCTACGGCGTAGCCTTGATGGCGCGCGATCTTGGTATTACCTCGATCTTCTTAGTCTTGCCGGCATCGTTGCTCATCGGTCTCGCGTCGTCGTTTCTGCTCGCGAGCTTCCTGCTCCTGGGACGCAATCCGCCAACCGTCATTTTCGTTGCGCTCGGCACACTGACCGGAGCGTACGCTGCGGATAGATTGGCTAGGGGCTGGTATTACCTTGGCGGTCAGAACGGGATTCCTTCGATTCCGCAGATGACATTTGGGTCTTATACCTTCGTCCAAGGGCCAGTCTACTATTACCTCACCTTTGCGATCGTGCTCGCGGTTTACCTCGGCTGCCGGTTTCTCGTCCGGTCGCAATTCGGACTCGCATTGGCAGGCATCCGCGAGCAGGAGGTCCGAATTGCGTTCTTCGGGTACAAGGTGCAGCACCTCAAGACGATCGTCTTTTCGCTTGCCGGCGCTTGTGCCGGGCTCGCGGGCGGCCTTTACACCTTTCAAGAGGGATTCGTGTGGCCGAACATGCTTGGCGTCGTCCTTTCCACGCAGATCGTTCTTTACGCACTCTTCGGTGGCGTTGGCACGCTGATCGGTGCTGTGATCGGAGTGATCGGGATTGAGGTGCTTAGCTATGTTCTCTCGGACAGTTATCAGCAAATCTGGCCAATCATCTTGGGTGCGTTGCTACTTATCGTGATCGTGCTGCGACCAAGCGGACTTATCAGTTTGCTCGTGTCGGAACGGGAGCGGATTGGTAGTTTCGGCCTGCGTCGGCGTTCCCGAGCGAATCGCCGCTAGTTCCCGATATGGCACTGCTCGAAGTTCGCGGCGTAGTCAAACGCTACCGGGAGCTGATCGCCCTGGACGGCGTGGATCTAACAGTCGAGGAAGATCAATTTCACGGTCTCATCGGACCGAATGGTTCCGGTAAGAGTACCTTGATGAAATGCATCGCTGGAGCCGAAGTTCCGACCGCTGGTACCATTCGCTTTGCCGGCCATGACATTGTTCGCGCCACGCCGGCGGAGCGTGCACGCGCGGGGCTCAGCCTGAAGTTTCAGATCACGAGCGTGCTGCCTTCGCTGACGGTTTACGACAATATCCTCTTGGCGCTGCAGGCGCAGAACTCGCTGAGTTCGCTCGTTTTCTCGCGTACGCGGGCGGCGCTGGACGATCAGGTTTTGCAGATGCTGGAGCAGTTTCGTCTTGGCGACCAGCGCGTGGACTTGGCCGGCACTTTGTCCCACGGCCAGCAGCAATGGCTGGAGATCGCGATGGCTCTGGCATCACAGCCCAGATTGCTTCTGCTAGATGAGCCGACCGCGGGTATGAGCCTTGAGGAGCGGCGGGTTACTGGGGAGCTCCTGCAGCCTATCAAGCATCGCTGCTCGCTTGTTATCGTTGAACATGACCTCGACTTCATCCGAGACATTTGCGATGTGCTGACGGTGCTCGACCAGGGGCGCGTGCTCGATTCTGGAGACGTCGAGCACATCCGTAACAGCAAAAAGGTACAAGAGGTTTATCTCACTCGTGTCTGAGGCACCGCTTCTTGAAATCAAGGGGCTCTGCGCGGCCTACGGCCGAAGCCAGGTGTTGTACGACGTTTCACTGGCGGCGAGGCCCCATGGTGCCATTGCGGTGCTTGGCCGAAACGGCGCAGGCAAAACGACCCTCATGAAGACAATTGTGGGAGAGTTGGCAGCCGCTGGTGGCGTGGTGATGATCGCCGGCCGTGATGCGACGCATATGCCGACTGAGCGGCGCGTGCGGCTCGGTCTAGGCTACGTCCCACAGGAATTCGCAGTGTTTGGGCGTTTATCGGTGCGTGAAAACCTCGACGTCGGCATGCTCATGAACCGTGATAGCACGGGTTTGGATCGGGTGCTCGCAATGTTCCCTAAGCTGCGAAGCCGACTCCAACAGACCGCAGGCACCTTGAGCGGAGGCGAGCGCAAGATGCTTGCAATCGGCAGAGCACTCCTTGCGAACCCCAGCATTCTTTTGCTTGACGAGCCAACCGAAGGGGTTTGGATCGGTGTCATCGAAGAGATTGCGGAGCGTCTACAAGATCTCGCGAAGGAGATATGCATCGTTCTCGTAGAGCAGCACCTCAATCTTGCCTTGACCGTCGCCAACCACGCGTTTGTGCTCGATCGTGGCCGACTGGTGCTCGAAGGAGCATCCCAGGAAATACGCAACCATCCGAAGTTGTTGCAGTACCTCGCCCCTTAGGGCTCTGGTTCAGGAACTTGAGAGGCCTTGGGGTGATGAACTGCTGAAAATCCTTGTGTCGGTGGTTCGATTCCGCCCTTGGCCACCATACCGTGCGTTGTCCTTCGTCGGGGTGCTGCGCGTATCATTGGCGACAAGCGTCCCGCAGCGATGTGAGCGCGAAATCGAGCGATTGTTCGGGGGAGCACGCGTATCGCAATGCAATCCGCGCCCGACACAGGGTCAAACCAAACTCGGCAGCGCCGTAGCCGATCGGGCTTGTCGCGCTCTATTAGCGCGGCGACGCGACTGCCGAGCCGGGTCGCCCTGCTCGCCCTTGCCCTCGCGCTCTGCGCCCAGGCGGCGCGGGCAGATGTCTACCTCGAGGTGCAAAAGAACGGCGCCCTGCTACTGAGCGACCGGCCCCTCTCGTCGAGGGCGCGCCTGATCCAGGTCGACCGCTCGCCCGCGGCGCGGAGGCTGCCGCGCGATGCCCAGATTCGGCGCGTCGCCGCGCGCCACGGCGTGGACCCGCTGCTCGTGCACGCAGTAGTACGCGCCGAATCGGGCTACGACCCGAAGGCGGTCTCGCCCAAGGGCGCGGCCGGGTTGATGCAGCTCATGCCGGAAACTGCGCGGCGCTACGGTGTCGCCGACCGTTTCGATCCGGCGACCAACCTCGAGGGCGGCGTGCGCTACCTGCGCCATCTGCTCGGCATGTTCGGAGGCAACGTCGCGCTTGCGCTTGCGGCCTACAACGCCGGAGAAGAATCGGTGCTGCGTGCCGGCGGACGGGTTCCGCACTTCCGCGAGACGACTGCGTACGTGCGCCGCGTGCGGCTGTATTACAGGGTGCTCGAACAGACTTACCGTCAACGGCGCTAGCCGCCGGCCACGGAGCGCCCGCGACGGTCGACCGAGCTTTCTGCATCCGAGTCGCGCACTTGGCATCGTAAGCTGCCAAGTGACTTTTAAAGGCAGTCCTGGCGCGGCCAGCGAGAGCCTGTCGAAACGCCGGGCAGGGCTGTTGCGCCGCGCGGCGCCGGATACGCATAATGTCGGACGCGAACTGGGCGGACCTCATCGACGGCGCGAAGCGCAGCCCAACCGAGCCCGAACCGAGCTAAGCCATTATTCACTCTTCCCGGCGGGGGCGAAGGTTCGGCTCACCGGCGGAAATCGAATGCACATCGAGCGCGAGCTCAAGTTTCGACTCCCCGCGGACGCCGGGGGTGGACTATGGGTGCTGTTGCCCGGGGCTCCGGTTCCGACGCGCCGGCGCCTGGACAGCACCTATTTCGACACGCCGGATTTCCACCTGCGCGACGCGCGCGCGGCGTTGCGCCTGCGGCGCGACGGGCGCAAGCGAATCATGTGCTTCAAGAGCGATTCGACCGGAGCGCTGGGCGTGCCGCAGCGCAGGGAGTGGGAAGTGCCCGCGCCGCGCGGCGAGTTCTCTCCCGAGGCGCTGCCCTGCGGTGAGATCAAGTCCGCGGCGGGCGTCGACCTGAAGCGCTACGCGGCGGCGCTCGCGCCGCGGTTCGAGACGCGCTTCGTGCGCCGCTCGGCCCAGGTCGCGCTCGGCGACGGTACGCGGGTGGAGGTTTGCCTCGACGCCGGAACGATCGCGGCCGGAAAGCTCAGTGTCTCGCTGCTCGAGCTCGAGCTTGAGCTGCTCGAAGGCAGCCCGGCATCGATGCTTGACCTGGCCGAGCGCCTGGTCGGACCCCTGCGGCTCGAGCTCGAAGCGCGCAGCAAGGCCGAGCAGGGCTACGGCCTGGTCGAATCGCGCCCCGCAGCCCCGCTCAAGGCGCAACTTCCCCAACTGCGGCGCGGCATGAGTGCCGAGCAGGCGATGCTCGCGATCCTGGATGGCTGCCGCGCCCAAGTGCAGGGAAACGTGTCCGGGACGATGCATTCCGGCGACCCCGAGTTTCTGCATCAGCTGCGCGTCGGCCTGCGGCGCCTGCGCTCGGCATTGCGTACGTTCACGCCGCTGGTGACCAAGGCCGGCGTTCAGCCGGTGACGCGCGAGCTGAAGGCTATCGTCGCGAGACTCGGCGCGGCGCGCGACTGGGATATCTTCTCCTCGATAATTGCGCAGCAGATCGCGCCGCCGGCCGGGCGCAGTCCGGAAATGGCTCGCCTGCTACGGAAGGCGGGCGCTAGGCGGAGCGCCGCGCGCGCTCAGGCGCGCGCGGCGCTCGCCTCGGAGCCGTTCCAGAGATTCCTGCTTCACCTCATGCGTTGGACGGAGGAAGCGCCGTGGCGCAAATCCGAGGAGGTGCGGCGCGCCGTCGCGCAGCCGGCGAGGCAGTACGGCCGGCGCGCGCTTGCGCGTCAGGAGCGCAGAGTGTTGCGCCATGCCGAGCGCATTGACTGGGCCAATCCTGCGGCGCGCCACAGGCTGCGCATCCTCGCCAAGCGCTTGCGCTACGCTTACGAATTCTTTTCGGCCACGCTTTCTTCCAAGGCCACACGGCACTACCTCGTGCGACTGGAGGCGGTGCAGGACGTCCTGGGCGAACTGAACGACATCGCGGTCGGAAGCAGATTGCTGGAGGAGCTCGGCGGAGGCGCGAATCGCGAAGGCATCGGATTCATGCGAGGTTGGTTGGCGGCGCGACAGAGCCTCCTAATCGAGCAGCTAGGACCCGTCTGGCGCGCGTGGAAGAAACAGGCGCGCTTGAGCTGATTGCAGCGCTTCCGGCGTCGCCCGTCATGTGCTCAAATGAGCCGTGGTGCCATTTGGCCAATTGAAGAGGATACGAGGATGAGACTCTTGGTTCTGGCGGCAGCTTTCGTGCTCGTCGTCTCTGGCTGCGCGGGCATTCCGAACGAAGAAGCATTCAAGGCGAAGGTCAGCTCGTGGCAGGGCCGCAGCGTCAGCGACCTGGTCAAGGAGTGGGGCCAGCCGAACAGCACTCTGCACACGCCAGGCGGCGGGATGGTCTATACGTACAACAAGGGCGAACCCATCGCGAGCTCGTGCAAGGTGGACTTCGTCGTCAGTGAGGCGCAGAAGATCACCGCCTGGCGCTATGCCGGAACGACCTGCCGCACGACGTACTAGTCTTCGATGAGCTATCGTGCCGGCCGGTTCCGATAACGACCTGGGCCGAAACGCGCAGCAGGAGGCGCTGAAACGCGCGCCGCCGGCGACGGCGCACAGCGATTCGTTCGCGGTGCTCGCCATCGCGGTGCTCGGGGTGGTCTACGGCGACATCGGCACTAGCCCGATCTACGCGCTGCGCGAATGCTTCGCCGGCAAGAATCCGATTGCCGTCAATCCCGCGAACGTGCTCGGGGTGCTGTCGCTCGTCTTCTGGACCCTGCTGCTCGTCATCTCGCTCAAGTACATGGTCTATGTGCTGCGGGCGGACAACCGGGGCGAGGGCGGAATCTTCGCCCTGATCGCGTTGCTGCGCCCTGATCGCGATCAGGACAAGTGGCGCCGCCGCGTCCTCATCCTGCTGGGCGTCCTCGGCGCCTCGATGCTCTACGGCGGTGCCATGATCACGCCCGCGATCTCGGTGCTGAGCGCGGTGGAGGGTTTGCAGGTCGCCGCGCCCGGGCTGCACGAGTACGTGATCCCGATTACGGCGGTCATCCTGTTCGCGCTGTTTGCGGTGCAGCGGCACGGAACGGCGGCGGTGGGCGCGGTGTTCGGACCATTGACCCTGGTGTGGTTCGCGGTGCTCGCGTTGCTCGGCGTGCGCGGCATTCTTCAGGCGCCGCAGGTGCTGCTCGCGGTCAACCCCTTGTACGCGGTGCGGTTCTTCCTCGACAACGGCTGGAGTGGTTACTTCATTCTCTACGCCGTCTTTCTCGTCGCGACCGGGGGCGAGGCGCTGTACGCGGACCTGGGACACTTCGGCCGCAAGCCGATTCGGCAGGTCTGGTTTGCGTTCGTGCTGCCCGCTTTGCTGATCAACTACTTTGGCCAGGGCGCGTTGCTGCTCACCGAGCCCGGCAACGGCATCCATCCGTTCTTCCATTTGGCCCCCGCCTGGGGCCTGTATCCGCTGATCATCCTCGCCACGGCCGCCACCTGCATCGCGTCGCAGGCGGTGATCACCGGCGCTTTTTCGCTTACCCGGCAGGCCGTGCATCTCGGCCTGCTGCCGGGCCTGACGGTCGACCAGACCTCGGCCGAGGCGCGCGGCCAGATCTACATGCCGGCGGTGAACTGGGTTCTGATGATTGCGGCGATCGGCCTGGTGCTCGCATTCCGCACCTCGGGCAACCTTGCCGCCGCCTACGGCGTGGCGGTCAATTCCACCATGGCGATCACCACGGTGCTCGCGTTCAATGTGGCGCGCGAGCGCGGCGGCTGGAGCCTGCCCGCGGCGCTGCTATTCCTGCTCGGGTTCCTCGCCATCGACCTCGGTTTCCTCGGCTCGAATCTGCTCAAGATTCCGGACGGCGGCTGGCTGCCGCTGCTGATCGGCCTGGGGCTGTTCACCGCCATGGCGACTTGGCGCAAGGGGGCAAGTCTGCTGGCCGAGCGGCTCGCCGAGTCCGCCTCGACGCTCGAGACGTTCGTCGGGCGGGTCGAGGCGGAGCGCATCCTGCGAGTTCCCGGCACGGGGGTGTTCTTCACCGGTCGACTCGAGCAGACGCCCCCCGCGCTGCAGCAGCTGGTGCGCCACACCAGCGTCCTTTACGAGCGGGTGATCATCCTCACCGTGGTGATCGAGCCGCAGCCGAAGACTGACCCCGAGGAGCGCATCGAGATCAAGGACCTGGGCGCCGGCTTTCACCGCGTGGTGCTGCACTACGGTTTCATGCAGCGGCCAAACATCCCTTCCGAGCTGGCGGCCTCTGACGAACTGAACCTGACGGCCGACCTGGACAAGGTGCACTACATCATCGGCCACGTCGACCTGCTGGCGGGACGCAAGCTGCGCGGCATGACCCGATGGCGCGACCAACTCTTCGTCCTGATGGCGAGCAACACCCAGGACGCCACCGCCTTCTATCAGATTCCGGTTGCCCAGGCCATGAAGGTGGGGCTGCAGGTGGGAATTTGACCTAGCGCAAGCTCCGGGCGGTGGGGCCGGCCTTAGAATCCACCTTATAATCTCAGGCCTTAGCGCATTTCCTGGGCCATTTGGGGCGACATGGCGCTTTACGCACTCGGACTGAACCACCAGACCGCCCCGCTCGACATCCGCGAGCGGGTGGTGTTTCACGTCGAGCGCATGCGCGACGCGCTGGGTGAACTGCGCCGCAGCCTCGCCTCCGAGGCGGCGATCCTGTCGACCTGCAACCGCACCGAGCTGTACCTCGCGGCTGAGCAGCCCGGCGCGGCCACCGACTGGCTGGCGAAGTACCACAGCCTGCGGCCGGACGATATTTCGCCCTACCTCTACACGCTGACCCGCGAGCAGGCGGTTCGGCACGCGTTCCGGGTCGCCTCGGGGCTCGATTCCATGGTTCTCGGCGAGCCGCAAATCCTCGGCCAGATGAAGGACGCGGTGCGCGAAGCGCAGGCGGCGGGCACGCTGGGCACGGTGCTGCACAAGCTGTTCCAGCGCTCCTTCGCGGTGGCGAAGGAGGTGCGCAGCAACACGCAGGTAGGCGCCAACAGCGTGTCGATGGCGGCGGCGACGGTCAAGCTGGCGGCGCGCATCTTCCCCTCGCTGCACGAGCAGAAGGTGCTGTTCATCGGCGCGGGCGAGATGATCGAGCTGTGCGCGACGCATTTCGCCGCCCAGGGGCCGGCCCGCATCGCGGTCGCCAACCGGACTCTGGAGCGGGCCGGCCAGCTCGCGCACCGCTTCAACGGGCAGGCGATCGAGCTCAAGGCGCTCGGCGAGCACCTGCACGGGTACGACGTGGTGGTGTCGTGCACCGCCTCGTCGCTGCCGATCCTGGGCAAGGGCCTGGTCGAGCGCGCGTTGCGCGCGCGCCGCCGCCGCCCGATATTCATGGTCGACCTCGCCGTGCCGCGCGACATCGAGCCCGAGGTGGCCGAGCTGGACGACGTCTTCCTCTACACGGTCGACGATCTGAGCGAGATCGTGGCCGCGAACCTCGACGCGCGCCGCTCGGCGGTGGAGCAGGCCGAGGCGATCATAGATACCCAGGTTGGGCAGTTCATGCACTGGATGCAGGTGCGCGAGACCGTGCCGCTGATCCGGGCGCTGCGCGAGCAAGCCGAGCAGGCGCGCCAGCACGAGCTCGAGCGCGCGCTGAAGCTGCTGCAACGCGGCGACGATCCGAAGCAGGTGCTCGAGGCCATGTCGCAGGGGCTCGCCAACAAGCTGCTGCACCCGCCCACCCAGGCCTTGAACGAGGCCGCGGGCGAAGAGCGCGAACGCCTGAGCGAAACCGTCGCACACCTGTTCCGCGTCAATCGCTAGTGAAAGCGTCTTTACGCGCCAAGCTCGACGGCCTGGCCGCCCGGCTCGCGGAGCTGAACGGGCTGCTTGCGGCGGAGGCCGCGACGCGCGACATGGAGCAGTTCAGGAAGCTATCGCGCGAGCACTCGGAGCTGAGCGGGCTGGTTTCGCTCTACGACCGGTTCTGCCAGGCCGAGCGCGACGCCGCGGCGGCGAAGGACATGGCGCTCGATCCCGCGACGCGGTCGTTCGCCGAGGACGAGCTGAAAGAGGCGCGCGGCGCGATGGAGCGCCTCGAGAGCGAGCTGCAGCAGGTCTTGCTGCCGCGCGACCCGAACGACGAGCGCAACACCTTTCTCGAGATCCGCGCGGGCACCGGCGGCGACGAGTCGGCGCTGTTCGCGGGCGACCTGTTCCGCATGTACACCCGCTACGCCGAGCGTCAGGGCTGGCAGGTCGAAATCATCTCCGAGAGTCCCTCGGAGCTGGGCGGATACAAGGAGGTGATCGCGCGCATCATTGGCCAGGGCGTTTACTCGAAGCTTAAATTCGAGTCCGGCGGGCACCGCGTGCAGCGGGTGCCCGCAACCGAGGCGCAGGGGCGCATCCACACCTCGGCCTGCACCGTGGCGGTGCTGCCGGAGGCGGACGCGATTGACGACGTGGTGCTCAATCCGGCCGAGCTTCGCATCGACACCTTCCGCGCCTCCGGCGCCGGCGGGCAGCACGTCAACAAGACCGAATCGGCGATCCGCGTCACTCACCTGCCGACCGGAATCGTGGTCGAATGCCAGGATTCGCGCTCGCAGCACAAGAACCGCGAGAAGGCGCTCTCGGTGCTCGCGGCGCGCATCAAGGACAAGCAGACGCGCGAGCAGCAGGCCAAGACCGCTTCGGCGCGCAAGAGCCTGGTCGGCTCCGGCGACCGCTCGGAGCGGATCCGCACCTACAACTTCCCGCAGGGTCGGGTCACCGACCACCGCATCAACCTCACCCTGCACAAGATCGACCGCATCATGGACGGCGAGCTGGACGATCTGATCGGGGCGCTGCGCGCGGAGCACCAGGCGGAGCAACTCGCGCTGCTCGCCGAAGAAGCGGCGTGAAAGTGCGCGATGCTCTCGCCGGCTGTGGACTCGAGCCGCGCGAGGCGCGCCTGCTGCTGGCCGAGGCGACCGGATTTTCCGTGGCCAGCGTGCTGGCGCATGCCGAGCGCGACGTCCCGCCGCAGGCAGGTGCGATGTTCTCGGACTGGGCCGCGCGCCGCCGTGCCGGCGAGCCGATCGCCTACCTGGTCGGTCGGCGCGAGTTCTACGGCCTGACGCTGGGGGTCACGCCCGCAGTGCTGATCCCGCGCCCGGAAACCGAACTGCTGGTGGACCGGGCGCTGGCGCAGCTGCCGGACAGCGACCAAGCGAGCGTGGCGGACCTCGGAACCGGCAGCGGCGCGGTGGCGCTCGCGATCAAGCGCCATCGGCCTCGGGTTCGGGTCGTCGCCACGGATGTCTCGGCCGAGGCGCTCGAGGTGGCCAGGCGCAACGCGGCGCGGCTTTCGCTCGCGATCGAGCTGCGCCAAGGGCGCTGGTTCGAGCCGCTCGCCGGCGAGCGCTTCGACCTCATCGTTTCCAACCCACCCTACGTCGCCTACAACGACCCGCACCTCACCCAAGGCGACCTGCGGTTCGAGCCGAGGGCCGCGCTGGTGGCCGGACCGGACGGCTTGGAGGCGGTGCGCGGTATCGCGGCCGGGTCCGCGCCGCATCTGAGCCCGGGCGGCTGGTTGCTGCTGGAGCACGGCCTGAGACAGGACGCCCCCGTGCGCGAGCTTCTGGCGCACGAGGGATTTGAAGGCATCTACAGCTGGCCCGACCTGGCCGGCATTGCGCGTGTGACCGGAGGCAAGTTAAAATCCTGAGCAAATTGCTCAACTATTGCACGGGAGCGCACCATGAGCGACGTACAGCAGCTGATCAAGGACCAAGTCACCAAACACTCGGTCGTGCTCTACATGAAGGGCACGCCGCAGATTCCGCAGTGCGGTTTCTCCGCCATGGCGATCCAGGTGCTGCAGGCGAGCGGGGTGAAGGAACTGTTCACCGTGAACGTGCTCGAGAACGCCGAGATCCGGCAGGGGATCAAGCAATTCGCCAACTGGCCGACCATCCCGCAGCTCTATATCGGCGGCGAATTCGTCGGCGGCAGCGACATCATGCGCGAGATGTTCGAGAGCGGAGAGCTGAAAAAGATCCTAGAGGCCGCGAAGCAGCAGGCCTAGCGTAGAGCGCACCTGCGCGAGGTAGCCGCCGCCGAACAGGTTCAGGTGGTTGAGCAAGTGGTACAGGTTGTACAGGTGCTTTCTCCTACCGTATCCGTCGTCCAGCGGCCAGGCCTCTTCGTAGGCGGCATAGAACGCGCGCGGGAAGCCGCCGAACAGCTCGGTCATCGCCAGGTCGGTTTCGCGATCGCCGCGGTAGAGCGCCGGGTCGAACACCACCGGCGCGCCACCGGCGAGGAAGCCGACGTTGCCGCGCCACAGGTCGCCGTGCAGCAGCGAGGGCTCGGGGGTGTGTCCCTCCAGAAGCTGTGGCAGCCCGCTACATATCCTTTCCACCGGCTGCCTGATTTCGCGGTGACCGTTCGCCAGCGCGAGAGCGAGCTGCGGCGCGAGACGCCGCTCGCGCCAGAACTCGATCCATTCACCTGATAACGAATTGCGCTGCGCGCTCGCGCCGATGAAGTTGTCGCGCGTCCAGCCGAAGCGCTCGTCTCTCGAGCGATGCAGAGCGGCAAGTGCGCGCCCGAGCGCGGCAAAGTCCTCCCTGCCCCCGAGTTCGAGCGCCTCGAGCGCCAGGTAGGCGTGTCCGGCGGCCGTGCCGTGGGCGAGCGGCTCGGGCGCGCGCATGCCGGCGGCGCGCAACGCCGACAGGCCGTCGGCCTCGGCGGCAAAAGCGTCGGCGAAGCGCGCCGCGTTCAGCTTGACGAACACACGCGCCGCGCCCGCCTCGACGAGATAGCAGTCGTTGATGCAGCCGCCGGAAACGGCGGCTGCCGATCCGAGCCTGACGCCGCGGCCGAGCGCCGCAGCGGCGGCCGCCTCGAGCGCCGCTCGCTTCACCGCCTCGGGGGTTTCCTTTTCGCGCCGAGCCGCGCGCGTGCGCGCCGCGCGGCCGCGCGCACCTGAGCCGGCGCCGTGCCGCCGATATGGTTGCGGCTCGCCACCGAGCCTTCCGGCGTCAGAACGCGATAGACGTCGCGGCCGATCTTGGGCGAATAGCGCTGCAAGGCCTTCAGCGGCAGCGCCGAAAGGTCGCGAGCGCTCGCCTCGGCCTCGCGCACCGCGCGCGCGACTGCCTCGTGCGCGTCGCGAAACGGCAGGCCCTTGCGCACCAGGTAGTCAGCCAGGTCGGTCGCGGTCGAGAAACCCTGCAGGGTCGCCTCGCGCATTGCCCCGGGCACGGGCTCCAGCCCCGCGACCAGGTCGGCGAACGCGGCGAGCGAGTCCTTCACGGTGTCGACCGCGTCGAACAGCGGCTCCTTGTCTTCCTGGTTGTCCTTGTTATAGGCCAGCGGCTGCCCCTTCATCAGCGCGAGCAACGCGACCAGGTGCCCGAACACGCGCCCGCTCTTGCCGCGCACCAGCTCCGGCACGTCCGGGTTCTTCTTCTGCGGCATGATCGACGAGCCGGTGCAGAACCGGTCGGGCAGGCGCACGAAGCCGAAGCGCGGGCTGGCCCACAGCACCAGCTCCTCGGCAAAGCGCGACAGGTGCATCATCACCAGCGAGGCACAGGCTGCGAATTCGATCGCGAAATCCCGGTCCGACACGGCGTCGAGCGAGTTTTCGCACACTCCATCGAAGCCGAGCTCGCGCGCCACGCGCGCACGATCGATGGGGAACGTGGTGCCTGCAAGGGCCGCGGCGCCGAGCGGCAGCCGGTTGAGGCGGCGCCGGCAGTCCGCGAGCCGGTCGCGGTCGCGCTCGAACATCTCGAAGTAGGCCAGCAGGTGATGGCCGAAGGTCACCGGCTGCGCGACCTGAAGATGCGTGAAGCCCGGCATCACCACGGCGGCGTGGCGCGCGGCCTGATCGACCAGGGCGCGCTCGAGCCTCGTGAGCTGCTGGTCGATCGCATCGGTCTCGGCGCGCAGCCATAGCCGGACGTCGGTCGCGACCTGGTCGTTGCGCGAGCGCGCGGTATGAAGGCGCTTGCCGGCGTCGCCCACCAGCGCGGTGAGCCGGCGCTCGATGTTCAGATGGACGTCCTCGGCCTCGAGCGACCACTCGAAGGTCCCGGATTCGATCTCGCGCCGTACTTTGGCTAGCCCGCGCTCGATTGCCGCCAGGTCGGACCGGGCAATGATGCCGCGCGCCGCGAGCATGCGGGCGTGGGCGAGCGAGCCGTCTATGTCGTAGGGCGCCAGGCGCTGGTCGAATGACACCGAAGCGGTGAAGCGCTTGACGAGCTCGCTCACCGGCTCGGCGAAGCGGCCCGACCACGGCTTCGCCGAAGCCGCGGCGCGGCCTTTCTTACTGGTGCGGGCTCGAGGCGGCCGCTTGGAGGCGGGTGGGGCCATGGGGCATACTGGGATCACGCGGCGCGGCGATGGCAAGTATAAGACAAAACGTTTACCCGGACGCCCTTCCCGACTTTCGCAACCAGGGGGTCATCGCGCGCGCCCTGGTCGGGGTGAACGTGCTCGCGCTTGCCGCGGCGCTCTACTCGGCGTCCTCCTGGCCACAGGTCATCGAACAGTTCGTCGCCGCCGCCGCGTTCTTCGAGCCGCTGCTGCTGGCGAGCGTAGTGCTGCTGTATGCCTGCACGCCGCTGCTCGCGCGCCTGCCGTACTGGCCCGGCTGCGCCGCCGTGCTCGGGCTGGTGCTGCTGCTCGCGGCGGGATCGCACCTGTGGTGGCTGGGCGCCGCCGGCGTGCTGCGCACCCTCGTTCTCGCCGCCCTGGTGGTGACGTCGCTGCTCGGCTACCTGCGCCTGCGCGCCAAGGCCTATTCGCCTGCGCTGGCGGAGGCGAGGCTGCAGGCGTTGCAGGCGCGCATCCGGCCTCACTTCCTGTTCAACAGCCTGAACGCGGTGTTGGCGCTGATCCGGCGCGATCCCAAGCGCGCCGAGCGCACGCTCGAGGATCTCGCCGACCTGTTCCGCACCCTGATGTCCGACGGTCGCCAGTTCGTGCGTTTGGCCGACGAGGTTGCGCTGCTCGAGCGCTACGCCAGCATCGAGCAGTTGCGGCTGGGCGACCGGCTGCGCGTGGTGTGGGAGCTGGACAGCGCGCCCCCCGACGCCCTGCTGCCGCCGCTGCTGCTGCAGCCCCTGCTTGAGAACGCGATCTACCACGGCGTCGAGCCGGACGTCGGCACCGGCGAGGTGCTGGTGCGCATCGAGCGGCGCGGCCAGCGCGTGCTGGCGCAAGTAGAAAATCCCTACTACCCCGAGCACCAGCACCGCGCGGGCAACCGCATGGCGCTGGCGAATATCCGCGAGCGGCTGCAGCTGTTCTTCGACGCCGAGGCACGCGTCGAGACCGGAGTAAAGGACGGGCGTTACGTGGTGCAGATCGAAATGCCCTACCGCTCGCGCCAGGGGGGGCGTGGATGAGCGTGCTTACCGTATTCATCGCGGACGACGAGACGCCGGCGCGTGAGCGCCTGCGCGAGCTGCTGGGCGACATCGCACTGGAGATCCCCACGCGGGTGGTGGGCGAGGCGCGCAACGGCCTCGAGGCGGTCGAACGGGTTCCAGAATGTGGCGCCCGGGTCGTGCTGCTCGACATCCACATGCCCGGGCTGGGGGGGCTCGAGGTCGCGCGCCATCTCGCTCGCCTGCCGCAGCCGCCCGCGGTCGTGTTCGTCACGGCGCACGACCGCCACGCGGTCGAGGCCTTCGAGTTGAACGCGCTCGATTACCTGCTCAAGCCGGTGCGGGCCGAGCGTCTCGCCGCGGCGCTGCGCAAGGCGATGGCCGCGGGCCCGACTGCCGCCGAGCCGCTGGCGCGTGCCGCCGGCCAGGCGCGCGAATACCTGTCGGCCGCAGAGCGCAACCGGATCCTGCTGGTGCCGCTGCGCGACGTGCTCTACTTCAAGGCAGAGCTCAAGTACGTCACGCTCCGCACGCGCGAACGCGAGCATTTGATCGAGGAGTCGCTGATCGCGCTCGAGCGCGAGTTCGCCGACAGGTTCGTGCGCATCCACCGCAACTGTTTGGTCGCGAAAGGCGCCATCCGCGGCTTCGAGCGCGCCGCCGACGAGGACGACGAGCGCTGGCTGGTGGTGCTTGACGGGCTCGAGGAAAGGCTGCCGATCAGCCGCCGCCAGTGGCCGGCGTTGCGCGACCTGGTGGCGGAGAAATGAGCGCGCGCGCCTGATCGATGCGGCGCTCCAGGTAAGTCAGATAGAAGTCCGGCAGGCTCAGGCCGACCAGCGGCTCGGCGAGCGCCGTGCCGCCGGCGCCGACGAAGGCGACAGTCGGCACGACGCGGACGTGACTCGAGCCCGCGAACGCCGCCTGCGTCGTTCTGCGGCCGGCGAAATCCGTCAGCGGCGCGCCGCTGGTGATGTTGACCTCGACCACGCGCAGACGGTTGCGCTGCGCCGGGTCGGCCAGCATGGGCTCGAGATAGTCGCGCCGCGCACTCTCGCAGTAGGAGCAGTCCGGCTGCGTGAAGAACACCAGCAGAGGGGCGTGCGCGGCCTGCGCCTCGCGCGCCTCGCGGGCGAGATCCGACGCGGGCGCGATGCGCTGCGCCGCGGCTGGCGCCGCGAAGCTGCATGCTAGAATGAAAAACAGCAACCGCACAGCATGAACTCCCCAACATCGCGCCCCGTCGAGCGCGTGGTGATCGCCACCCGCCGCAGCCGGCTTGCACTGTGGCAGGCCGAGCATGTGAAGCAGCGCCTGGAAGCATTATATCCGCGGCTGCCGGTCGAGCTGCTGCCGATGTCCACGCGCGGCGACGAGCTGCTCGAGGTGCGGCTGGACAAGGCGGGCGGCAAGGGACTGTTCGTCAAGGAGCTGGAGACCGCGCTCGAGGACGGGCGCGCGGATCTCGCGGTGCATTCGATGAAGGACGTGCCGGTGGAGATGCCGCCGGGCTTCATGCTCGCCGCGATCACCGCGCGCGAGGATCCGCGCGACGCTCTGGTCTCGGGCCGCTACGCGGCGATTTCGGATTTGCCCGCGGGCGGGGTCGTGGGCACCTCTAGCCTGCGGCGCGCGGCGCAGATCGCCGAGCGCTACCCGGCGCTTCGGATCCATACCCTGCGCGGCAACCTGGACACGCGGCTGGCGAAGCTCGACCGCGGCGAATACGACGCGGTGGTGCTTGCCGCCGCGGGGCTCAAGCGGCTCGGCCTGGGCGCGCGCATCCGGTCGCTGCTGGCGGTCGAAGACAGCCTTCCGGCGGCCGGGCAGGGCGCGCTCGGCATCGAGTGCCGCGCGGACCGGCCCGAGGTCGCGGCCCTGCTCGAACCGCTGGTCGACCCCCGCAGCAGCATTTGCGTGCGCGCAGAACGCGCGGTCAACCGGGCGCTCGGAGGGAACTGCTCGGTTCCGCTCGGCGCCTACGCCGAGCTCAACGGCGCCCGGCTTCGGGTGCGCGCGCTGGTCGCTTCGCCCGACGGGCGCCGAATCGCGCGCGCCGAGCGCGAGGGCGACGCGGGCGATCCCGAGCGCGTGGGCAACGAAGTCGCCGTGCTGCTGCGCGCTCAAGGCGCGGCGGAAATCCTCGCCGAACTGGTGGCGGGGGAGTGAGCGCTGGTCCCCTGAAGGGTCGCGGCATTCTGGTGACGCGCCCGCGCGAGCAGGCGCAGGGGCTCGCGGCGCTGATCGAGGCGGCCGGCGGCGCGGTACTGGTGTTCCCGGCGATCGAGATCGAGGATCTGCCGGATCTGCGCCCGATCCTGGCGCTGATCGACCGGCTGGACGAGTTCGACCTGGCGATCTTCATCAGCCCGAGCGCGGTGCACAAGGCGCTCAACCTGGTTCGCTCGCGGCGCGGGGCGCGGCCGTTGCCGCCACGGCTGCGTGTCGCGGCGGTCGGCCGCGGCAGCCGGCGCGAGCTCGAGCGGCAGGGCTTCGAGCGCGTGATCGCGCCGCAGGCGCACGCCGACAGCGAGGCGCTGCTCGCGCTGGACGAGCTGGCGGACGTCGCGGGACGGCGGATCGTGATCTTTCGCGGCGACGGCGGGCGCGAGCTGCTGGGCGATGCGCTTGCGGCGCGCGGCGCGGTGGTCGAATACGCCGAGTGCTACCGGCGCGCCCGGCCGCGCGCCGACAGCGCGCCGCTGCTGGCCGCCTGGGCGCGGGGCGGGGTCGACGCGGTAACGGTGTCTTCGTCGGAGGGGCTCGCCAATCTGTTCGACATGCTCGGCAAGCTCGGCCAGCAGTGGCTGCGCACGACGCCGCTCTTTGTGCCGCATCCGAGGGTTGCGGAAGCGGCCGCACGCCTTGGCGTGGGCAAGGTCGTCGTGGGCGGGCCGGCGGACGCCGAAGTGCTGCAAGCGCTGGTTGCATACTTTGGCCTAGCGAAGTAAAACGCTGACATATGAGTTCGGATTCCACGGATTCCCAGCAAGCGGCGCCTGAAAAAAAGGCGCCCGAGCCGGCTGAGCAAGCGTCACCTGCGCCGCGACGCGGCGCCGGCGTACTTGCCTGGTTCGCGATTCTCATCGCGATTGCGGTGGCCGCTCTCGGGTGGTACGACGCGCGCAGGCGGATTGACGTCACCCAGTCCGAGGTCGCGCAGCGCTTGCGTGACGTCGAGGCGGAGTCCCGCGCCGCTCGCGCGCTGGCGCAGCAAGCGCAGGAATCAGTGCGCGAGTCGCAGACCAAGCTCGGACAAATGGATTCGCGCCTGAGCGAGCTGCAGAGCCAGAAGCAGGCGCTTGAATCGCTCTACCAGGATCTGTCGCGTAACCGCGAGCAAGTGCAGCTGGCCGAAATCGAGCAGGTGCTGACCGTTGCTTCGCAGCAGCTGCAGCTCTCGGGCAATGTGCACGCGGCGCTGCTCGCGCTGCAGTTCGCCGACAACCGCCTCGCGCGCGCGGACCGCCCGCAGCTGCTGCCTATCCGGCGTGCGATCGCGCACGATATCGAGCGGCTGACCGCCGCACCGGCGCTTGACCTGCCCGGGCTGAGCCTACGGATCGACGCGCTCGTCGCGGCGGTCGACGGCCTGCCGCTCGCATTCGACGAGCGCGCCGCGCCCGCGCCGGCCGGTGCCGCCCCTGCCGGGGCCGAGAACGAGGGCTTCTTCGCGCGCCTGGGCGCGCAGGTCTGGAGCGAGCTGCGCAAGCTGGTGGTGCTGCGCAAGGTGGATTCTCCTGCGCCCCCGCTGCTGGCGCCGTCGCAGTCCTATTTCCTGCGCGAGAACCTTCGCCTTCGACTGCTCAATGCGCGCCTGTCGCTGCTGCTGCGCGACGAGGCGGGTTACCGCGGGGACCTGCGCACGGCGCAGGCCTGGGTGAAACGCTACTTCGACGTGCAATCGAAGCGCACCGAGGAAGTGCTCGCGCAGCTCGAGCAGCTGGCTTCGGTCTCGCTCGATTTCCAGGTTCCCGACATTTCCGAGAGCCTCGAGGCCGTGCGCAGCTTCAAGGCGCAGCGCGCGGGCGGCTCCTGAGCGTGGCCGGGACGCCGTCATGAGGGCGCTGTTCTGGCTGCTCGCGGTGTTCGCGGCGGCGGTGGCGCTGGTGATCTTCGGTCACGCCGATGATGGCTACGTGCTGTTCGTCTACCCGCCCTACCGGCTCGAGATGTCGCTGCTGTTCTTCGGCGTGGCGGCGGTCGCCGTGTTCGCCGCGCTGTACGTTGCGGCCAGGTTCGCGCACCACGTCCTCGCGCTGCCGGTGCACGTGAGGAATTTCCGCCAGCGGCGTCGGCGCGAGCGCGGGCAGTCCGCGCTCGCTTCGGCGCTGCAGTCCTACTTCGAGGGACGCTACTCGCATGCGGAGAAGGAGGCCGAGCGCGCCCACGCCTCTGGCGCGGCGCCCGGGCTCGCCGCGCTGATCGCGGCCCGCGCAGCGCACCAGATGCGCAATTTCGAGCGGCGCGACGAGTGGCTGGAGCGCGCTGCGGCGGCGGGCGAGAGCCTGCAGGTGGCGCGCCTGGTATCGCGCGCCGAGCTGGCCCTGGAAGAGCGCGACTATGCCGCCGCGCGCGACGCGCTGACCGGGCTGCACGGCGCCGGCCCGAAGCACATCGCAAGCCTGCGGCTGCTGCTGCGTGCCGAGCGAGGCCTGGGCAACTGGGAGGAGGTGCTGCGCATCGCCGCCTTGCTTGCCAAGCGCGACGCGATCGCGCCCGCGGCGGCCGAGGAGTACAAGGTGCAGGCTTATGTGGCCTTGCTCGCCCGGGCGGCGGGCGATCGCGCGGCGCTCGAGGCGCGCTGGCGCGGCATACCCTCGCGCGACCAGATTCAGCCCCGCATCGCGGCGGCCGCCGCAAGGCACGCGGCGGCGCTGGGCGCGGCGGCGCTCGCGCGCGACGTCATCGAACGCAGCCTGGCGGCGGAATGGAGCGCGCCGCTGGTCTCGCTCTACGGCGTGCTGCCGGCGCTGGACGCCGCCGAGCGCGCGGAGGAGGCACGGCGGCGCACCGAGAAGGCGGAGAAGTGGCTGCACGAGCGGCCCGAAGATCCGCAGCTGCTGGCTACCCTCGGGCGCCTGTGCGCGCATGCCGAGCTGTGGGGCAAGGCGCAGAGCTACCTTGAGGCGAGCCTCTCGTTCGAGGAAACGCGCGCCGCGCACCTTGAGCTCGCACGGCTGGCCGAGCGCACCGGGCGCGAGGCCGATGCGCAGAGCCATTTCCGTCGCGCCGCCGAACTCTCGGGCGCCTAGACCCAGTCCCTGGCCACCAGGAAGTCGCGAGTGAGCGCCTCCTCGGCGCTTCCGGGAGCGGGCTTCCAGTCGTAGCGCCAGGTCACGCGCGGCGGCATCGACATGAGGATCGACTCGGTGCGACCGCCCGACTGCAGCCCGAACAGCGTGCCGCGGTCGTACACCAGGTTGAACTCGACGTAACGACCGCGCCGGTAGGCCTGGAAGTCGCGCTCGCGCTCACCGTACGGTTGGACGCGGCGTTGCTCGACGATCGGCGCGTAGGCGGTGATGAAGTGGTCGCCGACCGAGCGCATCAGCGCGAACGAGTGATCGAAGTCGCGCTCGGCGAAATCGTCGAAGAAGATCCCTCCGATGCCGCGCGGCTCGCCACGGTGCTTGAGGAAGAAGTACTCGTCGCACCATTTCTTGAAGCGGGCGTGGTGTCCGGCGCCGAAAGGCTCGAGCGCGCGTTTGCAGGTGGCGTGGAAGTGGCGCGCGTCCGCTTCGAAGCCGTAGTAGGGAGTGAGGTCCATGCCGCCGCCGAACCACCACACCGGCGCCTCGCCCTCCCGCGTGGCAAGCAGAAAGCGCACGTTCATGTGCACGGTAGGGCAGTACGGATTGCGTGGATGCAGCACCAGCGAGACGCCCATCGCCTCGAAGCCGCGGCCCGCGAGCTCCGGCCGCGCGGCGCTGGCCGAGGGCGGAAGGCGAGGCCCGCGCACGCGCGAGTAGTTGACGCCGCCGCGCTCGAATACGGCGCCGTCCTCGATCACCCGCGTCAGGCCGCCCCCGCCCTCGGTTCGCTGCCACGAGTCGCTGCGGAAACTGCCGCCGTCGAGCGCCTCGAGCGCCGCGACGATGTGCGCCTGCAGGCCGGTGAGATAGGTGGCGACCGCTTCTGCGTCCATGGGCCGGGGCTATCCTCTGGCTTTGAGGGCGCGCGCGCCGATGTCCTTGCGGTACTGCATGCCGTCGAAGCGGATTGCCTCCACCGCATCGTAGGCGCGGCCGCGCGCCATGCGGATCGAATCTCCCAACGCCGTCACGCACAGGACCCGCCCGCCGCTCACGACCAGGCGCTTGCCCTCAAGCCGCGTGCCGGCGTGGAACACGCGGCAGTCGGCGCCCGGCGCGGGCAGCCCGTCGATTACGGCGCCCTGGCGCGGGCCATCCGGATAGCCCTCGGCGGCAAGCACCACGCCGAGCGCGGTGCGCCGGTCCCACTCCACCGCGGCCCGATCCAGGCGACCCTCGAGCGCGCCCTCGAAAAGCGCGAGCAGCTCCGACTTCAGGCGCATGATGATCGGCTGCGTCTCGGGGTCTCCCATGCGGCAGTTGAACTCGAGCGTCTTCGGATTACCGGCCTTGTCGATCATCAGCCCGGCGTAAAGGAAGCCGACGTAGCGCGTGCCGTCCTTCGCCATACCCTGCACGGCGGGCATGATGATCTCGCGCATCACGCGCGCGTGGACCTCGGGCGTCACCACGGGCGCGGGCGAGTAGGCTCCCATGCCGCCGGTGTTGGGGCCCTGGTCGCAGTCGCGCAGGCGCTTGTGGTCCTGGCTGGTCGCCAGCGGCAGCGCGTGCACGCCGTCGGAAACGACGATGAAGCTCGCCTCCTCGCCCTCGAGGCACTCCTCCAGCACCACGCGCGCGCCCGCCTGGCCGAAGCGATGCTCGCGCAGCATCATGTCGATCGCGGCGTGCGCCTGTTCCACGCTCAAAGCCACCACCACGCCTTTGCCGGCCGCGAGCCCGTCAGCCTTGACCACGATCGGCGCGCCGTGGCTCTCGACATAGGCCTTGGCCCTTGCCGCGTCCTCGAACGTGGCATAGCGCGCGGTCGGGATGGCATGCCGCACCATGAACTGCTTGGCGAAGTCTTTCGAGGCCTCCAGCTGCGCCGCGGCGCGGGTCGGGCCGAAGATCTTGAGCCCCGCGGCTTGAAACGCGTCGACCACGCCATCGGCGAGCGGCGCTTCCGGGCCGACCACGGTAAGGTGAATACCTTCGCGCCGCGCGAACTCGATCAGCGGTGCAGTGGCGGTGATGTCGACGTTCTCCAAGCCGGGCTCGGTCGCGGTGCCGCCGTTGCCGGGCGCGACGAACACCATCTGCACGCGCGGGTTCTGCGCCAGCTTCCACGCGAGCGCGTGCTCGCGGCCTCCCGAGCCGATAACGAGGAGCTTCATTTCAGTGCCGGAAGTGGCGCACCCCGGTGAACACCATCGCCACCCCGCGCTCGTCCGCGGCGGCGATGACCTCGTCGTCGCGCACGCTTCCGCCCGGTTGGATCACCGCCACGGCACCCGCGTCGGCGACCACGTCCAGGCCGTCGCGGAACGGGAAGAAGGCATCCGACGCGACCACCGAACCCGACAGGGAAAGGGCGGCATTCTGCGCCTTGGTCGAGGCGATGCGGGCGCTGTCGACGCGGCTCATCTGGCCGGCGCCGACGCCGAGCGTCATGCCGCCGGCGCAAAAGACGATTGCGTTCGACTTGACGTACTTCGCCACGCGCCAGGCGAACAAGAGGTCGGCGAGCTGCTCCTCGGTGGGGGCTTTCCTGCTGACGACTTTGAGGTCGGCGCGCTCGATCTGGTGCGCGTCCGGGCTCTGCACCAGCAGCCCACCGCCGACGCGCTTGAAGTCGTACGCCTGGACGTCGTGCGCGAGAGGAACCTCCAGCAGCCGCAGGTTCTGCTTGCCGGCGAGCAGCTCGCGCGCTTCCGGCTCGACCCGCGGGGCAATGATGACTTCCGCGAACTGCTTGGACACGGCTTCGGCGGTTGACCTGTCCAGCGCGCGGTTGAAGGCGATGATCCCGCCGAAGGCGGACACGGAGTCGGTCTTGAAGGCCTTCTGGTATGCGCCGAGCAGGTTCTCGGCGATCGCCGCGCCGCAGGGGTTTGCGTGCTTGATGATCACGCAGGCCGGCTCCGAGTAGCCCTTGACGCATTCCCACGCCGCATCGGCGTCGGCCACGTTGTTGTACGACAGCTCCTTGCCCTGCAGTTGGCGGTAGTTGGCGAGGCCGCCCGCGACGGGCTTGTCGTCGCGGTAGAACGCGGCGGACTGGTGGGGGTTCTCGCCGTAGCGCATGTCCTGCAGTTTGCGGAACTGAAGGCTCAGCACGTCCGGGTATTCGCGCCGCTTGCCGTCGCCATCGAGCGAGAAAAGGTAGTTCGCGATCGCGCCGTCGTAGGCCGCGGTATGGGCGAAGACTTTCTTGGCCAATGCAAGGCGGGTCGCTTCGCACACCGCGCCGGTGGCGCGAATTTCCTCCAGCACCGGGCCGTAGTCGGCCGGATCGACCAGCACCCCCACACCGCCGTAGTTCTTGGCGGCGGCGCGCAGCATGGTCGGTCCGCCGATGTCGATGTTCTCGATCGCGTCGTCCAGCCGGCAGTCTGGGTCGGCGACCGTGGCCTGAAATGGATACAGGTTCACGACCAGAAGATCGATCGGCTCGATGCCGGCCTCGCGTATCGCCGCCATGTGGCTCGACACGTCGCGCCGCGCCAGCAGGCCACCGTGGATCTTGGGATGCAGCGTCTTCACCCGCCCGTCGAGCATTTCGGGGAAGCCGGTGTAGCGCGACACCTCGGTGACCGGGACGCCTTCCTTCTCGAGCAGCTTGGCAGTGCCTCCGGTGGACAGTACTGTCACCCCGAGAGCGGCCAGCGCGCGGGCGAAATCGACCACGCCCGCCTTGTCGGAAACACTGATCAGCGCCCTGGCGATTCGCTCCATTGTTGCGCGGGCGCTCCGGACGAACCTCAGCCCTTGATTCGCAGGCGCTGCATCTTGCTGCGCAGCGTGTTGCGGTTAATGCCGAGCATTTCGGCCGCGAGCGTCTGGTTGCCCTCGGCGAAGCGCAGCACCGTCTCGATCATCGGCTTCTCGACATTCTTCAGCACCATCTCGTGGATCGAGGTCGGCTTCTCGCCGTCCATATCCTTGAAGTAGCGCTCCAGCGCGCGCCTGACGGCGTCGGCGAGATCGTTGCCGCGCGTACTCATGCGGCCAGCCTCCGGCCGGCAATGCGCGCGTCGTTGGCGGCGTCGGCAAGACGCGCGAAGTAGCCGCGCACCGCGTCGAGCTGGGCCGGTGCCGTCTCGATCCGGTTCGCCTCGCGCCGGAACTGCTCTCCCAGCGGCAGGGCGGAAACGGTCCAACCGATGTGCTTGCGCGCGACGCGCACCCCCTGCTCCTCGCCGTACAGAGCGTGAATGCCGGCCAAGTGCTCGAGCAGCACTGCGCCGACTTCCTCGACCGTGGGCGGCGCGAGGCGGGTTCCCGTGGCCAGGTAGTGCTCGATCTCGCGGAATATCCACGGCCGGCCGTGGGCCGCGCGGCCGATCATCAGGCCGTCGGCGCCAGTGCGCCGCAGCACCTCCCGCGCCTGCTCCGGCGTGCGGATGTCGCCGTTGGCGATCACCGGAATCGAAAGGCGCGACTTGACCTGAGCAATGGTGTCGTATTCGGCCTGGCCGGCGAAGGCGCAGGCGCGCGTGCGGCCGTGGATCGCAAGCAGCCGGATTCCGGCGCCTTGGGCGATGCGCGCGATCTGCAGCGCGTTGCGCCGCTCGGGGCTCGGACCGGTGCGGATCTTGAGCGTGACCGGGACATCGACCGCGCCGACCACCGCCTCGAGAATGCGTGCGACCAGCGCCTCGTCGCTCAGCAGCGCGGATCCGGCGTAGACGTTGCACACCTTCTTCGCCGGGCAGCCCATGTTGATGTCGATGATCTGCGCGCCGCGCTCGACGTTGTAGCGCGCGGCGTCCGCCATCAGTGCGGGATCCGCTCCGGCGATCTGGACCGAGACGGGCGCGGCCTCGCCCTCGTGGTCGAGCCGCAGCCGGGACTTGCGCGAGTCGCGCAGCTCGGGGCGGGAGGTCACCATCTCGGACACCGCCAGGCCGGCGCCAAAGCGCCGCGCGAGCTGGCGGAAGGGGCGGTCGGTGACGCCTGCCATCGGAGCGACAAACAACGAATTGCGCAGCACGTGCGCCCCGATTTTCATGCCCTGTACGCGGTTGGAATCGTCGAGAGGAGAAAGAATTCTAACATTGCGCTCCGATCATGGAAGCGCCGAAGGCCCGTATATCATGCGTCGCGCAAAGAACCGGCGCGCCGCCGGCAGCGTGTCGAGCGCCGTCAGCGCCAGGCCGCGTGCGGCGCTCGCGGCCGGGTTGCGGCCGAGAAAGCTGCGGGCGAGGAGATCGGTGACGCGTATCGTCGCGCCCGCGTCCAGGCGGCGACGCGTCGCGAATCGGCCGAGAACGGCCGGATCGCCCGGGTCGTCGGCCGCCTGCAGCAACGCAGCGAGCTCCCATGCGTCGCGCAGGCCGAGGTTGAGGCCCTGGCCCGCGACCGGGTGCAGCGTCTGCGCCGCATTGCCGATGAAGACCTCGCGCGGTCCCACGCGCGAGGCGCGAACGCGCAGCGTGAGCGGATGGACCGCGCGCGCTTCGACCGTCAGGGCACGCCCGAGGCGCGCCCCCGCCGCGCGCGCGAGTTGCTCGAGAAAGGCCTCGGGAGGGGCATCGGCGAGGGCGCGCGCGCGTTCCGGCCGCGCGCCCCAGACGACAGCGTAGCGGCCGGCCAGCGGCAGCAGCGCGAGCGGCCCCTCGGCGGTGAAGCGCTCGTACGCGGTCGTACCGGCGCGTGGCTCGGTCTCGACCACGCCGACGACGGCGTCCTGCGCGTAGCGCGTCTCGCGCGCGTCCTCGGATGCGCCCTCGGCGTGCACCACGCAGCGCGCTGGCAGCGCGCGCGCATCGGCGCCGCGCCGCACTTCGATCCCGCTCGACTCGAGCCGCGCGGCGAGCACCGAGGCCAGTTCGCGGTATTCGACCACGTAGCCGAGCGCGGGAACCCCGGCGTCGGCGGCGTCGAGGCGCGCACGGCCGAAGCCTCCCGCCTGCGAGACGAGAATCGTTTCAATAGGTGAAGGCGCCAGCGCGGACCAGGCGCCGACGCGCTCCAGGATCAGGCGGCTCGCGTACGACAGCGCGAGCGGGCGGGGCGCGGCGGCGCGTGCGCCCTCGGAATCGCGCTCGAGCACCACTACGCGCTGCGCGGAGTCGCGCAGCGCGAGCGCGAAGCTGCAACCTACCGGGCCGCCGCCGACGACCAGGACGTCAATGGGTGCCGCGGGCATCGCGCATCAGGGCTTCGATTTCCGCCACCTGCTTCGGCGTCTCGTGGGTGAGCACCTCGCAGCCGGCAGCGGTCACGACGACGTCGTCCTCGATCCGCACGCCGATGTCGCGCAGCCGCTCCGGGACGTCGTCGGCCGCGCGGATGTAAAGCCCAGGCTCGACCGTGAGCGTCATGCCCGGAACCAGCACGCGCCATTGCCCTTCGCGCTTGTACTCGCCGGCGTCGTGCACGTCGAGCCCGAGCCAGTGCCCGGTGCGGTGCATGTAGAAGCGCTTGTAGCTCTCCTTTTCGAGCGCCTCCTCCAGGCTGCCTGCGAGTATCTTCAGGTCGAGCATGCCCTGCGCCAGCACCCGCACGGCGGCATCGTGCGGCGCATTCCAGGCGATGCCTGGCCTGATTTCTTCCATCGCCGCCTGCTGCGCGGCCAGCACCAGCTCGTAGACCTCGCGCTGCGCGCCGCCAAACCTGCCGTTGACGGGGAACGTGCGCGTGATGTCTGAGGCGTAGCCCTCGAGCTCGCAGCCGGCGTCTATCAGCAGCAGGTCGCCGTCGCGCAACGGCGCGTCGTTCGCGACGTAGTGCAGCACGCAGGCGTTGGCGCCGCCGGCCACGATCGGCCAGTAGGCCGGGAACTGCGCACCGTTGCGCCGGAATTCGTACAGCAGCTCGGCCTCGATTTCGTACTCGTGGCGTCCCGCGCGGGTCGTCTGCATCGCGCGGCGGTGCGCGACCGCGGAGATCGAGGCCGCGCGCCGCATCAGGGCCAACTCGTGCGCGTCCTTGACCAGCCGTATCTCGTCGAGCAGCGCGCGCACATCCTGGACGCGCTCCGGCGCCTGCACCCCGGTGCGCGCCTTGGCCCGGACCGCGTTCAGCCAGCGCATCGCACGCGCGTCCCACTCGGCGTCGGCGCCGAGCGGATAGAACAGCCCAGGCTGGTTCTCGAGCAGCCGCGCCAGGGTCTCGTCGAGCGCGCCGATCGGGTGCGCCTCGTCGAAGCCGAAGCGCTCGCGCGCCGCCTGCGGGCCCCAGCGGAAGCCGTCCCAGGTTTCGCGCTCTTCGTTGCGCTCGCGGCAGAACAGCAGCGACCTGGGTGCGTCCCCCGCCACGATGACCAGCGCGGCCTCGGGCTCGCCGAAGCCGGTCAGGTGGTAGAAGTGGCTGTCGAAGCGGTAGGGGTAGTGCGCGTCGCGGTTGCGGATGCGCTCGGGCGCGGTGGGGATCACCGCGACGCCCGCGCCCATGCCGTGCGCGAGCCGGTCGCGCCGCGCCTGGTAGACAGCGCTGTCGGTGGCGTTCATGTCCATGCCTGCATTACTCCTCGTTGTCTTGCCCGAGCTGCGAGTCGAGCAGCGCAGCCCAGCGTGTCGCATGTTCATCCAGCGGCGCGTGCGCGCGCCGCGAGAGATCCGTCAGCGCCGCGGCAAGCGCGTCCTGCGCCGTGCCCGGCTCCAGCTCGGCGAGCGCCTGTGCGCATTGCTCGAGCAACTCGCGCGCCGCGATCGCCGTCGCGAGCGCACTCTTCAGCCGCTCCCGCGGCTGGGGGATCCAGCCGCGCGGAGCGCCGAGCGCCGCGAGCCGCTCGCCAAGCTCCATAATGCGCTTTCGCAGCCGCGGCAGCGCGCCCAGTTTGGATGACTGCGCGCCGCCCCACATCGCCAGGTCGGCCAGCGCGAGCCAGTCGCGGCGCAGCGCCGCCAGCCAGCCTGCGTCGCAGGCGAGCGCCCGGTCGACCGCGTCAGCGTCGAGCGCCATGACGCGCCGCAAGCAATGCGTCGAGCGCCGCGAGCCGCTCGGCCGTCCCGACGTCCTGCCAGATGCCGTGGTACAGCTCGCCCGCGATGCGGCCGTTCTCGGCTGCCGCGCGCAGCAGCGGCGCGAGCGGCGCCCGGGTCCCCGGCTCGACCCCGTCCACCAGGGCGGGCGACATGACGGCGATGCCAGCGTAAGTGTAGCGCGCGCCGGTGCCGTTTCCGACGCTGTCCGCCTCGAGGCTGAAATCCCCCTGCGGGCGATGCGGTGGGTTCGGCACCAGCACCAGGTGCGCCAGTCGCCCTTCCAGGCGCTCGGCGCGCAGGCGGGCGAAATCGCACTCGCAATAGACGTCGCCGTTGACGAGCAGGAACGGCGCTTCGCCCAGCCGCGCGCGCGCCTGCGCGATTCCGCCCGCGGTTTCGAGCGGCTGCTGCTCGTGCGAGTAGGCGATCGAGAGGCCGAAGGCGGCGCCGTCGCCAACGCGTTCGACGATCAGCTGCGCGAAGTGCGACACGTTGATGACCACCTCGCGGAATCCCGCTGCGGCAAGGCGCTCGAGGTGCCAGGCGAGCAGCGGCCTGCCGCCGACCTCGAGCAGCGGCTTGGGCAGCCGGTCGGTGACCGGGCGCAGGCGCTCGCCGCGCCCGGCGGCGAGGATCATCGCCCTCATTGCGGCTTCCCGCCGAGTTGGTCGAGCAGCCGCGCGAGCGGTGCGAGCGCCGCATAGCGTCCGGCCACCGCGCGCGCGTAGCCGAGGAAGCGCGGCGTGTCCGCCAGGTACTTGGCCTTGCCGTCGCGATAGGTCAGACGGGCGAAGATGCCGAGCACCTTCAGGTGGCGCTGCAGCCCCATCCATTCGAAGCCACGGTAGAACTCGGCGAAGTCGGCGTCGACCGGCAGCCGCGCCCGCTTGGCCGCGTCCCAGTAGCGCGCGCACCAATCGATCACGCGCGCTTCTTCCCAGCTGATGAAAGCGTCGCGCAGCAATGAGGCAATGTCGTAGCTTATCGGGCCGATGACGGCGTCCTGGAAGTCGAGCACGCCCGGATTGGGCTCGCACAGCATTAGGTTGCGCGGCATGTAGTCGCGGTGCACGTAGACCGCCGGCTGTGCGAGCGCACTCGCGGCGAGTCGATCGAAAACGTCTTCGAGCACGGCCTGCCACGCCGCCGAGGGCGCAAGCCCGAGATGGCGGCCCAGGTACCACTCGGGAAACAGTACCATCTCGCGCCGCAGCAGCGCCTCGTCATAGGCTGGCAGCTCGCCGGCGCGGGTGGCAAGCTGCCAGCGCACCAGCGCGTCGATCGCGTCGCCGAACAGCGCGTCGGCGTTGTGCTCGTCGAGCGCCGCAAGGTAGGTCGTCTTGCCCAGGTCGGAAAGCAGCAGGAAGCCTTGAGTCAGGTCCTGCGCGTGAATTTCGGGTGCGTTGAGCTGCGCCTCGCGCAGCAGGCGCGCAACGTGGACGAACGGCCGGCAGTCTTCCTTGTCGGGCGGTGCGTCCATTGCGATGAAGCTGCGGCCGTCGGCGAGCGCGGCGCGGAAGTAGCGCCGGAAACTCGCGTCCTCGGAGGCGGGAGCGAGGGTGAACGCGCTGCCCGGGAGCTGCGCCGCGAGCCAGCGCTCGAGCGCGTCGAGGCGTACGTCCACGAGTTTCGTTGCGAATTCCGCCGAATTGTGACATTTTAGCACTCAAGAATCACCCCTTTCCCTTCCGCCTATGCAGCACCTCTTCGCGCGGAAGCTGGCCGTTCCCGTCGCCCGCTTCGCGACGCTGCTTGTCATCCTTTGCGCCGCCTCCGGCGCGAGGGCGCAGGCGGATGCCCCGGCGCCGCGGACGGGGGGAGACGGTCCGACGACCATCGACGCGCACAGCATCGAAGGCGTGTCGGAGCTCGAGGTGGTCGCGCGCGGCAACGTCGAGCTGCACCGCGACGACCTCACCGTGTTCAGCGACTACCTCAAGTTCAACCAGGAGTTCGGCCGCATCGAGGCTTCGGGCGGCGTGCGGCTGCAGCGCGGCGGCGACCGCTTCTTCGGCCCGCGCCTGAGCTACGACACCCGGGTCGACACCGGCTTTCTGGAGAAGCCGACATTCGTCATCGAGCGCCAGCAGACCTCGCGCGGGACCGCCGATCGGCTCGAGTTCCTCGGCAAGGACCACCTGCGGATGGAGAACGCGACCTATACCACCTGCCGCGCGGACAAGGAAGACTGGAAGCTGATCGTGGGAAAACTGGACCTAGATTTCAACGCCGAGGAAGGGCACGCCCGCAACGCGAAGCTGCGCTTTCTCGGCGCCACGATCGGGTACTTGCCGTACGCGTCGTTCCCTCTGGAGGACCAGCGCAAGTCGGGATTCCTGACGCCTTACTTCGCGCAGAACACGCGGCGCGGCCTCGAAATCGGGGTGCCGGTCTACTGGAACATCGCGCCGGAACGGGACGCGACCTTCACCGGGGTCTACATGTCCAAGCGCGGAGAGCAGCTCAAGACGGACTTGCGCTACATCGACCCGAAGTACAAGGGAGAGCTGAAGGTCGAGTACCTGCCTCACGACATGGCGTTCGGCTCCTCGCGCACGGGCGTATCGCTGCAGCACGAGCAGCAGTTCACGCCGCAGCTGCGCGGCGTGCTCGACCTGAACCGCGTCTCCGACGCCGCCTATTTCGTCGACCTGTCGTCCCAGGTACGGCAGGTTTCGGTCACCAACCTGCAGGGCGACGGCAGCCTCACTTACACCGGCTCGCTGGCGGGCTTCGGCTACGGCGCGACGGCTAGGATCCAGCGCTTCCAGACGCTGCAGGACCCGCTGGCGCCGATCGTGCCGCCGTACGATCGGGTGCCGCAACTCACGTTCGCGGCCAGCCGCAACGACATCGGCGGTTTCGCCGACCTCAGCCTTCCGGCCGAGTACGTCCGGTTCAGCCACCCGACCCTGGTCCAAGGCGGGCGCACCTCGCTCGATCCGTCCATCGCCGCACCGCTGCTTGCCCCGGGCTGGTTCCTGACCCCCAAGCTGGGGCTGCACTACGCCACTTACAGCCTGACCCGCACCACCGCGCCGCAGCCTAACAGTCAGACCGTGTCCATTCCGTGGATGAGCCTGGACAGCGGGCTGGTGTTCGACCGCCCGGTTCACTGGTTCGGCGGCAGCTATACGCAGACCTTCGAGCCGCGGGCCTACTACGTGCGCGCCCCATACCGCGACCAGAGCCAGATCCCGCTGTTCGACACCGCTCTCGCAGACTTCAATTACGCGCAGATCTTCAGCGAAAACCGGTTCACCGGCGGAGATCGCTTCGGCGACGCCAACGAGCTCACGCTCGCGGCCACGTCGCGCGTGCTCACGCCCTCCGGGCAGGAAGTGCTGCGCGCGACGCTGGGGCAGCGCTTCTACTACAGCGACGAGAAGGTGGGGCTGACCCCTGCCTCGACGTTGCGCACCTACAAGCATTCCGACATGCTCGCCTCTGTGGGCGGGCATGTCGCGCGCCACTGGACGTTCGACGCGACGACGCAGTACGACCCGCGCGAGCGCGTGACCCAACGCTACAGCGCCTCGGTCCGCTACGCGCCGGAAATCGCGAAAGTCGTCAACTTGAGCTACCGTTTCAACCGCGACCCGGCCAACCCGCTCAGGCAGATGGATCTTTCCGGCCAGTGGCCTGTCAAACCCGGGTGGTATGCGGTCGGGCGCTACAACTATTCTTTCCTCGACCGGCGGCTGCTGGAGGGTACGGGCGGAATCGAGTACAACGCGGGATGCTGGGTATTTCGGGCGGTGTTCCAGCGCCTGCAGGCCGCCACCGAAGTGGCCTCGACCGGCTTCTTCTTTCAACTGGAACTCAACGGCCTCGGGGGCATCGGAACGGATGAAACCACCAACATTCTCAGGCGCAGCGTGCCCGGCTACGCGATTACCAATCCGCGTGACCAGAGCCTGGTACCGCCCAGCCTGCAGCCGCAGCTGCCGTTCAAGCAGGTCTACTAGGGGCTTTCGATGCGCATCCTGATCGCCGTCCTCGTCTTGTGCTTCGCGTTCCCGCTCGGCGCGCAGGCAGACCGCACCGCGCTGGTGGACCGAATCGTCGCGGTGGTGAACAAGGACGCGATCACCCAGTCCGAGCTCGACGACCAGGTTGCCATGGCCGAGCGCCAGCTCGCGCGCCAGGGCACGCCGCTGCCGGACCGCGCCGCGCTCGAGCGGCGGGTACTCGACCGGCTGATCCTGATGAAGGCCCAGTTACAGCTGGCGAAAGAAACCGGCATTCGCGTCGATGACGTGCAGCTGGATCGCGCGGTCGAGCGCATCGCGGAAAACAACAACCTGACGCTGACCGCGTTCCGCAGCGCGCTCGAGCGCGACGGCGTCTCGTTCGACAAGTTCCGCGACGAGGTGCGCGATCAGATCATCCTGACGAGGCTGCGCGAGCGCGAGGTGGACAGCAAGATTCAGGTGAGCGACAGCGAGATCGACCTCTACCTGGAGCAGAACAAGGATGCCTCGAAGCAGCGCACCGAGTACGACGTGGCGCAGATTCTGGTGCGGCTGCCCGACCAGGCGAGCCCCGAACGCATCGAGGCGGCGCGCGCGAAGGCGGAGAAGGCGCGCGCCGAAGCGCTCGCGGGCGCCGATTTCGCCAAGCTCGCCGCAGCCTACTCGGACGGGCCGGACGCGCTCAAGGGCGGCGAACTGGGCTGGCGCGCGGAGGACCGGCTGCCTGATCTGTTCACGGCGGCGCTCAAGGACATGCAGCCGAACGGCATCAGCCAGGTACTGCGCAGTCCGGCCGGCTTTCACGTCCTCAAGCTGCTCGGGCGGCGTGATGCGGCGGGCGCCGCGGGGCCTCCGGTCGAGCAGACCCACGCGCGGCAGATCCTGATCCGGACCAACGAGGCGGTCTCCGAGGCCGACGCCAAGCGCAAGCTGGAGGACTTGCGCGAGCGCATCGTGCGCGGCGGAGCGGATTTCGCCCAACTTGCACGAGTGCACTCGGAGGATGCCAGCGCGGCGCGCGGCGGCGACCTGGGCTGGCTCTATCCGGGTGACACGGTGCCGGACTTCGAGCGCGCGATGAAAGCGCTCAAGCCGGGCGAGATCAGCCAGCCGGTGAAGACGCCGTTCGGCTGGCACCTGATCCAGGTGCTCGAGCGCCGCACCGCAGCCATGAGCCCCGAGCGCCGGCGTTTGCAGGCGCGCGAGATTCTGCGCGAGCGCAAGTCCGACGAGGCCTACCAGGAGTGGCTGCGGCAGCTGCGCGACGAGACCTACGTCGAAATCCATCTGGAGGACCGCTGACGGTGGGCGTGCGACGGCCCGTGATCGCGCTCACCTCGGGCGAGCCCGCGGGCGTCGGGCCGGAGCTGTGCGCCATGCTGGCGCGGCAGTCGCTGGCGGCGCGCGTGGTGGTTTTGGGCGATGCCGGCCTGCTTGCGCAGCGCGGCGCATCGCCCGCGACGGCGATCGAGCACGTTCCGCTCGCAGCGCCGTCGATCGCAGGCAGACTCGATCCGGCCAACGCCCGCTACGTCCTGGCGCTGCTCGATCGCGCGGCGGACGGCTGCCTGGCGGGCGAATTCGACGCGATGGTGACGGCGCCGGTGCACAAGGCGGTGATAAACGACGCCGGCTTCGCCTTCACCGGCCACACCGAGTACCTCGCCGCGCGCGCCGGAGCGGCGCACGTGGTGATGATGCTGGTCGGCGGCGGGCTGCGCGTCGCGCTCGCCACCACGCATCTGGCGCTGGCGGACGTTGCGCGCGCGATCACGCCTGCCGGGCTGATCGACTCCCTGCGCGTGATCGAGCGCGACCTGCGGCAGCGCTTCGGGATCGCGCGCCCGCGCATTCTGGTCGCGGGACTCAACCCGCACAGCGGCGAGGGCGGCCATCTGGGGCGCGAGGAGATCGAAGTAATCGAGCCTGCGCTGCGCGCGGCGCAGGCCGAGGGCATCGCGGCGGAAGGCCCAATTCCCGCCGATACGCTGTTCGTGCCCGAGCGGCTCAAGCGCGCCGACTGCGTGCTCGCGATGTACCACGACCAGGGACTGCCGGTGTTGAAGTACGCAAGTTTCGGCAAGGGCGTGAACGTGACCCTGGGCTTGCCGTTCGTGCGCACCTCGGTCGACCACGGCACTGCGCTCGATCTCGCGGGCGGGGGCCGCGCCGATCCCGGCAGCCTGCTTGAAGCCGTTCAGCTTGCGATCAAGCTCGCACCGGCCGCGTAAGCGCTTCGGACAGCATTTCCTGCACGACCGGCAGGTGCTGGCGAGAATCGTCGACGCGATCGCGCCGGCGGCTGACGACCTGGTGGTCGAGATCGGACCGGGGGAGGGCGCGCTCACCCGAGCGCTGCTCGAGCGGGCGCGCCGGCTCGAGGCGATAGAGATCGACCGCGATCTCGCCGCGCGCTTGCAGGCGGAATTCCCGGCGCAGCGGTTGACGGTGCACTGCGCCGACGCGCTGCGGTTCGACTTCGGCGCGCTCGCTTCGGGAATGCGCCTGGTGGGCAACCTGCCCTACAACGTCTCCACGCCGCTGCTGTTCCACTTCGCCGGCTTCGCCGAGCGGGTACGAGACATGCACTTCATGCTGCAGCGCGAGGTAGTGGAGCGAATGGTGGCGTTGCACTCGACGTCCGAGTACGGCCGCCTCTCGGTCGCGCTGCAGACGCGCTTCCGGATGGAGAAGTTGTTTCGCGTTCCGGCGGGCGCGTTCCGCCCGCCGCCGAAAGTGGAATCGGCGGTGGTGCGCCTGGTGCCGCTGGCCTCCGCGGAACGGCCGCAGATGGACTGGGAGGTCTTCGGCAGGATCATCACGGGCGCGTTTTCCGCGCGCAGGAAGAAGCTCTCCAACGCGCTGCCGCTCGCGGCGACGGACTTCCAGGCGCTTGGGATAGATCCGGGCCTGCGACCCGAGAACCTGTCGCCGCAGGACTACGTGCGCATCGCGCAGCGCCTTACTTGCGCTTCTCGATGAACTCTATCTTGTAGCCGTCGGGGTCCTCGACGAAGGCGATCACGGACGTGCCGCCCTTGACCGGGCCAGGTTCGCGCGTCACCTTGCCGCCCTTGGAGCGCACTGCGTCGCAGGTAGCGCGAATATCGTCCACCTCGATCGCGACGTGGCCGTAGGCGCTGCCCAGGTCGTAGCTGCCGACGCCGTAGTTGTAGGTCAGCTCGAGCACCGCGGTCTTGTCTTCGGTGTCGTAGCCGACGAAGGCGAGCGAATATTTCTGCTCCGGCCGGTCGGTGCCGCGCAGCAGCTTCATGCCCAGCACTTCGGTGTAGAAGCGGACCGAACGGTCCATGTCCCCGACCCGCAGCATGGTGTGCAGTAGTCTCATTCTGGCTCCCGGAATTGTGGCAATGAGGCGCCCGCGAGCTCGATTCTCTCGCGCGCGTTGCGCCAGTCAGGATACAGCGTCCCGAGCAGATTCCAGAAGCGTTTCGAATGGTTGAGTTCCACCAGGTGCGCCACTTCGTGCGCCACGACGTAATCGGCCAGCTCGGGCTGCAGGTGCACCAGCCGCCAGTTGAGCCGGATTGCCCCACGTTCGGTGCATACGCCCCACTGAGCGCGCGCGAGAGATAGCGCCACGGGGGGCGGGGCGAGGCCCAGGCGCGCGGCGAATAGAGCCGCGCGCGGCGCGAGCGCGGTCAGCGCCTGCTGCTTGAGCCAGCCCAGGAGCAGCTCCAGCACAAGCCCGGCGCGCCGCGGTGCCGGTGCCGAGACGACGACACGTGCCCCGCTGCGGGCCACGCCGCGGGGGCCATCGAGCACTTGCAGAGCGAACCGTTCGCCGAACAGCGGCAGCGCTTCACCGCTTGTGCCATGAATCAGTGGCGGCGGCGCCACCGCCGACCATTCGTCCAGCCTGGAGATGATCCAGTGTCGCTTTTCGCGCAAAAAGGCCTCGATCTCGCGCCAGGGCACCCGGTACGGGGCGCGCACACTGAGGCCCGACGCGTCGATCGTCAGCCCTATGGTGCGCCGCTTCGAGCGCGCGAACCGGTAGTGGATGAGGCGCGGTTCGGGGCGAGTCTCGTCGAGCAGGCTCAGCTGTTCGGGCAAAGCGTCTTCTGCTGCTCTTCGATCCACTTTTCCGCCAGCGAGTTGATGGTCTTGGCGTCGCGGCCGGCGCTGTCGATCGTCGGGCCGATGCGCACCGTAATCATTCCCGGTCGCTTGAGAAAGGCGTTGCGCGGCCACGCCAGCCCGGCGTTGTGCGCGACCGGCACCACCGGCGCGCCGCTGTGCTCGGCGAGCATCGCTCCGCCCGGCTGGTACTTGCGCCGCTCGCCCGGCGGGATACGCGTTCCTTCGGGAAACACCACCACCCAGAAGCCGCGCGCGAGCCGCTCCCTGCCGAGGCGCACCAGGCGGCGCAGCGCGGCGGTGCCGCGCGAGCGGTCGATTGCGATCGGGCTGGTGAGCGCGAGCCCCCAGCCGAAGAACGGAAGCCACAGCAGCTCGCGCTTGAGCAGGTAGACCTGCGGCGGAAAAATGATCTGGAAGGCCATCGTTTCCCAGGCCGACTGGTGTTTGGCGAGGATCACCGCCGGGCGCTGTGGCAGGTGCTCCAGGCCCTCGACGCGCCAGCGGATGCCGCACAGTACGCGCGCAAGCCACACCACGAGGTGCGACCAGCCCGAGATGATGCGGTTGCGGGTCAGCGGTGGCAGCGGGAACGTGAGCAGCGTGAGCACGGCGTAGGGCGGCGTGACCAGAACCAGCGCGAGCGCGAACAGGCTCGAGCGCAAAAGCGTCATGGCGCGAGGTGCTCGGCGAACGCGGCGAGGTCGGCGAATACCTGCGTGCCCTGCGGCAGGTCGCCCGCAGCTTGGGTTTTGCTGCCCTTGCCGGTGAGCACCAGAACCGGCCTCGTGCCCGCGGCCGCTGCGGCCTGAAGGTCGCGCACCGCGTCGCCGACCATGTAGACCTCGTCCAGCGGCACGTTGAAACGGCGCCCGATCTCGAGCAGCATCCCCGGTCTGGGCTTGCGGCACTCGCAGTCCGAGTCGGCCGCATGCGGACAGAAGAAGATCGCGTCGATGCGTCCGCCTTCCTGGGCCGCGGCGCGGTGCATTGCGTCGTGAATCGCATTGAGCGTGGTCATGTCGAACAGTCCGCGCGCGATGCCCGACTGGTTGGTCGCCACCACGATGCGGTAGCCGGCCTGCGTCAGGCGCGCGATCGCCTCCATGCTGCCCTTGATCGGCTTCCACTCGGCGGGCGACTTGATGTACTGGTCGCTGTCGTGGTTGATCGTGCCGTCGCGGTCGAGAATGACGAACTTCATGCCGCGAGCCTCGATATGTCGGCCACGCGGTTCATCGCCTGGCGCAGGTCAGCGAGCAGCGCCAGCCGGTTCCTGCGCAGCGAATCCTCTTCGACCATGACCATGACCTTGTCGAAGAAGACGTCGACCGGCGCCTTCAGCACGGCGAACGTCTTGAGGTAGCCGGCGTAGTCGCCGCTTTCGAACAGCCTGCCCGCCGCCGCGGATGCTGTCTGAAGCGCGTCGAAAAGCGAGATCTCCGCTGGCTCTTTCAGGTCCGCGCGCGCGACCTTGCCGTAGGTCTCGCCCTTGGCTGCCGCCTGGCGAAGGATGTTCGCTACGCGCTTGTTGGCCGCAGCCAGGCTTTCGGCCTCGGGCAGCGCCTGAAACGCCTTGACCGCTTCGAGCTGCGACGGCACCCGGCTGATCTGAACGGGCAACTGGCTGAGGACGGCGTCCACCTGCAACGTCGAGAAGCCCTGCTCCCGCAAGTAGCCGGCGAAGCGTTCAAATGCAAAAGTCTGGAGCTCCGTACCTGCGTCACCAATCTTTCCGTTGAACACCGCAAACGCGTCGTTTACTAGCCTGTCCAGCGAAAGCGGAAGCTGATTTTCGACGACGATCCTGAGCACGCCCAGCGCCGCCCGCCGTAGCCCGAACGGGTCCTTCTCCCCCGTGGGCTGCTCTCCGATCCCGAACAGGCCTGCGAGCGCGACAAGCTTGTCGGCGAGTGCGACCACGCAGCTTATCGGCGCCTGCGGCACTCGGTCGCCGGCGAAGCGTGGCAGGTAATGCGCCTCGATCGCGTCCGCGACTTCCACGGGCTCGCCGTCGTGCCGCGCATAGTAGCGCCCTATAACGCCTTGCAACTCCGGAAACTCGCCGACCATACCGGTGAGCAGATCCGCTTTGCAAAGCCACGCTGCGCGTTCCGACAACCCAACGTCTGCGCCAAGAGCACGCGCAATGCGACCCGAAAGAAGCTGGATGCGCTCAACTCGTTCGAGCTGGTTGCCGAGCTTGTTGTGGTAGACCACCTTCGCGAGCTGGGGCACGCGCGCCTCGAGGCGCGTCTTACGATCCTGGTTGAAGAAGAACCGTGCGTCCTCGAGCCGCGGCCGCACTACGCGCTGGTTGCCGTCGATGATGTGGCGCGGATCGGAAACGTGCATGTTGGAAACGATCAGAAACTTCGGCAACAGCCGGCCCGACGCGTCGAACAGCGGGAAATACTTCTGGTTCTGCCGCATGGTCAGAATCAGGCACTCCTGCGGCACATCGAGGAATGCGGCGTCGAACGCCCCGACGTAGACGGTCGGGTGCTCAACCAGCGCAGCGACCTCGTCGAGCAGGTCTCCGAACTCACCCAGTTCGGCGCCGAGGTGCTTCGCCTCCGAGCGCAGCTGACGTTCTATCTCTTCACGTCGCGCGGCGAAATCCGCGATCACCATGCCGTCGTCGCGCAGGCGAGCCTCGTACTCGTCCGCATTCTCGAGCGCGATCGGCCCCAGAGCCATGAAGCGGTGGCCGCGCGTGGTGCTGCTGGCCGAAATTCCGAGCACCGTGCCCGGCACCACGCGCGCGCCGTGCATCATCACCAACCCGTGCACCGGCCGCACGAACGTCTCGTCTCCACTACCCCAGCGCATCACTTTTTGTACTGGCAGGTCATCGACAGTGTCCGTCAATGTTCTCTGCAAGGCGTCCGCCAAGCCCCATCCTTTTGCGAGCGTTTTGAGAAAGACCGCATCGGTCTTTCCGTCGGACTTAATCAGAAGCGAATCCGGGCCATCCGGTTCGCCAATCGGTTTTGCGAGCAGATTTTGGCGGCCAAGTGCCGCGAGCCTCTTCTTAATCGCGTCGGTCCACGCGTCTCCCTTCCGCGCGACAGCCAGCGGCATCAACTTCTGTTCAACCGGTTTGTCTGCTGCCTTTTCGCGGACGTGCGTGATCCGGACGGCGAGGCGGCGGGGGGTGGCATACGGAAAGAACTTGCTTTCCGGCGTCAATAGGTCCCGGCCGCGCAGTCCGCCCTCAACTCCGGAAGCGAACGCCTCGCTTAGCCGCCTGAGTGACTTCGGCGGCAACTCCTCGGTCAGCAACTCGATGAGAAGGCTTGCCTCCATTACGAGCCGCCTTTCGCCATCGGGAACCCGAGCCGTTCGCGGGATTCGTAGTAGGCCTGAGCGATGCCGCGCGAGAGCGCGCGCACGCGGCCGATGTAGGCGGCGCGCTCGGTGACCGAGATCGCGCCGCGCGCGTCAAGCAGGTTGAAGGTGTGCGAGCACTTCAGGACCATCTCGTAGGCCGGCAACACGCACTGGGCCTCGATCAGGCGCTTCGCCTCGGCCTCGAACTGCGAGAAGTGCCCGAACAGCATATCAGCGTTGGAGAGCTCGAAGTTGTAGCGCGACTGCTCGACCTCGTTCTGGTGGTAGACGTCGCCGTAGCTCACTCCCGGCGTCCAGACCAGGTCGAACACGCTTTCCTTGCCCTGCAGGTAGAGTGCGAGGCGCTCGAGGCCGTAGGTGATCTCGCCCAATACCGGCTTGCAGGGCAGGCTTCCGACTTCCTGGAAGTAGGTGAACTGTGTCACTTCCATGCCGTCGAGCCACACTTCCCAGCCCAGGCCCCAGGCGCCGAGGGTGGGCGACTCCCAGTCGTCCTCCACGAAGCGGATGTCGTGCACTTTCGGGTCGACGCCGAGCGCCGCGAGCGACTCGAGATAGAGCTCCTGGATATTCGCCGGCGAAGGCTTGAGCGCCACCTGGTACTGGTAGTAGTGCTGCAGCCGGTTCGGGTTCTCGCCGTAACGGCCGTCCTTGGGCCGGCGCGAAGGCTGCACGTAGGCCGCCTTCCACGGCTCCGGTCCGATTGCGCGCAGGAAGGTCGCGGTGTGGAATGTTCCCGCGCCGACCTCCATGTCGTACGGCTGCAGCAGCGCGCAGCCCTGGCGGCCCCAGAACTGGTTCAGGCGGAGGATGAGTTGCTGGAAGGTGAGCATGGGGAAGGCGCGGATTTTACCGGCTTCGCCTCGCACGCGCGACGAGAGACGCAGCCGCAAGCAGCGCGAGCGCCGCGGCGAGCGCGGGCCAGTCGCCCGTGCGCGAGTAGGGCGTTGCGCCGGCGTAGCCTTGCGCCAGCACTTCCAGCCGCCCGACCGCGAACTCGGGCAGGCGCGCGATCACATGCCCGTCGCGCGCGACCGCGGCTGAGATCCCGGTGTTGGTCGCCGTGAGCATCATGCGCCCGGTCTCGAGCGCGCGCAGGCGCGCGATCTCCAGGTGCTGCGCGGGCGCGAGCGAGTCGCCGAACCATGCCACGTTCGAGACGTTCACCAGCAGGGTCGCGGCGGGAAGCGCGCGCGCGATCGCGGCGCCGTAGGCGTCCTCGTAGCAGATGTCCACCGCGACGCGCTGGCCCGCGACCGCGAGCGGCGGCTGGTCGGGCGCGCCGCGCGCGAAGTCCGCCAGCGGAATGGACAGAATGTGAACGATCCAGCCGAAGCCCGGCGGCACGAATTCGCCGAAAGGAACCAGGTGCACCTTGTTGTAGAGCTGCGGCGGCGACAATCCCAGGCTCAGCACGCTGTTGTAGTACTCCCCGGGCGCTGTGCGGGTCGGCACACCCAGCAGCAGATCGCCGCCGTTGCGTCGCGCAACGTGCCCCAGCCGGCGCAGGTATTCCGGATCGATGCTGTCGAGAAATCGCGGCAGCGCGGTCTCCGGCAGCACGATCAGCTTGGCGTCGCTGCGCTCGGCAAGGCGGGCATAGGTCTCGAGCGTGTTCGCGTAACGCCGCGGGTCGAATTTCAGCTCCTGCGCGATGTCGCCTTGCAGCAATGCGGCGCGAAACGGCGCGCCGAAGGGCGTGGTCCACTCGATCTGGCGCAGTGCCCAGCCGGCGGCAAGCACGGCGGTGAACGCGGCCACGGAAATCCAGCGCGCGCGGCCGCGCACCACACACCACAGCAGGCCGGCGCACACGAGGGTCGCGAGCGACATGGCGTATACGCCGCCGAGCGGCGCCAGGCCCGCGAGCGGCGTGTCGACGCCCGCGTAGCCGGCCGAAAGCCACGGGAACCCGGTAAGCAGCCATCCGCGCAGCCATTCGAGCAGCGTCCACGACGCCGGGATGACGAACGCGGCGCGAATCGCGTCCGGCGCCTTGACGCGCGCCTGCAGCCAGCCCGCGAGCGCGGGGTAGAGCGCGAGAATGGCGCAAAAGGCGAGCGTGGCGATAGCCGCGAGCGGCGCCGGCATGGCGCCGAATCGGTGCAGGCTGACGTAGACCCAGGACACGCCGCAGCCGAACAGGCCCAGGCCGAACCAGAACCCGGTGCGGAATGCCTGCGCCGGCCGCGGCGCCGCGACCCACAGCTGGATGAGGACCGCGAACCCAAGCAGCGCGAGGGGGTAGGCGCCGAATGGCGCGAACGCGCCGACGGTCGCCGCGCCGGCCAGCAGGGCGACTGCCGCTGCCCGAGGGCGGCTCACTTCGGCTTTTCGACCAGCAGGGTGTAGACGCGCCGGCTGTCGGCCCGCAGTACCTGGAAGCGGAAGCCGCCGATCGTAAGCGCTTCGCCGCGCTTGGGCAGGCGCCCGAGCTCGGCGATGACCAGGCCGCCGATCGTGTCGACTTCATGGTCGGAAAAGCGGGTTCCGAACGCGGCGTTGAAGTCCGCGATCTGGGTCAGCGCCTTGACCCGGAAGCGGCCGCTCGACTCAGCCAGGATGTTGTCGCTCGCCTCGTCGAAGTCGTATTCGTCTTCGATCTCGCCGACGATCTGCTCCAGCACGTCCTCGATGGTCACCAGTCCGGCAACGCCGCCGTACTCGTCGGCCACGATCGCCATGTGGTTGCGGCTGGCGCGGAATTCGCGCAGCAGGACGTTCAGGCGCTTGGCCTCCGGCACGAAGACCGCGGGACGCAGCATCTCGCGCACGTTGAACTCCTCTTCGCCCGCGTAGTAGCGCAGCAGGTCCTTGGCGAGCAGGATGCCGATGACGTCGTCGCGGTTCTGGTCGATGACCGGGAAGCGCGAGTGCGCGGTCGAGATCAGCTGAGGGATGAAGGTCTCGATCGGCTCGTTGATGTCGATCACGTCCATTTGCGCGCGCGGGATCATGATGTCGCGCACCTGCATCTCGGAGACGTTCAGCGCGCCTTCGATGATCGACAACGCGTCGGCGTCGAGCAGATTGCGCTGGTGGGCCGAGCGCAGCAGCGCGATCAGCTGCTCGCGGTCCTCCGGCTCGCGCATCAGCATTGCCGAAAGGCGCTCGAGCAGGCTGGGTCGTGAGGGGTCGGTCATGCGGGACGTCTCATTCTACAATGTACGGATTGCCGAATCCGAGGCGGCGCAGAATGCGGATCTCCGCGCGTTCCATGCGCGCCGCGGCGGGCTCGCGGGCGTGGCCGTGTCCGCGCAGGTGCAGCATGCCGTGCACCACCAGGTGCGCGTAGTGCGCCGCCAGCGATTTCCCCTGCTGCCGTGCTTCGCGCGCGATCACCGGGTGGCAGAGGACGATGTCGCCGCGCAGCGGCCTTGCGCCGTAGGGAAAGCTGAGAACGTTGGTCGCGTAGTCGCGCGCACGGTAGGCGCGATTGAGTCGGCGTGCCTCCGCCGCACCGACGACCCGCAAGGTGACCTCGACCGGGCCGGTACAGGCCGCGCGCGCCCAGGCGCGCAGCCGCATGGCAGAGGGCGCGTTGCGTACGGTGCGCTGCACTGCGACGCTACTTCGTCGGGGGTTCTTCGGAATACTTCTCGTAGGCATCGATGATGCGCGCCACCAGCGGATGGCGCACCACGTCGTTGGCGCCGAATTGGGTGAACGCGATGCCGCGCACGTCCGATAGGATGCGACGGGCCTCGATCAGTCCGCTCTTCTGTCCGCGCGCCAGGTCGATTTGCGTGACGTCGCCCGTGACCACGGCCTTGGCACCGAAGCCGATGCGGGTGAGGAACATCTTCATCTGCTCGGGCGTCGTGTTTTGCGCCTCGTCGAGGATGATGAAGGCGTGGTTCAGGGTCCGTCCGCGCATGTAGGCGAGCGGCGCGAGCTCGATGGTGCCGCGCTCGAGCAGCTTGCCGGTCTTGTCGAACCCCATCAGGTCGTACAGCGCGTCGTAGAGCGGACGCAGGTAGGGATCGACCTTCTGCGCCAGATCGCCCGGCAGGAAGCCCAGCCGCTCTCCCGCCTCGACCGCGGGCCGCACCAGCACGAGCCGTTTCACGCTGTCGCGCTCGAGCGCGTCGACGGCGCAGGCGACCGCGAGATAGGTCTTTCCGGTTCCGGCCGGGCCGATGCCGAACGTGATGTCGTGCGCCAGGATGCTCTGCAGGTACTGCACTTGGTTGACGGTGCGGCCGTGCAGGTCGGGACGGCGCGTAAGCAGCTGCGGGCCCGAGCCCCCGGGCGCGGGTGCGTTGCCGCGCATCATTTCGCTCAGGCCGAGCTGGATGTCGTCGATCGACAGCTCGCCGGTCGCCCTGTCGTACAGGCCGGACAGGGCGCGCGCGGCGCGCGCCGCCTGCGCGGGCTCGCCGCGCACGGTGAAGTGCGCGCCGCGGCGCGCGATCGCGACATCGAGCGCCGACTCGATCTGGCGCAGGTTGGCATCGAGCGCCCCGCACAGGCGCGCCAGGCGCTGGTTGTCGAGCGGCTCGAAGCGAACTTCAACCGGCTTGGAGGACGGGCTGCGCGTCACCGGCGGCGGGCGTTCCCTAGACCTCGCCGCGCAGCGTATGCGACAGCGCCGCGCTGATGCGCACGTCGACGAAGCGCCCGATCAGCTCGCGGCCGCCGCGGAAATTGACCACCCGGTTGTTGCCCGTGCGGCCGGCGAGCTCGTCGGGGTCGCGGCGCGCGGGGCCTTCGACCAGCACGCGCTGCACGCTGCCGACCATTTGCTCGCTGATCGCGTGCGCCTGCGCGTCCAGCGCGGTCTGCAGCCGTTGCAGCCGGTCGAGCTTTTCGACCGGCGGCGTCGTGTCCGGCAGCCCGGCGGCGGGCGTGCCGGGGCGCGGACTGTAGACGAACGAGAACGAGCCGTCGAAACCCAGCTCGCGCGCGAGCTCGAGCGTGGCCTGAAAGTCGGACTCGGTCTCGCCCGGAAAGCCGACGATGAAATCCGAAGTGAGGCTGATATCCGGCCGCGCTTGGCGCAGGCGCCGAACGATCGAGCGGTATTCCAGCACCGTGTAGCCGCGCTTCATCCCCGCCAGCACCCGGTCGGAGCCGGACTGCACCGGTAGATGCACGTGGCCGGCGAGGCCCGGCAGGTCTGCGTGCGCGTCGATCAGACGCTGCGTGAACTCGCGCGGATGCGACGTGGTATAGCGTACGCGTTCGATGGCGTCGATTTCGGCCACGTAGCGCAGCAACTCGGCGAAATCGGCCGGCTCGCCATCGATCTCGCCCCGCCAGGCGTTCACGTTCTGTCCCAGCAGCGTGACTTCACTTACGCCGCGCTCGGCCAGGTCGGCGAGCTCGGCCATGACGTCGTCGAACGGGCGCGAGAATTCCTCGCCTCGCGTGTATGGCACGACGCAGAAGCTGCAGTACTTGCTGCAGCCCTCCATGATCGACACGAAGGCCGCCGCGCCCGCGATGCGCGCCGGCGGCAGGTGGTCGAATTTCTCGATCTCGGGAAAGCTCACATCCACCTGCGCGCGGCCGCTCGCGCGCCGGCGCGCGAGCAACTCCGGCAGGCGGTGCAGGGTCTGCGGACCGAATACCACGTCGACGTAGGGCGCGCGCGCGACGATCGCAGCGCCTTCCTGGCTCGCGACACAGCCGCCGACCGCGATCATCAGGCGCGGGTTTTCGCGCTTGAGGTGCTTCACCCGGCCGAGATCGGCGAAAACCTTCTCCTGCGCCTTCTCGCGCACCGAGCAGGTGTTGAACACGATCAGGTCGGCGTCCTCCGGCTGCCCGGTGGGGGCGTACGCGCCGTCTTGCGCCAGCACGTCGGCCATCCGGTCCGAGTCGTACTCGTTCATCTGGCAGCCGAAGGTGCGGATGTAGAGCTTGCCGGGCATGCTCGCCTGCGCTCGCCTCGTCCTCAGTGGTTGGGGTCGGGCTGCGCCGCTTCCTCAGGCGTCAGCAGCCAGATCCGGTACGGGTTGCCCTGGGCGTCGAGCAGGTATCGAATCTGCGCATCCGGCGGCAGGGCGGTCGGCACGACGATGCGATTCGAGGCGTCGCGGATCTGCGCCCCCGGCCCGAGCAGCACACGTTGGCCGTCGATCTCGACCAGCATCCCCTGCACGTGACGGATCTCGCCGCGCTGTGCGTCGGCCGGGATGGTGCGCAGCTGTGCCAGCGCGCTTGGCGCCAATCCGGCGAGCAGGCAGAGCGCGAACGCCCGGGTGAGCTTGGCAAGGGTCATCGACATGGCCTCCGAGACCCTATTGTAGAGGAGGGGCGCCGCAGGCCGGCGCGGAGGGAGTGGTGGCGAATCAGGGACTCGAACCCCGGACACACGGATTATGATTCCGCTGCTCTAACCAGCTGAGCTAATTCGCCTCCGGAAAGGGCGCGAATTGTCGCCTTCGACCGCGTTCCGGTCAAGCGCGCGCGGCGCATTCGGCGTCACGCAGGTCGCGAAAATTGCGCTAAACCAATAGGTTATTTCGCGCTGGGAAAGGCTTCGCGCGGGCAGCGCAAGATACAATGCGCGCGTGAACTTCGATCTCATTGTGGTCGGCGCCGGCCTGGTCGGTGCGAGCTTCGCGCGCGCGGCGCACGGGTTGTCGACCGCGCTGATCTCCCCGGCTCAGCGCGCCGTCGCGCACGTCGCGCCCGGAAGCTTCGATGCCCGGGTCTACGCGCTCAGCCCCGGCAATGCCGCATTCCTGCGCGAGCTCAAGGCCTGGCAGGGCATCCCGCCGGAGCGGCTGACGCCGGTGCATGCGATGCGTGTGTTCGGCGATGACGGCCGCTCGCTGCTCGAATTCGACGCCTACCGCGCCGGGGTCGAGGCACTGGCCTGGATCGTCGAGGACGGCGTGTTGCAGGACGCGCTGTGGCGCGCGCTGGAGGCGCGTGACGGGCTCGAGGTCATTGCGCCTGCGCAGTGCGAGCGGCTGGAGCTGTCGGCAGCGCATGCGGTCGTGCACTTACGCGACGGACGCAGCTTGCGGGGCAAACTGGTAGTGGGCGCGGACGGCGCGCACTCCTTCGTGCGCGAAGGTGTCGGACTGGGGGCCACCGAGCGCGCCTACGGCCAGACCGCAGTGGTCGCCAACTTCGCTTGCGAGCGGCCGCACGGTAACGTGGCGCAGCAATGGTTCCAGGGTGGACCCGTGCTCGCGCTGTTGCCGCTTGCGGGCAGCCACGTATCGATGGTGTGGTCGGTTGCCGACGCCGAGGCGGCACGCCTGCTCGCGCTGGACGCCGACGCGCTTTGCCGCGAAGTGGAGCGGGCTTCGCACGATGCCCAGGGCGCGCTCACGCTGGTGACGCCGGCGCGGGGTTTTCCGCTGCGGCGGCTTGCCGCGGCCCGTCTGGTCGCGCCACGGGTCGCGCTGATCGGCGACGCGGCGCACGTGGTACATCCGCTCGCGGGCCAGGGCGCGAATCTGGGCTTCCAGGACGCGCGGGCGCTGGCGCAGGTGCTCGCGGCGCGCGAGCCGGTGCGAGACCCCGGTGACCTGAGGCTGCTGCGGCGCTACGCCCGCGCTCGCGCCGAGGCCGTGCTGGCCATGGACGCGACGGTGCATGGCCTGTACCGCCTGTTCGCGGCCCAGGGCCGGGCCATTTCACTGGCGCGCAACGCAGGATTGAACTTGACCGACCGGGTTCCGGTCTTAAAAAACATGCTTATGCGCCAGGCAATGGGCTGAGGCGCGCCGGAGACTATGTAATGCTCGTTCGAATCTTGGCGCTCGCCGCCCTGTGCCTTGCCGTCCTGCCTGCGCGCGCCGATGAGGCACAGATCCGCAAGGTGATCGAGTCCAAGCTCGGCGGGGCACGTATCGAGAGCGTACAACCGATGCCGGTGCTTGGCTTGTACGAAGTGGTGATTCGCGGTGAGGACGGACCGCGGATCGTCTATACCGATGCCCAGGCGACAAGCATCATCCTGGGTAGCATCTACGACGTCCGCCACGACCGCAACCTTACCGACGAGCGGATGAACAAGCTGCTCGCGATCAAATTCGATTCGCTGCCGATGCAGGACGCGGTCAAGATCCGGCGCGGCAGTGGGCGCCGCGTGCTGGCAATGTTCTCCGATCCGTACTGTCCGGCGTGCCAGCAATTCGAGAAGGAACTGGCGCGAGTCGACGACATCACGATCTACGTTTTCATGTATCCGGTGATACATCCCGAATTGGCCGAGCAGTCGAGGGCGATCTGGTGCTCCCCGGACCGATCCAAGGCATGGCTCGACCTGGCGCTGCGCGGCAAGCGTCCGACCGCCAGTGCGGACTGCGCCAACCCGCTCGAGAAGAATCTTGTGCTCGGCCACCGGCTCGGGGTGAATTCGACGCCGACCCTGTTTCTCGCCAACGGCGAACGTTTGCGCGGCGGGCTGTCCTCGGCGCACCTTGCGGCGACGCTGGACGACGTCTATCGGGACCTGAAGGCGGCGAAGGCCAAGTAGCCTGCTAGGGGCGCGGCAGGGGCTCGCCGCGCGGCCACAGCAACCACATCCGACCCTGCTGGCGCATGTCGCCGGCGAGCGAGCCGGCCTCGGTGCCGCCGCCCCAGAACAAGTCCGCGCGGACCGCGCCGCGGATCGCTCCACCCGTGTCCTGCGCCATGACCAGCCGCTCCAGCGGCTGGTCGGAGAGCGGAATCGTGGTTGCCAGGTACACCGGCGCGCCGAGGGGATAGAAGCGCCGGTCCACCGCGATGCTGTATCCGGCGCTGAGCGGCGCGCCCAGGGCTCCGATGGGGCCGCCCGACGCGGGCAGCTCGCGGAAGAACACGTAACTCGGGTTCTGCTCGAGCGCCTGCTGCAGCTGCTCGGGATGCGCTCGCGCCCATTGCTTGATGCCGTCCATCGACGCCTGCTCCAGCGGCAGCTCGCCCTGCGCGACCAGGTAGCGCCCGAGTGAGCTGTAAGGGTGGCCGTTCTGGTCCGCGTAGCCGACCCGGATGCGATCGTCGCCGCCCAGCCGGATCTGGCCGCTGCCCTGGATCTGGAGGAAGAACAGCTCGACCGGATCGGCGACCCACGCGATCACGGGCGCCTCGAAGCCGTCGCCGCGGGCGTCGATTTCGGCCCGGGAGTAGTAAGGCACCAGCCTGCGGCCGTCGAGCCGTCCGCGCAGGCGCAAGCCCTTGAGCTCCGGATAGAGACTGGCGAGGTCGACGTCGACCAGATCGTCAGGCACGCCGAAGATCGGGTAGCGGAAGCGGTCGGTGCGCACGCGGCTGCCATCGAGCACGGGCTCGTAATAGCCGGTCATCGGGCCGGTGTCCGAACCATCCGGCGCGATGACCGCATAAGGAACGAACGTCGCCTCCAAGAAGCTGCGGGCCGCGGCCGCGTCGTCGGGCGGCACCGTGCGCGCCGCCTCGCAGGCGCGCGTGAGCGCAGGCACCGCCTTCAGCCTGGGACAGCCTGCGAGGAATGCGCGCAGGCTCGGCTCGAGCTCGGCCGCGGGCCATCCCGGAAGGTCGGAGTACGAGGTCTGTACATAGCGCGCCGCGCTCGGGGGCGCCGGTGGCAGCGGCACGCAGCTCGCGACAAGTACAATCGCGATCCCAGCGCCCAGGAGAGCTCGCACAATGTGGTTCATTGTTCTGGAAATCGGTCTGGCGCTCGTGCTCGTGGTCGTGATTGCCGGTCTGACGCGTCCACGCAGGCAGAGTCGCGACGACGACCAGCCGCCGGCCGCGTCAGGCTAGTTGTTTCTCCAGCTCGATCAGTCTAAACCAGCCGCGCGCGAGCGCCGGCTCATCGCTGAGCAGGCGAAGCCCGGGCACGCCGGCGAGCACCTCCTCGAACACCACATTGGTTCGGGTCGCAATGCGCCTTGCGAACGGGTTAAGCGCGCGGCGCAGCCATGCACGATCCCCCGGGCGGAGGAATTTGTCGAACAGCAGCACGCGACCTCCGGGCCGCAGCACCCGTGCTACTTCGGCCAGGCAGCGCGCCGGCTGCGGAACGACCGCTAGAATCAGGTGCATGACCGCCGAGTCGAAGCTCGCTTCGGCGAACGGCAGCGCTTCGGCATCGCCCTCGACGAAGCCGATGTCCAGCGCGCCCCGGCGCGCCACCGCGCGCGCCAGCATTGCGCGCGTCAGGTCCACCCCGACGTAGCGGTGCATCGGGGGCAGCAGAGGCAGGTCGAGTCCGGTGCCGATGCCCGCGACCAGCACCTCGGCGCGGGTGCGGCGCTGCAGGCGGGCGAGACTGCGCACTCGCGCCCGAGCGAGAGCGCCGCGCACCGCGAGGTCGTAGACCGGCGCCAGCAGGCGGTAGCTGTGGCGCAGGCTTTGCGTCACGATTGCCTTCAGTGCAGCACGCGCGGCACCGACAGCGTGAATTCCGGGATGGGGGCCTCGAATCGGGTGCCGTCCTCCGCCACCATCTGATAGCTGCCGCGCATGGTCCCGACTTGGGTCGCGATCGAGGTGCCACTGGTGTACTCGAATTGCTCGCCCGGCCGCAGCACGGGCTGCGCGCCGACCACGCCCAGGCCGCGGACCTCCTGCACCAGGCCCTGTGCATCGGTAATAATCCAGTGCCGGCTGATCAGCTGGCCGGTGACGCTGCCGACGTTGCGGATCGTGATGGTGTAGGCGAATGCGTAGCGGTTCGATGTTTCGTCGGATTGCTCCGGCAGGTATTGCGTCCTGGCGCTGACCGCGATCTCGTAGTGCTTCTCCTGGCCCATGTGTGCATTGTAAACTGGCCGCGTCATGGCGTTCCGCATAGCACCCAGCATCCTGTCTGCCGACTTCGCGCGGCTGGGCGAAGAGGTGAAGGCCGTCGCCCTGGCCGGCGCCGACGTCATTCATTTCGACGTCATGGACAACCACTACGTTCCGAACCTGACCATAGGCCCGCAGGTCTGCGAGGCGCTGCGCCCGCACGTTTCACTGCCGATCGACGTCCATCTCATGGTCAAGCCGGTCGACCGCATCGTGCCGGATTTCGCCAAGGCAGGCGCCAGCTTGATCAGCTTCCATCCCGAGGCGAGCGAGCACGTCGATCGCACGATCGGCTTGATCCACGAGCACGGCTGCAAGGCCGGGCTGGTGTTCAATCCGGCGACGCCGCTCGACTGGCTCGATCACACGCTCGACAAGCTGGATCTGGTGCTGATCATGTCGGTCAACCCCGGTTTTGGCGGCCAGCGCTTCATTGCCTCGATGCTGCCCAAGATCGCCGAGGCGCGGCGGCGCATCGACGCCGAAGTGCGCTCGAACGCGCGCGAGATCTGGCTGGAGGTCGACGGCGGCATCAAGAGCGACAACATCGCCGAGGTCGCGGCCGCGGGCGCCGACACTTTCGTCTCGGGCTCAGGGATCTTCGGCTCAAGGGACTATGCGGCGACCATCCGCGACATGCGAACGCGCCTCGGCGCCGTGCGCCGCGCCGCGTGATTCGCGCCGCACTGATCGACCTCGACGGCACTCTGCTCGACACTGCGCCGGACATCGCGGCGGCGGCGAACGCGACGCTCGCGGATCTGGGCCTGCGCCAGATCGACCCGGGCGAGGTGCGAGATTTCATCGGCAAGGGAATCGCCGCACTGGTGCGCCGCTGCCTTGAGTCAGCCGCCGGTGAGGCGCCCGACGAGCCGCTTTACGAATCGGCGCTGGAGCGCTTCACGCTGCACTACGAACGCCTGAACGGCTCCGCGTCGAGCCTCTACCCGGGGGTAGAGGAGGGACTGGCGGCCATGAAGGCGCGGGGCCTGCGGCTGGCCTGCGTCACGAACAAAGCGTCGCGCTTCACCGATCCCTTGCTCGCCTCCAGCCGCCTCGCGGGCTACTTCGACCAGGTGGTCACGAGCGACCGGGCGGGGCAGCGTAAACCGGACCCGGGCCCGTTTCTGCTGGCCTGCCGCGCGCTTGGGGTCGCGCCGCCCGAGGCGGCGGTGATCGGCGATTCCGCCAACGATGCCGTGGGTGGGCGGCGCGCGGGCTGCCGCGTCCTGCTGGTGCCGTATGGCTACCGCGAGGGGCAGGATGTACGCGAAATCGAATGTGATGGTATAGTCGCTTCGCTAATTGACGCCGCGAATCTTCTCTCGCCACAGTCGTGAGCCACCACCGAACCGGAACTTGCATCACCCGCTGGCGTAGCTGGCGCTCCTGGCGCCGCTAGACCTTAGCGCGCCCCTGCGCGGCACGGGCGGCGCGCAATACCCCAGCCGCAGTTTCCCGGTTCTTTAAGTTTCAGGTGGAGAAGTCGCATGACTGAGCTCGATTTCGACAAGCTCGCAACGCAAGGTTACACGCGCATCCCGGTCGTCGCCGAGGTGCGCGCAGATCTGTACACGCCGCTCGCGGTGTACGCCAAGCTGGCCAACGGACCCTATTCCTACCTGCTCGAGTCCGTGGTGGGCGGGGAGCGATTCGGGCGCTACTCGTTCATCGGCCTGGCGTGCGCTGAACGGATCGAGGCGCGCGGCTCGACGGTGCGCCGCCTGCTGCGCGACGCGCGCGGCGCGGACGTCTGTCTCGAGCGCGCCGACAACGCGGACCCGTTCGAATACGTGCGCGCCTACCTCAAGCGCCATCGCGTCGCGCCGGTTCCGGCGGCATTGCGTTTCGGCGGCGGGCTGGTGGGGTATTTCGGCTACGAAATGGTGCGCCACATCGAGCCGCGCGCCCTCGCCGGCGCCAAGCCCGACCCGCTCGGGACGCCGGACATGCTGCTGCTCGTCTCGGACGAGCTCGCGGTGGTCGACAACGTGATGGGAAAGCTCTATCTCGTGGTCTACGCCGACCCGCAGCAGCCCGACGCCTACAAAGCGGCGAGCGAGCGGCTCGAACGCCTACGGGCGCGCCTCACGACGCCGTTGCCGGACAGCATGGTGCTCGCGCTGGCGGTCGACTCGCCGGCGGGGGAGCCGGCACCGCTTAGCCGGACATTCAGCGAGGAGGGCTTTCTCGAGGCGGTGCGCCACTGCAAGGAGTACATCTTCGCCGGCGACTGCATGCAGGTGCAGGTGTCGCAGCGCACAACGCGGTCGTTCGAGGCGCCGCCGCTCATGCTTTACCGTGCGTTGCGGGGCCTCAATCCGTCGCCCTACATGTTCTATTTCGACTTCGGCGACCACCATGTCGTTGGCGCGTCGCCGGAGATTCTGGTGCGGCTCGCCGGCGACGCGATTACGGTGCGGCCGATCGCGGGCACGCGCCCGCGCGGGCGTACCGAGGAAGAGGATGCGCGCGCGGCCGAGGATCTGCTATCGGATCCCAAGGAACGCGCCGAGCACGTGATGCTGATTGATCTGGGGCGCAACGACGCCGGGCGGGTCGCCGCGACCGGCAGCGTGCGCGTCACCGAGAAGATGGTGATCGAGCGCTATTCGCACGTGATGCATATCGTGTCGAACGTCGAGGCCAAGATCGCGCCCGGACTGGACGCGATCGACGTGTTCAAGGCGAGCTTTCCCGCCGGCACCGTGAGCGGCGCGCCGAAGGTGCGCGCCATGGAGATCATCGACGAGCTGGAGCCGGTCAAGCGCGGCGTGTACAGCGGCGCCGTCGGTTATTTCGGGTTCAACGGTGATATGGACGTGGCGATCGCGATCCGCACCGCGGTGGTGAAGGACGGCCTGCTGCACGTACAGGCGGCGGCGGGAATCGTGGCCGATTCCGACCCGCAGTCCGAGTGGCAGGAAACGCAGCACAAGGCGCGCGCGATCCTTCGTGCCGCCGAGGTGGCCGCAGCAGAACATGCCTCGGGCGCGCCGCAAAGCGCGCCGCCGCGGGCGGTGTCCCGCTAGGGGAGGGGGAACGATGCTCGTGATGATCGACAACTACGATTCGTTCACCTACAACCTCGTGCAGTACTTCGGCGAGCTGGGTGAAGAGGTGAAGGTGCTGCGCAACGACGAGGTCTCGGTCGAGCAGATCGAGACCATGGCGCCGGCGCGGATAGTGCTCTCGCCGGGGCCGTGCACGCCGAACGAGGCGGGGATTTCGCTCGGATTGATCGAACGGCTCGCCGGGCGGGTGCCGATCCTGGGCGTGTGCCTCGGGCACCAGGCGATCGGGCAGGCCTTCGGCGGCCGCGTGGTGCGGGCGAATCAGGTGATGCACGGCAAGGTCTCGCATATCCATCACGACCAAAAGGGCGTGTTCACCGGTCTGGCGCAGGATTTCATCGCTACGCGCTATCACTCGCTGGTGGTCGAGCGCGCATCGGTGCCGGCCTGTCTCGAGATCACGGCCCGCTCCGAGGACGGCGAGATCATGGGCCTGCGCCACAGGGAGCTCGCGGTCGAAGGGGTGCAGTTTCATCCCGAGGCCCTGCTCACGGAGCACGGCCACCAGATGCTGAAGAATTTCCTGCAGGGGAGGATCCAATGAAGCAGATCACGATCGCCGAGGCGATCCAGCGCACCGTCGAGCACAGGGAGTTATTCCACGACGAGATGCTCCACGTCATGCGGCAGATCATGCGCGGCGAATTGACGCCCGCGCAGATTGCCGGTTTTCTGATCGGTTTGCGGGTAAAGAAGGAGACGATCGGGGAGATCGCAGCCGCGGCGCAGGTGATGCGCGAGTTCGCCACCCGCGTCGAGGTGGCCGACGGCCACCACCTGGTGGACATCGTCGGCACCGGCGGGGATGCGGCGCACACCTTCAACGTATCGACCGCCTCCGCCTTCGTGGCCGCTGCCGCGGGGGTCCGGATCGCCAAGCACGGCAACCGCGCGGTGTCTTCGTCGTCGGGCAGCGCGGACGTGCTCGAGGCGCTGGGCGCGAACATCATGCTCAGTCCGCAGCAGGTGGCGGCGAGCATCGAAAGCGTCGGCGTCGGCTTCATGTTTGCGCCTTCGCACCACCTGGCGATGAAGTACGCCGGACCGGTGCGCAAGGAGCTGGGCGTGCGCACCATCTTCAACATCCTCGGCCCGCTCACCAATCCGGCCGGCGCGCCGAACCAGGTGCTGGGGGTGTTCCATCCCGACCTGGTGGGAATCCAGGTGCGGGTGCTGCAGCGCCTGGGCAGCAGGCATGTGATGACGGTCTACGGATTGGACGGCCTGGACGAGATCTCGATTTCGGGCGAAACCTTGGTCGGCGAACTGGTGAAGGGCGAAATCCAGGAGTACACGATCCATCCCTCGCAGTTCGGGCTCGAGCTCTATGACCGGCGTGCGATTCAGGTTAACACCGTGGACGAGTCGCGACAGATGGTGCTCGCCGTGCTCGAGAACCAGCCAGGGCCCGCGCTGAACATCGTCTTGCTCAATGCGGGCGCCGCGATCTACGTCGCCGGCGCCGCGAAGACTCTCGCTGCGGGCATCGAGCGCGCGCGCAAAACGCTCGCAAGCGGCGAGGCGAAGAAGAAGCTCGACGAGTTCGTGGCCTACACCCAGCGCCTGAAGCAAAGCTGAGGATGGCCGACGTCCTGCAGCGCATCCTCGCTGCCAAGCGGGAAGAGGTCGCAGCGGCCCAGGGCGAGATCCCGGCGCGCGAGATCGAGGCGCGCGCCCGCGCCGCCGTGCCCGCGCGCGATTTCGTCGGCGCGATCCGCGCCAAGCGCGCCGCCGGCCGACCCGCGGTGATCGCGGAAATCAAGCGCGCGAGCCCCTCGAAAGGCTTGCTGCGCGAGAACTTCGACCCGGCCGCGATCGCGCGCAGCTACGAAGCGGGCGGCGCGGCCTGCCTCTCGGTGCTGACTGACCGGCAGTTCTTCCAGGGCGCGCCGGAGCACCTGATCGCGGCGCGCGCCGCCTGCACGCTGCCGGCGCTGCGCAAGGATTTCGTGCTCGGGCCCTACCAGGTCTACGAGGCGCGCGCGCTAGGCGCCGACTGCATTCTGCTGATTGCCGCGGCGCTTGCACCCGAGGCCATGCGCGCGCTCGAAGCGATCGCGCACGAGCTCGGCATGGCCGTGCTGGTCGAGATTCACGACGCAACAGAGCTCGACGCGGCCCTGCAACTGCGTACGCCGCTGCTAGGGATCAACAACCGCAACCTGCGCACGTTCGAAACGCGGCTCGAAACCACGCTCGATCTCCTCGAGCGCGTACCGCCCGAGCGCATCGTGGTCGCCGAGAGCGGAATCCTCGCGCCTGGCGACGCCGATCGTCTCCGGCAACAAGGGGTCGGCGCCTTCCTCGTAGGGGAAGCCTTCATGCGCGCAGCAGACCCAGGAAAAGCGCTCGGCGAACTGTTTGGGCCTCTATCAACTTATTGATTTTAAATGGAATGTTTAAATGCGCCTTTCATGTTGTATATCAGCAACAATTTCTTCGGAAAAGAGAACAAAGGACAAGAAAGCGTTGCTCTTATGCGTCAACGGCGAGGACAATTAAAGTAACTTCTCACGTGAGGGGTTGAGGCGGGGCGCGCAAGCGCCCCAAATTTTCCAACAAGTTGGGAGACTTATTGATGAACAAGAAGCTAATGGCTGCAGCGGTCGCCGGCGCGCTGGCGATCCCGGCTGTTGCGTTCGCGCAATCGAGCGTAACGCTGTACGGCACCATCGACACCGGCCTACGGAACCAGAGCAAGGTTCAGAACGGCGCCACCGATGGAACTGTTACGTCCATGACCGATGGCCTGTATCGCACCAACCGCTGGGGCATGAAGGGCTCCGAGGACCTCGGCGGCGGGCTGAAGGCGAACTTCAAGCTGGAAGGCCAGTACTCGTCCGACACCGGTGCCGGCCCGAGCGGCGGCGCGACCTTCGCCCGTTCGTCGTGGGTCGGTCTGTCGAGCGGCGCAAGCGAGTTTCATATGGGCCGCGACTACACGGTGAACTTCAAGGAATTCGGCCATCTATGACCCGTTGAGCTACAACTACACGGGCATCACGCCGAACGTCCGGTTCACTGCAGGCGTGCGTTCGAGCAATATGATCCAAGCTTCGACCGGGTTCGGCGCTGGTCACGTGATGCTCGACTACGCGCTCGGCGAGGCAGTCGGCAGCAGCTCGGCCGGCCGCCGCTTCGGCATCGGTGGCGACTTCGCCGTGGCCGGATTCACGATCGCTGGTGCGTACTCGGACACGAAAGACGGCACGGCCACCGGCTCGCAGAAGGACGCGACCATCGGCGGCAAGTACAGCATGGCCGGCTTCACGTTCCGTGCCGGCTACTCGCAGACGAAGTGGGATTCAAACTGGGGTGGCGCTCTCAACGGCGGTGGTGGGAACGGCGGCTGGTATGCGTCGAGCGCTGTTGGACAGCTCGAAAAAGCGCGCATGATCTCGCTGGGCGCTGCGTACGACTTCTCCTCGCGTCTGACGGGACGTCTGGGCTACTACGACATCAAGTCGACGGGCTTCGCGGCAGCTGACGACGGAAAGCTTCAAGAATACCGTGATCGCGGTGGACTACGATCTGTCGAAGCGGACGACGGTGTACGCTGAAATCGATCACGACAGTCTCACTGCCAGTGGGATCGGTGCCCCGATCGACGGCAGGAAGAGCAACGACGGGACCACCGGTATCGGCGTGGGTCTGGCGCACACGTTCTAATCGACCGATCCAGAAGCTTTAAGAAACATCAAGCCGCCCTTCGGGGCGGCTTTTTTTTTGCGTGCGCGATTCGGTAAGATGACCGATATGACGAACGAGCGCAGCGCGGTCGACCACCTGATCGAAGGATTGGACCTCGCGCTGCGCGCGGTCGCAGGCGTGCACCGGGCCCAGCGGCCGTCCCCGGCGGATGACCGGGAGGAGGGCGAGTTGGAAGAAGTGGAGCGCGCCCATGCGGCCGCGCTGATGCGTGTGAACCACGTTGGAGAGGTGTGCGCGCAGGCCCTTTACCAGGGCCAGGCGCTTACCGCGCGCGATCCTGGCAACCGGCAGGCGCTCGAGCATGCGGCGACTGAAGAGCAGGATCATCTCGCCTGGAGCGCGGCGCGGATCGACGAGCTGGGCGGGCGGCTGAGCTATGCAAACCCGCTCTGGTACGCGGGCGCGTTCGCGATTGGCGCGGCGGCCGGAGCGCTGGGAGACCGCTGGAGCCTCGCCTTCCTGGCCGAAACCGAGCGGCAGGTGGAAGAGCATCTATCCGGGCACCTTGCCCAGCTTTCCCCGGAGGATGCACGCACCAGGGCCGTCATGGAGCGCATGCGGGCCGACGAAGCGCGCCATCGCGATACCGCGATCTCGCTCGGCGCGGCCGAGTTGCCGGCGCCGGTGAAAGGCGTGATGCGGCTGATGTCCAAGGTGATGACCACGGTCGCCTACCGGATCTGACCGGCCCGCCAATACGGCTACTCCTCGACGATCTCGAAGTCTTTGCTGAGCTCGGCGGTCTTGCCGAGCATGATCGAGGCCGAGCAGTACTTCTCGTGTGATAGCCGGATCGCGTGTTCGACCAGATTGCGCTTCAGCGCCTTGCCGCGGACGACGAAGTGCATGTGGATGCGCGTGAACACTTTCGGGTCGCTGGGAGCGCGATCGGCGCTCAGCTTGACCTCGCAGCCGGTGACTTGTTGACCGCTCTTGCGCAGGATCAGGACGACGTCGTATGCGGTGCATCCACCAGTTCCCGCCAGTACGAGCTCCATCGGCCGCGGCGCCAGGTTCCTGCCGCCGCCCTCGGGCGCGCCGTCCATGGCTAGCAGGTGATTGCTCTCGGTTTCGGCGACAAAGGTCATGCCCTGCGTCCAGCGAACCGTACATTCCATCTCATTATCCTTACAAAATCAGATATTTGTGCAATGCAGTACAAAAAGCCACGGCGAGTGCATGGTCTAGCTCTTACCTGTCCGCCACTAGGTCGATAACTCGAAGCAATCTCTACATGCAATCAAAGCGGTATGTTAAAAGCGTCACACATTCAATTAACTAATTACCCCATCATATTTTTAATTTTGCAACGCAGCAATACGGTCGCTATTATTCATTCCGTCGCGGGGTTCCACCCTCCTCCGGAGCCTCGCGAGTTTGTCTCCTCCACCCTCCTCCTTTGGTGGATTGAACGCGACTCGCAAGAGTCGCGTTTTTTTTGGTGGGCCTGGAGCGAAGCTTTGACGGCAAGGGGCTATTCCCATTAAAATCGCGCTCTTTTCGAATTCCGCGGCACCATGAAAACCTATTCGGCGAAGCCGGGCGCAGTCAACAACGACTGGTATGTGGTAGATGCCCAGGGCAAAGTGCTCGGCCGCCTCGCGGCGCGAATCGCCATGCGGCTGCGCGGCAAGCACAAGCCGGAGTACACACCGCACGTCGACACCGGCGATTACATCGTTGTCGTCAACGCCGCCAAGATCCGCGTCACCGGCAACAAGGCCGAAGACAAGAAATACTACCGCCATACCGGCTATCCCGGCGGCATTCGCGAAACGAACTTCGCGAAGTTGCACGCCAAGTACCCGGGGCGCGTATTGCAGAAGGCGGTCAAAGGCATGCTGCCGAAGGGGCCTCTGGGCAACGCAATGCTCAAGAAACTGAAGGTATACGCGGAGGGCGCGCATCCTCATTCCGCACAACAGCCCAAAGCTCTGGAAATCTGAGGTCGAGACTATGGTCGGCGATTACTACTACGGCACGGGACGGCGCAAGAGCGCGGTCGCGCGCGTCTTCATTAAGCCCGGCAAGGGCGGCTTCGTGGTGAACGATAAGCCCGTGGACGAGTTCTTCGCGCGCGAGACCGGCCGCATGATCGTCCGTCAGCCGCTCGAGCTGACGAAGAACCTTGCCAGCTTCGACATCAAGGTCAATGTTTACGGCGGCGGGGAAAATGGCCAGGCGGGCGCAGTGCGCCATGGCATTTCCCGGGCGTTGATCGAGTATGATGCGGCGCTTAAGCCAGTGCTGAGCGCCTCAGGTCTGGTCACGCGAGATGCGCGCGAAGTGGAACGAAAGAAGGTCGGGTTTCATAAGGCGCGGCGGCGCAAGCAGTTCTCGAAACGCTGAGCGAAGGGGCCTTCGGTCCCGGAGCCAAAGAAAAGCCGCCTACGGGCGGCTTTTTCGTCTGCGGGTGTTTCTTGTGCGGGGTAGCGAATGATTAAAGCGGGCATCGTCGGCGGGACCGGATACACGGGAGTGGAGTTGATGCGTCTGCTCGCACAGCACTCGAGCGTCGAGCTTGTCGCAGTAACGTCGCGCAAAGACGCGGGCACGCCGGTGGCCAAGATGTTTCCGAGCCTGCGCGGACATGTGCCGCTCGATTTCACCGCGCCGGACCAGGCCGCACTGGGCGGGTGCGACGTCGTATTTTTCGCGACCCCGAACGGCGTGGCAATGACCGAGGCGCGCGCCCTGCTCGATTCGGGCGCGCGCATCGTCGATCTCTCCGCTGACTTTCGCATCCAGGACATCGCAGAATGGGAGCGCTGGTACGGGATGAAGCACGCCTCGCCCGAGCTGGTCGGCGAAGCGGTATACGGTTTGTGCGAGGTCAACCGTGCCGGCATCCGCGAGGCTCGCCTGGTCGCCAATCCGGGATGCTATCCAACGGCCGTCCAGTTGGGCTTCCTGCCGCTGGTCGAGGCCGGCGTGGTCGACCTGGATCACCTGATCGCCGATGCCAAGTCCGGCGTCAGCGGCGCGGGGCGCAAGGCCGAGCTTCATCTCGCCTTTTCCGAAGCGTCCGACAATTTCATGGCCTACGGTGTGCCCGGACACCGGCACTGGCCGGAGATCCGGCAGGGCTTATCGCAGGCTGCGGGGCGCGAGATCGGATTGGTGTTTACTCCCCACCTGACCCCGATGATTCGCGGCATACATGCCACGCTCTATGCGCGCGTGACGGGCGAAATGGATTTCCAGGCACTGTATCGGGAGCGCTATGCGCGCGAGCCGTTCGTCGATGTCATGCCGGCTGGCAGCCATCCCGACACGCGTTCGGTACGCGCGGCAAATCTATGCCGAATCGCCGTGCACCGGCCGCGCGAAACCGCGACAAAATCAGATACCCTCGTGGTGCTATCGGTAATCGACAATCTGGTGAAAGGCGCGTCGGGGCAGGCCGTGCAAAACATGAACATCATGTTCGGGTTGCCTGAGTCCACGGGACTCGGGCAGGTTCCGATCGTGCCATAGCGCGCGCGACACGATGGTCGGCCTGCGCAAGCTGCGTAAGCGCTTCGGCATCACAGCCCGCCGGGTTGCGGTGAGAACCGAAGTGCCTTGGTATTTGCGCTGGCTCGGCATCGTGGTCACGCTTGCGTTTGCCGCCGCGCTGGCTTTCTGGACGTATGACGCCGGCAGGCGTTTCGCGGGATTCGACCGCGACCAGGTAGAGCAGACTCTCGCCGACACGCGGGCCCAACTGGAATCTGCGCGCAGCGAACTGAAGCGGTTGCGCGCTGTAGCCAACGCGGCGGGAAGCCAACTGGCAATCGAACGGACCGCCCAAGAGCGGCTGGCACAGCAGATCCGCACGTTGGAGCAGCAGGACGGAAAGCTGCGCGAGGATTTGGCCATCTTCGAGCGCATGCTTACCTCCGACCCGCACAGCGTGCCTGCGCTCGCCATCTATCGATTCGAAGTCACCCCCGACGTGCTGCCGGGCGAGTTCCGTTATCGGATGCTGTTGCTTACCTCCGGCATGCGGCGTGATCGGGAATTTGACGGACGGCTCGAACTGGTGGTGAGCATGACTGAAGATGGCAAGAGTGCTATCATGAAATTTCCTGAGCGGACTGATGCCAGTGCTTCGGCTTTCCGCTTTAAATTCAAGTACTTTCGGCGTGTCGAAGGTACGTTCCGGGTGGGGCCGAAGGCCAAAGTCGAGAGCGTTCAGGTCCGGGTTTATGAAGGCAATTCGGACCAGGCGCGCGCGACCCAGACGGTCAACTTGGGCTGATGGAGGATGACGGAAATGTTTCGCAAAGCAAGCAAGCCGCAGAACCGGATCGACAGCCTGATCGGCGCGACCACCCGGATCGAAGGCAATGTGTTCTTCAGTGGCGGTCTGCGGGTCGACGGCACAGTGCGCGGAAACGTCGCCGCGCTACCCGACCAGCCAGGCACGCTGGTCGTGTCGGAGCAGGCGCGAATTGAAGGCGAGGTGCAGGCGGCGCATGTGGTCGTGAACGGAACCATCAACGGCCCGGTGAATGCGACAGAGTCGCTCGAACTCCAGACGGGTTCCCACGTCAAAGGGGACGTGCATTACAAGAGTGTCGAGATGCACCAAGGAGCGGTGGTCGAGGGCCGTCTAGTCCACCACGGCGCGGAATCGAAGGCAATCGAGCTCAAGCTCGCCTCGGGCAGCTAGCCCCGCGGGTGAGGCGCGGTGGCGAATAGCCACGTTGACCCTAGGGGAACCAGCGCAGGATAATTAGCCAGTGAGTCTTCAGGAGCAAGGAATGAACGCAGTTACCGAAATGCCGGCGCCGTTGGTCTTCACCGACAACGCCGCCAACAAGGTTCGAGAGCTAATTGACGAAGAGGGCAACACCGAGCTGAAGCTGCGCGTGTTTGTCAGCGGCGGGGGTTGCTCCGGCTTCCAGTACGGCTTCACGTTCGACGAGGTCCAGAACGAAGACGACACGGCGATGCAGAAGAACGGCGTCACGCTTCTGATCGATCCGATGAGCTACCAGTACCTGGTAGGGGCCGAGATCGACTACCAGGAAGGGCTCGAAGGGGCGCAATTCGTGATCAAGAATCCGAATGCGACCACGACCTGCGGCTGCGGATCTTCATTCTCGGCCTGAGCGCAACCTGATCAGACGGACAAGAAAGGGGGCTTCGGCCCCCTTTTTCTTTGTGGTCGCCCGGTCCTATTTCGGGTAGATCGCGCCGAGCACGCGTGGGCCGCGGGCGCCCGTTACGGCGGGCACGTTCGCCGGCACGCCGTCCAACGCCATCTTGGCGAGCCAGGCAAAGGCGACCGCCTCCACCAGTTCCGGAGCCAGTCCGCAGCTCTCGCTCGAAACCACTGGAAGCGGGCTGCACAAGGCGCTCAGGCGCCGAATCAGCGCGGCATTGCGGAAACCTCCGCCACAGACGATCACCCTTCCTGCGCCCGGATAGTAACGGCGGCATGCATCCGACACGCAGCGGGCACTGAACTCAAGCAGCGTCGCTTGGACTGTTCGTGGATCCGCGGCGTCGGCGCCCTGCGCCGATAGCCACCCGGCATTGAATAGATCGCGCCCGGTGCTTTTTGGCGGCCGAGCCGAAACGTAAGGCTCGGCCAGGAAGCGCTGGAGGAGCTTCTCGTCAACCGCGCCGCCGGCGGCCCAGTCGCCGTTGCTGTCCATCGGCGCAGCGAGGTGTCTTTCGGCCCAGAGGTCGAGCAGGCAGTTGCCGGGACCGCAGTCGAACCCGGCAACCGCGCCCGATCGTGGCAGCCAAGTGAGATTGGCGATGCCGCCAAGATTGACGACGATCCGGTCTTCGTCGGCGCTGGCGAAAGCGAACGCGTGGAACGCCGGTACCAGCGGCGCGCCTTGGCCCGCAGCCGCAACGTCTCGGTGACGAAAACCCGCTACGACTCGAATTCCGGACATTTCTGTCAGCAGCGCGTGATTGCCGATCTGAACGGTGTAGCCCAGGGTCGGTCGGTGACGCACGGTTTGGCCGTGACAGCCGATGGCGACCACTTCCTGCGCGGACACGCCGGCGCGGGCGAGTACTGCGTCAACTGCTGCCGCATAGCGACGGGCCAGCTCATTGCCGAGCAAGGCGGCGCGATGAATTTCGTCGTGCCCCGGCGTGTTCAGGGCAAGCAGCTCGGCGCGCAGTCTCGGCTCGAAAGGAAGATGGACGCTGGCGAGGGCGCGCGCGGCCTTCGCGGAGAGTTCGACTACTACCGCGTCGACCCCGTCGAGGCTGGTGCCCGACATGAGCCCTATATAGAGCTGGCTGGCCACGAATGTTTCCGGCCCCACGGCGGAGGCGCTACTCAAGCAGCGCGACAGTGCTGGTGGCCAGTAAATCGAGTTGTGCGACAAGCGGCTTGGCGTAGCGCTCAAACGCGGGCAGTTCCCGTGCAGGGACCGGGAAGGCCGCCGGCAAGGCGACCGCGAGCGGGTTTCGTGCAACTCCCGCGATGCGAAATTCGTAATGCAGGTGCGGCCCCGTCGCCCAGCCGGTCTGCCCTACGAAGCCGATGATCTCTCCCTGTTCCACTCGCGCACCGCGGTGAATGCCGTGCGCAAAGCCCCGCAGGTGGCCGTACACAGTGCTGTAGCGACCGCTATTGCGCAGGATGATTGCGTTCCCGTAGCCGCCTTTACGCCCCGCGAATTCGACCACGCCGTCGGCCGTGGCGCGCACCCGCGTGCCGAGCGGGGCGGCATAGTCGACGCCCGTGTGCTTACGCCACGAGTGCAGATAGGGGTCCTTGCGCATGCCAAAGTGCGAGCTGATGCGCGAGAATTCCAAAGGCGCGCGCAGAAAGGCCTTGCGCAGGCTCTGGCCATCGGGCTCGTAGTAACCGCCCTTGCCATTCGCGCCGACGTAGTAGAGCGCACGGAATGTCTTGCCCTTGTTGACGAACTCGGCGGCGATAACGCGCCCCGAACGTACCGGCCGTCCCCCGAGGTATTGCATTTCATAAACCACGGAAAATCTGTCGCCTTTGCGCAGATCCCGGTAGAAATCGATTTCCCCGCCGAATACGTCCGCCAGCTGAATCGCGACACTGTCCGGGATACCGGCGGCATCGGCGGCGCCGAACAGCGAAGAGCGGATCTCGGCGGACTTGATGAGCGCGCTTGTTTCGAACTTCGCCGGCTCGTCACCGACCCGAAAACTGTCTTGGTCGGGAAAGATGCTCCTGACGGTGTCGTATCCGTTCAGGTAGCTCAGGCGAACCAGCTCTCCTGCCGCAGCGACCTTCGCGGTGACGACCGTGCCCGGCCGCAGAAGGTGCAGCGTGCCGAGTTTCACCAAACGATTCGCTTGCGAATCCTCGACCCCGAGCTTGTCGAGCAGGTCTCCCAGGGTCTCGCCGCGCTCAAAGCGCGCCTCGCGCACGTACGCGCCCGGAGGCGCAACCAGGGCTTCGCGCGGGATGGTGACCGATTCCAGCACCGCCCTTCCGGGCAACGGCGCCGGCTCGGTGGCTGGCGCAATAGTGGCAAATGCGGCCACCATGCCAGTCAGGGCGAGCGCGAGCAGCACGGCGATGCGCGCGCTGCCTGAACGAGGGAACAACGGTGCAGTTTTCACGATCGCGATCCGACTCCGCTTTTCCGGCTAAAATCCGTGTTCTTTCAGGTGCCTGCCGGTGTTATTTCAAGGCTGGCGCAGTCTAACAAACTTTGCCAGGCAGGCAAACCAACTAAGTCTCATCCGGCGCGCCGACAATGACCCAAATTGCGCAGGCAATGGAGTTGATAAAGCGCGGCTGTGACGAACTGCTGGTCGAGGAGGAGTTCGCCAAGAAGCTCGCTTCCGGGCGCAAGCTGCGGGTCAAGCTCGGGCTCGACCCCACGGCCCCGGATCTGCATTTGGGGCACACGGTGGTGATCAACAAGCTGCGTCATTTTCAGCAGCTCGGCCACCAGGTGCAGTTCCTGATCGGCGACTTCACCGGAATGATCGGCGATCCCACGGGAAAGAACCAAACGCGTCCGCCGCTCACGCGCGAGGAAATTCTGCGCAACGCGACGACCTACCGCGACCAGGTTTTCAAGATTCTCGACCCCGACAAGACCGAGATCCTGTTCAACTCCGCCTGGTCCGACAAGCTCGGTGCCGAAGGCATGATTCGCCTGGCGGCGCGCTATACGGTGGCGCGCATGCTCGAGCGCGACGATTTCGGCAAGCGCTTCCGCAGCAACCAACCGATCGCGATTCACGAATTCCTCTACCCGCTGATGCAGGGCTACGACTCGGTGGCGATGAAATCGGACATCGAACTCGGCGGCACCGATCAGAAATTCAACCTCCTGGTGGGGCGCGAGTTGCAGAAGGACTTCGGGCAGGAGCCGCAGTGCATCCTGACCATGCCGCTGCTGGAAGGGCTGGATGGCGTCAACAAGATGTCCAAGTCACTCGGGAACTACATCGGCATAGCGGAGCCGGCTGGAGAGATCTTCGGCAAGCTGATGTCGATCTCGGACCAGCTCATGTGGCGCTATATCGAGCTGCTGTCGTTCGAACCGATGCAGACGGTACGCAAGTGGCGGGAAGAGGTGACGGGCGGGCGCAACCCGCGCGACATCAAGGTGCTGCTTGCGCGGGAGGTCGTGGCGCGCTTCCACGACGGCCGGGCAGCGGACAAGGCGCACGCGGAATTCGAGCAGCGCTTTCGACACGGTGTTCTGCCGCAGGACATGCCGCAGGTGACGCTGAAGGTGGGCGACGACGGCTTGGCTGCCCCGCAGCTGCTGAAGCAGGCCGGACTTGTGCCGAGTGTTTCCGAGGCGCTGCGCATGATCGAGCAGGGAGGGGTCAGACTCGATGGCGAGCGTCTGACCGACAAGGGACTTCGGATCGCGCGCGGTAATATCGTCGTGGCGCAGGTCGGAAAGCGCAAATTCGCGCGCATCACTCTCGCTTGAGGCGATCCATGCCGGAAAACCATGTCTACGAGGTCTACGCGATCAAGTATGCGCATCATGAGCGCAATGCAAGCGAGAACTTCATCGGCGGCGACCCGCATGACGGGCCCATGCCGCTCGATTATTTCGTCTGGCTGGTGCGCGGCAGCGGGCGAGAGCTGCTGGTCGACAGCGGGTTCTCCGCCGCGACCGCCGCGCGTCGCGGGCGCAACCACCTGCGCTGCCCGACCGAAGGCCTGCGCATGCTTGGAGTGGACGCGAGCGCGGTGAGCGACGTCGTGATCACGCATCTGCACTACGACCATGTCGGCAATTTCGATCTTTTCCCTGCCGCGAGATTTCACCTGCAGGACGACGAGCTGAGCTATGCCACTGGTCGTCATATGTGCCACCCGGTGTTCAGCGGCGCGTTCGAGGTCGAGGACGTGGTCGGCATGGTGCGCAACGTCTACCGTGGTCGAGTGCACTTTCACGCTGGCGATGCGCAGCTTCTTCCCGGCGTGTCGGTGCACCTCATCGGCGGGCACACCAAGGGTCTTCAGGTGGTGCGCGTGGCGACGCGCCGCGGGTGGCTGGTCCTCGCGTCGGACGCGAGCCATTTTTACGCCAACATGGAGCAGGTGCGGCCGTTCCCGATCGTTTATTCGGTCGCCGACATGGTGCAAGGCTATGGCCGCCTGCGGGATCTGGCCGAGTCGGCAGCGCATATCATCCCTGGCCACGATCCCCAGGTGCTGCAGCGCTACCAGGCGCCGAACAAGGATTTGGAGGGCGTCGTCGCCCGGCTTGACTGACCGGCGGCGTACTGCCATCGCGGAGGTGGTTGCTTTTCTGAAGATAGCCACGTACCTTCCCGGAGGAACACCGCAAAGACACGACTAGAGAGGGCGCGGGTTAGTGAGGAGGAGCGGCAGGAGACGACCTCGAAAAGGCGACATCAAGCCAGGTGACCATGACAAGTCACACTAGGGAAAAATAAGATTCGACGCCGGGCATGGAGCCCGGCGTTTTTGTTTGGGTCGCCGGGTTTGTGCTAAAAGTTCGACATGGACTTCGACTTCGACGAAACGATCGACCGCTCCGGCACCTGGAGCGCGCGCTGGGAACGCTACGCGGGACGAGACGTGATTCCGCTGTGGGTGGCCGACACCGACTTTCGGGCCCCGCCGGCGGTCCTGAAGGCCTTCTCCGAGCGCGTGGCGCACGGCGTTTTCGGCTATACCGAGGCGCCGCAGGCGCTGCGCGCGGCAATCGTGGAGCGCATGCGCGACTCTCTACCGCTGGCACATCGAGCCCGGCTGGATCGTATTTCTGCCCGGCGTGGTTCCCGGGGCTGCACCTCGCGGCGCGCCACCTGGTCCCGGCTGACGGTCACGTGCTGGTGCCCACGCCGATCTACCACCATTTCAAGCGCGCGGTCCAGCTGGCGCCGCGCGAGCACAGCGACGTTCCGCTCGTACTGTCCTCGGGGCGCTGGGTGCTGGACGAGGACCGCCTCGCGCAGGCCGTGCGGCGGGACACGAAGCTGCTGTTCCTGTGCAACCCGCAGAATCCGGGCGGCACTATCTTTAACCCGCGCCGAACTGGAGCGGATCGCGTCGTTCGCGGAGCGTCACGATCTGCGGATCTGCTCCGATGAAATCCACGCCGACATCCTGCTTGAGCCGGGGAGACCGCACGTGCCGATTGCCAGCCTGTCACCCGAGGTCTCGCGCCGTAGCGTGACGCTGATGTCGCCGAACAAATCGTTCAACTTTCCGGGCGCCGGCTGCGCGTTCGCGATCATCGAGGATGCCGCCATGCGGCGCGCATTTTCGTCGGACTTTCACGCGACGGTGCACGATGCGTCGGTGTTCGGCTATCTCGGCGCGCTTGCCGCCTACCGCGAGGGCGACCAGTGGCTGCGCGCGCAGCTCGATTACCTGCGTGCCAACCGCGACCTGGTCGAGCAGGCGGTGTCGGGCATGCCCGGTCTGGCGATGGCGCACGTCGAGGCAACCTACCTGGCCTGGATCGACGCCAGCACGCTGGGGGTGGCTGACCCTCATGCGCTCTTTCTCGAGCACGGCGTTGCGATGTCGCCGGGCGCGCAATTCGGCGCGCCGGAATTCGTGCGCCTCAATTTCGGCACGCAACGTGCCCGGCTCGCCGAGGCCCTGCGGCGCATGGCCGGTGCGATCGAGGCGCGCGGCTAGGGAGCGCTGCCGCGCAGCGCGCGCGCGATCGTCAGTACCCGCTCCAGATGAGGGTCGCGCACGCCGATGGCGTGTATGTGGGCGATGGTTCGATGCAGGTATTCCAGATTGTGCCCGCGCTGTCCCGATCCCTGGGCAACGAGACGCGCCGTTTGCGCGAGGTCCAGGTCGCAGGCGTACTGTTGGTGGCGCGGATCGGCGACGAACGCTACCGCGCGCACCGGGTGCCGCGCGCCGATGCGCACTTGAACCAGTCGCGGCTGGTATACGCGGTTTCGCATTTCGCGGTGCCAGAGTTTGGCCAGTACCGCCGGCGCGCTTGCGGCCGGGATGCGGAACGCCATTCCCCAGCACGACCCGCCGCGGCGCAGCCCCATGACTAGCCCCGGCCGATCGGGTGTGCCACGATGCCGATGCGAGTAGATGCAAAGCGAGCGGTGGTAACCGAACACGAAGCCGGGTGCTTTCGCTCGATAACGAAAGCCCGGAGACCACATCAAGGAGCCGTAGCCGAAGACCCACAAGTCGCCCGGCGGAAGCAACGGCAGCAGTTGCGCAACCTTCATTTCTGCCCGAATTTGCCCTTCATTTTGTTATCGTAGCCGACATTGCGTTGCCACCCACATCCTGAACGATGCGAAAGTGTTGGCTGCCAGTGCTGTTCCTTTTCGGGGCGATCGGTGCTTCGGCGCAGGAACTGCAGCCCTCGCCGGGCGCCGCGGCGCCGGCGCTCGGGCTGCCGGGCACGGACGGCCGGGTCCATCGGCTCGCGGACTACCGGGGCAAGGTGGTGCTGGTCAATTTCTGGGCCAGCTGGTGCGAGCCGTGCCGTGAGGAGATGCCTTCGATCGAGAGACTGCGCCGCTCGCTGCGCGGGAAGCCGTTCGTGGTGCTGGCGGTAAACGTCGGCGAAGGGGCGCAAGCTGCGCGCCGGTTCGCCGACGCCGTTCAACTCGGTTCGGCGCTGCTGCTGGATCGAGACGGCGCCACGGCTCGTGCCTGGGGCGCGCGCGCGCTCCCGAGCACCTTCGTCATCGGGCCGGATGGAACGATCCGCTACCGTTACGTCGGCGCCCTCGACTGGTCGTCCCCGGCCGTGCGCGGCGCGATCACCGGGCTGATGCCGAGGCCGCCGTCGCTGCAGTCCGCGTCGGCCCTGAAGTAACAGAGCTTGACCCGGATCAAGGCGCCTGCCGCGGCCGCCCGGAGACTGGGCACATGGGTACCGAATCCGTTCCGGATGAGTCGGCCGTGTGGGAAGCGCTGCGCACCGTCACTGACCCCGAGGTCGGGGAGAACGTGGTCGATCTCGGCCTCATCTACCGCATCGACTGCGCCCCAGGCCGAGTGAGAGTCGAAATGACGATGACATCGCCTGCGTGCCCGATGAGCGGCTCGATCGCGGCGGAGGCCGAAGACGTGATCCGCAGCGCTTGCGTCGGCGTGCAGGAGGTGGTCGTCGATATCGTGTTCGATCCGCCCTGGACTCCCGAGCGAATGAGCGAGCAGGTCAGGCAGCGCTTCGGGTGGTGACGCCGCGATGAGCGACCTGGCACCGGCTGCGCGAGCTCCCCTACTGGTGCTGGGTTTCGTCGCCCTGCTGCTTGGCGTTGCCGGCGGGTTGGCGCGTCTCGGGCTGCCCGTGCCTGCCGCCGCCGCGGGAATCGCCTGGCACGGGGCGCTGATGGCGAGCGCCTTCTTCGGCACGCTGATCGCGCTCGAGCGGGCGGTTGCCATCGGGCGCGGCTGGGCCTACCTCGCGCCGGCGGTGTCCGGCGCTGGCGGCCTGGTCCTGCTGGCGGGCTATGCGCGTGCGGGGTTCGTCTTGCTGGTGGCGGGCAGTGCGGTGTTTGCGGTCGCCTCGACCTCGATCTGGTGGCGGCACAAGGCACTGCACACCGGCCTGCTCGCGCTCGGTGCGCTTGGTCTGCTGGCGGCGAATCTGGCGCTTCTGGCGGGCATGCCGGCAGAAGCCGCGGTTCCGTGCTGGATCGCGTTCCTGACGCTGACCATCGGCGGGGAACGGCTCGAGCTGTCGCGGCTGTCGCCGGTGCCGCGCGCTGCGCGCGCGGCATTCGCCGCCTTCGGTGTGGCGCTGCTGCTATCGGCGTTCGCGGCGCTCGCGGCGTTCGGGCCCGCGCTGCGCACGTGTGGCGCGCTGCTCGTTGCCTGCGCGCTCTGGCTCGCGCGCTACGATATTGCCACGCGCACGGTGCGCGCCGCCGGCCTGACGCGCTACATCGCGCTGTGCCTGTTGGCGGGATATGCATGGCTCGCGCTCGGTGGCGCGCTGCTGGCAAGCGGCGCCGCGTTCGACGACGGACGCGCGCTGTGGGACGCGGCGCTGCACGCCATCCTGCTCGGCTTCGTATTCTCGATGGTCTTCGGCCACGCTCCCGTGATCCTGCCGGCGGTACTGAGGGTGGCGCTACCCTACTCCGCGACACTGTACGTGCCGCTCGCGCTGCTTCACATCTCGCTCGCGATCCGGCTCGCGGGGGACCTGAGCACGAGCACTGCATTGCGCGCGGCGGGCGGTGCGGGCAACGCCCTCGCGATCGCCGTTTTTATCCTCACGGCAGCGGCGCTGGCGCTCAGGCGCAGCGGCCGTGTCCCCTCGAGAACCTAAGGAGGAAACCATGAAATTTCCAATCGTCGCTGCGGCGCTTGTGGCCGCTTCCGTCGCTGCGCATCCGGTCCAGGCGCAGCAGGGCACCTACGAGGTGAAATTCATGACGCCCGAGACGGCGCTGGTTGCGGCGCAGGCGGCGCTCAAGCAGTGTCGCGCGCTCGGCTACCAGGTGGCGGTGGCGCTGGTGGATCGCAGCGGCACGCCGCAGGTCGTACTGCGCGATCGCTTCGCCGGAGCGCACACCGTGCGCACCGCGATCGGCAAGGCCTGGACCGCGGCCAGCTTCAGAACCGACACCAGCGCACTGGTCGAACTGACCCAGCCGGGCAAGCCGCAAAGCGGCGTGCGCGGGTTGAAACACGTGGTCCTGCTCGGCGGCGGGAAGATGCTTCAGAGCGGCGGCACGCTGGTCGGCGCAATCGGGGTTTCGGGCGCGCCGGGCGGCGTCGAGGACGACCGTTGTGCCGCCGCGGGAATCGACGCCGTACGCGAAGCGCTCGAGCTCTGAGCGGCAGTCAGAGCAGCTTGCCGGGGTTCATCAGCCCCAGGGGGTCGAACGCATCCTTGAGCGTGCGCATGAGCGCCAGTTCAAGCGGATCCTTGTGGCGACGGATTTCCTCGCGCTTTAGCTGCCCGAGCCCGTGCTCGGCCGAAATCGAACCGCCGAGCGCGTCGACCACGCCGTAGACGACGCGGTTGACGTCGCCCTGACGGTCGATCAGGCACTCGGTGGCCGCGGCGTCGCCCATGCCGACGTTGAAGTGGACGTTGCCGTCGCCGATGTGCCCGAAGGCGTAGATCTGCACGCCCGGAAATTCGCTTTCCAGTGCGGCCGAAGCGCGCTCGATCAGCTCAGGCACGCGCGACACCGGTACCGATACATCGTGCTTGACGTTGCGAAACTGCGCTTCCGGAATCGTGTCGCGGATCTTCCACAGCGCCTGCGCCTGCGCCTCGCTGTGCGCGAGCGCGACGTCTTCCAGGGCGCCGTGCTCCGCGCATTCGAGCAGTGCCTGCTCGGCGAGCGACTGTAGCGCGGCTTGCTCGCCGCTGTCGGCCAGTTCCGCGAGCACGTACCATGGGTGTCGCGCAGCGAGGGGATCAGGCGCACCCGGAGTATGCGCGAGAACGGCGTCGAGGCACGCGCGCGACACGAGTTCGAACGCGCTCAATCGATCGCCGAGGCGCCCACGCAGGCGCGCCAGCAGCTCGACCGCGCGCGCGGGGCTCGCGACCGCGATCCAGGCGGTCGTGTCGGCCGAGGGCTTTGGGTAGAGCTTCAGCACCGCCGCGGTAATCACGCCGAGCGTACCCTCGGCGCCGACGAAGAGCTGTTTCAGGTCGTAGCCGGTGTTGTCCTTGCGCAGGCCGCGCAGTGCGCTCCAGACACGGCCATCGGGCAGCACGACCTCGAGCCCCAGCACCTGCTCGCGCGCGTTGCCGTAGCGCAGTACGTTCACGCCGCCGGCGTTGGTCGACAGGTTGCCGCCGATCATGCAGCTGCCTTCCGCGCCCAGCGAGAGCGGAAAGAGCCGTTCCGCGTCGTCGGCCGCGCGCTGGATGTCGGCCAGCACGCATCCTGCTTCGGCGGTCAGGGTGTCGTTCAACGCGTCGAGTTCGCGGATGCGGTTCATGCGCCCGAGCGACAGCACGATCTCGCGCTTCGCGCCGGTCGGAACCGAGCCACCGCAGAGTCCGGTGTTGCCGCCCTGCGGTATGAGCGCAACGCCTTCGCGCGCGCACAGCCGAACTACCTCCGAGACCTCGGCCGTGCTCGTGGGGCGTACCACGCACTCGGCGGCGGCACAGTACTGCCGCCGCCAGTCGGTGAAATACGGCGCGGTATCCTGCGGCTGCGCGAGTACCTGTTCGCTGCCGACGATGGCGGCGAGCCGGGCGAGAAAGCTGTCCTGGGGCATTGGTGAGATGTTCCTTGACGCGGATTTTGTCACACCTTACTTTGGAGCCGGAGTTTGAACGAATTGAATCTGAGGCAAACGATGAATGGATTGCGCGCGCCGCTGCTGGCGTTGCTGTTGGCGCTCGCGCCCGTGTGCGCGACGGCGCAGACGCAGACGCAGACGCGCCCCGTGATAGTGGGCGCCGCGGTGGCGCAAACGGGACAGCTCGCCGATCTTGCGGCCGACTACCGCAAGGCGCTGCTGCTGTGGCAGGACGAGGTCAACGCGGCGGGAGGCCTGCTCGGGCGGCGCGTCGAGCTGCGGCTGATCGACGACCGTTCGGAGGCTGTCACGGCCGAGCGGCTGTACGCGCGGCTGGTGCGCGAGTACCGCGTCGACCTCCTGATCGGTCCGTTTGGATCCGCGGCGTCGCGCGGCGCGGCTGCCGCCGCCGACCGCGCGCACAGGGTGCTGATCAACGCGACCGGAGCGACGCAGTCGGTGCTGAGAGCGGGGCACCGCTACGTGTTCCAGGTCGCCGCGCCCTACGCGGCCTACGGCACAGGAGTGCTCGCGGTTGCGCGCCAGGCCGGCTACCGCCGGCTCTTCATCCTCGCGCGCGACGATCCCGCGTCGCGGGAAATGGCGACCCACGCGACTACGGAAGCAGCCCGGCTTGGCATGAACGCCGGCGCCCTGGGCGCCCACGTCTACGCGTCGGGGCTGAGCGACTTCGAACCTCTCGTCGCGATGGCCAAAGCGGCACGCGCCGAGGCATGGATCGCGTTCGGCGAAGCGACTGACGCGGCCGCGATGGTCAAGACCTTCAAGCGCCTGGGTTATGCGCCGCCGCTGTTCTTCGCGCAGGGCGCGGCCGAACCAAGCTTCATCGCAGCCGTCGGGCAGGACGCCGAGCAGGTGATCGGCCTCAGCGCGTACGAGCCCTTCTTCGCGACCGCGGGCAACGCCGAGTTCGTCAAGGCGTTCCGGGCCAAGTGGTCGTCGCCCCCCGGCCTGGCCGCCGCCGAGGGTTACGCGGCCGGCGAAGTGCTGCAACAGGCGGTCAAGCGCGCGGGAAGCCTCGACCAGGAGCGACTGCGCGAAACGCTCGCCGCGCTGACGACCGAAACTGTGCTCGGCGGGTATAAGCTCGACGCCGCGAGCGGCGAGCAGCTGGGCGCGCGGCCCGCGCTGTTGCAGATCCTCAAGGGGCGGCGGGAAGCGGTGTGGCCCGACGCGCTCGCGACCGCCATGTGGCGGCTGCCCTACCCCGGCTGGCAACAGCGCGTACTTCTGCAGAAATAGGAAGCCAGATGCCTCTGTCCCGCTCATTTCTCTTTGCGCCCGGCAATCATGCGCGCCGCGTCGAAAAAGCGTTTACCGTCGGCGCCGACGCGGTGATCCTCGATCTAGAGGACGCGGTCGCGACCGCGGAAAAGCCCGCCGCCCGCGCGGCGGTCGCCGCCGCGCTCGCGCAGCCGCGCCGCTGCAGAGGCTACGCGCGCGTAAACGCGCCATCGACAGAATTCTGCTACGCAGACCTGGTTGCGGTAATCGGCCAGGGTATCGCCGGCGTGGTGCTGCCTAAGGTCGAAAGCGCCGCCGACCTGCATGCAATCGACTGGGTGATGGCCAACCTCGAGCGCGAGCGAGGTCTCGCGGTCGGCTCGATCGATCTCATACCGATCATGGAGACCGCGGTTGGCATGCAGCGCATCGACCGCGTGGTTCAGGCGCGCGGACTGCGTCCTTACGATGCGCGCTGGCGCGTCAGGCGGCTCGCCTTCGGCGCCGCCGACTACGCGGCGGAAGTCGGCCTCGCGCCCGGGCTGGATGAGGTCGAGCTCAGCGACGCGCGCGCGCGGGTGGTGCTCGCCTCGCGCGCCGCGGGGCTGGAAGGCCCGTTGGACAGTCCCTGGTTCCATCTGCGCGAGAGCGAAGCCTTCTCGCGCGCGCTGGAGCGCAGCCGGCGCAGTGGTTTCCAGGGCAGGCTGTGCATCCATCCGGACCAGGTTCAGACGGTGAACACGGCCTACGCGCCGAGCAAGGAAGAGGTCGAGCGCGCCGGGCGCATCGTCGCCGCCTTCGACGCCGCGGAAGCGAGCGGCGCGGCCGCGATCCAGGTCGACGGCCAGATGATCGACTATCCGGTCGCAACCCGCGCACGCGCGGTGCTCGAAGCCGCGCGCGAGATCGACGCGCAGCGCGAATGAAGCCGGCTTGAGCGCCGCCTCGCCGTCTCTGCGGCGGGTAGCGCTGCCGCTTGCGGCGACGCTCGCGGTGCAGACCCTGGTCGCGCTGGCGGTGTATTGCGCTCCGGTGATGGCGCCGGTGGCGGCGCCTGCGCTCGGGGTCGCACCTTCGGCGATCGGCTATTTCATCGCCTTGGTGTACTTCGGCAGTATGCTCGGCAGCGTCACCTCCGGCGGCTGGGTGGCGCGCCTCGGACCGATCCGCGTGAGCCAGATCGGGCTTGGCCTGAGCCTGGTCGGTCTTGCGCTCAGCGCGTCGGCATGGCTTCCGCTGGTGGCGCTGGGCGCCGTGGTGATCGGACTGGGCTACGGCCCGGCGACGCCCGCGAGCTCTCATATTCTCGCGCGTGCCACGCCTCCCGGACTGGTGGCGTTGACGTTTTCAATCAAGCAGACCGGGGTTCCCCTGGGCGGGGCGATCGCCGGAGCGTTGGTGCCGGCGATGATCCACGCGCTCGGCTGGCGGGCGAGCGCGCTCGCGGTCGGGCTGGCCTGCCTGGCGCTCGCCGTCGCGATCGAGCCGGTGCGGCCGCGCTACGACCGCGGCCTGAACCGCAAGGCGCCTATTTCCCTGCGCTCGGCGTTCGCACCGGTGGCACTGGTCCTGCGCGAGCGCAGGCTCAAGGAAATGGCGCTGACCTCGTTCATCTACGGTGGCGTGCAGATCACGCTGGTCAGCTATCTGGTGACGTTCCTCACCGATGCGTTCGCGATGCGGCTGGTGCTGGCGGGCCTGGTGATGGCAGTGTCGCAGGTCGCCAGCGTGATCGGCCGCGTGCTCTGGGGGGTGGTCGCCGACCGCGTGCTGTCGCGGCGCAGGATGCTCGGATTGCTGGGGATGGGAATGGGATTTTCTGCCATCGCGACCCTGGCGGCGGGGCCGCAGTGGCCGGGGTGGCTGCTGTTCGTGTACGCCGCAGTATTCGGCGCGACGGCGGTAGGCTGGAACGGCGTCTACCTCGCCGAAGTAGCGCACCTTGCACCGCAGGGGCAGACCAGTCAGGCAACTGGCGGGTGCCTGTTCTTCACCTTTCTGGGCGTTGTGGTCACGCCGCCGCTGTTCAACGTCGTGCTGTCGCTTGCCGGCAGCTACGCCGCGGCCTACGCGGTTTTCGGCGTGCCGTCGCTGGCGATCGGCGCGCGACTCTTGCTCGCCCGCCCAAGCTAGAATCGCCCGCTATGCAACCTGTCCCGGTTGGGTTCCGGCCGATCGAGCGCGCCAGCCCATACATCGACCTGATCGGCCCGCTCTACGAGCGAAGGCGCGACGCGGCGGTGTCGCTCGGACTGCGTATCGAGGGCAAGCACGCCAACCGCCGAGGAATCTGCCACGGCGGAGTGCTCGCCACGCTGGCCGACGTCGCGCTCGGATATTCGATGGGCGTCGCGACCGGCGGCAAATCATCGCTGGTGACCGCCAGCCTGACCATCGACTACGCGGGCAGCGCTAGAGTCGGCGACTGGGTCGAAGCGCGGGTCGAGGTGCAGCGCGTCGGGTCGCGACTCGGTTTCGCCAACTGCTACCTGCTTGCCAGCGAGCGGCGCATCGTGCGCGCGAGCGCGATTTTCGCGCTGTCCAGGAAGGCGGGTTGACCCCTGCGGCAATGAGATCGGTCATCCTGATCCACGGGCTGTGGATGCCCGGGCTCGCGATGTCGCCCATGGCCGGGCGGATGTCGCGGGCCGGCTACCATTGCCACTTGTTCGACTATGCGGGGCGCGAGCGGCCGCTGGCCGCGAACGCGGAGCGGCTGGCGCAGTTCGCGCGCGGCGTAGGTCCGGCGCATTTCGTCGGCCACAGCCTGGGCGGCCTGGTGGTGCTCGAAGCGCTCAACGCGAATCCCGCGCTCGCGGTCGGAAGGGTGGCGCTGCTCGGGACGCCGGCGCGCGGCTGCCTCGCGGGGCGCCGCCTAGCGAGCTACGGCTTCGGGCGCTGGATGCTGGGCGAGAGCGAGGCGCTGTGGCGCGAGGGGCGCGCCGCGCGCTGGACTCGCCCCGAGCAGCTCGGCGTGATCGCGGGCGCGCTTCCGCTCGGCCTTGGCCGGACCCTCGGGCGCCTGCCAGGGGCGAACGACGGCGTGGTGTGCGTCGACGAGACCCGCATTGAGGGCGCAGCCGCGTCCACCGTGCTTCCGGTGAGCCACAGCGGCATGCTTCTGTCGGCGCGCGTGGCTCGGGAGCTGCAGACCTTTCTCGAGACCGGAGGCTTCGGGCCGCATGCGCGCTAGGTGGCTCGCGCTGGCCGCGCTGCTCGCGCTCTCGGGCTGCCAGACGCTGTCGTATTACGCCCAGGCGGTAGGCGGGCAGCTAGAGCTCATGCACCGCGCGCAGCCCCTGACCGACTGGATCGCCGACCCGGCCACGCCGCCCGCGCTGCGCCGGCGGCTCGAGCTCGCCGCGCGCATGCGCGAGTTCGCTTCGCGCGAGCTAGCGCTACCCGATAACGGCAGCTACCGCAGCTACGCCGAGCTGGGTCGTCCTTACGTGGTCTGGAACGTGTTCGCGGCGCCCGAATTCGCGCTGCGCCCGGTGCAATCCTGCTTTCCGATCGCGGGCTGCGTCACCTACCGCGGTTTCTTCGCGCGCGAGGACGCCGAGCGTTACGCCGCGAAGCAGCGCGCCGAGGGACTCGATGCGTTCAGCTACGGCGTGCCGGCCTACTCGACCCTGGGCTGGTTCGACGACCCGCTGCTTTCGACCTTCATCCATTTCCCCGAATCGGAGCTCGCGCGGCTCATCTTCCACGAGCTCGCGCACCAGGTCGTTTACGTGAAAGGCGACACGACGTTCAACGAGTCCTTCGCGGTGACGGTTCAGGACGAGGGCGTTCGCCGCTGGCTCGAGTCCGAGGGCCGCGGCGCGGAACTTGCCGCGTTTCGCTCGGCCGAGGCGCGCATGGACGAGTTCGTGTTCCTGATCGAGGATGCGCGCAAGCGCCTCGCGCGCCTCTACGCCGAGCCGCTCGGGCCGGCCGCAATGCGTGCCGCCAAGCGCATCGAGTTCGCGCGCCTTGCCGATCGCTACGCGGCGCTCAAGGCGCGCTGGGGGGGCTACGCCGGCTTCGACCGCCTGATGCGCGACCCGAACAACGCGCTGCTGGCCTCCATTTCCGCCTACTCGCAGCTGGTTCCCGGCTTCAAGCGCGAGCTCGCGGCCGTGCACGGCGACCTGGGCGCGTTTTACGCCAGGGTGAAGGCGCTCGCCCGGTTGCCCAAGGCGGAGCGCGACGCGGCGCTCAGTTCGGGTCTATCCGCGCAGCACGAAATCCGTTGACCGAGGCTTTCAGCAGCGCGTCGAACAGCGTGCGCTCGGGCAGCGCGTTTTCCTTGCCGCAGGCGGTGCAGCGGAACTTGGGCGCCTCGACGCGCACCCCGAATGGCGAGCTGCCCTTGACCTCGAGCACGCGCAGCGCCTCGACCTCGCCCGCGGGCTGCGCATCGAGCGGTTCGCCGCAGCTGGCGCAATGGAGCCGCTTGCGCAGCAGACCCTTCTGCGCGGCGCCGGGAAGCGGCACCAGCGGCTCGCCCGAAAGGAGCGCTTCCATCAGATGATTGGGAAAATCGGGCGCCAGAAAGCGGCGGTGGCCTTCGGCGCACTCGAGCGCAGGCAGACCTTCCACACGCATTCGAACCCCTGATTCTTCGCCGGAAAACGGCTCGAGCACGGCGAGCCCGAGCCCGCCCTGGCAGCGGCTGCAGCGTTTTGGTCCATTGGCCATGTTTCCTCCTTGCCCGCGTCATGGCGCGGGTTCACAAGAGGAGACTATGCCGCGAAGCTGACGTTCCCGAAAGTTTGCCGTGCTGCAGCGCGGAAAGAGCGCCGCGCTAGCGTGCGGTCCAGCCAAGATCCATGGTGAGCGCGGCGCCGGTGATGGTACCGGCCGGCTCGCCGCACAGGTAGGCGACGAAGTCGGCGACTTCGGACGGCTCGATCAGGCGCTTTACCGCCGCCGGCGCGAGCATGATTTTCTCGATTACTTCCTCGGGCGAGATGCCGTTCGCCTTGGCCTGATCGGCGATCTGCGCATCGACCAGCGGCGTGCGCACGTAGGCCGGGCAGATCGCGTTCACGGTGATGCCGTACTCGCCGCCCTCCAGCGCCGCGGTTCGCGTCAGTCCGACCAGGCCGTGCTTGGCCGAGATGTAGCCGACCTTGAACGGCGAGGCGATGAGCGCATGGATCGAGGCAATGTTGACCACGCGGCCCCATCTCTGCTTCTTCATCGCGGGCCAGCAGTAGCGCGTCAGCAGGAACGGCGCGCTGAGCATGAGCGCGATCATGCGCTGCCACTGATCTTCCGGGAAATCCTCGATCGGCGAGACATGCTGATAGCCGGCGTTGTTGACCAGCACGTGAACCGTGCCATGCGCGGCGAGCGTGGCGTCGGCTAGCCGCTTGCAGCCGTCGCGCTGGGTCAGGTCCGCGGCGATGAAACTTCCTCCGATGCGCCTGGCGTGCTCCGCGCCCGCCTTTTCGTTGACGTCGGCGAGCACCACCTTGGCGCCGTCTGCGGCGAGCCGCTCGGCGCAGGCGAGGCCGATGCCGCTCGCCGCGCCGGTGACGATCGCGATCTTGTCCTTAAGCATCGATCAGCTGATCTTCGTGTTGACCCACTTGTCGAACGCGGGGCGCTCGAGCAGGCGCTTGTGCCAGGCCGCGACGTTGGCGTAAGCGGGCCGCTCCAGCGGCAGGTTGAGCCACAAGTGCAGGTGGCAGCCGAGCGGGATGTCTCCCATCGTGAGCTGCTCGCCGGCAATGAAGCGGCGCCCGGCGAGCGCTGCGTCGACGTAGCCTGCCAGCTCGCCGCACTTCTTGGCGCCTTCGTTGATCGCCTTCATGTCGCGCTGCTCGGCCGGCGTTCGCACCAGGCCCCAGAAGACCGGCCGAAACGCCGGCAGGAAGCTTCCGGCCGCCCAATCCATCCAGCGGTCGGCATCCCCGCGCACGCGCAGATCCGCGGGCCAGAGCTTGCCCGCACCGTGCTTGGCCGAGAGGTAGCGCACGATGGCGTGCGACTCCCACAGCACGAAGCCGTCCTCCTCGATCGTCGGCACCAGGCCGTTCGGATTGAGCTTGCGGTATTCGGGCGTGTTGACCACCCCGTACTGCATCCCCGCGTCCACGCGCTCGAACGGAACGCGGAGCTCGTCGCAGCACCACAGCACCTTGCGCACATTGACCGAGTTGGCGCGTCCCCAGATCTTGAGCATCTCCGTCTCCCTCAGAAACCGACGGCCTGGCCGTCCCGGCGCGGGTCGCTGGCGGCGAAGTAGCCGCCGTCGAGCTTCCAGATCATCTGCGCGCAGCCAAACTGGTTGTAGTCATCGACGGTCACGATGTGATGGCCGCGCTGCTTGAGCGCTTCCAGCGTCGCGGCGGGAAAGCCGCCTTCGACGCTCACGTCCATGCCCTGCACCCAGCGAAAGCGCGGACCGTCGCTCGCGGCCTGCGGATTCTGGCCGTAGTCGGCGATCCGCACCATGACCTGCGCGTGGCCCTGCGGCTGCATCGTGCCGCCCATGACGCCGAAGCTCATCACCGGCTTGCCGCCCTTGGTGACGAATCCCGGGATGATGGTCTGGTAGGGCCGCTTGTTCGGGCCGACGCGGTTGGGATGACCTTCCTTGAGCACGAAGGTGGCGCCCCGGTTCTGCAGCGAGATGCCAGTGCCCGGCACCACGATGCCCGAGCCGAACCCCATGTAGTTCGACTGGATCATCGACACCATCATGCCCGAGGCATCCGCCGCGGTGAGGTAGACGGTTCCGCCCTTGGGCGGCGTTCCGGCAGCGAAGGGCTGCGCCTTCTTCATGTCGATCAGCTTCGCGCGCGACTTGAGATAGGCCTTGTCGAGCATCCGGGCAGGCGGGAACGGCATGTAATCGATATCGGCGACGTAGGCCTGCGCATCGGCGAAAGCGAGCTTCACCGCCTCGATCTGCATGTGCACGCTGTCGGCCGAGTCGACCGAATAGCTGGCAACGTCGAAGTTCTCGAGGATCCCAAGCGCGATCAGCGCCACGATGCCCTGGCCGTTGGGCGGCAGCTCGTGCAGCGTGTAGCCGCGGTAGTCCATGGTCAGGGTGTCGACCCAGTCGGACTTGTGCGCGGCGAGGTCGGACGCTTTCATCACGCCACCGTTGGCCCTCGCATGCGCCTCAAGCTTGTCGGCGAGTTCGCCCCGGTAGAACGCTTCGCCCTTGGTGGCGGCGATCTTCTCGAGCGTCGCAGCGTGATGCGGGAAGCGGAACTGCTGGCCCGGAAGCGGCGGCTTGCCGTCCGGCAGAAAGGCCTCGGCGAAACCCGGCTGGCCCCTGAGCTCCGCGACCTGCGCCGCCCACTGGCGCGCGATGGTTGGCGAGACGAGGAAGCCGTCGCGCCCATAGCCGATCGCCGGCTCGAACAGCTTGTCGAACGGCAGCTTGCCGAAGCGCGTGCTCAACTCGCGCCAGGCCGAAACGCAGCCGGGCACGCTGACGGAGTTCCAGCCGCGCACGGGGACGCCTTTCTGCCCGGCGAAGTACTCGGGAGTCCAGCCCGCTGGCGAGCGGCCCGATGCGTTCAGGCCGTGTAGCGTCTTGCCGTCCCAGACGATGGCGTAGGCGTCGGAGCCGATACCATTGGAGACCGGCTCCACCAGCGTCAGCGTGATCGCGGTGGCGAGGATCGCGTCGACCGCGTTGCCGCCCGCGAGCAGCATGCGCAGTCCGGCCTGCGCGGCGAGCGGCTGCGAAGTCGACACGACGTTCGCCGCGAGCAGCGGCTTGCGCGGCCAGGCGTAGGGCAATTCCCAGGAGAAAGGCGTCATTGATCAGTTCGTCTCGTGTTCGAAATCTAGCACCACGCGGCCGAGGATTCGGCCGGCCTTGAGCTCGTCCAGCGTACGATTGACATCGCCGGCGGGCCGCGTCTCGACCGGCGAGGGTTTGAGTTTTTTCTTCTTGGCCAGTGCGACGACTTCCTTTAGTTCCTGCAAGTCGCCTACGTAGGAGCCGATGATGCCGATGGCGCGCTGGGCAATCGGGGGCAGCGGATAATTCAGTTCACCGCCGAACAGGCCGCAGAGAACGTAGCGTCCGCCCTTTCGCAGCGCGCCGATGCCGAGCTGCGCGGTGGACGGCATGCCGACAAAATCGATTGCACCCGAAAGGTTGCCCTGCGCAAGTGCGGCGAGCTTCTGCGTGGCGTCGGGCGCGCGCGTGTCGAGCACCAGCTTGGCGCCGAGCTTTCTCGCCGCCGCGAGCTTGGGCTCGTCGATGTCGCAGGCGATAACATTCTTCACACCCTTGGCCTTGAAGATCGACACCGCGATCAGGCCCAGCCCGCCGCAGCCGAGCACCGCGACCCAGTCCTTCGGTCCGGGCGCGGGAAGCTTGTTGATGCCGCTGTAGGCGGTGAGCGCGGAGCAGGCGAGTGTCGAGGCGAAGCCTTCTTCGATGCCGCCCGCGTCGAGCAGGTACCTCGGATGCGGTACGAGAACGTGAGTCGAATACGCGCCGGCGCGGTTGACGCCGAGAAAGCGCGAGCCCGAGACGCAGTAGTTGTCCTTGCCGGCCTTGCACACCGCGCATTTGCCGCAACCGATCCACGGATAGACCAGTCGCCTTTGCCCGATCTTCAGACCCTTGGCGGCCTTGGCCGCCGCGGGGCCCATCGCCTCGATCACGCCGAAGGGTTCGTGCCCCATGGTGAACGGTGGCACGCAGCCGCGCTCCTTGACGTAGAAACGCTTGCCGCCGCCCCAATCGAAAAAGCCGTCCCAGATGTGAAGATCGCTGTGGCAGACGCCTGCACGTGTGACCCGCACCAGCACCTCGGTGCCGGTGGGCTTGGGCGTGTCCTGCAGCACTTTCTGCAGCGGTTTGCCGTGTTCGGTGACCTGCCAGCTGAGCATTTCCCTCTCCTTATGCCTTGGATGCCGCGGTGAGCGCCTGGTCGACGTCCCACAGAATGTCGTCCAGCGATTCGATGCCGACCGACATGCGCACCATGTCGGGAGTGACGCCGGCCTTCAGTTGATCCTCGTCGCTCATCTGGCGATGCGTGGTCGAGGCCGGGTGAATGATGAGCGTCTTGGCGTCGCCGATGTTGGCGAGGTGGCTCATGAACTGCGCCGCCTCGATGAACTTCTCGCCGGCCCTTGCGCCGCCCTTGACGCCGAAGTTGAGCAGCCCGGAGGCGCCCTTGGGCAGGTACTTGCGCGCCAACGCGTGGTACTTGCTGCCCGGCAGGCCGGGATAGTTGACCCACGCCACCTGCTTGTGGCTTTCGAGAAACTTCGCTACCGCCATGGTATTTTCGCAGTGGCGCTCCATGCGCACGTGCAGCGACTCGATGCCCTGCAGCAGCAGCCAGGCGTTGATCGGCGACAGCGCAGGTCCGAAGGTGCGCATGATCTCCATGCGCGCCTTCATCGTGTAGCCGAAGTCGCCGAAGGTCTCGTAGAAGCGAACGCCGTGGTAGCCCGGCGACGGTTCGGTCATCTCGGGAAAGTTGCCGTTGTCCCACTTGAACTTGCCGGACTCGACGATGACTCCGCCCATTGTGGTGCCGTGACCGCCGATGTACTTGGTGGCCGAGTGCACCACGATATCCGCGCCCCAGTCGAAGGGGCGGCAGAGGTAGGGCGACGGCACGGTGTTGTCGACCACGAGCGGAATGCCGGCCTCGTGCGCGATGTCGGCGAGCGCTTCGATGTCGACGATGTTGATCAGCGGATTTCCGAGCGTCTCGGCGTAAAGCAGCTTCGTCTCGCCCGGCCGGATCGCGCGGCGGAAGTTCTGCGGGTCGTCCGGCGCGACGAAAGTAGTTTCGACGCCGAGCTTTTTCAGGTTGACGCCGAGCAGGGTGTGCGTCCCGCCGTACAGGGTCGAGGCCGAGACGATGTGATCGCCGGCCTTGACCAGCGTCAATATCGCGACCACTTCGGCGGCCTGGCCGGTCGCGCAGCCGAGCGCCGCGCGACCGTTCTCGAGCGCCGCCATGCGCTCCTCGAACACCGCCACTGTGGGATTCGAGATGCGAGAATAGACGTTGCCGAAAGTCTGCAGGTTGAACAGGCTCGCGGCATGGTCCGCCGAGTCGAACACGAACGAGGTGGTCTGGTAGATCGGCGCGGCGCGCGCCCCGGTGGCGACGTCGGGGATCTGCCCGGCGTGCAGGCAGAGTGTCTCGAAGCCGAATTTTCGGTCAGCCATCGCGCGATTCTAGCTCAGGCGGACCGCCAGGCCTGCCGCGCGCGGCTTAACTCCAGCTGATATCCGGCACTTCGGCGAACGCCTTGCGCAGGCCAGCCGACCAGATGCGGCTGATCTCCCTCACGTAGGCGTCGCTTTCGTCGTAGCGCCGCATCATGGTGACGCGCAGCGAATCGGTCTCGTAGCCCAGAAGATCGATTGGCAGTCCGACCGAAAGGTTCGATCGCATGGTCGAATCGAACGAAACGAGCAGGCACTTGGCCACGTCGTTAATCGATGTGTCTTGCTGCAACACGCGATCGATGATCGGCTTGCCGTACTTGGTTTCGCCGATTTGGAAATAGCTGGTGTCCCGGCTGGTCTCGATGTAGTTGCCCTGCGGGTAAACGTGGAACAGGCGCGGAGGCTCGCCCGCGATCTGCCCGCCGACGATAAAGGTGCAGCCCGGATCGATGTTCTGCTGCGACAGTGCCGGTCCGTCGCGCGAAACCACCCTACGCACGGTTTCGCCGACCAGGCCTACCACGTCCTCCATCGACCTCAGGCCTAGTATTCCCGCCGGGTCGACGCGACCCTCCTGCGTTCCCTGGCGCAGCATAGACCGCACGCCCTGCGCGCTGGCAAGGTTGCCGGCGCTCAGCAACACCACTACGCGCTCGCCCTGCGCCTCGAACACATGCATCTTACGGAAGACGGCGACGTTATCGACTCCGGCGTTGGTGCGCGAGTCGGAAGCGAACACGATGCCAGAACGGACGGCTGCGGCGACGCAATAGGTCATGGTGCTTGTAATCTTAGCAAGGTGCTACTGCTGCTGCGACTGACGGCCGACGAGCGCCGCAGCGGTCATCGTTTCGATGCCGCCGCCGATCCTCATGCCACGGATCGGGCAGGCGTCGAAGTAGTCCGCACCCATGGCGAGCTTGACGTGGTCCTCGCCTGCCGGGCAGTCGTTGGCCACGTCAAAGCTGCGCCACCGGTCGCCGACCCACGCCTCGGCCCAGGCGTGGCTCGCGACATGCGTTTCCGCGTGTCCGGGGGAAAACACGTAGCCGCTTACGTACCGAGCCGGAACGCCGAGACGGCGGCAGCAGGCAATGAAGATGTGCGCGTGGTCCTGACATACGCCCGAGCCGATGGCGAAGGCCTCCGCGGCGCTCGACGACACATGTGTCTCTCCGGGGCGAAACGGCATTCGCCGGTGTAACGCAGAGGCAAGCTCGCGCAGCCCGTCGAGAGTCCCGGCGCCGTCGCGGAACGGCTCGGCAAACGCCTCGAGGGCGGGATCGGTTGCGGTCCGCGGAGTGGTCCGCAGAAACAACAGCGGCGATAGCGGAACGCCGACGAAGTCGGACGGCTCGTCGGTCACCGGCGCGGTATCCACCGTGCCGACCGCGCGGATGCGGATTTCGATCACCGGCTTGTCGATCGTGAGGACGTGCAGGATATTGCCGTAGCCGTCCTGGGTGCGAACGCAGTGCGCGGGCGCGTCTACGCGCCATACGATGACCTTCTGCCGGGCACTGTCGCGCGGCGTGAGGCGCAGGTACTGGGTGGAGAAACGCACCGGTGATTCGTAGATGTAATGTGTTTCGTGATCGACGGTTAGACGCATTTCGCTCTCCTAGACAGCGCCGAGATAGGCGCGCTGGATGCGATTGCCGAGCTCGATGATGTCGGCGAGCACGGACGTCAGGAACTCGTGTAACCCGCCCTGAAAGATCTCTTCGACATCGGCGTGCGTGAGGCGCGCAAGCAGCTCGACCGCGAGGCGTTTGACTGCGTGGTCGTGCTGTCCCTCGATGGGCTCAAGGGCATGATTGATCTGGTCGAAGCATGCCGCGAGCGAGCGCGGCATGCGTTGCTCGAGAATCAGCAGCTCGGCCACCTTAATCGGAAAGATCTGATCGCGGTATAGCGCACGATAGGTTTCGAATGCGGAGACCGAGCGCAGCAGCGCGGTCCACTGGTAGAAGTCCAGCGCGCCGCCGACGTCCTGTACCGTGGGCAGGAGTATGTGGTACTTGACGTCCAGGATGCGCGCCGTGTTGTCGGCGCGCTCGAGAAAGGTGCCCATGCGCGAGAAGTTGAACGCTTCGCCGCGCACGATGGTCCCGTAGGTAACGCCCCGGAACAGGTGGCTCCTTTCCTTCACCCAGTCGAAGAACTGCGTGGCGCCCGAGCCGATTGCCCGGTCGCGACGCATGCCTCTCACTTCGAGCCAGGTCGCGTTGAGCGTCTCCCACATCTCGGAGGTTATCTGCCAGCGCACCTCGTTCGCGTTATCGCGCGCGTCGCGCAGGCAGGAGTAGATCGACGACGGATTGGCTTCGTCGAACGCGAGGAAAGCGACCAGCGCCTCGAGCGTAAGAGACTGGTTCCGTTCCTCGAAGGCCTGTGCCGTGCCGGTGATCGTAAGCGGCGCGAGCAGGTTCTGCTCTTGACGGTCCTTGGCGCCGAACAGCACCATGTTGGCGGTCACGCCGAGGATGCGCGCCATGTTTTCGGCCCGCTCCATCTGGCGGCTCATCCAGAAGATCCGGTCGGCGACGCGCGAAAGCATCAGTCGACCACCCAGGTGTCCTTGGTGCCGCCGCCCTGCGACGAGTTGACCACCAGCGAGCTCTCCTTCAGGGCCACGCGCGTGAGGCCCCCGGGCACCAGCTTCACTTCACGTCCGGAGAGGACGAACGGACGCAGGTCGACGTGGCGCGGCGCGATCCCGCGCTCGACGAATGTCGGGCAAGTCGAGAGCGACAGCGTCGGCTGGGCGATGTAATTGGCCGGGTTGGCCTGCAGGCGCGCGCGGAAGGCGTCGATCTGCGCGCTGGTCGACGCCGGGCCGATCAGCATGCCGTAGCCGCCGGAACCCTGCACCTCCTTTACCACCAGCTCGGAGAGATGGCCCATCACGTAGGCCAGGTCTTCGGCGCGTTTGCACTGCCAGGTGGGAACGTTGGCGAGCAGCGGTTCCTCGCCCAGGTAGAAGCGGATCATGTCGGGCACGTAGGGATAGGTCGACTTGTCGTCGGCCACTCCGGTGCCGATCGCATTGGCGAGCGATACGTTACCCGCGCGATAGGCCGACAGCAGGCCCGGCACGCCGAGCAGCGAGTCTTCGCGGAACGCGAGCGGATCGAGGAAGGCGTCGTCGACGCGGCGATAGATCACGTCCACCCGCTGCCGCCCGCCCGTAGTTCGCATGTAGACGAATCCGTCTTTGACGTAAAGATCCGGGCCTTCGACCAGCTCGACGCCCATCTGTTGCGCAAGAAAGGCGTGCTCGAAGTACGCGCTGTTGTATTGCCCGGGCGTGAGCACCGCCACGCTCGCCTCGTGCATCGCGTTCGGTGCAATGCTGCGCAGCGTCTCCAGCAGCAGCGCGGGATAGTGCTCGACCGGATGGACGTGCTGGCGTTCGAACAACTCGGGGAACAGCCGCATCATCATCTTGCGGTCTTCGATCATGTAGGAAACGCCGGACGGCGTACGCAGGTTGTCCTCGAGCACGTACCACGTGCCGTCCTCGTGCCGGATGAGGTCCACCCCGGAGACGTGCGAGTACACCTGGTGCGGCAGGTCGAGGCCGAGCATCGCCACCTGGTAGGCTTCGTTGGCGAGCACCTGCTCGGCCGGGATCACGCCCGCCTTCAGAATCTCCTGCCCGTGGTAGACGTCGTGCAGAAAGCGGTTCAACGCCGCGACGCGCTGCTTCAGGCCTCTCACCAGCAGTTCCCACTCGGCCTGCGGAATGATGCGCGGGATAGTGTCGAACGGGATCAGCCGCTCGGTGCCCTGGGTATCCCCGTAAACGGCGAAGGTGATGCCGACGCGGTGGAACAGCAGGTCCGCTTCGCGGCGCTTTTCCAGCAGGCGCTCGGGCGGCGTTTCAGCGAGCCATTGCGCCAGCGCGCGGTAGTGTGCGCGGACGTTTTCCGGCGCGGCGTGCATTTCGTCGTAGTGCTGTCGTTCCAAACGGGGTCCCCCTCTGATTGGGCGGAGCAACGGACGTGCCACGCGCGCACTTGCCGCAGACTCAGGGACTTAGCGAAGAGCGCAAACCCGGTTGCACCGGGACGGTGCGCTATCGCCCTCAGGTCGTGCTGCCGGAGTCGTCCTCTTCCACCCCGGGCTTGCTCGAGGCTGGCTCGAGCCGGGATGCGGCCCGACGGTATTCAGAAGGCGGAATGCCTACCTGGTGGAGGAAAAAGCGGGTGAAATTGCTCTGCGCCGAGAAGCCCAGCTCGGCCGATACGTCAGCAATCTTGGCCCGGCCCGAGGCCAGCCTCGAAATCGCCGTTTCGACGCACAGCATGTCCAGATAGGCGCGCGGCGAGCGACCGGTGCAGAGCTGGAACAGATCGTAGAAGCGCGAGCGCGACAGGCCGACCTGGCTCGCCACCTCGTCCATGTTCATGTCCTTGTTCGGCCGCGCGCGCAGCAGCGCGATAGCGCGCCGGATGCGCGAGTCCTCGAAGCGCGAGCCGCGCCACAGCGGCGACGACGCGCGACGACGCGCGACGTAGGTGTCTATGATCGAAAGCACCAGCTCCTGAAGCATGAATTCGAGTCGCTCAGGCGACAGGAACTGGTCGTTCACGATCTCGACCGCGAGGGTATCGGCCAGCTGGCGGATACGCGGCGTGATCTCCTCGCGCCGGCGCGGGAAGGCTTGCTCGCCGCCGGCGCCGAACACGGCCGGGAAGCTGCCGCGCAGCCACTCGCCTGAGGCGTGCAGCACGAGCAGCCGCGTCGGCGCGGAGCCGGGCGCGCGCTGGTCGGCGTGCATTTCGTTCGCGTTCAGGAACGCGATGTCGCCGCGCCTGAGCGCAACGGCCTCATCGCCGATCAAGTATTCCGTATCCGCCCCGTCGTGCTTGAGCAGAATCGTGGGCTCCGGATGCGCATGCGGAGCCCCCGGCGCGCTGACCTCGAGCAGCATCAGGCGCCCGAAGCGCCCGTCGAAGACTCGGATCGGCCGGTTCATGGCGATGACAGCATACGTTCCCGCCGCCGTTCGCGCTAGTGGGTCGGCGACGGCGCCTCAATACGCCAGCCGGCGGGGACGTTTGGCCGAGATCACCCGGGTGTTCACTCCCATCCAGTTCAAGCCCCCGAACAGCCGGCCATGCTCGATCTTCATGCAACGGTCCATGACCGCGTCCAGCCCGGCGGCCTGCGCCTTGCTGGCGGCGGCCTCGTTTTTGACCCCGATCTGCTGCCAAAAAACCTTCGCGCCGATCGCGATCGCCTGTTCCGCGATCGGGCCCGCGTCCTCGGTGCGGCGGAAGACGTCCACCACGTCAACCTTGTCGGGAATCTCGTGCAGGCTCGGATAGCAGGTTTCGCCCAGCACCTGCTTGCCCGCATAGCGCGGGTTCACCGGGATCACCCGGTAGCCGTGCTCCTGAAGGTACTTGGCGGCGAAATAACTCGGCCGGAACCAGTCGGCCGACAGGCCGACCATCGCGACCACGCGGTTCTCGCGCAGGATCCGGCGCAGCGATTCGACGTCGTCCATGGCGTCAATATACCGCAGCGGGCTGCGCCTATAATCGGCCGGACCGTGACCCAGGGAGGAGAGATGTACGTCGAAGAACGCATGTACCTGCTGCAGCCCGGCAAGGCGCCGGAATACTTCAAGCACTACGAGACCGAGGGCATGGCGGTCCAGCTCAAGCACCTGCCGAACATGGTCGGCTACTACGTGACCGAGGTCGGCCCGCAGAACCTGGTGATCCACCTGTGGGCCTACGACGATCTCAATCAGCGCGAGAAGTGTCGCGCCGCGATGCAGGCCGACCCGGCCTGGCAGGCGTACCTGCCCAAGGTCCGGCCGCTGATCGTGAGCCAGGACACGCGCATCCTGAAATGCGCGCCGTTTTTCGTCGAACGGCTCAAGAAAATGCTGGCGGCCGCAAAGTGAGCGCACAGGTTCATCCCCAGGTCGCGGTCCTGCTCGAGCGCGTGGCGCGCTCGCCCCTGCCGCCGTACGCCAGCGTGCCGCCATTCGTTGCGCGCCGAATCTACCGCGACACGCGCGGCGCGCTCTCGCCCGCGCCGCCGGCCGTGGCCGAGGCGAAGCTGCTGCTGGCGCCCGGCCCCGGCGGGCCGATTCCGCTGCGCGCCTACCGGCCCGCGGGCAGCTCGAGCGAGGAAACGCTGCCGGTGCTGATGTACTTTCACGGCGGCGGCTGGGTGATCGGCGACCTCGACACCCACGACGTGGTCTGCCGCCAGCTGGCCAACGGCGCGCGCTGCGCGGTGATCTCGGTCGATTACCGGATGGGGCCGGAGAGCCCGTTTCCGGCCGCGGTCGAGGACTGCATTGCTGCCACGCAGTGGGTGGCGGCCGAAGCGGCGAAGCTCAAGGTCGACCCGCGGCGGATCGCGGTCGGCGGCGACAGCGCCGGCGGCAACCTCGCCACCGTGGTCGCGCTCGCGGCGCGCGACGCGGGCGGTCCCGCACTCGCGTTCCAGCTGCTGATTTACCCCGCGACGGACCAGCGCGCGGGACACCCGTCGGTCGAGCGCAACGGCGAAGGCTACCTGCTCACCAAACAGTCGATGGAGTACTTCCGCGGGCACTACCTGCCGCGCCGGCAGGACTGGGAGGACTGGCGCGCCTCGCCCTTGCTCGCGCGCAGCCTGGCCGGGCTGCCGCCGGCGCTGGTGATCACCGCCGGCTTCGATCCGCTGCTCGACGAAGGCCGGGCCTACGCCGAGCGGCTTGCCGCGGAGGGCGTGGCGACGGTCTACCGCGAGTATCCGGACATGGTGCACGGCTTTCTGCTGCTGGGCGGGGTGCTCGACACGGCCAACGCGGCGGTCGGAGAATGCAGCAAGGCGCTGCGCGCCGCATTCGATGGAGTGAAATGATGCAGCAACAAGACCTCAAGCTGCGCCACGGGGGCAAGATTCTTGCCCAGGCGCTGGTCGGCCACGGCGCGAAGATGGCGTTCGGGGTGCCGGGCGAGAGCTACCTGCCGGTGCTGGACGGCCTGTACGACGTGCGAGACCGGCTCAAGTTCATCGTCTGCCGCCAGGAAGGCGGCGCAGCCTATATGGCCGACGCATGGGGCAAGCTGACCGGCGAGCCGGGAATCCTGTTCGTGACGCGCGGGCCGGGCGCGACCAACGGCGCGGTCGGCGTGCATACCGCATTCCAGGACTCCACTCCGATGGTCGTTTTCATCGGCCAGGTCGGCAATGATTTCGCCGAGCGGGAGGCATTCCAGGAAATCGACTACCGCCGCATGTACGGCCAGATGTCGAAGTGGGTGGCGCAGATCGATCGCGTCGAGCGCATACCGGAGTACGTCAGCCATGCGTTCCACACCGCCACCGCCGGGCGTCCGGGTCCGGTGGTGCTCGCCCTGCCCGAGGACATGCTGTTCTCGGAGGCCGCGGTGGCCGATGCGCCGCGCTACAAGCGGGTGAGCGCGGCGCCTTCCGCGCGCGACATGCAAACCATGCGCACCCTGTTGCAGGGCGCGCAGCGGCCATTCGTGCTGGTCGGCGGCGGCGGCTGGTCGCGGCCGGCCTGCGACGGCCTGCGCGCGTGGGTCGAGGCGAGCGCGCTGCCCGCCGGCACCTCGTTCCGCTGCCAGGACCTGTTCGACAACCGCAGCCCGAGCTACGCCGGCGACGTCGGCATCGGGATCAACCCCAGGCTCGCCCAGCGCGTCAAGGAGGCCGACGTGCTGCTGGTGATCGGCGCGCGTCTGGGTGAGATGACCACCGGCGGCTACTCGCTGCTCGATGTCCCGGTGCCGAGCCAGAAACTGATTCACGTGCACGCCGGCGCCGAGGAACTCGGGCGCGTCTATCAGGCGGCGCTGCCGATCAATTCGGGCTATCCGCAGTTCGTCGAAGCTCTTGCCTCAGTAGAACTCGACGGCGCCGGCTGGCGCGAGCGCACGCGCGCCGCGCGCGCCGAGTTCGAGACCTGGACGCAGCCGCAGCCGATCCCGGGCAGGCTGCAGTACGCCGAGGTGGTCAGGTGGCTGGACGGGGTGCTGCCCGAGGACGCGATCGTCAGCGGCGGGGCGGGCAACTTCTCGGGCTGGGTGCATCGCTATTTCCGCTACAAGGGATTTCGCACCCAGCTCGGGCCGACCAACGGCTCGATGGGCTACGGCCTGCCTGCGGCCGTGGCGGCCAAGCTCGCCGAGCCGCAGCGCACCGTGGTCGCGGTGTGCGGCGACGGCGACTTCCTGATGAACGGGCAGGAATTCGCGACCGCGGTGCAATACGGCGCCGCGGTCATCGCACTGGTGGTGAACAACGGCATGTACGGCACTATCCGCATGCACCAGGAGCGCGAATATCCCGAGCGCGTGAGCGGGACCGAGCTGAAGAACCCGGATTTCGCCGCCTACGCGCGGGCCTTCGGGGGGCACGGCGAGGTGGTGGAGGAAACCGCCCAGTTCGCGCCCGCCTTCGAACGTGCGAAGGCCTCCGGCAAGCCCGCGATCATCGAGCTGCGTATCGACCCCGAGGCGATCACGACCAGCACCACGCTGTCGAAGATCCGCGCGCAGGCGCTCAAGTCAGGGCGATGAACCCCGGGTCGTCCTGCTGGTCGCGCTCGAACTTCAGGAAGTCGTAATAGCCGCAGCGCGCGCTGTCGGGGTAGTCGCGGCACACCTGCGGGCGTGATTCGTAGACCGTGCAGCGGCGCGTGTCCTGGTCGAGAAACTGGCACACGCTGTCGAACACCTTGTCCTTACGGTGGCGCAGCACCGGCGCCTTCTCGCCGGCGTCGTACTTGGTGAAGCGCTGCTGCGCCTGCTCGAATGTCAGGCCGAAGTGCCTGGCCAGCCGCGCGATGTCGCGCTTGCCGATCTCGATCAGCGGATAGCTGCAGCAATAGCCCGGGCACTTGGCGCAGTTGTAGCTGCGGCGCGGATTACCACTGTGGCGCATCGCGTTCTTCACCGGGATCGGGAACGCGGCACCGTTCTTGCCGTTCTTCATTTACGCAGGATCAAGAAAAGGAGTCGCGCATTCTACGCGAGTTAGGTGACGATTCCCGCATTTAACCCTTTCTGCGCCGCGGTTCGTTTCACTCCTGCATGAGCCTGCCGCGGTGGCGGGCGCAACAGCGAAAGGAGAGGGTATGAGCAAGTTCATGATGATCGGCGCGGCGCTCGCGCTCGCGCTTTCGGCGCAAGCCTGCGCCGCGGGCAGCCTGGTCGACCTGGGCGTATACGATCGGGCCGAGGGCCGCCGGCTGCCGGTGCACTGGCACCAGGGTCGGGCCTACGTTGCGGGCAGTGCCGGGGACGAATATCGCCTCCTGCTGCGCAACCGCAGCGGCGAGCCTCTGCTCGCCGTGGTGTCGGTGGACGGCATCAACGTGATCACCGGCGAGCGCGCCGACCCGCAGCAAAGCGGCTACGTGCTCGAGCCCGGGCGCTCGGTAGAGATCCTGGGCTGGAGGAAAAGCCTCGCGCAGACCGCGGCGTTCTACTTCACCGACCTGGGCGACTCCTACGCCGCCCGCAGCGGCAGACCCGACAACGTCGGCGTCATCGGCGTTGCGCTGTTCCGCAGGAAGCAGCCGAACCCGCCACCGCCGGCAGCGCTCGGCCTCGCCGAGCAGGGCGCTGCGGCGCGCCGGTCGGACGCCGCGAACGAGCTCGGCACCGGCTACGGACGGCGTGAGTATTCGCCGGCCTACCAGGTCCGGTTCGAGCGCGCGAGCCGCGCGCCGGCCGAGATCGTTGCGCTGTACTACGACAGCCGCCGCAACCTGATCGCGCGCGGGGTGCTGAGCGAGCGGCAGCCGTTCCCGGGGTTCGTCCCAGATCCGCCGGGGGTTACACTACTTCGACATGGAGGCCACGGATGAACAACTGATGCTCGCCTACGCGGCGGGCGACGCGGCGGCCTTCGACAAACTCTACGCGCGGCACAGGGGCGGGCTTTACCGCTTCGTGCTGCGCGGCATCAAGGAACGCGGCGTTGCAGAGGAGCTGTTCCAGGAGATCTGGATGCGCGTAATCGAGGTGCGACTGCGCTACGCTCCGCGGGCACGCTTCACTACTTGGCTGTACACCATCGCGCACAACCGGATGGTCGATCACTGGCGCAAGCGTGGCCTGAACATCGTTCCGCTCGAGCGCAACGACGTGGATGATCCTGTTCCGCTCGAGCCCGCGGCGGAGCCCGCGCGCGAGCCGCAGCGCCAGGCCGAGACCAACGAGCAGCTCGAGCGTCTCTTTCGCGCGCTCGAGGCGCTGCCGCCCGCGCAGAGCGAGGTGTTCCTGATGCGCGAGGAGGGTGGTCTGTCGCTGGAGGAGATCGCGGCGGCGACCGGCAGCAATCAAGAAGCGGTCAAGAGCCGCCTGCGCTACGCGGTGGCCAAACTGCGCGGGGCACTCGATGGCTGAACCCGAAGACGACAAGGTCGCCGAGCGCTACCGCGCGCTCGGACGTGAGGAGCCGCCGCCTGAGCTCGACGCCCGGATCCTCGATGCCGCTCGACGGGCGGCGCAATCGCGTCCGGGCCGCCGCCGTTGGATGCTGCCGGCGTCGATCGCCGCGGTCATCGTGCTGTCGGTCGGCGTGGCCCTGCAGGTGCAGCGCGAGCGTTCCGATCTGATGGATCAGCCCGCCACACCGGCCGAGGCCGGCAAGGCGGCCGCGCCGGCCCTGAAACCGTCGCCTGCGCCCGCACCGCCGGCGTCGGACAACGTCATGCGAGCCCCGGCACTCGAACGCAAGCCGCAGGATCTCCCGGCCCGGCCCGCTGCGCGGTCAGGGAGCCTTTCGGCGGGGCGGTCGGTTGAAGCGTCGCCTGAGCAGTGGTTGACGCAAATCGCCGAATTGCGCCGCGCAGGGCGCGACGACGAAGCCGATCGCCAGCTCGCCGAGTTCCGTCGTCGCTATCCGGACTACCGCATCCCGCAGCCGATACGGCAGAAAGTCGAGCCCCGCTAGGCCGGCGGCTTTTCGCCCGCTGCCTGCAGAAAGACGGCGCAGGCGTCCAGACCCCCGAGCGAAGCCCGTCGCGCGGCCTGGAACTGGCTGCGCACCAGCGCGGCGATCGGCGTCGGGCGGTCGAGCTCCTGCGCCATGCCCAGAAAGTAGCGCAGATCCTTCTCCATCAGTGCGAGCTGGAACTGCGGCTTGAAATCGCGCTGGAACATCATCGGCATCTTGCCCTTCAGCAGTCGCGATGCCGCCGCGCCTTCGCCCAGGATCTCCAGCGCTGCCTCTTTGCCGATGCCCGCCGCCTCGGCGATCTGGACGGCCTCGGCCACCGCGGCGGTCATGGTGCCCGAGAGCATGTTGTTGATCAGCTTGATCGTCGCGCCCGCGCCCGAGTCGCCCGCGCGCTTGGCCATGCGGCCCATGGCCGCGAACAGCGGCTCGGCCTTGTCGAAGGCCTCCTGCGGCCCGCCCACCATGAATACCAGCTCGCGGCCCTGCGCCTGCTTGAGGCTGCCCGAGACCGGCGCGTCGAGATAGGCGCAGCCGCGCCCCGCGGCCGCGTGCGCGACTTCGCGCGCGATCGCGGGCGTGTTGGTGCTCGAGTCGATGATGATGCAGCCCTTCGCCGCGCCGGCGAGCGCGCCCTGCGCGCCCAGCATCACCTCGCGCGTCGCGTTATCGTCGGAAACGATCGAGACCGCGAACTGCGCGCCCTTGACTGCGGCGGCGGGCGAGTCGGCGACCTCGGCGCCTTTTTCCGCCAGCGCGGCGGTCTTGGCGCGGTCGCGGTTGTACAGGCGTAGCTTGAATCCGGCCTGCTGCAGGTTTGCCGCCATGCGCGATCCCATCGCGCCGAGTCCGATGAATGCAACCGTCGTCATGTCACCCCCTAGTGAGAAAGTATCTTGGAAAGAAATTGCTGGGCGCGCTCCGAACGCGGGGTACCGAAGAACTGGTCCTTGGTCGCGTCCTCCACGATTCTGCTTTCGTCCATGAAGATGACACGGTTCGCGACGCGGCGTGCGAATCCCATCTCGTGAGTCACGACCATCATGGTCATGCCTTCTCGGGCGAGCTGCACCATGACGTCGAGCACCTCGTTGATCATTTCCGGGTCGAGCGCGGAAGTGGGCTCGTCGAACAGCATCGCGATCGGGTCCATGCACAGCGCGCGGGCGATTGCGACGCGCTGCTGCTGGCCGCCCGAGAGCTTGCCCGGGAGCTTGTCGGCCTGATCTCGCAGGCCGACGCGCTCGAGCAGCGCCTGCCCCTTCGCGAGCGCCTCTTGCGCCGTTCGTCCGCGCACCTTGACTTGCGCCAGTGTCAGGTTCTGCGCCACCGTCATGTGCGGGAAGAGCTCGAAATTCTGGAACACCATGCCGATGCGCGCGCGCAGCTTCGGCAGGTCGGTCGCGGGGTCGCCGACCGATATCCCGTCGACCGTGATCTCGCCCCTCTGAAACGGCTCGAGCCCGTTGACGCACTTGATGAGGGTCGACTTGCCGCTTCCGGAAGGTCCGCAGACCACAACCACCTCGCCACGTGCTACGTCGGCGGAGCAGTCGGTGAGCGCCTGGAAGTTGCCGTAGGATTTACAGACGTCGCGGATGGAAATCATCGCTGTTGCGCGCATTGGTGACGCAATATCGGCAGCGCCGCGCGAGGTGTCAAGCGTCCTTATATAATCGGCGCCAGTCGCAGTTGGCGCCGCAGGAGAAGCCGTGACCGATCCGCAAAAGCTTTGGGAGCCGTCGCCGCAAGCGATTGAGCGGGCGCAGATCACTGAGTTCGCGCGCTGGATCGTGCGCCGTCTCAAGCTCGATTTGAACAGCTACCCGGAGTTCTATCGCTGGACGGTAGACAACCCCGAGGAGTTCTGGAACTCCGTATGGGAGTGGTGCGGCGTAATCGCTTCGCGCAAGGGCTCCACGGTGCTGGTCGACGGCGACAAGATGCCCGGCGCGAAGTGGTTTCCCGAGGCGCGTCTGAATTTTGCCGAGAACCTGCTGCGGCGCGGGGACCGTGGCGATGCGCTGATGTTCTGGGACGAAACGGGTTTCCGGCGCCGCGTGTCCTATGCCGACCTGTACAGCGACGTCTCGCGCGCCGCGCAGGCACTGAAGGCGCTCGGGCTGCGCGCGGGCGACCGCGCCGCGGCGTTCATCCCCAATATGCCGGAAACCATGGTGTTCGCGCTGGCCGCGATCTCGCAGGGCATCGTGTGGTCGTCCTGTTCGCCGGACTTCGGCACCGACGGCGTGCTCGATCGCTTCGGCCAGATCGAGCCCAAGGTGCTGTTCTGTGCCGACGGCTATCTCTACAACGGCCAGCGGCACGATTCGCTCGCGCGGGTGCGCGAGATCGCGGCTCAGCTACCGAGCGTGCGCAAGGTCGTCGTCGCGCCGCACCTCGAGGAGCGGCCCGACGTGTCCGACATACCCAACGCGGTGGTGCTGGAGGAATGGCTGCGGCGCTTCACGCCGGGCGACATCGACTATGCGCAGATGCCGTTTGACCACCCGCTCTACATCCTGTTCACCTCCGGCACAACCGGAAAGCCGAAGTGCATCGTGCACGGCGCGGGCGGATCGTTGCTTGCGGGCCTGAAGATGTACAAGCTGCAGTTCGACGTGCGCCCGGGCGATCGCTTCTTCTACTACACCACCTGCAACTGGGTGATGTGGAACCTGCTGTTCGCGGGCCTGGCGGCCGAGGCGAGCCTGATGCTATACGACGGCTCGCCGTTCGTGCGCGGCGGGCGAGTACTGTTCGACTTCGCCGCCGAGGAGCGCTTCACCCACTTCGGCACTTCGGCCAAGTTCATCGATGCGATCGCCAAGCGCGGCCTGCGGCCGCGCGAGACGCACGATCTGTCGCAGGTACGCATGATCATCTCGACCGGCTCGCCGCTGGTGCCGGAGAGCTACGACTACGTGTACGCCCACGTCAAGCCGGACGTCTGCCTGTCGTCGATCTCGGGCGGCACCGACATCATGGCGGCGTTCGCCGACGCCAACCCGATCCTGCCCGTTTATCGCGGCGAGCTGCAGTGCCGCTCGCTCGGCCTGGCGGTAGAGGTGTTCGACGAGGAGGGCGGGCAGGTCGTCGGCAGGAAGGGCGAGCTGGTTTGCACCAAGCCCTTCCCGTCGATGCCGCTCGGTTTCTGGAACGACCGCCACCATGAGAAGTACCACTCGGCCTATTTCGACAAGTTCCCCAATGTCTGGTGCCACGGCGACTGGGTCGAGCTGACCGAGCGCGACACGATGATCGTGTACGGACGCTCCGACGCAACGCTCAACCCGGGCGGCGTGCGCATCGGCACCGCGGAGCTCTACCGGCAGGTGGAAAAGTTCGACGAAGTCGAGGAGGCGGTGGCGATCGGTCAGCTCTGGCCGCCGGATAAGCCCTCGGATACGCGCGTGGTGCTGTTCGTCAAGCTGCGCGACGGGCGCGCGCTCGACGCCGCGCTCGAGGAGCGAATCCGCAAGGGCGTTCGCGACAACGCCACCCCGCGCCACGTGCCGGCCAAGATCATCCAGGTTGCAGACATCCCGCGCACCAAGAACAACAAGGTGGTCGAGATCGCGGTGCGCGCGGCTGTGCACGGCATGCCGGTGGGCAACACCGACGCGCTGGCGAACCCGGAGGCGCTCGAGCTGTTTCGCGATCTGCCGGAGCTGCAGACCTGAGCGAGGCTAGTGCAGCGTCGCGCGGCGGCGCTCGTAGATTCCCTGCAGCAGGCGCAGAGACCCGAGGCTGATGGCTCGATGCGTCAAAGCGTGGCCGAGATCCTCGACGATGTCGAGCGTCACGGGCACGTGCAGCCCGGCGAGCACGCGCGCGGCGCGCTCGGCATGAACGCGCGATACGACCGAGTCGAATTCTCCGTGCACCAGGTGGATGCGCGCGTCGATGCGGGTGCCGACCTGCGGCAGCCGTGCGAACTGGGCCGAGAACGCCACCACCGCGCCGGTCAGGCCGCGCAGCTTCTTCACCGCCTCGAGCGCGACCGTTCCCCCCTGCGAGAAGCCGATTAGCACGGTGCGATGCGCGGGCACGCCGAAGTTGGTCTGTTCGCGTCGTATCAGGTCCTCGACGTCGGGCAGTACCGCATCGACTCGTTCGGCGCGGTTGTCCACGTTCAGGCCGCGGGTCGGGAACCAGTCCTGCGCCTCCTCGCCGCGCGCGCCCGGCGCGAACCCGCTCGGCACCACCAGTGCGGCGCTCGGAAAGCGCGCCTGGAACTTGAATGCAATGGGGATCATCGACTGCGCCGTCGCGCCGCAGCCGTGCAGGAACACGAACAGGCGGTTTGCTTCACGCTCCGGCGCAGTGCCGAAGCGATAGACCCTGCCGGAGGACATGCGAGGGATTGTCGCCCCATCGCGCGCGTTCTGTAAACTCCCAGCCGCCCGGCTTGAGTCGGAATCTTCAAAAGCGAGAGGAACACCATGACCAGCAAGCAATTCATGTCGGCATTCTGGGCGCTGGCCCGGCCCTACTGGGTGTCGAAGGAACGGCGCACCGGCGTCGTCCTGCTCGTCGCCGTGGTGGTCATGTCGCTCGTGCTGGTGTGGTTGAACGTCCAGTTCAACCACTGGTACAACGATTTCTACAACACCTTCCAGACCAAGAACCAGGCCGACTTCTATCACCAGTTGCTCAAGTTCACGCTGCTTGCGTTCGGCTACATCATTATCGGCGTGTACCAGGTCTATCTGCAGCAGATGCTGCAGATCGAGTGGCGCACCTGGCTCAACGATCGCCTGCTCGCCGACTGGCTCAAGGACCGCGCCTACTACAGGCTGCAGTTGCTGGACCGCGGGACCGACAACCCGGACCAGCGGATCGCCGAGGACCTGCGCATTTTCGTCGACAGCACGCTGTCGCTCGGGCTCGGGCTGCTGTCGGCGGTGGTCACTCTGGTGTCCTTCGTGCTGATCCTGTGGACGCTCTCGGGCGTGCTGAGCTTCACCCTCGGCGGCACGCACTTCTCGATCGCGGGCTACATGGTGTGGTTCGCGCTGCTTTATGCGATCGCGGGGTCGTGGCTCACGCACCTCATCGGCCGGCCGCTGATCGGGCTGAACTTCGACCAGCAGCGCTTCGAAGCGGACTACCGCTTCTCGCTGGTTCGCCTGCGCGAGAACAGCGAAGGCGTGGCGCTGTACCGCGGCGAGGCCGAGGAGGTGGAGAACTTCCACTCGCGCTTCGGCAACGTGATCGGCAACTGGTGGGGCATCATGCGCAAGCAGAAGCAGCTCGGCTTCTTCACCTCGTCCTACAGCCAGCTCGCAGTGGTGTTCCCGTTCGTGGTGGCCGCGCCGCGGTTCTTCTCGGGCGCGATTGCGCTCGGGGGGCTGATGCAGATCGCTTCCGCCTTCGGCCAGGTGCAGAGCGCGCTGTCCTGGTTCATCGGCGCGTACACGCAGTTTGCGTCCTGGAAGGCGACGGTCGACCGGCTGACCGGCTTCACTGCCTCGCTCGCTCACGTGCGCGCGGAAGCGGAGCGCCTGGACGGCGACCGCGTTGAGGGCGCGACCTCGACGCTCGCGCTGGACGGTCTGTCGCTCGCGCTGCCGCAGGGCCAGCCGTTGCTCGCGCCGAGCTCGCTCGAGCTGAGACGCGGCGAGCACGTGCTGGTGACCGGGCCCTCAGGCGCGGGCAAGTCGACGCTGTTCCGCGCACTGGCCGGAATCTGGCCGTACTGGAAGGGCAGGATCGCCTTGCCGCGCGGCGGACGGCTGCTCTTCCTGCCGCAAAAGCCCTACCTCCCGATCGGTACCCTCAAGCATGCGGTGTGCTATCCGGGCGACCACAAGGTGATCGGCGACGAGGAGGTGCGGGAAGCGCTGCGCGCGGTCGGGCTCGGGCACTTCGCGGCCGAACTCGAGCGGCGCGACAACTGGGCGCAGGTGCTCTCGGGCGGCGAGCAGCAGCGGCTCGCCTTCGCGCGCGCGTTGCTCACGCATCCGGACTGGCTGTTTCTCGACGAGGCGACCTCGGCCTTGCCGGACGAGGACCAGGCCGCGCTCTACGCATTGATCGGCGATCGCCTGCCGGGCGCGACGCTGGTGTCGATCGGGCATCGCGCCAGCCTGGCCGGGTTCCACGAGCGCCGGCTCGCCTGGACGCCGGCGCTTGACGGCGCGCCGCGCCTGGCGCCGGCCTAGCCCGACGCGGCAGGGGCGTCAGGCCGCCACGCGGCGGCGCGGCTCGCCCAGTGCGTGCTTCAGGTAGCGTCCGGTGTAGCTGGCCTTGTTTGCGGCGACCTGCTCCGGAGTGCCTGCGGCCACGATCCGCCCGCCGCCGTCGCCGCCCTCCGGGCCGAGGTCGACGATCCAGTCCGCGGTCTTGATCACGTCGAGGTTGTGCTCGATCACGACCACGGTGTTGCCGGCGTCGCGCAGGCGGTGCAGCACGCCGAGCAGCAGCTTGACGTCGTGGAAATGCAGTCCGGTGGTCGGCTCGTCGAGGATGTAGAGCGTGCGCCCAGTATCGCGCTTGGACAGCTCGAGCGAGAGCTTGACGCGCTGCGCCTCGCCGCCCGAGAGCGTGGTCGCCGACTGGCCCAGGCGCACGTAGCCCAGACCGACGTCGAGCAGGGTGTGCAGCTTCTTGGCGATTGCCGGCACCGCGGCGAAGAACTCCGCCGCATCGGTGACCGTCATTTCGAGCACGTCGTGGATATTCCTGCCGCGGTAGCGAATCTCGAGCGATTCCCGGTTGTAGCGCTGGCCGTGACAGACGTCGCACGGTACGTAGACGTCCGGCAGGAAGTGCATCTCGACCTTGATCAGGCCGTCGCCCTGACAGGCCTCGCAGCGCCCGCCTTTGACGTTGAAGGAAAAGCGGCCCGGGCCGTAGCCGCGCGCGCGCGCCTCGGGCACGCCGCAGAACAGGTCGCGGATCGGCGTGAACAGCCCGGTGTAGGTCGCGGGATTCGAGCGTGGAGTGCGTCCGATTGGGCTCTGGTCGACGCTGATCACCTTGTCGAATTGCTCGATCCCGGCGATCGATTCGTAAGGCGCGGGCTCCGCCGCACTGCCGTAGAGCTGGCGGGCGACGGCGGCGTACATGGTGTCGTTGACCAGGGTCGACTTGCCGGAGCCAGACACTCCGGTCACGCACACAAGCAGTCCGAGCGGCAGCTCGAAATCCAGGTTCTTGAGATTGTTGCCGCGCGCGCCGCGAATCGCCAGCCGCTTGCGGCTGGCGCGGCCGCGGCGTTGCGGCAGCTCGATCCTGAGCGTGCCGGCGAGATACCTGCCGGTGAGCGAGTTGGGCTCGGCGATGAGCTGCGCCGGCGTGCCCTGAGCGACCACCTGTCCTCCTGCCTCGCCCGCCCCGGGACCCATGTCGATCACGTGGTCGGCGGCCAGGATCGCCTCTTCGTCGTGCTCGACGACGATCACCGTGTTGCCGAGGTCGCGCAGGCGCTTGAGCGTCTCGATCAGGCGCGCATTGTCGCGCTGGTGCAGGCCGATCGAAGGCTCGTCCAGGACGTACATCACGCCGGTCAGACCGGAACCGATCTGGCTCGCGAGCCGGATTCGCTGCGCTTCTCCGCCGGAGAGCGTTTCCGCCGAGCGGTCGAGCGACAGATAATCCAGCCCAACGTTTACCAGGAACTCGAGCCGGTCGGCGATCTCGCGCACGATGCGCTCGGCGACCTGGGCGCGGGTGCCGTCCAGCCGCAGGTTGCGGAACAGCTCCAGCGTCTGCCGCATCGGGAGGTGCGAGATTTCGTAGATCGACTTGCCATCGAGCAGGACATGGCGCGCTTCGCGCCGCAGACGCGCGCCACCGCAATCCGGGCAAGTTTTGCGGTTGAGATACTTGGCGAGCTCCTCGCGCACCACCATCGACTCAGTTTCGCGGTAGCGGCGCTGCAGATTGGGCACGATGCCCTCGAAGGGGTGCTCTTTGACCGCGCTGCGGCCGCGCTCTCCCGGATAGGAGAAGGCGATCTTCTCCTTGCCGGAGCCGTACAGGATCAGCTGCTGCACCTTGTCGTCGAGCGCTTCCCACGGCTGCTCGACATCGAACGCGTAGTGCTTGGCCAGCGACTGCAGCATCGAGTAGTAAAAATGATTGCGCCGGTCCCAGCCCCGGATCGCGCCGCTCGCCAGGCTCAGATTCGGGTGCGCGACGAGGCGCTTGGGATCGAAGAACTCCACCGTCCCAAGCCCGTCGCAGGTCGGGCAGGCGCCCATAGGATTGTTGAACGAGAACAGCCGCGGCTCGAGCTCGGCCAGCGCGTAACCGCATACCGGGCAGGCGAACTTCGAGGAGAACAGGTGTTCCTTGCCGCCGTCGGATTCAACCGCGATCGCGCGCCCGGCGGCGTGGCGCAGCGCGGTTTCGAAAGACTCGGCTAGGCGCTGCTGCACGTCCGTCCTGACCTTCAGGCGGTCGACCACCACCTCGACGGTGTGCTTGACGTTCTTCGTCAGCCGCGGCGCGGCGTCCAGGTCGAACACCTTGCCGTCGACGCGCACGCGGGTGAAGCCCTGAGCGCGCAGTTCATCGAACAGGTCGGCCTGTTCCCCCTTGCGCCCGGCTACCACCGGCGCGAGCACCATTAGCTTCGTGTCCTCGGGCAGCGCGAGCACGTGGTCCACCATTTGTGCCACCGACTGCGCCTCCAGCGGCAAACCGTGATCCGGGCAATACGGCGTGCCCACGCGGGCGAACAGCAGGCGGAGATAGTCGTGGATCTCGGTCACCGTGCCGACGGTCGAGCGCGGATTGTGGCTGGCGGCCTTTTGCTCGATCGCGATCGCTGGCGAAAGGCCTTCAATCAGGTCCACGTCAGGTTTTCCCATCAGCTGCAGGAACTGGCGCGCGTAGGCCGACAGCGACTCGACGTAGCGGCGCTGGCCCTCGGCGTACAGCGTATCGAAAGCGAGCGAGCTCTTGCCCGAACCTGAGAGCCCCGTAATCACCACCAGCTTGTTGCGCGGCAGTTCGAGATTGAGGTTCTTGAGGTTGTGCGTGCGCGCACCGCGTATGCGAATCGTCTGCATTGAGCGCCGCCGGCGGGCGGCCGAGAAAGTAAACCTGCTACTATAACGAGTTCCCGGCAAGTCGTTCCACTCCTTCGTTGTTTCCCTTTCTGGACACTCAGTTCACGCCATGGCTTCCGAGCGTATGAGCCCACAAGAGCGGCGCGCTGGCGCGTCCCTCGCTTCGCTGTTCGGCCTGAGAATGCTCGGGCTTTTCCTGATCCTGCCCCTGCTCGCGGTAGACGCGCACAAGCTCGCGGGCGGCGACAACATGACCCTGGTCGGCATCGCGCTGGGCGCCTACGGCCTGACACAGGCATTCCTGCAAATTCCATTTGGCATGGCATCCGACCGCTGGGGGCGCAAACCGGTGATCCTGGCCGGGCTGCTGCTATTCGCCGCGGGCAGCTTCATCGCCGGCGCGGCGGACAGTATCTATGTGGTAATCGCCGGCCGCGCGGTCCAGGGCGCGGGGGCGGTTTCGTCGGTGGTCGTGGCGCTCACGGCGGATCTCACGAGCGAGCGGCACCGCACCAAGGCGATGGCGATGATCGGCAGCACGATCGGTTTCGCGTTCGCGCTGTCGCTGGTCGTCGCCCCGGTGCTTTACCGCTGGATCGGACTTAGCGGAGTGTTCTACGTCACAGGCGTGCTGTCGTTCGTCGCGATCTGGCTGCTTTTCGCCGTGGTGCCGAATGCAGCGCAGGCCGGACATGCCGAGCAGCCGGCGCGCGCGCGCGATCTGCCCGCGCTGATCGCGCAGCCCGAGCTGATGAGGCTCAACGTCGGGATCTTCGTGCTGCACGTGTCCCAAATGGCGATGTTCGTGGTCGTGCCACCGATGCTGGTGGAGGCGGGCCTCGCGCTGCCCTTGCACTGGAAGTTCTACCTGCCGGTAGTGCTGGTGTCTTTCGTGCTCATGGTGCCGGCCGTGTTCTACGCCGACCGCCGCAACCATCACAAGCCGGTGCTGCTCGGGACCGTGCTGCTGCTCGCCGCGGTCGAGGTCGGGCTTGCGGCGGCGCCCGATCGCATCGTGCCGCTTGCCGGGCTGATGCTCGCTTTCTTCGTTGCGTTCAACGTGCTCGAAGCGCTCCTGCCGTCGCTGGTGTCGCGCATTGCGCCGGCGCACGCGCGCGGCACCGCGATAGCGGTTTACAACACGACCCAGACCCTGGGTCTGTTCGCGGGTGGCATGATGGGCGGCTGGCTGGCCAAGAATCACGGGCCGCAAGCCGTGTTCAGCACCTGCGCGGGGCTGGCGGCCTTATGGCTGCTGGCGGCGGCCGGGATGCGCCCGCTGGCGCCGAAACGTGTCAACGAACTGGCCGAGTCCGACGTTTCCCGCTCACGGGGAGCTTGAGCCCGCATGGAGGCTCGATGAAGGTCAACTCGCGATGGGGGAGGTTTAAATGGCTTCAGTGAACAAGGTAATTCTGGTGGGCAACCTGGGACGTGACCCAGAAACCCGTTACATGCCGGACGGCGCGGCGCTCACCAACGTGTCGGTCGCTACGTCCTACCAGTGGACCGACAAGGCGAGCGGGGAGAAGAAGGAGGAGACCGAGTGGCACCGGGTGGTTTTCCGTGCCCGCTTGGCGGAGATCGCGGGCGAATACCTCAAGAAGGGATCCCAGATCTACCTCGAAGGGCGGCTGCGCACGCGCAAGTGGCAGGACAAGGAGGGCCAGGACCGGTACACGACCGAGATCGTCGCCGACACCATGAAGATGCTCGGCTCGCGCAGCGGGGCGGGCGAGCCGAAGGCCGAGGCGCCGCGAGAGGCCGCGGCAGGTTCACGGGCAGCCGAGCCCAAGGCGGCGGTCTCCAAAAAACCGGCGGGAAAGTTCGACGACATGGAGGACGACATCCCGTTTTGACCTATAATGCGCCCCCGTTCGCAGTTGAAATCAATACGTTAGGGGCATCGCGATGCCGATCTACGAATATCGTTGCAGCGAGTGCGGCTTCCAGAACGAGTATCTGCAGAAAGTTTCCGAGCCGCCGCTGAGCGTTTGCCCATCGTGCGGCAAGGCAACGTTCCTGAAGTTGCTCAGCGCCGCGGGCTTCCAGCTCAAGGGCAGCGGCTGGTACGCCACGGACTTCCGCAACAGCGGCACGAAGGCCACCAAGCCGGGCGATTCGAAGCCCGGCGCCGCGGCCGAAGCGAAGCCTGAGGCCAAGCCGGAGGCAAAACCGGAATCGAAGGCAAAGCCCAAGTCCGAGGCCCCCGCATCAGGCGGGGGCGGTCGCTCGGACTGAACGATATAATCATCCGCTTGCACGCAACGCGGCCCGCGCGCCGCGCCGGTCCGCGGCACGGCGGGCCCTTCCGACCTTGAAAAAGTACCTGCTCACCGGTGTACTGATCTGGATCCCGCTGGTCATCACGATCTGGGTCCTGAAGCTCGTGGTCGACACCATGGACCAGAGCATGCTGCTGCTGCCGGCGCACTGGCGCACCGAGTATTGGCTCGGCGTGCACGTCCCCGGGCAGGGCGTGGTGTTGACCATCTTGATCGTGTTCGTTACCGGGGTGCTGGCGGCGAACTTCATCGGCGAGCGGCTGGTTCGGATCTGGGACGAGCTGCTGCACCGCATTCCTTTCGTGTCGTCCATCTACTCGAGCGTCAAGCAGGTCTCGGATACGCTCTTTTCTTCCTCGGGCCAGGCGTTCCGCAAGGCGCTGCTGGTGCAGTGGCCGCGCGAAGGCGTGTGGACAATCGCGTTCCAGACCGGCGTTCCGGGCGGCGACGTGGTCAATCACCTGAAGGGCGACTATGTCAGCGTCTACGTTCCCACTACACCCAACCCGACCGGCGGCTACTTCGTCATGCTGCCGCGCGGCGAGGTGATCGAGCTCGACATGAGCGTCGACGACGCGCTCAAGTACATCATCTCCATGGGCGTGGTTTCGCCCGGCGGCAAATCCGACAGGCGCGCTGCGCACAGTGGAATTTCGTAACAGGATCTCGCGCATGCGAACGCATTACTGCGGCGATTTGTCTGCCGCCTCCATCGGCCAGAGCGTAACGCTGTGCGGATGGGCGCACCGCAGGCGCGACCACGGCGGCGTGATCTTCATCGATCTGCGCGACCGCGAGGGCCTCGCGCAGGTGGTGTTTGACCCCGACCGCGCAGAAGCGTTCGCGACCGCCGACCGGTCGCGTAGCGAGTACGTGCTCAGAGTCACAGGCACGGTACGCCGCCGACCCGAAGGAACCGCCAATCCGAACCTGCATTCGGGCGAGATCGAGGTGCTGGCGCACGAGGTAGAGGTGCTGAACGCCTCGGCGCCGCCGCCGTTCCAGCTCGACGACGACAACCTGTCCGAGACCACGCGCCTCACCCATCGCGTGCTCGACCTGCGGCGCGAGCCGATGCAGCGCAACCTGCGGCTGCGCTATCGCGTCGCGATGGCGGTGCGGCGCTATCTGGACGCACAGGGCTTCATCGACATCGAGACGCCGATGCTCACGCGCTCCACACCCGAGGGCGCGCGCGACTACCTCGTGCCCTCGCGCGTGCACCCCGGCGAATTCTTCGCCTTGCCGCAGTCCCCGCAGCTTTTCAAGCAGCTGCTGATGGTTGCCGGTTTCGACCGTTACTATCAGATTGTGAAGTGCTTCCGCGACGAGGACCTGCGGGCCGACCGTCAACCCGAGTTCACGCAGATCGACATCGAGGCCTCGTTCGTCGAGGAGGCCGACATTCAGGCCATCAACGAGGCGATGATCCGGTCCGTGTTCAAGGAAGTGCTCGGCGTCGAGCTTGCGAATCCGTTTCCGCGCATGACCTACGCCGAAGCAATGTCACGCTTCGGCTCAGATAAGCCCGATCTGCGTGTAGGGCTCGAGCTGACCGAACTCACCGACCTGATGAAGACGGTCGAATTCAAGGTGTTTCGCGGCGCGGCCGACATGCCCGGCGGGCGGGTCGCGGCGCTACGCGTTCCCAAAGCTGACCTGACGCGCAAGGAGATCGACGACTACACCGCGTTCGTCGCAATCTACGGTGCCAAGGGGCTGGCGTACATCCGCGTCAACGATCGCGCGAAGCTGCCCGACGGGCTGCAGTCGCCGATCGTGAAGTTTCTGCCTGTCGACGTCCTGGCCAGGATCCTGGAGCGCACCGGCGCCGAGGACGGCGACCTTCTGTTCTTCGGCGCGGACGGGGCGAAGGTCGTGAACGACGCGCTGGGCGCGCTGCGCGTCAAGCTCGGGCACGACAAGGGCTACGCCGCGCAGGGCTGGCGGCCGCTGTGGGTGGTCGACTTCCCGATGTTCGAATGGGACGACGAGGCCAAGCGCTGGGCAGCGATGCACCACCCGTTCACCTCGCCGAAGGACGGGCACGAGGATCTGCTCGCGACCGAGCCCGGCAAGGCGCTATCCAAGGGCTACGACATGGTGCTGAACGGCTCCGAGATCGGCGGCGGATCGATTCGTATCCACCGCGCCGAAGTGCAGTCAAAGGTTTTTCGCGCGCTTGGCATTTCGGAGACCGAGGCGGAGCTCAAGTTCGGTTTTCTGCTCGATAACCTGCAATACGGAGCGCCGCCGCATGGCGGGATTGCCTTCGGCTTGGACCGCATCGTTGCCATGATGACGGGCGCCGAGTCCATACGCGACGTGATCGCGTTCCCCAAGACGCAGCGCGCGCAGTGCCTGCTGACGCACGCTCCAAGCCCGGTGGACGAAAAGCAGCTGCGCGAGCTGGGCCTGCGCCTGCGAGACAAGCCCAAGCCGTGATCCGTCTTTTCGCGGCGATCGTCGCGCTCGTCGTCGCATCGAGTGCCGCGGGATCTTCGTCGCTTGGCGAGATCCGGGTTGACGCGTTGCCGGCTGAAGCTTCGCAAACGATCTGGCTGATCCACCGCGGCGGCCCGTTCCCTTTCGCCAAGGACGGTAGCGTTTTCGCCAATCGCGAGCAACGCCTGCCGCGGCGATACCGCGGCTACTATCGCGAATATACAGTCGCGCCCGTGGGCGCCCGTCAGCGCGGTGCGCGGCGCATCGTTTCCGGCCGCGACGGTGAGCTCTATTACACCCGCGACCATTACCGCAGCTTCCTGCGCATAAGGGAATGAGCATGAGCAAGCTGCTGGCCCGACTTCAGGACGCTGCGCGCTCGGGCGTTTACCGTGTGCCTCAAGTCGAGGAAATCCTCGACGCGTTGCGCGGCAGCGCGCTCGACGTCGTGCGCGTCGATCTTGCCGCGGCGTCGGATAAGGAACAGTTGCTCGAGCAACTCGCTTCCGCGCTCGCGTTCCCGCAATGGTTCGGACGCAACTGGGACGCGCTCGAGGACTGCCTTGGCGACCTCGCCTGGCGCGCCGGCGACGGCCACGTGCTGCTGGTCGAGGGTTTCGAGGATCTTCGCGCGCGCCGACCGGACGATTTCGGCGTCCTGCTCGACATCCTTGCATCGAGCGCGCAATACTGGCACGAGCGCGGCCGACCGTTCTTCGTCGCGTTCGTCGACCGCGCAAACACGCTCGCGCTGCCGGACCTGTTCCGCGCGAAGCAAGCGTGAGACTCAAGATCCCGATTTCGGTGCTGGTGGTGATTCATACCCCGGCGCTCGACGTATTGCTGCTCGAACGAGCGATCAGGGCGGGCTACTGGCAATCGGTCACGGGTTCGCTCGACGCCCCCGACGAGCCGCCCGAGCAGGCGGCGGTTCGCGAGGTGCGCGAGGAAACCGGCATCGTCGCAGCGCCGGCGCGCCTGCTGCGCTGGAACGTGATCAATACCTTCCGCATCTGGGGCGAGTGGAGCCATCGCTTCGTTCCGGGCACCACGCACAATACCGAGCACGTGTTCAGTCTCGAGGTGGCGCAACGCGTGCCGGTGGCGCTTGCGCCCGACGAGCACCTCGCCTATCTCTGGTTGCCATGGCGCGAAGCGGCGCAAAAGTGTTTCTCGTGGTCGAACCGCGAGGCGATCGAGATGCTTCCTCGGCGCGTTGGGAGCGCGTTGGCGTAGAATTCGATGCCTATGTCCGAGAAAACAGAGGCTGCGCCCGAGACGGCGCCGCCTCCGGTGGAGCTGGCGGCGCCCTGGCAGCCGGATCCCGAAGACGTCGAGGCGGCCGAGGGTCGCGGCGCGAGGCAAGGACTGCGCCGGCCGCACCGCCTGCTCCAACTGCTTTCGCCGCGCCGCTGGTTGCAGCGCTTCGTGTTCTGGGGCGGCGCCATCGCGGTGGCGGGCATCGCAATGCTGTTCGCGATTGGCGCCGAGCACGCCAACAACTTGCTGCATTTCGGCCTCGCCTGGTCGCCTTACCTTCAACTTCTGCTCACGCCTTTAGGCATCGCGCTGGTGGTCGCCGCGACGCGCCAGTTCCCGGGCAGCGAGGGTTCCGGCATCCCGCAGACGATTGCCGCGCTCAGCATCGCCGACAAGGTCGAGCGCGGCCGGCTGCTGGGCTTGCGCACGGTGGCGGGCAAGATCCTGCTCACGCTGGTGGGTCTCGCGTCCGGAGCATCCGTTGGGCGCGAGGGTCCTACGGTGCAGATCGGCGCGGCGATCATGCACGCGATGGGCAAGCTGATCCGCTTTTCCCGGCACGACATGGAGAAAGGCCTCATCCTCGCGGGCGGCGCGGCCGGCGTCGCCGCGGCTTTCAACACGCCGCTGGCCGGGGTCGTGTTCGCGATCGAGGAAATGAGCCGCTCGTTCGAGGAACGTACCAGCGGCACGATCATCACGGCGGTGATCGTGGCAGGCGCCGTTTCCCTCGCGGTTCTGGGCGACTACACCTACTTCGGGCACACCTCGGCGTCGTTCGGCTTCGGCCAAGGCTGGATCGCGGTCGGCGTATGCGGCGTCGCGGGCGGGCTTGCCGGGGGGATTTTCAGCCAGCTGCTGGTACTGTCCTCGCGCGGGCTGCCGGGAAAGCTGGGAAAGTTCGTCCGCGAGCGCCCGGTCGCGTTCGGCGCTGCTTGCGGGCTGCTGCTCGCCGTGATCGGTCTCGCCTCGGGCGGCACGACCTACGGCACCGGCTACCATGAGGCGCGCAAGATCGTCGAGAGTACGGAGGCGCTGCCGGCCAGCTACGGCATTCTCAAGCTGCTCGCGTCGCTGGTGTCGTATATAAGCGGGATTCCCGGTGGACTGTTCTCTCCTTCGCTCGCCGTAGGTGCGGGACTCGGCGCGAACCTGGCGCTAGTGGTGCCCTACGCCCCGGCGGCGGCGGTAGCCCTGCTCGGGATGGTGGCCTACTTCGCGGGCGTGGTTCAGGCGCCGATCACCGCGTTCGTCATCGTCATGGAGATGACCGACAACCACGACATGCTGTTGCCGCTGATGGCCACCGCGCTGATCGCGACCGGCATCTCGCGCCTGGTCTGCAACGAGCCCCTGTACCGCGCGCTCGCCTTGCCGTTTCTCACGCGTGCCAAGGTGACCGCCCGGGGCCACGCGCGGCACTGAGAGCGCCCCGGATCGGAACTGCCCACAGGTCGAAACCATGATTGGGCAGCTGCGCATCATCACGCTCAACGTCCACAAGGGCTTGTCGCAGTTCAACAGGCGAATGGTGATTCACGAGCTGCGCGAGGGATTGCGCTCGCTTTCACCTGACCTGGTCTTCCTGCAGGAAGTCTTGGGCCTGAACGAGCGCCATGCGCTTCGCTTCGCAACCTGGCCGCGGGCCCCGCAGTACGAGTTTCTCGCCGACGAGGGCTGGCAACATGCCTATGGGCGAAACGCGGTCTACGACCACGGACATCATGGCAACGCGGTCCTGTCGCGTTTCCCCATCCTGTCGTCGTTGAACGAGGACGTTTCCAATCATCGTTTCGAAAAGCGCGGCCTGCTTCATTGCGAGGTCGCGGTGCCGGGCTGGCCGCTTAACCTGCATTGCCTGTGTGTTCATCTGTCGCTGCACGAGCGTGGACGCCGTAAGCAACTCGATGCGATTGCCGAGCGGCTGGAGGAGATCGTGGCGCGCGGGATGCCGGTGATCGTTGCGGGCGACTTCAACGACTGGCGCCAGCGCGCGACCTCGATCCTCGAGCGAGGACTGGGAATGCGCGAGGTTTCGATTGTCCGGGGCGGACGCTCTGCGCGCACCTTTCCCAGCGTTCTGCCGCTGCTGCGGCTGGACAGAATCTACGTCTGCGGCTTCGAGGTGCTCGCCGCGCAGGTTCACCGCGGCGCCCCCTGGTCTCTCCTATCCGATCACCTCGCGCTGAGCGCGGACCTGAAGTTGGTGTAGTCGATGCGGTTCTTCCCCGACAACCACCTGCGACTTCTGCGCAACGGTGAGGAGTACTTTCCGGCGCTGGTTGCCGCCATCGACGCCGCCGCCGCGGAGGTGTTCCTTGAAACCTATATCTTTGCCGACGACGAGACCGGTAGCCTGTTGGCGGACGCACTCGCCCGCGCAGCCGCCCGTGGGGTGGCAGTTCACCTGTTACTCGACGGCTTCGGCGCGCGCGAGTTCGCACCGCGCTTTCGCGCCATGCTGTCGCAAGCAGGCGCCGAAGTACTGGTGTTCCGGCCGCAGATCAGCCCGTGGACGCTGCGCCGCGGGCGCCTGCGGCGCTTGCATCGCAAGCTGGCCTGCGTCGATGGCCGCATCGCATTCGTCGGCGGCATCAATGTGATCGACGACTACGATACACCGGGCCAGACACCGCCGCGCTACGACTACGCGGTCCGGATCGAAGGACCCCTTACCGCGGAGGTGCGCTCAGCGTCAGCGCGGCTTTGGGCGCAGGTATCGTGGGCGACGTTCCGGCGGCGCTGGTCGGGATTTGCGGCGTTGAAGCGCAAGACCGGGCGCACGCCCGACAGCCCCGAAGCAATGCCCGGAGGGCAGCGTGCAGCGCTTGTGGTGCGCGATAGCGTGCGCCACCGGCACGACATCGAGGAAGGCTACCTGGAGTTTATCGGCAAGGCGCGGGACGAGATCGTGATTGCATGCGCGTATTTCTTTCCCGGGCGGAAATTCCGGCGCGCGCTCAGCGACGCCAGCGCGCGCGGCGTGCGAGTGCTGCTGCTGCTGCAGGGCAGGGTGGAGTACGCACTGCTGCACTACGCATCTCGCGCGCTGTATGGTTCCCTGCTGGATGCCGGCATCGAGATTTTCGAATACCACCGCAGCTTCCTGCACGCTAAGGTCGCCGTGTTCGACCGTCGCGTCGCCTGCGCCGGCTCCTCGAATATCGACCCGTTCAGCCTCTTGCTGGCGCGCGAGGCGAACGTATTTGTCGACGACCCGGATTTCGCCGGGCAGCTTCGTTCGAGTCTGGAAGATGCGATGAGCGACGGTTCCCGGGCGGTGCAACCGCTGCAGTGGAGGCACCAACCGTTGTGGCGACGCGTGCGGGTCTGGGTCGCCTACGGGGTCGCCAGGCTTCTTACCAGCTTCGCGAGCTACGAGCGCTACCACTGAGGAGCGCCGCGCGGGCGGCGCTTCAATCCGGTCGGCGACCGAACATGCCCCAGCCCTCGAAGGTCATGACCATCTCTCCCGTCTGGTTGACCGCCTCGGTACGCGATCTGACCAAGCCCATGTCGCGACGGCTGTTCGATGGGCGCGCTTCGAGCACCACGCGCCGATAGGAAATCGTGTCGCCTGCATGCACCGGTTTGAGCCAGCGCACGTTTTCGATCCCGGGCGAACCCAGGCTAGCGCTGCGATTGATGTAGTTGTCGCAAAGCAGCCGCATCGCGACTGCGCAGGTATGCCAGCCGCTCGCGATCAGGCCGCCGAAGTACGAGTCCTTGGCGGCGACGGGATCGATGTGGAACGGCTGGGGATCGAACTTGCGCGCGAAGTCGATCATCTCGTCCTCGGCGAACGTGTGGCTTCCCATCGCCACGGTCTCGCCGACTTTGAAGTCTTCCCAGTAGAGGGTCTTGTCGGCGCTCATGTCCGCGGTGCGAGGCGCTCGTAACCCGCGATCCGTTCGCGCAGCTCCTGCGGCAGCGGCGCGGGTGTCATGCTCGAGGGGTCGGCGTTTACGTAGACGAGCTCCGCGGTGACGAGCGGAACCGGCGCTGGATCCGGATCGTCGCGAAAGATCTCGAAGTGGAAAGTCATGCTGCTTCGGCCCAGGCGGCCCACACGGCAGCACACCGCGAGTACATCGTCGTAGCGTGCGGAGCCGAGGTAATCGACCGTCGCCTTGCGGAGATAGACGTCATTGGCGTACTTCTCGATATAACCGTGCGGGTAGGGAAGGCCGATCGCGCGCCAGTATTCCGCGATCGCGGTATCGATGTATGTCAGGTAATGGCCGTTGAACACGATCTTCTGCATGTCCACTTCGGCCCAACGCACCCGCAATTGCGGCGTGCAAACGAAGTCTTCGCGAGGCATTGTGTAAAGTCAGGTCCGAGGGCCGGAAACGCGCCCCTCTGAAGTCTGCAACAGCGAGCGTACGAACTCGCCGACCGCGGCAAGGGTCGCTCCGCGCGCCTGGATCGTTGGGTAGTGGCCGCATTCGGCGATCCTCAGCGTGTCGATGCGCCCGGGCACGCAGGTGCGAAGCGCCTTGAGTTGCTCTTCCGAAAAGAATTCGTCGTTATCACCCTGGATTGCGAGCACAGGGCAGCGTATACGGGCCACATAGGTCTCCAGCCCCCAGCCGACGGCGGCCTCCTCCGAAGTCCAGACCTCGACCAGGCGCGCAAACAAGGTCTCTGCTTTCCTGCCGTGATGACGCTGAAGGCGTGCCTTCAGGTCGCCGTGATTGAAATCCGAAATCTGGGCACGAATGGCGTCGGCAGTCTTTTCTTCCCGAAACAGATGCGGCGATATGGCCACGACGCCGCGCACCGATTCCGGGTGCGCCCCCGCAAACGCCAGCGCGATCGATGCGCCATCGGACTGGCCGATCAGGATTGCGTCGTGCGCCTTGGCCTGAGCGAGAACATGCGGCAGAACGTGCAGCGCTTCCCGCAGAAGATAGTCCTGCCGATAGGGCCGAACGAGCGGTTCCGAGTCGCCCGAGCCCCAGCGGTCGTAGATCAGGGCGCCGCATCCGGTGGCTCGTACGACTTGGTCGGGGAAATCGCCCCACATCCGCGTGCTGCCCAGTGCGTCGTGCAGGAATACGAGCGACGGCGCGCGACCGGCGCCGGGCCCCCGCCAATGGCCGCGTAATACGTGTCCGTCCGCCCGCAGCGTCAGCTGCCGCAGCGCGCGCTCCACGACTTCGCGAAAATCGGCCGGCGTCAGCGCAACGAGGTCGCACTCGATGGCGGCAAAGAAGCTCTCTACTGCCGAGCCGACTTCCGCGGTGCCGCGCCCGCGCAGTGCCGCCTCGAGGTCGAAAATCGTTCGCGGCGGCGTGACGAAGAAATCGCCGGTCAGCAACACTTCCCTGACGCGGCTTAGCCCCGGGCCCTCCAACCGAATGTCGGCACGCAGGGTCCCGCCGCGGCGCACCAGTGTCGCCGAAACGAGTGCATCGTCCGCTTCCGGCGCGTCGAGTAGGTGCACGAATTCGTCGGTGCCGAATTCGCGTTGATAGAGCGTCGCCGCAAGATCCTCCTCGTATTCGGAGGCGGAGTCCCACTGGGGTGCCATTCCCAGTTCTTCCCGGAAACCCGCCAGCAATGCCGCATACACCTCCTCCAGAGACGGCGTCCTGCCCAGCACCTCGCGTACCGTAATCACGCGTCGGCGGGCGTCGTCGAGGTCGCGCTTGGCGAGTTTCTCCACCGGCACCTTTAGGACCTCGATCATCCGCGCCGGATCGAAGTCGATCAGCAATGTGCCCTGGTAGAACAGCGTGCCGCCGTCGAAGAAGCCGCCCGTGCCGCTGATCTTGCGGCCGTCCACCTCGATGTCGTTTCTGGGACGGAATTCCGCCGCAATACCTAGCTTTCGCAGACCCCAGGCGGCCGCCCGGCAGATGCGGGCGGCGATCTCGGCGAGATCCGTCGTACCGAGGCGGCGGCGGTCCATGACCAGTTCCCAGCCGATCTGCCCTTCGTCGAGATACAGCCCTCCGCCGCCGGTGATTCGGCGGCCGACCTCGATGCCGGCCCGCCGGCAGTAGTCGAGACGGACCTCGTGCGCCAGAATCTGGTGCAGTCCGACCAGCGCCGAAGGGCGGAAACGCAAGAAGCGGATCGTGTCCGGAATCTTTCCGGCATTGCGCGCCTCGATCAGGGTCTGATCGAAAGCGACATTCGCGCGCGCGCCCCGGATTCCGGTGTCAATTACGCGGTCGGGAGTTCGCACTGGCGCAAAGGGGTCGTAATCGATGCATCGATAGCTGTGGCGATGTTACGCCATTTCGCAAAAAACCGGCGTGCTAAGCTGTCACGCGTCCCAAATTCCGGTCGCACTATGCACGAGGACAATCCTTCCAGCGTACCGGTGGATCCGAAGTTCCTGGCGCAGATGGACCACGCGTATACGGGGTGGAGCGACCCCGCGAAGCGTCTGCGCGACGCGCTCACGAACAACGAACTGCAGCTCTACATCCAGCCGATCGCGAAGCTGGGCGAAAACCGGTTCGTGATGGCCGAGGTGCTCGTGCGCCTGCGCGAGGAAGAGAAGAAGTTGCTTCCGCCGGGCGATTTTCTGCCGGTGTTCGAGCAATGCGGAATGATGCCGGATCTGGACCGCTGGGTCGTCAGCCAGATCGTCCAGCGCATCGCCCGCCATGCTCCTGGCGGGTTTCACCAGTTCAGCATCAACGTTGCGGGAAAGACCTTGCTGGACCCGGACTTTCCGGAGCATGTGTCTCGGACGCTGCGCGAGTTCGGCGTGCCGGCGCAGGCATTGTGCTTCGAGATCGACGAGATCGACGTCCTCGGCAGGCTGGACGCGGCGGTGCAATTCGGCGACCAGGTGCGCAGCCTGGGGTGTCAGGTGGCGATCGACGGGTTCGGTCGGCGCTCTGCCTCGTTCGCGCCGCTGAAGAGACTGCGTATCGACTACTTCAAGGTGGACGGATCGATCACGCGCAAGATTCTGAGCGACGACGCCGCGCTGAACAAGCTGCGCACGATCGTCCGAGTGGCGGAAGCGATCAAGGTCGGCGTCATCGCCGAATTCGTCGAGGAAACCGAGGTCCTGGTGCGCTTGTTTGCTCTCGGAGTGGGCTACGCGCAGGGATTCGGCATCGCGCGGCCGACACCGCTAGACGGCGGTCCTGCGGGACAGTAACGCTCGAAGATGGGGTGCGTATGGATCAGGCGGTGATCCGCGCTCTGGCGAAATGGCCGGCAGTACCGGCGGTATACGGCTGGCTGGCGCTGGACGAACGCGGCAACTGGCTGCTTCGCAATCCTGGGACGGGCGCCTTCGGGCGCATCGGCAATGCGGCCTTGCGCGATTTCATCTGCCGCAACTACGCGCCGGACGCGCGAGGCTGCTGGTACTTCCAGAACGGGCCGCAACGCGTCTATGTGCGGCTTGCCTGTGCCCCGTTCGTCTTTCGCCTCGAGGGCGGGCGGTTCGTCGACCACTGCGGCCGCCCCTCCGGGTCGCTCAGCGGCGCCTGGCGCGACGAGCGCGGCGCGCTGATACTCGCCGCCGCATCGGGAATCGGGAATCTCGACGACCGGGATCTTCTCGCGGCGAGCGACCTGATCGACGATTCGAGCGTGGCGGAGTGGCTCGACTGTGCGGGCGGCCGAGTCCCGCTCGGGAGTGTTTTGCGCGCCGAATTGCCGACCCGTTTCGGCTTCGTCGCTGATCCGCGCCCGGAACCCGACGTGAGCGCGAATACCGGTTAGCGGAACATCAAAATTGCCCCGCATAATCCTTGACGCTGTGCAAAAAACCCCTTTATAATCCGGCCTCTCTTTTTTGCACCTGGGCGACGGCGGGTGGTCAACGCGGTCGCCCGGTTCGTTTCTGGACACGGATAAAAATGCCTACCGTCAATCAGTTAGTACGCGGCGTGCGAACCGCCCGGCGCCCGAAATCGAAGGTGCCGGCGCTTGCCGGTTCGCCCCAGAAGAGGGGTGTCTGCACCAGGGTCTACACGACCACGCCGAAGAAACCGAACTCGGCCCTTCGTAAAGTCGCCAAGGTCCGGCTCACCAACGGCTTCGAGGTGATCGGCTACATCGGCGGTGAGGGCCACAACTTGCAGGAGCACTCGGTAGTGCTGATCCGCGGCGGCCGGGTGAAGGATCTGCCGGGCGTGCGCTATCACATCGTGCGTGGTTCGCTGGACACGCAGGGGGTCAAGGACCGCAAGCAGAGCCGCTCCAAGTACGGCGCCAAGCGGGCCAAAGCCGCCTGAGCCCGGCAAGACAGAGGAAATCATGCCCCGTCGCAGAGAAGTCCCGAAACGCGAGATCCTGGCGGATCCGAAGTTCCACAACACCGATGTCGCCAAGTTCATCAACGTCCTGATGACACGCGGCAAGAAGTCGGTTGCAGAGCGCATCGTGTACGGCGCGTTCAACGTCATCAAGTCCAAGGCAGGGAAAGATCCGGTCGAGGTCTTCACCCAGGCGGTGCAGAACGTAAAGCCGGTGGTCGAGGTTAAGAGCCGCCGAGTGGGCGGCGCGAACTACCAGGTCCCGGTGGAAGTGCGACCAGTGCGTCGCATCGCGCTGGCAATGCGCTGGATCCGCGAGGCGGCTCAGAAGCGCGGCGAGAAGTCGATGACCGTGCGCTTGGCTGGGGAGTTGCAGGAGGCCGCGGAAGGGCGGGGCGGCGCGATGAAGAAGCGCGAGGAAGTTCACCGTATGGCGGACGCCAACAAGGCGTTCTCGCACTACAGGTTTTAAGGCTTGGCATTAGCGGGTTGCGCCCCAATATTTAGGGCCCCCGAACGACTATAGGATGGGTATTGCCGTGGCACGTAAGACTCCAATCGAGCGCTATCGCAACATCGGAATCAGCGCGCATATCGATGCGGGCAAGACCACGACCACCGAGCGCATTCTGTTCTACACCGGCGTGAACCATAAGATCGGCGAGGTGCACGACGGCGCAGCGACGATGGACTGGATGGAGCAGGAGCAGGAGCGCGGCATCACGATCACTTCCGCGGCGACCACCTGCTACTGGAAGGGGATGGACCTCAGCTATCCGGAACACCACATCAACATCATCGACACCCCGGGGCACGTCGACTTCACGATCGAGGTCGAGCGTTCGCTGCGCGTGCTCGATGGCGCGTGCATGGTGTTCTGCGCGGTCGGCGGCGTGCAGCCGCAATCCGAGACGGTTTGGCGCCAGGCGACCAAGTACCGCGTGCCGAGGCTCGCCTTCGTCAACAAGATGGACCGTATCGGTGCGAACTTCTTCAAGGTCTACGACCAGATGAAGTTGCGCCTGAAGGCCAACCCGATTCCGATCCAGCTTCCGATCGGCGCCGAGGAAAAGTTCCAGGGCGTCGTCGACCTCGTCACGATGCAGGCGATCTACTGGGACGAGGCGTCCCAGGGGATGAAGTTCGAGCGCAAGGATATCCCCGCCGATCTCGCTGACCAGGCCAAGGAATGGCGCGAGAAGATGGTTGAGGCCGCGGCCGAGGCGAACGAAGAGCTGATGAACAAGTACCTCGAGTCCGGCGAGCTGTCGGTCGAGGAGGTCAAGCGAGGCATCCGCATCCGCACGCTCAACAACGAGATCGTGCCGATGCTGTGCGGTTCCGCGTTCAAGAACAAGGGCGTGCAGGCGATGCTCGACGCGGTGATCGACTATCTGCCCTCGCCGGCGGACATTCCGCCGGTGAAGGGCCAGAAGGAAAACGGCGAGCCAGACGTGCGCAAGGCAGAAGACGACGAGCCGTTTGCCGGGCTGGCGTTCAAGATCGCGACCGACCCGTACGTAGGCCAGCTGACGTTCGTCCGCGTTTACTCCGGTGTGCTGAAGTCGGGCGACACCGTCTACACGTCGGTGCGCGGCAGGAAGGAGCGGGTCGGCCGCCTGTTGCAGATGCACGCGAACGAGCGTAAGGAAATCAAGGAGGTTCGCGCGGGCGACATCGCAGCGGTGGTGGGGATGAAGGATGTCACCACCGGCGAGACGATCTGCGACGTCAACAAGGTCATCACGCTCGAGAAGATGGAGTTCCCCGATCCGGTCATCTCGCAGGCGGTCGAGCCGAGAACCAAGGCCGACCAGGAAAAGATGGGCGTCGCGCTCGGGCGCCTAGCGCAGGAAGATCCCTCTTTCCGCGTGCGTTCCGACGAGGAGTCGGGCCAGACGATCATCTCCGGCATGGGCGAGCTGCATCTCGAGATCCTGGTCGACCGGATGAAGCGCGAGTTTGGCGTCGAGGCGTCGGTGGGCAAGCCGCAGGTCGCCTACCGCGAGACGTTCAAGAAGTCGCTCGAGTCCGAAGGCAAGTTCATCAAGCAGTCCGGCGGTCGCGGGCAATATGGCCACGTCTGGCTCAAGCTGGAGCCGCAAGTTGCGGGCAAGGGCTTCGAGTTTGTCGATGCGATCAAGGGCGGCTCGGTGCCGCGTGAATTCATCCCGGCAGTGCAGAAAGGCGTTCTGGAAGCGCTGCAGGACGGCGTGCTCGCCGGCTATCCGGTGGTGGACGTCAAAGCGACATTGTTTGACGGTTCTTACCACGACGTGGACTCGAACGAGAACGCGTTCAAGATGGCGGCCATCTTTGCATTCAAGGACGGCATGCGCAGCGCTACGCCGGTACTGCTCGAGCCGATCATGGCGGTCGAAGTCGAGACGCCGGAAGAGAAGATGGGCGACGTGATGGGCGACCTGTCGTCCCGGCGCGGCGTCATTCAGGGCATGGACGACCTGCCGGGCGGTAAGGCGATCAAAGCAGAGGTGCCGCTGGGCGAGATGTTCGGCTACTCGACCACGCTGCGCTCGCTTACCCAGGGGCGTGCCACCTACACGATGGAATTCAAGCACTACGCCGAGGCGCCGCGCAGCGTCGCCGAGGCGGTTATCAGCAGCAAGAAGTAATCATAAGAACCGAGGAAGAGCGTCATGGCAAAAGGCAAATTTGAACGGACCAAGCCGCACGTGAACGTTGGCACGATTGGGCATGTGGACCATGGCAAGACGACGCTGACGGCGGCGATGACGAGTATTTTGTCGAAGAAGTACGGCGGCGAGGCCAAGAGCTACGCGCAGATTGACTCGGCGCCGGAGGAGAAGGCGCGCGGGATCACGATCAACACGGCGCACGTGGAGTACGAGACGGAGAAGCGCCACTACGCGCACGTGGACTGCCCGGGCCACGCGGACTACATCAAGAACATGATCACGGGCGCGGCGCAGATGGACGGGGCGATTCTGGTGGTCTCGGCGGCCGACGGGCCGATGCCGCAGACGCGCGAGCACATTTTGCTGGCACGCCAGGTGGGGGTGCCCTACATCGTGGCGTACCTGAACAAGGCCGACATGGTGGACGACAAGGAGCTCTTGGAGCTGGTGGAGGTGGAGGTTCGGGAGCTTCTGAGCAAGTACGATTTTCCGGGCGACAAGACCCCGATCGTGATCGGCTCGGCGCTCAAGGCGCTCGAAGGCGACAAGGGCGAGATGGGCGAGGGCTCGATTTTCAAGCTGGCCGAGGCGCTGGATGCCTACATTCCGACCCCGGAGCGGGCGATCGACGGGGCGTTTCTGATGCCGGTGGAGGACGTATTTTCGATCTCGGGGCGCGGCACGGTGGTCACGGGGCGCGTGGAGCGCGGGGTGGTCAAGGTGGGCGAGGAGATCGAGATCGTGGGGCTCAAGGCGACCACGAAGACGGTGTGCACGGGCGTGGAGATGTTCCGCAAGCTCCTGGACCAGGGTCAGGCGGGGGACAACATTGGGGTCTTGCTGCGCGGCACCAAGCGGGAAGAAGTGGAGCGCGGCCAAGTTTTGGCCAAGCCCGGCTCGATCACGCCGCACACGAAGTTCGAGTGCGAGGTGTACGTGCTCTCGAAGGAAGAGGGCGGGCGGCACACGCCGTTTTTCAACAACTACCGGCCGCAGTTTTACTTTCGCACCACCGACGTGACCGGGGCGGTAGAGCTGCCCGCGGGCACCGAGATGGTGATGCCGGGGGACAACATCAAGATGGTGGTGACGCTGATTGCGCCGATCGCGATGGAGCAGGGCTTGCGCTTTGCCATCCGCGAGGGCGGCAAGACCGTCGGCGCCGGCGTCGTCGCCAAGGTCATCGAGTAAGGACAATGCAAAGCCAACGCATCCGCATCCGTCTCAAGGCATACGACTATCGCCTGATCGATCAGTCGGCGCTGGAGATCGTCGACACGGCGAAACGTACGGGCGCGGTTGTTCGCGGCCCGGTGCCGCTGCCGACGCGCAGGCAGCGGTTCGATCTTCTTCGCTCGCCTCACGTCAACAAGACGTCGCGCGAACAGCTCGAGATCCGTACTCACCTGCGACTGATGGACATCATCGATCCGACCGACAAGACCGTGGACGCGCTGATGAAGCTCGACCTGCCTGCCGGAGTCGACGTAGAAATCAAGGTGCAGTAAGAAAGAAGCAGTAGGAAAGTTATTTTTTGCTCCGGCTCTCTTATTCGCCGGAGCGCCGGATTCCCGGGCGACCGGGTGGATGATTGACAGTAAGGCCGGCCAATTGCAGCCGGCGCCTCAAGAGAGGTTAAGAAAATGACTATTGGACTCGTCGGCCGCAAGGTCGGCATGACGCGCATCTTTACCGACGATGGCGACACGCTTCCGGTAACGGTGCTCGACGTGTCCGACAACCGGATCACGCAGATAAAGACGCCCGAAAGCGACGGCTATGCCGCCGTGCAGGTTGCGTTCGGCAAGCGCCGAGCCAGTCGCGTCGTCAAACCGCTTGCCGGGCATCTCGCCAAGGCCGCGGTGGAAGCCGGCCGCACCCTCAGGGAATTTCGCGCCAAACCCGAGGAGCTTGCCGATCTCAAGGTCGGCGCCAAGCTCGGCGTCGAGCTGTTCAAGGTAGGGCAGAAAGTCGACGTGACCGGGATCTCGATTGGCAAAGGGTTCGCGGGCGTGATCAAGCGCCATCACTTCTCGTCGAACCGTGCATCGCATGGCAACTCGGTTTCGCACAACAAGCCGGGCTCCACGGGGCAGAACCAGGATCCTGGACGCGTATTCCCCGGCAAGCGCATGGCCGGCCACCTCGGCGATGTCCGGCGCACGGTGCAGAACCTTGTCATAGTACGCGTCGACGCGGAGCGCCAGCTGCTGCTAGTAAGAGGAGCAGTTCCCGGTTCCCGCGGCCGCGACGTAATCGTGCGGCCCACGGCCAAGGGTTAGGAGGCGCCATGGAACTCAAGATGGTCAATGACAAAGGCGCCGCGGGCACGTTCAATGCGCCCGATGCGCTGTTCGGGCGCGACTTCAACCAGGACCTGGTGCACCAGGTCGTCGTGGCCTACCAGGCGAATGCAAGGCTGGGGACACGCAAGCAGAAAGAGCGCAGCGAGGTGGCCAAGTCGACGCGCAAACCCTGGCGGCAAAAGGGTACCGGCCGCGCGCGCGCGGGCATGGCATCGAGTCCGCTGTGGCGCGGCGGCGGCAAGATCTTCGCCGCCAGCCCCGACGAGAACTTCTCGCACAAGGTCAACCGCAAGATGTACCGCGCGGGGATGGCGTCCATCCTGTCGCAGCTTGCGCGCGAGGATCGAATTCGCGTCGTAGACGATTTCAAGCTCGATGCGCCGAAAACAAAGCTACTGGCGCAGAAGGTGAAATCGATGGGGTTCACCGGACTGCTGCTGATCACCGACGAGGTCGATCAGAACCTGCTGCTGTCTTCGCGCAACCTGCCGGATGTGATGGTGGTCGCGGCGCGGCATGCGAATCCCGAGGCGCTGGTGCGCTTCCCGAACGTACTGCTGACCAAGAAGGCGGTGCAGAAGCTCGAGGAGATGCTGAAATGACGGCGACCAAGAAATACAGCGCCGATCGGCTGATGAAGGTGGTTCTGGCGCCGATAGTGTCGGAAAAGAGCACGATGCTGGCCGAGCGCAACAGACAGTATGTGTTTCGTGTCGCCGACAATGCGAGCAAGCCGGAGATCAAGGCCGCGGTCGAGCTGCTGTTCAAGACCACGGTCGACTCGGTGACGGTGTCCAACGTGAAGGGCAAAGCCAAGCGCTTCGGTCGCTTCAACGGCCGCCGGCGCAACTGGAAGAAAGCCTTCGTCTGCCTCGCGCCGGGGCAGGAAATCAATTTCGCGGCGACGGAGTAAGTCATGCCACTGGTCAAAGTCAAACCCACCTCGCCGGGACGCCGCGCGCTGGTGAAGGTTACCAACCCCAATCTTCACAAGGGGGCGCCGCACGCGCCATTGCTCGCCAAGCAATTGAAAACCAACGGCCGCAACAACGCCGGGCGCATCACAATGCGGCACAAGGGCGGCGGCCACAAGCAGCATTACCGGATGGTGGATTTCAAGCGCAACAAGGACGGCATCCCGGCGAAGGTCGAACGCCTCGAGTACGATCCGAACCGGAGCGCAAACCTGGCGCTGCTGCTCTACGCTGACGGCGAACGCCGCTATGTCATTGCGCCGAAGGGTTTGACGCCGGGAATGCCGCTTCTGTCAGGTGTCGAGGCACCGATCAAGCCGGGCAACGCGCTTCCGTTGCGCAACATCCCGGTCGGCACCACAGTGCATTGCATCGAGATGTTACCCGGCAAGGGCGCGCAGATTGCGCGCTCCGCGGGCGCGAGCGCGCAGCTGCTGGCGCGCGAGGGTTCTTATGCCCAATTGCGTCTCCGATCGGGCGAAATCCGCAAGGTGCATGTCGACTGCCGGGCGACGATCGGGGAAGTTGGCAACGAGGAACACAACCTCGAGTCGGTCGGCAAGGCGGGCCGCATGCGCTGGCGCGGCGTAAGGCCGACAGTGCGCGGCGTCGCGATGAATCCGATCGATCATCCCCACGGCGGTGGCGAAGGCCGTACTTCGGCGGGGCGTCCTCCCGTATCCCCGTGGGGCGTTCAGACCAAAGGCTACAAGACCCGAAGCAATAAGCGGACGCAGAACATGATCGTCCGTGACCGGCGCCGGGCATAACGCAGGGCGAGGCTGAATATGGCGCGTTCAATCAAGAAGGGTCCCTTCGTGGACCTGCATCTCATCAAGAAGGTCGATTCCGTGCGCGGTACGAGCGACAAGCGCCCGATAAAGACCTGGTCGCGACGCTCGACGATCGTGCCGGATTTCGTCGGGCTGACCATTGCGGTGCACAACGGGAAGCAGCACATCCCGGTGTACATCACCGAAAACATGGTCGGACACAAGCTCGGCGAGTTTGCGTTGACGCGGCAATTCAAAGGCCATTCCGCCGATCGGAAGACCAGCGGAACGCCAACCGGAGCGTCGGCGCCTGCCGCGGCTCCGGCCGGCGGCAAGAAGTAGGGAGCCCGATATGGAGACTCGAGCGATACTTCGTGGAGCACACATGTCGGCGCAGAAAGGGCGGCTGGTGGCGGACCTTATCCGCGGCAAGCCGGTCGACCGAGCACTCAACATTCTCGCGCTCACGCCCAAGAAGGGCGCTGCGATCCTGAAGAAGGTACTGGAATCGGCGATCGCCAATGCCGAACACAACGACGGCGCCGACATCGACGTGCTGAAGGTGAAGACGATCCACGTAGAGCGTGGCGCCTTCCTTAAGCGATTCCACGCGCGCGCCAAGGGGCGAGGCAACAGGGTGCTCAAGCACACCTGCCACATCTACATCACGGTCGGCGACTGAGAGAGTAATTATGGGACAGAAGATCAATCCGATCGGCTTCCGGCTGGCGGTCAACAAGAATTGGAGCTCGCGCTGGTACGCCAGCACGCGCGCGTTCGCCGGCATGTTGGCCGACGACATCAAGGTGCGTGCATTTCTGAAGAAGAAGCTCGCGCACGCCTCGGTGGGACGAGTGGTGATCGAGCGGCCGGCAAAGGACGCGCGCATTACCATCTACTCTGCCAGGCCCGGCGTCGTGATCGGCAAGAAAGGGGAGGAGATCGAGTCCCTCAAGAGCGAACTGCGCAGACTTATGGGCGTGCAGCAGGTCCACGTCAATATCGAGGAGATCCGCAAGCCCGAGATCGACGCTCAGCTTATCGCGGACTCAATTGCACAGCAGCTGGAGAAGCGCATCATGTTCCGGCGCGCCATGAAACGTGCGATGCAGAACGCGATGCGCCTTGGCGCACAGGGCATCAAGATCATGAGCGCCGGCCGGCTGAACGGCATAGAGATAGCGCGCACCGAATGGTATCGCGAGGGACGCGTACCGCTGCATACGCTGCGCGCCGACATCGACTACGGGTTCGGCGAGGCCAAGACCACCTACGGCGTCATAGGCATCAAGGTGTGGGTTTACAAGGGCGAAGTAATGCCGAAGGCCGAAGCGCAGGCCGCGTTAGCGTCGGCCGCCCCGGCGTCGCCCGAAGAGCCGGCGGCGCCCAAGCGCGCGAAGAAACCGGTTCCGCGGCCCGCCGGACGCAGGGCGCCGGCTAAGACCGCTCCCGACGGCGAGGCGAAAAAGTCTGCGCGACCCCGCGCGACAAAGAAGGACGACGGTGCCCGCGCGTCTAAACCGAAGACGACGGTCAAGCGCACGCGTAAGCCAGCGGCCAAGGAAAGCGACGCGGCTGCGGGCGACGAGGGCAAGAAGGAGTAGACGATGCTTCAACCAGCACGAACGAAATACCGCAAGCAACAGAAGGGCCGCAACAAGGGAGTCGCAACCCGCGGAGCGAAGGTGTCCTTCGGCGAATACGGCCTGAAGGCCCTAACACGAGGCCGAATCACGGCGCGTCAGATCGAGGCGGCGCGGCGTGCGATGTCGCGCCACATCAAGCGCGGCGGCCGTATCTGGATCCGCATATTCCCGGACAAGCCGATCTCGCAGAAGCCCGCGGAGGTTCGTATGGGAAACGGTAAGGGCAATCCGGAGTATTTCGTCGCCGAGATCCAGCCGGGCAAGATTCTTTACGAGATGGACGGCGTCACCGAGCCGCTCGCGCGGCAGGCCTTCGCGCTCGCTGCGGCGAAGTTGCCGTTCAAGACCGCGGTGGTGCACCGCATGCTGGGGTAAGCCATGAAGACTAGCGAACTACGCGCCAAAAGCGGCGAAGACCTGCAGAAAGAACTGAGCGAGCTTCTCAAAGCGCAATTCAGTCTGCGCATGCAGGTCGCGACCCAGCAACTCACCAATACTAGCCAAATGAAGAAGGTGCGCCGCGACATCGCGCGCGCGCGCACCTTGCTGAGAGAGAAGGCCGCCAAATGACCGAGCAGACCCCTGCGCAAGCCGTGGTGAAGAACACGCGCACTTTGACCGGGCGCGTCGTGAGCGACAAGATGCAAAAGACGGTCACCGTATTGGTCGAGCGCCGAATGAAGCATCCGGTGATCGGCAAGACGATGACGCGCTCGAAGAAGTACCACGCGCACGTGGATTCGGGCGACGTCAAGCTCGGCGATCTGGTCGAAATTGCCGAATGTCGGCCGATTTCCAAGACGAAGTCCTGGACCGTCACCCGGCTGCTGGAGAAGTCGAAGGAAGTTTGAGTGCGATTTCTTGCTTGAGAAAGCGGAATTGGTATAAAATCATCGATCTTTTCGCCCCCCGGCTACACATGGTGGGGCGTACGTAGACCCGAACGGGATCCAAAACTGGCTGCAATGCCGCCGAAGCGGCGGGGCAGAGGAAGTTGGATGGAGAACAAGCAATGATTCAGATGCAGTCCATTTTGGACGTCGCCGACAATACCGGCGCACGTGCGGTGATGTGCATCAAGGTGCTCGGCGGCTCGAAGCGTCGCTACGCCAGCATCGGAGACATCATCAAGGTGAGCGTAAAAGACGCTGCGCCGCGCGGGCGGGTCAAGAAGGGCGAGATATACCATGCGGTGGTGGTTCGCACCGCGAAGGGGGTGCGTCGCGCCGACGGTTCATTGATCCGGTTCGATTCCAACGCTGCAGTACTGCTGACAGCGAAATTCGAGCCGATCGGCACGCGTATCTTCGGCCCCGTGACGCGGGAACTACGCACGGAACGCTTCATGAAGATCGTTTCGCTCGCACCCGAAGTTCTGTAAACGGACGCGGGAAGGGAATCGTCATGCAAAGAATTAAGAAAGGCGATGAGGTTATCGTCATCGCCGGTCGCGACAAGGGCAAGCGCGGTACGGTTCTGCGTTGTGTGGACGACGAACATGTCGTCGTGGAAGGCGTGAATCGCGTCAAGAAACACCAGCGCCCCAATCCGATGAAGAACGTCACGGGGGGCATCGTCGACAAGGACATGCCCATTAACGTTTCGAATGTCGCACTGTTCAATCCCGGCACGAAGAAGGGGGACCGCGTGGGATTCAAGGTTCTCGGGGACGGGCGAAAGGTGCGCGTGTTCAAGTCGAACGGTGAACAGGTCGACGCGTAAGGTCATCGATATGGCGAAAGCATCAGCTCAGCAAAAGGAAAAATCGGCGACGCCGGTGCCGCCGTCGCGGTTGCATTTGTTTTACCGTGACAAGGTGGTTCCGGACCTGACCGGCAAGTTCGGGTACAAGTCCGTGATGCAGGTTCCCCGGATCGAGAAGATCACGCTCAATATGGGCGTGGGGGAGAGCACCGGCGACAAGAAGGTGCTCGACAATGCGGTCGCTGACATGACGAAAATCGCTGGCCAGAAGCCTGTCGTCACAAAGGCACGCAAGTCGATCGCCACATTCAAGGTCCGGGCGGGCTACCCGATCGGATGCATGGTGACGCTGCGGGGCGCGCGGATGTACGAATTCCTCGATCGCCTGGTGAACATTGCGATTCCGCGGATCCGCGACTTTCGCGGCATTTCGGGGCGCGCGTTCGACGGTCGCGGTAACTACAACCTTGGCATCAAAGAGCAGATCATCTTTCCCGAAATCGAGTACGACAAGGTCGATGTGCTGCGTGGCATGAACATCAGCATTACCACTTCCGCGAAGACGGATGAAGAGGCGCGCGCATTGCTCGCCGCTTTCCGCTTCCCGTTCAGAAACTGAGGTATACGCATGGCCAAGCTTGCTCTCAAGAACCGCGACCAGAAGCGCCGCAGAACAGTCGAGAAATTCAAGTCGAAGCGGGCTGCGCTGCTCGCAGTGCTGTGGAGCGTCAGCAGCTCCGACGAAGACAAGGACGCGGCGCGGATACAGCTCCAGAAGCTGCCACGAGACGCCTCGCCCACTCGTTTGCGCAACCGATGCTCGCTTACCGGCCGACCGCGTGGCGTATATCGGAAATTCGGCCTCGGGCGCAACAAGCTGCGTGATTTGGCCATGCGCGGCGAAGTGCCCGGCGTCATCAAGGCCAGCTGGTAAGGAGCCAGAGTATGAGCATGAGCGACCCCATCGCGGACATGCTGACGCGCATCCGCAATGCGCAGCTGATCGGGCACACGGAAGTCCTGATGCCCTCCTCCAAGCTCAAGGCGTCGATCGCCCAGGTGCTTAAGGACGAGGGTTACGTGGAGGACTTCGGGGTGCGCGAGCGCGACGGCAAATCTGAACTCGTAATCAGCCTCAAATACTACGCCGGCCGGCCGGTGATCGAGCGCATCGAGCGCGTCTCAAAGCCCGGCTTGCGCGTGTACAAGGGGCGCGATGACCTGCCAAGGGTCATGAACGGGCTCGGCGTGGCGATCCTTTCGACTTCGCACGGGGTGATGACCGACCGCAAAGCTCGCGCCACGGGTGTGGGCGGCGAAGTGCTTTGCATCGTCGCGTAAGGAGCTGAATATGTCTCGCGTCGGCAGCTTTCCCATTCCGGTCCCGAAGGGCGTCGAGGTGAACGTCGCCTCGGGCCAGATATCCGTTAAGGGGCCGCTCGGCACCATTTCCCGTACGGCCGATCCGAACGTCGCGGTGGAGAGAAGCGGCGAAAATCTGATGTGTAAGGCGCTCGGCAATTCGCGCCAGGCCAATGTCATGTCGGGAACCATGCGCGCGCTGATCGCCAACATGGTGACCGGGGTAAGCAAAGGTTTCGAGAAACGGCTCGCGCTCGTTGGCGTCGGCTACCGTGCTCAGGCGCAGGGCGACAAACTGAATCTGACGCTCGGCTTTTCTCATCCCGTGGTTCACCAGATGCCGAAGGGGGTGAAGGTGGCTACCCCGACGCAGACCGAAATCGTACTCACGGGAATCGATAAACAACAGGTTGGCCAGGTTGCCGCCGAGGTGCGGGGATACCGCGCACCGGAGCCTTACAAGGGTAAGGGCGTGCGCTATGCCGACGAGATCGTCATCTTGAAAGAGACGAAGAAGAAGTAACGGGACGAGGCTATGTTCGATAAGAATCCTTCGCGGCTTCGCCGCGCGCGACAAACCAGGCTCAAGATACGTGAGCTCGGCGCGGTGCGTCTGACCGTGCACCGCACGAATTGCCATATCTATGCGCAGATTACGTCCGCTTCCGGCGACAAGGTGATCGCCAGTGCGTCCAGTGCCGAGAAGGAAGTGCGCGCAAAGCTGAAACACGGCGGCAACATAAAGGCGGCGGAAGCCATCGGGCAGCGCATTGCCGAGAGAGCGAAGCAGGCTGGCGTCGAAACGGTCGCGTTCGATCGTTCCGGCTACAAGTACCACGGACGCGTCAAAGCACTCGCTGAAGCCGCACGGGCCGGCGGGCTGAAGTTCTAAGGGACACGAAGCTCATGGCAAAAATCCAACCGAGAATGCAGACCTCGGACGATCGTTCCGACGGGTTGCGCGAGAAGATGGTCGCGGTGAACCGCGTAACCAAAGTGGTGAAGGGCGGCCGCGTACTCGGTTTCGCCGCGCTGACGGTGGTCGGCGACGGAGACGGCGGAATCGGAATGGGCAAGGGCAAGGCGCGTGAAGTCCCGGTTGCGGTCCAGAAGGCCATGGAAGAGGCGCGTAGGCGCCTGTTCAAGGTCAAGCTGAAGCACGGCACACTCCAGCACTCGGTAATCGGGCGCCACGGAGCGGCGAAGGTGCTGATGCAGCCGGCATCCGAGGGCACGGGAATCATCGCCGGCGGGCCCATGCGGGCGGTATTCGAGGTCATGGGCGTCACCAATATTCTGGCCAAGTGCTTCGGCTCAACCAACCCCTATAACGTGGTACGCGCAACGCTCAATGGCTTGCAGGCAATGAACACGCCATCGGAGATCGCGGCCAAGCGCGGCAAGAAGATCGAGGAAATCCTCTCCTGAGGCGGGACATGGCTGACAAGAAAATCAAGGTGAAGCTGATTAAGGGGCTTGCCGGCTGCAAGGAAAGCCATCGGGCGACTGTGCGCGGGCTCGGTCTGCGGCGCCTCAATCACATGGTCGAGCTGACCGATACCCCCGCGGTTCGGGGAATGATCAACAAGGTCTACTACCTGGTGCAGGTAGTGGCATAGGAAACAGAGGCAGTCATGCGGCTTAACGATATCAAACCGGCGCCGGGCGCGAAGAGTTCGCGTCGCCGCGTCGGTCGCGGCATCGGCTCCGGGCTCGGCAAGACCGCGGGCCGCGGCCACAAAGGCCAGAAGGCGCGCTCGGGCGGATTCCACAGGATCGGGTTCGAGGGCGGCCAAATGCCGCTGCACCGCAGGCTGCCGAAGCGCGGCTTCACCTCCATGACGCGCGACGCGACGGCCGAAGTGCGTCTTTCGGAGCTCGAACGAATGAGCGCCAGCGAGATCGATCTCGCAGCGCTCAAGGCCGAGGGTGTCGTGTCGCGCCAGGCACAGGCCGCGAAAGTGATTCTTTCCGGGAAGCTTGCACGCAAGGTGACGCTCAAAGGCGTTCGCGCGACCAAGGGCGCCCGCGCAGCGATTGAATCCGCGGGCGGGAAGGTCGAGGACGCGCCGACGCCTGCCGCGGCGGCGTAAGGCATTCGAGGACCGTTCACTTGGCCACCGCCCTCCCAAACACCGGAAAGACCGGGCGCTACGGCGACCTGAAGCGACGCCTGTTCTTTCTTCTGGGCGCGCTCATCGTATTCCGCATCGGGGCCCACATCCCTGTGCCGGGGATAGATCCCGGGGTGCTGGCGGAGCTGTTCCGCGGTCAGCAGGGCGGAATACTGGGCATGTTCAACATGTTCTCTGGCGGCGCGCTGCGCCGCTTCACCATTTTCGCGCTCGGGATCATGCCGTATATCTCGGCGTCGATCATTATGCAGTTGATGAGCTCGGTCTCGCCGCAGCTCGAGGCGCTGCGCAAAGAAGGCGAATCTGGGCGACGCAAGATCACCCAATACACGCGCTACGGCACCGTCTTCCTCGCCCTATTCCAGGCGACGGGGATCTCGATTGCGCTCGAGTCACAGCCCGGCCTGGTGCTGGATCCGGGACTGATGTTCCGCGTTACTGCCGTCACTACCCTCGTAACCGGCACCATGTTCCTGATGTGGCTCGGTGAGCAGATCACGGAGCGCGGGCTCGGCAATGGCATTTCGATCATCATATTTGCCGGCATCGCCGCCGGGCTGCCAAACGCGGTGGCCGGGACGCTGGAGCTGGTGCGCACCGGGGCCATGCACCCACTGACCGCTTTGTTGATCGCCGTGGCAGTGGTAGTGGTGACCGCGTTCGTCTGCTTCGTCGAGCGAGGCCAGCGCAAGATCCTGGTCAACTATGCCAAGCGGCAGGTCGGTAACCGCGTGTACGGCGGGCAGAGCTCGCACCTGCCGTTCAAGCTCAACATGTCGGGCGTGATTCCACCGATCTTCGCCAGCTCGCTGATCCTGTTCCCCGCGACCCTGCTCGGCTGGTTCGGCTCGCAGGAGGGGATGCTCTGGCTGCGCGACATCGCCGGGACGCTTACCCCGGGGCAGCCGATTTACGTAATGCTGTATGCCGCCCTGATCATCTTCTTCTGCTTCTTCTACACCGCGCTGCAATACAGCCCAAAGGAAACCGCCGACAACCTCAAGAAGTCGGGGGCCTTCGTGCCTGGCATTCGGCCCGGCGACCAGACGGCGCGCTACCTCGAGCGAATCCTGACCCGCCTTACTCTGGTTGGCGCGCTGTATGTGACGCTGGTATGCCTGCTGCCCGAATTCCTGATTTTGAAGTGGAACGTGCCGTTCTACTTCGGCGGGACGTCGCTCCTGATTATCGTTGTCGTCACCATGGACTTCATGGCACAGGTGCAGGCCTACGTCATGTCACACCAGTACGAAAGCCTGCTGCGGAAGGCAAATTTCAAGGGCGGTCTGCCCGCGCGGTAGACGCCAAGGCAAAGGAGCTGGGCATGAAAGTAATGGCTTCAGTAAAGAAGATCTGCCGGAAGTGCAAGATCGTCCGTCGCAAGCGCGTAGTGCGGGTCATCTGTTCCGATCCGCGCCATAAGCAGCGTCAGGGGTGATTTAACCTCTTGAGCAGACAGGCATTTCAGGATAAAATACTCGGCTTTTCGTTCGCGACGCACTTACGGGACTAGCACATGGCACGGATCGCGGGAATAAACATCCCAAACCATCAGCATGCGGAGATCGCGCTGACGGCAATCTACGGTATCGGGCGCGCTCGCGCTCAGGCGATCTGCGTCGCCTCCGGCGTGGAAGGCTCGCGCAAGATCAAGGATCTGACCGACTCGGAGCTCGACCGACTGCGCGACAACGTCATGCGTTTGTCGGTCGAGGGCGACCTGCGGCGCGAAGTCTCGATGAGCGTCAAGCGCCTGATGGACCTTGGCTGCTATCGCGGGGTGCGTCATCGCAAGGGCCTGCCCGTCCGCGGGCAGCGCACGCGTACCAACGCCAGAACCCGCAAGGGGCCGCGTAAGACGGCCATCAAGCTGACGGCACAGGCCGGCAAGGTGTAACGCAGGCTAAAGGACATTCATGGCGACCAGAAATCCCCAGCAACAGACGCAGCAAGCAGCGCGCGCCCGCAAGAAGGTCAAGAAGAATGTGGCCGAGGGAATCGCGCACGTGCACGCATCGTTCAACAACACCATCGTGACGATCACCGACCGCCAGGGAAACGCTCTTTCGTGGGCGACTTCGGGCAACGCGGGTTTCAAGGGTTCGCGCAAATCGACGCCTTTCGCCGCGCAGGTCGCCGCGGAACGCGCAGGACGGGCGGCGCAGGAGTGCGGAGTGAAGAACATCGAAGTGCGCATCAAAGGGCCGGGGCCCGGGCGCGAATCCGCGGTGCGTGCGCTGAACGCCATCGGGCTCAAGATTTCCAGTATCGCGGACGTGACGCCCGTCCCACACAACGGCTGCCGGCCGCCCAAGCGGCGCCGGGTCTGAGCCGACGGGAAAGGAGACGCCATGGCAAGAAATCTCGACGCTAAGTGCCGCCAGTGCCGCCGCGAAGGGGAGAAGCTGTTTCTCAAAGGCGAGAAATGCTTTACCGACAAGTGCGCCGTGGAGCGCCGCAGCTACGCGCCTGGCCAGCACGGCCAGAAGAGCGGTCAGCGCCTGTCGGACTACGGCAAGCAGCTGCGCGAAAAACAGAAGATCCGCAAGATTTACGGCGTTCTCGAGCGCCAGTTCCGCAAGACCTACGCTGAGGCGTCGCGTTCGAAGGGCGTGACCGGCGAGCGACTGCTGCAGCTGCTCGAGACGCGCCTTGACAGCGTCGCGTACCGGATGGGATTCGGCGCATCACGTACCGAATCGCGCCAGCTGGTTCGCCACAACGGAATTTACGTCAACGGCAGGCGGGTGAACATTCCCTCGTATCAGGTCAGGCCCGGAGATGTCGTCGAAGTGGCGGAGAAGGCGAAGGCGCAATTGCGCGTCAAGGCCGCCGCCGAAGCCGCAGAGAGTCGTGGCATTCCGGACTGGATGGAAGTGGACGCTAAGGCGCTGAAGGGCACCTTCAAGGCGTTGCCGACGCGGCCAGAACTGCCTTCTTCGATCAACGAAAGCCTCGTGATCGAACTTTATTCGAAGTAACGAGGTGACCCCCGGGTCGAGCCGCGTCTTGTCCCCGCACCCCCTACACGATCAACCGCAGGACGAAAAAATGTCGCAAACCGGATTTCTGAAGCCGCGCATAGTCGACGTGCAAAACCTGTCGCCCTACCACGCGAAAGTGACGATGGAGCCCTTCGAGCGCGGCTACGGCCATACGCTCGGCAATGCCCTGCGCCGCGTGCTGCTGTCCTCGATGCCCGGCTACGCGCCGACCGAGGTGCAGATCGCCGGCGTGGTGCACGAGTACTCCACATTGGACGGAGTGCGCGAGGACATCGTCGACATCCTGCTCAATCTAAAGGGCGTGGTATTCCGACTCCACAATCGGCAGGAAGCAATCCTTTCGCTGAAGAAGGACGGCGAGGGTCAGGTCACCGCCGCCGACATCGAGGCCGCGCACGACGTGGAGATCGTCAATCCCGAGCATGTCATTGCGACACTTGCGTCGGGCGGGAAGCTCGAGATGCAGATCAAGGTCGAGTCCGGGCGAGGCTATGTTCCGGGCAACATGCGCTACCTGCCGGAGGAGACCAAGGGGATCGGCCGGATTGTCCTCGACGCCTCGTTCAGCCCGGTGCGCCGCGTTTCCTACGCTGTCGAGTCAGCGCGCGTCGAGCAGCGCACTGATCTGGACAAGCTGATCATGGATATCGAGACCAATGGCGCGATCGAGCCGGAGGAAGCGATTCGCTATTCGGCGCGCATCCTGGTCGACCAGCTTTCGGTCTTCGCGCAGCTCGAGGGGACCTCGATGCCGGCGGAGCAGCCCAAGTCACCGCAGGTGGACCCGATCCTGCTGCGCCCGGTCGACGATCTGGAGCTCACCGTCCGTTCGGCGAATTGCCTCAAGGCCGAGAACATCTATTACATTGGCGACCTGATTCAGCGCACCGAGACCGAGCTGCTCAAGACTCCAAACCTCGGTCGCAAGTCGTTGAACGAGATCAAGGAAGTGCTCGCCTCGCGCGGTCTGACGCTCGGCATGAAGCTCGAGAACTGGCCGCCCGCCGGACTCGAGCATCACCGCGTATAACGCGCGCCGGAGATAAGGACAACAAGCCATGCGTCACGGTCACGGACTCCGTAAGCTCAACCGCACATCGAGCCACCGGCTCGCCATGCTGCGCAACATGACGAATTCGCTCCTGCGTCACGAGACGATCACGACCACGCTGCCCAAGGCAAAAGAGTTGCGGCGCGTCGTCGAACCCATGATCACGCTCGGCAAGAAGCCGTCGCTCGCCAACCGGCGCCTGGCATTCAACCGCCTGCGCGACCGCGAGATGGTCGGCAAGCTTTTTGAAGACCTCGGGCCGCGCTACGCGAAGCGTAATGGCGGTTACCTGCGTATCTTGAAGACCGGTTTTCGCAAAGGCGACAACGCACCGCTCGCGCTGGTGCTTCTGCTCGATCAGCCTGATAAGTCGGCCGACGAGAAGAAGGAAGACAAGAAGGCCGCTTGATCGTGTTTCACGTTCGTGCGAAAAAGGCCGGGCACCACCCGGCCTTTTTCATTTTGGAGCACGCGTGATCGTCCTGTTCACCGACTTCGGCACGTCTGACCCCTATCTTGGGCAGGTCAAGGCCGTCCTGCAGTGTGTCGCCCCGCGCACGCCGGTGGTGGACGCGCTCAACGATGCTCCCGATTTTGCGGTCGAGCCTGCGGCGCACCTGCTTGCCGCGCTGGCGCCTCGCTACCCCCGCGGAAGCGTGTTCCTCGCGGTCATCGACCCCGGCGTGGGCGGGCCGCGCGACGCGATCGTGGTAGAGGCCGATGGCCGCCGCTTCGTCGGTCCCGACAACGGGCTGCTGTCGGTTCTCTGGCGGCGCGCGAAGCGCGGCCGCTGCCGGCGCATCGTGTGGCGCCCCGCGTCGCTCTCGAGCACTTTTCACGGACGCGATCTGTTCGCGCCGGTGTCGGCGGCGCTGATGCGCGGACAAGTGCCGGCCGGCTGGCTCGCGGCCCCACGCCCCCCGCGCGTCGTGCTCGACGCGGCCGATCTTGCGCAGGTCATCTATGTCGACCACTACGGCAACGCAATGACTGGGCTGCGCGCCGCGTCCGTGGCGCCCGGCGCGCGCCTGCGCGCGGGCGGGCGGGCACTTGCCCGGGCTGAGACCTTCGGCACGCTGCGCCGCGGGGCCGTGTTCTGGCACCAGAACAGCCTGGGACTGGTGGAGATCGCCGCCAACCAGGCGAGTGCCGCGCGCAAACTTGGCTTGCGCGTCGGCAGCAGGGTTGCGCTGTCTACGCGATGACGATGGCCCGGTAATCGTTTACGTTCGTCAGGGTCGGACCCGTAATCAGCAGGTCGCCGAGCGCAGCGAAAAACCCGTAGCTGTCGTTCGCGGCGAGGCATTTGCGTGGATCGACCCCTGCCGCGCGAGCCCTGGCCAGCGTATCGGGGGTGAGCTGCGCGCCGGCGTTGTCCTCGGAGCCGTCGATGCCGTCGGTGTCGGCGGCGATCGCGTGAATGCCCTCCACGCCCTCGAGCTCGATCGAGAGCGCGAGCAGAAACTCGCTGCAGCGGCCGCCGCGGCCACCGTCGCCGCGCAGCGTGACCGTGCACTCGCCACCGGAAATAAGCGCCACCGGCGGAACGAATGGCGAGCGGTAGCGTCGCACCTCGCGCACCAGCGCTGCGAGCACTTTCGCCGCCTCGGATGCCTCGCCGGTGAGCGTATCGCCGAGAATCGCCGGCGCAATACCCGCGGCGCGAAACGTCTCGGCCGCGGCCTCGAGCGAGCGGTGCGCGGTAGCGACGACCCGGTTCTCCACCCGCGCGAACGCGGCGTCGCCGGGCTTTGGCGTCTCCGCGACCCGACCGGCAGCGCCGTCCTCGAGTCGCGCACGCACCGCCGCCGGTGGCGCGACGCCGTACTTGGCCAGCACCTCGAGCGCGTCGCGGAAGGTGGTCGGATCGGGCGCGCAAGGTCCGGAGGCGATGTGCGTCGGGTCGTCACCGGTCACGTCTGAGATGACGAGCGCGAGTACCGGCGCCTTGCATGCCGCAGCGAGGTATCCGCCTTGAATGCCGGACAGGTGCTTGCGCACCGTATTGATCTCTTGGATCGCGGCCCCGCAGCGCAGCAGCTGGCCGGTCACCGACTTCAGATCGGCCATCGCGACGCCTGCGGCGGGCAGCGACAACAGGCTCGATCCACCGCCCGAGAGCAGTGCGAGCAGCAGGTCGTTCGGCGAGAGCGCGCCAGCCAGCCTAAGGATCTCGCGCGCCCCGGCCTCGCCAGCCTCGTCTGGGACGGGGTGCCCCGCCTCGACCACGCGGATGCGTGAGGTGGGAAGCGAGTGGCGATAGCGGGTGATCGCCAGCCCTTCGAGCGGAGCGCTTGCGGGCCAGCCACGTTCGACCGCCGCCGCCATGGACGCCGCGGCCTTGCCGGCGGCGGCGACCAGCGTTCGCCCGCGCGGTGGGCGCGGAAGCTGAGGCCCGAGGATCCGGAGCGGGTCCGCCGCTGCGACCGCGGCGCGAAAGCTGTCCTCTAGCAGCCTGCGCATGCAGGGGCGCCGGTTACGTTCAGCCGAAGCTCTCTCGCGCCGCTTCCCGGCCGAGGTCGTACAACCGGGGATAAAACTCGCGGAACGCCTGCTGGATCTGTGCTGCCGGTACATCAGCGAAGCTGCCGCGGTCGCGCACGTATTCCATGTGCCGGCGCGCATCCTGGTCGTAGGGATGGAAGATCGAGTCGCTGCGACCGTCGAACTCGAGCGGCTTGACGCGGAACTTGGTGCACAGCGCGAGGTTGAACGCGGGCGTGGCCTTGACCCACTTGCCCTCGAGCAGGAACTCCGTGTAGCCATGGTAGATGAACAGGTCGCTGCCGATGTACTCGAGCAGGCGGGGCGTCGAGAGATGGTTCTTCACGTCCGCGAAGCCCACCCGGGCCGGTATGCCCTCGGCGCGCGCGCAGGCCGCAAGCAGCGCCGCCTTGCCGACGCAGAAGCCCTCTCCGGCCTCGAGACAGCTGCTTGCGCGGTAGGCGGAGTCGACGGTGAAGTCGAGAAAGGGGTTGTACCGGATACCGTCGCGCACGGCGTAGTAGAGAGAAACCGCGCGCGCGACGTCGGTGGCACCGCGCGTGGCGTTGCGCGCGAACGCGGCGACCGCGGGGTGGTCGCTGTCGATGTAGGCGCCCGGCTGAAGGTAGGTTTCGGCCGCGCCCATCAGCGATCGAGCTTCATCATTCGCTTGGCACCCGCGAACAGCGCGCTCGCGGGATTGGCGAGCTCGTCGATCACCGAAAAATGATTGTGCCCCGGCATCGTGATGTCGCCCGAGACGGCGGATTTCCAACGCTGCGCGAGAAGCGCGTTCTGGCGCTTGAATTCGGAGCTCTCGGCGCCGCCGACGCAGGTGTAGACCGGCGCGCGCGTGGCGGGCGGCAGGAATGCAGGCGAGACCTTGAACGCCGAGGCTTCGTCGAGGCGCAGGTCCGCATTCAGGAAGTCGACCTGCGCCAGAGGGCGCAAGTCGTAAATCCCGCTCACGGCGAGCCCGCCCTTGAAAAGGTCCTTCGGCAGTTGTGCGTCGTAGACCGGCCACAGGGCCGCCATCATCATTGCCGTGAGGTGCGCCCCGGCCGAATGGCCGCTGACGAACAGCCGATCTTCGTCCATGCCGTACTCCTCGGCATGGCGGTATAGCCAAGCAGAGGCGCGCAGCATCTGGCGCACAATCTCGTCAACCGTAACCTGCGGACACAAGTCGTAGTTCACCACCACCAGCGACACCCCGGCGTCGACCCAGGCGGGCGCGAGATAGGCGAAGTCGCGCTTGTCGAGCGAGCGCCAGTAGCCGCCGTGGATGAACATCAGCACCGAGCCATCGCCTTTTCTGGCAGGGAAGATATCGAGCTTCTCGCCGGGAGCCGAGCCGTAGTCGCGGTCCAGGTAGCAGGTCATGGTCGCGCGTGCCCGCGCCGAGCCTTCGGCCCAGCGCGCAAAGTACTGCGGGTGGTCGGGGACCAGCGCGCGGTTGTTGTATTCCCGGCCGAGGAAATCCTGGTCGCTCATGCGCGCATCTCGCGCCACAGGCCGAGCGCGAGTTGCGCCGGGCGGTCGGAGTAGGAGAACAGCACGCACTCGGCGTCGCTCTCGAGACTTACCGGGTGCCAGCTCGGCACGACGAAGGTATCGCGCGGCTCGAAGGCAAAGTCCTGGCCGCCGATTCTCACCCTGCCCGTGCCTTCGACCACCGAATAAACGGTCGCGTCGGTCGACCGGTACGCTGCCGATCTGAATCCCTTGGGCAGCAGCTGGATGAAGCTACCGATAGTCGGCATCGCGAGCGCACCGGAAAGTGGATTGATGAACTGCATCTTCCAGCCGTGACAGGCATCCGGATCACCGTTCCTGGACAACGTCTCGAGCGTTTCGCGGCTGCGCGCGTACGGATAATTGAAGATCGGCGAGGTCTTCGAGGCCGGCAGCGGCCCCAGGGGAACCATGTTGTTGCCGTAGCGCGCCCGGGAGTCGCCCTCCGTGCGCGTCACCGGCTGCACCTCCTGGGGAAAGGTTTCCATGAAACCCGCGTCGAACATGCGCACGATATGGATATCGAGCCCGTCCATCCATACTACCGGCTCCCTGCCAGGGTTGCCGTGATCGTGCCAGGTCCAGGGTGGGGTAATGATGAAATCGCCCGGGTGCATGGTGGTGCGCTCGCCATCGACCGACGTGTAGGCCCCAGAGCCTTCGACGATGAAGCGCAGAGCCGACTGGGTATGGCGATGGCTTGGCGCGATCTCGCCCGGCAGGATCAGCTGCAAGCCGCAGAACATGCTGCGGGTAATCGCCGACTGCCCGTGCAAGCCGGGGTTCTCCAGGATCAGGACCCGCCGGATCGCCTCCTTGGCCGTGATCACCTCGCCCGAGTCCATGATGAAGGGACGGATGTCGCGGTACTTCCACAGCGCGGGCACGCACGGCGTCTCTGGCTGCGGCGGCACGAGGCTGTGCAGCACTTCCCACAACGGTGCCAGATTATCCGGTGCCATCCGCCGGTAAAGGTCGGCGCGTGCACCGTCGGGCGCGGGGCGCGCCCCGGGCCTGAGGACCGAAGCCATTACATGCTCCTGGGATCGAGAATGTGCATTTTCTCCGGTCTGGCCGGTCGCCGCAATGCGGCAGGGCGAAATCCCCGCCTCAGGCGGGCTGCAGCCAGCCGATGAGGGTGCGGCGCAGCGAGTGCTTGAAGCGGTCCCAGCGTGACGGGTTGTGGACGATCTCGGCGCGAAAGAACGACGGACAGAGCACCGCGGCGTGAGCCACCTCGCCGCACAGGCCACAGCCCACGCAGTCGTTGTTGACGTGGGCCACGGGGTCGACCTTGAGCGGATCGGACGGGTCTTTCACGGTCAGCGAGGGGCAGCCCGAGAGGCGGATGCAGGAGTGATCCCCCGAGCAGACGTCCTCGTCGACCCCGAAACGGGTCCTGAGCACGCGCTTGCCGGCCTTGAGCGCGACGGCATTCTGAGGCCGGATGCGCCTCTGACGCTCGAGCTGGCATTCGCCCTCCGCGATCACGACCTTCAGCCCCGGGTGGTCGGTGGTCATCGCGTCCTTGAGCGTCTCGGCCACCTCCCCGACGTGGTAGTTGTGCACGGTTCTCATCCAGCCCACTCCGAGCCCCTGCAGGGTGTTCTCGATGGTCCGGTCCGCGTGCTTGGATATCACGTCCTGCGTGCCGGTCGCCGAAGTGTAGCCGTTCTTCATCACGATCAGCACCGCGTCGCCCTTGTTGAGCAGATTGGACGCGATGCCCGAAAGCAGCCCGTTATGCCAGAACCCGCCGTCGCCCATGATTGCGATCGGGCGGCGCGCCATCATCGGGCCGACGCCGGCGCTCGAGGCGAGACCCATGCCATAGCCGAGGATCGAATTCCCGACCGAGAACGGCTCGAACGTGGCGAAGGAGTGACAGCCGATGTCGCCCGACACGTGCGCCCGGCCGACTTCGCGCTCGGCGAGCTTGAGCGCCGCGAAAACCGGCCGCTCCGGGCAGCCGATGCAGAACCCCGGCGGGCGGGGCGGCAGCGGCGCGCCGAGCAGCTCCGCGGCCTGCCGCCGCGCCTCCTGTGCCCGCTCGAGCCAGCGCGTGCCGGTCGAAACGTCGATCCGCGGTGCGTACTGCGCCAGCAACGACGCAAAGCCGCGCACCAGCACTTCGGCGCCGTATTCACCGGTCATCTGCAGCAGGTCCTTGCCGTGCAGCCTGGTCTGCACGTCCGCGCGACGCAGGAGAGTGGCGATGTCCTGCTCTATGAACTCGGGCTGCCCTTCCTCAACCACCAGCACCGCGCGCTTTCCGGCGCAGAACGAGGTGATCTCCTCCGGCACGAGCGGATAGACCACGTTCAGCGCGAGGATCGGAATGCGGCTCGCACCGAAGTCGTCCGCGAGGCCCGCCAGGCGTAGCGCGCGCAGCAGGTTGTTGTACAGCCCGCCCTGCACCACGATGCCGACGTCGCTTTCGGCGCCTTCGAAGACCTCGTTCAGCCGCTGTTCGTGCACGAAGCGGCGCGCCGCCGGCAGTCGCACCTCGGCCTTCAACTTCTCGTGCCTGAAAGTGGCCGGCGGGTGCGACAAACGGTCGTAGTTGAACTCGGCCGGCTGCTCGAGCGGGTGGCGCATCGAAATGGCGGGCGCGCGGTTGTCGCTTGCGACGAACGAGCCTTGCACGTGGCAGGCGCGGATGCGAAGTTCGAGCATGACCGGCGTGCTCGAGGCTTCAGACAGCTCGAATCCCTTCTGCACCATGTTGACGATCGTGGGCAGATTCGGGCGCGGATCGAGCAGGCAAAGCGACGACTTGAGCGCGATGCCATGGGTGCGCTCCTGCGCGACGCTCGCGCCCTCGCCGTAGTCCTCGCCGATCACGATCAGCGCGCCGCCGACCACGCCCGCGCTCGACAGGTAGCTGAGCGCGTCGGAGGCGACGTTGGTGCCGACGATCGATTTCCAGGTGACTGCGCCGCGCGCCGGATAGTTGATCGAGGCGCCAAGCATCGCCGCGGCCGAGGCCTCGTTGGTGCAGGCCTCGACGTGAACCCCGAGCGTATCGAGATACTCGCGCGCCTGCACCATGACGTCGAGCAGGTGCGATATGGGCGCGCCCTGGTAGCCGCCGACATAGGAAACGCCCGACTGGAGCAGCGCCTTGGTGACCGCGAGAATGCCCTCGCCGCGGAAGGTTTCGCCCGCACCCAGCTTGAGCAGGCCGATTTCTTCGGTGAACTGGCGCTCCATGATCAGGCAGCCTTGCGAAAGAACTTCAGAGGCTTGGACTTGGGAGGCAGCGGCTCGATACCGTGCGCGGCGAGCGAGCCCTCGAGGCCGCGTCCCTCGGGGTCGGCCAGCGCTGCCTCGCGCGCGCTGCGCACCGCCGCGGCGCGCGCGCCGGCGTCGGCCGGCGCGCCGCTCTCGACCAGCGTATCCATGATGCGCAGAAAGTTGTCCTTGCCGCGCTGGTGCGTGTCGCCGTAGCCCTTGATTAGCCGCCCGCAAAGTGCGATTTCGAGCGCAAGCGCGGGATCGCGGGCGGCGCCGCGAATGGCGGCCAGCCAGCGCTCGATCAGGGCCTGCTCGTCGGCGTAGCGCGCGCTATGGCGGCGCCAGGGGCGCAGCCATGCCAGCGCGCGCAGCATGAGGAAGCCGCTCACGCTGGTGGTCTTGACCTGCATGCCGACGTTCAACCGCTGCGCGAGGCCGCGCCGCCTGGCCCACTTCAGCAGCGCGCGCGACAGGCCGCGCGGCAGCAGCGCCGTGACCTCTTCCAGGCCTGGCTTGAGGAACTCGAAGATGTGCAGCGGCTCACCGGGCGCGGCCTGCACCTCCTTGCGCACCCTTTCGAAGCGGCTGGCGCGGGTCTTCAGGTCGGCAACACGGATCACGTCCTCGTAGCACATCCACAAAGCGAGGAAGCGGCCGGTCTCGCTGGTGAGCTGGTGGCCGGCGGCGCCGCCTTGCCCGCGCTCGAGCATCGCGATCGGCTCGAGGCGGTCGAGATACAGCGCTGCGTATTCCGTGTCCTGGAATCCAGCGCAGCGCGCGGCGCCCTCCTCGAGGATGGCATGGGTTTCGGCGGGGAAGGTTCTGCCCACGCGCTCGAGCGGCTGCGCACGCAGGCGCTTCGCCTCGGCCGGCGCCAGCGGGACGGGTTCGCCCGCGGCGTGAGCGTAGCCGGCGGCAAAGCCGCGCAGGCTCGCCTCGGCCCCCTTGCCAAAAGCCCGGATCGCGGCTTCGCAAGCAGCACGTGGCAGCGGCAGGGTCCCCGAGCCGGCAAGTGCGCCGAACATGACCGCGCTGATCACCGTGCCCGCCTCGCGCGCGAGGCGCTGCATGTCGAACAGCTGCGCCCGGCGGGCGAGTGTCCGCCCCGCCTTGACGATGCGCTCGCTGTCGAGGCGTGCGTCGCCCATCGCCATCTTCTCGACTGTGGTGTAGATGCGATGCGTCGAGGCGATCAGGGTAGTGCGCTCCGGGGTGACGAAGCCGTTCTGCAGCGCGCGTGCCGCCTCGAGCAGCTCGGAGGCGAGCATGACGTCGACGTAGCCGGGGGCCGGCGCAAGCGTCATGACCGGGCGTCGCTCGCCCAGTTCGGCGGCGCGGGCGGGGTAGATCTCGAGGTAGTAGGTGGTCGCACCGGTGCGCTGCGCGACGCCCGGGATCGAGGTGCTCTGCACCGGGTAGCCCTCCGCCGTCGCTGCAGTGAGGATCCAGTCGGCGAGCACGCCGCCGCCTTCGCCGCCGAGGGCGGCAATCAGCACGGTGAGGGGGCGTTCGGGCAGGGTCATGGGCGGCTCCGAGTAGGCAAGGCTACGGGCCGGAAAGCGTATTTGTCAAATTGATGGACCGCATGGTATTAATCACCCGTATGAATTTGCTGGATCTCGATCTAAACCTGCTGCGCGTGCTCGACGCGGTGCTGCGCGAACGCAGCGTCACCGTCGCCGCGGGGCGCCTCGGGCTGACCCAGCCCGCCGTGTCGAACGCGCTCGCGCGGCTGCGTGCGGCGTTCGGCGACACGCTGTTCGTGCGCACGCCTTCGGGCATGGCGCCGACGCCTTTTGCGCGCGACCTGGACGCCCCGGTCCGCCAGGCGCTCGCGCTGATCGAGTCGGCGCTCGTGCACGGCGGTGGCTTCGATCCGGCGACCTCGACCCGCGCGTTCCGCTTCTACATGTCCGACCTGGGCGAGATCTCGTTTCTGCCGGCGCTGGTCGAACACGTGCGCCGCCTCGCACCGGGGGTCTACCTGGAGGCGCAGGGGCTGCCATTGGAGGCGATCGACGAAGGGCTCGCCGGCGGAGCGCTCGACATCGCGGTCGGCTTCCTGCCCGGGCTCGCCGCGCCAGTGCGGCGCCGGCGGCTGTTCAGCGACCCCTACGTCTGCCTGATGCGCAGCGACCACCCCCGCATCGGCGCGCGCCTGACGCGCAAGCTGTTCCTGGAGGCCTCGCACGCGCTGGTGTCTTCGACCGGCAGCGGGCACCGCGTGATCGAGGAGGCGCTGGAGCGCCACGGCCTGACGCGCCGCATCGCGCTGCGCGTGCCGCACTTCACCGTGGTGCCGATGGTGCTCGCACGCACCGACCTGCTGCTCACGCTGCCGGGCCAGGTGGCCCGCGTCTACGAGGCCGACGGGCGCTTCAAGTCGCTGCCGGTGCCGCTACCGATTCCGTCGGCCGAGGTGGCGGTGCACTGGCACGAGCGCTTCGAGCGCGACCCCGGCAATCGCTGGCTGCGCGAGCTGATGATCGAGCTATTCGCGCAGTAGCGGCCGGCTGCGGCGCACGAAGGGAGTGAGGGCGAGCGGCGCGAAGTACATCGGGATCTGCGCGATCCCGACGTAGAGCGAGAACGCCGCGCCGGCGCTGCCTGCGGTGATCGCCAGCATCAGGCCCATGTTGCGGTTGCCGCTCAGCAGCGCCGCGCCGTAGGCGGCGGCGATCCCGGCGCGCCGGAACAACGCGAAGCCGGCTAGGTGAAGCAGCGTAGTCGCGGCACAGGCCGCGAGCAGCAGGCTGCCGATGTAGAGCGGATCGCGCAGCAGGCGCGCCGTGACTCCGTCCATCACCGCGATCGCGAATACGACCAGTAGCAGCACGTTGGCGCCGGCGAGCAGATTGTCGTTGCGCGCCAGGCGCGCCGCGCCCACCGCGCGCCGCAGCGCCCAGGCGAGCGCGAAGGGCGCCGCCACCAGCAGCGTCACGCGCACGAAGAAAGCCGCCAGGTCGACGTTCAGCCCGGCCTTGGGCAGCAGCCAGCCGACCAGCGGCGTCAGGGTGAGCGGCAGCAGCAGCGTCGCCGCGACCGTGCCCAGCACCGCCAGCACGCCGTCCAGCCCGAGGATCATGGCGAACACCGCCGCCGAGCCGATCGGCGGCGCGGCCGCCTGCAGCACCAGCACCAGCCGCAGGTCGGGCGGCAGCCCCGCAAGCGCTGTGCCGAGCCACACCACGAGCGGCGAGGCCACCAGCTGCCACAGCGCGATCATCGCCGGCAGCGCAGGGCGCCGCAGCCCGTCGGCGAGCCGGCCCCAGTCCAGGCGCAGCAGCGCCGCGGTGAGCGTACCGATCACCGCGGGCGTCAGCAGCGGGCGCAGCAGCGCGGCCAGGTCGGGCAGCGCGATGCCGACGAACACGCCCGCAGGGAGCGCCCAGCGCGCCTGGCGGCCGAGGAATCCGAGCAGATTACGCAACGCAGTTCCGGGTCAGGCCTTGTTGCGGCGGTCTTTGATGCGCTTCGCCTTGAACTCGGTCTTGGGCAAGGTATCGGGCGGAAGGACTTCGACGCCGACCCGTAACTCGATGCGAGAACTGACCGCGTTCTGCAGGGCCGCGACCACGGCCCGGGGCTGTTGGTAGTCCTCGTGCTCGACCAGAACGGTCATGAAGTCGATCCCCTCCTGGTTGGTATCGAGCACCACCTCGTACTCGTCGCCGACTCCCGCCACCGAGCGCACCGCCTCCTCCAGCACGGACGGATAGAACTTGATCGCGCGCAGATTGATCAGATCATCCGCGCGGCCTTGGAACCCGCCGATCGCGCGCACGTGGGTGCGCCCGCAGGCGCAGCGTGCGCTGTCGAACACGGTGTAGTCGCCGACCACGAAGCGCAGCTGCGACGAGCTCTCGGAATTCATGTTGGTGCACAGCGTGATGCCGCGCTCGCCCTCGGGCACGCGCTTGCCGGTGTCGGGATCGATCAGCTCCCAGACCTGGAAGTCCTCCATTAGGTGGGTCTGGACGCGCCCGTCCGGGCGCGCCGCCTCGGGGCAGGAGTAGCCGCCGGAATGCGGCGCGGCCTCGGTGCAACCGTAGAACTCGACCAGCTTCGCGCCCCACAGGTCCTCGAGCCGCTCTCGCGTGGCCTTGATGCCCGCGGCCGGCTCGCCGCCGGTAAACAGCGTCTTGATCGAAGTCTTGCGCGGATCGTGTCCCATCTGCTGCATGGTGCGACCCAGGCGCAGCAACTGCGAGGGCAGAGTGGCGAGTATGGTCGGCTTGTAGCGCAGGATGATGTTGCAGCGAAGCTCGGCAGTGAGTCCGCCGCCCGGAATGCACGGCACCCCCATATGCGCGAGCGCGTGCAGCACACCCCAGGCCCACACGTGGGGGCCGAAGCCGACCACCAGGAACACCTTTTCGCCGCGTCTCGCCCCGAGCGACCACAAGGCGCGCGCATTGGCCCATTGCCATTGCCTGAGGTCGAACTGCGAGTAGCGGAAGATGCGCGGCAGGCCCGTCGTACCGGAGGTCGGAAACAGGGTCCAGCCGCGCTGGTCCCAGATCTCGTCGTCATGCGTGGTGTAGGTGCCCCAGGGAGGGTTCGCCAGCAGGTCTTCGGCCATCTCCTTCTTGTCCACCGGTGGCCACTTCACCAGGTCGTCGACGGTACGGATGTCGGTGGGGGCGAGTCCGAGCCTGTCGAATCGGTGCCGGTAGAACGCAGAGTTCTCATACAGGAAAGGCGTCAGCACCGAGAGCTTTTCGTCCTGCAGCGCGCGCAGTTCGTCGCGCGAGGCGCAGTCGAGCGACGGCGACCAGTACTCGGCCGATCCCGGCTGCTCGAAGTCGCGCCGGTGCTTTTCCAGCGTCTCGAGCCATTTCGCGCGGGTAGCATGCTTGCGATCAATGGTGGGCATGGCGCTCCTCCGTCGAAGCCCCATAGAATACCGTGACCATGAACGCATCGATCCAGGCAAACGGCCGGCCGCCTTTTCGCGCCGACCACATCGGCAGCCTGCTGCGCCCGCAGAAGCTGCGCCAGGCGTTTCGCGAGCACGCTGAAGGAAAGCTGGCGGACGCTGAATTCCGCGCGGTCCAGGACCAGGCGATCCGGGAAGTCGTGCGGCTGCAGCAGGACTGCGGCCTGCAGCTGGCGACCGACGGCGAATTCCGCCGCACCTCGTACTGGGCGCGCTTCGTCGAGCTGACCGACGGCCTGGAAGTCAGGCAAGCGCGCTTCAAGTTCCACGACGATCATGGCCACGAGACCGACTTCACCGCACCGCACGTGGTCGGGCGGGTCCGCCGCGGCAAGCCGATCACGCTGGACGAGTATCGCTTCGTTGCGGGAATCACTCGCGCCACGCCGAAAATCACTATGCCTGCGCCCTCGACCATGCACTTCTGGCGCGGAGCCCGCTACGCCGAAGCGGGCGCGTACGCCGAGCCCGAAGAGTTCTTTGCCGACCTGGGGCGCGTCTATCAGCAGGAAATCGCCGACCTGGCGGCGGCGGGTGCGCGCTACGTGCAGCTGGACGAGGTTGCACTCGCGATGCTCTGCGACCCCGCGGCGCGCGCAAAAGTCGAGGCCGAAGGCGAGACCCCGGAGAGGCTGGTCGATCTTTACGTGGGGGCGATCAACGAGGCGGTTCGCGACCGGCCGTCCGAAGTGGTGATCGGGGTGCACATGTGTCGCGGCAACTACAAGGGCAAGTATCTCGCCGAGGGCGGCTACGATTCGATCGCGGAGAAGCTGTTCGGCGCCGCGCAGGTGAACCACTTCCTGCTCGAGTTCGATACGCCGCGCGCCGGGGATTTCGCGCCGCTGCGCTTCATGCCCAAGGACAAGGGTGTGGTGCTCGGAATGGTAAGCTCGAAAACGCCGCAGCTGGAAAGTCTGGATCTGCTCAAGCGCAGGGCCGAAGAGGCGGCCAAGTACGTCGACGCGGCGCGGCTCGCGCTCAGTCCTCAGTGCGGCTTCGCCAGCACCATGGGCGGCAACCCGGTGACCGAGGCCGACGAGCGCGCGAAGCTGAAGCTGTGCGTCGACGCGGCGCGGGCGATCTGGGGCTAGCCGAAGCTAGAATGCCAGCATGGACAAAGAAAAGCCGAAGGGACTAGGGCGCGGCCTCACGAACTACGGCGATGCGGGGTTCTCGCTCTACCTGCGGCGCTCGTTCGCCAAGAGCATGGGCTACTCGGGCGAGATGCTGGCGCGGCCAACGATCGGCATCGCAGACTCGAGAAGCGGCTACAACAACTGCCACCGCCACTTCCCCGAGCTGATCGATGCGGTCAAGCGCGGCGTGCTCGCCGCCGGTGGGCTGCCGCTCGAATTCCCCACTGTCTCGCTCGGCGAAGTGTTCCTGTCGCCCACCTCGATGATGTTCCGCAACCTGATGGCGATGGACACCGAGGAGATGGTGCGCGCACAGCCGATGGACGCAGTGGTGCTGGTGGGGGGCTGCGACAAGACCGTCCCGGCGCAGCTGATGGGCGCCGCCTCGGCCGACCGCCCCGCGGTACAGCTGCTGGCCGGGCCGATGATGCCGACCTCGTTCCGCGGCGAGCGGCTCGGTGCGTGCACCGACTGCCGCCGCTTCTGGGCCATGCACCGCGCCGGAACGGTCGACGCGCGCGGGATCGAGGAGGTCGAGGGCAACCTTGCCACCACCGCCGGCACCTGCGCGGTGATGGGCACTGCCTCGACCATGGCTGCGCTCGCCGAGGCGCTGGGTATGGCACTGCCGGGAACCGCCGCGATTCCCGCGGTGCACGCCGACCGGCTGCGAGCGGCGGAGGCGAGCGGCCGGCGCGCGGTCGAACTGGCGCAGAACCCGATCCGACCATCGCAGGTGATCACCGAAAAGTCGATCGCGAACGCACTGCGCGTCCTGCTCGCGATCGGCGGCTCGACCAACGCGATCGTGCACCTCACCGCGATCGCGGGCCGGGTTGGAGTGAAGATCGACCTGAAGGCCTTGAACGCGCTTTCCGACAGCACCCCGGTGTTGATCGACCTCAAGCCCACCGGGCAGCACTACATGTCGGATCTGCACTTCGCCGGCGGGCTTGGCGCGGTGTTGCGGGAACTCATGCCGCTGCTCAACCTCGACGCCATGACGGTGGCGGGCGAGACGCTTGGCGAGCGGCTCGAGCGCGAAGAGCAGGCCGGCGCGCCGTGGGTCGACCGCGCCGTGGTCAGACCCTTCGCCGAGCCGCTGGCGAAAGAGGGCGGCCTGGTAGCGCTATTCGGCTCGCTGGCGCCGAACGGCGCGATCCTGAAACGCTCGGCGGCCGATCCCAAACTGTTCGAGAAGGAAGGCCGCGCGGTGGTGTTCAAGTCGCTCGACGACCTCGCCGCGCGCATCGACGCGCCGGATCTGGACGTCACCGCGGACGACTTCCTGGTGCTGCAGAATGCCGGTCCGAAAAGCGGCTACGCGATGCCCGAGGCGGGCTATCTGCCGATTCCAGCCAAGCTCGCGCGCGCCGGGGTGAAGGACATGGTCCGCATCTCGGACGCGCGCATGAGCGGCACTGCCTACGGCACGATCGTGCTGCACGTCTCGCCCGAAGCTGCGGTCGGCGGGCCGCTCGCGCTGGTGCGCGACGGCGACCGAATACGCCTCTCGGTGAAGAGTCGCCGTATCGACCTGCTGGTGGCGGAAGACGAACTCGCGCGCCGGCGCGCGGCGTGGCGAGCGCCGGCCGCTGCGCCGGTTCGCGGCTACGCCAAGCTGTACATGGACCACGTGCTGCAGGCCGAGCAAGGCTGCGACTTCGACTTCCTGCGCAAGGCCTGAACTAGGCCGACACTCATGAACCGCTTCGCGCACTACGACTGGCCGTTCCTGGAGGAGCGCCACACAGTGCTCGCGCGCGAGACCGAAAACTGGGCGGCGCACCACCTGGCGCACGCGCACGACCCGGACGCGGACGCCGTTTGCCGGCGGCTGGTGAAGGATCTCGGAGCGGCGGGATTGCTGAGGCACTGTGTGCCCGGGACCGACCACTTCGACGTGCGCTCGATCGCGCTGCTGCGCGAGGTGCTCGCCTACCACGCCGGCCTGGCGGACTTCGCTTTCGTCATGCAGGGGCTCGGCAGCGGGCCGATCGCGCTCGCCGGCAGCGCCGCGCAGCGCGAGCGCTATCTGACGCGGGTGGCGGCCGGGCAGGCGATCGCCGCCTTTGCCCTCTCCGAGCCCGACGCCGGTTCCGACGTCGCCGCGCTTTCCACCACCGCGCGTCGCGACGGCGCGGGCTGGGTGCTGGACGGCACCAAGACCTGGATCTCCAACGGTGGCATCGCGGATTTCTACCTCGTGTTCGCCAGGACCGACGTCGCGGCCGGCACGCGCGGCATCTCGGCCTTCGTTGTCGACGCCGACGCGCCGGGGCTGGATGCGAGCGAGCGAATCGACATCGTCGCGCCGCACCCGATGGCGACCGTGCGCCTGAAGGGCTGCCGCGTGCCCACCGACGCTCTGGTCGGCGCGGCGGGCGAGGGATTCAAGCTGGCGATGCGCAACCTCGATGTGTTCCGCACCACCGTGGCCGCCGCGGCGCTCGGCTTTGCCCGTCGCGCGCTGCACGAGGCTCTCTCACGCGCGCGCGAGCGCAGGATGTTCGGCCAGACGCTAGCGCAGTTTCAGCTTACTCAGGCCAAGCTGGCCGACATGGCGACCGAAATCGAAGCCGCGGCGCTGCTCACCTACCGCGCGGCTTGGGCGCGCGACGTGCACGCCAGGCGCATCACGAGCGAGGCGGCAATGGCCAAAATGTTCGCCACAGAAGCCGCGCAGCGGGTGGTCGACGAAGCGGTTCAGATATGCGGCGGCCTCGGGGTGACGCGCGGCCATCCGGTCGAGCTCTTGTATCGTGAGGTACGTGCGCTGCGCATCTACGAGGGCGCCACCGAGGTGCAGAAGCTCATCATCGCCCGGGAGCTTCTCAAATGAGCTACACGGCGCATCTCGACACGTTCGCCCGCGACAACCTTCCGCCGCGGGATCAATGGCCGGAATTTCTTTTCGAGCTGCCTGAGCTGAAGTATCCAGCGCGCATGAACTGCGCGGCGGAGCTTCTCGACGGCGCGCTGGCGCGCGGCCACGGCAGGCGCGTTGCGATTCTCGCGCCCGACGGCAGGTGCACCTACGCCCAGCTGCTGGCTCAGGCGAACCGGCTGGCGAACGTGCTGGTGCGGGAGATGGGGCTGGTGCCCGGCAACCGGGTGCTGCTGCGCGGGCCGAACAACCCGATGATGGCGGCGAGCTGGTTCGCGGTGATCAAGGCCGGTGGTGTCGCCGTGGCCACCATGCCGCTGTTGCGCGCCAAGGAGCTCACCGACATCGTTAACAAGGCGGAGGTCACCCACGCGCTGTGCGACCGGCGTCTGGCGCAGGAGCTCACCGCAGCACTGCCGGGCTGCCCCACGCTCGGACAGATCAGGTACTGGTACGACGACGCGCCCGATTCGCTGGATACGCTCGCCGCGCGCCAGCCGGCGACGTTCCGCAACGTCGACACCGCGGCGGACGACGTCGCGCTGATCGCATTCACCTCCGGCACCACCGGCAAGCCGAAAGGCACAATGCACTTTCATCGCGACGTGATCGCGACCTGCGACTGCTTCCCGCGCTCCTGCCTCAAGGCGGGACGGAGCGACGTCTTCTGCGGCACGCCGCCGATCGCGTTTACTTTCGGCCTGGGCGGAATGCTTTGCTTTCCGCTGCGGCTGGGTGCCTCGACCGTGCTGGTCGAGAGGCTCGCGCCCGAGACCTTGCTCGAGACGATCCGGGACTTTCGCGCCACGGTGTGCTTCACCGCGCCGACGATGTTTCGTGCGATGGCGGGGATCGCGAAGAACTACGACATCGCGAGCCTCAAGAAGTGCGTCTCGGCGGGCGAGGCGCTGCCCGACGCGACGCGGCAGCTGTTCAAGCGGGCGACCGGGATCGAGATCATCGACGGCATCGGCTCGACCGAGATGGCGCACATCTTCATCTCGCACACCCCCGAGCGGGTGAGGCGCGGCGCAACCGGGTACGCAATTCCGGGCTACCGCGCCGCGGTGCTCGACGACGATGGCAAGTCATGCCCGCCGGGCGTCGTGGGCCGCCTGGCGGTCAAGGGGCCGACCGGCTGCCGCTACCTGGCCGATTCGCGCCAGAAGGAGTACGTGCACGACGGCTGGAACCTGACGGGCGACGCCTACAAGATGGACCAGGACGGCTACTTCTACTACCAGGCGCGCACCGACGACATGATCATCACCGCGGGCTACAACATCGCCGGACCCGAGGTCGAAGGCGCGCTGCTGGGGCATGCCGCGGTGGCCGAATGCGGCGTGGTCGGCTGGCCCGACGAGGCGCGCGGCACCATCGTCAAGGCATTCGTCGTGCTCAAGCCGGACTACCAGAAGACAGAGTCGATGGTCGCCGAGTTGCAGGAGCACGTGAAGAGATCGATCGCGCCGTACAAGTACCCGCGCGCGATCGAGTTTCTCGACGCGCTACCGCGCACCGAGACCGGAAAACTGCAACGCTTCAAGCTGAGGCCTAGATCATGATGCAAGTCCTGCAGCCGCCGGGCTGGGCCCGGCCCAGGGGTTACTCCAACGGCATCGCCACGCGCGGCGGCAAGCTGGTATTCATCGCCGGCCAGGTCGGTTGGAACGGCGACGGCACCTGGCGCGAAGCGGCATTCGCGGGCCAGTTCCGTCAGGCGCTCCACAATTTGCTGGCGGTGCTGGGCGAGGCGGGCGGCAAACCTGAGCACGTCGTGCGCCTGACCTGGTACGTGCTCGACAAGCAGGAATACCTGGCCTCCCTGAATGAGGTTGGCGCGGCGTACCGCGAGCTCATGGGCAGGCACTATCCGGTCATGACGGTGGTCCAGGTGAGCGGGCTGGTCGAAGACCGGGCGCGGCTCGAAATCGAGGCGACCGCGGTGGTGCCCGACTGAAGGAGCGATGATGAAAGTCAGAGTCATCGGCGGCGGTCCGGGCGGGCTGTACTTCGCCCTGCTGGCGAAGAAGGCCTGGCCGGAGTGGGACGTCGCGCTCTACGAGCGCAACCGCGCGGACGACACTTTCGGCTTCGGCGTGGTGTTCTCCGACCAGACGCTCGACAGCTTCAAGGCCTACGACATTCCATCCTACGAGTCGATCCGGCGCCGCTTCGCCTACTGGGGCGACGTGGACGTGGTCTACAAGGGGCGCGTCATGCGCTCCGGCGGAAACGGCTTCTGCGGCTGCTCGCGCGTCGCGCTGCTTGCGATCCTGCAGGAGCGCTGCCGCGAGCTCGGGGTGAGATTCGAATTCCAGCACGAGGTGAGCGACATCACCGAGTTTCCCGACGCGGACCTGATCGTGGCGGCCGACGGCATCAATTCGCGCATCCGCGAGACCCACAGGGAGCATTTCCAGCCAAGCGTCGATCTGCGGCCCAACAAGTTCACCTGGCTCGGCTCGACCCGGCCGCTGGACGCGTTCAAGTACTTCTTCCGCGAGACCCCGGAAGGCATCATTCTGGCGCACTGCTATCAATACGAGCGCGGCGCCTCGACCTGGGTGATCGAGACCGACGAAGCGACCTGGAGTAACTTCGGCTTCGACGGGAAGAGCGAAGCCGAGATGCTGGCGAGCTTCGAGGCGGTCTTCGCCGAGGAGCTTGCCGGCCACAAGCTGATCGCCAATCGCTCGATCTGGCGCAACTTTCCCACCATCACCAACGCGACCTGGGTCATGGACAATGCCGTGCTGGTGGGCGACGCGAAGGCGACCGCGCACTTCTCGATCGGCTCGGGCACGAAGCTGGCGATGGAAGACGCGATCGCGCTTTACGAATCGCTGAGGGATGCGCCTTCGATCAAGGCGGCGCTGCGTCGCTACGACACCGCGCGCCGCGAGGAGGTCGAGAAGACCCAGCACGCGGCGAACGTGTCGCTCGCGTGGTTCGAGCACATGAAGCGCTACTGGGGCATGGACCCGCTGCAGTTCGCCTTCGGGGTCATGTCGCGCTCGAAGCAGATCACCTGGGAGAACCTCGAGCTGCGCGACCCGGGATTCGTGCGCGACGTGCGGCAGTGGTTTGCGGCGGACGCGCGTTCGCGCGGCTTCGACACCGACCTTGCCAACCCGCCGGTGCCGATGTTCACGCCGTTCCGGCTGCGCGGGATGACGCTCGAAAATCGCGTGGTGGTCTCGCCGATGGACCAGTATTCGGCGGTAGACGGCGTGCCCACCGACTGGCACTTCGTGCACTACGGCGCGCGCGCGGTCGGCGGAGCGGGGCTGCTCTACATGGAGATGACCTGCACCTCGCCCGAGGGCCGCATTTCGCCGGGCTGCACCGGGCTGTGGAACGAGGCGCAGCGCGACGCGTTCAAGCGCATCGTCGATTTCTGCCACGCAAACTCGAAGGCGAAGCTCTGCATGCAGATCGGCCACTCGGGGCGCAAGGGCTCGACCCAGCTCGGCTGGGAGCGGATCGACTATCCGCTCGATTCCGCCAACTGGCCCCTCGTCTCGGCCTCGCCGATTCCGTACATGGAAGGCGTGTCGCAGATGCCGCGCGAGATGACGCGCGCCGACATGGATCGGGTGCGCGGAGAGTTCGTGCGCGCCGCGCACTATGCCGACGAAGCGGGCTTCGACATGCTCGAGCTCCACATGGCGCACGGCTACCTGCTGGCGAGCTTCATCTCGCCGCTGACCAACATGCGCCGCGACGCCTACGGCGGGCCGATCGAGAACCGCATGCGCTATCCGCTCGAGGTGTTCCAGGCCTGCCGCGAGGCGTGGCCGGAGGCGAAGCCCATGTCGGTGCGCATCTCGGCGACCGACTGGGCGCCGGGCGGCCTTTCGGGCGAGGACCTGATGGCGCTCGCACGCATGCTGAAGGACGCCGGCTGCGACCTGATCGACTGCTCGACCGGACAGACCGTGCCGCAACAGAAACCGGTCTATGGGCGCATGTACCAGGCGCCGTTCTCCGACTGGCTGAGAAACGAGGTCGGCATCGCGACCATGACCGTCGGCGCGATTACCACTGCGGACCAGGTCAACACGCTGCTCGCCGGCGGCAAGGCGGACCTCGTGGCGCTGGCGCGCCCGCATCTCGCCAACCCCTACTTCACGCTGCAGGCTTCGGCCTGGTATCAGCACCAGCCGCAGTTCTGGCCGCTGCCGTACCTGACCGCGCGCGACCAGGCGTTGCGTAACGCGCTGCGCGAGCGCGCGGAGCTGGTCGAATTGCGCCTGCGGGCGCGTCCCGCGAGCCACGAGGTCAAACTCGCGTGAGGGCCGCGCGCAAACGCTGCGCCTGGGCGACGAACCCCCTGTCGATCGCCTACCACGACCGTGAATGGGGCGTCCCCGTGCACGACGACCGCAAGCTGTTCGAGTTCCTGCTGCTCGAGGGCGCGCAGGCCGGGCTGTCGTGGGACACGATCCTCAGGAAGCGCGAGCGCTACCGAGAGGTGTTCGACGCCTTTGATCCGCAGAAGGTCGCGCGCTACGGCGTGCGCAAGAAGGCGCAGTTGCTGGACGACCCGGGGATCGTGCGCAACCGGGCGAAGATCGAGGCGGCGGTGGGCAACGCGCGCGCCTTCCTCGAGGTGCAGAAGGAGTTCGGCAGCTTCGCGCGCTACGCCTGGGGATTCGTCGGCGGCGAGCCGCTGCGCAACCGCCGCGCGCGCGGCGCGCCGGTACCGGCTCGAAGCGAGATCTCGGATGCGCTGTCCAAGGACCTCAAGCGGCGCGGTTTTAAGTTCGTCGGCTCGACGATCGTGTATGCTTTCATGCAGGCGGTGGGCATGGTGGACGACCATGCGGTCGGGTGCTTTCGCCGCCGCGCTGCGCCGCGCAGATGAGAACCGCGCTCTTAATTGCCCTGCTATTCGGAGCCGCCCGCGCGGCGCTCGCCTACGACGCGAACGGGGTGGCGCTCGGCGCCAGCGAACTCGAGGTCAAGGAATCGTTTCCCAGCGCGCACTGCCAGCCGCTCGAATGGAAGTCGGCTGCCGCCGACCGTCGCTGCGACGACGCACGGATCGCCTTCGCAGGGGTGCGCGCGCGCATCACGTTCTATCTCAAGGGCGATGCGGTACAGGCCTTCGACGTGCGCTTCAGTCCGGACGACCGCGAGCGCGTGGTGCGCTTCCTGAAGTCGCGCTACGGCGAGCCGATGTCCGAGCGCATCGAGACCTTTAGCCGCGAGGGCAAGCCGGATCGGCGGATCTACAAAGTGCGCTGGGAGAGCGGGCGCGACAAGGCACTCCTGTCGGCGCAGCTCGACCGCCGGCGCGCCCAGCTCGAGGTTTCGCGCGGAAATTTCGAGCAGGAAATCTACGAGGTGAGGTAGCGATGTTCGAGTCCGCCGAGCTTGGGCACAAGCTCTCCAAGGGGGCGTACAAGCGCATCGAGCCGAAGCTGCGCGTCGATCTGCTGAACGCGCAATATCAGCTCTCGCAGCTCGGCAAGTTCCCGGTGATCGTTCTCATTTCGGGCGTGCGCGGCGCCGGCAAGGGCGAGACGGTCAACCTGCTCAACGAGTGGATGGACCCGCGCCATATCCACACCCACGCCTTCGACAACCCCTCGGATGAGGAGTCGGAGCGGCCGCCAATGTGGCGCTACTGGCGCGCGCTGCCGCCCAAGGGCAAGGTCGGGATCCTGTTCGGCTCCTGGTACACCGATCCGATCATCGACCGGGTCTTCAGGCGCACCAAGGCGAAGGATCTGCGGCATTCGGTGGAGGAGATCAACCTCTTCGAAAAGATGCTGGCCGATGACGGCGCGCTGATCCTGAAGTTCTGGTTCCACCTGTCCAAGAAGGCGCAGCGCAAGCGCCTCAAGTCGCTCGAATCGGATCCGGAAACGCGCTGGCGAGTTACGGCACGCGATTGGAACTTTTTCAAGCAGTACGATCGCTTCTACCGGGTGAGCGAAGATGCGCTGCGCGAAACCAGCACTGCATGGGCGCCGTGGATCGTGGTCGAGGGCTCGGATCCGGAGTACCGTGCGGTGACCGCGGGCAAGACGCTGCTGGAAGCGTTGAACAAGCGCCTGTCGGCGCCGCCCGAGCGCCGCAGCAAGAAGAGCGACGCCGCGCCGCTGCTGCAGCCGGTTGACAACCTGCACATCCTCGACCGCCTCGACCTGTCGCAGGCGCTGCCCAAGAACCGCTACCAGAAAGACCTGGTCAAGCTACAGGGCGAACTGGCGAAGCTCACGCGCCACCCGAAGTTCCGGGAACACACTGTGGTGCTGGTGTTCGAGGGCATGGACGCAGCCGGCAAGGGCGGCGCGATCCGGCGCATCACCGGCGCGATCGACGCACGCCTCTACCATACGATCCCGATCGCCGCGCCGACCGACGAGGAGCGCGCGCAATCCTACCTGTGGCGCTTCTGGCGCCATCTGCCGCGCAAGGGGCGCTTCGTGATCTACGATCGCAGCTGGTACGGGCGGGTGCTGGTTGAGCGCGTCGAAGGCTTCGCCGCCGAGGCCGACTGGCTGCGCGCCTACTCGGAGATCAACGACTTCGAGGAGCAACTCGCGCGCAGCGGCGCGATCGTGGCCAAGTTCTGGCTCCAGATCTCCAAGGAGGAGCAGTTCCGACGCTTCAAGCAGCGCGAGAAGACTCGCTTCAAGCAGTTCAAGATCACGCCCGAGGACTGGCGCAACCGGGAGAAATGGAACGCCTACCAGGTCGCCGCGGCGGACATGATCGAGCGCACCGGCACCGGGCATGCGCCGTGGACCCTGATCGGCGCCAACGACAAGTACCACGCACGGGTGAAGATCCTCGACACGCTCGCCCGGGCGCTGCGCGCCCGCCTCAAGGGCTGATCAGAGCCAGACCCAGGGCCGCCGCTTGCGGTCCGTCGCCTGCCAGGCTGTGATCTCGGCTTCGCGTGTGAGGGTCATGCCGATCGCATCCAGGCCTTCGAGCAGCGCCGTCTTGCGCAGTGAATCGATGTCGAACCGATGAGTCTTGCCGTCGGGCCCGGTGACCACTTGGGCCGGTAGGTCGACCCTGATCCGGGCCGGCGCGGACGCCGCGCCGAGCGTCTTCAGCAGGCCGTCGACCGCCTGCGCCGGCAGCCGGATCGCAAGCACACCGTTCTGGAAGCAGTTGCCGTAGAAGATTTCGCCGAAAGACGGTGCGATCACGCACCGAAAGCCCATGCCGGCGATCGCCCACACCGCCATTTCACGCGAGCTGCCGCAGCCGAAGTTCTCCGCCGCTACCAGAATCTGCGCGCCGTGGAAGCGCGCCTGATTGAGCGCGAATCCGGGGTCCTCGCTGCCGTCGGCGCGGTAGCGCGCCATCTCGAACGCCCAGCGCCCCATCTCCGCGCGCGGCGTCCGCACGCAGCGCTCGATGCGGATGATCAAATCGGTGTCGACGTCGGGCGTCGGCAGCGCCGCCGCGGTCGCATCGAGGACGATGAACTTTTCCATCGCTAGGCGAGAAAGCGGCGCACGTCGGCGATCTCGCCCGCGAGCGCGCAGGCTGCTGCCGTGGCCGGGCTGGCGAGGTGGGTACGGGCGCGCGGACCCTGGCGCCCGACGAAGTTGCGATTCGAGGTCGAAACGCAGCGCGCCCCGGGTTCGACCAGCTCGCCGTTGGCGCCGACGCACAACGAGCAGCCCGGCTCGCGCCATTCAAATCCCGCGGCGAGAAACACCTCATCGAGCCCCTCGCGTTCCGCCGCGCGCTTGACCCCGACCGAGCCGGGCACCACCCAGGCCTGCACGTGCGGCGCGACCTTGCGCCCGCGCGCTACCTCGGCCGCGGCGCGCAGATCGGACAGGCGAGAGTTGGTGCACGAGCCGATGAACACCCGGTCGATGCGCGTGCCGGCGAGCGGGCGCCCGGCGGCGAGCCCCATGTATTCGAGCGCCTCGGGCTTGGCGGCGGGAATCGCCGCGTCGACCGCGATCGTGTCCTCGGGGCTGGTGCCCCAGGTGATCTGTGGTGCCAGGCCGCCGGCGTCGAGCTCGACTTCGCGCTCGAAGGACGCATCCGGGTCGGACGGCAGAGTCTTCCACCAGGCGAGCGCCGCCTCCCACTGCGCGCCCTGGGGCGCGAAGCGCCGGCCCTTCAGCCAGACGTAGGTGGTCTCGTCGGGCGCCACCATCCCGACCTTGGCGCCGAGCTCGATCGAGAGGTTGCACAGCGTCAGGCGGCCTTCCATTCCCAGCGCGCGCACCGCGGCGCCGGCGTATTCGACCGCGTAGCCGACCCCGCCCGCCATGCCGACCTTGCCGATCAGCGCCAGGATCAGATCCTTGGCGTAGACGCCTTTTGGCAGCTCCCCTTCGAAGCGCGCTCGCATCGTGCGCGGCTTGCGCTGCTCGATGGTCTGGGTGGCGAGTACGTGCAGGATTTCGGAGGCGCCGATGCCGAAGCCGAGCGCGCCGAGTGCACCGTTGGTGCAAGTGTGGGAGTCGCCGCAGACCACCAGTGTGCCCGGCTGAGTAATGCCGAGCTCGGGGCCGATCACGTGCACGATGCCTTGCTCGTCACCGCCGACATCGAACAGACGCACGCCGGCCTTGCGCGACTCCAGGCGCAGCGAGTCAACGAGCACCTGGGCCCAGTCGTGGGCGCCGCCGGTGCGTCCGGGGGCGGACGAGATCACGTGATCCGCGGTGGCGAAGGTCAGCTCGGGATCGCGCACGCGCAGGCCCCGCTCGGCGACCTCGGCCAGCGCCTTGCCGCCGCCGAGGTCGTGCAGCAGGTGCCGGTCGACGTGCAGCAGCGCGGCGCCGCCGCCGAGGTCGGCGATGACGTGCGCGTTCCAGACCTTGTCGAACAGCGTGAGGGCCATCAGCGCAGGAAGCTCCCGTCGGTCACATCGATCACCGCGCCGTTGATCAGAACCGGAGCGTCCGTGGCGAGCCAGCGGATCACGTCTGCCACCTCGTCGGGCCTGCCGGCGCGCTTCGAATACACCGCTTTCATCAGCTGCTCGCGCCGCTCGGGTGCGGCGGCGCGACGCAGCATGTCGGTCTCAATCGGCCCCGGCGCCACCGCGTTCACCTGTATTCCGTGAGGGCCGAGAACCGCGGCAAAGCTGCGGGTGAAGCTGACGATACCGGCCTTGCTCACGCCGTACCAGAGGTCCTGGTGAGGCATGTAGGCCGCGACCGAGGTGAGGTTGACGATGCGTCCCGAGCGCCGCTCGATCATCTGCTTCGAGACCGCGCGGATCAGCTCGACCGGCGCCTCGAGATTGATGCGCAGCAGCCGGGTTCGCGCCTCGTCGGTATAGCGCTCGATCGGTAGGCCGTTCTGCACCCCGGCGTTGTTGATCAGCACGTCGATGCGCCCGAGCGCGGCCACGCGCGGCGCGATCGCGGCGAGGTCCGCGAGGTCCTGGCGCACCAGCTCGAGCGGCCCGGAGGCGACCAGGGCGCCGCCTTCGAAGTCGCGATCGAGCGCAATCACGCGCAGCCCCGCGGCCAGCATTGCGTCGACCGTCGCGCGGCCGATGCCGCGCGCGGCGCCGGTGACGAGTGCGGTTCGGAGCTGTGCCATGGCGCTCAGCGGGAATAAGACCCGTTGTTGACGTCGAGCGTGGCGCCGTTGATGTACTCGGGGCAGGCGGATCCGAGCCACAGGATCGCCTGCGCCACTTCGTCGGGCCGGCACACGCGCCCGGAATATACGCTGCGCATGACGCCGTCTTTGCGCGATTGCGGCAGCTGCTCGTACATGTCGGTCTGCGTCGGTCCCGGCGCGAGCGCGTTAACCAGCACGCCGTGCGGGCCGAGCCAGCCGGCGAAGCTCTTGGTGACGTTCAGCAGCGCCGCCTTGCTCGCGCCGTACCACAGGTCGGGGTGGCCGGTGAACGCGGCCACCGAGCCGACGTTGACGATGCGGCCGGATTTTCTCGCCATCATCTGCGGCGCGAGCGCCCGCATCAGCGCCACGGGCGCCTCGACGTTGACCGCCATGATCTCCCGCCGGTGCGCCTCGGGGATCGCGTCATAGGGTTCGCAATAGAGCACCCCCGCGTTGTTGACCAGCGTATCGACCTCGCCCAGGGTGCCGACCAGCGCGCCGATGCGGGCGGTGTCGGTCAGGTCGTACTGCAGGCGCCGCACCGAAGGCGGCAGATCGCAGCCGGAAAAGTCCTTGTCGAGCGCCAGCACCGACCAGCCGGAGCCGAGAAAGGCGCGCGCAGCGTGCAGGCCGATGCCCCGGCCCGCGCCGGTGATCAGCGCCGCGGGCATCTCAGGTCGCGAGCCCCGGCATGGTGAAGCCCGCGGCGCGCAACTCGGCGATCAAGCCTTCTTCCTGGGGGCGCTCGAGTTCGACCAGCGGCGGGCGAACCGTGCGCCACTGCGGGTCGTTGCCGAAGTGGGCGATGATCGCCTTCAGGGCCGGGATCATGGGCACTTTCTGCACGATCTTGCGCGTCGCGGTGATGCCCGCCTGGAGCGCGTCGGCGTTCGGCGCCCGCCAGTTGCGGTAGACCTGGTCGATAGCGCCGGGATTGACGTTGCCGGTCGCCGTGATGCAGCCCTTGCCACCGTGGCGCATGTTGTCGAGCAGGAATACCTCGCTGCCGGCGAAGACATCGAAGCCCGACTTTGGCAAACGCCTCCAGCATCGCCTTGGTGTTGGACCAGTCGCCCGAGGAATCCTTGGCGCCGGCGACGACGCCCGGGTACTTCTTCAGCAGCCGCTCGATCAGCCCCAGGGTGATCGGAACCTGCGATACCGGCGGGATGTGGTACAGGTAAAGGCGCAACCGGTAGTCGCCGACGCGCTCGATCACTTCGGCGAAATTGCGGTACAGGCCCTCGTCGGAGACGCCCTTGTAGTAGAACGGCGGCAGCATCAGCACGCCGCCGCAGCCTAGCTCGACCGCGCGCCGCGTCATGGCGACCGAGTCGGTGAGCGCGCAGTGGCCGGTACCCGGCATCAGCGCTGCCGCGGGCACCCCGCCCGCCACTAGGCGCCTCGAGCAGCTCGAGCTTCTCGCCGACCGACATCGAGTTCGCCTCGCTGTTGGTACCGAACACCGCGAGGCCGGAGCAGCCATTGGCGAGCAGCCACTTGCAGTGGCGCACGAAGCGCGCCGCGTCGGGCGCGAGGTTCTTGTCGAAGGGAGTGACGACCGGCGACAGGACGCCGGTAATGCGTTGGGGAGTTTTCATGTACCCCATTATATGTAAGAAGCGGCGCGGCCGCGGTAGACTCGCGGGGCATGGACCTGTCCCGCACTGCGAACATCGACGACCTGCGCGAGCTCGCGCGCCGCCGCCTGCCGAGGATCGTATTCGACTTTTTCGACGGCGGAGCCGAGGACGAGGTCACCCTGCGCGACAACCGCAAGGCATTCGAGCGCATCCGGCTTTCGCCGCGAGTGCTGCGCGACGTTGCCGCGGTCGATGCCGCGACCGAAATCCTGGGCGGACCGGCGAAGTATCCGCTGGTGATCGCGCCGGTCGGTGGGATCGGGATGGGATGGCCGGGCGGCGACCTTGCGATCGCCCGTGCCGCCGCCTCCTACGGGATCCCGTTCACGCTTTCCACCGCTGCCACGGTCAGTATCGAGGAGGTCGCCGACAAGGCGCCCGGGCGGCTGTGGTTCCAGCTCTACGTGCTCCATGACCGGGCGTTCACGGATCGGCTGGTCGAGCGCGCGCACGCAGCGGGCTACGAGGCGCTGGTGGTCACGGTAGACCTGCCGGTGGGCGGCAAGCGCGAGCGCGACACGCACAACGGTCTGATCCTGCCGTTTCGTCCCGGCTGGCGCGAGCTGCTTGGCGGCATCGCCCATCCGTCCTGGGCCCTGCGGATCGCTGCCGCCGGCGGCATCCCCGAGCTCATCAACATGCGCGGACTCGGGGGCCGGCAGCGCGCAGGCATGATGTCCACTGCGTCCTCGGTCGGCCAGCAGCACGATGCCTCCTTCGACGATAACGGGCTCGCCCGGCTGCGCGACCTGTGGAAAGGCAAGCTGATCGTAAAGGGTGTCTCGCGCGCCGAGGACGCGGAGCATGCGGCGCGGCTCGGCGCGGACGCGGTCTGGCTGTCGAACCACGGCGGCAGGCAGCTCGACGGCGCGATCGCCGCGGTGGACGCGCTGCCGGCGGTCGCGGCCGCGCTCGGCGGCAAGCTGCCGCTGCTGATCGACGGCGGCATGCGGCGCGGCGCCGACGCGATCAAGGCGCGCGCGCTCGGCGCGCAGGCGGTGGCGATCGGCCGGCCGACCCTGTACGGTGCGACGGCCGCGGGCGAGGCGGGGGCGCGCCGCGCGCTCGAGATCCTGACCGATGAAATCGAGCGCACGCTCAGGCTGTGCGGCGCGCGCACCCTGGCCGAAGTGGGTCCCGACCTGATCGCGGGGTGAGGCGATGGCCGAGGTTCTTCCGGTACTGGTCGTCGGCGGCGGCATAGGCGGCTTGGCTGCCGCGCTCGCACTCGCGCACAAGGGTCTCAAGGTGCGGGTGTTCGAGCAGGGCTCGGAGTTTGCGGAGATCGGCGCCGGCATCCAGCTCGGGCCGAACGTGTACCGCATGTTCGAGCTGCTCGGGCTGACCGAGGCGATCGAGGGCTACTCGGTGCACCCCGACAACATGGTGATGATGGACGGCCTGACCGGCGAGGAGGTGATCCGTCTGCCGGTCGGCGGCGCGGCGTTCCGCAAGCGCTTCGGCGGTTATCTCTACGGCGTGATCCACCGCGCCGACCTGCACCAGGTTTTTCTCGACGCCTGCAAGGGCGAGACGAACGTCGAGCTGAACGTCCTGGCGAAGGCGCTGCGCTTCGAGCAGGACGGCGCTCGCGTGACGCTGCACATGGAGGGCGGCGAGCGGATCGAGGGCTGCGCGCTGGTGGGCGCCGACGGTCTTTGGTCGCGGGTGCGCAACCAGCTGCTGGGCGACGCGAAGCCGCGCGTGTCGGGCCACATCGCTTACCGCGCGGTGCTGCCGCGCGCCGAGGTACCGCCCGACCTTTGGCAGAACAACGTCGTGCTGTGGGCCGGGCCGAAAACGCACCTGGTCCACTACCCGTTGCGCCGCGGCGAGCTGTACAACCTGGTGGCCGTGTTCCACAGCGACAAGTACGAGGAGGGCTGGAACGTATACGGCGACCCGCAGGAGCTGGAGCAGAAATTCTCCTCCGAGCATCCGGAAGTCAGGCGCCTGCTGGCCAAAATCAACGCCTGGAAGATGTGGGTGCTGTGCGATCGCGAGCCGGTGCGCGAGTGGTCGCGCGGGCGCGTGACCCTGCTGGGCGACGCGGCGCACCCGACGCTGCAGTACATGGCGCAGGGCGCCAACATGGCGATCGAGGACGCGGTGGTGCTCGCCGCCTATGTCGAGCTATCCGGCCGCGACTGGGAAAAGGCGTTCCGCTGGTACCAGGACGAGCGCTACCTGCGCACCGCGCGGGTGCAGATCACCTCGCGCTACTACGGCGATCTCTACCACGCCGCCGGGGTGGTGCGCGAGCTGCGCAACCAGTTCCTCGCCCCCAAGTCCGGTGCCGATCCCGATCAGCCGAGCTTCGAGGGCATCGCCTGGCTCTACGACGGCATCAAGGTGCCGGTGGCAGCGCCAGGTTGATCGGCGCTCAGGCCTTTTTCACGTAAGCGACGCACCAGCCCTTGGGGCTGATCGGCCCGGCGACTACCTTGCATTCGCCCATCGCATCGGCCGACTTGCCGGGAACGAACTGCATGCAGTTGCTACACTCCTGGCTGCCTTTCGGTTGGTCCTGGTATTTCATCGCTGCCTTCGGCACACTCCCGGCCGCCTCCGCGACCACCGGGATCGCCGCGATTCCAGCCAGCAACGCGGCGCTCTTGAGCAGCGTGCGCCGGGACATTTTCTTGCATTGATCGTCAGCCATGGCGTTTTCTCCCATTTGAAAGGGATGATTGACCGCCGGCGGCCGGGAAAGTTTGCGAAAGCGCGAGCTGACGCTAGCGTAAGCGTGAGAGGTAGTGCGCGAGCGCCTGCAACCCTTGGTCGCTCATCGGATACACCGCATCCGGCATCGCGGCGACGCCGCCGCCGCGGCGCGCGCCCGACTTGAAGTCGCGCAGCGCCTTGAGCAGATAGGCTTCGCGCTGGCCTGCCAGGCGCGCCACCGCGTCCTTGCCGACGAAGTCGTCCATGTGGCAGCTCGCGCAATGGTTCGCGACCGCAAGCTGCTGTCCGGCTTCGGTGAGATCGGGCCGGTCGTCCTTGACCTGCTGCGACTTGGGCGGCGGCAGCGAGGACAGGTAGGCGCCGAGGTTGCGGATATCGGGGTTGCTGAGGCCGGCGGCGATCGGTGTCATCACCGGATCCTTGCGGGTCTCGGTGCGGAAGTACACCAGCTGCCACTGGAGAAAATTGTCGGGTTGGGCGTCGAGCACGGGCGCCACTGCGCCACTCGGCGTCGTTCCGGGACCGTGGCAGGCAAGGCAGGACTCGACGAATTTCGCCTTTCCCGCGGCAGGATCGGCGGCGCCCGCGCTGGCGGCGGCTGAAAGCGCCGCCAGCGCGAGAGCTGTCCGTACTACTTTACGGATGCGCAGGGCTCACATTCCGTAGCTGATGCGATAGATCGCGTTGGCCCAGTCGTCGGCGACCAGCAGCGAGCCATCGGGAGCGAGGACTACATCGGCCGGACGGCCGTGGAAATCCTGCTTGCCCTTGAGCCAGCCCGAGGCGAACACTTCCTGCTTGGCGTGCTTGCCTTTCGGGTCGACGATGATGCGCATGATGCGCGCGCCCTGGTACACGTGCCGGTCCCACGAGCCGTGCTCGGCGAGGAAGATGTTGTTGCGGTACTTCGCCGGGAACTGCTTGCCGGTGTAGAACGTCATCCCGAGCGGTGCCACGTGCGCGCCGAGATTGAGCACCGGCGGGGTGAACTCGGAGCACTTGTGCCCCATCGCGAACTTCGGATCGGGGATGTTGCCCTGATGGCAGTACGGATAGCCGAAGTGCTGGCCCATGTGCGAGATATGGTTCAGCTTGTCGCTCGGCGTGTTGTCGCTCAGCCAGTCGCGCGCGTTCTCCGAGAACCAGTAGTCGCCGGTGCGCGGGTCGATGGCGCCGCCCACGCTGTTGCGCACCCCAAGCGCCCGGAGTTCGGCCAGGCCGTTCGCCGGATTGATGCGCCGGATCTGCGACACGCTGGTTGGCGGCAGGCCGATGTTGAACGGAGGGCCGAACGCCATCCAGAGCCAGCCGTCCTTGTCGAACGTGAGGTACTTCCAGCCGTGCGCCACGTACGACGGCATGTCGTCATAGACGACCTGGGGCGCCGGCATGCTGTCGAGGTTCGCCTCGGCGTTGTCGTACTTGAGGATCTTGTTGATGTCGGCCACGTACAGCGCGCCGTCGCGGAACGCGATGCCGGTCGGCATCGTCATGCCCTTGAGGATGACTTTGACCTGCTTGTTGCCCTCGGGGCCCGTGATGGCGTAGACGTTGCCCACGCCGAACGCACCGACGAACAGGGTGCCCTTGTCGCCCCAGGCCATCTGCCGTGCGCTGGGGACGTCATGCGCCCACAGGCTGATGTGGAAGCCCTTGGGCAGCTTGATCTTCTTCAGCGTGGCCTGAATCTCGTCCATCGGCACGCCGGTGGCGGGTGGGGCCTTGGGGGCGAGGCCCTTCTGCGCCTGGGTTTCATCGCCCAGGAACCAGTCCGCGGGTGGATGCTCCCAGAACGACTTCTTGCTCGAATCGTAATGCTTGAGCCCCTGCGCCTGCGCGCCGGTTACGGCGAACATCGCCGCGGCGAGCGCAGCGGCGCCGAGCAGTAATTTCGACTTACGTGACATCGTGGTGCCTCCTCTTCGAACTGACCGACAGTTGAGTTATGTCTTGTGGTTTGGAGCTGTCGCCTCCCTGTGAAGCTGCAGCCGCGCGGGGGATTAGATTCCGGTGTCAGGGCCTTGTCAACGGAGTGGTTCGAAAGTCGCGCACTCGCGGCGGGATGCATAATTGGCGGCAAAGAGGGGTCAAATGGATCAAAAAGTGGAATGTGACGTGCTGGTGATCGGCTCGGGTGCCGGCGGCTTGTCGGCCGCAGTGACCGCGGCCAGGCACGGCCTCGAAGTGATCGTGGCCGAGAAGGACGAGTTGTTCGGCGGCACCACCGCGCGCTCGGGCGGCTGGCTGTGGATCCCGAATCACCCGATGCAGAAGGAGATCGGCGTTTCCGACAGCCTCGAGGAGGCGAGCACCTATCTGCTCGACCAGGCCGGCGAGAAGTACGATCCCGAGCGGGTTGACGCGTTCCTGACAAACGGTCCGCGCATGATCGAGTTCTTCACCCGCGAGACCGCGGTGCGATTCGACGCGTCGGCCACCTTCTCCGACTATCATCCGGACGCGCCGGGCGGCAAGCCGGGCGGACGCTCGATCGTGGCGAGCGCCTACGACGGGCGCGAGCTCGGCGCCTGGCTGCCGAAGCTGCGCCCGCCGCTGCCGGAGCTGACCGTGTTCGGCATCATGATCGGCTCGGGCGCCGAGCTGGTGCACTTCATGCGCTGGTCCAAGTCGCTCGAGTCGGCGGCCTTCGTCGCGCGCCGCCTGCTCGGCCACGGCGTGGCGAAGCTGGTGCACGGGCGCGGTGTCAGGCTCACCAACGGCAATGCACTCGCCGGCCGGTTGCTGAAATCCGCGCTCGACGCCGGCGTCCAGCTCTGGGCTTCCGGCCCGGCCACCGAGCTCGTGAAGCAGGGCGGCGCGGTTCGCGGCGCGATCGTCGAGCGCGACGGAGCGCCGCTGCACGTGGTCGCGCGGCGCGGCGTGGTGCTTGCCTGCGGCGGCTTTCCGCACGACCGCGCGCGGCGCGCACGGCTGTTCCCGCATCCGGAGCACCATTCGCCTGCGCCGGAGTCGAACACCGGCGACGGGCTTCGGCTCGCCGCGGCCGCGGGCGCGAGGATCGACGAATCGCTGCCCAATGCCGCGGCCTGGGTGCCGGTGTCACGCGTGCCGCGCGGCGACGGGAGCTGGGGCCTGTTCCCGCACTTTATCGACCGCGCCAAGCCCGGGGTGATCGCGGTGACGAACGGGGGCGCGCGCTTCGTCAACGAGGGAAACTCGTACCACGACTTCATCCAGGCACTGCTCGCCGCCGGCGCGACATCGGCCTGGCTCATCACCGATCACCGCGCTATCCGCGCCTACGGCCTGGGCTTCGTCAAGCCGCGGCCGCTGCCGCTCGGTTCGCACCTCGCGTCGGGCTATTTGCGGCGCGGCGCGACGCCCGCCGAGCTGGCGCGCGCGACGGGCATCGATGCGGGTGCGCTGGAAGCGACGATTGGCGAATACAACCGCCACGCGCAGCATGGCGAGGACCCCGCGTTCCGCAAGGGAAGCACGGCCTACAACCGCTTCTACGGCGACCCCGACATCAGTCCGAACCCCTGCGTCGCGCCGCTCGTCGCGCCCCCGTTCTACGCGGTCGAAGTCGTGGTGGGCGACTTGGGGACCTACGACGGCATCGTCACCAACGGCAACGCCCAGGTGCTCGACGCCAACAAGCGCCCCATCCCCGGCCTGTACGCAGCCGGCAACGACGCGCTGTCGATCATGGGCGGCAACTATCCGGGACCCGGCATCACGCTCGGCCCAGCCATGACCTTCGGCTGGCTCGCCGGCCGCCACCTCGCACGAGCGCCGTCCTAGAGCGAGTCGAAATATTGCGCCATGCGCTCGCGCGCCGCGGCGTCGGGCAGCGGTCCGTGTGCGGCACCGAGGTTGTCCTTCAGGTGCGCCGGCTTGCCGGTGCCCGGGATGGCGCAGGTGATCGCCGGGTGCCCGACGATCCACTTGAGGAAATACTGCGCCCAGCTGGCGATGCCCAGCTCCTGCGCCCACGGCGGCAGCGGCTTGCCGCGCACGCGGCGGAATGTGCCCGCACCTGCGAACGGCCGGTTGGCGATCACCGCCACCTTCATTTCCTGCGCCAGCGGCAGCAGCCGGCGCTCGGCCTCGCGCTCAGCGAGCGAGTAGTTGATCTGCACGAAGTCGTAGTCCCCGCGCTTGAGCCAGCGCTCGACCTCGGCGTAGGCCGACGCGGTGTAGTGCGTGATGCCGATGTAGCGCACGCGCCCGTCGCTCTTCCATTGCTCGAGCGTGCGCGTGTGGGTGGCGGCATCGAGCAGGTTGTGGATCTGCATCAGGTCCATGCGCGCGACGCGCAGGCGCCGAAACGATTCTTCCATCTGGCGTATGCCTTCCGCGCGGCCGCTGGTCCAGACCTTGGTGGCGAAGAACAGCCGTTCCCGCAGGCCGAGCTCGGCCACCAGGTCGCCCGCGACCGATTCGCTCGTGCCGTACATCGGCGAGCTGTCAATCAGCTTGCCGCCGCCCTGCGCGAACAGCGCCAGCACTTCGCGCAGCGGAGCGCGCGCGGCGGCGTCGCCGCCGACGTCGAAGGTCTGCCAGGTTCCGACGCCAACCACGGGCAGGCGTTCGCCGCTGGCGGGGATCGGGCGAGTGAGCGGTGTTTCGGGTGCGGACATGGTCGGAGTCATTGCGAACGCTGCGGGCACGCCGGCGAGCAGGCCGAGCGCGCGCCGGCGCCCAGGGCGAAATTCGCGGCGAAGCATACGTTCATTCTAGAATAGCAGCCACGCGCTATGGCGCAACAGGGAGGGACGATGAGCACAGGTGGCTGGATCTTCATTGCAGTGGTGGTCCTGCTGGTGGTCTTCGGCATCACCATCTACAACCGCCTGGTGGCGCTGCGCAACCGGTTCAAGAACGGGTTTGCCCAGATCGACGTCCAGCTCAAGCGCCGCTACGACCTGATTCCGAACCTGGTCGAAGCGGCCAAGGGCTATATCCAGCACGAGCGCGGCACGCTCGAGGCGGTGACCGCCGCGCGCGGCGCGGCAGTAAGCGCGTCGCAGCGCGCGGCAGGCGCGCCAGGCGACCCGGCGGCGATGCAGAGCCTGGCGCAGGCGGAAGGGGCGCTGGGCGGCGCGCTCGGGCGGCTGATGGCGGTGTTCGAGGCCTACCCCGACCTCAAGGCGAACCAGAACGTCCTCGCGTTGCAGGAGGAGCTCTCCAGCACCGAGAACAAGATCGCTTTCGCGCGCCAGGCCTACAACGACTCCGTGATGCAGTACAACACCACGCGCGAGTCGTTTCCGGACAACATGTTCGCCGGCTTCTTCGGCTTCAGCCAGGCCGAGCTGCTGCAGGCGACCGAATCGGTCGCCGAGCGCCAGGCGCCCAAAGTCTCCTTCAAGTAATCCTTGGATTTCTTCGAGGCACAGGAGCTCGCGCGGCGCGCCACGCGGCGGCTGGTGCTGCTCTACCTGCTGGCGGTCGCCGCGGTGGCGGCCGCGGTGTGCCTCGGGCTGGGCGCGGCCTACACGCTTGCCGTGATGTCACGGCGCAGCCGCGCCTGCGCGCGACGTGATGATCGACGGCAGGCATCTGGGCTCGGCGTTCGTCGAGATCATGCGCTACGGGGTGCCGCTCAAGCTGTATGCCTTCGGCGCGGGCGCGACGCTGCTGGTGATCGCGAGCGCCACCCTGTACCGCGTGTTCCAGCTCTCCGACGGCGGCGAGGCGGTGGTAGACATGGTGGGCGCGCGCCGCGTCGATCCGGCCAGCAGCGACCCGGGCGAGCGGCGCCTGCTCAACGTGGTGGAGGAGATGGCGATCGCCTCGGGGGTGCACGTGCCGTCGGCCTACGTGATGGACGGCGAGCGCAGCATCAACGCCTTCGCCGCCGGCTACTCGCCGAACGAGGCCGTGGTCGCCGTCACCCGCGGCGCGCTCGACGAGCTCTCGCGCGACGAGTTGCAGGGCGTGATCGGGCACGAGTTCAGCCACATCCTGAACGGCGACATGCGGCTCAACGTGCGCCTGCTGGGCGTGCTGTTCGGCATCGTCTGCATCGGCCAGTTCGGCCAGTTCCTGATCCGCTCGACCGCCTACCGCACGGTGCGCGTGAGCCGCGAGAATCGCGGTCCGGAAGTAGCGCTGGTGTTTCTCGGCATTGCGCTCGCGCTGATCGGCTTCCTCGGGCTCGAGTTCGCGCGCCTGATCAAGGCGGCGATCTCGCGCCAGCGCGAGTTCCTGGCCGACGCCTCCAGCGTTCAGTTCACCCGCAATCCCGACGGCATCGCCGGCGCGCTCGACACGATCGCCGGCTCGCAGCGCACGACCCTGGTCCACAACGCGCATGCCGAGGAGCTGTCGCACATGTTCTTCGTTCAGGGCGTGGCGAACTGGATGGGCGGCCTGTTCGATACCCATCCGCCGATCGAGGAGCGAATCCGCCGGGTGCGCCCCGGATTCCAGCGCAGCCGCTACCGCGCGGCGCGCGCCGCCGTCATGGGTACCGGCGCGCCGCCGGTGGCGGTACTCGACGGCGCCGGCAACGTGGTCAAGACGATCGGTGGCGGCGGGCGATGGGCAGCGGGCGACGCGGTGCGCGCGACCGCGGCGGTCGCCGCCGTGGCGGCCTCGGTCGGCAACCCGACCGCGGCGCACGTCGACTTCGCACAGCGGCTGCTGGCGGCGATCCCGCCGGCGCTGCGTGAGAAGCTCTCCGATCCCGCGGGTGCGCAAGAAATTGTGTTTGCGCTGGCGATCGCCGGCGACGACGCTTCACGCACCGCTAAGCTCGGCGCGCTGCGTGCGCGCCGCGGGGACGACGTCGCGCACGCTGTCGAGCAGGTCTGGGGCGTCACCAGTCACCTCGACCGCGGCTACGCGCTGCCCCTGCTCAGCATCGTGTCGCCGGTACTGCGGCAGCTCGCGCAGCCGCAGCGGGATGCACTCGTTGCCGACGTCGCCAAGGTGGTCGAGGCCGACAGTAAGGTGACGCTGGCCGAATTCGTCCTGACGACGATTCTGCGGCAGCAATTGCGCGAGGGCGCGGGGAATCCGATTCCGACCCGCTACCGCGCGCTGAGCGAGGTCGACGGGGATCTGCGCACGGTGCTGTCCCTGGTTGCGCACGCCGCGCTGGCCGACACCGCGCAGGCCTACGCCAAGGGCGCCGAGTACCTGTCGCTCAACGTGCGCGAGCCGGTACCGCCGGCCGAGCTGTCGACCGGCAGCGTCGGCGAGGCGCTCGAGCGCCTGCGGCTGCTCGCGCCGCTCGCCAAGCCGCGCGTGATCAAGGCCTGCCTCGAAGTGGCGAGCGCCGACAATGTCATCACCCTGGCGCAGGCTGAGCTGACGCGCATGGTGGCGGCGACGCTCGATTGCCCGCTGCCACCGGTGCTCGCGACGCTCGACCCGGCGACGCTGAAATGAGCGATTGGGAGGGGCTGGAGGCGGATCTCGCGCGCGCCGTCTCGGGCGAGGTTCGCTTCGACGCCGGCGCGCGCGCAGCGTACTCGGCCGACGCCTCGAACTACCGCCAGGTGCCCATCGGCGTGGTGCTGCCGCGCTCGGTCGAGGACATCGCCGCCGCGACGGCGGTCTGCCGCGCACGCGGCGTTCCGATCCTTGCGCGCGGCGGCGGCACCGCGCAGAACGGCCAGAGCGTGAACGTCGCGGTAGTGATCGACTGCTCTAAGTACCTCAACCGCGTGCTCGAGGTCGATCCGCAGGCGCGCCGGGCCCGGGTCGAGCCGGGCGCGGTGTGCGACGCGCTGCGCGATGCCGCCGAGCGCCACCGCCTGACCTTCGCACCCGATCCGGCGACCCACTCGCGTTGCACGCTGGGAGGCATGATCGGAAACAATTCCTGCGGACCGCACTCGGTGATGGCGGGCAAGACGGTCGAGAACATCGAGCGGCTCGAGGTGCTGACCTATGACGGCGCGCGCTTCTGGTGCGGGCCGACCAGCGAGGCAGAGGTCGCGCGTATCGTCGCCGGCGGCGGCCGCCAAGGCGAAATCTACGCCCGGCTCAGGGCGCTCGCGGACAGGTACGGCGATTTGATCCGCGCCCGGTTTCCGAAGATCAGGCGACGCGTGTCGGGCTACAACCTGGACCAGCTGCTGCCGGAGAACGGCTTCAACGTGGCGCGTGCGCTGGTCGGCTCGGAAGGAACCTGCGCACTCACGCTCGCCGCCGAGGCGACGCTGGTGGAGAGCCCGCAGCACCGGGTGCTGCTGGTGCTCGGTTTTCCCGACATCTACCAGGCGGGCGATGTAGTGCCGCAGATCCTCGCCGCCCGCCCGATCGCCTGCGAAGGGCTGGATGAGAAGATCATCGGCGGGCTGCGCGAGCGGCGCCTGAAGCTCGATCACATCGGCCTGCTGCCGCCGGGCAAGGCTTGGTTGATGTGCGAGTTCGGCGCCGATTCGCATGCGCGGGCGCTCGCCCAGGCGCGCGCGCTCGAGGCGGTATTTGTGGCGCGGCCCGACGTCAGCCCGCGGCTGATCGAGGACAAAACGATGATCGCCCGCATGTGGACGATCCGCGAAACGGGCGCCTCCGCGACCGCGCTTGCGCTGGGCGGGCAGGGACCGGACCCGGTGGTGGGATGGGAGGACGCGGCGGTCGACCCGCTGCGCCTGGGCGACTATCTGCGCGAGTTCCAGGCGCTGATCGACCGATACGGCTACCGCACTTCGCTCTATGGGCACTTCGGCGACGGCTGCATCCACGCCCGCATCACGTTCGAGTTGCGCACGCCCGAGGGCGTGGCGCACTGGCGCCGCTTCCTCGCCGAGGCGGCGACCCTGGTGGTGAAGTACGGCGGCTCGCTCTCAGGCGAGCACGGCGACGGCCAGGCCAAGGCCGAGTTCCTGCCCGCGATGTACGGCCCCGAGCTGATGGCCGCGCTGCGCGAATTCAAGGCGATCTGGGACCCGCAGGACAGGATGAATCCGGGCAAGCTGGTCAGCGCGCACGGCAGGGTCTACCGGGCGGATCAGAACCTGCGCCTCGGGCCCGATTACCGGCCGGTAACCCTTGCTACCCGCTTGGCATTCAAGTCCGACGTCGGCGACGGCTTCACGCGCGCGACCGAGCACTGCATCGGAATGGGCAAATGCCGCGCCGCGTCCGGAGGCACCATGTGTCCGAGCTACCGCGCGACCGGCGAGGAGCGCTATTCCACCCGCGGCCGGGCGCGTCTGCTGAACGAGATGCTGCGCGGCGAAGTGATCACCGACGGTTGGGCGAGCGAGGAGGTCAAGGAGGCGCTCGAGTGGTGCCTCGCTTGCAAGGGCTGCCGCAGCGACTGCCCGACGCATACCGACATGGCGAGTTACAAGGCCGAGTTCCTGTCGCACTACTACGAGGGCCACGCGCGCCCGCGCCAGGCGCATTCGATGGGGCGCATCGGCGAGTGGGCTCCGCTCGCGGCGCGTGCTCCCTGGCTGGTGAATTTCCTGACCCAGGCGCCGGGACTCGCCTCGATCGCCAAGCGCGCCGCTGGAGTTGCGGCGGAGCGCAAGCTGCCGCGCTTCGCTGCGGCGCCTTTCACGAAGAAATTCGAAAGAACGAATCGCGGTCGGACGGGCGATCCGGTGCTGCTCCTCGCCGACACCTTCAATAACCACTTCCGGCCTGAGACCGCGCTCGCGGCGGCGGAGGTGCTCGAAGCCGCCGGCTGCGCGGTCGAGGTGCCGCGCGAGCGCATCTGCTGCGGCCGGCCCTACTTCGATTTCGGCATGCTCGATCGCGCCCGAGATTCACTCCAGAAGCTGGTCGGTGCGCTCGCGCCGCGGATCGAGGCCGGCGCCCCGCTGGTGGTGCTGGAGCCGGGCTGCCTGTCCGTGTTCCGCGACGAGTTGGTCCAGCTGCTGCCCGGCGACGCGAGTGCCGCATTGCTTGCCGAACGCGCGGTTTCGCTCGGCGAGCTGCTCGCGGCACGCGGCTGGACGCCGCCGGCAATCGGCGGGCGCGCACTGTTGCACGGCCATTGCCACCGCAAGGCGCTGGGCGGGCTCGAGCCCGAGATCGGGCTGCTGCGCGCGGCTGCGGTCGAAGTGGCGGCGCCCGACACGGGTTGCTGCGGGATGTCGGGCTCGTTCGGCTTCAAGCCGCAGCACTACGCAGCTTCGCGCCGCATCGCCGAGCTCGCACTGCTTCCCGCGCTGCGCGCGGCGGGCGACGACGCAATGGTGATCGCCGACGGCTTTTCCTGCCGCGAGCAGGTCGAGGGTCTCGCGGGCCGCGAGACGCTGCATCTCGCTGACGCCCTTGCGCGCGCGCTCAGGGCGCACTAGATCAGCTCGGCGAGCAGCTCGTAGGAGCGCAGGCGAGAGGCGTAGTCGCCGGTGATGGTGAGCAGCATCACTTCGTCGGCCGCGTAGCGCTCGGCCATCGCCTCGATCTCGCGCCGGCACTTCGCCGGCCCACCGATCACCGCGCGCGAGCGCTGTCCCATGACGTAGCGGCGCTCCTCGTCCGAGTACTCGTGGCGCAAGGCTTCGTCGAGCGGCGGCACGGTCGTGTCGAGGTTCAGGGCCATGTGCAGCCGGCGCAGGTCGATCGACGCAGCCAGGCGCTCGGCCTCGGCGTCGGAGTCGGCGCAGATGGCGAAGGTGCATACCAGCGCCTGCGGCTGGGGCTCTCGTGCCGAGGGCTGGTATTTCTCGCGATAGGCGCGCGTCACGGCATCGCCGCCCTGGGCGCTGATGAAGTGCGCGAAAGCAAAGCGCAGCCCCAGCTGCGCCGCGAGCGCCCCGCTGTAGTCCGACGAGCCGAGCAGCCAGACCTGCGGCGCGGTCTCGCTCTCGGGCTGCGCCCGCACGCGCTTGAACGGATGGTCGTCGGGCAGGCTGCCGTCCAGGTGGCCGACCAGTTCCCACACCTGCTCGGGAAAGTTGCGCGCGTCGGGAAAGCGGCCACCGCCGACGGCCTGCGCGGTGCGCGCGTCGCCGCCCGGCGCGCGGCCGATCCCCAGGTCGATTCGCCCCGGGTACAGGGCTTCGAGCATCCTGAACGTCTCGGCCATCTTGAACGCGCTGTAGTAGGGCAGCAGCACGCCTCCGCTGCCGATCCGTATGCGCCCGGTCTCGGCCCCGAGACGCGCGAGCAGCACCTCCGGGCAGGGGTCGGCGAGCGCCGCGATGGCGTGGTGCTCGGCCAGCCAGTAACGCTGGTAGCCGAGCGCGTCGGCGCGGCGCGCGAGCGCAAGCGTCTCCTCGATCGCGCGCCGCGCGCCGAGGCCGCCGATGACGGGAGACTGGTCGAGGACCGAAAGCTTCACTGGCGGATCTTAGCTTGGGCAGGCTGCGTCGCCGCGCGGCGACAGCGAAACGCGAGCCCGATCAAGCACATCGCCAATACGCGCCGATGAGCGTCGCCTGCGGGAGACGATTCGACCCCCTTCCGCAGCAGCGAATTTTTTCACGAACGGCTCGCAACTTGCTGTGCCGGCTAAGCTATTTCGGCATGGCACGCCGATTGCAGTAAGCCAAGTGGCCGAAGCCGTCGCGAGCGGTAGCTGCATAGATCGGGCCAGTGCCCGACATGAATTCGAAAGGTTCATCCAACGGAGAGCGCCATGTTCCAGGACATCAAGCAGTTCAAGCAGGACTACCGCGTACTGATTCAGACCCTGGTCGGGTTCATGGTGTTGGCGCTGGTGATGATGGGCGTTGGCGGCACGGTGTACCGCATGATCGCACCCGAAGGATGGCTGGTGCAGCTGTTCGGCGCTGGCGTCACCGCGGCGACCGCCGCGGTGCTGTCGCTGCTGGTGATCGCGGCGCTGTCGTGGTTCACCCGCGAGTGGGTGTCGGCCTACCAGAAGAACCGCTTGGCCGACGTTCTGATCTACGTATTCGCCGGCGCCGGGGTGGTGTACCTGGCGCAGATTCTCATGCCGCTGCGCTTCTAAAGGAGTCTCCTTACAACAATAAAACCCCTGTCCTAACTTTCTCCCCCGGGGCTCGCCGGTTCCCCCTACTGGCGGGCCCCATTTTTTTCACCTCCCGCCGCCGCTCCGCTGCTCGAGCCAGGCGGGTAGCTCCGCGGCGCTCGCCAGGATCGCATCGTGCGGCGCCTTCTCCAGCCGGGCGCGGTCGTGTGCGCCGCTCAGCACGCCGAGGTTGGCGCCGACTCCGGCGTTGGCGCCGGCCTGCAAGTCGTTGTCGGTGTCGCCGGCACATAGCACCTCGCGCGGGTCGCCGACGCCCGTCCTTTCCATCGCGCGCATGATCATGTCGGGCGCCGGTCGTCCATGTGCCACCTCGTCCGCGCACACGACGGCATCCACCTTGTCGCGCCAGCCGAGGCGGGCCAGCAGTCCGTCGGCTACCCTGCGGCCGAAGCCCGTGGTGAGCGCGACTCGAACGCCGCGCTCGCGCAGCGTTGCGATCGCCTGCTCGACGCCGGCTATGGACTTCACCCCGTGCTCGGCGAACGAGGCGATCAGCAGTTCCTGAAAGCTGGCGTAGACCTGCTCCGGGTCGGCCGCCCTACCCGCCGCCAGGCGTCCGATGACTTCGCGCTTGGCCGCGCCGCGCCAGGCGTGAAGCTGGGCGTCGGTGGCCGAAAGGCCGTGGCGCGCGAGCGCCGCTTTGAACACTGCCGGTACGTCGGCGGTATCGTGGATCACGGTGCCGCCCACGTCGAGCACCGCGAGGCGAATGCGCATCAGGACCCGGGTCCGAAGCCTTCGCCCGCCTTGCGGTATTCCTCGCGCGGCGGCGCGAAGATGTCGAGCACCGTCGCACCCGCGGCGCCGGTGCGAATCCCGTGTGCCACGCCGCCCGGCGTATGCCAGAAGTCGCCCGCCTTCATCGGGTGCTCCTCGCCGCCTTGGATGCGCACGCACTCGCCCTCGAGCAGCACGCCCCACTGCTCGTTGGGGTGGCTGTGCACGGTGCCGGTCGCGTTCGGCTCGATGCGGACCACCGACAGCATCACGTGCTCGCCGGGGAAGATGCGCGTGTTGATTCCCTCGCCGAGCTTGCGTCGGATTCCCTGCTTTTCGTCCGCCAGGTTGAATACCCACTGGGCGGCGGTTTGTGCACTCATTGCAGACTCCTCCCGGAAGTTGTCAGACCGCGATCGGTGCCTTGATCGCGGGATGCGGATCGTAGCCTTCGAGCGTGAAATCCTCGTAACGAAAGCTGAACAGGTCCTCCCGCGGCGCGAGCTTCATGTGCGGGAAGGGCCGCGGCGCGCGCGCGAGCTGCGCGCGCGCCTGCTCGACGTGATTCAGGTACAGATGGACGTCGCCCAGAGCGAGCACGAACTCGCCCGGGCTGAGCCCGGTGACCTGCGCGATCATCTGCGTCAGCAGCGCGTAGGACGCGATGTTGAACGGAACGCCCAGGAACACGTCGGCGCTCCTCTGGTACATTTGGCACGACAGCCTGCCCTCGGCGACGTAGAACTGGAACAGCGTATGACAGGGCGGCAGCGCCATCCTGTCGACGTCCGCCGGGTTCCATGCCACGACCATATGGCGTCGCGAGTCCGGGTTGCGCCGAATCGATTCGACGACCTGCCCGATCTGGTCGATCTCGCGCCCGTCGGGTGTCTTCCAGTGGCGCCATTGATAGCCGTACACCGGGCCCAGTTCTCCGCGCGCGTCCGCCCATTCGTCCCAGATTGTCACGCCGTGCTCCTGCAGCCAGCGGACGTTGGTTTCGCCGCGCAGGAACCACAGCAACTCGTAGATGATCGACTTGAGGTGCAGCTTCTTGGTAGTGAGCAGAGGAAAGCTCCGGTCGAGCGCGAATCGCATCTGGCGCCCGAACAGCGACAGCGTTCCGGTGCCGGTACGGTCCGATTTGCGAGCCCCGCGCTCGAGCAGCTCGCCGAGCAGGTCGAGGTACTGCTGTTCGCCCGGATCCAGGTTCATATCGCTATGTTAGCGAAAAGCTCGCGCGCGCTCCGGTAGCGCTTCGCCGGGTCCTTGGCGATCAGTCGGTCGAGCACCCGCTGGTAGCCGGTCAGCGGCGGCCCAAGCCTCGGTGGTTCGCCCTTCACGTGCATCCTGAGCAGCTCCCTGTCGTTTGCCCCCTCGTACAGCCTCCTGCGGGTCAGCATCTCGTAGAAGATGACCCCCAGGCTGTAGAGATCGGAGCGCGCATCCGCGGGCTGGCCGAGGCACTGCTCGGGGCTCAGGTAGCGCGCGGTGGCGATCATCTGGCCGCTGCGCGCGAGGGTGGAGTCCGACGCCAGCGAGCGTGCGAGGCCGAAGTCGACGATCACCGGGACGCCGTTGCTGCGGAACAGGATGTTCTGCGGCTTGAGGTCGCGGTGGACGATTCCGTGGCGGTGGATCGCATCGAGCGCCTTGGCGATCTGCCCCAGCAGGTGCAGTGCCTGGCGCGGCGCGAGGCCCTCGATGATCTTCGCCTTGAGGTCTCCGCCGGGCAGATACTCCATTGCGATGTAAGGATGGCTGCCCGCGAAGCCCTGGTCGTAGATTCGCGCGACGTGTTCGTCGTCGAGGTCGGCGAGAAGCTTGTACTCCTGCACGAAGCGCGCCATGAACATCGTGTCATCGCGCAGCCTCGGGTCCAGCACCTTCAGCACCAGCGTCCTGCCGTCGTGAACGCGCTCTGCGAGGTAGACCCGCGACGAGCCGCCCTCGCCGATCAGCCGCAGCGCGCGGTACCCGGGAACCACCGGCGTCTTGCTGCGGTCCGCGTGCGCGTCGCTCAGCGCCGCGAGCTTGACCGTGATGGTGCGCTCGTGCTGCCGGCCCGACGCGTCGCGGCCGATCTCCGCACGCTCGCTCATGCCGTCGACCACCGCCTGCGCCAGCCGGCCCGCCTGCAGACCCTCGCGCAGCAGGAAGTCGGACGCCCCGGCCTTGATCGCTTTCACCGCCAGGCTCTCGCCGCCCTGGTCGCTCAGCAGCAGCAGCGGCGGCGACTTGGGGTCCCTGCTGATTTCGGCCACCATCTCGATCGGCGCGTCTTCCCCGCTCTGCGCCGACAGCAGCACCGCCGAATACTCGCCATGTGCGATCGCCTCGCGCGGGCTGCCTTGGGTGGCGGGCTCCCATTCGTTTATCTCCGCGTCAGGCCAGCGCTCCCGCAGCAGGGCGGCGAGCCCCGCGCGGGGCTCCCGCGCCTGGTCGACGATCAGAAAGCGCATTGCGCATTGTGCCAAGCCGCGCTGGGTCCGCAAAGTGCGCCGTACAATGATACGACTCGTTCCGGAGGCATACGATGGCGATTCGTATAGTCCGGCTGGGCACCGCCAGGGCACACGACGAGGGGCTGCGCATCGGCACCGTGCGGCGCCCGCCTAGGGGCGTGCCGAAGAGCGCGTATGCGTCGCAAAACTGGTACGACGTTTGGTATCCGAATCTCGCACCCAGCCCGCAGACCGTGAAGTTGGCGCAGAACGCACGCAGCGCGCACGAGTGGAGCGCGTTCGCAAGGAGGTACCGGGCGGAGATGCGCGCGCCGGACGCTGCACGCGCCATCGAACTGCTGGCGGCGCTGTCGCATCAGGCGAACTTCTCCGTCGGCTGCTATTGTGCCGACGAGTCGCGCTGCCACCGTTCGGTGCTGCGCTCGCTGCTCGCGGAGAAAGGGGCGAAGCTGACCTGAAGCGCAGGCGCCGGATTCCATGTTCATCGGACATTACGCAGTCGCCTTCGCAGCGAAACGCGCCACGCCCAGGGTGTCGCTCGGAGTGCTGGTCGGTGCGGCGTCGCTGCTCGACCTGCTGTGGCCCGCGTTCCTGCTGCTCGGCTGGGAGACGGTGCGCATCGAGCCCGGGAACACGGCGGTCGCGCCGCTCGCGTTCGTGCGTTATCCGATTTCGCACAGTCTGGTCGCGGCAGCCGGCTGGTCGGCGCTGTTCGGGCTTCTCTACTGGGGCGCGACGCGCTACCGTTCCGGCGCGGTGGCGGTGGGGCTGGTGGCGCTGAGCCACTGGTACCTGGACGCGCTCGTGCACAGGCCCGACTTGCCGCTGTACCCAGGCTCGCCGCTCAAGGTCGGGCTCGGCCTGTGGAACTCGTTCCCGGCGACGCTGCTGCTCGAGGGCCTTATGTTCGCGGGCGGGGTCTGGCTCTACGCCGCGGGCACGCGGGCGAAAGATGCGGTCGGGCGTTATGCGTTTCTTGTATTCGTCGGGTTCATGACGCTCGCCTATGCCGCCAATCTGCTCGGGCCGCCGCCGCCGAACTGGCAAGCGGTCGCCTGGGCCGGGCTCGCGGCCTGGATCTTTCCGTTCTGGGCCGAGTGGTTCGACCGGCGCCGGACGCGATGAAGCTCGAGCAACAGGACCTGGACAAGATCACCGCGCTGACGCTCGAGCACTACAACCAGCGTGCGCAGGACTTCTGGGAGGGAACGCGCGGGCACGACGTATCGCAGAATATCGCCGCGCTGCTGCGCCACATCGAGGGCGAACCGCCGTTCACGATCCTCGACCTCGGCTGCGGGCCCGGGCGCGACCTGAAGGTGCTCGCCGGGCTCGGCCACGTAGCCGTGGGCCTGGATGGAGCGGAGCGGTTCGCGCAGATGGCGCGCGAGAACAGCGGCTGCGAGGTGTGGCAGCAGGACCTGCTCGCGCTCGAGCTTCCGCCGGCGCATTTCGACGGCGTGTACGCGAACGCGGTACTGTTCCACGTCCCGAGCCAGGAGCTGTCGCGCGTGCTGTTCGAGCTGTGCGCTGCGCTCAAGCCGGGCGGCGTACTGTTCAGCTCAAACCCGCGCGGCAACAACGAGGAAGGCTGGAACCGCGGACACTATGGCGCCTACCACGACCTGGAAACGTGGCGCCGATACATGACGCGGGCTGGGTTCACCGAGCTCGAGCACTACTACCGTCCGCCAGGGCTGCCGCGCCCGCAGCAGCCCTGGCTGGCGACGGTGTGGCGCCGCGTTGGCTAGCGGAAACGCCCGCCCGGCCCGCGCGGCCCCGGCCCCATGGCAAGGTACCCCTGGTCCACCATCGCGCGCTGCTCCGGCGTGAGCACCTTGTACAGGTCATTGAACGCGCTGGTCATGGCTTCGTGCTGGGCGAGACGCTGCTTCAGCATCGCGTCGCGCTGAGCCAAGCGCTCGGGCGCGGTCGCCGGGGCTGCGCCCCACATCGCGGCGTGCCAGGCCCGCATGCTCTCGGCCTGCGCTTTGACCTGGTCCGCATAGGCCTTCCAGGCTGATTCCTGCTTGGAGGTAACCTTGAGTTCCGTTTTCATCTCGGCGAGGCGATCCTCGAAGGCCGCGCCGGGAGCGGTGTTGCCGTATCCATAGCCCATCGTGCCCTGCGGCCCATAGCCGCCCATGTGTCCGGGGCCCCAGCCCATGCCCGGGCCGTATCCATGGCCCATCATGCCCTGCGGCCCGTAGCCGCCCATTTGGCCACCCCAGCCCATGCCGTAGCCCGTGCCCGGGCCGTAGCCGTAGCCCTCGGGATGCGCGCTGACCATCGCGGCGCCGAGGCCCAGCGTCAAAGCAGTGCCGACGCCGAGTGCGATTTTGGTGATCCGTTTCATGATTCTCTCCGTTGGTTGATAGGGGAACTTTGCAACGGTTCCCATTGCAACACCCGGGCGTAACGGGCCGGTTTGGATTTTGTAGCGCGCCGTAGCCTCCGCTCGGCCTGTTACGCTAGGCTACAAATCCGTCTTTTCGGTCGGCCGCAACCGGTTATAAATGCTGTCATGGACACCCACGACCATATCCTGATCGTCGACGACGACGCGGACATCCGCGACCTGCTGGGCGACTATTTGGGCAAGAACGGCTATCGCGCCAGCGTGGCCGCGGACGGCAAGGCGATGTGGGCGGCGCTCGCGCGCGGCAAGGTCGACCTCATCGTGCTCGACCTGATGCTGCCGGGGGAGGACGGCCTGACGCTGTGCCGCAAGCTGCGCAGCGAAGCCGACACGCCGGTGATCATGCTTACTTCGCTGGGCGAGGAGACCGACCGCATCGTCGGGCTCGAGATGGGCGCCGACGATTACCTGTCTAAGCCGTTCAGCCCGCGCGAGCTGGTTGCACGGATCAAGAGCGTGCTGCGGCGCGCGCGCAGCCTGCCGCGCAACCTGCGTGCCGACGAAGCGAGCGAGATCGCTTTCGCCGGCTGGCGCCTGCTCACCGGCCCGCGCCACCTGGTCTCTGCCAAGGGCGTGGTCACGTCGCTCAGCGGCGGCGAATACCAGATGCTGAGGATTCTGCTCAGCCATCCCAACCACGTGCTCTCGCGCGACCAGCTCATGGTGCTGTCCAAGGGGCACGAGGCAGATCCGATGGATCGCAGCATCGACATCCAGATTAGCCGGCTGCGCCACCGCTTGCAGGACGACCCGTCGGACCCGAAGATCATCAAGACGGTGCGCGGCGAGGGCTACCTGCTCGCGGTGCCGGTCGAGGTGAAACGCTAGCGGGGCATGCGATGACATGGCTCTTGCCGCGGAGCATTTTCGGTCGCCTCGTCGTGGTGCTGCTCGGCGGCCTGATTGTCGCGCAGTTGGCCGCCGCGTACATCAACCTGGCCGAGCGCGATCGCCTGCTCTACCGGGCTGGCGGCATGCAGCTTGCGCAGCGCATCGCCGACATTGCCCGCTTGCTCGACTCGGTCGCGCCGCAGGAGCGGCGCCGCATCGCTGCGGTGTTCAACGCGCCGCCGCTCGCCGTTTCGCTCGATCGCCCGCCGCTTGCCGAGGACAAGCTGGGCGACGGGCAAAGCTCCGTTTTTGCCAGTGTGCTGCGCTACGCCTTGGGCGCGGATATGCCGGTCAGGCTGATGAAGCGGGCCTGGGGCTTCGCGCCGCCGCCGGGCGCGCCAATGATGGGACAGTCGATGATGGGGCCCTCGATGATGGGACAGCCGATGGCTGGCCACGCCACCCCGGGCATACCGCCGGGCGGCGCCTCCTACCTGGTGCAGATCACCCTGCGCGACGGCACGCTCGTCACGTTCGACTCGTACCTGTCGCCGCAGGAAGGCTCGATTCCGCTGCGGCTTGGGCTTTCGTTGCTGGTGCTGCTCGGCGCGGTGATCGTACTTTCCCTCGTCGCGGTGCGCTGGGTCACCGGACCGCTCTCGGCGCTCGCCACGGCGGCGGAAAAGCTCGGCAGGGACATTGATCGCCCCCCGCTGGACGAGAACGGCCCGCTCGAGGTGCGGCGCGCGGCGAGCGCCTTCAACCTTATGCAGCAGCGCCTGTCGCGCTTTCTGGCCGACCGCGCGCGCGTCCTTACCGCGATGTCGCACGATCTGAAGACGCCGCTCACCCGTCTGCGCCTGCGCATGGAGACGGTGAAGGATCCCGTACTGCGCGCCAAGATAGAGAAGGACCTGGACGAGATGCAATCGATGGTCACCCAGACGCTGGACTACATGCGCGACTCGAGCCGGGGCGAGTCCGCGCAGCAGATCGATCTGATGGCGCTGCTCGAAACACTGCAGATCGATTTTCGCGACACGGGCAACGCGGTCGAGATCAAGGGCGCCATCGCGCAGCCCTATGTCGGCCGCCCGCTTGCGCTGCGTCGCTGCCTCACCAACCTTGTGGAGAACGCGATCCGCTACGGTGGGCGTGCGATGATCGAGGTGGAAGACACGGCGGAGCAGGTCGTGGTGCGCATCATCGACGACGGACCCGGCATGGCGGACGAGGAGCTCGAGCGGGCGTTCGAGCCCTTCTACCGCGGCGAGCGCTCGCGCAGCCGGGAGACCGGCGGCACCGGGCTCGGCCTGGGCATCGCGCGCAACGTCGCACGCGCGCACGGCGGCGAACTGGTGCTGAAGAACCGTCCCGGCCGCGGGCTGGAGGCGATTCTCACCTTGCCGCGGCAGGACAACTGAGAGGAACGCTGGATGAGCGACAGACTCAAGAACAAGGTGGCGCTGGTGCTGGGCGCCGGGTCCGTAGGCGAGGGCGTCGGCAACGGGCGCGCGATCTGCGTTCTGTTCGGGCGCGAGGGCGCGAAACTGGTCGGCGCGGACGTGAACCTCGTGGCGGCAGAGGAAACTGCGCGCCTGGTGAAGGCCGAGGGCGCGACGATGACGGCGCTTGCGGTGGATGTGACCAGGGAGGCGGACCTCAGGCGTGCGCTGGACGAAACGCTCGCGCGCCACGGCCGGATCGACATCCTGGTCAACAACGTCGGCGGCAGCATCCCGGGCGGGCCGGAGGAAATCGAGCCGGACGCCTGGCGCGCGCAGTTCGAGTTCAACCTGCACTACGTCTACCAGTCGATCCGCATGGTGGCGCCGCTGATGGCGAAGCAGGGCGGCGGGGCGATCGTCAACCTGTCCTCGATCGCAGGCTTGCGCCATCTCGGCAACGATCTGGCGGCCTACGCGGCGTCCAAGGCGGGGCTGCAGCACTTTTCGCGCGTCGCGGCGGTGCGCTACGCGCCCGTGGGCGTGCGGATCAACACCGTGATTCCGGGGCTGATGAACACCCCGTTGGTTGCCCAGCGGCTGGCCAAGTCGCAGGGCGGCGATGCGGCGGCGCTGATCGCCAAGCGCAACGCGAGAACGCCGACCGGCAAGATGGGCGATGCCTGGGACGTGGCCTGGGCGGCGGTCTACCTTGCCTCGGACGAAGCCAAGTTCGTCACCGGGGCCGAGATCGTAGTCGACGGCGGGCTGACCGCGACCACACGCGGCGGCTAGCGAAGGAGGAGGCAAGCAGATGGACCTGAACCTGAAAGGGCGGCGCGCGCTCGTTACCGGCTCCACCGCCGGCATCGGCTACGCGATCGCAAAGGGCCTCGCGGCCGAGGGCGCGCGCGTTACGCTCACCGGGCGCAGCCAGGCGTCGGTCGATCGGGCGCTCGAGCGCCTGCGAGCGGCGGTGCCCGACGCCGCGGCAGACGGCGTCGCCGCCGACTGCGCGAGCGTCGCCGGCGCGGAGCAGGTTTTCGCGCGCGTGCCGGCGTGCGACATTCTGGTCAACAACCTGGGCATCTACGAGCGCAAGGCGTTGTTCGACATTTCCGATGCTGACTGGCAGCACCTGTTCGAGGTGAACGTGATGAGCGGGATTCGCTTCGCGCGCTACTACGCGCCGGCGATGGCGCAGCGCGGTTGGGGTCGGGTGATCTTCGTCTCGAGCGAGTCGGCGCTCAACATCCCGAAGGAGATGATCCACTACGGGACGACGAAGACCGCCCAGCTCGCGATCTCGCGCGGCCTGGCGATGGAACTCGCGGGCACGGGGGTAACCGTGAACGCGCTGCTGCCCGGGCCAACCCGCACCGAGACCACCGACCGGCTGCGGGCCGAGCGCGCCAAGGCCGCCGGCAAGACAGTCGAAGAAATCGAGCGCGAATTTTTCGTCAATTTTCGCCCGACATCGCTGCTCAAGCGCTTCACCTCTTCCGAGGAGGTGGCGAACCTCGCCGTCTATCTTTGCGGCGAGGGCGCCTCGGCCACCACCGGCGCCGCGCTGCGGGTGGACGGCGGCACCGTCAACCAGATCATGTAGCGGGGCTCTAGCGGCCGATGCGGTTATGCAGCGCGCCGATGCCTTCGACCTCGGTCTCCAGCACGTCGCCCGCGCGCATGAACTCGGGCGGTGTGCGCGCGTGGCCGACACCGGCCGGGGTGCCGGTCGAGATGACGTCGCCGGTCTCGAGCGTCAGCCCCGCGGAGAGCTCGGCGATGATGCGGGGGATGCGGAAATACATGTGACGGGTGCTGGAATCCTGCTTGAGCACCCCGTTCAGGCGGCAGGTGACGCGCAGGACATGCGGATCCGGCACTTCGTCGGCAGTCACGATCCAGGGGCCCATCGGACAGGTCCCGTCCAGGCTCTTGCCTTTGAACCACTGCTGCCCGTGCTGGCGCTGCACCTCGCGCGCCGAGACGTCGTTGATGACCGTGTAGCCATAGACGTACTTCAGCGCATCGGCTTCGTCGATGTCGCGCCCGCCGCGCCCGATGACGACGCCGAGCTCGACCTCCCAGTCCAGCTTCCCGGTCACGCCCGGGTGCAGCGGGATCGAGTCGAAAGGTCCGTTGACGGCGGTCGGCGCCTTGGTGAAGAAGGCCGGGTGGGCGGGCATGTCCTGTACGTGCGGACGCGCCTTGGCGCCCTCCTCGAAGTGCTCGAGGTAATTCCAGCCGACGCAGAATACGTTCTTGCGCGGGCGCGGGATCGGCGCGAGCAGGCGCAGTGTGCCGAGGGCGAGCCCCTTGGCGGAGTATCCGCGGATCAGCTTGCGCAGCGCCGCGAGCCCTGCGCGCCCCGCGGCGACGAGCGACAGCATGTCGCCCGCGTCGAACGGCAGGTGCACGCGCGCGCGCCGCGCCGCCGCCCCGACGTCGAGCACGCGCCCGTTGGCGAGTAGCACGCCGACGCGCGGCGTCCCGCCCCGCTTGGGCCTGAAGGTCAGGAGGCGCACGGGAGGCTCATCAGGCGCCGTTCCTGGGCCGCTGCGCCGACTTGGGCCGGAAAGCCTTGACCACTTCTTCGCGGGTCTCGACGTACGGCCCGCCGATCAGGTCGACGCAGTACGGCACGGCGGCGAAGATGCCGTGCACGAGCGGCTTGCCCGAAGGGTCCTTGAGGCCCTCGAGAGTCTCCTTGATCGACTTGGGCTGTCCGGGCAGGTTGATGATCAGGGCTTGGCCGCGGATCACCGCGACCTGGCGCGACAGGATCGCGGTCGGCACGAACTGCAGGCTGATTTGCCGCATCTGCTCGCCGAAGCCCGGCATGACCTTGTCGGCGACGGCGAGCGTCGCCTCGGGCGTGACGTCGCGCCTGGCGGGCCCGGTGCCGCCGGTGGTGAGAACCAGGTGGCAGCCCCGCTGGTCGACCAGCTCCTTGAGCGTTGCCTCGATCACGGCTTGCTCGTCCGCGATCAGGCGCGTCTCGTCGCGCCAGGCCGGGGACGCGATCGCCGCGCTCAGCCAGTCCTTGAGCGCGGGAATGCCCTCGTCCTTGTAGACGCCCTTCGAGGCGCGGTCGCTTATCGAGACAAGGCCGACGATCAGTTCGGTTTCCATGGCGTTATTTTACGGCGTAGAAATCGATCCGCACCGCCGCGGCGAGCCGCTCGCCGCGGCCGACGCACACGATGCGGTTGAGCCAGGCGTAGCGCGCGTCGCCGGTCTCGAACCACGGCGTGGTGCGCATGTAGTACAGCGCCGGGTCGACCGCCTCGCCCCTAGCCAGGCGCGCAAGCACCTCGGGCGGACCGTGCCGGTAACCCTGGTTACGTACGTAGACGAGTGCCCCATCGTGCGTTTCCACCGTGTAGCGCGCATCCAGGAAAGCGACGCCGTCCGGCCGCACGATCTGCCAGTCGGCTCCGCCGGGCAGGACCCTTCCCGAAAGGCGCGGGCCGCTAAGCGTCCCGCCGGTGATGGGGATGATGCGACGCCGGCCCTGAGGGCCGTCGCCGAGCTCCTGCGCCGGCGCGAGCGTGATCTCGGCGCGGAACAGCGGCTCGAACTCAAGGGCGGCTGGTGTCATCGTCGGGCCTCGTCCGCCTGGCGCAGGACGCGGAACAAATCGCGGAAAGCGTGCGGCGGGTGCCCTTCCTTTTGCTCGCGGCGTGCGTTGCGGATCAGCGCCCGCAGCGCCTGCAGATCGGCCGCCGGGTGCTCGCGCGCGAACTCGGTCAGAGCCTCGTCGTCCTCCAGCAACCGGCTGCGCAGCTGCTCCAGGCGCCGGTGGCGCGCCGCCTCCGCGGCGGAGCGCCCCTCGATGCGATCGAGCTCGGCCCGGATCGGCTCAGGGTCGACGTCGCGCATCAGGCGCCCGATGTACTGCAGCTGGCGGCGCTTGCCTTCGCGGCTGGTGATGCGCCGCATCTCGGTGATCGCCTGCGCCAGCGAATCGGGCAGGGAGATCGACGCAAGCGATCCGTCGGGCAGGGCGACCAGCGCCGCGCCGAGCGCCTGCAGCTCGTGCATTGCCTGCTTCTTGCGCGTCTTGCTCGGGATCTCGTCCTGCATCGCGCTGCTATCATAGCGCGCCATGACAAACAGCCATCGATTCACCTACAGCGCCGTGCAGCTGCAGGAGTTCGCCGCCGCGATCGTCGGGCACGCAAAGCGGCTGGGCGCGAGTGCCTGCGAGTGCGACGTTTCCGAAGGCCGCGGCCTGTCGGTAACCGTGCGTAAGGGCGCGGTCGAGACGATCGAGCATAACCGCGACAAGGGCATCGGCGTCACGGTTTACGTCGGCGAACGCCCGCACGCGCGACGCGGCCACGCCAGCACCTCGGACTTCTCGCCCACCGCGCTCGAGCAGACGGTGAGTGCCGCGCTCGCGATCGCGCGCCACACCGCGGAGGACGACTGCGCGGGTCTGCCGGAGCCCGCGCTGCTCGCGTGCGAGATTCCCGATCTCGACCTGTTCCATCCCTGGGACCTCGATACGGAGCAGGCGATCGGCATCGCGCGGCGCTGCGAGGCGGCGGCTTTCGCGCTGTCGAAGAAGCTCAACAATTCCGAGGGCGCATCGCTTTCGACGCAGCAATCGCAGTTCGTCTTCGCCAACAGCCTCGGCTTCATGGGCGGCTTTCCCACCTCGCGCCATTCTCTGTGGTGTTCGGTGATCGCCGAGGACAAGGGGCTAATGCAGCGCGACGATTGGTACAGCGCGCACCGCGTGGCGTCGCGGCTGGCCGACCCCGAGGCGCTCGGACGCTACGCCGGCCAGCGTGCGCTCGCGCGCCTCGGAGCGCGCAAGATTGCCACCTGCAAGGCGCCGGTGCTGTTCGAGGCGCCGATCGCCACGCAACTGATCGGCTCCTTCGTCGCCGCAGCGAGCGGCGGCAGCCTCTACCGCAAGGCTTCGTTCCTGGTCGATGCGCTCGGCAAGCAGGTCTTCTCGCCCGTCGTCAGCATCGATGAACGGCCGCACGAGCCGCAGGCACTCGCCAGTTCGGCGTTCGACGAGGAAGGCGTGGCGACTCGGGCACGCAGCGTGGTGCGCGACGGGACGCTCGAGGGCTACTTCCTCGGTTGCTACTCGGCGCGCAAGCTGGGCATGCATACCACCGGCAGCGCGGGCGGGAACCACAATCTCGTGATACGGCAGAGCAAGGCGCCAGGGCCGGACTTTGCCGGTATGCTGCGGGCGATGGGCCGCGGGCTGCTGGTGACCGAGCTGATGGGCCATGGTGTCAATCTCATAACCGGCGATTACTCGCGCGGCGCAGCAGGCTACTGGGTTGATGGAGGCGAGATCCGCTTTCCGGTCGAGGAGATTACAATCGCCGGCAACCTGCGCGACATTCTGCCGGGCGTGGTTGCCGTGGGCAGTGACGAGGTGGTGCGCGGCGCGCGGCGCTCGGGGTCGATTCTGGTGGACAGCATGACCATCGCGGGCAACTGAGCGCGGGCGAACATTCGCCCGCGGAGAATGTCAAAACGCTCATGAAACCCGTCAAATGGCGACGCGATCGGGTCCTCGGGCGGCTGAGCGTGGGCGCAATCGTCGGCGCGATGCTGCTCATGCTGTGGGCCTGGTCGGTGCTCGAACCCGGCAAGGAGGGCGGCGCGAGCGAGGCTGCGGCCTCGAGCCGCTGGGCGACCGGATTCTCGCCCTGACTGGCGCGCTGGCTGCCGTTTTCGGCTAGGTGAAATCCAGGCGGGTGTCGAGCAGCACGCCGTAAATATCGATCGACTCGCGCCGCGCGAGCTGCAGCGGCGGCAGCTCGTTCGCTTCCAGCTCGGAATTCGCGCCACCGAGTGCGTCCATGACCGCTGCGGACAGCACGAACTCCCCCGCGCGGGCGCGGTGCAGCAGGCGCTCCGCAATACTCACGCAATCGCCGAAGGCGACCAACTGCGCGGCGCCGTCGGGCCCCGCCATGCCGAACACCGTGTCGCCCAGGTGCAGCCCCATTGCCACCGCAGTCATCAGCCCGTACTCGCGCTGCCAGGATTCGGCGATGGCGCCAAATTCGCGCTGGATCCGCTGCGCCGCGGCCACCGCCTGGCTCGCCTGTTCGGGCCGAGCGCCGCCGCGAAACGCGGCGATCAGGGTGTCGTTGCGCACGCCGAATACTTCTCCGCCGTTGCCTTCGACCGCATCGGCCACGAGGGCGAAGAATCCGCTCGCAAGGTCGAGCACCTTCTGCGGCTCGAGCATTTCCGACATGCGGGTGAAGTTGCGCAGCTCGGCGAATAGCACGATCGCGGGGCTGCGTTCCGTGGCAACGCCCCTGCGTTCGGTCAGCGCGGACATTTCGATGCCTCCCATCGTTTTCCTCTGTTGCGGTGCGGCGCGACCATCATAGTTCTGCGTAAAACCGCATTGGAGGAAGGATTTCCTGCTCCGTCCCGTCCGTTGACGAATGGCGCCGCGGGCCCGACGGGCGGGGGTCGCGTGACCTATTGCGCAAATGCGAGCGTAACTCTTTTGTTCCGTTTTCCCTCCGAGCGGATTTTGGACACCGTCAAGCGGCCGATTTCGCTCGTGTTGGCGACGTGCGTGCCGCCGCAGGCCTGCAGGTCCACGCTCGGGATCTCCAGCAGGCGCACCCGCCCTTCGCCGCGCGGCGGCGCCACCGACATGGTGCGCACCAGCTCGGGCCGGGCATCAAGCTCCGCCTCGCTTACCCAGCGCGCGCGTGCCGCGTGGCCTGCCGCGACGAGCGCGTTCAGGCCCGCCTCGATCTCCTCCTTCACCAGCCGTTCCATCTCTACGTCGAAATCCAGATGCGCCTTGTCGGCGGCGATGCGCCCACCGGTGACCGGCGCGCGCACCACGGCGCACAGCAGGTGCAGCGCGGTGTGAAAGCGCATGTGGCGGTAGCGACGCTCCCAGTCGATCTCGACCTCGAGCGGCGTACCGGGAGGCGGGAGCGGCGCGCCGGGCTCGACGACGTGCAGCACGCGCTCGCCATCCTCGCCCTTGCGCGCGTCGGCGACGCGCAGGTCTCCGATCCTGCCGCTGTCGCCGGGCTGTCCGCCGCCCGCGGGATAGAACACGGTGCGGTCGAGCTCGACCGCGTCCCCGTGCAGCGCAACCACCGTCGCGCTGCAGGACTTGAGGTAGGCGTCGTCGCGGAACAGCAGTTCGGTCATCCGTAGAGCACGAACAGGCACACCGCGACCACCACCAGGGCTCCGGCGGCGAAGAAAGCCACGGAGGAACTCGGCAATGTCGGCATGTCGGAATCGGGCGGCACTGGCTCGGGGTGGTGCTCATCGTGTTCCTCGTGCTCCGAGTGCCCGGGCCCGGCGTGTGCACCGGCGACCTTGTCGTTGAAAGCCTGGAAGAAGTCGTTTGCGATCTTCTTCGCCGCCGCGTCGACCAGGCGCGAGCCGATCTGCGCCAGCTTGCCCCCTACGCTCGCCTTGACGCTGTATGCCAGCCGGGTGCCATCGCCCTCGGGCGCAAGGCGTACTTGCGCACCGCCCTTGCCGAAGCCCGCGGCGCCGCCCTGGCCTTCGAACGCGATCGAGTACGAATTCGGCGGGTCGAGGTCGGATAGGGCCAGCTTGCCCTTGAACTTCGCGCTCACCGGCCCGACGCGCGCCACCATCAGCACCAGGTACTCGTTCTCGCCGGTCTTCTCTATCGAGTCGCAGCCTGGAACGCAGGCCTTGAGGATCTCGGGGTCGTTCAGCGCGTCCCAGGTTTGCTGCTGCGACGCAGGGATCAGCTGCTCGCCGGTCATCTCCATGCGCGTTTCTCCTGATGAGTTCGGGTAAGCGGCCGGTTCAGCGTATGCGCCAGATCGACCAAGCTTTTCAGATTATGCACCGGCAGGAACAGGTCGACGTGCGGCAGCATAGCGCGCACGCCGGCGGGGCGCGCCTCGAACTGCTCGTAGCGCAGCAGCGGGTTGAGCCACACCAGGTAGCGGCTGGACTTCGCCAGCCGGTCCATTTCGTCCGACAAACCCTCGCCCGCCTCGCGGTCGAGGCCGTCCGACACCAGCAGCACGCAGGCGTTCTGGCCCAGCACGCGGCGTCCCCAGCGCCAGTTGAATTCGCGCAGGCACATCCCGATGCGGGTGCCGCCGGACCAGTCCTTGATCGCATCGGCGACCTTCGCCATCGCAACGTCGACGTCGCGATGGCGCAGCTGGCGCGTGACGTTGGTGAGCCGGGTGCCGAATACGAACACCGAAACCCGGTCGCGGTCATTGGTGATGGCGTGCAGGAAATGCAGGAACATGCGGGCGTAGGGATTCATCGAGCCCGATATGTCGCACAGCACCACCAGGGGCGGGTGCTCCCGGCCGGGCGCGCTTCGCACCAGCGGAATCACGTCGCCGCCCTCGCGCAGGCTCTCGCGCAGGGTGGCGCGCAAGTCGACGCGCCGTCCGCGCTCGCTCGGGGAATGACGCCGGGTGCGGATCTGCGGCAGCGGAAGGCGCAGCTGGGCGATCATCTTCTTCGCCTCGGCCAGCTCGGCCGCGGACATGGTGTCGAAATCCATGCGCTGCAGAACTTCGCTGGTGGAAAAGGTCAGCTTGGCGTCCAGTTCGATCTCCTGCTCCCCGGGCTCGCGCGGCTCCTGCTTCTGGTTGGCGAACAGCGCGTCGGTCAGGCGCTGCGACTGCTGCTCCTCGTCCTTGCCGGCGCGGCCGTAGGTCTTGGGCAGCAGAAGCTGCATCATCTTTTCCATCAGCTTCGGGTCGCGCCAGAAGATGCGGAACGCCTGGTCGAAGATCGGGCGCTGCTCCTCGCGCGAGAGCAGCACGCTCGACATGGTCCAGTACCAGTCGTCGCGGCGCGCGGCACCCGCGATTTCGAGCGCGCGCACGCAATCGACCACCCGGTCCGGGCCGATGCGCAGCCCTGCTGCCCGCAGCAGGCGGGCAAAGTGCATCACGTTCTCCGCCAGGCGGCCGGCGCCGGGGCCGGTTGCGTCGATCTCGAGGCCGGGCAGCATGTCAGGCCTTGGCTTTCGCCGTCGCGCCGGCCGAGAGGGGGGATTCGCGCGCTAGGTGCTCGACCTCGCGCGAAGCGATGACGCGGTTCTCGTTCACGAACTGCTCGTGATTGCGCTCGACCTCGTCCAGCCGATAGACGTAGTTGACCATCAGGCCCGCGGAGCGCGCGATGCCGTTGTCGGAGGTGTCGCCGAGCCAGTTGATGCGCTCCAGGCGCGCGCCGTTTCCGAGGTGAAAGCGCGCTACCGGATCCAGAGGCTGGCTGCCCTGCTTGGCATGCAGCAGGTAATAAGCGCACAGTTGCTGCAGCAGCGCGGGCAGCGGATCGGACTTCTTCGCCTGCTGCCAGCCCGGCTGCGCCAGTGCCTCGATGCCCGCGACGTGCTGGCGCTCGAGCCACTGCCTGAAGCCGGGCAGCGGCGACAGCGTGGCGAAGCTGCGCAACTGCGGCAGTTCGCGCTGCAGCTCGACCGCGACCTGCTTGATCAGGAAATTGCCGAACGAGATTCCGCGCAGGCCGTCCTGGCAATTGGTGATCGAGTAAAACACCGCGCAGCGGGCCTCGTCCGTGTCGCCGACGGGCGTGTCGACGTCCAGCAGCGGCTGCACCCGGGTGGACATGCTGCGCGCGAGCGCGACCTCGATGAAGATCAGCGGCTCGTCGGGCAGCGCGGGGTGAAAGAAGGCGAAGCTGCGCCGGTCCGCTTCGAGCCGCCGGCGCAGATCGGGCCAACCCTTGATTTCATGCACCGCCTCGTACGCGATCAGCTTCTCCAGCACCATGGCGGAAGTGCGCCAATCGATGCGCTCCAGGACCAGGAACCCGCGGTTGAACCACGAGCGCAGCAGGTGCAGCAGGTCGAAGTCGAGCGCCGCCCACTCGGGGTGCGCGCGCAGGCCCCGCAGCAGCCGGCGCCGCAACTCGACCACCGCGGCGGTGCCGCCTGGGGACATGTTCAGGCGCCGGAACAGTTCCTGGCGCGGCGGCTCGGCCGTCTCCTGCAGGCGGATGAGCGTTGCGGGGCCCGGCTCGCGGCGATAGGCGTCGGCGGCCTTGCCGACCCGCTCCGGCTCGGGGGAAAAATCGCGCGTCAGCGCGTCGAACATCGCATCGCGCTCGTCGCGATCGAGCGCGAGGCAGGCGTCGAGCGCCTGGCGCGCGAGCGCGGTACCCGTCGCCTCGCCGCGCTCCGACAGCAGCGCGCGGCAGTGCGCGATCGCTTTGCGCGCGCCGCCGCCTCCGGTGGCGCGCTCCGCGGCGCCCCACAGCCGGCCGAGGAAAGTCGGTACCCGCATGGCCTCGGAATCAGGCCGTGGCCGCGGCCTTGGATTCGGCCACCAGGCGCGTGGCCTCCTCGCCGGCGATCTTCTCGATGTCGTCCTGGTACTTGAGCAACACGCCGAGCGTGTTGTTGACCGTTTCCGGGTCGAGGGCAATGCGGTCGAGCGCGACAAGGCAGTTTGCCCAGTCGATGGTCTCGGCGACCCCCGGCAGCTTGAACAGCTCGACGCCGCGCAGCCGCTGCACGAACGCCACCACTTCGCTGGACAGGCCGGCCGAGGCTTTCGGCGCCTTGCGCCTGAGAATCTCGAGCTCGCGCGCGGCGTCGGGATAGTCGACCCAGTGGTAAAAACAGCGCCGCTTGACCGCGTCGTGGATCTCGCGCGTACGGTTCGAGGTGATCACCACGATCGGCGGCTCGGTGGCGCGCAGCGTGCCGGTCTCCGGGATAGAGATCTGCCAATCCGACAGCACTTCGAGCAGGTAGGCCTCGAACGGCTCGTCGGTGCGGTCGAGCTCGTCGATCAGCAGCACCGGCGCCTTGCCGGGCTTGCCTTCGAGCGCGCGCGCCAGCGGACGCTTGACCAGGAAGCGCTCGGAAAAGATGTCCTGCGCGAGCTTCTCCTTGGACTTCTCTCCCGAGGCCTCGGCGAGCCGGATCTCGATCATCTGGCGCGAGTAGTTCCACTCGTAGGCCGCCTGCGCGATATCCAGCCCTTCGTAGCACTGCAGGCGGATCAGCTCGCGTCCCAGCGCCTGTGCGATCACCTTGGCGATCTCGGTCTTGCCGACGCCCGCCTCGCCCTCGAGGAACAGCGGCCGCTGCATCGCCAGCGACAGGTAGAGCGCGGTGGCGAGGCTGCGCTCGGCGACGTAGTCGGACGCGGCCAGCAGCTCCTGGGTTTCGTCGATGGATTTCGGCAATGGGCGAGGCATGGCGGGATGTCCTGCAAAAGCGACATTGTAGAAAAGAAACGGCCCGCCGGGGCGGGCCGTTCGCCTGCAAAGAGCGGTTTGGACTACTTCAGCGCCGCCTCGACCGCTCGCTTGGCCATCACGCCGATCAGATGGGCGCGGTATTCGGCGCTCGCGTGCAAATCGCTGTTGAGGCCGTCAGCCTTGACCTTGACGCTGGCGACCGAATCTGGCGCGAACTTCGCGCCGAGCGCCTTTTCCATCTCGCTCTGGCGGAACACGCTCGAACCGGCGCCGGTCACCGCGACGCGCACGCCGCTGCCGGTGTCGGCCACGAACACGCCGACGATAGCGAAGCGCGAGGCCGGGTTCTTGAACTTCACGTAGGCGGCGCGCTTGGGCACCGGGAACGAGACCTGGGTGATGATCTCGCCGGCCTGGAGCGCGGTCTCGAACATGCCCTTGAAAAACTCGTCGGCCGCAATCTTGCGCTTGTTGGTGACTACGGTCGCGCCCAGGCCGAGCACCGCGGCCGGGTAATCGGCGGCCGGATCATTGTTGGCGAGCGACCCTCCGATCGTGCCCTGGTTGCGCACCTGCCGGTCGCCGATCATCTCGGCCAGCGCGGCGAGCGCGGGGATCGCCTTCTTCACCTCGGCTGAGGCCGCGACTTCAGCGTGGCGCGCCATCGCGCCGACGGTAACGGTCTTGCCGTCGGACTTGATCCCGCGCAGCTCGGCGATCTCGCTCAGATCCACGAGGTCGCTCGGCGCCGACAGGCGCAGCTTCATCGCCTGCACCAGGCTCTGGCCGCCGGCGAGCAGCTTGGCGTCGTCGCCTTTGCCCGCCAGCTTGGCCGCGTCGGCGAGCGAGGAAGGTCGGTGGTATTCGAATGCGTGCATGGTGTTCTCCTTGGTTCTTTCTTATGCTGCTTTTCTGTTGGCGCGGATCGCCTTCCACACCGTCTCGGCGGTGGCGGGCATCGGCAGGTCCTTGATCCCGAGCGCGTCGGTGATCGCGTTCATCACTGCCGGCGGGGCACCGATCGCGCCGGCCTCGCCGCAGCCCTTGACCCCGAGCGGGTTGTGGGTGCAAGGCGTCTCGCGCGTGTCGAGCTGGTACGAGGGCACGTCGTCGGCGCGCGGGATGCAGTAATCGCCGAACGAGCCGGTGACCAGCTGTCCGCTCTCTGGGTCGTAGTGGCAGCCTTCGGTCATCGCCTGGCCGATGCCTTGCGTCAGGCCTCCGTGCACTTGGCCCTCGACGATCATCGGGTTGATGATCGTGCCGAAGTCGTCCACTGCGGAGAACCGCTCCACTTTCGTGACACCAGTGTCCGGGTCAATTTCCACCTCGCACACGTAGCTTCCGGCCGGAAAGGTGAAGTTGGTCGGGTCGTAGAACGCGTTTTCGTTCAGCCCCGGCTCGAGCTTGTCCAGCGGGTAGTTGTGCGGCACGTAGGCCGCGAACGCCACCTCGCCGAACAACTTCTGCTTGTCGGTGCCGGCGACCTTGAACACGCCCTTGTCGTACTCGATGTCGCTCTCGGCCGCTTCCATCAGGTGGGCTGCGATCTTCTTGCCCTTGGCGATGACCTTGTCGAGCGCCTTGACGATCGCAGTGCCGCCCACCGCAATCGAACGCGAGCCGTAGGTGCCCATACCGAACAGGACCTTGGACGTGTCGCCGTGCACGATATCGACGTTCTCGATCGGCATGCCGAGCTTGTCGGCGACCACCTGAGCGAAGGTCGTCTCGTGGCCCTGGCCGTGCGAGTGCGAGCCGGTAAACACCGTTACGCTACCAGTCGGGTGGACGCGGATCTCGCCCGCCTCGAACAGCCCTGCGCGCGCGCCGAGCGCGCCGGCGATGTTCGACGGTGCGATGCCGCAGGCTTCGATGTACGTCGCATATCCCAAGCCACGCAGCTTGCCGCGCTTGGCCGCTTCCTCCTTTCTCTTCGGGAACCCAGCCACGTCGGCCATCTTCATCACGGCGCCGAGTGTTGCTTCGTAATCGCCAGTGTCGTACATCAGGGCGACCGGCGTCTGATAGGGGAAGGTCTTGATGAAGTTGCGCCGCCGGATCTCGGCCGGGTCGAGCTTCATCTCGCGCGCCGCGGTCTCGACCAGGCGCTCGACCACGTAGGTTGCCTCCGGGCGGCCGGCACCGCGATAGGCGTCGACCGGCGCGGTGTTGGTGAACACCGCGGTCACCTCGCAAAAGATCGCCGGCGTGGCGTACTGCCCGGCGAGAAGCGTCGCGTACAGGATGGTCGGGACGCACGAGGCGAACGTCGACAGGTAAGCGCCCACATTTGCCGTGGTATGCACCCGCATGGCGAGGAACTTGCCATCCTTGTCCATCGCCAGCTCGGCCACCGTGTGGTGGTCGCGGCCGTGGGCGTCGGAGACGAAGGATTCGCTGCGCTCGGCGGTCCACTTTACCGGTCGGCCGAGTTGGCGCGAGGCCCAGGTGACCACCACGTCCTCGGCGTAGAGGTAGATCTTGGAGCCGAAGCCGCCCCCGACGTCGGGCGCCACCACGCGCACCTTGTGCTCGGGCAGGCCGAGCACGAACGCGGTCATCAGCAGACGCTCGACGTGCGGGTTCTGGCTCGCGACGTAGAGCGTGTAGCTGTCGTCGGCGCGCGAATAGGTCGCGTTCGCCGCGCGCGGCTCGATCGCGTTGGGGATCAGGCGGTTGTTGATGAACTCGAGCTTGGTTACGTGCGCCGCCTTGGCGAACGCCGCGTCGACCGCGGCCTGGTCGCCAATGGCCCAGGTGTAGCACTTGTTGTCGGGCGCGATGTCGTGCAGCGCCGGCGCGCCCTTTTGCGTCGCCTTGGACGCATCGACCACTGCGGGCAGCACGTCGTAGTCGACCTCGACCAGCTCGGCGGCGTCGCGCGCCGCGTCTTGCGTCTCGGCGATCACTACCGCGACGTGGTCGCCGACGTAGCGCGCCTTGCCCTGCGCGAGCGGCGGGTGCGGCGGCTCCTTCATCGGCTGGCCGTCGGTGCCGGTGATCAGCCAGCCGCAGGGCAGCCCGCCGACCTTGCCGGCGGCGAGGTCCTCGCCGGTGTAGACCGCCAGCACGCCGGGCGCCTTGAGCGCCTTGTCCTTCTTGATCGACTTGATCTTGGCGTGCGCGTGCGGCGAGCGCACGAACGCAGCGTGGGTTTGCCCGGGCAGGGCGATGTCGTCGGTGTATTGCCCGGCGCCGGTGAGGAAGCGGTAGTCCTCTTTGCGCTCGACCCGAGCGCCGATCAGGGATGCGGTCATGGCTGGGTCTCCTGGTTCTACTTGGCGGAGGCCATGGCCTTGGAACCGGCCATGATCGCCTTGACGATGTTGTGGTAGCCCGTGCAGCGGCACAGGTTGCCGTCGAGCGCCTCGCGCACTTCCTTCTCGCTGGCGCCGGGATGATTCTTGGCCAAGTCGATCGCGCTCATCACCATCCCGGGGGTGCAGAAGCCGCACTGCAGGCCGTGATGCTCCTTGAACGCTGCCTGCATCGGGTGCAGCGTGCCGTCGGCCTTGGCTACTCCCTCGATGGTCATGACGTCGGCGCCCTCGGCCTGCATCGCCAGGATCGAGCACGACTTCACCGCCTTGCCGTTCATCTGCACCGTGCAGGCCCCGCACTGGGCGGTGTCGCATCCCACGTGAGTGCCGGTGAGACGAAGCTGTTCGCGAATAAACGTCACCAGCAGGGTGCGCGCCTCGACCTCGGCCGAAACGGCCTTGCCGTTGACCTTCATGGATACTTTGACTGCCATGTTGCCTCCTTCCGGAATGGTTCTTCTGTGCCCGGGAATCGCCCCGCCGGCAATTCTCTGGGGTGGAATCTGCGGCGGGGGTATGACCGTAGCGTGACTGACCGACGCGCACATCGTAGCGAAGCGCTCCGGTGTCGGCAATGTTGCGCTGCGGGACGAGGCTTTGCGCGCCGTCAGCAGAACGACAGCAGTGCTTAAGGAGCGGGCAAGGCGCGCGGAATACCTTAGCGGCTTCCCCCTTCCAGCGGATCGACCATGACTTTTGCCCAAGCCCAGCCCATGAACCAGACCCCGGCGGTACTTCGTCCGGGTACCATGCCCACCGTGCGGCTACTGATCGTTGAGGACGACACGTCCCTCGCCACGGGGCTGATGCGTGCCCTGTCGAACGAAGGCTACGACGTCAGCGCCGCGGTCAACGGCGAGGAAGCGCTCGAACGCGTCCGGAGCGAGCCTTATGACCTGCTCGTGCTCGACATCGGCCTGCCCGGCATAGACGGCTTCGAAGTCCTGCGCCGCCTGCGCGCCGGCGGCTATGCGCTGCCGGTGCTGATCCTTACTGCGCGCGACGCCGTCGACGATCGGGTGCGCGGCCTCGATCTCGGCGCCGACGACTACATGCCCAAGCCGTTCGCCCTGCCGGAGCTCGCGGCGCGCGTGCGTGCGCTCGGCCGGCGCGGCCGCGGACAGGTCGGGCCGCGCATCGTGCACGGTCCGCTGGTGCTCGATACGGCGGCGCGGCGCGCCTGGCTCAACGGCGAGCCGCTCGAGATGGCCGCGCGCGAGTGGTCGGTGCTGCAGGTGCTGCTCGAGCGTGTCGAGCGCACGGTCTCGAAGGAAGCCATCATCGAGGCGGTCGCAGGCTTGAGCGACGATCTTTCGCTGAACGCGATCGAGGTGTACGTTTCGCGCCTTCGCGCCAAGCTCGAGCCGGCCGGCATCCGCATCCGCACGGTGCGCGGCTTCGGCTACATGCTGCTGGAGCACCATCAGCGCACCGCGGGGTGACGCGCGGCAGCGTGGCAAAATAGCGGCCCTCCGGCCGCAATTTGCCCCCGCCCCGCCATGCGCATCATGATTGTCGAAGACGACGCCGCACTCTCGCGCGGCGTGGCGCGCATCCTGGAGTCCGAGGGTTACGCGGTGGACGTCGTCGCGCGCGGCGAGCAGGCGATTCTCGCCGCCGAGCAGGAGCGTTTCGACCTGGTGATCCTCGACGTCGGCCTGCCGGGGATGGACGGCTTCGAAGTGCTGCGCCGGCTGCGCGCGCAGGCTCAACGGGTTCCGGTCCTGCTGCTGACCGCGCGCGACGCGGTCGACGACCGGGTGCACGGCCTCGACCTCGGCGCGGACGACTACGTCGCGAAGCCGTTCGCCATGCCCGAGCTCGCGGCGCGGGTGCGGGCCCTGATTCGCCGCAGCCAGGCCCAGGCCGGACCCAAGGTAGAGCATGGTCCGCTGCTGCTCGATACGGTGGCGCGGCGCGCGTTCCTCAACGGCGAGCCGCTCGAGCTAGCGGGGCGCGAATGGGCGGTGCTTGAAGTGCTGCTCGCCAAGGTGGAACGCGTCGTGTCGAAGGAAGTCATCATCCAGGCGGTGGCCAACTGGGGCGAAGAGCTGTCGCTGAACGCGATCGAGGTGTACGTTTCGCGCCTGCGCGCCAAGCTCGAGCCGGCCGGCATCCGCATCCGCACGGTGCGCGGCTTCGGCTATATGCTCGAGGAACACAAGGCTGGCTGAGATGACGGCGCAGAGTCTGCGGGGCCAGCTCCTGCGGCAACTGCTGCCGCCGGTTGCCGCGCTGCTCGCACTCGCGACGGTCATCGCGTACTTCCCGACCATCGAGCCGGCCACCGCGGCGTACGACCAGGCGCTGATCGACGTCGGGCTCGCGCTCGGCGACCGGATCCAGATCGAGAGCGGCAAATATTCGCTCGACCTGCCGCGCGCCGCGGAGCGCATGCTGCGCACCGACCGCTACGACTCGATCTACTTCCACGTCGCGTCGCCCGACGGCGGCCATATCGCGGGCGACGAGGGCCTGCCGCCACCGCCGCGCGACGAGACGCCGCAGGACCACGTCATCGCCTACGACGGCATGTATGCGGGCAAGGACGTGCGCGCGGTCGCGGTAATGGTGCCGTGCAACGGCAGGCGCTGCATGGTGCAGGTGGCCGAGACGACCTACAAGCGGCAGCGGCTGCTGCGCTACATCGTGCTTTCGAGCCTGGTGCCGACAGTGCTGATCGCGCTCGCGACGCTGCTGATCGTGTGGTTCGGGGTCAAGCGCGGGCTCGAGCCGCTCGACCTTCTGTCAGAGGAGATCAGGCGGCGCTCGCCGCGCGACCTACGTCCCGTCGAGGCCGCGAGCGCGCCGGAAGAGGCCAAGCCGCTGGTCGGCGCGCTGAATGCGCTGCTCGAGGAGGTCGCGGAAGCGAACCAGAACCAGCAGCGCTTCCTCGCCAACGCGGCGCACCAGCTGCGCACGCCGCTCGCGGGGCTTCAGGCGCACACCGAGCTCGCGCTCGCGCAGTCGGTACCGGAGAGCTGCCGCGCCGAGCTCGAGCAGGTGCACCTTGCGACGGTGCGCACCGCGCGGCTTGCCAACCAGCTGCTCGCGCTGGCGCGCGCCGAGCCCGGCGGAGGTCTCGCCGCGGGCCTTGGACCGGTCGACCTCAGGCAAATGGTGCAGGGCGCCGCCGACGAATGGGTGCACCGCGCGATGGCGCGCGACCTCGACCTCGGTTTCGACCTGAGCGAGGCGCGCGTTCTGGGCGATCCCTTCCTGCTGCGCGAAGCGCTCGCGAACCTGGTTCACAACAGCCTCGAGCACACGCCCGCTGGCGGGCACGTCACGGTGCGCACCGAGCTGCGCACCGAAGACGGCCGCCCCATGCTCGAGGTCGAGGACGAGGGACCCGGGATACCGCCAGCCGAGCGCGAGCGGGTGCTGGAGCGCTTCTACCGGGTTCCGGGCACGACGGGCACCGGCAGCGGGCTGGGGCTGGCGATCGTGCGCGAGATCGCCGGCTTGCACGGTGCAGTGGTCGAGATCGGAGAGCCGCGCGCGGGCGGCCGCGGTTGCCGGGTGGCCTTGATTTTTCCGTCGGCGCCACAACGATAAAGGCATAAAATGTCCCTATAACCCCACCGCCGGAGAGAGACATGGACAGCGTCGACATCGAAGTACTGCGCAGCGCCGAGGAGTGGCGCAAGGCCGGCCGCCGCGCGACGCTCGGGACGATCGTGAAGACCTGGGGATCGGCGCCGCGCCCGGTCGGGGCCCTAGTGGCGATACGCGACGACGGCCAGATCTCCGGCTCGGTGTCCGGCGGCTGCGTCGAAGACGATCTGGTCGAGAAGGTGCGCGCCAGGGCGGTGGCGGCCGATCACCCGCAGCTGATGACCTACGGCGTCACCAACGAAGACGCAACGCGCTGGGGGCTGCCCTGCGGCGGCACCCTGCAGCTGGTGCTCGAGCCAGTAGGGGAGGCGAGCGGAATTAGCGAGCTGCTGCAGACGATCTCCAAGCAGCAGCTGGTGCGCCGGCGCCTGGAGATGGACAGCGGCCGCGTGACGCTCGAACCGGGTAAGTGGCAGGACGCGCTCGAGTTCGACGGCAAGGTGCTGACCACGGTGCACGGTCCACGCTGGCGCCTGGTGCTGATCGGCGCGGGACAGCTCACGCGCTACCTGTCCGAAATGGCCCGCATGCTCGATTACCACGTTGTCGTGATCGACCCGCGCGAGGAATACGCCGACGGGTGGGACCTTCCCGGCGTAGCGCTCGAGCGCGGCATGCCCGATGACGTGATCGCGGCGCTGAACCTCGACGGCCACAGCGCGGTGGTTGCGCTGACTCACGATCCGAAGCTGGACGACATGGCACTGCTCGAGGCGCTCAAGTCGGCCGCGTTCTACGTCGGCGCGATCGGCTCGAAGAAGAACAACGATGCACGCCGCGAGCGCCTGCGCGAGTTCGACCTGTCGGAGGGGGAAATCGCCCGCCTGCGCGGGCCCGTGGGCTTGTACATCGGTTCCAAGACGCCGCCCGAGATCGCGGTGGCGATTCTGGCCGAGATGACCGCCGCGCGCCACGGCGTCGCCGCCTCCGACTGGGGGGCGAAGGAAAAGAGCCGCTTCGCGTCTTCGGCCTGCGAAGTCGCACCCCAGAAAGCCTGACCCTGGACCTCGTCGGCCTGTTGCTCGCCGCAGGTTCGGGCTCGCGCTTCGGCTCGGACAAGCTGCGCCACCGCCTGCCGCACGGCGTGCCGATCGCGGTCCAGTCGGCGCGCCACCTCAAGTCGCGGCTCGAGCGCGTGATCGCGGTCGTTCGCCCCGGGGCGGACGACACGGCGCGCGACCTCGCGGCCGAAGGCTGCGAGGTCGTGCCCTGTGTCGAAGCCGAGCGCGGCATGGGCGCGAGCCTTGCCTGCGGCGCGCGCGCGGCGGGCGAGGCCGGCGGCTACATCATCGCGCTCGGCGACATGCCGTTCGTGCGCCCGAGCACGATCGCCGCGGTGTGCGACGCGCTCGCCGCCGGCGCGCCGCTGGCGGCGCCGTACTTCCGTGCCCGCCGCGGTCATCCGGTCGGCATCGCCGGGCGATACCGCGCCGAGCTCGAGGCCCTGGGTGGCGACGAAGGTGCGCGCGCACTGCTCGAGCGGCACGTCGCCGAGCTGGTGAAGATTCCCTGCGGCGACCCCGGCGTGATCCGCGATATCGACGCCCCCGGGGACCTCGCGCCGCCGTTGGCCGTCTAGCGCATCGGGTACTATCGCGCTTACAAGAAAACCTGCCTGGTAGAAAGCTTGCAAACCGTTCAGCGCGCGATTCTTTTTGCCGACGTGAGCAACAGCACGCGGATCTACGAAGCGCTAGGCGACACGCATGCGCTGTCCGTGGTGAGCCACCTGCTGGGCCTGCTCGAGCATTGCGTCACGAGGCATGCCGGCAGCGTGATCAAGACCCTCGGCGACGCGATGGTGTGCGCGTTCGAGGACTCCGACGGCGCGCTGCGCGCCGCGTGCGACATGATGGCGCTGCTGGCGCCGCTGCCGGCCCGCCCGTACGGCAAGCTGTCGATCAAGATAGGGATGACCTACGGGCCGGTGGTGCTGTCCGAAGGCGACGTGTTCGGCGACACGGTAAACGTGTGCGCGCGGCTGGTTGCTCTGGCCAACGCCGACCAGGTGCTGACCACCCAACAGACCGTTGACGCACTGTCGCCGGGCCTGCGCAGTCGCTGCCGCACCCTGTTTCCGATCCAGATCAAGGGCCGGGCGGAGGAGATCACGGCGTGCGAGGTTCTGTGGCGCAGCGACCCCGACGTCACGGCGGCGAACCCGGCGCGGGCCGGTTTCGCGGACGGCGGCGAGCTGTTCCTCAAGCTCAGTCACGAGGGCAATACGTTCATGATCGACGAGGCGACGCTCTCGGCCCGGCTCGGGCGCGACAAGTCCAACGACCTGGTGGTGACGAGCCACTTCGCGTCGCGCTTCCACGCCCGCATCCACAAGCGCGAGGGCGGATTTTTCCTTTCCGACCAGTCCTCGAACGGGACCTACCTGCTTGCCGACGACGGCGCGGCCGAGGTGCTGCTGCAGCGTGAGGAAGCGGTGCTCGGCGAGCGCGGCTGGATCGGGCTCGGCATGAGCGCCTCGCGCCACGGCGATCACGTGGTGCGCTATCGCATCGAACGCGAGGGCGGCTGAGCGGCGGCGCCCGCCCGGGGTAGAATCGCGCCTTCCCAGCACCCCGCCTCGCCGCAAATGTTCGCCGCAAACCTACTCGCTCAGTCGGACCCTGAAGTCTGGAACGCGGTGCGCCTCGAGCACCGTCGCCAGGAGGACCACGTCGAGCTGATCGCGTCCGAGAACTACGTCAGCACCGCGGTGCTGATCGCCCAGGGCTCGCAGCTCACCAACAAGTACGCCGAGGGCTACCCGGGCAAGCGCTATTACGGCGGCTGCGAGTTCGTCGACATGGCGGAGTCGATCGCGATCGAGCGCGCCAAGCGACTGTTCGGCGCCGAATGGGCGAATGTGCAGCCGCATTCCGGCTCGCAGGCCAACCAGGCGGTCTACGCCGCCGCGCTCAAGCCCGGCGACACGATTCTGGGCATGTCGCTCGCCCACGGCGGCCATCTGACTCACGGCTCGCCGGTGAACCTCTCGGGCAAGCTCTACAAGGTGGTTTCCTACGGCCTCGACGCGAGCGAGGAGATCGACTACGACCAGGTCGAAGCGCTGGCACGCGAGCACCGGCCGAAGATGATCGTCGGCGGGGCGTCCTCTTACGCGCTCGCGATCGACTGGAAGCGGCTGCGCGCGGCTGCCGACGCGGCGGGAGCGCTGCTGATGGCCGACATGGCGCATTACGCGGGGCTGGTCGCGGTCGGCCTCTACCCTTCGCCGGTCGGCGTCGCGGACTTCGTCACCTCGACCACTCACAAGACGCTGCGCGGACCGCGCGGCGGGCTGATCCTCGGCCGGCCCGAGCAGGAGAAGGCGGTCAACTCGGCGATCTTTCCCGGCATCCAGGGCGGGCCCCTGATGCACGTAATCGCCGCCAAGGCGGTTGCGTTCGGCGAGGCGCTGCGGCCCGAGTTCCGGGACTACCAGCAGCAGGTGCTCGACAACTCACGCACCATGGTGCGGGTGCTGACCGAGCGCGGGCTGCGCGTGGTCTCGGGGCGCACCGACTGCCACATGTTCCTGCTCGACCTGCGCAAGAAGGGCGTCAGCGGCAAGGACGCCGAGGCGACGCTCGGGCGCGCACACATCACGGTCAACAAGAACGCGATACCGAACGATCCGGAAAAGCCCACCGTGACCTCCGGCATCCGCATCGGCACGCCGGCGATGACGACCCGGGGGTTTCGCAGCGGCGAGGCCGAGATTCTGGCCAACCTGATCGCCGATGTGCTCGACAACCCCGCCGACGATCCGAACGTGAGGCGCGTCGCGGGTGAGGTCAAGGCGCTTTGCGCGGGCTTTCCGGTGTACGGCTAGGCGCCGGCCATGCGCTGCCCCTTCTGCAGCCATCACGACACCCAGGTGGTCGACACGCGCTCGAACCCCGAGGCGAACGTCATCCGGCGGCGCCGGCGCTGCCCGAAGTGCGACAAGCGCTTCACCACCTACGAGCGGGTCGAACTGAGAATGCCGCGGCTGGTGAAGAAGGACGGCAGCCGGACCGACTTTGACCGCGACAAGCTGCTCGGCAGCATGATGGTCGCGCTGCGCAAGCGCCCGGTGGCGACCGAGGCCATCGACGCGGCGGTCGACCGGATCGAGGAAAAGCTGCGCTCGCTCGGCGATCGCGAGGTGCCGACCAGCCGGATCGGCGATCTGGTGATGCGCGAGCTGGCCAAGCTCGACAAGATCGCCTACATCCGCTTCGCCTCGGTCTACCGCAGCTTCGAGACGCCGGACGATTTCCGCGAGGCCGTGCAGGAGATCCGCCGGCCACGGCGAAGGAAGTGACGGCCTTTTCGGACTTCGATCAGGCGATGATGCGGCGCGCGCTGGCGCTGGCCGAGAAGGGCATGTTCAGCGCCACGCCCAACCCCCGCGTGGGCTGCGTGCTGGCGCGAGGCGAGCGCATCGTCGGCGAGGGCTGGCACGAGAAGGCCGGCGCGCCGCACGCCGAAGCCAACGCGCTTGCCGCTGCCGGCACTGCGGCGCGCGGGGCGACCGCCTACCTGAACCTCGAGCCCTGCGCCCACCACGGCCGTACCCCGCCCTGCGCCGATGCGCTCGTCGCCGCCGGGGTGGCGCGCGTGGTGGTGGCGATGCGCGACCCGAACCCCGAGGCGGGCGGCGGCGGCGCCAAGCTCGCTGCGGCCGGCGTGCGCTTTGAGCACGGTCTGCTGGAGAACGACGCGCGCGAGCTGAACATCGGCTTCGTTTCGCGCCTGACGCGCGGCCGTCCATGGGTGCGCATGAAGCTCGCCGCGACGCTCGACGGCCGCACCGCCCTCGCCAACGGGGAAAGCCAGTGGATCACAGGCGCCGAGGCCCGCAAAGACGGCCAGCGCTGGCGCGCGCGGGCCTGCGCGGTGCTGACCGGGATCGGCACGGTCAAGGCCGACGACCCGCGGCTGACCGTGCGCGAGGTCGAAACGCCGCGCCAGCCGCTGCGGGTCGTAGTGGACAGCCGCCTGGAGACGCCCCCGGGCGCGAAGATCCTGCAAGGCGGCAACACCCTGATCTTTTTCGGCGACACGCGGAACAAGCCTCCTCAAGGCGCCGAGGCGATTGCGATGCCGAACGCGCAGGGCAAGGTCGACCTCGCGGCCATGCTGCGGGAGCTCGCCCGACGCGGAGTGAACGAGTTGCACGTCGAGGCGGGATTCAAACTCAACGGCTCCTTTGCGCGCGAGGGCTGCGTGGACGAGATGCTCGTGTATCTGGCGCCGGCCTTCCTCGGCGACACGGCGCAGGGCATGCTCGATCTGGCGCAAGCGACCTCGCTCGATCAGCGGCTGCGGGTTACCCTGCGCTCGGTGGAACGCGTGGGCGAGGACCTGAGGATCGTCGCGAGGCTCTGATGTTCACCGGCATCGTGCAGGCAGTGGGAACGATCGAGACGCTTACCCCGCTCGAGGGAGAGATGCGCGGTGGCGTGCGTCTCACGCTCGAGGCCGGCGGCTTGGATCTGTCCAGCGTCCGGCGCGGCGACTCGATCTGTGTCCAGGGGGCCTGCCTGACGGTGGTCGAGATCGCAGGCGGGAGGCTCTCGTTCGACGTCTCGCGCGAGACGCTCGATTGCACCAGCGGACTGGCGCATCCCGGAAAGGTGAACCTCGAGACTTCGCTCGGCCTGGGCGACAAGCTCGGCGGGCATCTGGTCACCGGCCACGTCGACGGGGTCGGCGAAGTGCTCGCATTCGACCCGGCGGGCGAGTCCGTGCTGCTGCGGCTGCGCGCGCCGGCCGGACTGGCGAAGTACGTCGCACGCAAGGGATCGATCTGCGTCGATGGCGTCAGCCTGACCGTGAACCGGGTCGACGGCGACGTGTTCGAGATTAACCTGATTCCGCACACGCTGGCGGTCACCACCCTTTCGCGCCTCGCGCCAGGCGTCAGGGTCAATCTCGAGGTCGACCTGATCGCGCGTTATGTGGAGCGCATGCTGAGCGCGGGCGAGTAGATCCGGCAAAGGCGCAAGCCGCGGCACTAGTTACCTTGACACGGCGCACGAGCGCGCGAACCATGCGTACGGTGGACGCTCGTACCTGCCTCGCCGAATTCTCTTCCCGCCTGCACTGGGCCATGGCGCCCATGCGGCGCAAGCTGCGCCTGTTCTGGTATCAGGCCGACAGGGAAGCGATGGCCTTCGTGCTTATCGTGGGAGCGCTCCTGACGGGGTATGCGCTCGTGCTTCGAGCCACGTTCGCACATCAGGACGCGGTGCGCGAACGGACGCTGCAAACCATCAGGCAGGAACTGGCCTGCCTCGCACGCAACGTGTACTTCGAGGCGCGCGGCGAGCCGGAGGCGGGCCAGTACGCGGTGGCCGAGGTGACAATGAACCGCAAGGCTTCGGCGCGCTACCCCGATTCGGTGTGCGCAGTGGTCCAGCAGAAGAACTGGGATGCGCTGCGAGGGCGCTTCGTCGGCGCGTTCTCGTGGACCGAGCTCGGCGCGCTGCCGGCGCCGAGCGGCGAGGACTGGGAGCGCGCGCGCAAGGTGGCACAGGACGTGTACTACGGGCGGCGGGCGCCGCAGCTGCAGGGCGCGATGTACTACCACGCCACCAGCATCACGCCCGCCTGGGCGAAGGAAAAGAAGCTCGTCGCCCGTATCGGCGGACATGCGTTCTACAAGTAGCGCGCATACGCGGCGGCGGACGGATCGGGCAGAATAGCGCCACTCGAAATCGTCGTCGGACCTCTTGAGCAAGCTGAAGCTAACGCGCGAGAACATTCTCAACGGCACGCTGCACGCCTCGGCGCGGGAACTGCTCGGGCCGGGGGTGCGCTTCATGACCGAGGAGGAGCGCAAGCAGAGCGTGCACGCGATGCTTGCGCTAGCACCGAAACCGGAGCGGATCTGGGTGTTCGGCTACGGCTCGCTGATCTGGAACCCCGCCTTCCACTTCTCTGAGCGCCGCACCGCGCTGGTGCATGGTTTTCACCGCCAGTTCTGCCTGTGGGCGCGCGCCGGGCGCGGCAGTCCCGAGCGCCCCGGGCTGATGCTCGCGCTGGAGCGCGGCGGCAGCGTGCACGGCGTCGCCTACCGCCTGGCGCATACGCACGTCGAGTCCGAGCTCGACGTGGTGTGGCGGCGCGAGATGATTACCATGGCCTACCGCCCGGTCTGGGTCGCGGTGCGCACGCCGAAGGGGATCGAGCACGCGATCGCGTTCGTCGCGAATCGGACGCACGAGCGCTACGTGCGCGGCCTCGATAACGACGCCATCGCGCGCTACCTGGCGAACGGCGCCGGCCCGCTCGGACACTGCCGGGATTATCTGTTCGATACGGTCGCGCACCTGCGCGAGCTGGGCATTCGCGACCGGCACCTCGAAGCGCTCGCGAACCTGGTACGCGCCACCCACCCGCCGGCGCGGTAAGCGAGTGTCGCTCGAGTGGCTGGCGACCAACCTGCTCGCCGTCTGGCTGTTGCCGCCGCTCGACCTGATCGTCGTGATCGCTCTGGGGCTGGCGCTTGTGCCGCGCCGTCCGCGCCTCGGGCTGGTACTCGCCGCCGCGGGGCTCGCCGTACTTGCGGCGCTCTCGACGCCGCGCGTTGGCGACCTGCTCGCCGCGACGCTCGAGGACGGCGCGCCGCCGCTCAAGGCGCAGCGAGCCAAGCACGCCGGCGCGCGCGCGAGGCGGATCTCATGGCGCAAGTCCTGGAGCGGGAGTTCGGCGTCGCGGTGCGCTGGCGCGAAACGAAATCGATCAACACGATCGAGAATGCGCGCCTGTCCGCTGAGTTCCTCGCCGCCGCCGGTATCCGCCGGGTGATCCTGGTTACGGATGCGACCCACATGCGGCGCGCGAGCGGGCGCTTTCGCAGCGCGGGGCTGCAGGTGGTGCCGGCGCCCACCAACTACCGCGCGCAGCGGGCGCACACCTCGGTCGACTGGCTGCCGTCGGCGCGAGGACTGCGGACCTCGAGCCGCGCGCTCAGGGAGTGGATCGGGATGTTATGGAGCCGTGCGCGCGGCGCCTAGCCGGCGGCTCCGCCCCCGGGCACCAGGATAGGACGCAATGCCGGCACCCTCTGGCGCAGGCGCGCGACGAGTTGCCGCGCCTGACCCTTGGGCAGCGCCTGCCTGGTGCGGACGCGGAAGATCAGTTTCCCGTCCGACGTCGTCCCGCGCATGACCGAGGTCGGGAAGCCGGCGTGCGTCAAGCGGCGCGACAGCTTCTGTGCGCGCGCGACTTCGCGGAAGGCACCAACCTGCACCTGGAACACAGGTTCCGCGGCAGGCGCCGGCGCGGCCCTGGGGGCGGGCTCTGGCTCCGGGGCGGGCACGGCCTCCGCGGCGGACGCGTGCTCGGGCACGGGTGTCTGCTCCGGCGCGGGCGCTTGCTCCGCGGCGGAACCGGGATCGGTTGTTGTTGCCGCCTGGGGCGCCGGGGCGAGCGCAGGAACGGCCGCGGCCGCCGGGGCGGGAGCAGGTGCCGGCGCAGCCGCCGCCTGGGGCGCTACTCTGGTCCGCTCGACAGGCCCCTGGACCGTGGGATTGTGCGCGCCGGCGGCCGGCGGCGCCGGCGGCTCGCCGCCGGAGATAAGCGGCAGGTAGATCGCCACCAGCACCCCCAGCACCGCGACCCCGGCCAGCGCGAACGCGACGCGGCCGCGCCGCGCCCACAGGGCGTCGAAGGCATCGGACAGGACGAGCAGGAATTTCATGGTTCGGTTTCCGGTACAGAGCGCAATGATACGGATTGCTCAGGCGGCGCGCTTGCGTTTTGCGTGGGCCATCAGGACCGCGATCGCGCACGACGCGGCACGCGATTCCGCGCTATCGGCGCGGCTGGTCAGCACGATCGGGACGCTCGCGCCGACCACCAAACCCGCAAGCAGCGCGCCGGCGAAGTACTCGAGCTGTTTCGCGAGCATGTTGCCGGATTCGAGGTCGGGTACCACCAGAATGTCGGCCCGCCCGGCCACCGCCGAGAGGATGCCTTTGGTCTTGGCGGCGACCAGCGACACCGCGTTGTCGAACGCGAGCGGCCCGTCGATCACACCGCCGGTGATCTGGCGCCGGTCGGCCATCTTGCACAGGGCCGCGGCGTCGGTGGTGGCGCGCATGGCGGGGTTGACCGTTTCGATCGCGGCCAGGATCGCCACCTTGGGATCGGGAACGCCGAGTACGTGGGCGAGGTCGATCGCGTTCTGCACGATGTCGACTTTCTCCGTCAGCGACGGATCGATATTGATCGCCGCGTCGGTGATCAGCAGCGGCCGCGGGTAAGTTGGCACGTCGGCGAGGAACACGTGGCTGATGCGCCGTTCCGTGCGCAGCCCCGTGCCGGCAGCGACCACTTCCTCCATTAACTCGTCGGTGTGCAGCGAGCCTTTCATCAGCGCCTCGGCGCGGCCCGCGCGCACCAGCGCCACCGCTTGCGCCGCCGCGGCGTGGCTGTGCGATGCGTCCACGATCTCGATCCCGCCGAGGTCGAATCCCTGTTCTTCGGCCACGGCGCGTATCTTGGCCGTTGGCCCGACCAGGATCGGAACGATCAGGTTGGCCCCTAGAGCGGTCATCACGCCGCCGAGCGACTCGGCGTCGCAGGGGTGGGCCACCGCCATCGGGATCGACTCCATCCCCTTCGCGCGCGCGAGCAGCTGCTGGTAGCGCGCCGCGCGGTCGAAGATGGCTACGCCCGGCAGCACGATGCGGGTGCGCTTGATCTTTTCGCTCGGCGCGAGCACCTCGGCGGTGCCGCGGATCACCTTCTGCCCGTCCTGGTTGGTGCACACGCAATCGAACACGATGTGGTGGTTGTGGTCGAACTTGCGCGTCGCTGTGAGGGTCACCGTGATGGTGTCCCCGACGCCGACCGGGCGCGAGAAGTGCAGCGTCTGGTCGATGTAGATCGTGCCGGGTCCGGGAAACTGGGTCCCGAGCACGGTCGAGATCAGCGCGCCGCCCCACATGCCGTGCGCGATGACCTCGTGGAACATGCTGCTCTTGGCGTACTCGGGGTCGACGTGGGCGGGGTTGACGTCGCCCGACATGACCGCGAAGAGCTGGATGTCCTCCGGCTTGAGCGTTCGCGTGAGGCTCGCCGAATCGCCTACCTGGATCTCGTCGTAAGTGCGATTCTCGATGTAGTCCGTGCGTGTCATGATTGCGACTCTGGGGCGATCCGACAGCCCGCAATGTATTCCACCAAGCCTGCGCCTCCCTTGCGAAATGTCAAACTGCCGCGCCTGAGCTTCGACCCGGCGCTGCCGGTCAGCGGCCGCCGGGAGGAGATCCGCGCCGCGGTCGAGCGCAATCAGGTGGTCATCGTCTGCGGCGAGACTGGCTCGGGCAAGACCACGCAGCTGCCCAAAATCCTGCTCGAGATGGGGCGCGCCGCGGCCGGCCTCATCGGTCATACGCAGCCGCGCCGCATCGCCGCGCGCTCGGTCGCGGCGCGCATCGCCGAGGAGCTCGGCAGCGAGCTCGGCGCCGTGGTGGGATACAAGGTGCGCTTCCAGGACAGGCTCGGGCCGGACGCAGTGGTGAAGCTTATGACCGACGGCATCCTGCTGGCCGAAACGCAGGGCGACCCGCAGCTGCGCCGGTACGGCACCATCGTCCTCGACGAGGCGCACGAGCGCAGCCTCAACATCGATTTCCTGCTCGGCTACCTGGTGCGCCTGCTGCCGCAGCGCCCGGACCTGAAGCTCGTGATCACCTCGGCGACCATCGACGCGGAGCGTTTCTCGCGCCATTTCGGCGGCGCGCCGGTGATCGAAGTCTCGGGGCGACTCTATCCGGTCGAGGTGCGCTACCGCCCGGTCGGGGGCGACACGGAAGACACCACGCGCAAGGAGGAGGAGCAGGCGCTGGCCGGCGCGGTGGAAGAGCTGTGCGCCCGGGGGCCGGGCGACGTGCTCGTGTTCCTTCCGGGCGAGCGCGAGATCCGCGACGCGGCGGAGGTGCTGCGCAAGCGTCACCCGGCCGGCACGGAGCTGTTGCCGCTGTACTCGCGCCTGAGCGCCGCCGAACAGGACAGAGTGTTCAGGCCCGCAGGCGCGCGGCGCATCGTGCTTGCGACCAACGTGGCAGAGACCTCGCTCACCGTGCCGCGCATCCGGTTCGTGGTCGATACCGGCCTCGCGCGAGTCAAGCGCTACAGCTACCGCAACAAGGTAGAGCAGCTGCGGATCGAGAACATCTCGCAGGCCTCCGCCAAGCAGCGCGCGGGGCGCTGCGGGCGCGTCGCCGACGGGGTCTGCATCCGCCTCTACTCGGAGGAGGATCACGACCGGCGCGTGCCGTTCACAGATCCGGAAGTGTTGCGCTCGTCGCTCGCCGCGGTGATCCTGCGTGCAGCGAGCCTTGGCCTCGGCACAGTCGAGGATTTCCCTTTCCTCGATCCCCCGAGTCCGCGCGCGATCGCCGACGGTTACGCTCTGCTCGCCGAGCTCGGAGCGGTGGACGACGCGAAGCAGCTCACGCAGATCGGCCGCGAACTGGCGAAGCTGCCGCTCGATCCGCGCATTGGCCGCATGCTGATCGCCGCGCAGAACGAGGGTTGCCTCGACCAGGTGCTGGTGATCGCCGCCGCGCTTTCGGCGCAGGACCCGCGCGTGCGCCCGATGGACAACCCGGCGGCGGCGGACGAGCGCCACAAGCGCTTCGCCGACGAGCGGTCGGACTTCCTCGCTTTCCTCAAGCTGTGGCAGCTGTTCGAGGGCAAGTGGGAGAAGGCCTGCCGCGAGAACTCGCTCTCGGTTCCGCGCATGCGCGAGTGGCGCGACGTGCATTCGCAGCTGCATGCGACCGTGTCCGAGCTAGGCTGGCGAGCTTCGCGCGCCGACCCCGCGCGGCCGGAGGGCTACCGCGCGATCCACCGCGCGCTGCTCACCGGACTGCTCGGCAACATCGGGCTGCGCGATACGGAGGGCGGCAGTTGCACCGGCGCGCGCGGGATCAAGTTCTGGGTGCATCCCGGCTCGTGGACGCGCAAGCCAGGCAGGTGGCTGGTCGCCGCCGAGCTGGTCGAGACCACGCGACTGTACGCGCGCACCGTCGCCTCGATCGAGCCGCAGTGGCTCGAGGACCTGGGTGCGCACCTTATCAAGCGCCAGCGCGAGCGCCCGCATTGGGAAAAGACGCGCGCGCAGGTGGTGGCGCTCGAGCGCGGCACGCTCTACGGACTGCCGGTGTACGCCAACCGGCGGACCCACTACGGGCCGCTCGAGCCCGAGCCCGCGCGCGAGATCTTCATCCGCTCGGCGCTGGTGGAAGGCGAGTTCGAGACGCGGGCGCCTTTCTTCGCCCACAACCGAAAGCTGCTGCACGAAATAGAGCGGCTAGAGCACAAGTCGCGCCGGCCCGACATCCTGGTCGACGACGCGCTGATTCAGGCGTTCTACGACGCCCGAATTCCGCAAGGCATCCACAACGGTGCGGATTTCGAAAAGTGGCGCAGGGAGGCGGAACGCGCTGAGCCCAAGCTCCTGTTCCTGAGGCGCGAGGACCTGATGCGGCACGAGGCGGCCGGCATCACGACCGAGAACTTCCCGCCGCGGCTGCAGCTGGGGTTGAACGGCTTCGAGCTCGAATACACCTTCGAGCCCGGCTCGCCGCGCGATGGGGTGACGCTCACGGTCCCGGTCGCGCTGCTGAACCAGGTGCCGGCGGCGCGCTGCGAGTGGCTGGTGCCTGGTCTGTTGAGGGAGAAGGTGCGTTTGCTGGCCAAGTCGCTGCCGCAGCGCTTGCGTCACAAGCTGGGACCGCTCGAGGCCTTCGCCGAGGACTTTGTCGCCGTCGCGGCGCCGTCCGACCTGCCGCTCGCGACCGCGCTCGCGCGCCATATCCGCGCCGAACTCAATCTCGAAGTGCCGCTCGACGCGCTGCGGCCCGATTCGGCGCCGCCACACCTGCAGATGAACTTCCGCGTCGTGGACGAGCACGGCCGGCAGCTTGCGATGGGCCGTAACCTGGCCGATCTCAAGCGCGAGCTCGCCGCCGAAACGCGGGCCGTGCTGCAGGACGAGGCGCCCGCCGACGAGGGCGAGCGCTTCCGCGCTTGGACGTTCGGCGATCTGGAAGAAATCATGGAGCTGCGGCGCGGCAGCCGCACCTTGGTCGGCTACCCTGCGCTCGCCGACGCGGGCGACGGCGTCACGCTGCAAGTGTTTGATGCGCCCGAGCGAGCGGTCGAGGTCCACCGCGCGGGGGTGCGGCGGCTGTTGGCGATCGCGTTCCGGGAGCGCATTCGCGAGATCGAGAAATCGGTCGCGCGGGACAACGCACTGAACCTTCAGTTCGCGCAGCTCCCGGGCGAGGTGCAGCTTTCTGACGAAGTGGTGAGCGCCGCGCTCGAGCGCAGCTTTCTGGCCGAATCGCTGCCGATGCGACAGGGCGACTTCGAGCGCCGGGTCGAGGAGGGCCGCAGCCGGCTGAACCTGATTGCGCAGGAGATCGCGCGCACCGTGGCGGTGATCATGGCCGAGCACGCCCAGATGCAGAAGCGGCTGGCCGCGGTCGGCAAGGGTTTTCCGCAGGCGGCCGAGGACGTTGCGGCGAGCGTCGCGCGGCTGCTGCATCCGCGCTTCGTATCGCGAACGCCGTGGCCGCGGCTACAGCATTTCCCGCGCTACCTCAAGGCGGCGGTTCTGAGGCTGGACAAGCTGCGCACCGACCCGGCGCGCGACGCGCGGCTGATGGCGGAGTTCGCCCCTCTGTACGCTGCCTGGCAGCGGGAGTACGCCGCACGCGAGAAAGCGGCGGCGCTCACGCCGGAGGTCGAGCAATTCCGCTGGCTGCTCGAGGAACTGCGCGTGTCGCTGTTTGCTCAAAGCCTCAAGACTCCCGTTCCCGTGTCGGTCAAGCGGCTGGCGAAGTTGTGGCAAAGTATCAGGCACGCACAACATTGAGCACCATGCGCGGCATCGGACCCTCGATCACGTTTGCTTTGGCCAACCTGTTGCACCCCAGGATGCTCTGGCTCATGCTTTGGCCGGTGCTGGTCGCGACCGGGATTTGGGGCGTCGCGGCGATCTGGAGCTGGGTCGGATTGGTGGCGTGGCTCGCCGAATTGCTGCGGCATTGGATCCAGAGCGCCACCTTCTTCGTGCACTGGGACGCGAGCACGGTCGCGGTTATCGCAGCAAAATTCCTCGCGATTCTGGGCCTGGTGCCGCTGATACAGCTCACCGCGCTGCTGATACTCGGGGTGTTCGGCATGCCGGCCATGGTCGATCACGTCGCCGAGCGCGCGTTTCCCGCGCTTGCGCGACGGCGCGGCGGCAGCTTCGCCGGCAGTGTCTGGAACTCCGTAGTCGGAGTCGCGGGCCTGGTGCTTTTCGGCGCGGTGTCGATTCCGTTCTGGTTCTTCCCGCCGTTATGGCCGGTGATACCGGTTGCGATCATGGGCTGGGTTAACCAGCGCATCCTGCGCTACGACGCGCTCGCCGAGCACGCCGACGCGCGCGAGATGCGTGCGGTCTTCGCGCGCCGGCGCGCGGCGATGTACCTGCTGGGGGTGGTGCTCGCTCTGGTGGCCTATATTCCGTTGGTCGGTTTTTTCGCACCGGTGCTGTTCGGGCTTGCGTTCATTCACTACCTGCTGGCCGAGCTCCGGGCGCTGCGCGAGGAGCCGATCGAGGCGACGGCGGTGCCGCAGTGAGCGCGGACATCGGCGCGCTGGTGATCGGGGACGAGATCCTGGTTGGCAAGCGCAAGGACAAGCACTTCGAGTTCCTGGTCGCCGCCCTCTCGGCGCGTGGCCTGCGGCTCGCGTTCTGCGAGTACCACGGCGACGACCCCGTGCGCCTGACCGCCGCCCTCAGGCGCTCGTTCACGTCGGGAGATATCGTCTTCAGCTTTGGCGGCATCGGTGCGACGCCCGACGACCACACCCGCCAGTGCGCCGGGAATGCGCTAGGCGTCGCGCTCGCGGCGCACCCGGAAGGCGAGCGCGAGCTGCGGGCCCGGTTCGGCGCCGAGCTCACGCCGCAACGCCTGCGAATGGTGGAGTTTCCGCTCGGCGCACAGATTATCCCCAACCCGGTGAACCGGGTGCCGGGCTTTTCCCTGCGCGAACATCATTTCGTGCCCGGTTTTCCGCAGATGGCGTGGCCGATGGTCGAGTGGGTGCTGGACAACCGCTACCCTCACCTCGCGGACCGTGACCGCTGGGCCGAGGCTTCGATCATCGTCTACGAGGCGGGGGAGAGCCAGCTGATACCGGTGATGGACGCGGTGGGCGCGGGTTTCCCGGGGGTCAAGGTGTTCAGTCTGCCGTCAATGGGCGACGACGGGAGCCGGCGCCACATCGAGCTCGGCGTGCGCGGCGATCCGACGCAAGTGGCGCAGGCCATGGAGCACCTGCGCGGCGGCGTGCGCGAATCGGGCTTCCCGTTTCGCGAGGCGTAAAAAAAGCCCCGCATTTAGCGGGGCTTCGTTTGCCGGCGCTTGGCCGGACTTAGGCGGCCTTCTTTGCCTTGGACATCCCTTTGACGGTTTCGGTCGCGGCGTTCACGTTCGCTTCCGCGATCTCGGTCGCCTGCTTGGCGACTTTGTTGAGGTTGTCGTAGGCCGAATTCGCGGCCGCGATCATCGACTTCACCGCTGCTACCGCGACGTCGGAACCGGCTGGGGCGTTCTTGGTCGCCTTATCGAGCATCGACACGAAGTTCTCGTTCCACTCCGCAACGCGCTTTTCCGCCATCTTCGACATTTCGGCGTTGGTCTCGGTCGCGACTTCGTACGCGCTCTTCGAGTAGGCGATCGCTTTCTCGATCGTCGGCTGGGTGAGGGTGCTCTGCAGGTTGACGAATTCCTGCACGTCTTTCGCGCCGAGCAGCGCGCGGGTGTTCGACAGCGTATCTTCGAACGCGGTCTTGACCGCGTTGGCGTTCAGGTTGGCGAACTTTTCGAAGGCCGCGAATTGCGTGGCGGCAAGGGAAAGGATCGCTTCGACGTTGGCCTTGTTGGCCGCTTGGATCTGTTCTGGGGTGACGTACATTTGGGACTCCTGTTTGTTTGAAACGCTAAGAGTAATCTGGCCCGTATCGGCTGGTTTGGTGCGCTGCAACAATTCGAATTTTAGTCCGATCGCTTTAGAAGTCAAGGATCTTGTGCAAAGCAACATATTATTTTGATGTAAGGCAATAGAAAGTTTGCCGGCCTCTCTGGAGTGGACCGCGATAGATATGTGAGCGCGCACTTACGCAAGTGGTTTGACCTCTCCGGCAGGCCGCGATAAAAGCAAACGCCCGTTTGCCTTCCTGTGCCATGGCCATCGATTACCGACCCGACGACCCTGCTTTTCTTGCCGACCCGTTTCCGCTCTACGCCCGGATGCAGGACGAGGATCCGGCGCACTGGAGCCCGCGCCTGAAGGCCTGGGTGCTGACGCGTTACGACGACGTGAAGCGTGTCTGCCTCGACCGCGAGATTTCGTCGGATCGCCTGCGGCCGTTCTTCGCTTCCCTGCCAGGCGCCGAGGCAAGTCGCATCGCGGACATCATCCGTTACTTGTCGCTTTGGATGGTTTTTCGCGATCCGCCCGAGCACACGCGCCTGCGCCGCCTGACAGGCAAGGTGTTCAACGTGCGTTCGATGCATGGCATGCGAGAGCGGATCGTCGCGCTCTGCCGCTGGCTGCTGGAAGAGATCGGCGAGCGCGAAGAGTTCGACTTCATTCGCGCATTCGCCGGGCCGCTGCCGGCGCTCGTGATCATGGACATGCTGGGCGTGCCGCGCTCTGACCTGGCGCGCGTCAAACGCATGTCCGACGACATGGCGCTGTTCATCGGCAGCTCCCGCAGCCAGCCCGAAAAGTATGGCGTTGCCGAGAGCGCGACCAAGGAAATGGCCGCGTTCTTCCGCGCCCTGATCGCGCTGCGTCGCGCCGAGCCGCGCGACGATCTGCTTACCCAGCTGGTGCAGCTCGATGACGAGGGCGACCGCCTGAGCGAGGACGAACTGGTCGCGACGTGCATCCTGTTGCTGTTCGCCGGCCACGAGACCACCACCAACCACATCGCCAACGCAATGTTGTCGCTGATCCGCTTCCCGGACGAGATGCGCGCGCTGCGCGAGGACCCTGCCCTCGCCCCGGCGGCGGTCGAGGAGTTGCTGCGCTACGACGGGCCGAGCGGTGCCCAGGTCCGCATCGTGAGGCACGAGCACACACTGCACGGCAAAACGCTGCGGCCCGGAGAGCGCGTGTTCATCATGCTCAACGCCGCCAACCGCGATTCGCGGGCCTACCCCGAACCGCACCACCTTGCGCTTCGGCGCGATGGGGTGCCGCACCTGAGCTTCGGATTCGGGACCCATATCTGCCTCGGCTTTCCACTGGCGCGACTCGAGGGGCAGCTGAGCCTGCCCGCGGTGCTCGCGCGCTGGGGCCGCATCGAACTCGCGGCCGAGCGCCTGGAATGGATCGACTCGATGGTGTTCCGCGGCATGAAAGCGATGCCGGTCAGGGTCGCGCGGTGAGCGTCGCGGCCTGAGCGTGGACTCTCGTGCGCCTGAGGCGGGCCATCTGCCGCGAAGGTTGTGGTGGACGCTCGCCGGACTGACCCTGGCCTGGGGGTTCAACTGGACCGCGATCAAGGTCGCGCTGTCGGGCGTCTCGCCGCTGACCTTCCGCACCCTTTGCCTGGCGGTGGGCTCCGCGGTGCTTTTCAGCGCCGTCCGCGCCGGCGGGCAGTCGCTCACGGTGCCCAAGGGCCAGTGGCCGCGGCTCGCGCTGCTCGCTTTTTTCAACGTCACGTGCTGGAACGCGCTGGTGGTATTCGGCATGACCATGATTCCGTCCGGGCGCGCCGCGATCCTCGCTTACACGATGCCGGCGTGGGCAATCCCGCTTTCGGTCTGGCTGCTTGGGGAGCGCATGACCGGGCGCAAGCTGACCGGTCTGGCGCTCGGCATGGCGGGCATGGCGCTGCTGATCGGCGAGGGCGCCGCAAGCCTGCGCGCGGCGCCGCTCGGGTCGCTGCTGGTGCTGTCGGCGGCGTTGTCCTGGGCGCTGGGAACGGTGCTGCAGAGGCGTTACCCGATGGCGATGCCGCCAGCCCCCTACACCGCCTGGATGATGCTCCTCGGCGGGATCCCCATCTTCGCCGGTGCGCTGCTGCTGGAAGACCCCGGCCAGCTCGCGTCGATCGGCCTGTGGCCGGCGCTCGGCGTGCTCTACAACGTTCTGATCGCGTTCGCGTTCGCGCAGTGGGCCTGGATCCGGATTGCGACCACCGTCCCCGTCGCGGTGTCCTCGCTCAGCATGCTGATGATCCCGGTCTTGGGCGTTTTTTCGGGCATGGTCTTCCTCGGCGAGCGGCCGAGCTGGGCCGAATACGCGGCCCTTGCGCTGGTGCTCGGCTCGCTGCTTACGGTGGTGCTGCCGCAGCGCGCACGCGGGGGATGAGCGAAGCGTCCCAGCACTCGAGCGCGTGCTTCAGCAGCTCGCTCGCGCTTGCCGCTTCAGGCACCGGCTGGCCGAGGAACGCGAGCGCGCGCGCGAGCTCGCGCAGCGGCTGCGCTGTGTCGACCGCCGGCGCGCCGGTCTGCTTGCTCAGCTTCTCGCCGCTTGCAGTCACCGCGGCCGGCAGATGCAGGTAGCGCGGACTGGAGTAACCGAGCAGGCGCTGCAGCCAGATCTGGCGCGCCGTGGAATCGAGCAGGTCGGCGCCCCGCATCACGTCCGTGACGCCTTGTGCGTCGTCGTCGACCACGACCGCGAGCTGGTAGGCGATCACGCCGTCGGCGCGGCACAGGACGAAGTCGCCGACCTCCTGCTCGACCGACTGCGCGATTTCTCCCTGCACCCGGTCGGTGAAGCGGATCGGATCGCGCGCGGTGCGCACGCGCGTGGCGCGTGCGCGTCGTCCCGGGGCGAGGCCGCCGCGGCAGGTGCCGGGGTAGATGCGCGCACCGTCGATCGCGAGCGCGGAATCGGCGATTTCGCTGCGCGTGCAGCCGCAGGGATAGGTGGCGCCGCGGCGCTCGAGCGCATCGAGCGCGGCGCGGTAGCTCGCGTCGCGCGCGCTCTGGTACAGCACCGGCCCGTCCCAGGTCAGTCCTAGGCCCTCGAGCTGGCGCAGGATGGCGTCGGCCGCGCCGGGCTGCTCGCGCGGCTTGTCCAGATCCTCGATGCGCAGCAGCCAAGTGCCGTCGGCGGCGCGCGCATCGAGCCAGCTGGCGAGCGCCGCCACCAGCGAACCGAAGTGCAAAGGCCCTGTCGGCGACGGGGCGAAGCGGCCCGTGTAGCGCATGTGCGGGTATAGTGCCATTTTGCAGAGGAGATCGCTGCATGGCGACTGTGGAACTGACGAAGGAGAACTTCGAGCAGGTGGTGAGCACGAACCCGATGGTGGTGGTCGATTTCTGGGCGCCGTGGTGCGGGCCCTGCAAGGGCTTTGCGCCGGTTTTCGAGGGCGCGTCGGAGCAGCATCAGGACGTCGTATTCGCTAAGGTCAACACCGATGACGAGCAGGAGATCGCCGGTGCGTTCGGCATCCGCTCGATTCCGACGCTGATGGTGTTTCGCGAGAAAGTGCTGCTGTTCCAGCAGGCCGGTGCGCTGCCGGCTTCGGCCCTCGAGCAGGTGCTCGAGCAGGCCAAGACGCTGGACATGGCGCAGGTGCACGCGGAAATCGCAAAGCAGGAGAGCGCGAAAGGCGAGAATTCCGAGGGCGCCGGGCCGCAGGCCGGCGAGGCCTGAGCGGGCGCGATGTGATAGAGCTGCGCCGCGCTGCGGAACGCGGGCACGCCAATCACGGCTGGCTCGACTCGTTCCACAGCTTTTCGTTCGCCGGCTACCATGATCCGCGGCACATGGGCTTCGGCAGCCTGCGCGTGATCAACGAGGACCGGATCCAGCCCGGCACCGGCTTCGGCACGCACAGCCACCGCGACATGGAAATTGTGAGCTACGTGCTGGAAGGCGCGCTCGCGCACCAGGACTCGATGGGCAACGGCTCCAGCATCGTTCCGGGCGACGTTCAGCGCATGAGCGCAGGCACCGGCGTGCGCCACAGCGAGTACAACCACGAGCCGTCGGGCGTTACCCACTTCCTGCAGATCTGGATCGAGCCGGCGGCGCGTGGCATCGCGCCGGGATATGAGCAGAAGCACTTCGACGCCGCCTCCAAGCGCGGGCGCTTGCGGCTGGTCGCCTCGCCCGACGGGCGTGATGGCTCGGTGACGATTCACCAGGATGCACACATGTACGCCGCGCTGCTGAGCGGCGGCGAGCGCGTGGTCCAACCTCTGTCCAAGGGACGGCGCGCCTACGTGCACGTCGCGCGCGGCCACCTGGCGGTAAACGGCAATGAGCTCGACGCCGGCGACGCACTGAAGGCGAGCGACGTGGCGGAAATCGTCCTGAAGCGGGGCGAACAGGCAGAAGTCCTGCTGTTCGACCTCGCCTGAGCTGTCGCGGCGGGGCCAATGGCAGATACGCGCACCGAGCGCGACTCCTTCGGACCGATCGAGGTTCCGGCGCAGCGGCTCTGGGGCGCGCAGACCGAGAGGAGCCGGCGCAACTTCCGCATCTCGGGCGAGCTCATGCCCATTGCGGTGATTCGCGCCCTGGCGCAGGTCAAGCGCGCCGCGGCGCGGGTGAACCGGGAGCTGGGCCTGCTCGAGGCGCGCAAGGCCGCGGCGATCGAGCAGGCGGCCGACGAGGTACTGGCCGGCCGCCACGACGGGGAGTTTCCGCTGGTCGTTTGGCAGACCGGATCCGGAACCCAATCCAACATGAACGTGAACGAGGTGCTCGCCAACCGTGCCTCCGAAATCCTCGGCGGGGAGCGCGGCGAGCGGCGCCTGGTGCACCCGAACGACGACGTCAATCTCGGCCAATCGTCCAACGACGCGTTTCCCACCGCGATGCATGTCGCTGCCGTGCGCGCGTTGCACGAGCGGGTCCTGCCGGCGCTGGCGCGGCTGCGCGGCACGCTGGCCGACAAGAGCGACGCGTTTGCGGAGATCGTGAAGATTGGCCGCACTCACCTGCAGGATGCGACCCCGCTCACGCTGGGGCAGGAGTTTTCCGGTTACGTTGCTCAGCTCGGACACGCTGAAGCGGCGCTGCGCGCCGTACTGCCCGGGCTGTACGAGCTCGCGATCGGCGGCACCGCGGTCGGCACCGGCCTGAACGCTCATCCGGAATTTGCGGCGCGGGTGGCCGAGGACCTCGCGCGGGCAACCGGCCTGGGCTTCGAGAGTGCGCGCAACAAGTTCGCTGCGCTTGCCGGTCACGAGCCGCTGGTGTTCGCGCACGGCGCGCTCAAGACGCTGGCCGCCGCGCTGATGAAGATCGCGAACGACGTGCGCTGGCTCGCGTCCGGGCCGCGCTCCGGGCTGGGGGAGCTTTCGCTGCCGGAGAACGAGCCCGGCAGCTCGATCATGCCCGGCAAGGTGAACCCGACCCAGGCGGAGGCGATGACCATGCTCTGCGCGCAGGTGTTCGGCAACGACGTGGCGCTCAACATAGGCGGCGCATCGGGAAATTTCGAGCTAAACGTATTCAAGCCGCTGGTGATCCACAATTTCCTGCAGAGCGCGCGCCTGCTCGCCGACGGCTGCGAGTCTTTCGACGCGCACTGCGCGCGCGGCATCGAGCCGAACCGCGCGCGCATCGCCGAGCTGGTCGAGCGCTCGCTGATGCTCGTCACCGCGCTGTCGCCCATGATTGGCTACGACCGGGCGGCGGAGATCACCAAGAAAGCGCATCACGACGGCAGCACGCTGCGGGAGGCGGCGCTCGCCCTGGGCTACGTCAGCGCGGACGATTTCGACCGCTGGCTTCGTCCCCAGAATATGACCGGGCCGCGGCGATGATCTAGGCTGATAAACTGCGCCCCGCGATGTCAGTCGTCGTCCTCATCTCCGGCCGGGGCAGCAACATGCAGGCCCTGCTCGACGCCGGGCTGCCGGTTGCGGCGGTGATCGGCAACACGGCCGCTGCGGCGGGGCTTGAGATCGCGGCGCGGCGCGGCCTCGTCGCCGCGGTGGTCGAGCACAGGGACTACCGGACGCGAGAGGAGTTCGATGTCGCGCTCGCGGCGGAAATCGATCGCCATTCGCCGCGACTGGTGGCGCTGGCCGGGTTCATGCGCATCCTGACCCCGGGCTTCGTCGCGAATTACGCGGGGCGATTGGTGAACATCCATCCTTCGCTGCTGCCGGCGTTTCCCGGGCTCGACACGCACCGGCGCGCGCTGGCCGCGGGGGTCAAGGTGCACGGCTGCAGTGTGCATTTCGTGAGCGAGCAACTCGATCACGGCCCGATTATCGTCCAGGCTGCCGTTCCGGTGCGGCCGGGCGACACGCCGGATCTGCTGGCCGCACGCGTGCTGCGCCAGGAGCACGTGGTGTACCCGCGCGCGGTGCGCTGGTTTCTGGACGACAAGCTTGTCGTCCGTGACGGAGTCGTAAACGTTAAGGGAGACGATGCGCAACTGGTTTATTCCGATCGCGATTAGCGCCTCGTTCTGCGCCTGTGCGCACGCCGCGCCCCCGGTGCGGGTGCAGATCGACTACGACGTGTTGCGCAACGGAACCGCGATGGCCGAAGTGGTCGACCGGTTCGAGCACGACGGCAAGACCTACCACTTGGTGGAGGAGTGGCACGGCAAGGGCCTGTTCGCGCTGCTGGGCGGGATCACGCGCACCAGCAGCGGAACGATCGGCAGCGGCGTCCTGCGCCCGCTGAAGTTCTCCGACGTGCGCACCGGGCGAGACCCGGTGCGGGCGGAGTTCGACTGGGCGGACGAGAGTCTGAAGCTGGAGGTCAACGGCAAGACCCGCACCCAGCCGATGCCGGCGCACGCGCAGGACAAGCTCTCGATGCTCTACGCCTTCGCCTTCGACCTTCCGGGGGCGGCGCCGGTCGCGATCAACGCCACCGACGGAAAGGGCGTGTCGCACTACGTGTTCGAAGCCGCAGGCCAGCAGGAGATAGACACGCCCGCTGGCCAGTTCGACGCCCTGCGGCTGATCAAGCGCAAAGACGGTCCGGACGACCACGGCACCGAGATCTGGCTCGCGCGGGGGCACGGCTACCTCCCGATCCGGGTCCTGATCACCGACAAGGATGGCACGCGCATCGACCAAGTCGTGACGCGCATCGCCGTGCCGTGAAGCCGCGCCCCGCGCTCTTGGCGCACGCAGAAGCCCTCCTTGGCGAGCTGCTGGGCTTTGCCGGGCCGGCCGACCAGGCGGTCTCGCGTTACTTTCGCGCCCACCGCGAACTGGGCCAGAACGACCGGGCCTTCGCGGCCGAGGCCGTCTATGCCGTGCTGCGTCGCAGACGCTCGCTCGAGGCCGCTGCGGCGAGCGCCGCACCGCGCGCGCTGCTGCTGGCGGCGCTGTCGCGGGTGCAAGGGCTTTCCGCGCGCGCGCTGGAAGGCGCGCTGCGCCCGGGCGAGGCGGCGCTCCTCGCGCGCGCCCGGGCGGCGAGGGAGGCGGACTGGCCGGCCGCGGTAAGGGCAGACCTACCGGACTGGCTGTGGCAGCGCCTGGAGGCGGAGCAGGGACTCGAGGAGGCAATGCGCATCGCGCAGGGTCTGTTGAACCCGGCGCCGCTCGATCTGCGCGTGAATCTCGCGCGCACTGATCGAGAGAGCGCGCTTGCGGTCCTCGCCTCGAGCGGACTCGCCTGCGCGCCGACGCCCTACTCGCCGGCGGGGATCCGCCTCGAGGGCAAACCGGCGATCAACCGCCACCCGCTCTTCGAGCAGGGTTTGGTCGAAGTGCAGGATGAAGGCAGCCAGCTGCTCGCCTACCTGGTGGCGCCGCGGCGCGGTGAAATGGTGGCCGACTTCTGCGCCGGGGCGGGCGGCAAGACGCTGACGATGGCGATGCTCATGCGCGGCACGGGACGGCTGTACGCGATGGACGTGTCGGTCAAGAGGCTGCACGCGCTCGCACCGCGCGCGGCGCGAGCGGGCGTCTCGAACGTTCACCCGCTCGCTCTCGCGGGCGAAGGCGACGTGCGGGCCAAGCGGCTTGCGGGCAAGCTCGACCGGGTTCTGGTCGATGCGCCGTGCAGCGGCTTTGGCACGCTGCGGCGCAATCCGGATCTCAAGTGGCGCCACGGTCCCGACGCGATCGTTGAATTGGCGCATAAGCAGTTCAACATCCTGCATGCGGCCGCGCGCCTAGTGAAGCTGGGAGGCCGTCTGGTTTATGCGACCTGCAGCATCCTGGAGGCGGAAAACGAGGCGGTGGTGGAACGCTTCCTCGCCGCCCACCCGGAATTCGCCGCGCTATCGTGCGACGAGCTTCTCGCGGCGCAGCGCATCGCGCTGCCGGCGGGCGAGCGCCTGCGATTGTGGCCGCACCTGCACGGCACCGACGGGTTCTTCGCCGCGGCCCTCGAGCGCCGCCGAGACGGTCAATCCGGCGCCTGATCCTGGCCGCGGCCGTAGCGCGCATGCAGGTGCACCGGCTTGGCCATCGCGCGGCGCATGCGGATGTTCAGCATTTCCACGCAGACCGCGAACGCCATGGCGAAGTAGACGTAGCCTTTGGGTACCTCGTGGTCGAAGCCCTGCGCGATCAGCAGTACGCCGATCACTACCAGGAACGACAAGGCGAGCATCTTGATGGTCGGATGCGCCGAGATGAAGCGTCCGATCGCGCCGGCGAAGGCCATCATCAGTGCCACCGAAACGACTATCGCGGCGACCATCACCGCGACATCCTTCACCATCCCTACCGCGGTGATGATCGAATCGAGCGAAAAAACCAGGTCGATCAGCATGATTTGCATGATCAGGGCGCCAAAGGATGCGCGCACGGTCAGCGCCGCGGTGTTCTCCTCCATTCCCTCGAGCAATTGGTGGATTTCCCTGGTGCTTTTCCACAGCAGGAACATCCCACCCAGGATCAGGATCGAGTCACGTCCCGAAATATGCTGGCCGAGGATGCTGAACAGGGGCGTGGTCAATCCGACGATCCACGCCAGCACCAGCAGCAGCCCGATGCGCATGAACATGGCGCCGAGCAGACCGATGCGGCGCGCTCGCTCGCGCTGCCCGGCGGGCAGGCGATCCACCAGGATGGAGATGAAGATCACGTTGTCGATCCCGAGCACGAGCTCGAGCGCGGTAAGGGTGGCGAACGCGATCCAGGCCTCGGGGTTGGTCAGCAGATCGATCATCGGCGGGCGCTCCTGGGAAGGCGGTCGAGAGGAATTTTTGCACACGCGCTGCGCATACCCCTTTCCCTTTTTGCAGCACGGGGTTACAGCATCAGCCGCGCGCGAATGGGTCCATTGCAGATTGTTTCTTGCGACCCGCGGGGATTCGCGTAAAATGACGCGCAGCTGACGTTTATAACTACTATTAGAAGCCAACTTGATGATTTTTTCCGGTTTTTTCGACCTGCCCTGGTGGGGCTACATGCTCGTGGCACTGGGCCTGACCCACGTCACGATCGCTGCGGTAACGATCTTCCTGCACCGCCATCAGGCGCACCGCGCGCTCGACCTGCATCCGATCGCGTCGCACTTCTTCCGCTTCTGGCTCTGGCTCACGACAGGCATGGTGACCAAGGAATGGGCGGCGATCCACCGCAAGCACCACGCCAAGTGCGAGACCGCAGAGGATCCGCACAGCCCGCAGATCTACGGCATCAACCGCGTCTTGTGGGGCGGCGTGTTCCTGTACGTGAAGGAGTCCTACAATCGCGAGACGCTCGAGCGCTATGGCCACGGCACGCCCGACGACTGGATGGAGCGCAACGTGTATACGCGGCATCCGATCCTCGGCCTCACGCTGATGGGCGCGGTCAATCTGGCGCTCTTCGGCTTAGTGCCCGGCGCGCTGATTCTGCTGGCGCAGATCGCCTGGATTCCGTTCTGGGCCGCCGGCGTGATCAACGGCATCGGCCACTACTTCGGCTACCGCAGCTACGACTGTGCGGACGCGAGCACCAACATCGTGCCCTGGGGCATCCTGATCGGGGGCGAGGAGCTGCACAACAACCACCACGCGTTCGCCTCGTCGGCCAAGCTGTCCTCGAAGTGGTACGAGTTCGACATCGGCTGGATGTACATCAGAATGATGGAGATGCTCGGACTCGCGACGGTCAAGAAGGTGGCGCCAACGCCCCGCTTTGCCGCGCCCAAGCCCGCTGCTGACCTCGACACGCTGCATGCCGTGATCGCCAACCGCTACGACGTTCTGTCGCGCTACGCCAAGTCGATCAAGAAGACCTACCGCGAGGAGGTGCAGCGGCTGGCGCACTGGTCGCCGGGCGACGCGGAAGCGCTCAAGTCTCTGAAGCGCGCGCTGCTGCGCGCGCAGGAGCTTTCCGAGGCCGAGCGCGTGCGCCTGACCGATGCCCTGCGTAATTCGCGCGCTCTGGCGACCGTGGTCGCGATGAGGCACGAGCTGACCGCGCTGTGGGAGCGCTCCAGCGCCTCGAAGGAGCAGTTGCTGCGCCAGCTGCAGGATTGGTGCCACCGAGCTGAGTCGAGCGGTATTGCGCCCCTGCAGGAATTCTCGCGTCGCCTGCGCTGCTACGCGTAACCGCGCATCGGCCGTAATAAAAAAGCCCGCCATCGGCGGGCTTTTTTTTGGGGCGTTCCGGCGTGCTACTTGAGCTTGGTTTCCTTGTACATCACGTGCTTGCGCGCCTTGGGGTCGTACTTCTTGATCTCCAGCTTGTCGGGCGTGGTGCGCTTGTTCTTGGTCGTGGTGTAAAAGTGGCCGGTGCCGGCGGTGGACTCGAGCTTGATCTTTTCGCGCATGGTGGGGGGTCCGGTTAAGCCTTCGCTTCGGCCTTCGCCTTGGCTTTCGCCTTGGCGCGCACCTCGGCGAGCACGGCGTCGATGCCGAGCTTGTCGATGCGGCGCAGGCCAGCGGTCGAAACGCGCAGGCGTACCCAGCGGTTTTCGCTCTCGACCCAGAAGCGACGGTAGTGCAGGTTAGGCTGGAAGGTGCGTCGGGTCTTGTTGTTGGCGTGCGAGACCAGGTTGCCCTTCATCGGCTTCTTGCCGGTGACTTCACAGACACGGGACATGGATTGCGCTCCGCGGCAAAAAAGAGACGATTATACCCGAATAATCAGCGCTCTTTCAAGGAAAGCGACCTGCTCGAAACCATACTTGATCGCCGCCGACGGGTTCTGTGATAGTGCGCGACGTGGAGCCGACGCCGATGCGACCTCGCGAATTCGCCTCCAGAGCAACGGCGCTCGGTATGGCCTTGATTTGCTCCACGGCGTTCGGCCGGGCGGCGGACTCCGTCGCCGCCGTCAAGCCGCGTCTTGCCGGCACGGTCGAATTCGCCAGCGGCAATTCGATGATCACACCGCAAGTCGGCGACAGTCGCTTGGTCGCCAAGGGAAGCGAGGTGCACGAAGGCGATACGATCGTCACCTTCAGGAATGGCGAGGCCCAGCTGCAGATGCTGGACGGCGCCTACTTGATGCTGCGCCAGAATTCGCGAATGACGATCGAGGCGTACGTCGCGGATGGCGGAGACAAGGACCGCAGCATCCTCGACCTGATCAAGGGTACGGTGCGCAGCATCACCGGTTGGATCGGCAAGTACAACCGCGCCGCGTACGAGATCCGCACTCCTATCTTTGTCACCATGAACGGTCCGCGCGCGAACGGACCCCGCATGGGGAGGCGGCGCGCGAGGGGGCTGTTCGCGGCTCGGCTATCCGAGCGCTGCGTGAACGCGGCGGAGTCCGCGGCGAACGACCCGCGGAACGCGCACGGCCAATGGAGCGTGGCCGGCGGTGATTCGCGGACTACAGCAGTCCGCGCTCCGCGAACGAGAGCGTCTGGTTGCCGGCGACGATGAAGTGATCCAGCACCTTGACGTCGACCAGCGCCAGCGCCTCGCTCAGGCTGCGGGTGAGCAGCTCGTCGGCCTGGCTCGGCTGCGCCACGCCGGAGGGATGGTTGTGCGCCAGAATTAGCGCTGCCGCGTTGCGGCGCAGGGCGGCTTTCACCACCTCGCGCGGATAAACGCTGGTCTGTGTCAGCGTGCCGCGGAACAGTTCCTCGGCCGCGATAACGCGGTGCTGTGCGTCGAGGAACAGCGCGACGAAGACCTCGTGCTCGCGTGCGCCGAGCGCGAGGCTCAGGTACTCGCGCACCGTGGCGGGCGAATTCAAGGCGGCGCCGGCACGCAGCTGCTCGCCCAGGCAGCGGCGCGCCATTTCCAGCACCGCAGCCAGCTGTGCTGCCTTCGCCTCGCCCAGACCCTTCGTTTCGCATAGCGCGCCGTGGCCGGCAGCGAGCAGCCCGGCCAGTCCGCCGAAACGTCCGATCAGCTCGCGCGCGAGCTCGACCGCGCTCTTGCCGGCCACCCCGCTGCGCAGGAATACGGCAACCAGCTCGGCGTCGGAAAGGCGCGCCGGACCGAGCGCCAGCAGCCGCTCGCGCGGCCTTTCGGCTGCAGGCCAATCCGTGATCGCCATGCGCCCCCCCTTGAATTCACCTAGAATTCCCTTCCGTCCAACGCGTTGGCGACCGGATCGATGACAACGATCAAGGGAAAAAGGATTCTTCTCGGCATGACCGGCGGCATCGCGGCCTTCAAGGCCGCCGAGCTGGCGCGCATCCTGGTGAGGGCGGGGGTCGACTTGCGGGTGGCCATGACCGAGGCGGCGACGCGTTTCATCACTCCGGTCACGATGCAGGCGTTGTCGGGCCAGGCCGTGTGGACCGACCTGTGGGACGCACGGGTGCCGGACAACATGGCGCACATCGAGCTGTCGCGCGACCGCGACCTGATCCTCGTCGCGCCCGCGAGCGCAGACTTCATGGCCAAGCTGGCGCATGGCCTGGCCGACGATCTGCTCTCGGCGCTGGCGCTGGCCCGGCGCTGTCCCCTGATGCTGGCCCCCGCAATGAACGTCGAGATGTGGGACAACCCTGCGACGCAGCGCAACGTTATCACCTTGCGTGACGACGGCGTTACGTTCGCGGGCCCGGCCGCCGGCGATCAGGCCTGTGGCGAGACAGGCATGGGGCGCATGGTCGAGCCACTTCAGATCGCCGAGGAGGTCGAGGCGCTGTTCCAGCCCAAGGTACTGGTGGGCAAGCGGGTGCTGGTCACTGCGGGACCGACTGAGGAACCGATCGACCCGGTGCGGGTTATCACCAATCTGAGCTCCGGCAAGATGGGGTACGCGGTGGCGCGCGCGGCGCGCGAGGCGGGAGCCGAGGTCACGTTGATCAGCGGTCCGGTCGCGCTGTCGGTGCCGAGCGGCGTCGCGCGCGTGAGCGTGCGCACGGCGCGAGAGATGTTCGACGCGGTGAAGGCGGCAGTGGGCGGGAGCGATATCTTCGTCTCCGTGGCCGCGGTAGCCGACTACAGGGCCAAGATCCCTGCGCCGAACAAGATCAAGAAGGACTCCGGCCGCGGCAGGACGCTTGAGCTGGAGGAGAATCCCGACATTCTGGCCTGGGTGGTCGCGCGGCCGGCGCCGCCGCTGTGCGTGGGCTTCGCCGCCGAGAGCGAGGACGTGGCGGGCAATGCCCGCGCCAAGCGCAGCAAGAAGAAACTGCCTCTGCTAGCGGCGAATCTGGCCCAGCAGGCGCTGGGCGCCGACGAGAACGAGATCACGCTTTTCGACGAACGCGGCGAGCACCCGCTTGGCCGAGGCCCCAAGATCGAGCTGGCGCGAAAGTTGATGCTGCACCTTGCCGGCATGGGCGCCGGCAGGAAGCGGGGTTAGAGGCATGCGCCACAGGCTCGAGCTGAAGATCCTCGACCCGCGGATCAGGCACGACATGCCGCATTACGCCACGCCAGGGGCGGCAGGGCTGGATCTGCGCGCCTGCATCGACTTGCCTCTGACGCTCGGGCCCGGCGACAGCGAGTTGGTGCCGTCGGGCATCGCGATCCACCTGGACGACCTTGGCCTGGCGGCAGTGGTGCTCCCGCGCTCCGGGCTGGGCGCCAAGCACGGCATAGTGCTGGGCAATCTGGTCGGCCTGATCGACTCCGACTACCAGGGACAGGTGCTGGTCTCGGTGTGGAACCGCGGCCGGGACGCTTTCACGATCCAGCCTATGGACCGCATTGCGCAGCTGGTGGTCGTCCCGGTGGTGCAGGTCGAGCTGCACGTGGTGCAGGAGTTCGCCGCGTCGGATCGCGGCGCCGGCGGCTTCGGCAGCACCGGCCGGGGCTAGGCTCAGACCACCGCGGCCGGCTCTTCCTCGAATTTAAGGCCGATCGTTTCGGCGTCGTCGACGTCGATCGTCACCTTGCCGCCGTGCACCAGCCTGCCGAACAGCAGCTCGTCGGCGAGCGCGCGCCTGATCGTGTCCTGGATCAGGCGCGCCATCGGCCGCGCGCCCATCAGCGGATCGAAGCCCTTCTTGGCCAGGTGCTCCTTGAGCTTCTGCGTGAAGATCGGCTCGACTTTCTTCTCCTGCAGTTGTTCCTCGAGCTGCATCAGGAACTTGTCCACCACACGCAGGATGATGTCGTTGTCGAGCGAACGGAACGAAATGATCGCGTCCAGCCGGTTGCGGAACTCGGGCGTGAACATGCGCTTGATCGCTTCCATCTCGTCGCCGGCCTGCTTGGCGAGGGTGAACCCCATCGAGTTCTTCGACAGCTGCTCCGCGCCGGCGTTGGTCGTCATGACGATCACCACGTTGCGGAAGTCCGCCTTGCGGCCGTTGTTGTCGGTAAGCGTTCCGTGGTCCATCACCTGCAGCAGGATATTGAAGATGTCCGGATGCGCCTTCTCGATCTCATCCAGCAGCAGTACCGAATAGGGTTTCTTGGTGATCTGCTCGGTCAGCAACCCGCCCTGTTCGAAGCCGACGTAGCCCGGCGGCGCGCCGATCAGGCGCGAAACCGCGTGGCGCTCCATGTACTCGGACATGTCGAAGCGGATCAGCTCGATGCCCATGCAGTAGGCGAGCTGGCGCGCGACTTCGGTCTTGCCGACCCCGGTCGGACCCGAGAACAGGAAGCTGCCGATGGGCTTCTGCGGGTTGCCCAGCCCGGAGCGCGCCATCTTGATCGCGCTGGCGAGCGCATCGATCGCCTTGTCCTGGCCGAAAACGACCGCCTTCAGGTCGCGGTCCAGCTTGGCCAGGGCGCTCCGATCGTCGGTCGAGACCGAGCGCGGCGGGATGCGCGCGATCTTGGCGATGATGTCCTCGATCTCGGCCTTGCCGATGATCTTCTTCTGCTTGCTCTTGGGCGCGATGCGCTGCGCCGCGCCCGCCTCGTCGATCACGTCGATCGCCTTGTCCGGCAGGTGCCGGTCGTTGATGTAGCGCGCCGAAAGCTCCGCCGCCGTGCTGAGCGCGTTGGCGGTGTACTTGACGCTGTGGTGCGCCTCGAAGCGTGTTTTAAGTCCCTTCAGGATCTCGACCGTTTCCTCGATCGAGGGCTCGTTGACGTCGATCTTCTGGAAGCGGCGCGACAGCGCGTGGTCCTTCTCGAACACGCCGCGGTATTCGTTGTAGGTCGTGGCGCCGATGCACTTCAGCTGCCCGGTCGAGAGCACCGGCTTGAGCAGGTTGGAGGCGTCGAGCGTTCCGCCCGAGGCGGCGCCGGCGCCGATCACGGTGTGGATTTCGTCGATGAACAGCACCGCGTTCGGATTGTCGACCAGCTGCTTCAGCACCGCCTTGAGGCGCTGCTCGAAGTCGCCGCGGTACTTGGTGCCGGCGAGCAGCGCGCCCATGTCGAGCGCGTAGACCGTGCACTTGGCGAGCAGCTCCGGAACGCTGCCCTCGACGACGCGGCGCGCGAGCCCCTCGGCGATCGCGGTCTTGCCCACGCCCGCCTCGCCCACCAGCAGCGGGTTGTTCTTGCGCCGGCGGCAAAGCGTCTGGATAACGCGCTCGAGCTCCCGGTCGCGGCCGATCAGCGGATCGATCTTGCCCGCCAGGGCCAGCGCGTTCAGGTTCTGGGTGTAGTTGTCGAGCGGGCTGTTGGCGGTCTCGGCCTGGCCTTCCTGCTCGGTTTCCTGCTCGCCCTTGCCGGAGTGCGGCTGGGGCGTCTTGGTGATGCCGTGCGAGATGTAGTTGACCACATCCAGGCGAGTGATCCCCTGCTGCTGCAGGAAGTACACCGCGTGCGAATCCTTCTCGCCGAAGATCGCCACCAGCACGTTGGCGCCGGTCACCTCCTTCTTGCCCGAGGATTGAACATGCAGGATGGCGCGCTGGATGACGCGCTGGAATCCGAGCGTGGGCTGGGTGTCGACTTCGCGGTCGGCGGCGATGCGCGGCGTTTGCTCCGCGATATGCTGGGCGAGGTTCTTGCGCAGCTCGTCGATGTTGGCGCCGCAGGCGCGCAGCACCTCGGCCGCGGTGGGGTTGTCGAGCAGGGCGAGGAGCAGGTGTTCGACGGTGATGAATTCGTGGCGCTTCTGGCGCGCCTCGACGAATGCCATGTGAAGACTGACTTCGAGCTCCTGGGCAATCATGCTACGTTTCCTCCATCACGCACTGCAGCGGGTGCTGGTGCTTGCGCGAATACGCGGCCACTTGCTGCACCTTCGTCGTGGCCACATCGCGAGGATACACCCCACAGACCCCAATGCCTTCGCGGTGAACCTTGAGCATCACCTGGGTTGCCCGTTCCCGCGTCATGCTGAAGAACTTCTGCAATACCAGCACGACGAACTCCATCGGCGTGTAGTCGTCGTTCAGCAGCATGACCTTGAACATCGGGGGCGGCTTGAGCTTGCTCTTGCGCGCCTCGAGTACGCTATCGTCTCTGAACTGCGTCGCCATGCCGCCCGTTTGCTATGCGCCGTCGAGCTCAATGAGATCAGACATCCCTTTCGCTTGCCCGTTCCCGCTCCGCGTGACGTGATGATTCGGTATTTATGCCCGCACTCTCGCAGCTATCCTAATCAATGTGTCCGGGCGGCGCAATGCGATCACGACGGCGGGTGCGGCAGAGTTGGCGAACAGGCGCGGCGTCGGTGCCCGGGACGCCCCTTGACGGCACGGGGCGGGGGGGGGTAAAACGCGAACCGTGTTTGATTTCAGGCTGTCTGTTTCGCCATAGAGAGGGCGGCGGGGTCGTGAAGTTCAGGCATCCCGGGTATTCCCGCGGTATTCCTCAAAAACCAGTTGGAAAGGAAGGGTCATGGCGACAGGCACCGTTAAGTGGTTCAACGACGCGAAGGGCTACGGGTTCATCACGCCGGACGACGGCAGCGAAGACCTGTTTGCGCATTTTTCCGCGATCAACATGTCGGGCTTCAAGACCCTAAAGGAAGGCCAGAAGGTCTCCTTCGACGTGGTGCAGGGCCCAAAGGGAAAACAGGCCTCGAACATCCAGAAGGCCTAGCCGGATCACGGCACAGAATTTGAAAAGGCCGCCCGAGGGCGGCCTTTTTTATTACATGCGCTCGATCAGCGCCTGCCCGAAACCGGAGCAGGACACCTGCTTGGCGCCCTGCATCTGGCGCGCGAAGTCGTAGGTCACCACCTTGTCGCCGATTGCGGCCTCGATCGATTTGACGATCGCGTCCGCCGCTTCGACCCATCCCATGTGGCGCAGCATCATCTCGGCCGAGAGGATCTCGGAGCCGGGATTGACGTAGTCCTTGCCGGCGTACTTCGGCGCGGTGCCGTGAGTCGCCTCGAACATCGCGACCGAATCCGACATGTTGGCCCCGGGCGCGATCCCGATGCCGCCGACTTCCGCCGCGAGCGCATCCGAGATGTAGTCGCCGTTCAGGTTGGTGGTGGCGAGAACGTCGTACTCGGCCGGTCTGAGCAGGATCTGCTGCAGCATTGCGTCCATGATCACGTCCTTGACGACGATGTCCGGGCCGCCCTTCGGGTTCTTCAGGCTGCACCAAGGGCCGCCGTCGATCGGCTTGGCGCCGAACTCTTTCTGCGCCAGCTGGTAGCCCCAGTCGCGAAAGCCGCCTTCGGTGAACTTCTGGATGTTGCCCTTGTGCACCAGGGTCACCGACTTGCGCTTGTTGTCGATCGCGTACTGGAACGCCTTGCGGATCAGACGCTCGCTGCCCTCGATCGATATCGGCTTGATGCCGATCGCAGAGCTTCCAGGGAAGCGGATCTTCGTGACCTTCATTTCCTTGATCAGGAAATCGATCAGCTTGTTCGCCTCAGCCGACTTGGCCGGCCACTCGATGCCGGCATAGATGTCTTCGGCGTTCTCGCGGAAAATCACCATGTCGACCTTGTCGGGCTCCTTGAGCGGGCTGGGCACGCCCTTGAACCAGCGCACCGGGCGCAGGCAGACGTAGAGATCGAGCTCCTGGCGCAACGCGACGTTGATCGAACGGATGCCGCCGCCGACCGGCGTGGTGAGCGGGCCCTTGATCGAGACCACGTATTCCTTCGACGCTTCCAGGGTTTCCTCCGGCAGCCATACGTTCTCGCCGTAGACCTTGCAGGATTTCTCGCCTGCGAACATCTCCATCCAAACGATCTTCTTCTTGCCGCCATAGGCTTTCTTCACCGCGGCATCCACCACCTTGATCATCACCGGGGTGATATCGACGCCGGTGCCGTCGCCTTCGATGTAGGGGATGATCGGGTTGTCGGGCACCGCGAGCGAGAAGTCCTTGTTAACCTTTATCTTTTCGCCGCCTGCGGGGACTTTGATGTGCTTGTACGCCATGACCGCTCCTGGGAAGAAGAAAGCCTAAAAGATATATTATATAAGACTTGGCCGCGGCCTCTCGGGCGGCGGGCCGAAAGCTTGCCGGCACGCAAAATCATACGCCGCACGGTACGCAGCGCTGCGCTGTCAACCGACCGGGTGGCCGAGCGTTGTTGGGCAGCGTCCCGGCGAAGGCCGGGCGTCGCTGTACAACGACAACGTTCAACTCTAGAGAGAAGACCATCAAATGAAAAAGCTGCTGTCGATGCTGATCGCTGCGACGTTTGCCGCGGTCTCGTTCCAGGCCCTGGCCGCCGAAACCAAGTCCGAGACGCCGAGGATGGAGAAGAAGGCCACCAAGGCCACCAAGGCCACCAAGGCGAAGAAGCACATCGTCAAGAAGCACTCCAAAAAGATTGCCAAGAAGGAAGTGAAGCAAGAAGAGATGAAGAAGTAAGCGCCGCCTGGCGCTGGGCGAAAAGGCAGGGTATCTTTCCCTGCCTTTTCCTTTTCCGGCTCCCGTGAAACGCTTCTTCGCTGCTTGCCTTGCCGCCGCCCTGCTGGTTGCTGGGCCCGCACGCGGCCAGCTCGGGCAGCTACCTCAGGTCGAGCTCTCGCTCGGCATGCGGCAAATCCACGCCGAGCTTGCCGACAGCGTTCCAGCCCGCATGCAGGGGCTCATGTACCGGACATCGCTCGCGCCCAACAGCGGCATGCTGTTCGTCTACGAGCAGCCCGCCATGGAGTGCATGTGGATGAAGAACACTCTCATTCCGCTGTCGGTCGCCTTCTTCGACCAGGCGGGCAGGCTCATCAATATCGAGCGGATGCAGCCGCAGACCGAAGACTCGCACTGCGCCGAGCGCCCCGCGAGCTATTCCCTGGAAATGGAGCAGGGCTGGTTTGCCCGCAATGGCATCGGTGCGGGCGCAGTCCTGCTCGGTCTCGACCGGCTCAAACACCCGCACTGAGCCCGCTTAATGCGGGTGCTGGTGGTGAATATCGGGGTAGTGCGGGTGGCTGTGCACCATGCGTTCATGGAAGTGCGGGTGCGCGTGCGGCTCGCCGCCGTCCCAGTCGATGTCGTGCCGGTGGCGATGATGCTCGTCGTGGCGGTGCGTGTGTGAGTGCTCGAGCGGCTCATGCACATGCATATGCAGGTGCCGCTCGCTGACGTGCAGCCAGACGCCGGCCGCCATCAGCGCCGCCGCTGCCCAGAACAGCACCCCCGGCGTTTCGCCCAATAGCCCCAGCGCCAGCGCCACGCCTACGAAGGGTGCGGTGGAAAAGTATGCCCCGGTTCGCGCCGCCCCCAGTTCACGCAGTGCGACCACGAAGAGTGCCAGGCTCACGCCATATCCGAAGATGCCGATCAGCGCGGCCGCCACCACTTTGTCCGCGCCCGGCCACGACGCTCCCGCAGCGTATGCCAGGCTCAAATTTACGGCCCCCGCGACCGAGCCCTTGATCGCGGCGATGGTCGCCGCATCCCCCGACGACACTTTGCGGGTCAAGTTGTTGTCGATCGCCCAGGCAAGGCACGCGCCCACGACCGCGAGGGCCCCCAGGTTCAGGCCCACCGCTGCACGGGGCCCGATCGACAGAAGCAACCCGCCGCCGCCGATCAACGCCATGCCGAGCGCGATGCGTCGATCGAAGTTCTCGCGAAACACGAACCACGCCAGCAGCGCGGTGAACACCCCCTCGAGGTTCAGCAACAGCGAGGCACTGGAAGCTTTGCTCAGGGCGAGACCGCGCATCAGGAGCACCGGTCCGACGACGCCACCCGCGAGCACGGCGCCCGCGAGCCACGGCAGCGCCGCGCGGGTCAGCGGCGCGCGCCCGGCGTTGCCCCGATGGCGAAGGCGCGTGGCGCCGAGCCATGCCCAAAGTCCGAGGCCGCTGCCTGCGTAGAGCAGGCCGGCGAGCATGAACGCCGACATGTCGCCGGCCAGGGTTTTCGCCGCCGGCGTGCTGGCGCCGAAAAGAAACGCCGCGAGCAGGGCGCTCGCGGCCGCGCGTTTGGATTGCGTCAGCTGAAGTTCTTGCCGGCGAAGTCCCAGTTCGCCAGGCTGGCGAGGAACGTCTCGACGAACTTCGGGCGCGCGTTGCGGTAATCGATGTAGTAGGCGTGTTCCCAGACGTCGATCGTCAGCAGCGGCTTGTCGGCGCCCGTGACCGGGGTGCCGGCGTTGGACGTATTGACGATGTCGACCCCGCCGTCGGATTTCTTGACCAGCCAGGTCCAGCCCGAACCGAAGTTGCCCGTCGCGCTCTTCGCGAACGCTTCCTTGAAGGCGTCGAACGAGCTCCACTTCTTGTCGATCGCCGCCGCCAGCGTGCCGGACGCCTTGCCGCCGCCGCCTGGCTTCATGCTGCTCCAGAAGAAAGTGTGATTCCAGACCTGGGCCGCGTTGTTGAACATGCCGCCGCTGGCCTTCTTCACGATTTCCTCGAGCGACGCCTTCTCGAACTCGGTGCCCTTGATAAGGTTGTTCAGATTGGTGACGTAGGCCTGGTGGTGCTTGCCGTAGTGGAACTCCAGCGTCTCCTTGGAGATGTGCGGCGCGAGCGCGTCCATCGCGTACGGCAGGGGGGAAGCTTGTGTTCCATGCGGGAATCCTCCGGGCGGGTGGGAAAGCCTTGCGATTCTAGTGGAAGCCGCGGCAACGTGACAACGCGCCCCTCGCTTCAGAGCGGGAAAAACCGCGGGAGCAGCAGGGAATACGATGCGAGCATCAGCGCCAGCAGCGGCAATCCGCCGCGCAGGAAGTCGCTGAAACGGTAGCCGCCCGCGCTCATGACCAGCAGATTGGTCTGGTAGGCCATCGGCGTGACGTAGCAGAAATTGGCGCCGAACATGATCGCGAGCACCAGGGGCTCCGGCGCGACGCCCAGCTGCGCTGCGATGCTCACGGCGATCGGCGTCCCGACCGCGGCGGCGGCGTTGTTGGAGACGAAATTGGTAAATGCCGCCATCAGCAGCATGAGCAGCGCGAGCACCCACTCCGACGGCAGGCCCTGCGTCGCACTGACGAACGCTGACGCGAGCCAAGCGGTGGCGCCCGTCTTCTCCAGCGCCGCCCCCAGCGCGAGGCTGGAGGCCACCAGCAGAATGACCTTGGTCGACAACGCCGAGGCCGCGTCCTCCCAGTCCAGGCAGCGCGTCACGATCATCGCCGCTACGCCGGCCAGCGCCGCGATCGCGATCGGTGCGAGCTTAAAAGCCGCCACCAGCACGACCGCAGCGAGAATGGCGAGCGCAAGCGGCGCCCGCTCCGTGCGCGGCAGTTCGGTGCTCTGGCCGAGCACCAGCAGCCGCGCGCGCGTGCGGAGCTTGCCGATGGCTTCCTCGATGCCTTGCACCAGCAGCACGTCACCGGTACGCAGCACCACGTCGCCGATATCGTCGTAGCCGCGCAGCGCCTGCCCGCCGGTGCGGTGCAGGCCGACGATTGCGACGTCGTGAAACGAGCCGAAATTGGTCGCGCGCAATGTCGAGCGATTCAGCGGCGAGTTGTCGGTAACCACGACTTCCGCGAGATGCTGGCCCTCCGCGGCGAGCGGATGCTGTTCGTCCACCGGGTGCTCGAGGTCGTCCACTTTGTATAGCTTCGCGCCAAGCGCGTCCGCGAATTCACGCAATTCCTTGGCGCTCGCGCTGACGTAAAGCCGGTCGCCGGCGCGCAGCTTGAGCGAGGGCATGCGCGCGAGCTCCAACCCGTCGGCGCGCACCACGCGCGCGACGCGCATTGCGCGCCCGACCTTCTTCTGTACTTCCAGCAGGGGCTTGTCGTCCGCGAACCCGCCCTCGCTCACGTGCAGCACGGCAGAGAACACTTGCGGCGCCGCGTCGCCCAGCGGCGCGCTGCGCTGCGGCAGCAGGCGCGGCAGCACCAGCCAGAGGTACAGGATGCCGCCGACCGCGGCAAGCGCCGTGACGTGCATGAACTCGAACATCCCGAAGCGGCGCACTCCGAGGTCGGCAGCGATCGCCACCACGAGTAGATTGGTCGAGGTACCGATGGTCGTTCCCATGCCGCCGATCAGCACCGCGAAGTTCATCGGCAGCAAAGTGCGCGAGGCGGAGGACTTCGCGCGCAGCGCGGCGCCGACCAGGATCGGCATCATGATCACCACGATTGGGGTGTCGTTCAGCACGCCGCTGAACGCGGCGCACAGGACCAGCACGAGGAGCATCGCTGCCCCGGGCCGCGCCGCGAGCATGCGCCCGAGCAGGCGCGCCGCGGGCTCGAGCGCACCGGTCGCCACCAGCCCGCGCCCCAGGATCATCAGGCTGCAGATCGCCACCAGCGCCTCGTGCCCGAAGCCGAAGAAGAACTCCACCGGCGACAGGCGCACGCCGTCGTGCACGTAGGGCACCAGCTGGAAGCCGGCGCTCAGCAGAACCAGCACGAGCAGGCTCGTGGTTTCGATCGGCAATCGCTCGAGCGCGAACATCGCGAAAGCGAATGCGGTCAGCACGAGCACCGCGATGGCGTGGGGTTCGAGCAGCGGCATTGCCGTCAATCCGCACCGTCGCGCGGCGACGCCTCGGGCGGGCGCTCGAGCCGCCCGGCAAGAGCGACGAAAGCCGCGTAGTCGCTCAGCAAGAAATTCTCCGCCCCGATCCGCTCAGTCAGCCCGGTGCGGTCCAAGACCGAGCGCACCCGTGGCTTGACGGCGCTGAACAGAAGCTCGATGCCGTTCTTGCGCAGCCCGTCGCACAGCGAGGCGAGCATCTCGACGCCGGAGGCGTCCAGGTCGTTGATGCCCGAGCCGGACACCAGCACGAAGCGCATTTTCGGATAGCGGCGCTCGAGCTGCAGCACCGCGTTTTCGAAATACGAGACATTGACGAACACGAGCGAGGCGTCGAAATGGATCACGCCCACTGCGCCGCGCAGGGCCTGCGGCATGTCTTGCGGCGCTTCGCGCGCGAGTTGCGCGGAGGCGGGCTCGACCACGGCCATGTTCGGGCGCATGCGGCGGTAGATGAACAGGCCGAGCGAGACGAGAATTCCGACGAAGATGCCGTTCTGGATCTGGGGCGCGAACGCGATCGTGGCGGCAAAGGTAAGCAGCGCGGCAATCGCATCGTCGCGGCTCGCGCGCCACGCGTTGCGCAGGCTGCGCAGGTTGATCAGGTTGGCCAACGCCATGACGATGATCGCGGCGAGCACCGGCAGCGGCAGGTACTTCAGCAGCGGTGTGAAGAACAGCAGCGTGAGCAGGACGCAGAGGGCCGCCACTATGGACGAGACCCCGGTGCGCGCGCCCGCGGCCAGGTTGAGCGCGGAGCGCGAGAAGGAGCCGCTCACCGGCATGGTCTGGCTGAACGCGGCAGCCAGCTTCGCCAGCCCCTGCCCGATGAGCTCCTGGTTTTCGTCCCACTTGGTCGCAGTCTTGATCGCGGCGATTTTGGCGCTCGACATCGCCTCCATGAAGCTGATGATCGCAATCACGAAGGACGCCGGAAGCAGCTCGATCCACGCGTCCACGCTGAATGGCGGTAGCGCGAGGGCGGGCAGGCCGCGCGGGATGTCGCCCACGATCCGTCCGCCGTTGCCGGCGTAGTCCAGCAAGTAGCTCGCGCCGGTGAGCAGCGCCACGCAGATCAGCACGCCGGGCAGGCGCGGCGCATAGCGCCGGAAGGCGATTAGCAACGTGATCGCCGCGACGCCGAAAAGCACGGAGTAGCCGTGCGACTCGGCGGCATGAATCAGCACGTGCCAGGTGTCGATCAGCGCGTGGCCTCTGGCGGGCGGCGCCACGCCGAACAGCGCCGGAACCTGGGACAGGGTGATGAGAATCGCAGCCGCATTCACGAATCCCATCAGAACCGGGTGCGACAGAAGATTCATCAGCACGCCGAGGCGCATCACGCCGAACGAAAGCTGGAACAGGCCCGAGAGCAGCGCCACGGCGATCGCGTAGGCTACGTACTGCTCGCTGCCGGCCGCGGCGAGCGGTGCGATGCTGGCCGCGGTGAGCAGCGAGGTGAGTGCCACCGGTCCAGTCGAGAGTTGGGGCGAAGAGCCGAACAGCGCGCCGAAGATGGTCGGCATCAGCGCGGCATACAGGCCGTAATAGGGCGGTAGTCCGGCGAGTTGTGCGTAGGCGAGCGATTGCGGGATCGCGACCAGCGCGACGGTCAGGCCCGCGAGCGCGTCGACGCGCAGGTTCTGGCGCGTTAGCCTGGGAAGCCAGGCGAGGAAGGGCAGGATGCGGAGCGTCGACGCGCGCATCTCGGGGTCACTCCCGGCGCGGCGGCGGCAGGGATGCGCACTCTTTGAAGATGCGGGCGCTGCAGCGTGCGCAGATCGCGCGGTCCAGCTGCGCGAAGATGGCCGCAATCGCGTCGTGCTTCGTGCGGAACGCGTTTTCGGCGCCGAGCTCCTCCATGAAACCACCGTTGCGCAGCACGTCCTCGACCGGCTGGCGCAGTCCCTGCAGGTAGAGCTGACCGTTCTCCCAGCGCCGTTTGCGTGCTTCGCGCACCAGCGCCTCGGCGCCGGCCACGTCGACGAAATTGATGTTGCGTGAAACGAGCAATAGCCGGCGCTGCTCTCGGGTGAGCTCGCGCAGGGTGTCGAAATGCGACGCGACGTGATCCACCGCGCCGAAGTAGATCGAACCCTCCACGCTCAGGATCTTGAGCTGCGGGCACTCCGGCAGCGTTTCGCCGGGCGGCGCGAGTTGACGCTCGCTGTGGCGCGGGTCCGGCACCAGACTGCGCATCATCGGGCGCGAGGTGCGGTGCAGGTAGACCACCAGCGACGCCATCACGCCGACCAGGATCGCGTAGGCGATCGGCATGACGAGGGTGGCGAGCAGGGTGGCGGCGACCACCGCCGCTTCCTGGCGGCTGGTGTGCAGGTACATGCGCATCTGGCCGATGTCGATCAGGCCCCATCCGGCCAGAACGAGCAGCCCGGCAATCGCGGGATGCGGCAGCAGCGCCGCCACCGGCGCGAGCACGAGCAGCAGCAGTATCAGGAAGATCACCGACATTACGGCCGACAGCGGCGTGCGGGCGCCGGACTCGTAATTGATGCCGCAGCGATTGACCGAGGCGCAGGACGGGTAGCCGGAGAAGAACGCGCCGGCCACGTTCGAAAGCCCCTGGCCGATCAGCTCCTGGTTGGTGTCGATGCGCTGGCCGGACCGGATCGCCACCGCGCGCACGATGGCGATGGCCTGGGTCACCGACAGGATCGTCACCGCGAAGGCCGGCGCGAGCAAGTTGGTCAGTGTCGCGCCGCGCAAGTCCGGCAGCGAGAGCGGCGGCAAGGCACCCGGCAGCGGTCCAAGGGTGCGGATGCCGGTATTTTCGGCGCCGACTGCGAAGTTGATCGCTAGCGCCGCGACGGTACCGACGACCGTCGCAACCAGCATCGGCGCCAGGCGCGGCGCGTAGCGCTTGGTCAGCGCGCCGGCGATCACCGTCAGGACGCCCACCGCGAGCGCCCAGGGATGCACTTCGTTCAGATGCGCGATGGTGTTGTGCAGCATCTCGTAGAACTGACTCGCGTGCCCGGAATGCGTACCGAACAGCTGCGAAATCTGGCTCACGATAATGATGATGCCGACCGCGCTGGTGAAACCGACAATAACCCCGTTGGAGATGAAATTAACCAGTACGCCGAGGCGGAAGAACCCCATCGACAGCATCAGCAAGCCCGACATGAGCGACAGCGTGAGGGCCATCGAGACGAATCCGACGGAGCCGGGCACGGCGAGCGGAGTCAGCATCGCGAGCACCATCAGTGACACCGCGTTGGTCGGTCCCGAGACCGCGTGCAGCGACGAGCCGAACAGCGCGGCGATGGCGGTCGGCACCATGGCGCAGTAGAGGCCGTACTCGGGGGGGAGGCCGGCGAGCGTCGCGTAGGCCACGCCCTGGGGCAGCACGACGACCGCGCCGATCAGGCCGGCGATTGCGTCCGCGCGCAGCGACTTGCGGTCCACGCGCGGCCACCAGGCGAGGAGCGGAAACATCCGGCGGAGAAAGGGCTGCGCGGGCAAGGGTGAGCGCCGAGGTGACGCGGTATCTTAGCAAGATACGCGCGCCGCGATTCGTCCTTGCGCGCTCGCGAACGCACTATTGAGATAAGGCGCGCTTATATCGCCTATCGCGCAGGGACCGGCAGCGAATACAATTCAAGGGGTGGAACGCTGGAAGGACTGAAATGGGCGAAGCCGTACCTGTAGAGCGCATCGACATCGCGCGCCAGCGCGAAGTGGTGCGCCGACTGCGCGAGTTCCTGCCCGCGCACGCGGTGCTGTTCGAAGACGAGGACACGCGGCCCTACGAGTGCGACGGGCTGACCGCGTACCGCCGCGTGCCGATGGTGGTGGCGCTGCCGGAGACCGACGAGCAGGTGCGGCGCGTGCTGCAAGCCTGTTCGGCGCTCGGCGTGCCCGTGGTGCCGCGCGGCGCGGGCACCGGACTCTCCGGCGGGGCGCTGCCGTTGGCCGACGGGGTGCTGCTTTCGATGGCCAAGTTCATGCGCGCCCTGCGCGTCGACCCGGTCGCGCGCCTGGCGGTGGTGCAGCCGGGCGTGCGCAATGCTGCCATCTCGGACCTGGTGGCGCCGTTCGGGCTTTACTACGCGCCCGACCCCTCTAGCCAGATCGCGTGCTCGATCGGCGGCAACGTGGCCGAGAACTCGGGCGGGGTGCACTGCCTCAAGTACGGCCTGACGGTGCACAACGTAATGCGCGTGCGGGGCTATACCGTCGACGGCGAGCCGGTTGACTTCGGCAGCGAGGCGCTCGACGCGCCGGGCTACGACCTGCTCGCGCTCGCGATCGGCTCCGAGGGGCTGCTCGCGGTGATTACCGAGGTGACGGTCAAGCTGCTGCCCAAGCCGCAGCTCGCGCGCGTGGTGATGGCGTCGTTCGACGACGTGGAGACCGCGGGCAAGGCGGTCGCGGCGGTGATCGCCGCCGGTATCGTGCCGGCGGGCCTGGAGATGATGGACAAGCCGGCGACGCACGCGGTGGAGGAGTTCGTGCACGCCGGCTACGACCTGGAGGCGGCGGCGATCCTGCTGTGCGAGTCGGACGGCACGCCGGAGGAAGTGGAGGGGGAGATCACGCGCGTCAAGCAGGTGCTGTCGGACGCCGGCGCGACGCGGATGACGGTGTCGCGCGACGAGGCCGAGCGGCTGCGCTTCTGGTCCGGGCGCAAGGCGGCATTCCCGGCTGTTGGTCGTATCTCGCCCGACTACTACTGTATGGACGGCACGATCCCGCGCCGCCGCCTGGGCGAGGTGCTGCGCTTCATCGGCGAAATGGAGCAAAAGTACGGCCTGCGCTGCCCGAACGTGTTCCACGCCGGCGACGGCAACCTGCACCCGCTGATCCTGTACGACGCGAACGACCCCGGGCAGCTGCACCGCACCGAGCAGTTCGCGCGCGAGGTGCTCGAGAAGTGCGTCGAGGTCGGCGGCACGATCACCGGCGAGCACGGCGTCGGAGTCGAGAAGATCGACCAGATGTGCACCCAGTTCGGTCGCGCCGAGCTCGAGGCCTTCCACGCGGTGAAGCGCGCTTTCGACCCCGCCGGCCTGCTCAACCCCGGCAAGGCGGTGCCCACCCTCGCGCGCTGCGCCGAGTATCGCGGCATGCACGTGCACGGCGGCCAGCTGCCGTTTCCCGACCTGCCGCGCTTCTGATGCAGGCCGTCCTCGAGGCGATGGCCGAAACGGTGCGCGCCGCGGCGCAGGGTGCGCGGCCGCTGCGCCCGCGCGGCGGCGGCAGCAAGGACTTCTACGGCAACGAGCTCGCCGGCGAGCCGCTCGACACGCGCGCCTACGCGGGCCTGGTCAACTACGAGCCGAGCGAGCTGGTGGTCACGGCACGCTGCGGCACGCCGCTCGCGGAGCTCGAACGGGCGCTGGCCGCGAATGGCCAGATGCTGCCGTTCGAGCCGCCACATTTCGCTCCCGGCGCCACCCTCGGAGGCTGCGTGGCGGCCGGGCTGTCGGGCCCGCGGCGGGCGAGCGCCGGCGCGGTGCGCGACTTCGTGCTCGGTACGCGCCTGCTCGACGGCCGCGGCCGCTTGCTCGCTTTCGGCGGCGAGGTGATGAAGAACGTCGCCGGCTACGACGTGTCGCGCCTGCTCTCGGGCTCGCTCGGCACGCTGGGCGTAATTCTCGAGGTGTCGCTCAAGGTGCTGCCGCGCCCCGCGGCCGAAATGACGTTGCGGCTGGAGGCGCCGCAGGACAAGGCGCTGGAGTGGATGAACCATTGGGCCGGCAAGCCGCTGCCGATCTCGGCCACCTGCTACCTGAACGGCGAGCTGAGCGTGCGCCTGTCCGGCGCCGCCGCGGCGGTGCGCGCGGCGCGCGAGACCCTCGGCGGCGAGCAGCTCGGCGACGGCGAAGGGTTCTGGGCCACGGTGCGCGAGCAGACACATCCGTATTTCGCGCCCGAGGCGCCGCTGTGGCGCCTGTCGCTGCCGTCGAGCGCGGCGCCGACGCGCCTGCCGGGCGAGGAGCTGATCGAGTGGGGCGGCGCGTTGCGCTGGCTTGCGTCCGCTGGGGAGGCGCGCACGATACGCGAGGCGGCGCAGCGCGCGGGCGGCCATGCGACGCTGTTCCGCGCGCGCGACAAGTCGCCGGGGGCGTTCACGCCGCTCGGGCCGGTCCATATGAAGCTGCAGCGCGAGCTCAAGGCCGTGTTCGACCCCGCGCGGATCTTCAACCCCGGCCGGCTTTATCCCGATTTGTGACCAGGCGCTTTTCCTCGAGTTTCATGTTGTCGCGCGCGAACTGCGCGTACGTCGAGTCGGGGTACTTCCCCAGCAGCGTGCGGTACAGTTTGAGCGCGACCTCCGCCTGGTCGGCCTCGCCGGCCTTGCCGGCGACTTCGATCAGCCGCTTCTGGGCGCCGACCGCGTCGCCCGCCAGCAGCGCGCCCGCGTGCAGCGCCCAGGCCGCCTGCATGAAGCCGCCCGCGCCGAGCAAGGCCCGCCCGAGCGCCTCCCACTGCGCCGGTGCGAGCCTCAGCTCGGCACGCTCCTCGACGTACTCGGCGAACACGCCGGCCGCCACGCCCGCCTGGCCGGCGGTGAGGCACAGCCCGATCGCGTGCGCCGCCGCGCGCCGCCGCAGCGGCGCCTGCGCCTCGCCGGGCGCGAGGCGTCTGGCGAGCAGCGCCGCCACGGCCGCCGCCTGCGCATCGCGGCCGTTTTCGATCAGCGCCAGCCGCGCTGCGGCGAAGGCCCCGAACAGTTCGCCCTCGCCGAGCTGCGCCGCGCGCGAGCGCATCTGCTCGAAGCTCGGCCGGGCGGCTTGCTGCGGGGCGGGCTTTTTCGGCGCCGAAGCCGCGAGCGTCTCGGCCATGAACGCCGCGAGGCGCTGGTCTTCGTCGTCGGCCGGGACGCCCTCGCGCTGGCGGCGCCACGAGACGATGGGAACCGCGCTGAGCGGTCCGAGCAGCAAGCCCCAGAAACCGGTCAGCACGAACCCGATCCCCGCGGCCAGCGGCAGGATCATCTTCCAGTTGGTTCGCTCCATGCGCCCTCTCTTTGCACGCGGCCGGCGCAACTATAGAGCCTGCGCCGGGATCTGAACAATGCAGACCAGCCTGGCCGACTTCATCCGCGACACGCCGCAGGGACGCGAGGCGGACGCGATCCTACGCAAGTGCGTGCATTGCGGGTTTTGCACCGCGACCTGCCCCACCTACCAGTTGCTGGGCGACGAGCTGGATGGGCCGCGCGGGCGCATCTACCTGATCAAGCAGATGCTGGAAGGCGCGCCGGTGACCGAGCGCACGCGCCTGCACCTGGACCGCTGCCTGACTTGCCGCGCGTGCGAGTCGACCTGCCCGTCCGGGGTCCAGTACGGCAGGCTGGCCGACATCGGGCGCGCGCTGGTGGAGCAACGTGCTCCGCCGCGCAGCGGGGTCGCGCGCGCTACGCGCGCGGCGCTCGCGTTTGCGCTGCCGCGCACGCGATTGTTCGGCGCGGCGCTGTGGCTGGGACAACGGGTGCGGCCGCTGCTGCCCGCCGCGCTCAAGACCAAGGTACCGCCGCGCGCGAGCGCGCCCGGCGCTTGGCCGACACCGCGCCACGCGCGCAAGATGCTGGTGCTGGCGGGCTGCGTGCAGCCGGTGCTCGCGCCGTCGGTGAACGCCGCCGCAGCGCGCGTTCTGGACCGTGCGGGCGTGTCGCTCATTGAAGCGCGCGGCGCCGGCTGCTGCGGCGCGGTGCGCTTTCATCTGAACGATCAGGAAGGTGGCCGGGACGACATGCGTGCACTGATCGACGCCTGGTGGCCGGCGCTCGAGCGCGGCGAGGTCGAGGCAATCGTCATGACCGCGAGCGGCTGCAGCTCGACGGTCAAGGAGTATGCCCACTTCCTGGCCCAGGACCCCGCCTACCGCGATAAGGCCGCACGCATTGCCGGCATGACGCGTGATCTGTCCGAAGTGGTCGCCGCGGAGGCCGAAGCGCTCGCGCCGCAGCTGGGCGCCGCCGCGCCGCGCGGTCGGGTCGCCTTCCAGTCGCCGTGCTCGTTGCAGCACGGGCAGCAGATTCGCGGCGTGGTCGAGGCGTTGCTCGCGCGCGCCGGCTACGAGCTCACGCCGGTGGCCGAACCGCACCTGTGCTGCGGCTCGGCAGGGACTTATTCGATCATGCAGCCCGAGCTGTCGCTCCAGCTGCGCGCGCGCAAGCTCGGCGCGCTGCAGGCCGGCGTTCCGGCGCAGATCGCGACCGCGAACGTCGGCTGCCTCGCCCACTTGCAGGCCGGATCCGACACGCCTGTCAGGCACTGGATCGAACTGGTCGACGAGGCGCTGCGGCGTACAATTCCCGCATGAACGCCCCCCAGAGCGCGGACGCGCTGGCGCACGCCGACAGCGAGGTGAAAGTGGTGCGCGCGGCCTGCCCGCACGACTGCCCCGACACCTGCGCCATGCTGGTCAGCGTCAAGGACGGCGTCGCGGTCAAGGTCCAGGGCGACCCGTCGATGCCCTTCACCGACGGCACGCTGTGCACCAAGGTCGCCCACTACCTTGAGCGCACATATTCTCCCGACCGCCTGCTCCACCCGCTCAGGCGAGTCGGGCCGAAGGGCAGCCGCCAATTCCGCCGTGTCGGCTGGGACGAGGCGCTGGACGAGATCGCCGCACGGCTCAAGGATCTCGCCGCCTCGCCCGAGGGACCCGAGACGATCCTGCCGTGCAGCTACGCCGGCACAATGGGGATGGTTCAGTACAGCTCGATGGACCGGCGCTTTTTCCACAAGCTCGGCGCGTCCATCCTCGACCGCACCCTGTGCTCGAGCGCGGGCAAGTTCGGTCTCAAGGCGACGCTCGGCGGCTCGGTGGGCATGGATCCCGAGCGCTTCGACGAGGCGAAGCTGATCATCCTGTGGGGCGCGAATCCGGTCGTCTCCAATCTGCACCTGTGGTCGCGGGTGCAGCAGGCCAAGCGGCGCGGCGCAAAGGTGGTTGCGATCGATCCCTATCGCAGCCTGTCGGCGGAGAAGTGCAGCCAGCACATCGCGCCGCTGCCGGGAACCGACGGTGCGCTCGCGCTCGGCATGATGCACGTGCTGATCGCCGAAGGCTTGATCGACCGCGACTATATCGCGCGCTACACGCTCGGCTTCGAGCAGCTGGCCGAGCGCGTCGCGCGCTACACGCCCGACTGGGCGGCGCGGACCTGCGGCATCACGGCCGAAGAGGTGGTGAACCTGGCGCGTGAGTACGGCCGCGCGCGCCCCGCGGCGATACGGCTGAACTACGGCATGCAGCGCCACGCCGGCGGCGGTATCGCGGCGCGCACCATCGCGTGCCTGCCCGCGCTCAGCGGCGCCTGGCGCGAGGCGGCGGGCGGCATCGTGCTGACCACCGCGGACTTCTACGGCTTCGACCACGCCGCGCTCGAGCGCCCGGACCTGCTCGCCGGCCGCCGGCCGCGCGTGATCAACCAGTCCGCCCTCGGCGACGCGCTCACCCGCGCCGACCCGCCGGTGCGCGCGACGATCGTCTACAACAACAACCCGGTCGCGGTCTGTCCCGATTCGGAGAAGGTGATCGCGGGATTCGCGCGTGAGGACCTGTTCTGCGTGGTGATGGACTCGTTCCTCACCGACACCGCGGACTACGCCGATATCGTGCTGCCTGCGACCACGCAGCTCGAGCACCACGACGTGCACAAGTCCTACGGCCACCTGTACGTGCTCGGCAACAGCCCGGCGATCGCGCCGGTGGGCGAATCGCTGCCGAATTCGGAGGTATTCAGGCGCCTGGCCGCGCGCATGGGGTTCGACGAGCCGTGTTTTCGCGACAGCGACGAGGACATCTGCGCGCAGGCGCTCGCATCAAGCAGCGCGCGCATGCGCGGCGTCGCCTGGCGCGAGGTGCGGGAGAAGGGCTGGCAGCGGCTGCAGGTGCCAGAGCGCTTCGCGCCGTTCGCCGAGGGCGGTTTCCCGACCCCTTCCGGCAAGTGCGAGTTCTACAGCGAGTCGCTCGCGCGCCAGGGCCTCGACCCGCTGCCGTTCTTCAATCCGCCGGCCGAGTCGGTGGTGAGCAGCCCGGAGCTTGCCGAGCGCTACCCGCTCGCGTTCCTGTCGCCGCCCGCGCGCCATTTCCTCAACTCGACCTTCGCCAACCTGAAACGGTTCCGCGACTTCGAAGGCGAGCCGAGGCTGGAGATGCATCCGCAGGATGCGGCGGCGCGCGGCATCAGCGACGGCGACCGCGTGCGCGTGTTCAACGCGCGCGGCGAGTTCAGCCTGCGCGCGAGCGTGAACGGCAAGCCGCGGCGCGGCGTGGTGGTGGCGCCGTCGGTATGGTGGAAGAAATTCTCGCCGGACGGCCGCAATGCGAACCAGGTCACCTCCCAGCGCACCTCCGATCTGGGCGGCGGCGCAACCTTCTACGATTGCCTGGTGCAAGTCGAGAAGTCCGGTTGAGAAACGGAGGGCCGGGCGATGCCGGGCGCGACGCACCTGTTCCTGAGTGACGAGCTCGGCGGCTACGGCTTTCCTGCCGGGCACCCGCTGTCGGTCGACCGCCAGGGCGCATTCTGGCGCACCGTTTCGGCGCGCGGATTCGACGCCCATGTCACGCTGGCGGGGTCCGCGCCCGCGCTGCGCGAAGAGATAGAGCGCTTTCATCGCCCTGATTACGTCGAACGCGTGATCGCCGCCTCGCGCGAGGGCGCCGGCTACCTCGATTACGGCGACACGCCCGCATTCCCGGGCTGCTACGAGGCGGCGGCGCACCTGGTCGGCGCGGCGCTCGAGGGCGCGCGGCGCATCGTACGCGGCGAGGCGCGGCGCACCTTCCAGCCGATCGGCGGGCTGCACCACGCGCGCCGCGGTGCGGCCGCGGGCTTTTGCGTGTTCAACGATCTGGGCGTGCTGATCGAAACACTGCGCGCCGAGCACGGCATAGGCCGCATCGCCTACGTCGACATCGACGTGCACCACGGCGACGGGGTCTACTACGAATTCGAGGACGACCCCGAGCTGATCGTCGCCGACATCCACGAGGATGGTTCGTTTCTGTATCCCGGCTCGGGCTTCGCCTACGAGGCGGGCAGGGGCTCGGCGCTCGGCACCAAGCTCAATCTGCCGCTGCGTCCGGGAGCGGGCGACGCGGAGTTCTTCCGCGCCTGGGACGAGGCCGAGCACTTCATCGAGGGCTACGCGCCGCAGTTCGTGATCCTGCAGTGCGGCGCCGACAGCCTCGCCGGCGATCCGCTCGCGGACCTGCGCCTGACGCCCGCGGCGCACGCGCACGCGGCGCGGCGGCTTGCCTCGCTTGCGGAGCGCCACGCCCAGGGGCGCTTGATGGCGTTCGGCGGCGGCGGCTACAGCCTCGAGAACCTCGGCATGGCGTGGTGCGCCGTGCTGGAAGCGCTGCTCGAAGCCTGAGATGGAGCAGCGCGCGGCAACGGCAGACGACGATCAAAGCCTCGAGGCGGCGCGGGTCTCCACCCTGTACCGGGTGGCCAGGCCCGCGTACGCCACGACGCTCGCCAATGCGGCGATCCTGGTTGTCGTGCTGTGGAGCGCCGGGCGGGAGACTGCGCTGCTGGGATGGTACGCGGCCGTGCTGGCGGTGACGCTGGCGCGTGTTGCGCTGCACCGCGGTTTCGCGCGCGCTGGCGCGGCAGGCGTCGCGCGCCGGTGGGAGCGCCGGTTCGCGCTGGGCGCGCTCGCGACGGGCGCGATCTGGGCCTATGCGCCGGCCGCGCTGTTTCCGGACAGCGGGCCGCTGCTGCAGATGGCAGTGGTGTTCGTGGTCGGCGGCAGCATCATCGGCGCCGCCGGGATCTACGCCGCGAGCCGGCACACGTTCTATGCCTTCGCCGCGCTGCCCTCGGTCGCGATCGCGGCGCAGCTGCTGCTGCAGCCGGGCCGGACCTACAAGCTGCTCGGCCTGACGGTCGTGGTGTTCGGCGTGGTGATGGTGCGAGTCTTCCGCGACATCCACGGTGCGGTGGTCGAGGCGCTGCGCGCGCGGCTGCGCAACGAGGAATTGACCCAGCGGCTGGCTGGCAGCGAAGCACGCCTGCGGGACGCGATCGAGAGTTTTCCCGATGCGTTGGCGGTCTGGGACGGAAACGACTGCCTGGTGGTGTGCGACGAGGCCTACGCGCGGCTATTCGGCGGCGGGCGGCGCGCAGGCGAGCTGGTCGGCGCACCGTACGTCGAGATCGCGCGCAACGCCTACCGGATCGAGCAGCCGCCCGGCTACGCCGGGCGCGAGGAGGACTGGGTCGAGGCGCGCGTTCGCCAGCACCGCGAGGGGGCCGGCGTGCTGCGTCAGTTCCAGACGCGCGACGGGCGCTGGAAGCAGGGCAAATCGGTGCGAACCGTGCTCGGCGGCTACGTCAGCGTGGTCACGGACATCACCGATCTCAAGCGCGCGCAGGACGCCTACCTCGCGGTGCTGGCGGAGGAGAACCTGATGCTCGAGACGCTGCCGGTCGGGGTCGCGTTCGTCCAGCGGCGGGTAGTGGTGCGCTGCAACCGGCGCCTCGAGCAGATGCTGGGCTACGCGCCGGGCGAGCTGCACGGCAAGCCGACGCGCGTGTGGTACGCCTCGGACGAGCAATGGGGCGCGGCGGGCGAGGAGGCCTACCGGCGGCTCGCGAGTGGCGAGATCATAGAGGGCGATTCGCGCCTGGCGCGGCGCGACGGCTCGCGCTTCTGGTGCCGCGCGCTCGGGCGCTCGCTCGATCCGTCGGCGCCGGAGGAGTCCGCGATCTTCGTCTTCTCCGACGCGAGCGAGCGAATCGCCGCCGAGCAGGCGCTGCGCGCGAGCGAGGCGCTGTACCGCAACCTGGTCGCGACGTCGAACGACCTGATCTGGTCGATCGACCTCGAGCGGCAGTGGACCTACCTCAACCCGATCGCGGCGCAGCGGATCTACGGCTCCGGGGTCGAGGAGCTGATCGGCCGGCCGCTGACGGATCGCAGCGCGCAGGCGGTGCGCGAGCGCGACGCGGCGGTCTTCGGCCGGGTGATGGCGGGCGAGCAGGTGTTCGACTACGAGACGCGCCACACGAGGCGCGACGGCAGCCAAGTCGACCTGTCGTTCAACGCCACTGCGCTGCGCGACGCGAACGGCGCGATCGTGGGAGCGACGGGCACCGCGCACGACGTGAGCGAGCAAAAGCGCGCGGCGGCGGCGCTGCACGAGAGCGTCGCGAAGCTGCGGCTCGCGGTCGACGCCGCCGACCTGTACTACTGGGAATGGGAGCTGAGCACGGACAAGCTGACCTGGGGCCGCGACCCAGGCGGCCTGATCGGCCGTCCCGACGAGCGCTCGCGCCTTTACCCGGATTTCCGCGACATGGTGCATCCGGAAGACCGTGAGCGCTATCTTGCGGCCGGGCGCGCTGCGCTCGCCTCGGGCGAACCCTACACGGCGGAGTTCCGCATCGTTACCCGCGACGGGGCCGTGCGATGGCTCGCGGCGCATGGTTCGGTGCTCAGGCCGCCCGAGGGCGGGGCGGCCAAGATGATAGGGGTGTCGCAGGACATTACCGAGCGCAAGCGCCAGGAAGAGGAGGTGCGCTTCCTCGCCTACCACGACACGCTCACCGGGCTGCCCAACCGGCGCCTGCTGGACGACCGCATGCGCCAGGCCGTCTACCTCGCGCAGCGGCGCGACGTCAGGGTCGCGGCGCTGCTAATCGACCTGGACGACTTCAAGCAGGTCAACGACGCACTGGGACACCGCGCCGGCGACGCCGTTCTGCGCGAGGTCGCGCAGCGGCTGTCGGCCTGCATGCGCAAGTCGGACACGCTCGCGCGCCAGGGCGGTGATGAGTTCGTGGCGCTGCTGCCGGATCTGCAGCGCGAGTCGGACTGCCAGTTCGTGGCCGAGAAGGTGCTGCGCGCGCTCGAGCCGGAGTTTCGCGTCGAGGAGCGAGTGTTCCGCATCGGCGCGAGCATCGGCATATCGATCTACCCCTCCGATGCGGGCGACGGCGAAACGCTGCTGCGCAACGCCGACGTCGCCATGTACCGCGCCAAGCAGCTGGGCAGGAATCAGTACCAGTTCTACGGTCGTTGAGGCGCGGTATAGTGGCCGCATGAGCAGCCCGCAAACCAGGCTGCCGCCAGAGCCGGGGCGCGGCGACTGGCGGCAGTTCGCGCGCCTGGCGCGCTTCATGCTGCCCTACCGCGCGCGCATCGCGGGCGCGCTGCTGGCGCTGGGGGTGGCCGCGGGCTGCGTGCTCGCGCTTGGGCAGGGCCTCAAGCACGTGGTCGACAACGGCTTCGGCAGCGGCGATCCGCGCCTGCTCAACGAGGCTCTCGGCGCGATGATCGCCGTCGCCGCGGTGCTCGCGGTCGCGACCTACTTCCGCTTCTTCCTCATGATGACCACCGGCGAGCGGGTGATCACCGACCTGCGGCGCGCGGTGTTCGACCACATTCTCGGGCTCGAGCCCGGCTTTTTCGAGGCGACCCGCACCGGCGAGGTGATTTCGCGCCTGAGCACGGACAGCACTCTGCTGCAGCAGGCGATCGGCTTCGGCCTGTCGATGTTCGTGCGCAACCTGCTGATGATGACCGGCGCTGCGGTGATGCTGTTCGTGGTGAGCTGGAAGCTCGCGCTCATGGTGCTGCTCGGCGTTCCCGCAACGCTGGTTCCGATCCTGCTGCTCGGCCGGCGCGTGCGGCGGCTGTCGCGCGCCAACCAGGACCGGGTGGCCGACGTCTCGGCCTACGTCGACGAGGCAATCCACGAGATCCGTACTGTACAGGCCTACGCGCACGAGGAAGCCGACCGCGCGGCCTTCGCCCACCATGCCGAGGCTGCGTACGGCGTGGGCGTGGCGCGCATCCGGCAGAAGGCGCTGCTGATTTCGAGCGTGATGCTTATCGCCTTCAGCGCGGTCGGCCTGATCCTGTGGATCGGCGGCTACGACGTGCTCGCCGGCCGGCTGACCGCGGGCGAGCTGTCGGCGTTCGTGTTCTACGCGCTGGTGGTCGCGGGCGGGGCCGGGACGGTGTCGGAGGTATGGGGCGAGCTGCAGCGCGCCGCCGGCGCGACCGAGCGCCTGATCGAGCTGCTCGAGACCGAGCCCGGCATCGTCGCGCCGCCGCGCCCGCGCCAGCCCGCGCCGCAGGCGGGCGGCGAGATCGAGCTCGACGGCGTCAGCTTCGCCTACCCGGCGCGCCCCGCGTTCGCGGCGCTGCAGGGGTTCACGCTCAAGGTCGCGCGCGGCGAGCGCGTGGCGCTGGTGGGCCCCTCGGGCGCGGGCAAATCGACCGTATTCGCCCTGCTGGCGCGCTTCTACGACCCGCAGTCGGGCGCGGTGAGGATCGACGGCGTGGACGTGCGCGAATTCGAGCCGCGCGCGCTGCGCCGCCTGCTGGCCGTGGTGCCGCAGGAGCCGGTGATCTTCGCCGCAAGCGTGCTCGACAACGTGCGCTATGGCCGCCCGCAGGCGAGCCGCGCCGAAGTCGAGCGAGCCTGCGAGCGCGCCTTCGCGCTCGAGTTCGTCGAGCGCCTGCCGCAGGGGCTCGATACGCTGCTTGGCGAGCGCGGCGTGACGCTATCCGGCGGGCAGCGCCAGCGCCTGTCGATTGCCCGCGCGCTGCTCGCGGACCGACCGATCCTGCTGCTCGACGAGGCGACCAGCTCGCTCGATGCGGCGAGCGAGCGCATGGTGCAGCAGGCGCTGGACGAGCTCGAGCGCGGGCGCACGACGCTGGTCATCGCGCACCGGCTCGCCACCGTGCGACACGCCGACCGGATCGTGGTGCTCGAGCGCGGCGCGATCGTAGCCCAGGGCACGCACGCCCAGCTGATGCGCGAGGCGGGACTGTACGCGAGCCTCGCCGCGCTGCAGTTCCTGGACGTGGAGCTCGCCGCCTGAGACCGGGCACGACACTATTTGCGGCGGCGCGCACGACACTGCTCGCCGCGGCGCTTGCGCTCTCGGCGTGCGGCGCCGCGCGCGCCGCGGAGCCGCTCCAGGTAGGCTCCAAGCGCTTCACCGAGTCTTACATCCTGGGCGAGATCCTGACCCAGACCGCGCGCGCCGCGGGCCAGCCGGCCGAGCATCGCCCGGGAATGGGCGGCACCGCGATATTGTTCCAGGCGCTGCGCGCCGGGGCGATCGACGTCTACCCGGAATACACGGGCACCATCGCGCGCGAGATCCTGAAGCTGCGCGAAAGAGCGCCGGACCTGGCTGCGCTGAACCTGCGCCTTCACAAACTGGGGCTCGAGGCCGGAGTGCCGCTCGGATTCAACAACACCTACGCGATCGGCATGCGCCGCAGCCAGGCCGAGCGCCTGGGAATAAAGCGGATCTCGGACCTGGCGCGGCATCCCCGGCTCAAGTTCGGCTTCGGCCACGAGTTCCTCGGCCGGCGCGACGGCTGGCCCGGCCTCAAGGCGGCCTACGGGCTGCCGCAGAAGCCGCGCGGGCTCGACCACGGGCTCGCCTACGAGGCGCTGGCGCAGGGTGAAATCGACGCTATGGACGTCTACACCACCGACGCCAAGATCCTGCGCTTCAAAATCGCACTGCTGGAAGACGACCGCAGGTTCTTCCCGGTCTACGACGCGGTGCTGCTGTACCGTCTCGACGCCCCGCAGCGCTTTGCTGCGGCCTTCGCCGCGTTCCGCGAGCTAAAGGGCAGGATCGACGCGACGCACATGATGCGCCTCAACGCGCGCGCCGAGCTCGACGGGCGCTCTTTCGCCGCCGTGGGGACGGAGTTCCTCTCGGGCCACGACAGCGTGAAGCGGCGTTCGCTCCTCGCGGCGGTGTTCGCGCCCGACTTCTGGCGCCTGCTGCGTGAGCACGTGTTCCTGGTGCTGGCCTCGCTCGTGGCGGCGGCGCTCGTGGGCGTGCCGCTGGGTATTGCCGCGGCCAAGCTGCGCGCGCTCGCGCAACCGGTGCTTGCAATCACGGGGCTGGTGCAGACCATCCCGGCGCTCGCGCTGCTCGCGTTCCTGATCCCGATCACCGGCACAATCGGCCTGTGGCCGGCGCTGATCGCGCTGTTCCTGTACGCGCTGTTGCCGATCGTGCGCAATACGCACGCGGGCCTCGGGGGCGTGCCCGCCGGACTGCGCCAGGCCGGGCTGGCGCTCGGCCTGCGGCGCGGCACAATCCTGGCGAAGATCGAGCTGCCGCTCGCCATGCCCACCATTCTTGCGGGGATCAAGACCTCGGCGGTGATAAATGTCGGCACCGCGACAATTGCGGCCTTCATCGGCGCCGGGGGTTTCGGCGAGCGCATCGTGCAGGGGCTGGCGCTGAACGACGACGTGATGCTGCTCGCGGGCGCGCTACCCGCCGCGGGGCTCGCACTTATCGCACATGCCATGTTTGAGCTGATCGAGCGGGCGTTCGCGCCACGCTCGCGCTAGAATCGCCGTAAGACAAACAAGGGAGACCCAAGCCATGAGAATCGGCGTTCCCGCCGAGACCCTCGGGGGCGAGACCCGCGTTGCCGCGACCCCCGAGACGATCAAGAAGCTCGCCGCCAAGAACGAGGTGCGAGTACAGGCCGGCGCCGGCAGCGGCTCGAGCATTCCGGACAAGGACTACGAGGCGGCGGGGGCCAAGCTGGTGGCCTCGGCGGCCGAAGCCTACGACGCGGAGGTGGTGCTGAAGGTGCGTGCGCCGGCGGGCGGCGAGCTGGATCTGCTCAAGCCCAAGTCGCTGCTGATCGGCCTGCTCAATCCGTTCGATGCCGCCGGGATCGAAGCGCTCGCCAAGCGCGGCGTCACCGGCTTCGCGATGGAGTCGCTGCCGCGCATCTCGCGCGCGCAGTCGATGGACGTGCTCTCGTCGCAGGCGAACATCGCCGGCTACAAGGCGGTGGTGCTGGCGGCGGCCGAGATTGGGCGCTTCTTTCCGATGCTGATGACCGCTGCGGGAACCGTGAAGGCGGCGCGCGTGCTGGTGCTCGGCGCGGGGGTCGCGGGCCTGCAGGCGATCGCCACCGCCAAGCGGCTCGGTGCGGTGATCGAGGCCTCCGACGTGCGGCCGGCGGTCAAGGAGCAGATCGAATCGCTCGGCGGCAAGTTCCTCGAGGTGCCCTACCTGACCGACGAGGAGCGCGAGATCGCGCAGGGCGCCGGCGGCTACGCGCGGCCGATGCCGGCGGACTGGATGCGCCGCCAGGCCGAGCTGGTGCACCAGCGCGCGACTCAATCGGATGTTCTGATTACCACGGCGCTGATCCCCGGCCGCCCGGCGCCCAAGCTGATCAAGGACGACACGGTGCGGCAAATGAAGCCAGGCTCGGTGATCGTCGACCTGGCGGTCGAGCAGGGCGGCAACGTCGAGGGCTCCGAGCCCGGCAAGATCGCGCTCAAGCACGGCGTCAAGATCGTCGGGCTGACGAACCTGCCCGGAACGGTGCCTTTCGACGCTTCGGCGTTGTATGCGCGCAACCTGTTCAACTTTCTCGCCCTGATGCTCGATCCGAAGAGCGGCGAATTCAAGCTGGACAGGGAAGACGAAATCATCGCCGGCACCATGGTCTGCGCCGACGGTGCGGTAACCAAGCGAGGCTGAAATGTCAGGAACCGTAGACCCCACCATCCTAAACCTCGTGGTCTTCGTGCTCGCGGTGTTCGTGGGCTACCACGTGATCTGGAACGTGACTCCGGCGTTGCACACGCCGCTGATGAGCGTGACTAACGCGATTTCGTCGGTGATCATCGTCGGCGCGATCCTCGCCGCGGCGCCGAATGAGACGGATTTTGGCTCGATTCTCGGCGTGCTTGCGGTCGCGCTCGCGTCGGTTAACGTCGCCGGCGGATTCCTCGTCACGCAGCGAATGCTGGAAATGTTCAAGAAGAAGCAAGCGAAGAAAGAGGGCGGCAAATGAGCGCCAACCAGCTAACCCTGTGGTACCTGGTCGCCTCGGTGTGCTTCATCCTGGCGCTCAAAGGGCTGTCGTCGCCGACCACCGCGCGGCGCGGCAACCTGTTCGGCATGGTCGGAATGACGATCGCCGTGGTGACCACCATCGCGGTCGTGGCGCACGGCCGCATCGACCTGATCCTGATCGCAATGCTGGTCGGTGGCACCGTCGGCGCGATCGTCGCGCGGCGGGTGCAAATGACGCAGATGCCCGAGCTCGTCGCGGCGATGCACTCCATGGTCGGCATGGCCGCGGTGCTGATCGCGATCGCCGTGGTCAACAATCCGGGCGCGTTCGGCGAGCACGATCCGCTGCCTGCCGGCAACCGGCTCGAGCTGTTCATCGGCACCTTCGTCGGCGCGATCACCTTTTCCGGCTCCGTGATCGCGTTCGGCAAGCTTGCCGGGCTGGGCAAGAAGTTCCGCCTGTTCTCGTCGGCGCCGGTAGTGTTCAAGGGCCAGCACCTGCTCAACCTGGCGCTTGCGCTCGTCATGATCGGCTTCGGCCTGGCGTTCTTCATGGCCGACGACAAGGGCTGGACGCCGTTTGCCGTGATGACCGCGATCGCCTTCGTGCTCGGCTTCCTGATCATCATCCCGATCGGCGGCGCCGACATGCCGGTCGTGATTTCGATGCTGAACAGCTACTCGGGCTGGGCAGCGGCGGGAATCGGCTTTTCGCTCAACAACGCGATGCTGATCATCGCCGGCTCGCTGGTCGGTTCCTCGGGCGCGATCCTGTCCTACATCATGTGCAAGGCGATGAACCGCTCGTTCTTCAGCGTCATCCTGGGCGGGTTCGGCGCGGCCGAAGGCAGCGCGGCCGCCGGTGGGGACGAACAGAAGACCGTGCGCTCGGGCTCGGCGGACGACGCGGCGTTCATGATGGCAAACGCGGAATCGGTCATCATCGTGCCGGGCTACGGCCTGGCGGTTGCGCGCGCGCAGCATGCGGTCAAGGAAATGGCCAACAAGCTGATCGAGAAGGGCGTCAGCGTGCGCTATGCGATTCATCCGGTCGCCGGCCGCATGCCGGGGCACATGAACGTGCTGCTGGCGGAGGCCGAGGTGCCCTACGACCAGGTGTTCGAGATGGACGACATCAACAACGAGTTCGGCAACACCGACGTGGTGCTGGTGCTGGGGGCAAACGACGTCGTCAACCCGCTCGCGCACGAGAAGGGCAGTGCGATCTACGGCATGCCGATTCTGGAGGTGGCCAAGGCGCGCACGGTGCTGGTCAACAAGCGCTCGATGGCGGCGGGCTACGCCGGGCTGGACAATCCACTGTTCTACATGGATAAGACGATGATGGTGTTCGGCGACGCGAAGAAGGTGGTCGAGGACATCGTCAAGGCGATCGACTAGATGGGGTCGAGAGAAGAGATTCTCGCCACGATCCGCAGGCGCCAGGGGCGCGGCGGCTCGCCCGCGCTCGCGGAGCGCGAGCAGCTGCAGACCTACCTGCGCGCGCATCCGCGCGGGCCGCTGCCGGAAGTTGCGGGCGATCTCGCGGCGCGCTTTCGCGCGCGCGCCGAAGCGAGCGCGAGCACCTGCGACAGGGTGGCGGCGATGGCCGATGCGCCCGGCGCGGTGGCGCGCTACCTCGACGCGCACCGTCTTCCGAAATCCGGCTGCGTCTGGCCGCGACTGGCGGGGCTCGACTGGAAGGCGGCAGGACTCGAGCTCGAGCCGCGTGCGGCGAAGGGCGAGGACCTGGTCGGCGTGACGGGTGCGTTCTGCGCGCTGGCCGAGACCGGCACTCTGGCGATGGTTTCCGGTTCCGACACGCCGGCGAGCGCGAGCCTGCTGCCCGAGACGCACGTCGCGCTGGTGCCGCTGGCGCGCCTCGTACCTTACATGGAGGACGCCTGGGATCTGATGCGCGCGGAGCTCGGCCGGCTGCCGCGCGCGGTGAACTACATTTCGGGGCCCTCGCGCACCGCCGACATCGAGCAGACCCTGGTGCTCGGCGCGCACGGCCCCTATCGCGTCCATATCGTATTAGTCGGCTGAGCCGCGCGCGGCCTGCGCCCCGGAGTATGCGAGGGATCGACCTTACGGCCTGGCGCAGCAAGTTTGCCGGCGGCGCGCGTACGCTGCGCGGCTTTCTCGCGCGGCGCATGCCGCCGCCGCCGCTGCGCATCGGCATGTCGGCGCGCCTGTTCCATCCCCGCCCCGACGCTATTGGACTGCAGGGCAAGCGCATGCAGTACCTCGAGCAGTCGGTCGCGCACTGGGTGATGTCGCGCGACGTGCTGGTGTTCATGGTGCCTACGGTCGACAAGGACAGCCTGTTCCACCGCAGCAACATCCGTGTGGGCGACTACGCCCGCGTGCTCGACGGGCTGGTGCTGCAGGGCGGCGCCGACGTCAGTCCGCTGACCTATGGCGAGGAACCGCTGGACGGCGAATGGGCGGGCGATCGCCTGCGCGACGTGTACGAGATCGAGCTGCTGCACGAATTCGTCGAGGCGGGCAAGCCGGTGCTCGGCATCTGCCGCGGCGCCCAGCTGATCAATGTCGCCTTCGGCGGTACGCTCTACCAGGACATCCGCACCCAGCTGCCCAAGTCGCAGCCGCACGTGACGAGCGCGTACGAGAAGAACATGCACCCGATGCGCATCGAGCCCGGATCGGGCCTGGCGCGTCTCTACCCGGGGATCGAAACGACGCGCATCAACTCGATCCATCATCAGTCGATCAAGGCGCTGGGCCGGAATCTGTCGGTCGAAGCGCGCTCAGAGCCTGACGGCGTCATCGAGGCGATCCGCGGCGCGGGCGATAGCTACGTGTTCGCGGTGCAGTGGCACCCGGAGTTCCACGCCCCGGGCGACGATAGCGTGCTGGACAGCGCGCCGATACTGGACGAATTCCTGCGCGCAGCGCGCGGCTAGACGAGAGCAGGGAGGAGCATTGGATCTGAGCTTTCTGCCGCAGCTTCCGTTCGCGCTGTCCGCGCCGGTCATGTTCGGCGCGCTGCTCGCCGCCGGACTCGTGGCCGGCGAAGCGGCCAACCGCTATGCGTCGCTGCCGCGCATCACCGGCTACGCGCTGGCCGGGGTCGTGCTCGGGCCCCAGCTGAGCGGACTGCTCAGCCGTGAAGTGCTGCATGCGCTCAGCGTCCTGATTGACCTTTCGGTCGGTCTGATCGTGTTCGAGCTGGGATTCCGCTTCGACTGGGACTGGCTCAAGCGCAACCGGTGGCTGCTTGTAACCGCTGTCGCGGAAAGCCTGTTCGGTTTCGGCGCCATATTCGGCGCCTTGGTCTACTTCGGCTTCGAGCCCGCGCTGGCGGCAGGCGCGGCGGCGATCGGCAGCGCGACTTCGCCCGCCGTGGTGATGCTGGTCGCGCACGAGCTGCGGGCTGAAGGCCAGATCACCGAACGGGCGCTGCTGTTCACCGCGGTCAACAGCGTGTTCGCGTATGTCGCGCTCACGCTGGTGCTGCCGTTCCTGCACCTCGACCTCCATCAGGGCTGGCAGCAGGCGCTGCTGCGCCCGCCGTACATCCTGGGCGGCTCGCTGCTCGCAGGGGCTGCGGCCTGCGCGCTCATGCTGGCACTCGCGCGCTGGCTGGGAAAGCGCGAGGACCGCCAGTTCGTGCTGCTGGTGGCGATCGTGGTGCTCACCGTAGGCGTGGCGCGCAGCCTCAACCTGTCGGTGATGGTCGCGCTGATGACGCTGGGCATGCTGGCGCGCAACCTCGACCGGCGCCACGTCCTGATGCCGCTGCGCTTGGGCTACGGGGGGCAGCTGTTCTTCGTGATCCTGTTCGTGCTCACCGGCGCGGGGCTTGAATTCGGTGCCTGGGGCACGGCGGCGTGGCTGGTCGCCACGCTGCTGGTGGTGCGCTTCCTCGGCAAGGCGCTGGCGATCATCGTCTTCGGCCGCCTCTCGGGCGTGCGTACCGGTGGCGCCGGACTGCTGGCGATCGCGCTGCTGCCGATGTCCGGCCTCGCGGTCGGAATGGTGCGCGACGCGAGCGAGCTTTCGCCCGCGTTCAGCGGGGAGCTGGGCGGGATACTGCTCGCCGCGGTCGCGCTCTCGGAGCTGCTCGGGCCGCTCGCGACACAATTCGCGCTGCGCCGCGCCGGCGAGGCGCACCCTGGGCCTCAAGGTGGTTGAGGCCGGCGCCGTGGACGAGATGAATTTCAGGCCCTCGGCCGAGATCAGCCTCGGGATCGAGCTCGAGCTGCAGCTGCTGCGGGCGCACGACTTCGACCTCTCGCGCGGAGCCGCCGACCTGCTTGAGTTGCTGGAGAAGCGCAAGCTGCCGGGCGCGGTGAAGCCCGAAATCACCGAAAGCATGGTGGAGCTGAACAGCTCGGTTCACCGGCACCACGGCTCGCTGCGCGACGAGCTGCTCGTGATGCGGGACGCCGTGGTAAAGGAGGCGGGCGTGCTCAATCTGCGCGTCGCGGGTGGCGGCTCGCACCCGTTCCACGACTGGGCCGACCGGCGCATCTTCCCGACCGGGCGCTTCCGCTCGATCCTGGAGCGCTACGGCTACCTGGCCAAGCAGTTCACCGTGTTCGGGCAGCACATCCACGTCGGCTGCCCGGGCGGCGACGACGCGGTGTACCTGATCCACATGCTGACGCGCTACGTACCGCACTTCATCGCGCTGTCGGCCGCCTCGCCGTTCTACCAGGGCGAGGACACGCAGTTTCAGTCCTCGCGCCTGACCTCGATCAACGCGTTTCCGCTCGCCGGGCACATGCCGTTCGTGCGCGACTGGGCGGAGTTCATCGAGTACTACGACAAGATGCGCGGCTTCGGCATCGTCGCCAGCATGAAGGATTTCTACTGGGACATCCGGCCCAAACCCGAGTACGGCACGGTCGAGATCCGCGTCTGCGACACGCCGCTCACGGTGCAGCGCGCGGCGCTGCTGGGCGCCTACGCCCAGGCGCTGGTCGCCTATCACCTGGCGGAGAGGCCGCGCGCGCCGGCGCGCGCGGTCTACCTGGTCAACAGCTTCAATCGCTTCGAGGCCAGCCGTTTCGGCTGCCGCGGCGACCTGATTGAGCCCTACGAGAGCCGCAGGAAGAAGCTCGGCCAGGACATCCTGGAGAGTATCGAGACCGTCATGCCCCACGCGCTGCAGATCGGGGCTGCGGATGCGCTCGCCGAGCTCGCCGCGGACGTGCGGCACGGGTACTCCGATGCCAACTGGCTGCTCGAGTGCCATACGGAGCTCGGTTCGCTGCCCGACGTGGTGCGCGAGTCCGCGGCGCGCTGGAGCGCGTTGGCCTGAGAGGGCGCGCCAAACCGGCTTTCGCGACGGAGCGGCCGCGCACATATAATGCGGGCCACCAAGACTACGGCGGGACGAAGCATGACATCAGTACTGAAAGTTGCGGCGCGCTTCCTCGTGCTCGAGCGCGGACTGATTCTCGGCACGCTGGTGATGGCAGGCGTGGCGGCGGCGCTGGGCGTACCGATCGCGTTCGTGTTGTTCGCATTGACCCTTGCCGGCGTGGCGCTGTTTCATCGTCACACGTTCTACGTGGCGATCATCGGCTTGACGGTCATCACATTTTATTCGGTCGGTTTCACGGGCTTTCGCGAAGGGCCGGGAATGTCCGGCCTTGGCGCCCACATGCTGCACGAGTGGGTGGTCCTGGCCAATCTGGGGTGTCTGCTACTGGGCTTCGCATTGCTTTCCAACCACTTTGAGGAGAGCAAGGTGCCGGCGGTGCTGCCGCATTACCTTCCGGACGACTGGAAGGGAGGGCTGGTCCTGATTCTGATCGTGTTCGTACTGTCTTCGTTTCTCGACAACATTGCGGCCGCGATCATCGGCGGCACGATCGCGCGCGTGGTGTTCAGGCACAAGGTGCACATCGGCTACCTCGCCGCGATCGTGGCGGCATCGAACGCGGGCGGCGCCGGCAGCGTGGTCGGGGACACCACCACCACCATGATGTGGATCGACGGGGTCAGTCCGCTCCACGTGCTGGACGCGTACGTGGCCGCGATTGCCGCGATCATCGTATTCGGCGTGCCGGCGTCCCTCCAGCAGCAGCGCCACTCCCCGATCATCAAGGACGCGAAGATCGAGCACCGGGTGGACTGGAGCCGGGTCCTGATCGTGCTGATCATCCTTGCGGCCGCGATCGGCACCAATGTCGTCGTGAACGTGAAGTTCGGCCCCATCTCCGACAGTTTTCCTTTCATCGGCGCGGCTGTCTGGGTGGCGTTGATAGTCACTGCGGCGTGGCGGCAACCGAACTGGAAGTTGCTGCCGAACGCGTTCAAGGGGGCGGTCTTTCTGCTCTCGCTTGTCACCATCGCATCGATGATGCCGGTGGACAAGCTGCCGCTCGCTTCATGGCATACGGCCTTTGGCCTCGGTGTCGTGTCGTCGGTATTCGACAACATCCCGCTCACCGCGCTGGCGCTCAAGCAGGGCGGATACGATTGGGGCATGCTCGCTTACACGGTCGGATTCGGGGGCTCGATGATCTGGTTTGGCTCGAGCGCGGGCGTGGCGCTCTCCAACACGTATCCGGAGGCAAGATCGGTAGGACTGTGGTTGCGGCACGGCTGGCATGTTGCGCTCGGCTACGTGGTCGGTTTCTTCGTGATGCTCTTCTTGCTCGGCTGGCATCCCGATGCGCCGCACCACAAGGATCAAGGAGTCGTGACGCCGAGTCATGGCCATTCGATGCAGTTGCGAACCGGGTAGCTTGAATTGAGCGTTGCCCGATGCGGGCGAAACTGTCGACATTCCACGCTGCGCTGGCCCTTGTCGCGCTGACCGCCGTTTTGGCGCCTCGGGCCTTCGCCGCGGGCGCGGACGATGCGGCGGGCACCTTTCTCTTCCTGGCGCTCGCCCTGGTCGTCGCACGCCTGGCCGGTTTCGTCGAGCGCTTCGGACAGCCTGCGGTGCTGGGGGAGTTGCTTGCCGGCGTCCTGCTCGGCAATCTCGGGCTGAGTTTTCTGGACGAAGTGCGTCAAGACGCGCTGGTCGGGTTTCTGGCCGAGCTCGGCGTAGTGATCTTGCTGTTCCAGATAGGCCTCGAATCGAGCTTTGCCTCCTTGCGTCAGGTCGGTGCGCGCGCATTGGCCGTAGCCGTAGTCGGTGTGGTGGTGCCGTTCGCGCTCGGTCTGCTGGTGGGCCCGCTTCTGGTGCCCGGGCAGTCGTTTAATGCCTACCTTTTCGTTGGCGCGACTCTTGCCGCGACTTCCGTCGGTATCACGGGACGGGTATTTCGCGATCTGGGGGTGCTGGAAACGCGCGAAGCGAGGATCGTGCTTGGCGCGGCGGTCATCGACGACGTGCTCGGCCTGATTCTGCTGGCGGTCGTATCGAGCCTAGTCGCGAAAGGCGGCGTCGACCCGGCCACGGTCGCGTGGATCGTCGCTCAATCGGTTCTGTTTCTCGTCGGTGCCGTCTATCTCGGGCGTCTGCTTTCGCCCAGGCTCGCTCGGGCGCTGGCCAGGGTGCACGCGGGGGAGGGCATGAAATTCACGTTGATGCTGGCATTGGGGCTGGCGCTCGCGTGGCTCGCGCACCAGATCGGCCTGGCGGCCATCGTCGGCGCGTTCGCGGCGGGACTGTTCCTCGAGCCGGCGTATTTTGACGAATTCGAGGAGCCGGAAATCGTGCAGGAGATTCGTCCGCTGCTAACGCGAGCCGGCGGCGAAGCATCTTCAGAACTGCGCAAGATCCTCGACCGTCACGCGCAACGGCACCACGCCGACTTGCTTGGCCCCCTGGGTTACGTGTTCGTGCCGGTATTTTTCGTTTACACGGGAATGCAAGTGCGGATTGAACTGTTCACCCACGGCGCGCTGCTGCTGACGGCGCTCGCGCTGGCCGCCGCAGCGATCGTCGGCAAGCTCGCATGCGGGCTGGCCGCAGGCGCGGCCCGAAGGTGGGTGGTCGGCTGGGGAATGGTGCCGCGCGGCGAGGTCGGGTTGATCTTCGCCGCAATCGGGCGCGAGCTTGGCGCGATCGACCAAGCCACCTTTTCGGCGGTTGTCCTGATGGTCATTCTCACCACGTTGGTGACGCCCCCCGTTCTTGGGCGACTCCTCAAACGGGAGCCTGGTTGAGTCCCTGAGCGCCGTTCTTATCGCGGATCATGGACTTACCTTGCAACCCATGAAAGCTGTGGTTAGAATCTCTTCAGCTCGCTGACGCGCACGGGGATCTGCCCCGGAGCGCTAAGACAATAATTCGGGGCGGGCGAAGTCACCACAGGGCTTTGGCCCGCACATCAAGCTAGCGAGAATAGATCGAGGAGGATTCAAATGAGTGAGCAACAAGTAAAACCGGAAGCATCGCGCCGTAAGTTCCTGACAGGAGCGGCTGCGGCAGCGACCGGCGCGGCGACGCTCGGTTTCCCGATGATCGCGAAGTCGCAATCGCCGATCGTCATCAAGATGCAGGGCGCATGGAGCGCCACCGACATCCTGAACGAGTTCGCGATGGAGTTCGTCACCCGCGTGAACTCAATGTCGGGCGGGCGGCTGAAAGTGGACTACCTCGTCGCCGGTTCGGTGGTGAAGCCGTTCGAGGTGACCGACGCCGTCAGCAAGGGCGTGCTCGACGCCGGCCATACCGTGCCGGTGTACTGGTACGGCAAGTCGAAGGTCGCCTCGCTGTTCGGCTCAGGCCCGATCAACGGCATGGACTCGTTTCAGACGCTGTCCTGGATCTATCGCGGCGGCGGGCTCGATCTCTACCACGAGTTGCTGCAGAAGCTGAAGCTCAACTACGTCGGCTTCTTCGCCAACCCGATGCCGACCCAGCCGCTGGGCTGGTTCAAGAAGCCGATCACGAACGCAAAGCAGCTCAAGGGTCTCAAGTACCGCACCGTGGGCCTCGCGGCGGACCTGTTCCAGGAAATGGGCGCCAAAGTGACCCAGCTGCCGGGCGGAGAAATCATCCCGGCCCTCGAGCGCGGCGTGATCGATGCTTTCGAGTTCAATAACCCGACTTCGGACAGCCGCTTTGGTGCCCAGGACGTGATCAAGAACTACGAGCTGGGCTCGTTCCACCAGGCGATGGAGTTCTTCGAGATCATCCTGAACAAGAGGGTGTGGGACTCGATGCCGAAGGACCTGCAGGCGATCTGGCAGTACGGAGTCGAGGCGGCTTCGCAGTCGAACTACTGGACCGCGATGGCGAATTATCCCAAGGACTTGCAGAAGCTGATCGACAAGGACCACGTCAAGGTGCTGCGCACGCCCAAGTCCGTGTTCGAGGCGCAGCTGAAGGCCTGGGACGTGCTGACCAAGAGGCTGTCCGACGCCGACCCGTTCTTCGCCAGAGTGGTCGAGTCGCAGCGCGCGTGGGCCAAGCCCGTCTGCCACTACTGGTTCCTGAACGACGCCCCCTTCAAGCTGGGATACGAGCACGTGTTCAAGGTCAAGGTGCCCGATTGAGCTTCAGGGGAAATTGAGAAATAATTGATGCTATGGTTGGGGCGGCACTGCTGTGCCGCCCCATTTTCTTGATACGGACCGGCGCATGGTTAGCAAGCTGATTTACGGCATCGACCAGCTGAGCAGAATGGTCGGCCACGCTTTCGCATGGTGCATCATCATCCTCACCTTCGGCACCTGCTACGAGGTCTTCGTCCGCTACGTGCTGGACAATCCAACCAGCTGGGCGTTCGACATGAGCTACCTCATGTACGGCGGCCTGTTCTTCATGGGCGGCGCCTATACCCTGTCGCGCAACGGCCACGTGCGCGGCGACTTCATCTACCGCATGTGGCCTCCGCGGGGGCAGGCAATCATCGAATTGACCCTGTATATCCTGTTCTTCTATCCGGGTGTGCTCGCCCTTATGTACGCCGGCTGGAGCTACGGCTGGGAGGCCTTCAGGATCCGAGAAGTCAGCGTTAACAGCCCGGCGGGAATCCCGGTCTGGCAGCTCAAGCTCCTCATTCCGTTCGGCGCCGGTTTGTTGGCGCTGCAGGGGCTGGCCGAGGTCGCGCGCTGCATCATGTGCATCCGTGACAATCGCTGGCCACCCCGGCTGCACGACGTCGAGGAGCTCGAGGACGTGCTGCTCGAGCAGCACGCTGCCGAAGCGGCGAGGCAGGGAGGCTCCAAGTGAGCGATCCGGTCATCGCCCTGATGATGCTGGGGCTGTTCATCTTCATTATCCTGCTCGGATTTCCGATCGCCTTCACCCTGATGGGAATGGGCGTCGGCTTTGGCTACTACGCCTATTTCCGGCCTGGCCAGGAATTCTTCGACAACCGGATCTTCTACCTGTTGACGCAGAACACCTGGAGCATCATGAGCAACGACGTGCTCGTTGCCGTGCCGCTGTTCCTGTTCATGGGCTACATGGTCGAGCGCTCCAACCTTCTCGATCGGCTGTTCTACAGCCTGCAGGTGGCATTGCGCCATATCCCGGGCGCGATGGCGGTGGCAGCGCTCGCGACCTGCGCGATGTTCTCGACCGCGACCGGAATCGTCGGCGCGGTGGTGACGCTGATGGGCCTGCTTGCCTTCCCGGCCATGCTCAAGGCCGGCTACGACCAGAAGCTGTCCGCGGGCGTAATCTGCGCCGGCGGCACGCTCGGGATCCTGATCCCGCCTTCGATCATGCTGATCGTCTATTCGGCGACCGCTTCGGTTTCGGTAGTGCGCTTGTATGCGGCGGCAATGCTGCCCGGCTTCCTGCTCGCGAGCCTGTACGTCGGCTACGTCATCACGCGCGCCGTGCTCAATCCCAATCTTTGCCCGAAGCTGCCGAAGGAAGAAAGCGACGTTCCCTGGAGCGAGGCCTTCTGGCTGCTGGTGCAGGCGTTCGTGCCGCTTGCGGTGCTGATCCTGGCGGTGCTCGGTTCGATCCTGTTCGGCCTGGCGACGCCGACCGAGGCCGCCTCCGTGGGCGCGTTTGGCAGCATGGTAATCGCGGCCGGCTACCGTGCACTCACCTGGCAGCGCCTGCGCGAGGCGGTCTACCTCACGGCTCGCACCTCGGCCATGGTCTGTTTCCTGTTCGTGGGCTCGTGGACCTTCTCCTCGGTGTTCTCGTATCTGGGCGGAGATGGTGTCATCAAGGATTTCGTGCTCGGGCTGCACCTCAACCCGATCCTGTTCCTGATCATCACGCAATTGATCATCTTCCTGCTCGGCTGGCCGCTCGAGTGGAGCGAGATCATCATCATCTTCGTGCCGATCTTCCTGCCGCTGCTGCCGCACTTCCACGTCGACGCGGTCACGTTCGGCATCCTGGTGGCGCTCAACCTGCAGACTTCGTTCCTCACGCCGCCGATGGCGATGTCGGCCTACTACCTGAAGGGGATCGCGCCGCCGCACGTGCAGCTGTGGACCATCTTCCGGGGATGCTTCCCGTTCCTCGCCATGGTGCTGGTGACCATGGTCCTGGTCTACGTGTTCCCGCAGCTGATGTTGTGGCTGCCGCACCTGTTCTACGGCTAATGACGACCGCATGGATTCATCGCAACTGAACTGGCTCTCGGCGAGCGACGCCGCGCGTGCAATCCGCGACGGCGCGATCAGCGCGGAAGAACTGACCGACGCCTGCCTGGGGCGGGTGCGTGAGGTGGACGACAAGGTGCAGGCCTGGGCCTTTCTCGACCCCGAGCACGCGCTCAACCAGGCGCGGGCGCGCGACCAGGAACGGCGCGAGGGCCGGCCGACCGGCCCCTTGCACGGGGTGCCGGTGGCGGTCAAGGACATCATCGACACCGAGGACATGCCGACCGAGGACGGCAGCGTGCTGCACGCGGGACGCGCGCCGTCGCATGACGCGACGGTGGTGGCGATGCTGCGCGCGGCAGGCGCGGTCATTTTCGGCAAGACGGTGACCACCGAGCTCGCGACCTACGCGCCCGGCAAGACCCGCAATCCGCACAATCCGGAGCACACCCCCGGCGGCTCTTCGAGCGGATCGGCGGCTGCCGTCGCCATCGGCATGGTGCCGCTCGCGCTCGGCAGTCAGACCAACGGTTCGGTCATCCGGCCGGCGTCGTTCTGCGGCGTCTACGGCTTCAAGCCGACGCACGGGTTGATCCCCCGCACGGGCGTGTTGAAGCTGTCGCGCACGCTCGATCAGCTCGGCGTGTTCGCGCGCAGCGTCGAGGACGTCGCCCTGTTGGGCGAACAGCTCGTGGGCTGGGACGAAGACGACCCCGATACGCGGCCACGGGCGCGGTCGCTGCTGTTCGAGACCGCCTGCTCCGAGCCGCCGCTGCCTCCGCAGCTCGCGTTCGTGAAAGGGCCGGCCTGGGAGCGCGCCAGCGAGGAAACGAAGCAGGCGTTCGCCGAGCTGGTTGCGGCGCTCAGCGACAGCTTGTTCGAGGTCGACATCGCCGGATCGACCGAACGGGCGCTCGATTACCACCAGACCATCATGGAAGCGGAGATGGCGGCGAACCTGGATGTCGAATGGGAAAAGGGGCGCGACCGCGTTTCCCCCTCCCTGCGCGCGCAACTCGAGCGCGGCCGCGCGGTGACCGCGCTGGATTACCAGCGCGCGTGTGCGCGCATCCCGCTGCTCAACGCCGGGTTCGACAACGTCTTCGAGCGCTGCGAAGCGATCGTCACGCCGGCGGCGGCGGGAACCGCTCCCAAGGGGCTCGAGTCGACCGGCGACCCGGCCTTCTGCTCGCTTTGGACCCTGTGCGGCATGCCGGCGCTCAACCTGCCGCTGATGCAGGGCGGAAACGGCTTGCCGCTTGGCGTACAACTGGTGGGACCTCGGGGCAGCGACGCGCGGTTGCTGCGCACCGCGCGCTGGCTCGTGGCACGGGTCGCGGCCGGCTGATCGGACACGGAGACCTTCGACATGCTATTCAAGATCCTCGGCAGCATTTTGGCGGCGAGCCTGCTGATCGTTTTCATCGGCCCGGTGGCGATCAAGCTCAAGGACGTCGCGTTCAGCATCGTGGTACTGATCGGGCTGACGATGATGTTCGTCGATATGTGGCAGGCGCTGAAGTCGAAGGAAGACTGAGCGCCGCGCTTCAGTTTGCGGCGGCGGCGACAGGCTGCGAGCGCAGCGCTGCAACCTCGGCGCGCAGGCTCTCGAGCTCGCTTCGGTCGACGATGCCAAGCACCCAGTGGGTGAGGCGGCCGTCGGCCGCGCGCACTGCGCCCACCGCCGCTTCGACCTGCAGCGCGGCTCCGTCCTTGCTCCAGGCGGGCAGCCGCCAGCGCGAAGCCGGCTCGCCGAACAGCCTTTGCGCAAGGGCCTCGTCGCCACGGAACAGCAAGTCGACCACCCCGCGCCCGCGCACCTCTGCCTCGCGATAACCGAAGAAGGCCTCGAACGCGGCGTTGACATAGGTCACCGGTCGCCCCGGCCCGTCGGCATCGACCAGCGCCAGCGGCAAGCCGCAGGCGGACAAGGCAGCGCGTGAAAGCGCGCTGTCGGCAAGCAGGCGGAACAGCGCCGGCGCCGCCTCGCGGCGCGCGCACAGCGGGCGCCCCGAGGGGGGCATGCGGCGCACTTTGTCAGCGACTGTCATGGCCTACTTTTGCCACGGATCGCGCGGCACGGCAAGCGATCACGCCCTGCTAAAGGCGTGTTTTTTAAGCGCAATGTGACATAAACCACGTCCCCGGGCGGCTCAGGCGGCGGTCAGGGTATGGGCGCGAACCGCGACGATGGCCTTTGCCTGGTTGAAGTCTTCTGCATATCCGGCGCCGAACAGGCAGCACGCCAGCAAGTTCGCGATCGGCAGCGGCATGGGCTGCCTGCCGGCGAGGACCTGCTCGATCCATCCGGCGGTGCTCTTCGCGTCCGGTTGCTCCGGCAGCGCGCCGGCGCGCGCCATGCCCGCGGGTGCGGGCAGCGCGTGCCCGTCGAACAAGGTGACGCGCTCGCCGGCGTCAAACAGGATCATCGCCGGGCGCTGCAGCGGATCGGGGTAAGCCTCTCCTTCGCAGCCGTGGAACAGCAGCGCATGTTCGCCCAGCGCCGCCAGCACCGCCGCCAGAGATTCGCATTGGGCCTCGTCTCCGGCCGGAACCAGCTTCAGCGCCTCGCCCCCGAACGGGTCGATCAATGGCGCCACCTCGCGCCCGCAGGTGGGCACGCCCAGGCGCGCCTGAAGCGAGACGAGCTGAGCCAGCGCCGGACAAAGCAGCGCCGTCGGCACGAACGCGATGCGCGAAGCGTCGAGCGCCTCGCGCGCATCATTCAGGGTGGCGTTGGGAAGGACGCCCAGCTCGCGGAAAACGCTCGCGCTCGCGATGCCTCCCTGGCCCTCGAGCGGCCCGTGCACGACCACCGGAACGCCGAACCGCGCCAGTGCCACAGCCACCAGCGGCATGAGGTTCGCCTGTGCTCGCGCGCCGCAGTAGCTGGGAATCGCGACCGGTCGCGGTCCCGCCGGGACGGCGAGGCGGTTCAGGCGCGCCTGTGCGGCGCGCCTGAATCCCGCCAGCTCCGGCGGCGCCAGCGGCCTGATCGCCAGCACGCCGAGCAGCGCACCTAGCTCGAATTCGCTGATGCCGCCGTCCAGCACGGCCGAACACAGCTCGAGCGCTTCGGACTCGGTCAGGTTGCGCTCACCTGCGTGCCGGCAGGCGAGCCTTTTGATCGCTTGAGGGACGAGCATCGCTCCCTTTGAGAGCAATGGACGTGCCATGGCGCGCATCGGGCGCAGAGCGCCGTCTGCGGGTACCAGGGCGACGCGTTAGTGCACGCGCGCGCGGGGGTGCATCGAATTGGTGCGCTAGTGCGCCTGCCGCGGGCGCGACGAGAGGGAATAGCAGAAGCGGCGCAGGCGCCCCAGGTCTTCGGTTTCGATCGCCTGGTGCAGGAAAGTCATGTTGCGCTCGATCTCGGCCTGGTAAAGGTTGGGCCCATCGAAGTGCGCGGCGGCGAATCGTTCGACGCCACCGAGCTTGGTACTGATGCGGTGGCGAACGACGTACTCGTAGAATCCCGGGGTCTTGTACATCAGGTCCTCGGGCGACGCGTAGCGCACTATTTCGCGTCCGTCCGGCATGATGTCGCGCGCGATGCGCCCCCAGACGAATTCGCGGTAAAGGAATTCGCGGCATTTTTCGAGGTACATGCGATCGGACATCTGGCCGATCAGGTCGGCGGTGCCGACCATGTGGCCGAGCAGCCGGTCCGCCGGGTCGTCGACCTGGATGTCGTCGATTTCCTTCTCGTAGCCGGTGAAATGCACCAGGGCGGCGGCAACGGGCGCCTCGGCTTCGAATCCGAGCCGCGGCAGGTAGTTGGCCAGAAACTCGGCGCTGCGGCTGACGTGCACCTTGGTGAAGATGGCACCGTTCTCCACGTGCGCTTCGGATTCGCGCCGGATGTATCCCGAGTCGTGCAGCAGCGCGATGATCACGCCCAGAATCGCGCGTCGCGGCCCGAGCTGTTGCGAAGCTTCCTGTACGCGGTCGTGGCCTTCGATCAGGCGGGCGGTGGCGAGTGAAATATCGAGCGTGTGGCGCAGGTCGTGGTAAAGGGTGTCGCAGGCCAGGTAGCCCGGGAAGGTCCCCTCGAACAGCGCCTTGATGTCGGCAAAGGCCCGCGCCAGCGGTGACAAATCCGCGCCCGGGTAGCGCGCCGTGAACATGGAGGTGACGAAGTCGCGTACGCGGTCGGCGTCTTCGACGTCCACCCGGTTTGCCACGTCGTATTGGCTGAGGCGGTCCTGCATGACGCTTCGACGGGACTCCGCGGCGGCTATTGTTATGGGTCGATTATTGCGCAGCGGTGCGCGCGCGCGCAAGCAAAGAAAAGGGAGACGGCCGATAAGCCGGGTTCTGTTGACGCGGCCGGTTAGGGCACGCGCCACGGCAGCCATTCCTCTAGGCCCGCGGTTACCCGCGGGCTCAAGCCACCTACCCGCAAGCTCGGCCGAGCCGGCCTCAGACGCTTGCCTATTTGGTGTTGCTCCGGATGGAGGTTGCCGCGTTTCACCCCCCGGTTTGACCCGGGGACTCGTCTCTGTGGCCCTGTTCGTCGCCTTCCCGCCGCTTGCGCGGCGTTTATACGCGCCGGGGTGTTACCCCGCATCCCGCTCTACGGAGCCCGGACTTTCCTCTGCGCTTGCGCGCAGCGACTGCCTGGCCGACTCCCGCGCCGATTCTACCCTGCCGAGGGTGCGCCGGAGAGGGCGAAAATAGCGCGTGTCGGCGTAGAACGCTTCGCGCTCGCTTCCCGGGAACCATCCCGGATAGCCGAACACCGGCAGCGGCGCGAGCGCCCGAGGCGTGAGCTCGCCCGTGGCGGCCTCCAACCACGCCGCCGCGCATTCATCGAGGTAGGCGAAGAGCTGCGCGGGCGGCAGGCGCAATTTCGGCGCATCGAGCGGAACGAAAAGCGCCTTGCAGGTGATACCGGGCCAGGGGTTGCGCGCCTGCTCGAGCACGGCGTGGCCGACGATCACGAAGCGCATCGTCTCGAGCACGTCGGCGCGCCGCTCCCAGAACAGTTCCCGCCAGCGGAAAGCCCGGATGAGTTCGACCAGCCCAGGGTCGGCGAAGGCGACGATCGCGCCGCCTTCGTCGAAGATCGTCAGCAGATCGCGCAGCGGGCCGCGCCGGCCGCCTTCGCGCGGGATCTGCGCGGCATGACGCGCGTTGAGCATCGCCTTGGTGCGCGGATAGGAGATCCAGGCGAGCGCGTTGAAAAGGTCGTGCCAATTGCGCGGGCGCGTCGCGACCTCGCCGCTCGCATGCACGCGCAGCTCGTAGTTCGCGTCTTCGGGCCGCGGCGCAATGAACCGCACTGCTCTGCCGCTCGCCGTGCGGGGCGCGGCGCCCAGCTCGCGAGCGAGCAAGTTGAGGCGCTCGGCGTCAGGCCAATCCGTCTCCCGTGCCAGGCGCGCCAGCGCGGGCCGGACCGGGTCGTAGATCGGATGCGAGAAGTCCGCCCCGTACGGCTCCCCGAAGCTCAGGCGAGCTTCCATGGAATGGTTTCGCCGGCGCGCATTGGCACCAGCGTTTCGTCCCCGAAGGAGATCGACTGCGGCACCGCCCAGCCCTCGCGCACCAGCGCGATCTTTTCGGTGTTCGGCGGCAGGCCGTAGAACTGCGGCCCGAACCGGCTGGCAAAGGCCTCGAGCCTGTCCAGCGCGCCGGCTTCCTCGAAGGCGATCGCGTACAGCTCGACGCCGGCGTGCGCGGTGTAGATTCCCGCGCAGCCGCACGACGCTTCCTTGGCCGAGCGCGCATGAGGCGCGCTGTCGGTGCCGAGGAAGAACTTGGGGTTGCCCGAGGTTGCTGCCTCAACCAGCGCTTCGCGGTGCTCCTCGCGCTTGAGCACCGGGAGGCAGTAGTGGTGCGGCCGGATGCCTCCCATGAACAGCGCGTTGCGGTTCATCAGCAGATGGTGCGCGGTAATGGTCGCGGCAATGTTCGGGCCGGTGACCTCCACGTACTGCACTGCGTCGCGTGTGGTGACGTGCTCGAGCACGATCTTCAGGCCCGGAAAGCGGTCGACCAGCGGGCCAAGCACCTGGTCGATGAAGGCCTTCTCGCGATCGAACACGTCGACCTCAGGGTCGGTCATCTCGCCGTGCACCAGCAGCGGCATGCCGATCTCCTGCATCTTCTCGAGCGCGTGGAAGCAGCGCGACAGGCGGGTCACGCCTTCGTCCGAATGCGTTGTCGCGCCGGCCGGATAGAGCTTGACGCCATGCACCCGGCCCGAAGCCTTCGCGCGCATGATTTCCTCGGGCGGCGTGTCGTCGGTGAGGTAGAGCGTCATCAGCGGCTCGAAGCGCGCGCCCTGCGGCAGCGCCGCGAGAATGCGCTCGCGGTAGTCAAGCGCCTGTTGCGTCGTGCGCACCGCGGGCTTCAGGTTCGGCATCACGATCGCGCGCGCGAAGCGCCGCGCGCTGTCGGGCAGGACCGAGGCCATCGCCGCACCGTCGCGAAGATGCAGATGCCAGTCGTCGGGGCGCAGCAGCTCGATGCGGTCCATGGGTCGCTATTATCCCGCGTCCTTGCTTTTTTTTCCGAGCGCGAGGGCGTAAAGCTCGGCACGGGGCAGTCCGGTGATGCGCGCCGCGAGCTTTGCCGCGTCGCTGGCCGGAAGCTCTTTTAGCAGGATGCCCAGCACGCGCTCGCCTTCGACCCGGTCCGGGGCGCGTGGGGCGCTGTCCGGGCCCAGAACGAGGACGAACTCGCCCTGCTGCCGGTGCGGCTGCGCGAGCAGCCAGGCACCGGCTTCGGCCAGCGGCAGGCGCGCGAGCTCCTCGAACTTCTTGGTCAGCTCGCGCGCGATCAGCAACTCGCGCGTGCCGCCGAAGCGCTCGCACAGATCCTGAACTGTCTCGAGCACACGGTGCGGTGCCTCGTAGATGATCACCGGGCACGCGGCTTCGAGCGCTGCCAGCGCCTTGCGCCTTGCGCCGCGTGCGGCCGGCAGGAACCCGACGAACAGGAAGCTGTCGGCGGCGAAGCCCGACGCGCTGTAGGCCGCGAGCGCGGCGTTCGGTCCCGGCACCGGCACGACCCGGATCCCCTCGCGATGCGCCGCCGCGACCAGCAGTGCCCCCGGATCGGAGATGGCCGGCGTCCCCGCGTCGCTGATCAGCGACACATTCTTTCCGGCACGCAGCGCGCCCAGCAGCCGCTCGCTCGCGGCGCGTTCGTTGTGCGCGTGCAAAGGCACAACGCGCGCCGCAATGCCGTGGTGCACGAGCAGGGTGCGCGAGGTGCGCGTATCCTCGCATGCGATCAGGTCGGCCTGTCTCAGCGCTTCGAGCGCGCGCGGGCTCGCGTCGGCGAGATTGCCGATCGGGGTGGCGACGATATGGAGGGTTCCGGCGCTCATGGCGGGTCAACGCGCCACGCGGGCGCGCGTTAAGCCTGCCATGAACCGGGCCGGGGCGCGAGCCGAGGATCTGTGCGCGGAATTGCTGCGCCGCGCCGGCCTGCGCATCCTGGCGCGCAACTGGCGTTGCCGCCATGGGGAAATCGACCTCGTCGCCGAGGAAGGAGGTACCCTGGTGTTCGCGGAAGTGCGCCTGCGGCGCAACGCCCTCTACGGCGGTGCGGCGGAGAGCGTGACCCGCGCCAAGCGCGAGCGCCTGCTCGCCGCCGCGCGCCTGTATCTCGCCGGTCGCAAGGAAGTCAACTGCCGCTTCGACGTGTTGCTGCTCGACGGCGCGCAACAGCCGTGCATCGAATGGATCCGCGACGCGTTCGGAGACTAGGCGCACAAGCGCGTAGCTGCGCGCGCAGCTACGCGGTGTAAAATGCGCCATGGGTCACGCGGAACAGGACGCTGAAATCGAACTGCGCGTCGCGGCGCAATTTGCCGACAGCGCGCAGCTGAAGCAGACGGCGGCGCAAGCGCTCGCCGGGCCGATCGCGCATGCGGCCGAATTGATGGCGGACGCGTTACGCGCCGGCGGCAAGATGCTTGCCTGCGGCAACGGCGGCTCGGCGGCCGACGCACAGCACTTCGCGGCGGAGCTGGTGAACCGCTTCGAGACCGAGCGTCCGCCGCTTGCGGCGGTCGCGCTGACCACCGATTCCTCGGCGCTGACCGCGATCGCCAATGATTACAGCTACGAACAGGTGTTCGCGAAGCAACTGCGCGCGCTCGGGCGCAAGGGCGACGTGCTGCTGGCGATTTCCACCAGCGGCAACTCCGCCAGCGTGCTCGAGGCCGTGCGCGCGGCGCGCGAGCTCGAGCTGCGCGTAGTGGCGCTGACCGGCAACGGCGGTGGCAAGCTTGCGCCGCTGCTGGCTGCGGGCGATGTCCACATCTGCGTCCCTCACACGCGAACGGTGCGGATACAGGAAGTGCACCTGCTCGCGCTGCACTGCATGTGCGACGCGATCGACTTTCAGCTATTTGGAGCGAGGCAATGAAGAAAATTCACCTGCTGCTTGCATTCGTCCTTTGCGCCTCGGCCGTGCTGCTCCAGGGCTGCTTTCCCGCGTTCGTCGGCGTGGGCGCCGGGGCGGTCATGTCGGCGGCCGATCGGCGCACCACCGGCGCCCAGGTCGAGGACGAGGGTATCGAGCTTAAGACCAAGGGCCGCATCGGCGAGCGCTACGGCGACAGGGTGCACGTGGACGTCACCTCCTTCAATCGCGCGGTTCTGCTGACCGGTGAAGCGCCCGAAGAGCGCATCAAGACCGACATCGAGAAGATCGCGCTGGCGGTGCCGAACGTGCGCGGAGTTACCAACGAAATCGAGATCGCCGGCGTACCCTCCGCGCCCGCGCGAGCCAACGACGGATACCTCACCGCCAAGGTGAAGGGGCGCTTCCTGGACGCCGACAAGTTCAATCCGATTCACGTCAAGGTGGTCTCCGAGGCGGGCGTGGTGTACCTGATGGGGATCGTGACCGAGCAGGAGGCGGCCGACGCGGTGGAGATCGCGCGCACCACGGGCGGCGTGCGCAAGGTGGTCAAGATCTTCGAATTCTGCAAATCGACCGACGACATCTGCCGCTCGCACCAGAAGGCCGCGGCCGAGCCGAAGAAGTAGCCCCCGCCGCCGACCGCGTTCCGCGTGGCGCAGACACCGCCAGAATTCGAGCGCAAGGTCCACCCGCCCAAGGACCTCGCGCGCTGGCTCGGATTGCTCGCGCGGCCGCTGGTGTTCACCAACGGCGTGTTCGACCTGTTGCACCGGGGCCACGTCACCTACCTGGCGCGCGCGCGCGCCTGCGGCGCCTCGCTACTGGTGGCGCTGAACGGGGACGCTTCCGCGCGGCGGCTCGGCAAGGGCGACGATCGGCCGCTCAATCCGCTCGAAGACCGCATGGCCGTTGTCGCCGCGCTAGAGGCGGTGGGCGCAGTGACCTGGTTCGATGAAGACACCCCCGCTGCGCTGATCGAGGCATGCCGCCCGGACGTGCTGGTCAAGGGCGGCGACTGGCCCGTCGAGCGCATCGTCGGTGCGCGCGAGGTTCTTGCCCGCGGCGGGCTGGTGCATTCGATCCCGTTCGAGCACGAGCGCTCCACCACGCACCTGCTGGAGCGCATCCGCCGCGCACCGCGGTGAGGCGCTAGAGGATCAGCTCGTAGCAGCTCGCGCCCGGAGTCGGGCACGACAGGTACGGCCCGGTGGGACGGAAGCCGAGCGAGCGGTAAAGGGCCTGTGCCTGCGCCATGCTCGGCAGCGTGTCGAGCACCAGTCGCGCGTAGCCCGTATCGCGGGCGGCAGCGACGACCGCCTGCGCCAGCTCGCGCCCCGCCCCGCTGCGGCGAAATGCCGGGCGCACGTAAAAGCGCTTCATTTCCCCCGTCTCCGCGTCGACGCGACGCAAGGCGGCGCAGCCCGCCGGCTGCCCAGACCCCAGCGCAAGAAACAGCGCCCCGCCCGGCGGCGCGTACTCGCCGGGCAGCGTCTCCAATTCGCGCCCGAACCCGCCGAAGCAGGCGGGAGCGTCGACCTCCCGCGCGTATTCCTCGAACAGCATGCGCACGCTGGCTAGGTCCCGCGGCGAGGCGACTTTCAGGATCCGGACCATGACGGACATTTTACGATCGCGGTACACTTTCGCATGCGTCTGCACCAGCTCAAGATCGACTACGACGCGGAGCAAGACAGGCTCCTGATGCTCGTTTCGGCGAGCGACGGGGTCGAAGTGCGCCTGACGCTGACGCGGCGCTTCGTCAAGCTGCTCTGGCCGCTGCTGGTAAAACTGGCCGAGGAGGCGAGCCCGCGGATCAGCACCCAGGCCAATCCCGAGGCGCGCAAGGCCCTGTTCGGGATCGAGCACGAACAGGCGGTCGCGCGCGCCGACTTTTCCCGCGCCTACGAACACAAGCCCCGCGCGACGCCGTTGGGCGAGGCGCCTTTGCTGCTGGCCCGAATCCAGACTGGGCGCAACCGCGAAGGGCAGCCGGTCGTCGCGCTGCACCCGGCCGAAGGCAGCGGAGTGACCCTGACCTTTGATTCGGTGCTGCTGCACTCCGTGTGCCGGCTGCTGCAGTCCGCGGTCAAGAAGAGCGACTGGGACATGGATCTGCGGTTGCCCGATTCGGAAGCGCGGCCGCCGGCCGAGCGCGCGCCGCGTACGCTCAACTAGCGCGCATCGTCTCGAGCTGCTCGGAGATCTCGAGCCATTCCGTCTCGGCCCGTGCGAGCTCCCACTTGAGCCGCGCGTCGTTCTCCAGCGCCTCGGCGAGCGCCTGCTTTTGCGCGTCGGCGTACAGCCCGGGATCGGCGAGCCAGGCGACCACCGCGGCGTGCTCGGTCGATAGCTTTTCCACTCTGGTTTCGACGCGCGCGAGCCGCTGCTCGAGGGGACGCAGACGGCCGCGTTGCGCTTCGCGCGCGGCGGCCTCTTCGCGCCGCGAGTCGCGCCGATTGCGCTTGGGTTCGCCGGGAGCGGCGCCGCGCTCCTGCTTCAGGCGCAGCTGGCGGTAGTCCTCGAGGTCGCCGTCGAACTCGGTCACTCGCCCCTCGCCGACCACCAGGATGCGGTCGGCGCAGGTCGCGAGCAGGTGGCGGTCGTGGGATACGATGACCAGCGCCCCGGCGTAGCCCTGCAGCGCCATGGCGAGCGAGCGGCGCATCTCCAGGTCGAGGTGGTTGGTCGGCTCGTCCAGCAGCAGCAGGTTCGGGCGTTGCCTAATCAGCGCGGCGAGCGCGAGGCGCGACTTTTCACCGCCGGAGAGCGGTCCGATCCGTCTTTGGGCGCGCTCCGCGGCGAAGCCGAAGCGACCGAGGAAGTCGCGCAGTTTCTGCTCGCGTTCGCCGTGGAACAAGCGCTGCATCATCGCGAGCGGTGTTTCCTCGGCGCGCAGCATCTCGACCTGGTGCTGGGCGAAATAGCCGATCACGATGCCGCGTCCCTCTGCGCGGCGCCCGGCCAGGGGCGCGAGCTCGCCGGCCAGCAGCCGCACCAGCGTCGTCTTGCCCGCGCCGTTGGCACCGATCACCGCCAGCCGGTCGTTGCGCGCGACGACCATGGACACGCCGTCGAGCACCGGGCGGTCGTCGTATCCCGCGGCGGCGTCTTCCAGAGCGACGATCCGCTCGGGCTGGCGTTCCGGTTCCTCGAATTGAATGCGAAACGACTGCGCGGCGTACACCGGCGCGATCTCGGCCATGCGCTCGAGCTGCTTGAGCCGGCTCTGTGCCTGGCGCGCCTTGCTCGCCTTGGCGCGGAAGCGCTCGACGAACGACGTGATGCGCTGCACCTCCTTGCTTTGGCGCGCGGCGAGTGCGGCTTGCTGGGCGAGCTCGAGCGCCTGCAGCCGCTCGTAGTTAGAGTAATTGCCGGCGTACAGGCGCAGCGTCGCGTTGCTGATGGCGAGGGTGTGGTCCGAGACGCGGTCCAGGAAATCCCTGTCGTGCGAGACGACCAGCAGCATTCCGGCGTAACCGCGCAGCCAGTTCTCGAACCAGAGAATGGTATCGAGGTCGAGATGGTTGGTCGGCTCGTCCAGCAGCAGCAGATCGGAGGGGCGCACGAGAGCGCGCCCGAGGTTGAGCCGCATGCGGTATCCGCCGGAGAATTCTCTCACCGGGCGCAGCGCGTCGGCCTGCGCGAAGCCCAGGCCCGCGAGCAGCGCCATCGCGCGCGACTGCGCGGTGTAGCCGCCCGCCGAAGCGTAGCGCTCGTGCGCGAGCGCCAGCCGCTCGCCGTCGCCGCCGGTTTCCGCGGCAACGATCGCGTCCTGCGCCGTGCGCAGCTCGGCGTCGGCGTCTAGCAGGTATTCGATCACCGGCTGCTCGAGGGCAGGGGCCTCCTGCTCGATGCGCGCGATGCGCGTGCGCGGCTGCAGCTCGCAGTCCCCCGCGTCGGCGGCAAGCTCGCCCGCGATGAGCGCGAGCAGGCTCGACTTGCCGCTGCCGTTGGATCCGACCAGACCAACCTTCCAGCCGCGCTCTAGAGTGAGCGAGGCGTCGCTGAACAGCGTCTGGACGCCGCGCGAGAGCGCTAGGTTGCGAAATAGGATCATGCGAATGTCCGAGGAGGGACGGGAGTATAATTCGGCCTTCCGTGATCGTTACACTTCAGGGCGGTTCCGTTATCAGCTCTGCGTTCGAACAACTCGACCTCATCCCGCCGCTGCTCGCGGCGGTGGCGGAACTCGGGTACGACAAGCCCACGCCGGTGCAGGAACAGGCGATCCCGTTGGTGCTGCAAGGGCGCGACCTGATGGCCGGCGCGCAGACCGGGACCGGGAAGACCGCCGCTTTCGCGCTGCCCATCCTGCAGCGTCTCGCTCCGAAGGCCAGCACCAGCACATCGCCCGCGCGCCATCCCGTGCGCGCCCTGGTCCTGACGCCGACGCGCGAGCTTGCAATCCAGGTCGAGGAGAGTTTCCGCGAATACGGCAAGCATCTTCCGCTGCGCACCGCGGTGGTCTACGGCGGCGTCGACATGAATGCGCAGATCGCCCAGCTGAGGCTCGGCGTCGAAATCCTCGTCGCCACTCCCGGGCGCCTGCTCGATCACGTGCAGAACAAGACCGTCATGTTCGGCCAGACTTCGATTCTTACGCTCGACGAAGCCGACCGGATGCTGGACATGGGGTTCATGCCGGACATCCGGCGCATCATCGCGCTGCTGCCGCCGGTGCGCCAGAACCTGATGTTCTCGGCCACCTTCCCCGAAGAGATCCGCAAGCTGGCGGCGACGATTCTGAAGGATCCGGCGGAGGTCCAGGTTGCCGCGCGCAACGCGGTCGCCGACTTGGTGACCCACATCGTGCATCCCGTGGCGCGCGAGAAAAAGCGCGAGCTGCTGTGCCACTTGATTCGCACCCGCAACCTGAGCCAGGTGCTGGTGTTCACCGGGACCCGCATCGGCGCCAACCGGCTGGCGCACCAGTTGCGCCGCGAGCACATCCACGCCGACGCGATCCACGGCGACAAGTCGCAGGCCGAGCGGCTGGTAGCGCTGGAGGACTTCAAGGCCGGGAAGGTTGCGGTGCTGGTGGCCACCGACGTGGCCTCGCGCGGGCTCGACATCGAGGGGCTGCCGCAGGTCATCAATTTCGACGTGCCGCACTCGCCCGAGGACTATGTGCATCGCATCGGCAGGACCGGGCGCGCCGGACTGACCGGAGAGGCGATTTCGCTCGTCGCGCCCGACGACCAGGAGAAGCTCGCCGCGATCGAGAAGCTGATCAAGCGCAAGCTCGAACGCGTGCTGGTGTCGGGCTTTGCGCCCGATGGCGGCACGGTCGCCGGCATGATAGGGCGCGAAGGCGCACGCGAGCGCGGCCCGCGCCGGGAGCCGAGGCTGCGCGAGGCGCCAAAACGGGACGCGCCCAGACGCGAGGCGCCGGCGCGGCACGAAAAGCCGGGGCGGCACGAGAAGCCGGCTGCGGATCCTATATTCTCCAAGCCCTACGAGCCCGCGCAAGGCGCGGCGCCTGCGCCCGAGCCGCGCAGCACACAGCCGCAGCGCAAGCAGCGTCAGGTCGCCGCCCTGCTGGGCGGCGTGAAGCGCGCCGCCGAAGGCTGAAGCAGCGCCTGCGCTACACGCAGCGCGCGCCGTCGACCTCGATACACACCCCGCTGATCATCGACGCCTCGTCCGAGGCCAGGTAGAGGCAGGCATTGGCGACGTCGAGCGGCGTCGAGAAGCGTCCCAGCGGAATCGTGGCGAGGTAAGCCGCCCGCACCTCCGGCGTGATCGTGCCGCCGGCGAATTCGGGCGACAGCGCGGTGTCCGGGCTGAACACCGGGTTGACGCAGTTGACGCGCACCTTGTCCGGGCCGAACTCGCCCGCCATCGCCTTGCTCATCAGGATTACCGCCGCCTTGGAGCTGTTGTAGACGATCAGCCCGGGGCGCGGCCGCAGGCCCGCGGTCGAGGCGATGTTGACGAAGCAGCCGCCGCCCTGGCGGCGGAACGTCGGCAGCACATGGCGCGCCGACAGGTACACGCTCTTGACGTTGACGGCGTACACCCTGTCGAACTCGGCCTCGGTCACCTCGAGGAAGGGCTTCTTGCGGTGGGTCCAGCCGGCGTTGTTGACCACCACGTCCAGGCGCCCGAACTTCGACACTGCGCTCTGCGCGAGGCGCGCCCAGTCGGCGTCACGCGTCACGTCGGCCTGCACGAACTGGGCGCTGCCGCCCGCCTTGCGGATCGCCTCGGCGACGCGCTCGCCAGCTTCCGCGTTGATATCGTTGACCAGCACCTGCGCGCCCTCATGCGCGAAGCGCGTGGCGATGCCTTCGCCGAAGCCGCTGCCGGCGCCCGTGACGATTGCGACCTTTTTGTCGAGACGCATCCTTTGTCCTCCCCTGGGTGAATGTCTAGTTTTGCCTGAACGGCGAATGCTCGACCAGCTCGTTCACGTAGCGCCCGATGCCGCTCGTTTCGCGTTCCAGGTAATCCTCGATCGCACGCGCGAAGGCGGGGTGCGCGAGCCAGTGCGCGGAGATCGTTTCCACCGGCATCAGTCCGCGGAACAGCTTGTGCTCGCCCTGCGCTCCGCCCTCGAAATATTTAAGGCCATTTGTGATCGCGTACTCGATCGCCTGATAGTAGCAGCACTCGAAGTGCAGCAGCGGAACGTGCTCGAGCGCACCCCAGTAGCGGCCGTAGATTGCCTCGGCGTCGAGCAGGCAAAGCGCGGCGGCGAGCGGCGCGCCGTCGCGCTCGGCGAGGATCATCAGGGTGTGCTCGGGCTGGGTCGCGCCGATGCGCAGGAAAAACCCGAGATTTAGGTACGGGCTGGAGTGGTGCGCGGCATAGGTGGCGCGATAGCCGCGGTGGAACAGCTCCCAGTGGCCGCGTTCGATCGCGTCGCCGCGCAGCCGGCGCAGCGTGATGCCGGCTTCGCGCACGCGCCGGCGTTCCTGACGGATGTTCTTGCGCCTGGCGTGCGTCAGGCGCGCGAGGAAAGCCTCGAAATCGGCGTAGCCTTCGTTGCGCCAGTGGAACTGGACCGTGCGGCGCAACAGCATCCCCTGGCGCTGCATCAGGCCCGCCTCGCCTTCGGTCGGAAACAGCACGTGCAGCGAGGAAGCGTCCTTCGCCAGCTCGAGCGCGGCCGCAAGCAGGGCTTCGCGCTCGCGCTCGGATTGCGCTAGCAGGCGCGGCCCGGTCACCGGCGTGAACGGCACCGCGCTGAGCAGCTTGGGATAGTAATCCAGGCCGTGCCGCGCGTAGGCGTCGGCCCAGGCCCAGTCGAACACGTACTCGCCGTAGGAGTGCGACTTCATGAACAGCGGCATTGCGCCCGCCAGCGCGCCGGCGCGGCGCAGCAGCAGGAAGCGCGGCGCCCAGCCGGTACGCGCGCTGGCGCAGCCGGTATCGATCAGTGCCGAAAGGAACTCGTGACGCACGAACGGGTTGGTTCCCGCCAGCCGGTTCCATTCGTCGGGCTCCACGCCGCTGAGCGATTCGACGATATCGAGACTTTCGAGCGTGCCCGCGCCGGCATGATGCGCCATGCGCCGATTATTCCGGAGCCGGGGGTCGCGCCGCAAGCGCAACACCGGGGCAAGGCGCGTTACAATCGGCACAGTCGGCGGGTTGGCCGCCGGGAGGCAAACGCATGAAGAAGATCGAAGCCATCGTCAAGCCGTTCAAGCTCGACGAAGTGCGCGAATCGCTTTCGGAAGTCGGGGTGACCGGGCTGACTGTCACGGAGGTCAAGGGTTTCGGCAGGCAGAAGGGGCACACCGAGCTGTATCGGGGCGCGGAGTACGTGGTCGATTTCCTGCCCAAGGTGAAGATCGAAGTCGTGGTGGCGGACAACCAGGTCGAGCCCGCAATCGAGGCGATCGTCAAGGCCGCGCGCACCGGCAAGATCGGTGACGGCAAGATCTTCGTCACCGGGGTCGAGCACGTGGTCCGGATCCGCACCGGCGAAATCAACGAATCGGCCGTCTAGGTCCGCGCTTTCAGCAGCACCAGCACGGCGCCGCTACCGCCGTGCGCCTGCGGCGCCTGGCAGAAGGCCAGCACCTCGTCGCGCACCATCAGCCAGTTCCTGAGCTTGTGCTTGAGCACCGGCTCGCGATTGGGCGATCCCAGCCCCTTGCCGTGAACGATGCGCACGCAATGTCGGCCGCGCAACGCGCAGCGGCGCAGGAACTCGGCCACGCCGATCGCCGCCTGCGCCCGGTTCATGCCGTGCAGATCGAGCTCGTCCTGGACCACCCAGTGGCCGCGCCGCAGGCGGCGCAGGACCTGGCGCGAAAGCCCGTCGCGCAAAAAAACCAGCTCTTCTCCCGACTCGAGCGCGTCGTCCAGCGTGACCGGCCCGCTTAGCGTCTCGGCCAGGGCGGCGCGCTCGTCGCGCCGGCTCTGCTGCGGAATCGGCGCCGGCGGCGCGCGCCTCAGCGGCTTTCGCCTTGCCGGCGCGATCGGCTGCACGTCAGCTACCGCGCGACGGAAGTCCAGGTCGTCGTCGGGCGGCTTGCGCATGACCGGCACCGGAGCATTCCTCACCCGGCCAGGCTGTCGAGGTACTTCTCGGCGTCGAGCGCGGCCATGCAGCCGCTCGAAGCGCTGGTGACGGCCTGGCGATAGACGTGGTCCTGCACGTCGCCGGCGGCGAATACGCCGGCCACGCTGGTGGCGGCGGCATTGCCGTTGCGCCCGCCGCGGGTCACGATGTATCCGTTTTCCATATCGAGCTGGCCTTCGAAAAGCGACGTGTTCGGGGTGTGTCCGATCGCCACGAACAGGCCGGTCACGGCGATCTCCTTCGCGGCCCCGGTGGCCGCGTGCTTGAGCCGCAGGCCGGTGACGCCGCTCTTGTCCCCCAGCACTTCGTCCAGCACGTGGTTCCACTCCAGGCGCACGTTGCCTTCGGCCGCCTTCTTCATGAGCTTGTCGATCATGATTTTCTCGGCCCGCAGCTTGTCGCGCCGGTGCACCAGCGTCACCGTGCGCGCGATATTGGCGAGATACAGCGCCTCCTCGACCGCGGTGTTGCCACCGCCGATCACGGCGACGTCCTGGCCCTTGAAGAAGAAGCCGTCGCAGGTGGCGCAGGCGGACACGCCGCGCCCCATGAACTTCTGTTCCGATTCGATCCCGAGGTACTTGGCCGAGGCGCCGGTGGCGATGATCAGCGCATCGCAGGTATAGGTCGCCGAGTCTCCCTCGAGCACCAGTGGCCGCTCGCCAAGGCGCGCGCGCTGCACGTGGTCGAACACGATCTCGGTTTCGAAGCGCTCGGCGTGCTTCTGGAAGCGTTCCATGAGTTCGGGGCCCTGGACCCCGTTCGCGTCCGCGGGCCAGTTGTCCACGTCGGTGGTGGTCATGAGCTGGCCGCCCTGCGCCAGGCCGGTAACGAGCACGGGGCGCAGGTTGGCCCGCGCGGCATACACCGCGGCGGTGTAGCCGGCCGGACCTGAGCCGAGGATCAGCAGACGGGAGTGTCGGGTGGCCATGGCGGCGGGGGGCTGCGGTAGCGCTTCGGTTGATCGCGGTCGATTATAAACGACCGATTCTGCTAACATTGTCACGTTCACAGGTTCGATACCAAGCGGGGAGGAGCATGGCGGGCGTACCCACGACAGTGTCGACGACGGTGCTGAGAGCGGTGCCCCTGTTCTCGAGCGTCCCCGACGAGCAATTGCGCGCCCTCGCCACGGTGGTCACGCGTAAGAGCGTGACGCGCGGCGCGACGATCATGGTGGCGGGCGATCAGACCGACTCGCTCTACATCATCCTTTCGGGCCGGCTGAAGGTGATGATGAGCGACGCCGAGGGCAAGGAAGTGATCCTGAGCATCCTCGGCCCGGGGGAGTTTTTCGGCGAGATGGGCCTGATCGACGACAGCCCGCGCTCAGCCAGCGTGCTGGCGATCGAGCCCTGCGAGTTGCTGTCGATCGCCAAGCGCGACTTCAACAAGTGCCTGGCCGACAACTTCGAGATGGCGATGGCGGTGATGCGCGGCCTGGTGCGGCGTCTGCGCGAGGCCGACCGCAAGATCGGCAGCTTGGCGCTGCTCGACGTCTACGGCCGGGTTGCGCGCCTGCTGCTCGACATGGCGGACACGGTCGACGGCCAGAAGATGGTGACCAAGCGGTTGCCCAAGCAGGACATCGCCAAGATGATCGGCGCCTCGCGCGAAATGGTGAGCCGCGTGATGAAGGACCTGCAGCTGGGCGGTTACATCGAGATGCGCGGCTCGACCATCGTGCTGCACGACTCGATCATGCTGCCGGACTAGGCTCGCGCTAGAACGGATCTTACGATCCGGCGCTAAGCGCCCGCCCGGGCTGGGGTTTCGAGGAGGGGGTGGGGTACAATTCCGCACTTCCCCCCGGGCCTAAATGGCAGCAGCGCAAAAATCCTCCGCAGCCCCACTTCCCGCCAAGCTCGCGAGCCTTCTGCGCGAGGCGAAGTGGCTGGTGCTGGTCGCGCTGGCAGCCTATCTGCTGCTGATCCTGGCGACTTACCACAAGGAAGATCCCGGCTGGTCGCACAGCGCGACCGTCGCGGTCACCCAGAACGCAGGCGGGCGCCTGGGCGCATGGCTCGCGGACCTGCTGCTGTACCTGTTCGGCGTATCGGCCTACTGGTGGGCGGCGCTTTGCGCCTACGTCGTGGTCTGGGGCTACCGGCGAATCGACGGCAGCGGGTTGATCGATCGCCGCCCGCTCGCGATCGCGTTCGCGGGCTTCGTGCTGCTGCTGGTGTCGAGCGCGGCGCTCGAGGCGCTGCGCCTGCAGTCGCTGCCGGCCGAGCTGCCGCTTGCGGCCGGCGGAATGGTCGGCCAGTCGGTGGGCCACCTGGTAGAGGGCGGGTTCGGATTGACCGGCGCAACGCTGGCGCTTATCACGCTGGTCGCGGTCGGATTCAGCCTGTTCACCGGCATCTCCTGGCTTGCCGTATCCGAAGTTACCGGGTTCCTGCTCGAGTCGCTGTACGGTCTCGCGCGGCGCACCTGGGAGCGGCGCAAGGATCGCAAGCTGGGCGAGATCGCGCGCGAGGAGCGCGACTTCGTGGTCGAGGCCGAGCGCAAGCGCGAAGAGGATCATCCGCCGCTGCGCATTGAACCTTCGATCGTCGAGATCAAGAAATCGGAGCGCGCGCAAAAGGAAAAGCAGGCGCCGCTGTTCGACGACCTGCCCGACACGCCGCTGCCGCCGCTCAAGCTGCTGGACGAGGCGCGCCACGACGCCGAGCAGGTCACCGCGGAGACGCTCGAGTTCACCTCGCGTCTGATCGAGAAGAAGCTGTCGGACTTCGGCGTTTCGGTCAAGGTCCTGGCCGCGTATCCCGGCCCGGTCATCACCCGCTACGAGGTCGAGCCCGCGGTCGGGGTCAAGGGCAGCCAGATCGTCAACCTGGTCAAGGACCTCGCGCGCGCGCTGTCGGTGGTGTCGATCCGCGTGGTCGAGACGATTCCGGGCAAGTCGTGCATGGGCCTCGAGATCCCCAATCCGCACCGCCAGACGGTGCGCCTGTCGGAGATCCTCGGCTCGGCGGTGTACCACGACACGCATTCGCCGCTCGCGCTCGTGCTCGGCAAGGACATCGCCGGCAACCCGGTGGTCGCGGACCTGGCGAAGATGCCGCACCTGCTGGTGGCCGGCACCACGGGGTCGGGCAAGTCGGTCGCGCTCAACGCGATGATCCTCGCACTGCTGTACAAGTCCGAGCCGCGCAGCGTGCGCCTGATCCTGGTCGACCCGAAGATGCTCGAGCTGTCGGTCTACCAGGACATCCCGCACCTGCTCGCTCCGGTGGTGACCGACATGAAGCAGGCGGCCAACGCGCTCAGCTGGTGCGTGGCCGAGATGGACCGGCGCTACAAGCTGATGTCGTGGGTCGGGGTGAGGAACCTTTCGGGCTACAACCACAAGGTGGTGGACGCGGAGAAGGCGGGCAAGCCGCTGGAGGACCCGGCGACCATCGAATCCGGCTCGCCGCAGCCGCTCAAGCCGCTGCCGCACATCGTGGTGGTGATCGACGAGCTCGCGGACCTGATGATGGTGGTCGGCAAGAAGGTCGAGGAGCTGATCGCGCGCCTGGCACAGAAGGCGCGCGCGGCGGGCATCCACCTCATCCTCGCCACGCAGCGGCCGTCGGTCGACGTGATCACCGGCCTGATCAAGGCCAACATTCCGACCCGGATCGCGTTCCAGGTCGCGAGCCGGGTCGATTCGCGCACCATCCTCGACCAGTCGGGCGCCGAGTCGCTGCTCGGCGCCGGCGACATGCTCTACATGCCGCTCGGAACCGGATTGCCGCAGCGGGTGCATGGCGCGTTCGTCGCCGACCACGAGGTGCACAAGGTAGTCGAGTACCTCAAGGGGCTGGCCGCGCCCGAGTACCTGCGGGACGTGCTCGAGCCGCAGGAGGCGGCCGACCAGGGCGCCAACGGCGGCGGCGAAGGCGGCGGCGAGAAGGACCCGCTCTACGACCAGGCGGTGGAGATCGTGCTGCGAACCCGCCGCCCGTCGATTTCGCTCGTGCAGCGCCACCTGCGCATCGGCTACAACCGCGCCGCGCGCCTGATCGAAGACATGGAGCGCGCCGGGCTGGTGTCGCCCATGCAGTCCAACGGCAATCGCGAAGTGCTGGTGCCGGCGAAGGCCGAGTAGATGCGAGCCTGGCTGCGGGCGGCGGCCGCCGCACTCCTCGCACTCGCAGCGCTGCCGGCGCACGCGACTGCGCTCGAGCGTTTCGAATCCTTTCTGCACGAGACCCAGTCCGCACGCGCGCAGTTCGAGCAGCGCGTCTACGACCGCGACGGCAAGCTGGTGCAGAAATCCGGCGGCAGCTTCGAGTTCCGGCGCCCGGGGCTGTTTCGCTGGATATACGCCGAGCCCACGCCGCAGTTGATCGTGGGCGACGGCAAGGACGTCTGGATCTACGACCGCGACCTTGATCAGGTCACAGTGCGGCGCATGGCGAAGGCGCTCGGCTCGACCCCTGCCGCGTTGCTCGCCGGCAGCGCCGAGGTCGAGCGCGCGTTCGAGTTCAGCGAGGCCGGAGTGCGCGACGGTCTCGAGTGGCTCGATGCCAAGCCGCGCGACGCCGACGCGGGGTTCGGCCTCATCCGGCTCGGGCTCGGCCCCAAGGGCGTCGAGGCAATGGAGCTGAGCGATCATTTCGGCCAGACCACGCGCTTGCGCTTCCACGACATCACGCTCAACCCCGAGCTCGATCCCGCGGTGTTCCGCTTCACGCCGCCCAAGGGCGCCGACGTGCTCGGAGAGCGCTGAACGAGCGGCATGGCCGACCTCTTCGGCACCGCCGCGCCGGCCGCACCGCTCGCCGAAGTGCTGCGCCCGCGCAGCATCGACGAAGTGATCGGGCAGCGCCACCTGCTCGGCCCGGGCAAGCCGCTGCGCCTCGCGTTCGAGTCCGGCAAACCGCATTCGATGATCCTGTGGGGACCGCCGGGAACGGGCAAGACGACCATCGCGCGCCTGATGGCGACCGCGTTCGATTGCGAGTTCATCGCGCTCTCGGCCGTCTTCTCGGGCGTGAAGGAGATTCGCGAGGCGGTGCAGCAGGCCGAAGCGGTGCTTGCGCGCTCGGGCCGGCGCACGATCCTGTTTGTCGACGAAGTGCACCGCTTCAACAAGGCGCAGCAGGACGCGTTCCTGCCCTACGTCGAGCGCGGGCTGTTCACCTTCATCGGCGCGACCACTGAGAATCCTTCGTTCGAGGTGAATTCGGCGCTGCTATCTCGCGCCACCGTCTACGTGCTGGAGAGCCTGTCCGCACAGGACCTGGCAACGCTGCTCGCGCGCACCGGACTCGAAGTGGACGAAGTCGCGCGCGAGCGCCTGATCGGCTTCGCCGACGGCGATGCACGCCGCCTGCTGAACGCGGTCGAGATCCTGCGCAACGCGCGCCCGGGGGAGGCGATCGACGCCGCGTTCGTCGAGTCGGCGCTGGCCAAGAACCTGCGCCGCTTCGACAAGGGCGGCGAGCAGTTCTACGACCAGATCTCGGCGCTGCACAAGGCGGTGCGCGGCTCCGACCCGGACGCCTCGCTGTACTGGCTGGTGCGGATGCTCGACGGCGGCGCCGATCCGCTCTACCTCGGGCGACGCATCGTGCGCATGGCCACCGAGGATATCGGCCTGGCCGACCCGCGCGCGCTGCGCCTCGCGCTCGATGCCTGCGAGACCTACGAGAGGCTCGGCTCGCCGGAGGGCGAGCTCGCGCTCGCCGAGGCGGTGCTCTATCTCGCCTGCGCAGCGAAGTCGAACGCGGCCTACAGCGCTTATAATGCGGCGCGCGGATTCGTCGCCACGGACGGCACGCGGCCGGTGCCGCTGCACATCCGCAACGCGCCGACCGGGTTGATGAAGAATCTCGGCTACGGCAAGGACTATCGCTACGCGCACGACGAAGACGGCGCGTACGCCGCGGGCGAGAATTACTTTCCCGAGGGCATGCCGCAGGTCGAGTGGTATCGGCCGACCGATCGGGGCCTGGAAGCGAAGATCCGCGAAAAGCTCGAGCATCTTCGCGCCCTCGACGCCGAAGCCGGAGGAAAGAGAAAGAAATGATCGACATCCAGTTGCTCAGGACGAACCTCGATGCGGTGGCCGCGCGCCTCGCTGCGCGCGGCTACGTCTTCCCGCGCGAGGAATTCCTCGCGCTCGAAGCGGAGCGCAAGGACATTCAGACCCGCACCCAGGAGCTGCAGGCGGCGCGCAACGCGCAGGCGAAGAAAATCGGACAGGCGAAGGCCAAGGGCGAGGACGTGGGCGCGCTGGTGGCCGAGTCGGGCGCGATCAACGCCGGGCTCGGAGAGCTTGAACAATCTCTTGCGCAGACGCAGGAGCGGCTGCGGCAGTTCCTCGACGTCATTCCGAACCTGCCGCATGAGAGCGTTCCGCGGGGAACGAGCGAGCAGGACAACGTCGAGCAGCGCCGCTGGGGAACACCACGCAAGTTCGACTTCGCGCCCAAGGACCACGTCGACGTCGGCGCGGGGCTGGGGATGCTCGATTTCGAGACCGCGGCCAAGCTCGCCGGCGCGCGCTTCGCGGTGATGCGCGCGGGCGTGGCGCGCCTGCACCGCTCGATCGCGCAGTTCATGCTCGACGTGCATTCCCAGGAGCACGGCTACACGGAGGTGTACGTGCCCTACATGGTGAGCGGCGAGTGCGCCAACGGCGTCTCGAGCCTGGCCAAGTTCAGAGACGACCTGTTCAAGATCGAGGGCCGCGACCTCTACCTCATCCCGACCGCGGAGTACCCGGTCACCAACTTCGTGCGCGACGAGATCGTTCCGCTGGAGTCGCTGCCGCTCAGGTTCGTCTGCCACTCGCCGTGCTTCCGCTCGGAGGCCGGCGCGTCCGGCAAGGACACGCGCGGCATGATCCGCCAGCACCAGTTCGACAAGGTCGAGCTGGTCCAGGTCGTGCGCCCGGAGGACTCGTATCGCTGCCACGAGGAGCTGACCGCGCACGCCGAGACGATCCTGAAGAAGCTCGAGCTGCCGTACCGTACCGTGGTGTTGTGCACCGGCGACATGGGCTTCTCGTCGGCCAAGACCTACGACATCGAGGTCTGGCTCCCGGGCCAGAACGCCTACCGCGAGATCTCGTCGTGCTCGAACTTCGAGGCCTTCCAGGCGCGCCGGATGCGGGCGCGCTTTCGCAACGAAAAGGGCAAGCCCGAGCTCGTGCACACGCTCAACGGCTCGGGGCTCGCGGTCGGTCGCACCCTGGTCGCGATCCTGGAGAACTACCAGAACGCCGACGGCTCGGTCGCCGTGCCCGAGGCGCTGCGGCCCTACATGGGCGGCGCGGAGAGAATCGTCCGGGCCTGATAGATTTCGAAGTTGGTGCGTCGAGCAGCCGTGTGCTTGTGCGGAAACGCTATGTACGCTATCGTACTCAGTCGTTGCGGGCCGGCCAACCGGCGGCCCGTGCTAACCGCCGACGCGGGGGGGGGGGGATAATGCCCACCACTCTTAGCAATACAAGCCAAACCCGTCCCACGATGCAGGCTCCGCTTCAGAACCGTCTCCTGGCTGCGCTGTCGGCGGCTGATTACGAGCGCCTGCTGCCGAAGCTCGAGCCGAGCTCATTGACGCTGGGCAGTGCGCTTTATGAATCCGGCAGCTCGCAGGGTTACGTGTATTTCCCGACCGACAGCATCGTGTCTCTGCTCTACGTCATGGAAGACGGCGCGTCGGCTGAAATCGCGGTCGTTGGCAACGAGGGCGTGGTGGGTCTGGCGCTGTTCATGGGCGGTGAGACCACCCCGAGCCGCGCGGTGGTGCAGAGCGCCGGAGACGCCTACCGGCTCGGGGCCGGCGTCCTGAAATCCGAATTCAGCCGGGGTGGCGAGCTACAGCATCTGCTGTTGCGCTACACCCAGGCGCTGATCACCCAGATGGCGCAGACCGCGGTGTGCAACCGGCATCACTCGGTCGAGCAGCAGTTGTGCCGCTGGCTGCTGCTGAGCCTGGACCGGCTGCCCGCCAATGAGCTGACCATGACCCAGGAACTGATCGCCAACATGCTGGGGGTGCGCCGCGAGGGCGTGACCGAAGCGGCCGGCAAGCTGCAGGACGCGGGCCTGATCCGCTACAGCCGCGGCAAGATCACCGTACTCGACCGGCCGAAGCTGGAAGCACGGGCCTGCGAGTGCTACGCGGTGGTCAAGCGCGAATACGACCGCCTGGCTCGGATCGACACGCCCTAGGCTTTCGCCCTCAAGGGCGCGGGAAATGGGTGCGTCGCCGTTGCGCGCGGAGACTATCGGTCGCCGCGGAAGACGCTTGGCATGACCGTGTACAGGATGACGGCCGCTCGCCCGCCGCCGCTGTAGGGCTCGGGTCCCGCGTCGACCTGCTGGTTCTTGGTCGCGAGCGACTTTATCAATCCGTCCAGCCCGCGATCGCGGACGGTCTGGGCGAAGCTCGAGCGATAGGTCGTTATCAGGCTGATGCCGCCGATTTTGATGTCGTACACCATCCACCCGGCCGTGGTCATCTCCATGTCGTAGTCGAGGGTGATGCGTGTGCTTCCGGGCTGGCTCACGGTCGACTTGACCGTGACGTCGGTTACGCCGGATGCCATCCGCAGCGGCTTGTACTCGATCACCTGATCGCGGTATCTAGCCAGCGCCGTGGAGTAGGTGCGCACCAGCAGCGTCTTGAATTCGGCCACGAGCGAGTGCTGCTGCTCGGGCGAGGCGAGGGGCCAGTTGCGCGCCACGGCGAGCCGGGTCATGTGGCGGAAGTCGAACAGCGGCAGGAGCGTCGATTCAACCAGCTCGGCGATCTTCGCCGCACTGCCGGTGCCCAGCTCGTTGTCGCGCCTGAGGTTGTCGGTCACCACCAGCGTCGCCGCGCTCAGCAGCGCGTCCGGCGCCGTCGGCACGGCAATTGCCGTCGGCGGCGGACTTGCGTCCACCAGCACCAGATTGCGTACGCCGCGCGCGAGCGCTTTGCCCGGAGGCAGAGCCAGGTAGGGGCCGGATTCCGCCGCGCTGAGCCCATAGGTAAAGCTCAGCGCGCCCCGGCTCGAGCGGCCGCTGCCGTAGCCGCGCACCAGGCTCAGGCGCTTGAACTGCAGCGTCGCGGTGCTGCCGTCGCTGCAGCGCAGGTCCCCCTTGCCGGTGCCGCCGTGCTCGGCGCTCGAAGTGAACTCCCCGCGGCAGCCGACCTCGGGCCTCGCCTGAGATTTGATGACGATCGTGCCGGATCCGTCCAGGTTGCCTTCGGCTTCGCCCAGGTACAGGTCGTCGGCGAGAATCGCGATGACCGGGCCGGTGCTGGATAGCAGTCCCGCGCCCGCCGGATGGGTCCATCCGGCGAGTGCGGCAAAGGCTGCGACACTCGTGACCACCAAGCTGCGCATCGAAGACGACCTCGTTCCCTGTCGCCTCGATTATCGTCATCCATGCGCGGCGCGCTGTGCGCTGGCGCACAGAGCATTTCGCGCCGCGGGGATATCGTCGCTGGAGCTTGGTTCCTTATCGAACAACAAAGGAAGCCGCAATGAACATCACCTTGACTCTGGCGCCCCTGATTTCGCTGATCGCGGGCATTCTCATTCTCGTCATGCCGCGGCTGCTGAACTACATCGTCGCGGCCTACCTGATCGTGGTCGGATTGCTGGGACTGTTTGGCGGCGTACATTTGCGCTGAGCCGCGCCGGCGCCCCTACTTCTTGAGCGGTATGCTGAAGTAGAAGCCGAACACCGCGAACTGGTTGTACTGCTTGTAGCGGGGCACCTAGACTGCGTTCAGCGTCACCGGGCCAAGGTCGTAGCTGACGATCGGCAGCGGCGCGACGAAGAATCTGCCGTGGTTGTAGGTTGGGCTGTAGACGCCCACCAGTGCGCCGCCTAGCCTCCAGCGCTCCCCGAGCTAGTACTGGTAGCCCACCCCCGCGAGCTTCGCAATGTTGCTCCCCGAGTCGCGGTAGAAGCCCGCTTCGACGAATCGCACGCCACGCCGCCTACAACGTGCTATTTCGTCTGTGCGCCGCCGCACTTAGGCGCGCGCGACTTTCTTCACATGGCGCGGCGCTATGTGCGCCAACACACAGACCCATCGCGCCTGTTGTGGTGATGCGCCCGAGGCGGCATACTGGGTTCGGAGCGGCATCCCGCGGGAACAAAGCGGGAGCCGGGCGCGACCTGGAGGGAAGTCATCAAAGCCTGCTTCGCCGCTGTGCTGCTGCTTGCGTGGGGGGTTTGCTTTTCCCAAGTGCCGGCAGGCAGCTCCCGGATCGTCGCGGCCTATCCGGCATCCGAGGCGGCCGCGGCATGGCGTGCGCTCGCGGCGAGCTACGTGCGCAAGGCCATCGAGGACCATACGCTGGACCGGGATCCGGTATTGAACGCGCGCGTGGACAGGGTGATGGCAGCGGTCGGTGCGGCAGCGGCCGAGATTGAGCCACGTTTTGCCGCGTCCGCCTGGAAGGCCATCCTGATCGAAGATTTCGGCCACGGCGCGGTCGCGTTTCCGGGACAACTCGTACTTGTCGACGCGAATTTCGTGCGCAAGCTGGCGCTTGGCGACGACGAGCTGGCCCTGATACTGTGCCACGAGGTCGCGCACATCCTAGCTGGGCACGCGTCCGCCAAGCTCTCCTTCATGGCCGAATTCCTGGGCAAGGACAAGCTTCCCACCGCGCGCGCGGCCCTGCTCGAGTTCCTGGCCCGGGACTCGTACGCGGATGCGTTCCAGGCAAGGGCGCTGCTGCAGGAGCGCGAGGCGGACAGGATCGGGGCGGCGATCCTGTTCGTGACCGGCTACGACCCGCAGCGGGCGCTGGGAATATTCGACAAGCTCGAGCAGCTGGAGGCCGGCGCGCAAGCACCGTTGCTTGATTCGCACGATACGGCTGCGGTGCGCAAGCAGGCCGTTGCGAGCGTCATCGCCGAACTGCGCCGGCGCGAGTCCGATCGGGAGCTGGGGCGGCGCTAGAGCGTTTAGCGCCGCGCGTGGCGCGTCTTGCGCGTGGGCGCCGTGCTCGACCGATGCGTTTCGTTTGACCGACGCAGGGCCTGCTCGACCAGGTGGCGCAGTTTCTCCTGCCGTCGCCAGTAGCGATGATTCACTAGTCCCGGTTCGGTGCTTAGCGCCTGTTCACCGGGCTGGGGGAGTGCGCCTTGCTCGCGCCGCCGTCTTGCCTGTTCGAGCCGGCGCGCCGCTTCGTTGGCGTCCACCGCAAATGCATGTCGCGACGAGATGACGGAGTTGCTGGCCAGCGCACGGGACACGTCGATCGACGAAACCGTTTGCGCCGAAGCGCCTGCCGCGGCGCAAGTCAACGCCGCGGCGCAGAGGAATCCGCGCGCGACATTCAGGGCATGGTGGTGAGTGTTCATGGGTTCTCGTGAAAGGGCCCGGAACGAGACTTCCGTTGCCGGGCCCGGTTACTTGCTGCGAAGGTACTGCCGCCGAGTTATTGCTTGCCGACCAGGACCTCGACCCGGCCGTCGCGCTGCGTTTGCGGATCGCCGAAGGCGCCGGTCTGGATCTTGTAGGCCGGTACGCCTGCATCGAGCAGAGCCGTGCGCACGCTATTAATGCGGCGATTGCTCAGGTCCACGTTGTTCGAGTCGATCGAGCCATCGATGGCGACCTGTTGGCCGGGGTTCTGGCTTAGGTAGCCCGCGATGTCCGACGCCTTGCCGGAATCGGCAGCGCGCAGATCCGACCTGTCGATATCGAACCAGTAGTCCCTGAACGGGGTCCAGCCGCTAACCGCTCCGCCCGGGCCTTGTGCACCGGTCTGGCCGATTGCGCCTTGAGGGCCGGTGGCACCGGTATCACCCGTCGGGCCGACAAACCCCAAGAGATTGGCGTTGCCCTGCGCGCCGGTAAATCCGGTTGCGCCTTGCGCGCCGGTGGCACCCGTCGCGCCGACCGGTCCGGTCGGACCGACCTGGGTCGGGCCTTCCGCGCCCGTGCTTCCGATTACGCCCTGGATGCCCGAGGCTCCGGTCGCGCCGGTCGCGCCGGCAGGACCGGGCAGACTTTCACCCTGGACGCCCGTCGCGCCGGTCATGCCTTGCGCGCCCGTTGCGCCCGTTGCGCCGACCGGACCGGCACGCCCAACGACCCACCTGCCTTCACTTCCCGTGGCTCCGGTCGGACCTTGCATTCCGGCGGCGCCGGTTGCGCCGGTCGCGCCGACCGGTCCGGCCATTGCATAGCCGGTCGCGCCAGTGGCGCCGGTTGCGCCTTGTTGCCCGGTGGCGCCAGTGGCGCCGGTGGGGCCTGCGGGTCCGACGTAGCTCACCGGCTGCGGCGACTCGTTCGTCGCGACGGGCTGGGTCGTGCTGCAGCCGGCCGCGAACAGCCCGATCACCGCGAGCGTAAGCGTGCTTCTGATCAATACTGGTTTCATGGCGAATCCTTAAATGTGACTGACGACAAATGCGCGCCGGGTAGATCTGCTTCGTGTGGCAATCGTGGGCGCGCGCGACGGTTGATGAGCGAAGGTACGCTGCTTGCGCTGCCGGGTCGGTTCGTTGGCGCACTTAGCCCGGTGCGGCGGACGATCAGTGAGCAAGGCGGCGCGTCAGCGCCGCGACTTGCCGATGTCCTCGATCGCTTCGGTGGCGTCGCCGACGCCTTTCTGCAGCTTTCCGGAAATTTGCTTCGCCAGCCCCTTGGCCTGTTGCTTCCTGCTTCCCACGAGCTTTCCGGCCCGCTGCTGCAGCTTGCCGGCGATGTCCTTTGCAGTGCCCTTCATCTGGTTCTTGTTCACGTTCGATTTTCCTGCGCGCCGGGCGTGAGGCGTTCATTTGCTGCCTCCTCGCCGAAGCCGTCGGTGCGCTGGCGTACGCAGCGCACGGAGTTTCTTCTGAGAACCGGAATTGAATTGGCTCGAGACGGCCGCTAGAGCGATCCGACCAGCGCCTCGAAGCCGGAGATCACGTCGAACAGTTCCTCGTCGATGTTACTCTGGCGCAAACGGTGAAAACTGCCGTTGAGTTCCTCCAGCATTTCATCGATATTCTTGTCGGCGCGTTGCATAGCCGCGAGACGGCTCGCGTTCTCGCTCGCGAGGGATTCGGCGCACGCGCGGAAGAGCGAGACGAAAAGATACTCGTGGATGAGCGCGCGCAAGGTCGCGCTGCCGCCGCCCGTAACCTCGGGCAGGTTTCCCGTCGGCCAGGGACGCTCGGCCAGATTGCGGCGCCAGTTTTGGTCCAGCGGCAACAGTCGCTGACTGACGGGCACATAAACGGCCCGGGACGTGGGGCGGTTGTAAAAGAGGTGCAGTTCGGCGACTTCACCCCGGCTGTGGCGCGCCTCGCTCTGTACGAGAATCTTCCCGACGAGCGGGGTGATGGCCTTGACGGAGTTCGGCACCGTGAACAGTCCCATCGGCGGCAGGCCCGCGTCCGCCAGGCGCGCGTGAACGCGCTCACCGACGGCCCAGACCTCGGGCTCGCCGGGCAGCGCTGCCAGCGCCCTTAGCGCGTAATCGGCCACCACATCGTTGAACTGGCCCACCAGTCCCTGGTCCGAACCAAACACCACCGCGCCAATCGCGCCCGCGTCCGCTTGCCTCGTCCCTCCCGTCATCGATGGCGCCGGGCCGGCGCCCCGGAAACAGAGGCTCAATCCCAGCTCCACGGTGCGATAGTAGTCACCCAAGGCGCGCACCGATTGCTCGTATTGGCCGATACTCGACGCGGCCAGCGCCTTCATGGTCCGGACAACGGATTGCAGGTCTCCCGCGCTGTTTATCTTTCGGCGCAGGCTGGCGGTGGTGTCGCTCATGACTGCTCCTTGGATGCCGCCCTGGGCTTGGGGTCCGGCTTGGGTTGAAAGCGAGCGAGCGCCTGGCGAGCGATTTGAATAATCGCTTCACGATCCTCATCGCCCAACTTGCCGGCGCTACTTAACCTTTCGCTCACCTCCGCCGGGATATCCGCCGCCGCCTTGCGCACGGCCTGCTCGGCGTCCGCCATCCGGTCAAGCGGCACGCCGTCGAAGAGTTCGGCGGTCAACGCCAGCAGGATGGCGATCTGTACGGCCATGGACACTGGGGCGAACTCCGCCTGCTTGAGGCAGGCGCGGATTCGCCGTCCATGCTCGATGATCTTGCGAGTGTCTTCATCCAGGCGGGCGCCGAACCGGGCAAAGCTCTCGAGCTCCTCGAACTGCGCATAGGCGAGCTTGAGGTCCCCCGCCACCGCGCGGTAGGCCGCCCGCTGCGCCTTGCCGCCGACGCGCGAAACGGACTTGGCGACGTCGACCGCGGGCAGAACGCCCAATTCGAACAGCCCCGGCGAGAGGTAGATCTGTCCGTCCGTGATGGAAATCAAGTTGGTTGGAATGTAGGCGGCAATGTTCTGCGCTTCGGTTTCGATAATAGGCAGCGCGGTCAGCGATCCGCCGCCGAGTTCCGGACGCAAGTGCGTTGCGCGCTCCAGCAGCCGCGAGTGGATGTAGAAGATGTCGCCGGGAAAGGCTTCTCGGCCAGGCGGACGACGCAGCAGCAGGGACAGCTCGCGATAGGCGCGCGCATGGTGCGTGAGGTCGTCGTATACGATCAGCACGTCGCGGCCTTGCTCCATAAAATGCTCCGCGATGCTGGTCGCGGCGTAGGGTGCGATGTAGGCCAGGCCGGGCGGATCGTTGCCTTCGGTTACGACCACGATGGTGTAATCCATCGCGCCGTTTGCGCGCAGAGCAGCGATCACTTTGGCCACACCGGAAGCGCGCTGGCCGATGGCGCAATACACGCACAGCACGTCCTTGCCGCGCTGGTTGAGGATGGTGTCGATTGCGATGGCGGTCTTGCCCGTTTGCCGGTCGCCGAGAATCAACTCGCGCTGGCCGCGCCCAATGGGAATGAGCGCATCGATGACCTTGATGCCGGCCTGCAACGGTACGGTAACGGGCGCGCGGTCCATGATCGACGGAGCGGGGCGCTCGACAGGCAGGCGCGCGCTGGAAACCACGGGGCCATTGCCGTCCAGAGGTCGCCCCATCGGATTGACAATGCGTCCAATCAGGACGTCCCCCACCGGCACGTCCATCACGTGCCCCCTGCGTTCGACTTCGTCGCCGGCTTGCAACTGCGAGTGGTCGCCCAGCAGAACGGCTCCGATTTCGTCCGCATCGACGTTGAATGCGATGCCATACAAATCGCCGGGAAACTTCAGTACTTCCTCGAACCCAACGCCGGGCAGGCCGGACACCTTTGCGATGCCCGTTGCGATGCTGGCGATGGTGCCGACTTCCCGCGCCTTCAGCTGCGGCGTGAATGCCTCCCGCGCCTGGCTGATGCCGGCGAACGCCCCTTCGAAAACGTTCCCCAGGCTCTCGGGCTCCTTGTTCATCGGCGCTTTGCTGCGGGCGTGGATTGGGCTTTCAGCAGCTCGTCGACGCCCTCTTGCAGCGACGCGAGGTAATCCACGATGCTCCAGGCCAGCTTTTGTCCATTCGCGCTGAGCTCGATCCCGCCGATCAGATCAGGCGCGGTCTCGAACTTGACGCGGATTTCAGCCGAGAAGGTTTCGTTGAGCGAATTCTGTATCGCCGCGCGTTGATCCGCAGGCAGGTCAAACGCGCTGCGCACGAGCGCAGGTTCGGATGCCGTCTTCAGGGCCTTGGCGAAGCCTTCTTTGGCCTCGCCGTCCATCTCCCGCAAGCGGCGAGTGAATACCTCGCCCATGCGTTCTTCCAGACTCGTCGTGGCGAGATCGGCCAGTGCCTTGCGCGCAATGGCAAACACCTCCTGCTGGGTCCGGCGACTGATGGCTTGATTCAGGCTATGGGCGTCGTTAGTCAACGCCTGCATCCGCTTGGCGCTCAAGTCATCGGCTGCCTGACGCGCCTCGTCCAGGAGCCGTTGACGTGCCCTTGCCGCCTCGTCTGTCGCCTTGCTCAGGAGCGCGGCGCGCTGCTGGTCGAACGTCGCGTTCTTTTGCCGGAACTCGTCCCGCTCCTTCTCGGCTTCGGCGCTCTTCGCGTCGGCATCCGCCAGCGCCGAAGAGATCCGCTGCTCCCGCGCATCGATGGCGCGCAGGATGGGCTTGTAAAGAAAGCGCTTCAGCAACCACGCCAGAATCAGGAAGTTGATTACCTGCGCGGCGACGGTGAACCAGTCGATCAGCATAAGCCTACTTTCCGGCGATCTGGGCGATGGCGTGATTCCAGAACGGATTGGCGAAGATGAGAATCATCGAGACTACGAAGCAGTAGATGGCCGTGGACTCGATCATCGCCAGGCCGACGAACAGGGTCCGGGTGATGGTCGCGGAAGCGTCGGGCTGCTGGGCGAGCGAAGTCAGCGCCGTCGCAACCGCCCTGCCTTCGCCCAGTGCCGGTCCCATCGTGCCGAAACCGGTGGTGATGCCGGCGGTAACAATCGATGCCACCGCGATGATGGTCATGTTATCCATCGTGTCTCCTTTGACTGTCTGCGTTCAATGGTTGTGCTCGGGTTCGGATTCGGGCGTGCTGACACGCGCCGCGGCCGCGATGTAAACCGTGGCCAGGATGGCGAAGATGTAGGCCTGCACCATGCCGGTGAGCAGTCCCAGCGCCATCATGACGACCGGAAAGATGAAGGGTGTGATGCTGAGCAGGATGGCGATGATCATCGCCCCGCTCATCATGTTGCCGAACAGGCGTACGGACAGAGCCAGCGTGCGGGAGATTTCGCTGATGACATTGAACGGCAGCATGAAGAAGGTCGGCTGCGCGTAGGACTTGAGGTAGTTGCCCAAACCCCGCTCCCCGATGCCGAACAGCGGCACGGCCACGAACACGCACAGCGCCAGCGCCACCGTGGTCGAGAGCGAACCGGTCGGCGGCTGGTAGCCCGGGATGATGGTGCAGAGGGCGGCCATGGCGAGAAACAGAAAGAGCGTGGCCAGGAAGCTGAGGTATTTTCTCGGCTGGCTGAGGCCGACCTCTTCGATTTGTTTCTCGATGGCGATGACGATGATTTCGAGTAGATTCTGCCAGCGGGCGCGTTTCAGGCCGATGGACAGTTTGCGGGTGATCAGCTTCGCGCCCACGGCCAGCACGAACATCAAGCCCCAGGTGAAGACAATGGTGGCGTTGAGTTTGAAAGACCCGTATTGCCAGAAGATGATCTGGTCCGGACTAAGGCGCATGGCGGGGCTCCGGCGCTGGAGCGTCGTAGTGTCCGAGCGGCGGGCCGGCGAGCCGCGTCACGACGAACCGCGCAATGGTAAATCCGAGCACACACGCCAGCAGTCGCTGCCAATGGCCGTCCGAGACGACATAAAACCCGGCGACGACGACAGCTGTCCGTAACAGCAGGCTGGCCAGAAACAGCAGCGCCGGCCGTTTGGACGAAACGCCCTTGCGCACCGTCCACCAAAGGCCGCCGAAGAAGATGGCGCCGAGCAACAGGCCCGTCGCCAATGCCAGTGCCAGCGCCAAAGTCAAGACGTCATTCACCCTTGTCCCCCTGTTCGTCCCGCATGGCCTTGTCTTCCCTGGCGACCCAATGCCACGCATTCAGACAGCCGATCGTGAGCCCGGCCACCAGCAGCGCCAATGTCCAGGAGCGGCCGCCCGGATAACGCTGGTCCAGCCACAGACCGAGCGCGGCGCCGAGCAGCGTCGGAATCGCCACCGACCAGCCGATAATCCCCATCATCCCCAGGCCGAACCAGACCCCCGGCGCGGCGTTGCGCTGCGCCTTGAGCTTTCGCGCCGCCTTCGCGCCGACCTCGCGGCCGAGCGAAGACTCCGATTTCGGGGACCTATCTTCTTGGCGATCGTCATTCATTGTGAAACGCCGCCAGGCGACGGACAAAATCGCTTTCCATTTTCGCCAAGACCGACCTCACGTTTTGCTCTTGCTCGTCCAGGGCCAGAAACTCCTCCTCCACCGCAGCGCGCAACTGGCCGAGGTCCGTTCCGCTCAACGCACGGCGTACGGAAACGAGCACGTCGCGCCCGGTCTTGACCAGCACCCCTTCATCCACGGCCAGGTATACCTCGCCTTCCGCTGCGGTTTCGTAGATCAGGATTCCCGGCACAAGCGCCGCCACGCAATCGAGCCGGTGCGGCAGCAGTCCGAACGAGCCCTCGCGCGTCTCGGCCACGATGCGTGAAACACCGCTCTTCTCGGCGAAGACTCGAAACGGCAGGAGAATCTTAAGATTCATGAGTGTCGGCCGCTGCATGCTCGACTTCCGCTTTGGGCTCAGGGTCGGTCTTCGCCTCGTCGATCGTCCCGATCATGTAGAGCGCGCGTTCCGGGACGTCTTTGAATTCATCGCGCAGGATGCGCTCACAGCCGTCCAGCGCGTCTTCAAGGCTGACCAGTTTGCCTTGCAGGCCGGTGAATTGCTCAGTCGTGAAAAACGGCTGAGTTAGAAAACGCTCCAGCCGGCGGGCGCGGCCGACCACGTTGCGGTCCTGCGGCGAAAGCTGCTCGAGGCCGAGCATGGCGATGATGTCTTTGAGTTCCGTGTATTGCGCCAGTGTCCGTCGGACTTCCTGCGCCAAGCGATAATGGCGGGCGCCGACGATGCGCGGCGTGGCCATTTTGGAGCTGGACTGCAACGGATCGATGGCCGGATAGAGGCCTTCGCTTGCCCGCTTGCGTGAGAGCACGATCGACGCGGAGAGATGCGAGAACGTGTGCACCGCCGCCGGATCGGTGAAATCGTCCGCCGGCACATAGACCGCCTGGATCGAGGTGATGGCGCCGCTATCGGTGTTGGCGATACGCTCCTCCAATTGCGATAGCTCGGTGCCCATCGTCGGCTGATAACCGAGGCGCGACGGCATCTGTCCCATCAAGCCGGACACCTCCGAGCCGGCTTGAATAAACCGGAAGATATTGTCGATCAGCAGCAACACATCGCGGTGCTCGTCGTCCCTGAAATACTCGGCCATCGTCAGCGCGGCGTGGCCGACACGGAATCTGGCGCCCGGCGGCTCGTTCATCTGGCCGAAGACCATCACCATGTTCGGCAACACCCCGGCTTGCTTCATTTCGCGGTAGAGCTCCTCGCCTTCGCGGCAACGCTCGCCGATGCCGCAAAAAATGCTTACCCCCTCCTGGTGCCCGATCATGTTGTGGATCATTTCGGTGAGCAACACCGTCTTGCCCACGCCCGCCCCGCCGAACAGACCCGCCTTGCCGCCGCGCTCCAGCGGCATGAGCACATCGATCAGCTTGATACCTGTCTCGAAGAGCTCTGATTTGGTGGAACGCCGTGCCAGCGGCGGCGGCGCCCGGTGCACCGAACGCCATTGGACATCGGCTAGCGCCGTTCCACGGTCGATCGCATTGCCGAACACGTCGAACATGCGCGAGAGGATTCTTTTGCCCACCGGCGCCTTCAACGGGGCGCCCATGTCCTCCACCGCCATGCCGCGCGCGAGGCCTTGCGTGGGCGTCAAGGCAATTCCGCGCACGTGACGCGCATCCAGTTGCGTCTGCACTTCGATGACGATTCGCCCATTGTCTCCCGCGCGCAGCATCGAGTAGATCGGCGGTAAACGCCCATCGAATCTTGCATCGACGACGCTGCCGCGCACCGAGACGACCGCGCCGGAATTCGCTGAGCTGGCTTTGCTTTCCATTTCCCGGTTCGATTTCACAAGACTATGCTTTCGCTTCCTCTGCACGCAATGCGGGCCCGGCGTCGATCGCTTTGCGCACGCGCGTCAGCCGCTCCTCGATGCGCGCGCGATCATGCGCGGAGTCGATGGTGCGATCGGCCAGTTCGGCAATCCGCTGCACCTGTTCGCGCAGCGCTCGCCGGCGGCGCGGGCTGTCCGTCAGACTGGCGATGGCATCGAGAGCGCCGAGCATGCGCGACATGACGGCGACATTGCCTTCGGCGTTTCTGCGAATCTGGTCGAAGGCTTCGAGCAGCAGACCTTCAAAGTTCTGGGCCATGGCGATCACGCGCAGTTCGCCTTCCTCGTAGCGGTGCAACGCGGGGAATTTCCGGGGAGCCAGCCGCGCAAGAATCGCCGTCAGGTAATCCACGCATATCACGGCGGTCGAGGTGTCGTTGACGCCGGGCGAAAGTGCCTTCAATGCCATGTCGACGATCTGTCTGACGCCGAAGGCGGGATCCTGGCCCACGGTGCGGTGGTTGCTGATGCTGTATGACGCATTGAGGGCCGCGATCGCCTCTTGATCCGGTGGTTCTTGCAGCGCGAGCGACGCCAAAGCGGTATCTCGGACGACGAACTCGCCGACGCCGCATTCCATCCGTACGATGGACTTCCTGTCCCGCGCCAGGCGCAGGAGCCCATCGGCGTCCACGTTCTGAATATAGCCGTCCATCATCGCCGGCAAGGCGCGCCAGGTACTCTCATTAAGAGACCGGAGCACCTGGTCCTGGTCCTCATCTTCATCGGATTGATGTCCCAGCTTGTCCGGAAACATCCGATCAACGGCCGCCATGGTCTCGTCGGCGACCGAGGCGATGATGCTGGAGGCCTGGATCGACGACGCGATGTGATGAATGAAGTAAATGAGGACGCCAACGCCGCCGAGCGCCATGACAAACGCGAAGAACACCGCCACGCCCGGCACGAACTGCGCTTCATCGACGCCGCCGCGAATGGTGCGCAACACGATCAGGCAATAAACGAAAATGCCGGCGAAGATCCCGAACGTGACCTGCGTGACGCGGTTGCGCATGAAGTTGCGCAGAATGCGCGAGGTGTATTGGCTCGATGCCAGCGCCAGAGCCACCAGGGTCATGGAGAACGTGATGCCCATAACGGTCATCATCGAACCGGCGAGCGTGGACAACATCTGGCGCGCGCCTTCCGGCCCGGCCCCGAACAGGCGCGGCCACTGGGTCAGCCAGCGATCGCCCCCGGCGGAATCCGTTTCGATTAGAACGACCGCCAAGACAATGCTGACCGCGACCATCAGCGACGGTAGGAACCAGAAGCTCGAGCGCAGATCACTCCAGATTTGTTTGAGCCGATGCATGGATCATTCCCGCTTCCAGTCTCGAATCTCCGGCGTATCTTGCCCCTACTTGTCGGTGCAATGCTTGTGCTGGATCAACTTGTCCTTGCGCTGCTGCTCGAGGTAGACGCCCTTGTCTCGGATCGGTCGGCTAATCATGCAATCGGAGCTCCCGCTTCGCCAGCCGGTAGGCGCCCTCGATCGCCACCGCCGACGCGACCATCGCCGCCAGTACCCACAGCTTGGCCGGAGCGGTCATGCTTGTCTGCCAGATCAGCGCACCCAGCGCGACGAGGCACGCGACGGCCCCCGAGACCGAAATCCAGGCGCGGCTGCCGGTATGACGCGCGTGGCGCGCGTTGGCGGCGTTCACGGCGGCGAAGATCAGCAGGAAGCCTGCGCTGCCCAGCGTCGCGATGCTCGTCAGGTCGAATGCGTTGGCTACCAGCAGCGTCAGCCCGGCGGTGATCAATAGTCCCTCCATGGGCGCACCCCACACCTTGCGCTCCAGGGTCGCCGGCAATTCGCCGTCACGCGCGATGCAATAACTCAAACGTGCCGCGCCGTAGAGTGTGGCGTTGATCGCGGAAGCGGTGGATAACATCGCTGCGACCGCGATCAACGTGAAGCCGGTCCGCCCTAGAAATGGCCGTGCCGCTTCCGCCAGCGCGTAATCCCGGGCCGCCACGATCTTGTCCACCGGGAGATTGCCCACTGTGACCAGCGCGACCAGGACGTACAGGCAAATCACGAACCCGACCGCCGTGTAGTACGCGCGCGGCAGCGTGCGCCCCACGTCGCGCACGTCGCGCGCGGTGTTGGCGATCAACTCGAATCCTTCGTAAGCCAGGAAAATGATCATCCCGCCTGCCGCCAGCTGCAACGGCGGCGACCAGGAGCCTGGCGCGATCCGGGAAGCGTGAATGCCGGCGAGGCCGGCGCCGACGAAGAACAGCAGGATCGCCACTTTCAATCCCACGATCCAGCTCTCCGCCTTTCCGATCCATTCCGCGCTGAGCAGGTTCAACCCGGCAATCGTGATCACGCCGAGGCTGATCAACGCGTGTTTGCCGACCGCCTGCCATGCCTGCGGCAGGAACGTCGCGCCGTAACTGCCGAATGCGAACGCGTACAGCGACAGCATCACGACGTAACTCAGCCACAACAGCACGTTCAGGCTGCCGGTCAGCATACCGGACCCGAAAACCCGGTCCAGGAACGTGACCGTCCCGCCGCGGCTCGGATATGCGACCGAAAGCTTCGCGTACGAATACGTCGTCAGCAGCGCCACCACGCCCGCCAGCGCAAAGGCCACCGGCGTCCCGCCGTGCGCCAGTTGCACGGCGAGGCCGAGCACCGCAAAAATCCCGCCCCCGACCATCCCGCCGACGCCGATCGCGACCACCGCCCACAACCCGATCTTGCCGTCGCCTGCCTTGCTCATGAGTCGGTCGCCTCCTGTACAAGTCCTCGCTCCGACAGCCACCCTCCCGCGAAACCGGCGCGCCGCAAGCCGTTGACGATGTATGGGCAGTCTCGCATCAAGCGCCACAACAAGCCGCTGCGATGGTTTTCGAGCATCAAGATCACCGGGCCCTGGTTCAGACCGTAATGCCAGGGTGACACCCACCAACCATGTCGATTCCCGGATCCTCCCGGGTGGGACGGGTTGAAGGACGCCTTGAAGCCGTAAGGGTTCAGCTCGGTCAACTTCGCCTGGTGTATGCAGTAGTCGAGCGCGGGCAGCACGATCTCGGGCGCAAACGGCAACGACGCCGCGACGGCCCAGGGCGCAAGGGTACCGTCATCGGGCCCGTCCGGCACTCCGCGCGCCCGGTAACCATAGAACTGCCGCTCTACACCGTCTACCGTGAGGGTGTCGGGCCCGGGTCCGTCGCTCGCGGTGATCCCCCAGCAACAGCGGCCGTAAGCCTTGAACTTGAGCGGATTGTCGATCGCGTATTGCTGCTGCACGTAGGTGGCGCGGCGGCTGTTCTCGAAGTAATCGATGCCTTTGTCGCGCATGAACGCGTCACGGATGCCGCGAAAATCGATCCAGAGGTGCGACAGCTGGTGCGTGAAAAGCGATCCGGCGTAGAGATAGTCGTAGCCGTAACAGTGTTCCCATCTATAGGTTGAGCCCCACGCGGCGTAGCTGCCGTCAGACAACGGATAGGCGGGGGAGCCGAGCGCAAGGATGTAGAGCAGGAGCGCTTCGTCGTAACCCTGCCACCGATACCGGAGGAAGCCGCTTTCGGGCTTCCAGCCGTGCGTCAGCGTTGCACCCTGGTTTTGGGCCCAGTGCCAATCGGCGCGGCGGTAGAGCGCGTCGGCGAGGGTGCGGATCTCATGCTCGTCGGCCGTCTCCGCGTCGAAATAGCCTCTCGCCGTCAACATGCCGGCCAGCAGGAATGCGCTGTCTACCGTCGACAGCTCGCATTGCCAGGCGCGCCGCCCGGTCCGCATGTCGAGAAAATGATAATAAAAGCCCCGATAGCCGGTGGCATCGGGTTCGGGGCCGTGCGGACTTTCCCGGAAAAAGCGCAGCGTCGCCAGCGTGCGCTCCACCGCAGCGGCGCGCGACATGAATCCGCGCTCAATCGCTACCGGGTACGCCGCCAGGGCGAAGCCGGTGGCGGCAATGCTGGCGGGCCAATCCGCCGCCGTCTTGTCGCTCACCAGTCCGTTGGCGGGATTTGCCTCATGCACGAAGTAGCTGAATGATTGGCGCTGAAGAATCTCCAGCTCGGCTTCGATGGTCAGTTGCCTTTTGCCCGATCGAGAAGCCACGATACAGGCGTCATTTCGCCAGCTGCTTGCGGATGGACTTCAATTCCCGCCGGCGTTTCGCGGTGGTCTTGGGATAGGCCATGTCGAGCTCATTGAACGCATCGAGGATGACCTGGGAAACGATCAAGCGGGCGTTCTCCTTGTCGTCCGCGGGAACGACGTACCAGGGCGCGTGATCGGTGCTGGTCGCGCTCAGGCATTTCTCATACGCCGTCATGTACTGCGCCCAGTATCCCCGCTCGTGAATGTCGGCGAGGCTGAACTTCCAGTTCTTGTCCGGTTCGTCGATGCGCTCGAGGAATCGCTTTCGCTGCTCTTCCTTCGAAAGGTGGAGGAAGAACTTGATGATTCGCGTTCCATTGCGGTAGAGATGGTCTTCCAGGTCCACGATGGAGCGATAGCGCTCCTTCCAAATTTCGCTCTCGTCGAGCGGCGCGTCCGGCAATCCCTGCGTGCGCAGGATCTCCGGATGCACCCGAACGATCAGAACTTCCTCGTAATAGGAGCGGTTGAAAATGCCGATGCGGCCGCGTTCCGGCAACGCGCGGGTGGTACGCCACAGAAAGTCGTGCTCCAGCTCGGTGGCGCTCGGGTGCTTGAAGCTGAACACCTGGCAGCCCTGCGGGTTGACGCCGGACATGACGTGCCGGATGGCGCCGTCCTTGCCGGCGGCGTCCATCGCCTGAAAAATCAGCAGCATCGAATAACGGTTGGACGCGTAGTGAAGGCGCTGCAGCGCGCTCAGCTCATCGACCTGTTCTTGCAGGAGCTTTTTGTACCGCTTCTTCGACTTGTAGAAGGGTTTGGCTGCCGTCGGCCAACTTTTCAGGTCGACCTTTTTGCCCGCCGGCACTCGAAATTCAGTGGTATCGATCTTCATCTTCATGAACCTCACATCATCTCTTTGATGCCAGAGCGGAGCAGCCACCAGTTAACCGGGTAGCTGGTTAGAAAGCCGCACAGCATCGCAACCTGCATCATGAACCAGAACTCAACGCTATGAACTTCAAGTCCGACGCCGAATATGTGCCGGAAACAATAAAGGCTGGCGAAGGCCATGAAGCCATACATCCCGATCTGCCATGCCGTCAGCGACAGCGCATCCGCCTTCAGCGCCGCCCTGATTCCCGCCGCCATCCTCAAATGGCGCATCGGTACGATCGTAAAATATTGAAACGCGATGCCAATCGCGAAAGCGAAGATAAAGTCGAGCACCCAGACGGCGAAAATCTTCTCGCTGAAAAGCCAGTGCCAACCGAACCACACGGCGACTGAGGGGAAGGCGAAGGCCAGCCACTCGGCGCAAATATCGCCGAGTGTGCAGCCGCTGCCGCAATGGAGCGTGGCCTTTCCGGCCATCACTGGAAATGACGTCACGCTCTTGCCCGATGGTTCGCGCCCCCCGCTTTTCATGTTCACGGTCGCCTCCATGGTTGCGAGCCGTCCATAGCGGAAATAGGCCCAGATCGTCAGCACCGTTCCAAACAATGCCGCCAGCGGCCAGACGACGTTCATGATCCACATGTGTTGCGGATGGCGCATCTCGTCAATCATGATCACTCCGGCAGCGGCGAAGCCGAGAACCAGAGCGAAAATGGAAACGAGGTGGAGCCAGTGCGGAATCAAGATTACGCGCCCTCCTTAGGTTTCGCGTTGCCTTCAGGCTTGGCAGCAGTTTTTGCTTCATCTGTCCGTTTGTCGCGCTGCGCCCTCTCGAATTCTTCAACTGCCTGAACGTCTTTGCGCCCCAGGTCCTCGTAGAGTTGATGGACCCGCTTGACGAGTTGCGGCGTCAAATCAGTCGGTGTCTTGGTTTTATCTTCGGGCTTGGGCTCGGCTTTATCTTCGGGCTTGGCCTCGGCTTTGGCTTCGGGCTTGGCCGCTGCCTTTGCTTCAGGCTCGGCCTTGACATCAGCTTTCCGAATCTCCTGCTCCGCCTTCTCCCAATCCTGAACTGATCGACCGTCCCGTCGGCCCTGCTCCTCATAGAGCTCATACGCCCGTGTGGCGATCTGCGGTTTCAGATCGGAAGTTGTTTTGCCCTTTGCTTCAGGCTTCGCCGCCGTTTTGGCTTCGGGCTTAACTTCGGGTTTGTCCTCGACTTTGGAACTAGGCTTGGCCCCCGCTTTGACGGGATCAAAAATCCGATACGCGAGCAGTTTCATGCGGTCATTCACCACGAACCAGAGCAGCGCATAGCCCCACACGAACCCGGCCCATCCCCAGCCCAGGGGTGTCATGAACAAGCCGTAAACCGCGATCAGCGTCGCCACGATCTGGGTGCCGAGCACGGCCCCCCACAGAATCCGCGCGGGGCGGATGGACCAGAACGGGCCGCGCGTGCGCGTGAGGAAGATCGTCAGGTGTCCGGCCACGGACAGCTTCAGATACATCAGCGTCTGGATGTGCGGCCGGTCGAGATGGAAGACGCGCTCGCCGAGGTAGAACAGGCCGAAGGCGGCGACGACCCCGACGATGCCCAGCGCGGTGGAAATCCCCAGCACCATGCGCATGTTCCAGGCCTCGGGCTGGTTCTTGTAATGCACGTTGTCATAGGCGATGGACAGGATGGCGCCGTCATTGAGCAAGGCGAGCATCACGATCATTACCGCCGTCACCGGATAGAAGTTGAAGACCAGGATCGAGAGCGTCATGAACAACAGCACGCGCAGCGTCTCGGCGATGCGGTAGATCGCGTAGCTGTTCATGCGCTGGAAGATCTTCCGGCTCTCCTTGATCGCGTCGATGATCACCGACAGGCCGGGCGTCATCAGGACGATGTCCGCTGCCGCGCGTGCCGCGTCGGTCGCGCCGGACACGGCGATGCCGCAGTCGGCCTTCTTGAGCGCGGGGGCGTCGTTCACCCCGTCGCCGGTCATGCCGACGATGTGGCCGCGCTTTTGCAGGACATCCACGATGTGGAATTTGTGTTCGGGAAACACCTGGGCGAAGCCGTCGGCCTTCTCGATCGACTCGGCCACCTGCGTCGGTCTCCAGCTTTCTTCGAGTCGCCCAGGCCGGCGGCGTCGAGGATATTTGCGCCCATGTCCAGTTTCTTGGCGGTTTCCTTGGCGATGGCCAGTGCATCGCCCGTCACCATCTTGACCTTCACGCCCATCGTCAGTGCGGTCGCGATGGTCGCCTTGGCATCTTCCCGTGGCGGATCGAACAAGGGCAGCACGCCGACAAGCAACCACTTGCCTTCCTGATCGGCCCGGGCGACGCCCAGTGACCGAAAGCCGCTCGCCGCAAAGTCATTGACCGCCTTGTCGACGGCGGACTTGACTTCACCGGCATTGGCCGCCAGCGCCAGGATCACCTGCGGCGCGCCCTTGGTCACCTTGAACTGTGTTCCGTCCGCGCCCTTGACAGTCGCTTCGGTGCGCTTGTGCACCGGGTCGAACGGCTGGAAATGCACCACCTGGTAGCCCTTCAGGGCCTTGTCGTCTTTCAAGCCGCCCAGTACGGCCAGGTCGATGGTGTCCTTGTCGTCCGCGCGCGACGCCAGCGCGGCGTCGAGGATGATCTGCTCGGCGGGCACTTTGTTCACGCTGAACGGATCGCCCAGCGTGAGCTTGTTCTGGGTCAGGGTGCCGGTCTTGTCCGCGCACAATATGTCCACGCCGGCCAGTTCCTCGATCGCCACCAGGCGGCTGACGATCGCTTCCTTCTTGGCGAGCAGGCGAGCGCCGACCGCCATCGTGACCGACAATACTGTGGGCATCGCCACGGGAATCGCGGCTACGGTCAGCACCAGGGCGAATTGCAAGGTGGTGAGGATCGGGTCACCGCGGAAGATCGCGACGGCAATGATCGCCGCCACCAGCACCACCGCGAGAATGATCAGGTAGTTGCCGATCTTCAACACCGCTTTTTGAAAATGGCTGACGCTGTGCGCCTCCTCGACAAGTTGTGCCGTCTTGCCGAAATAGGTGTTGCTACCCGTGGCATACACCAGCGCGCTGCTCTCGCCCCGGCGGATGATGGAACCGGAAAACACCGCGTCGCCCGGTTTGCGTGTGGCGGGCAAGGATTCTCCGGTCAGCGCGGACTGATCGACCGACATCGGGTCGCCGTCGAGCAGGCGCGCATCCGCCGGCACGATGTCGCCCAGGCGCATGCGAATCACATCGCCCGGCACCAACTCGCGCGCCGCCGGATTGATCCACTTCCCGTCACGTTTGACGCGGGCCTTTATCGCCAGCTTGGCCTTGAGAGCCTCGATGGCATTGCCCGCCTCGCGTTCCTCCCAGAATCCGACTACGGCGTTGGCCAGGAGCAGAACCAGGATGATGCCGAAGTCCGGCCAGTGCCGGGCTACCGCCGAAAGGATCACGGCGGCTTCGATCATCCACGGGATGGGTCCCCAAAAATAGCTGAGGAACTTCAGAAACAGATTGGCTTTCTTTTCTTCGATCTCGTTCGGCCCGTATTGGGTCAGCCGCTTTGCCGCCTCGCCCTGGGTGAGGCCGTCCGGCGACGAGCCCAGCTTCTTCTGCACTTCCGCCAGGGGCAGAGATTTCAGTTCGTCCTTCGATTCGGGCTTTGATTCGGCAGGCTTGGGCCGGTCGGCATTTGCATTCATATGAGCTTGCTCCTCTAAGCCGAGTTGATCGAGGATGCGTTTGTGCGCCGGAGGAGCGTTTTCGCCGGTTCCCCTGCTAAGACGAGCGTGTCCAATCCATGGAGCACCGCGGCAACGGAGAACTCAGATCGAGCGGTACTGCCTCGAGGCCGGAACGCTCACCTGCGCGTTTCGCGCCAGAGCGAGAAGACGAGGACTGTCAATGCGGCGAGGGGTTTCATTCCGACGTGGGCTTAGTGGTGTGATATTTCCGCTTCACGTTTCCCTTCGTGCGCCCAATAGCCGGGGCGACCGTAGTGTTGATGGATGCCCGTTTCCTGCTTTCGATCCAGCTTCACCGCCGGGTCGTACGGCGGAGCGTCTTTCACCGCCCGCCGGGTCAGATCGACCGAGACCGTGGCCTCGGGCCAGCTCACGTGCTTGATCCATTGCGGCGCGATGAGCACCTTGTGACCGAGCCACCAGTTGCTCGTGTCCACAACCATGTATCGGATGGCCCAGGTCTCCTCATCGACCAGCAGGCCCTGGACGTGACCGATGTCGCCATCGGTCGCTTCGATGTGATAGTCCATCACCGCCTTGCAACTGCGCAGATGCAGGTCGTCGTCCCGGTGCCGCGCCTCTTCGGCGCGCGCGTAAGCCTCCTGCGCTTCCGGACTTGCGACACGCGGCGTCGATGAGAAGCCGCCGTAGCCCATCATCATTCCCGGGTAAGCTCCACCGCCCCAGAGCCCGGCGCCGCCCCAATAGAAGGGGTAGCCGTAATACCCGAGGTAGCGCGATTCGTGCTGGCGCGAGACCGGCTTGTCGGTGTCGATGTGGGGGCTGTTCTTCACCTGCTCTTTCGTGATCGACACGGGCAGTACCTTCTTCGCCCAGTCCGGCTGCCCGAGCGAGATGGGTGAGATCAGCACCATTCGACTCGAAAGCCAACTGCCGGTGTCGACGACGAGATAGCGGATGACCCACGCCTCGTCGTCGAAATAGAAATCCTTCACGTGGCCGATGATGCCGTCGGTCGCGTGGATGGCGTAGTCCTCCAGATCCTTCATGCTGCGTAGCATTTGTCCTTCTCCTTCGCATCGGAGGTTTCAAAAAAAAGAGATTTGCTTTACGACCAGCCCAGTTGATACGCCGAATGGGCGGCCTGCTCGGTGCGATGGCGTACATAGGCGCGGCCTCTAGACTGACGGCCGGCTGACGGCGAACGGCTTTAGGGCGGGACTGAGCGGCCTCCCCCAAGGCGAGGCGTTGCACCGGTCATTTCTGAACTGCCCGGTTCACGGACGCCAGCGGCCAGTTCTGGACGTGCTGCCAAGCCTGCTTTGCCGCGGGCGGCAACTTGTCCATGTGCTTCAGGAAAAGCGCCAGGGTCCAGATCTGCCGGTCGCTCAGAGAGGATCCGAACGAAGGCATGCCCGTCAGGCGGATCCCGTGCTTGATCTTCCAGAACGAATCGCCCTCGGGGTCGTTCTCGACCCCATCGGTCGCCAATTGTGGCGGCTTCGGATACTCGCCTTTCGCTATTGGAGACGGTGCGGCAGCACCTTTCGCGGAACCATGGCAAACCGCGCAGTTCTGCGCAAAAAGATGAACGCCCGCGAGAAGATTCGCGTCGTTCAGCGGCACCGGATTGTCGCCCTTCGGCGCGTCGCGAGCCAATGTCGCATCCAGCGAAGTACCGGCCGCCCAGGTTTCCAGCCAACCGGGTCTTGCGTCGGCATTGGTCGGAATAAATCCGCTTCGCACCAGAGCGTAAGCGCCGGTCAGGGCAACGACCAGCGTCAATGCGACTCCCAGAAGAATGCCTTTCAACATCTCGCCTCCGTTATTGAACGGATCACCGTTGCCACAGGATCCGCGCGTCTTCCAGCGGGACCGCCACGCCGTCGCGCTGTGGTATCACGCGTGCCGTGTAGTCGGTCGCCGGGCGGGCTGCTGGCACCTCTGCGCGATAGGCGTAGCCGTTCAGTGCGCCCACCAGTTGCCGCACGCGTTTCATCTCCACGCGCTCCGGTGCGGCACCGTCAATGCCATCGGCATAAAGCTCGACCCGCACGGCCTCGGGGTCGAGATCATCGAGATAGGCCTGAACCTCGAATACGTGCTGCTCGCCTTCGGTCTCGAGCTTCACTTCGCCGAAGCGCAGCGCAGCCCATTTTTCATTCAGCGCATGCCGCCAATCGACCAGCTGCACGCCGCTTGCGCCTTTATCGGCGGCCCGCGCAAGGTACGCCGCTGCCGCCGGGAGGTAGTGGTGCTCGGTGTATTCGCGCACTGCGCGGTTGGTGGAAAAGCGCGGCGTCAGGCGCGCCATGCTCTCGCGCATCCGCTCCACCCAGGCGCCGGGGATGCCCTGATCGTCGCGGGAATAGAACTCGGGGATCACCTCGCGCTCGAGCAGGTCATAGAGGGCTTCGGCATCACGTGCGTCCCAAGCCGGATCGTCGCCGTGTTCCTTGCCGTCTCCCAGCGCCCAGCCGAGTTCGGGCGCGTAGGCCTCCGCCCACCAGCCGTCCAGCTCCGAGAGGTTGAGGCCGCCGTTGACGAGCACCTTCATGCCGCTGGTTCCGCAGGCTTCCCAGGGGCGTCGCGGCGTGTTGAGCCAGACGTCCACGCCCTGCACCAGGTGCTCGGTCAGGAGCATGTCGTAGTCGCTGAGGAAAATCGCATGCGGGCGCACCTCGGGCCGCCGGATGAAATGCGTCCATTCCCGAATCAGGGCTTGGCCTGCGTGGTCTGCCGGATGAGCCTTGCCGGCCATGATGAGCTGCACCGGACGCTGCGGATTGCTCAGCAGGCGCAGCAGCCGCTCTGGGTCGTGCAGCAGCAGGTTCGGCCGCTTGTAGGTCGCGAAGCGGCGCGCAAAGCCCAGGGTCAACCTATTGGGATCGAACAGGTGCTTCGCAGCTTCGACCTCCTCGGGCGTGGCGCCCGAGGCGGCCAGTTGGCGGGACAATCGTTGGCGAGCGTATTCGACCAGAGACTTGCTGGCGGCGGAGCGGAATTGCCAAAGGCCGGCGTCGGAGACGTGGCGTATGTGCTGCTCCAGCGTATCCGTCGTCCCCCGCCAGCGGTCTTTGCCGCAGGCTTGCGTCCAGAGATCATCGGCCGGGGCCGAGTCCCAGGTCGGCACGTGGATGCCGTTGGTGACGTGTCCGACCGGCACTTCGTCCTGCGGCCAGTGCGGGAAGAGAGGCAGAAAGATGTGCCGGCTCACCTGCCCGTGCAAGCGACTCACGCCGTTCACCGCTCCGCTTCCGCGTAGCGCCAGATACGCCATGTTGAAGGGTTCCGACGAATCGTTCGAGTTGCTGCGGCCCAGGGCCAGCAAATCGTGGAGCGTCATGTCGAGCTTTTGCTCGGCATAGCCACCGAGGTATTGCTCGATGAGGGCCGGAGCAAAGCGATCGAAGCCTGCGGGGACCGCCGTGTGCGTCGTAAACAGATTCCCCGCCCGGGTGACGGCCAGCGCGACCTCGAAGGGCTGCGCGCTCTCCTGCATGAAACTGCGCGCGCGCTCCAGTACCGCAAAGGCCGCGTGCCCCTCGTTCAGGTGACAGACTTCCGGCCGGATGCCGAGCGAGGCGAGCATTCGCCAGCCGCCGATCCCGAGCAACAACTCCTGCTTGAGGCGCAACTCCGGCCCGCCGCCATACAACTCGCTTGTAATCCCCCGATGAGCAGGGATGTTCGCTGGGTCGTTGCTGTCCAGCAGGTACAGCTTCACGCGACCAACCTGGACCTGCCAGGCGCGCAGCCAGACCGAGTAACCAGGCAATTCGATCTCCAACCGCAACCACTCGCCGTTTGTCTGACGCAACGGCGTGATCGGTAACTGCCCGGGGTCGTTGTAGGGGAAGAGCGCCTGTTGCGCTCCGCCCTTGTCGATCACCTGGCGGAAATATCCCTGCTGGTACAGCAGTCCCACGCCGACCACCGGCACACCCAGATCGCTGGCGCCCTTGAGCTGATCGCCGGCCACGTTGCCGAGCCCTCCCGAGTAAATGGGCAAGGCTTCGCTCAACATGAATTCCATACTGAAATAGGCGACGCAGCGGAGCTGCGCTTGCGAATAGGCCTGCTGAAACCACGCCGGCGCCTCTGCCGCCTGGCGCTTCGCTCGCACCAGGTCGTCGACGCTCTTGCGGAAAACAGGATCGGTCGACAGGCGCTCGATCCGATTGCGCGAGGCCGTCTGCAGGATGCCCCAGGGGTTGTGCGTGAGCTCCCACAACACGGGATCCAGCTGTCGCCATACCTGGTCGGTGGCGTGATTCCACGACGAACGCATATCCAGCGCAAGCTCTGCGAGGGGTTCGAATCCCGCCACGTCGGCAGGCAGAAGGCCGAACAGGGGGTGGCTGGCCCGTTCGGCTTCGCTCATGGCCGCTGCTCCAGCGCAGCGCCGACGATGGTCTGGGCTTCGGCCAGGATGCGGCGCAGATGATCCGCGCCGCGCAAGCTCTCGGCGTAGATCTTGTAGATGTCCTCGGTGCCCGAGGGGCGGGCCGCGAACCAGCCGTTTTCGGCCACCACCTTCAACCCGCCGATCGCTGCGTCGTTGCCCGGCGCCTGGGTGAGGATGCTCTCGATCTTCTCGCCGGCCAGTTGTCCGGACTTCACTTGCTGCGGCGATAGTTTCGAAAGCAGGGTCTTTTGAGCCGGCGTGGCAGGTGCATCGATGCGCTCGAAGACGGGTGCGCCGAATTCGCGCGTCAGTTCGAGATAGATCTCGCCGGGGTCGCGGCCCATGCGCGCGGTGATTTCCGCGGCCAGCAAGGTCGCGACGATGCCGTCCTTGTCGGTCGTCCACACCTTGCCGTCCATGCGCAGAAACGAAGCGCCCGCGCTCTCTTCCCCGCCGAAGCCGAGCGAGCCGTCGAGCAGGCCGTCGACGAACCACTTGAAGCCGACCGGCACTTCGTAGAGCCTGCGGCCGAGCTTTGCCGCCACGCGATCGATCATGAGGCTGCTGACCAGCGTCTTGCCGACCGCCGCCGATTTGCTCCACTGCGGCCGGTGCTGGAACAGGTAGAAGATGGCGGCCGAAAGGTAATGGTTGGGCGGCAGCAAGCCCGCATTCCGGGTAACGATGCCGTGCCGGTCGTGGTCGGTGTCGCAGGCGAAGGCGACGTCGAAGCGATCCTTGAGACTGATCAGGCCCTGCATGGCGTAGGGCGAGGACGGATCCATGCGGATGCGTCCGTCCCAATCGACCGTCATGAAGCGAAAGGTCGGATCGACCGTTTCGTTCACGACCGTAAGATCGAGTCCATAGCGCTCGGCGATCGGGCCCCAGTAGTGGACTCCGGCGCCGCCGAGCGGGTCCACGCCCATCTTCACGTTCGCGCCGCGGATCGCATCCAGGTCGAGGATACTGGCGAGGTCGCTCACGTACGCGCCGAGAAAGTCGTGCCGATGCGTGGTGCCGGCGCGCAAGGCCTTGGCGTGGGGAATTCTCTTCACGCTCTGCAGGTCGCTTTCCAGAAACTCGTTGGCTCTGGCTTCGATCCACTTCGTGGCGTCGTTGTCTGCCGGCCCGCCACTGGGCGGGTTGTACTTGAAGCCGCCGTTGTCGGGCGGGTTGTGGGAGGGAGTGATGACGATGCCGTCGGCAAGGCCTGCGCTGCGAGCGCGGTTATAGGTCAGGATCGCGTGGGAAATGACGGGGGTGGGCGTGTATTCGTCCTTGTCCGCGAGCATGACTTCGACGCCGTTGGCTGCCAGCACTTCGAGCGCGCTGGCGCATGCCGGCTCGGACAGCGCATGTGTGTCGATGCCGAGGTAGAGCGGTCCGCCTATGTTTTGCCGCTTGCGGTAATCGCAGATGGCCTGAGCGATCGCCAGAACGTGCCGCTCGTTGAAAGAGTTCTCGAACGCGGTGCCGCGATGGCCCGAGGTGCCGAATGCAACCCGCTGCGCCGGCGCGGAAGCATCGGGCACCCCGGTGTAGTAGGCCGTGACAAGCTTGGGCACGTCGACCAGCATTGCCGGCGTGGCCGGCTTGCCTGCAAAGGGGCTTAGATTCATGGCTGTTCGCAAATTGGCCGGCCACGCCTGCCGAAGATCCAAGATTCTCCGCTCCCGTCCGGGGCGATCGGTGCGCCAGCGTACGTTAATCGAAAACGGCGGAGCAAGGATTTCGCGCGGCTCATGCCTGACGGATTTCTGTCGCGCGCCCGCAACCCGCCCGTCCCCTAAGAGTGGACCCCTGAGTCAGGGGAGAGTTTCCTGGACCGGTTCGCGCCGCGACGGCCTAAGCAGCTGGGCGGGACAAGTTGCGCGGAAGGTCGACCACGATCAGCACGTCGTCGCCGAAGCGCGGAGCGCCGAGAGACCGCATCAGTGCCTGCTCCTGCGCCGAGGACGCCAGGCGCAGGAAGCACAGTGCGCGCCGCTTCTCGGCCTCGGCCATGGTGAGCACGTCGATGTGCGTCACTGTCCCGAATTCGGTGCAAAGCTCCTGCACCGCGGACTTGAGGCTCGACGCGTCACCGCAGCTTGCCAGAGACTTCAACCGGTCTGCGCAGGTCGTCATGGCGATACCGCGAACGGCAGGCTGACAACGACCGCGGCGCCCGTCCGCTCGCTCGCGCGAGCCGCGACGTCGGCATCTGCCTGGATCGCCGCGCGCAGCGGCAACGTGATCGACGTCAGCGTCTGTTCGATCTGAGCGTACATGGTGGCGCGCGCGGGATGCTGACGCATGGTGCACCTGGCCGGGTTGTGCGTTCGACGATGATCCGCCGCGTCTCGGCCGCGGTCCGTGCGATAGCCAACATATGGCGCAGCGTGTGCCAGCGCACTGAATTAGGCGCTGAATTGCCCTATGGTCCGCGTCGCGTGGCACTACTCAACCCAATGGAGTCCAGCATGAAAAGAACAGTGATTGTGATCGCCATCCTGGCGGCATTTTTGACCAGCGGCGGACCCGCGTTCGCCCAGGGTCGCGGGGATCGCGATGGAAACCGAGACAGCAACGATCGCGGTCGCAATGAAATGATGCAAGGCCGCGGCCAGCAGCGCGGAGACAGCAACGTCCGCGGTCGCAACGAGCGCACGCAGCGCTACGGCCATAGCAACGACCGGCGCGACCAACAGGCGCGCCAGCCGGAGCGGCGCGACTATCAGGGTCGTGCACAGTACGACCAGCGGGGCCGTGCGCATTACGACCAGCGACGTGAAGGACGTGGCGCAGGTCCGCAGCACGCGTTCTACCGCGGCGAGCGCCTTCCGGTGCAGTATCGGCACCGGCAATACGTGGTCGAAGACTGGCGCGGCCACCGCCTGAGCGCGCCCCCCCGCGGCTACCACTGGGTGCAAACCGGCGCCGACTATGTCCTGGTCGCAATCGCCACCGGCGTCATCATGCAGCTGTTGCTGAGCAACTGACGGCGGATACCGAAGTCGATCGAATCCGGGTGACCGCGCGCAATTGTGCGCGCAGCGCTCGTTTACCGAGTAGAGGAAATCATCATGAAGTACGCAAAACAGTTGGTTACGGCAGCAGCGATTCTGGCGCTGGGCGGATGTATTACGGCTCCCGCGGGCCCGGCCGGCCCGCAAGGCGCGACCGGTGATACCGGAGCGACCGGATACACCGGGGCGACCGGACACACCGGCGCAACCGGCAGCACGGGCGCAACCGGCTACACCGGTGCAACCGGCAGTACCGGAAGCACGGGAGCGACCGGGTACACCGGCGCGACCGGACGCACCGGCGCGACCGGGAGCGGCGAAACTGTCGTGATTGTGCCGAAACGCTGAAGCGCACCGGGGCGAACCCTGGCTCAGGCGCCACGGGTTCGCCATTAAGTCCGCAATGCCACGTTTCACACGGAGCAATCAATGAACACGATATTCAAAACCGCGCTGGGGGTGGTCGGAGCGGCCGTCGCGATGCAGGCGGCCGCACAGGCGACGTTTTACGAACGCGAAGGTTTTCACGGCCGGTCCTTCACGACCCAAAGGCAAATCGGCAACTTCGGCCGCTATGGTTTCAATGACCGCGCCTCGTCGGTCGAGATCGTCGGCAAGCGGTGGGAAGTATGCGAAGACGTCCGTTTCCGCGGGCGCTGCGTGGTCCTGCGTCCCGGGAAATATCCGTCACTGGCGGCGATGGGCCTGAACGACCGCGTTTCATCGGTGCGCACGGTCAGTCCGAAAGCGCGCACCCGCAACGAGCGCCATGCGCCCGCGCCACAGGTCGCGCAGGCCACTTTTTACGAACATAAGGGCTTCCGCGGGCGGACTTTCAGCACCACGAAGCAAGTCCGTAACTTCGCCCGATACGGCTTCAATGACCGCGCCTCGTCGGTCGAGGTCGTCGGCGGGCGGTGGGAAGTGTGCGAAAACGTCCGCTTCCGCGGGCGCTGCATGGTGCTGCGTCCGGGCAGGTATTCGTCGCTTGCGGCAATGGGCCTGAACAACCGCGTCTCATCGGTGCGGGCCCTCGGCGCAAACAAGCGCATCCGAAACGAGCGCTTTGCCCCGACGCCCCAGGCCGAAGCGAGCACCGGGCGCCATGACTATCGTTGGCACCACGACGAACGCCTGTTCGAGGCGAACGTCACTTCGGTGCACGCGGTGGTGGGACCGCCCACGCAGCGATGCTGGGTCGAGCACCAGCAGATCGCCTCCGAGAAGAGCAAAGCCAACGTCCCCGGCGCGATCGCAGGCGCCGTCATCGGCGGCATTCTCGGCCATCAGGTCGGCAACGGGCGCGGCCAGGATCTCGCCACCGTCGGCGGCGCTGTTGCGGGGGCCGCGATTGGCGCCAACGTCGGTCGCGACGGCGACCAGCCGGCGCAGATGCAGGACGTCAAGCGCTGCGAAAGCGTCCCCAGCCAGGCGCGTCCGGACTACTGGGACGTAACCTACAACTTCCGCGGCCAAGGGCATCGAATGCAAACGACCGCTCCTCCCGGTCGCACGGTGACGGTCAACGCGCAGGGCGAGCCACGGGAGTAGTCCGCGACGCGCGCTTCATCCCCACCCGCCGCCGAGCGCCTTGAACAGGCCGATCGAAGCCTGCAGGCGCGAAAGCCGGAGCTGCGCGAGCTGGTCCTCGGCCTGAAAAAGGGTGCGCTGCGCATCGAGCACGATGAGCAGGTCGTCGGTACCCGCGCGGTAGCGGACTTCCGCGAGGCGCAGCGCGATTCCCGCCTGTTCGAGCACCTGCGCCTGCAGCGCTTCGCGCTGCGCGGTGCGGCTGACGGAGGCGAGCGCGCTTTCGACGTCAGCCAGCGCGGCGAGGATGGATTTGCGGTAGGTCTCCACCAGTTCGCGCTCACGCGCGGCCGCCGCATCGACCTGCCCGCGCAGGCGTCCGCCGTCGAAGATCGGCTGCAGCAGCGACGCGCCGAGCGCCACGGAAGCGGTCGGTGCGTTCAGAAAATTGACCAGCACCTTGCTCGCGAGGCCCGCGGACCCGGTGAGCGAGATGTCGGGCAGGAGCGCCGCGCGTGCCGCGGCGACGTCGGCATTGGCGGCCGCCAGCTGCGCCTCGGCGCTTGCGAGGTCGGGCCGGCGCACGAGCAGGTCGGCCGGAAGTCCCGGCGCGACGCGCGGCACGGCGAGCGAGTTCACACTCGATCCCGCGGCGTCGAAGCCCTCGGGCGGCCGGCCGGTCAGTATGGCGAGCGCGTACAGGGTCTGGCGCTGTTCGAGTTCGAGCGGCGGGATGGAAGCGCGCAGCGTCAACACTGCCGCCCGCTGCCGAGCCACGTCGAGCGCCGAGGCGGCGCCGTTGCGCGAGCGCGAATCCACGACATCGAATACGCGCTGCGCAATCGCCACGTTCTCGCGCGCGCTCGCAAGGCGTCCGCGCAGCGACAGCACCTCGAAATAGCCGCTCGCGACGCCCGCCACCAGAGTGAGGCGCACCGTTTCCATATCGAAGCGGCTGGCGCGCAGCGAGGATTCGGCCGAGCGCGCGTTCGCGCCGATCCGTCCCCATAGGTCGAATTCGTAGCTCGCCTCGAGGGCGGCGCTGGAGGAATTCTCGCCGCTCCAGCGGCCACCCGGCGGGCGTGTCTCGCGCCGCCCGGTGCCGGCGCCGAGATTCAAGGCCGGAAACAGGCTCGAGCCCGCAATGCGCACTTGCGCCTCGGCCTGCACGAGGCGCGCGGCGGCGATCGCCATGTCGGGGCTCGTGCGCAGGGCGGCATCGATCAGGCGTGAAAGCTCCGCGGAGCCGAAACGGCGCCACCAGTCCCGTGTCAGCGCTGCAGCGTCCGCGGCGCCCGGCTCGGACCAGGCGGGCGGCATCTCGGGCGCCCGCGCCGGAGGGGCGCCCGCGGTCGCGCAGGCGCCGAGCGCGAACGCAGCCGCGCACGATGCCACCAGTACTCTGGTCATGTCGCCAGCGCCACGATCGGATCCACCTGCGCCGCCTTGCGCGCAGGCATATAGCCGAACACGAGCCCGGTCGCGAGCGCGCAGCCGAAGGCGAGCAGCACCGGGCCGACCGAGTAGCGGACCGGCGTGCCGAACCCGCCGACGATCGCCGCCGCGGAAAGTCCGAACGCAACGCCGATCACGCCTCCGAGCATCGACACCACCAGCGCCTCGGTGAGGAATTGCTGCAGGATGTTCCTCATTCTGGCGCCGGTGGCCATGCGGATGCCGATCTCGCGCGTGCGCTCGGTCACGCTCACCAGCATGATGTTCATCACCCCGATGCCGCCCACCAGCAGCGAGATCGCCGCAATCGAGCCCAGCAGAACCGTGAGCGTGTTCTGCGTGTCGGTCGCGGTCTCGAGGATCGAGGCCATGTTGCGGATCCTGAAGTCCACGCTCTGGTGCCGCGATTGCAGCAGCGCGGCGACTTCGTCCTGCGTCGCATCGATGAGGGAGACGTCGTCCACCGCGACCGTGATGGTGCGCAGGAAACTCTGGCCGAACAGCCGCAGGCTGCCGGTCGTGAAGGGCACCAGAACGACGTCATCCTGGTCCTGGCCTTGCGGCGAGGCGCCGCGCACCGCCATCAGCCCGATGACCTGGAACATGACGTTGTTAAGCACGATGTACTGACCGACCGGATCCACGCCTTGGGCAAAGAGGCTGTCCGCGACGGTCTGGCCTAGCACCGCCACCGCGGCGTAGCTCTTCACGTCAGCGGTCGAAAAGAATAGTCCCCTGCCGAGGGCCCAGTTGTGCGCCAGCGGATACGCGGCGGAGGTTCCGGTCGCCTGGGTCTGGTAGTCGGAATTGCCGAAGCGCGCGGTGACGCTCCCGCCCAGCTCGGGCACCGCCGCCAGCACGTTCGGGAGCGCGGTGATCATGTCTGCGTCGTCCGGCACCAGCGAGGCGACCGTGCCGCCGACGCCGTGGCGCCCGGGCGCGCCCGGGCGAATCAGCAGCAGGTTGGTACCCATCGCGCTGATGCGGTCGAGCACCATCTGCTTGGCGCCGTCGCCGATCGCGAGCATCGCGATCACGGAGGCCACGCCGATCACGATGCCGAGCAACGTCAGCGCGGTGCGGAAGAGATTCGCGTGCAACGCGCGCAGCGCGGTCTTCGCCGCCTCGAGCGCACCGCCGACGAGCGAGGCGCCGCCTTCATCTGCTCGCTGCGCGAATTCCGGCGCTGCGGGACCTTCCGTCGGGCGCGGACCGGGATCGGCCACGATCGCTCCGTCCCGGATCTCGATGATGCGCCGCGCCTGCGCGGCGATTTCCTGCGCATGCGTGATCAGGATCACCGTGTGCCCTTGGCGCGACAGGTTCTGTAGCAGCGCCATCACTTCGGTCCCGCTCTTGCTGTCGAGCGCGCCCGTGGGTTCGTCTGCCAGCACGATGCGCCCCCCGTTCATCAGCGCGCGCGCGATCGATACGCGCTGTTGCTGCCCCCCGGAGAGCTGGCTCGGCCGGTGCGCGAGCCGATCGCCCAGGCCGAGCGAGTCGAGCAGCTTCCGGGCGCGCGTATCGCGCTCCGCCGGCGGCATCCCTGAATAGACGGCCGGCACCTCCACGTTTTCCAGCGCGGAAACGGTGCCGATCAGGTTGTAGCTCTGGAACACGAAGCCGAATGCCTCGCGCCGCAGTCGCGCCAGTTCGTCGCGCTCGAAACCCGAGACGTCCTCGCCCATGAAGCGGTAGCTGCCGCTGGTCGGCCGGTCCAGGCAGCCGAGGATGTTCATCAGCGTTGTCTTGCCCGAGCCCGAGGCGCCCATGATCGCGAGGTACTCGCCCGCATAGACCTGCAGGCTGACCCCGTGCAGCACTTCGACTTCGAGCTCCCCGCTGCGGTAGGTCTTGGTCACGTTCACCAGCTCGATCAGCGGCGTCACGGGTGGCCGCCCCTCGACGCGTTCGGCGCCAGCGCGCTGGTGGATTGCGGCCGCGCGGCCGCCGCCGTGGCGCCGATTACGACCTTTTCGCCGGGCTCGAGTCCGGACAGGATCTCGGCCGATACGCGGTTCATCACCCCGACCTTCACCGCGCGGTCAAGGGCCTTGCCGCTGGCGTCGACCACGCGCACCTGCGCGACGCCTTTGGCGAACTGTGCGCGCGGATCGAGCCCGGCGCCGGCGCCGCGGGCGGCGCGCGATCCGCCTGCGGGCAGCGCGGGACGCAGCGCCGCGAGCGGAACCAGCACCGCGTCCTTCGCGCTCGCGACGACGAAGAACACCTGGGCCGTCATCTGGGTCATCAGCGCCTGGTCGGGGTTGGCCACGTCGAACAAGGCGTCGTAGAGCACGACGTTGTTCACCACGTTCGGCGTCGGCGGGATCTGGCGCAGCTTGCCGTAATAGCGCCGGTTGTCGCCGCCCAGCGTGGTGAAATAGACGTCCATCCCGAGGTGCAGCTTCGGCACGTCGGCCTCCGAGACCTGGGCCTGTACCGTCATCGTGGAGAGGTCGGCGATGCGCATGACGATCGGCGCCTGCTGATTCGCGTTCAGCGTCTGGCCCTGCTTGGCGGCCTGCGAGACCACGGTTCCCGCGATCGGCGCGTAGATCCTGGTGTAGCCGAGGTTCGCCTGGTCGCCGCGCAGCGTGGAATTGGTCTGCTGCGTCTGGGCCTTGAGCGCATCGACCTGGGCAACGGCCGACTTCTGCGCCGCATCGGCGCTTTGCAGCGCGTCGGTCGTCGTCGCGTGTTCCTTGTCCATGTTCTGCTGGCGCGTGAACTGCAGCCGGGCCAGCACGAGCTGCGCCTGCTTGTCGGCCAGCTGTGCCCGCAAGTTGAGCAGCTGTGCCTGATCGCCGTCGACTTTGGCCTGGTAGACCGAAGGATCGATTTCGGCCAGCAGTTGTCCCTTCTCGACGACGGCCCCGATGTCCACCAGCAGTGTTTTCAGCTGCCCGGAGACCTGGGTGCCAACGTCGACGAAGTCCTTGGGCTGGAGCGTTCCGGTAGCGGTGACCGTATCCTCGAGGTCGCCGCGCTGCGCAATCGCCGTGATCAGGCCGGGGTTCGCGCTCTCGCGGCCGGACCATGTCCGCCACGCATAGTAGCCGGCTGCCGAGAGCACGACGCACGCAACAAGTACGAGCGCCAAGCGGACGAAGGCGGGTCGACTCTTCACGTCGAGTTGAGCCTGCGCAAGCGGGCTAGCGCGGTTTTGGAGGTGGCAGCCGGGCAGGGGAAGCCGGCGGCAGATCGGGCTTTTTCGGTTGCTTGGGTTTCTTCGCTTCGCGGTTGCTGCGTTGCTGGCCTTTCGGCATTCGAGCTCTCCCGGCGTAGGTACGCAAGCGCAACCCTAAGCCGAATGCGCTCCCAACTCTGTTCGTTCCCGCACATGATATGTGGGCCAGCGCACAGAACGGGCATCGGCGTTCGTGCGAATTTGTAAAGCATGGAGACTGGCTCGGATCCTGCGGTCATTGACCACGGCGTGTCCACAATCCTTCTCGTTTCAGACAACGCCGGCGATGTTGAGTTGATTCGCAAGGCGCTTATCGAGCCGTCCGGCCGCCAATTGCGCCTGGAACGGGTCGGGCGCCTCTCGGACGCCGTCGACCGCCTGAGGAATGAGGGCGTCGACGCGGTCCTGCTCGATCTGTTTCTGCCCGACAGTCAGGGGATCCGGACGTTCGAGGCACTATTCGCGGTGGCCCCGCTTGTACCGATCCTGCTCCTGGCCAGCCGGGAAAACGAAGAGATCGCCTGGCAAGCTACCAAGCTTGGCGCGCAGGATCACCTGCTCAAGGAACATCTCGACGCGTACTGGCTGCCGCGGATTCTGCGCAGCGTGATTGAGCGAAAGGTGGGTGACGAGGCGCTGTTCTCGGAACGGGAACGCGCGCGGGTCACGCTGAACTCAATCGGCGACGCCGTGTTGAGCACCGACGTCGCGGGCAACGTAGCCTATCTCAATCAGGTCGCCGAAGAAATGACGGGCTGGCCCCGCCGCGAGGCCTTGGGCCGTCCTCTTGCCGAGGTGTTCAAGATCGTCGACGCCGTCACCCGCGAACCCGCACTCGATCCTTTGGCTGAAGCCATTCGGCAAAACCAGGCCGTGGGCCTGACCGCGAACTGCATCCTCATACGGCGTGACGGGCAAGAAGCCGCGATTGAAGATTCGGCCGCCCCGATCCACGACCGCGGAGGGCAGGTGACGGGGGCGGTGATCGTGTTCCACGATGTCAGCGTGGCGCTGGCCGTCACGCAAAGAATGGCTCACCTGGCCCAGCACGACTTTCTGACCGATCTGCCGAACCGGATGCTGCTTGGCGACCGGATTGCGATCGCGATTGCCCTGGCGCGTCGCCACGGCAGGCAATCCGCTGTTCTGTTTCTGGATCTGGATGGCTTCAAGCAAATAAACGACGACTTCGGACATCCGGTTGGCGACAAACTGCTTTACTCGGTGTCCCGACGCCTGGTGGCCTGTGTGCGCGGTTCCGACACGGTGAGCCGGCGGGGCGGCGACGAATTCGTGGTACTGCTGTCCGAGGTCGAGCACGCACCGGATGCGGCCGTCAGTGCGGAAAAGATCCTGTTCGCACTGGCGGCGCCGCACCATCTTGGCGAGAAGGAAGTTCATATTACTGCAAGCATTGGCATCAGCGTGTTCCCCGACGACGGCCAGGATGCCGAGACGCTGATCCGGTGCGCGGATACCGCCATGTACCAGGCAAAAGAAAATGGACGGAACACCTTCCGGTTCTTCAAGGAAGGCATGCGCGCTTCTGCCGTCGAGGTCTAGCGCCCGAGCAGCTCACCCGCGGGCTTGAGCGATTCGATCCGATCGAAGACGACCTTGGCGATCGCCACCAGCGGCGCGCCGAGCAGCAAGCCCCACACGCCCCACAGCCAGCCGAAGAACAACAGGGCGATGAACAGAACGGCGGCGTTCACGCGCGCGAACCGGCCTTGCAGCCAGGTCATGAACGCGAGACCGATCGTGCCCGATATCAGCAGCGAGACGAACGCTACGGCGAGCGCGTAGAGCGGCGACCCGGACTGCAGGAACGCGGTCACGCCGCTGCCGAAGGCAATCAGCGCCGGGCCGAGGTAGGGGACGAAGTGAAGTACCCCGGCAGCGATGCCCCACACGCCCGCCTGGTCCAGGCCGAGCGCTCGGAAGGCGAGCCAGGTGCAGACGGCGAGCAGGGCGTTCGTGGCGAGCACGGCGAGCAGGTAGCGCTGGACCTGCACGTCGATCTCCTCGAGGATGCGCACGGCGTCCTTCTTGCGCGACAGCGACGGCCCGACGAGCTGCACCAGCTTGCGCCGGAAGTGCGCACCGGAGGCGAGCAGGAAATAAGTCAGCAGGAGCACGATCGGGGTCTGCGCCGCGACCGTGGCGAGCAACGCGGACTGCGCGAGCGTGTAGTCGCTCAGCCAGGTGGACTCGGGAGCCGGGGCCGGGACCGCGCGCGGGGCCCGCTTCGCGCCCGATCCCGGTGTGGCGCCCCGAGCGGGCTGCGCCCCCGCGTCAGAGGCAGCCCCCTGGAGTTCGTGGGCGGCTTCCTGCATGTTCTGCAGCGCAGTCGGGGCGCCCGTGCGCGCGCTGCTCAGGTCTTTGCGCAGCTTGCGGGCGGCCTCGGGCATTTTCTCGATCACTGCCTGGGTGTCGCCGCTCATCGAAAAGCCGAGCCAGGAGAAGCTCCCGATCAAGGTCGCCAGCACCAGCGCCGCCCCGACGCTGCGCGGCACGCGCCACGCCTGAAGCCGGTCCACCAGCGGGTGCAGCGCGTAGCTCGCGAGGATACCGATCAGCAGCGGGACGAAGAACCCGCGTGCCAGGTACAGGGCGGCGACCAGCGCGAACAGCGCGAGCGCGCGGGCTGCCAGCGCCGCGGCATCCGTGGCGGGAGCGCCTGCTTCGTTCACGAGGGGGCCGTCTTGTCCGGCCCGCGCCGTTTGCCTAGCGCTTGGAGACTAGAAAGCCGAGCACGGCTCCGACTGCGATCGCGATGCCGACAGCGGACCAGGGATTGCCGCGCACGTAGCGGTCCGCCACCGCGGCGCCTTCTTTCGCCCTGTCGATTGCCGGCTGCGAGGCCTGCGCCAGGCTGGCCTTGGCCCCGGTCAATTTCTGCTCGAACCGGGTCCGCGCCGCCGCGAATCCTTCGCCCGAAACGGTTGCCGCGGCCTTCAGCAGTTCCTCGCCGTCGGCGATCATTGTCCTGAAGTCGCCGGCCATCTTGCCCCTGGCCCGGTCGAAATCCTGTGCCGCCTGTTGCATCATCGCTGTCTCCCTGACCTGCAATTGGATCTGTCGTGTCGCTACTTTTTGATGCTCATTGCGTTGCCGACGCTCGTCACGCCATCTACTTTCTGGGCGATGGCGACCGCCTGGTCGATCTGCTCCTGGCTGTCGACGAAGCCGCTGAGCTGGACTTCGCCCTTGCTCGTCTCGACCGCGATGTCGAAGCTCTTGATGTCCGGGTCGGCGAGCAGCGCCGCCTTCACTTTGGTGGTGATAACGCCGTCGTCGATCTCCGTGCCCGCGGTAGTGGTTGCGGCTTGAGGGGCGGCCGCAGGTTCGGGGGTGGTTGCGGCTTGAGGGGCGGCCGCAGGTTCAGGGGTGGTTGCGGCCTGGCTGGTGGTCGCGGGCTGCGCCGCCTGCTCTTCCGGGTTCTTGCCGCAGCCGGCGATCAGCATCGACATTGCGCCTGCGAGCGCTACACTCAGAACGAGACGCTTACGATCGATACGCATGATGTTGTTTCCAGTATGAGGTTATGAAGGAGGACATGATCGGCTGTCGGTGCGGCGCGGTCTGTGCGCTGGCGAGCATTAAATGGCTCGTCTTTTCGTGCCCGCGACCGGTATCGGCTTGCGCACCTTGCTCTCGCTCAGGCAATTCTCCTGCCCGAGTTTTTTGCGTACCGCCGCCCAGGTCTTCGCGATATCGGTGATATTGGAGCGGACGTAGCCCCGCGGGTACCTGAATTCGTCCGTAAATTGCGGTTTCATCTCAGCGGTTCCTTCTGGATCAAGGCGTTGCCGCCGGGACTATTTCAGCTGCATGTCGTTCTTGACGGACTTCACGCCCTTGATGTCGCGCGTAACCTCGACCGCCTTGCTCATGTCGGCGCGGGAGCTTACGAAGCCGCTCAACTGCACGACGCCCTTGTAGGTCTCGACGTTGATCTCCGCCACCTTCAGCGAAGGCTCATTGAAGATCGCCGCTTTCACCTTGGTGGTGATCACGGAGTCGTCGACGTATTGGCCTGTTCCCTCATGCGTGGCGGTGGCCGCGCAGCCGAGCGCGGTCAGCAGCATGAAGGCGAGAAGAAATGCGGAAAGTCGGTTGAGCTGCAGCATGGTTGATACCTCCGGATAATGTGAAATCGGGTTTCAGCGCCGCGAGAGATCCCGCCAGCGGCGGTTGCGGCTCATGAACTGCGCGAGTTCCCGCCCGGCCTGCTGTTTGAGCATGCCGCGCCGTTGCTCGATCTTGCCTGCCAGCTGGTCGCGCCTGCCGGCCGCCGCCACGAGCGGATCGCCGATCAGCGCGCCCCAGCGCTCCGTCACTCTCCCACCGATCTGCATCCAGATACCGCGCAGACGCTCCCGATTCATACCGCCCCCTTGCCTGCCGTCTTTCGATGCGCGAATGCTGTTCCGTTCGAAATGAAGGCTCTGTGCGTTGGCGTACATACGGCACCTGTTTGTCGAGCTAGCCTTGCGGCGATGCTGGAAGTGCACATTTCAACGCGGAGCCATCTTTAGCCTGCGCTGGCGACGGCGGAATACGAACGCTTGATGCCCGGAATGACAACCGAAAACAGCCTGCTCGCCGCCCTGCCCCGCAGGGAGTGTCTGCAGCTGCTCGCGGCATGCGAGCCGGTGACCTTGACCTTTGGCGAGATCCTCTACGAGCCCGGCGAGACCATCCGCCACGTGCTCTTTCCGGGCAGCGCCCTGGTGTCGCTGCTGACGCTTGCGGACGGCCATCTGGCCCTCGAAGTCGGGTTGATCGGCCGCGACGGGGTTGTCGGCATTCCGTTGATGCTGGGGCAGAGCGTGTCGGCGGTGCGGGCGCTTGTGCAGGGGACAGGGTCGGCAATGCGGATGGCGTCAGCGCGGTTCCTGAAAGAGGCCCGGCGCAGTTCGTCTCTGCGGCGCGAGCTGTACCGCTACACCCATAGTTTGATGACCCAAATCTCGCAAACCGCCGCGTGCAACCGGTTTCACGTGGTTGAGGAGCGTCTCGCGCGCTGGCTGCTGATGACCCACGACCGCGTGAAATCGGATCGATTCCACCTGACACACGAATTTCTCGGCCACATGCTCGGGGTGCGGCGGGTGGGCGTCACCAAGGCGGCCCAGGCGCTGCAGCAGCGCCAGCTGATCAGCTACACGCGCGGCGACATTACCGTGCTCGACCGAGCGGGTCTGGAAGCGGCGGCCTGCGCCTGCTACGAGGTCGTCAGAGACATGCACGACGGCGAGCGCACCGTGCGGGCGTTGCGCGAGCCTCCGGTTGCGGTCGTGGCGTGATGGGCAGGCCGGCGCGCGCGGGACCGAGAATATCGCCGCCGGGGATTCCGGTCAGGAACCACATCCTGGCAGCGCTTCTTTCCGCGGACTACAAACGCCTCCTGCCGAAGCTCGAGCACGTGAGCCTGACGCGCGGGCAGGTCGTCTATCGGGCGGATCAGAAGATCGACCAGGTGTATTTCCCGGAGCAAGCGGTAATCGCCATGGTCGATACCACGCAGGATCGGCGCACCGTCGAGGTCGGCATCATCGGCCGCGAAGGGATCGTGGGCATCAATATATTCCTGGGCGGCGTCATCACGCCCGACAGGGCGATCGTGCAGCTCGCGGGCGGCGCGATGAGGATGAAGTCGCAAGACCTGCGCAAGGAGGCGCGCTTCGGCAGCCCGATTCAGCGAGTGCTTCTGAACTACACGCGAACCTTCATTGCGGTGATCAGCCAGTCAGTGGCGTGCAGCCAGCACCACAACGTCGAGCAACGGCTGGCGCGCTTGCTGCTCACGATGCACGACTATGCCGGCTCGAGCGAATTTCCGATGGTGCAGCGCTCGATGGCCCAAGTGCTCGGAGTGCGGCGCGTGAGCGTTACCCACGCTGCGCGCAGGCTCCAGGCGGCCGGCCTGATCCGATACAGCCGCGGCTCCATGCTGGTTCTAGACGAGCACGGCCTGGAGAATGAATCCTGCGAGTGCTACCGCTATATCAGGCGCCAGTACGAAGACCTGCGCGCCACGCTGCCGCAGCCTCCGCGCCGGAAATGAGCGCCGCAGGTGCCGAGGGTCTTCAGTGAAGGCGGCGCCCCCGGCTACTTCTGGTAGCTGCGGCGGTACGTTCGCTTGACCTTCGCGTAGCACTCGCACGCGGCGCCTTCCAGGCCCGCCGGATCGAGCAGTTCGATGTTGCCGCGCGTGCAGGCGATGAGCCGGCGATTCTGAAGGCTGGTGGCCGCAACTGTTACGCCTACCCGCCGCACTCCCAGCATGAGCGAAATGAACTCCTGGGTGAGATGGAAGTGGTTCGAATGCACGCGGTCGCGTGTCGCCAGCAGCCAGCGCGCAAGGCGCGCTTCGACGGTGTGGAAGCGGTTGCACACGGCGGTTTGCGAGGTCTGGTGCATCAAGGCGTCAGTAAAACGGAGCAGCTCGCGATACCACGAGACATTTTCGCCGAGCTGCTTGCGCAGCTGCGACGATGTTATCCGCGTCGCGATGCCGGCCGCCTGCACCACGGCCCGGATATTCGAGTAGTCGATGCCAAGTGCCGCGGATGCGCCGACCACGCCTTCATTGCCAACCACCCCTACCTCCGCCGCTTTACTCGAACCGACCACCGTCAGCAACGAAATCACGCTGTTATGTGGGAAATAGACATACCGTATGCGAGCGCCCGGTTCGTAGAGGACCTGCCCGAAAGTCAGCGACACGGGCTCGAGATGCGGTGCCAGGCGCCGGAAATCCCTGCGGGGCAGGCTGGCGAGGAGATTGTTCTGGCCAAGTGCTTGCGGTGCAGATTGCATGACTTCCCGCGCGGGTGATGGAACACCGCCCCGTCGCCCCCCCTCCTGGGATCTTCAGTGTGCGATGCGGGAAGTATAAAGACATCTGAAAAAACAAGTGCTTATGTTCGGTACCGGACGTTTGGCTAAATCACGCCGCCGACCCGAGCGCTAACAGGTGCCTATTTCTTGTCGCCCTTGGCCGCGTCCTGGACGCTTTCACCGGCCTTCTCGATTTGCTTTCCGGCCGAGTCCATCGCCTTATCGACTTGCTTTCCGGCATGCTCGGCCGGGCCCTCCTTCTGGGGGCAGCCGGCCAGGCCCAGAACCAGGGCGCCTGCGGCCATTGCGTTCAGCACATTGTGGGCGAGTTTCATGGTTCATATCTTGCCGAGCAGGAACAGGATCAGGATCACCACCAAGATCACGCCGACAATGCCGCTCGGCGCATAGCCCCATTGCCGGCTGTGCGGCCAGGTCGGAATCACGCCGATCAGCGCCAGCACCAGAATGATCAGCAGTATCGTTCCCAAAGTCATGTCGTTTCTCCTCGGTAGCGCGGTGTCAGGCCGCAATTATGGAATTGACCGGCCGGGACGATCTGTGCGATAGCGCACATAAAAAAGCCCGGAACGGGGTTGCCGTTCCGGGCTCACTGCTGCAAGTGCTCGCTAGGGGAAGGGGAGAGGCGCGAACACCCACAAATATCTTGGCTCAGCGTTCGAATGCGATCTGTGCGATGACGCACATAGCGCAGATCAACATGTATCCGTCTTGCGGCCTCACGCGGACCAGCTCCCGCCTTCTTCCTCCCAGCGTCGCTTCGCGTCGCGCTCAAAGTCATCGGCAGCGGGGGCAGGCGCTGTCGCGCCGGGCAACCACCAGCCGATAAGGGAATCGACGTAACGCAGCGTGAGCTCCGCGGCACCGCACGAATGCCGCTTGGCCAGCTGCCGCTCCATGTGCCGGCCGCGTCCTATCTGCGCCGATGGTTGCCGGTATCGACCTGATTGCCGATCACGCCGCCGACCGCTGCGCCGCCGATGGTGCCGATTGCGCTGCCGCCGGTGAGGACGGAACCCCCCACGGCGCCTACCCCGGCTCCGATCGCGGTGTTCTGGTCGCGCTGTGACATTCCGCTGCACCCGCCGGCACCGAGCAGCACTGCCGCCGCGAGCGTACCGAATGCGTACCTTTGTATCGTTTTCATTGGAAGACCTCGTTCAGACATCGATTGACTGCAATGACTTGTTTGCTCCGGACGCTCAGCCGTTGGACTGGATGACGCCGTTCACGACTCTTACCTTGTCGCCCGCACGCCACGACGGCGCGTTCGCCTCGCTGATCGCGCGGCTCGAGCCGTCGTCGAAACGCACGGTGGTCTCGTAACTCTTGGTAGACTTCACTCGTTTCTCCACCTCGTTGCCGGCAACCGCTCCGCCGACTGCGCCGACCACGGTCATGAGTTCCTTGCCGCGCCCGCCGCCGACCTGGTTGCCGAGCACTCCGCCCACCACCGCTCCGCCGGCCGCACCAAGGCCGGAGCCCTGGCCCTTCGCCTCGACCTCGCGCACCGACTCGACCACGCCGCACTCGGCGCACTTGCCGCTCGCTACCGCCTCCCGGGCGGCCCGCGCTTTCGCGCGTACCGGCTCCGGAGCGTTTGCCGCCTGTGTCGCGAGCACCGCGTTGTCGTCAGCACCGCCCATCGAGGTCGGAATCCAGCCCATGAAGGCGCCGATGCCGACCGCGCTGAACACGATCAGGGCGATACCCGCTATCCAGACGATCGGGTGAAGAGATTTCGTCGCTTGTTGCATGTTTGCTTCGCTTGCTACTGCGTAGCCCGGGTACCGATCACTTCAACCTCGACACGACGGTCCGGTTGGAGGCAGGCGATGAGCTTCCTGCTCTTGCCGCCCACGCATTCGTCGGGTTGCGTCACGGGCTGCGATTCGCCCATGCCTTCGGCGCGCACGTTACTCGACTCGATTCCTCTCGAAACCAGGTAGTCCTTGACCGCTGCCGCGCGTTGCTCCGACAGGCGCTGGTTGTATTCATTGCTGCCCAGGCGGTCGGTATGCCCGACAACCGAGATCGTCTGCAGGTCGGCGCCTTGGAACTTGCCTATGAAGGCATCCAGCGAGTCGCGGCCTTTCGGACGCAGGATCGCCTTGTCGAAATCGAACAGCGCATCGGCGTCCAGGGCCACTCGTTCGCGCACGATCTGCGCGGCCGGCGGGGGAGCCGCGACGGGAGCCGCTTGCGCCACGGGCGCGGGGGCGGGGGCGACGTACTGCGCCACCGGCTGCGGTCCGCAGGGGGTATTCGGCAGGGGCGGCGGGCCGAAATCGCTGCGCCAGCAAAGGCCATTGTCGTTCATCCAGACCATCTGTGCCGGGCCGCTCACGACTGCTCTCTGGTCGACCGGCAAGGTCTGCGCGCTCGCCGTGCCCGACATGATTCCGAGTGCCAGCGCGCACGCTGCCGCAAGGCCGAGTTGTTTTCTGCTAAATGAGGTTTTCATGGTGTGTCTCTCGTTGAATGACTGGTACTTGATCCGCCTTGTTGCTTCCGTTCGTCTGACTGCCAGCAAAAGCGGAAAAATACTGACCGGTCCATTGCCGCATCGTCGGCCCATGGCCGCCGGCGGTCGGCGCGCTAGCGCACATACAGCAGCATTTATTTATTTTGGAGGCCCGTATGTGCGTCGACGCACGGAAACGCGGGGGAGTCCTGGCGCAGGATGCGTTTTCGACGCAGCAATCCGTTACGCCAAGGAGATGCCGTGCTCTACACAATCGCCGTCGTGCTCATCATCCTGTGGGCGCTGGGACTCGTTTCCTCCTACACCATGGGAGGATTCATCCACGTCCTGCTGGTGGTCGCGGTCGTGATCGTCCTGCTCAGGGTGATCAGCGGGCGAAGTCCGGTCTGACGATTCCGGTCCCGGCCGGGCGGTCGCGGGAGCGTTACTCGACCAGGGCGGCGGTGCCTTGGCGGTAGCGCACGTCGGACAGCAGCCGGCCCAGCTCCTTCTTGACCACCGCGTAGCACTCGCAGGCGCGGGTCTCCAGCCCGGCGCGCTCGAGCACCGCGATGTGCCCGCGCCGATAGCGGATGACACCTGCGCGCTGCAGGGCGCCGGCCGCTTCCGTTATCCCTTCCCGGCGCACGCCGAGCATGCTCGCGACCAGCTCCTGCGTCATGACGAGCTCGCGCGGGGGGCCGCGATCGAGGGTCAGCAGCAGCCAGCGGCACAGCTGCTGCTCGACAGAATGGTGCCGGTTGCAGGCCGCGGTCTGGATCATCTGCGTGATTAGCGCCTGCGTGTAGCGCAGCAGCAGGTGCTGCATCAGGCCGCCGCGGGTGAATTCCTGCTTCAGCAGCCGTCCTTCCAGGCGGTAGGCGTGGCCCGCGGTCTGCACTACGGCCGAGCTCGGCGTGCTGTCCCCGCCCATGAACAGCGCAATGCCGACCACGCCCTCGTTGCCCACTCCCGCGGTTTCGGCCGACGCGCCGGACTCCGTGACGTAGTGCAGCGAGACGATGGCGCTGGTGGGGAAAAAGGCGTGCTGCATCTGCGCGCCGGGTTCGTAGAGGATGTCGCCCAGCGGCATCTCGACCAGCTCAAGGCGCGGGGCCAGACGCGCGAACTCGGCCTCGGGCAGGGCTGCGAGCAGATGGTTCTGGCTCGGATTATGGAGGGATGCCATGGCGACGGTGCGGGCTCGCGCGCTATATCTTCGGCGCGAGCTCTACGCCGATGCCGCGGTAGCCGATGAAGCGGCTGGAGCGGTTGAACATCGGCTCGCCGCTGACCTGGAACCTCTGCGCCGAGCCGTCCGCGTTGACGCGGTCGAAGACGAAGTCCAGGAACGGCTCGCGCGCCGCGATGTGCGCTTGCAGGGCCTTGCGCTGCGCGGCGTTCCAGCCCTCGACCTGGGCGCCGCCCGCGTCGCCCGCCAGGGCGTCCACCCGGATGCCCAGCATCTCCAGCACCGGACCGGATACCTTGGTGAAGTTGCCGTTCTCGTCCTGCTCCCAGTACCAGTCGGCGGCTAGCTCTGTCAGGGCGCGATAGCGGGCTTCGCTGGCGCGCAACTCGGCCGTGCGTTCGGCGACCGTCTGTTCCAGCGCCGTGCTGTATTTTTCCAGCGCCTTGTACAGCAGGCGCACTTCCAGCATGTTGCGCACGCGCATCTTCACTTCAACCAGATCGAACGGCTTGCTGATGAAATCCCTTGCGCCGGCCTGCAAGGCGCGCAGCTTGTGGCCGGGTTGGGCGGTAATCACGAGCACCGGAAGGTAGGCGTCCACCTCGTTCGTCTTGAGTGCTTCGATGACCTGGAAGCCGTCCATGCCGGGCATCTGCAGGTCGAGCAGGATCAGGTCGTAGCGGTTCTTGCGATGCAGGGCCCAGACCTCGTGCGGGTTCATGGTCGAGGTGACGGCGGTATAACCGGCGTCATGCAGCAAGCGCTCCAGCAGGCTGACGTTGGCCTCCTGATCGTCCACGATCAGGATGCGGGCATCGAGGATGTCGCGCTCGCCGATCATGCTGCCGGGGCCTTTGCGGCGCGGCGCTCGGATGCCGCCTGGGTGGACCGCAGCGCGATGTCCAGCGCGCTCATGAACCGGTCCACCTTGATGGGTTTGGTGAGATAGTTGAAGAAGCCGGCCTCGAGGCCCTTCTCGATGTCGCGCGGCATCGCATTGGCGCTGAGCGCGATGATCGGGATATGCGCCGTGGACGGGTCGGCGCGCAGGATCCGCATCGCTTCGATCCCGCTCAGGCCGGGCAGGTTGATATCCATCAGAATCACTTCGGGCAGAAAGCTGCGCGCGATGTCGATGCCCTGCTTGCCGTCCGTGGCGCTCATCATGCGCAGGTCGGTGCGGCGCGCGACGAGCTGCTCGACCAGCTCCAGGTTGGCCGGATTGTCTTCCACGTAGAGCAGAGTGCGTGGCGCCGCGCCCATAGGCGCCTGCGGCAGCATCTGCGACGCGCGCACGGCCTCCCGAGCCGCGAGCTCCGGCGCGCTCGTCAGCCTCAATTCGATCCAGAACATGCTCCCCACCCCGACCGCGCTGTCCACGCCGATCGCGCCGCCCATCAGTTCCACCAACCGCTTGGTCACGACCAGGCCGATGCCGGTGCCTTCCTCCGCGCCGGCCTCCCTTCCGAGGCGGTTGAACGGCTGGAACAGCTGCGCCAGCTGCGCCGGTGACAGTCCCGGACCGGTGTCCCGCACGCCGATGCGGATCGAACCCGGCGGGCCCGGGGTGCACTCCACGACGACCGTGCCGCCCGGCCTGTTGTACTTGACCGCGTTGAAAAGAAGGTTGATCAGGACCTGCTTGATCCGGGTCCGGTCGGCTTTGACGAAGCAGGGCAGATCGAACAGCGGAAACGTCATGCTCAGGCCGCGCGTTTGCGCCTGCGGTTCGATCATCTCCCGGCACTCGAGCATGACCTCGGCCAGCGACACCGGCTCGCGCGACAGCGTCACCTTGCCTGACTCGATCAGCGCCAGATCGAGGATCTCGTTGATCAGCTCGAGCAGGTACCAGCCGGCTTTGAGAATCTGGTCGAGGTCCCGCTGCTGGGTGGACGTCGGCGGCGGAGAGCCGGATGCCATGAGCTGTGCGAAACCGAGGATCGCATTGAGCGGCGTGCGCAATTCATGGCTCATGCCCGAGAGAAAATCCGACTTCGCGCGATTGGCATTTTCCGCCGCGGCCATGGCCTGGTTGCGCTCCGTTTCGACCTGCTTGCGCACGGAATTGTCGGCGCCGATCAGCAGAAAGCCGATAATGGCGCCGCTCTCGTCGCGCAGCACGGTGACCGAAACCAGAGCGGGGAAACGGCTGCCGTTCTTGCGGATATAGGTCAAGGCATAGCTGTCCTCGATCCCGTGCGATGCCTTGTACGCAAGCGCCTCGAAGCCCGGCGCAATCGGGACCCCCAGCTCGAGGCTCAATTCCCGCGCGCGCGCCGCCACTTCCTGCGGATCGTGCATATCGCTCGGGCTGACCTTGTTCACCACCTCGTCGGACGTGTAGCCGAGCATGCGCTCGGCGCCGAGATTGAACAGCTGGATGATCCCTTTCTCGTCGGTCGCGATGATCGAGAAAGTTGCGCTGGTCAGAATCGCGTTCTGCAACGCGCTTGTCTTGCGGTCGTCCTGCGCAAGCGCATTCGCGTCTGCTGTCATGGCCATAGCCGGTTTCCGTGGTAATGCAATACACAAGCAGGCGGGTGCGTATGCTCGCGCAGGCTCCGGCGGGCGTCGGTTCGCTGTCGCACATAGCGCCCGGCCCGGGCGCGCCTTCGGCGTCCCCGGCGCGCGGCGGCCGCAGCCGGGCGGCGGGCCGAAAATCGCCCGGGCCTGATAGAGTTCGAATTCCCCTCTCCGCCGGTTCTCCCGTCAAGATGGAATCGAACCCCAACGGCAAGCAAGCGCCGAATGATGGCGAAGCGTCGCGCAAGCCGCGGCAGCCGCAGATCAAGGTGCAGGCGTTTCTCGGCAACCTGCCGCTGTTTCGCGAGACGACGCCGGAGGAGCTCGACCGGATCGCCTCCGGCACCGAGACGCTGTACGTGCTCAAGGGCGAGCAGGTGTGCCACACCGGCGATCCGGTCACGGGCTTTCACGTCTTGGTCTACGGCCAGGTGAAGCTCGGCTTCACCTCGCCCCAGGGGGTGGAAAAGGTCGTCGAAATCGTCCGCCCCGGGCAGAGCTTCGGTGAGGCGCTGATGTTTCTCGACAAACCCTACATCGTGTTCGCCGAGGCCCTCGTCGACTCGATGCTGCTGCATGTCGCGAAACACACGGTGAACGACGAGCTGGCGCGCGACCCGGGCTTCGCGCGCCGCATGCTCTCCGGCCTGTCGCAGCGCCTGCACGGGCTGGTGCGCGACGTCGAGGCCTACACGCTGCGTTCGGGCTCCGAGCGGGTGATCGGCTACCTGCTGAACGAGCTGCCCGACGGCGCGGGCGCCGGCCAGCCGGAGCTGGAGCTTACGCCGAGCAAGAACGTAATCGCGTCGCGCCTGAACATGACGCCGGAGCACTTCTCGCGCATCCTGCACGATCTGGAGACGCAGGGCTTGATCGAAATGGAAGGCCGCCTGGTGCGTATTGCCGATCTGGAGCGTCTGCGCGGCGGAACCGGTTGAAATGCGGCGCTAGCGCGACGCGGTCGAGAGTCTCCGGTCGTTGAGCGCCCGGGCCCCCGCAAGCAGGTCGCCGCGTGTGCCGAGCAGCCGATCGCAGGCAGGGTACAAGACGGCCTCTTCCTTGACGTTGTGCTGCTGCAGGATCGCGCGCAGGTGCTCCAGTTCCGCGCGGCAACCTTCCGGGTCGATGCGCGGCTCGGCGGCGCCGAGAGCGTGCAGCAAGTCCCGCATCTCGGCGTGCTCGGCGCGCATCACTGCCGTCGGCCCCTCGCGCATCCCGCTCGCCTCCTCGAAGGCGGGGAAGAGGTCGCCTTCTTCAAACGCAATGTGAAGCTCGAGCGCAATCGCGAGGCCGGCGACTTCGCGCGCGAACGCCTGCCAGTCTGATCGGTCGGCGGCCTCGAGGGCCGCTGCGAAGAATCGATCGCAATATCGATGGTGCCGCGAGAGGGATTCCGCGAGTCCCGCCATGGCGAACGTGCTCCGGGCAGTGGTGTCGGTGAATTGTTCGTGGCGCTGGCCGCAGTCGGCCTTGATATAGGTCAAGCGGAACCGCGCGCGGCTTGCCAATAGCGAATTAGACCTGCCGCGAGGGCTTGGGCGCAGCTTCGAATCGCTTGATGTGGATCATGTTGGCGAATGCTGCGCGGAACGTAAGTTATGCGAAAGCCGCCACGCCATGCCGAGATGCCTTGCTGAAAATTCCGGGGAGCAACAATGGTCAAGCTGCATAACCTGATCGAGTGCCACCGCCTGCACGGCGCGCCCACGCCCGGGCTCGAATCGAGCGCTTGCGCGCGTCCCTAGACGCCGTCCCAATCGCCACCCCGAGCGCGCGTCATGTTCACCACCGAAAAGGCAAGGAGCTATTCGGTCCTCACGATGAACACGTTGGCCTTCACGGTCAACTTCGCCATCTGGACCATGTTCTCGATCATCGGCATCCGCATCAAGAGCGAGCTCGGGCTGAACGACACCGAGTTCGGCCTGCTCGTGGCGACGCCGATCCTGACCGGCTCGCTGATCCGGCTGCCGCTCGGCGTGCTCACCGACCGCTTCGGCGGGCGCATCGTCTTCTTCATCCAGATGCTGCTGGTCGCGATCCCGACCTACGGCCTCGCCTTCGCGACGCAATACTGGCAGTACCTCGTGATCGGCCTTTTCGTCGGCCTTGCGGGCGGCTCGTTCGCGGTCGGCATCGCCTACACCTCGGCCTGGTTCCCGAAGGAGAAGCAGGGCACCGCGATGGGCATCTTCGGCGCCGGCAACGCGGGCGCCGCGGTCACCAACCTCGTCGCGCCGCTGATCCTGGTCGCCTTCGGCTGGCGCGCGGTGCCGCAGGTGTACTCGGTCGCCATGCTGGTCATGGCGGTGGTGTTCTGGATCTTCACCTTCCCGGACCCGAAGCACGCGGAGCGCAGCCGCAAGAAGACGCACCTGAGCCTCGCGCAGCAGCTTGCACCGCTCACCGAGGCGCGCGTCTGGCGCTTCGGCCTCGCGTACTACTTCGTGTTCGGCGGCTTCGTCGCGCTGGCGCTCTGGCTGCCGAAATACTACATCGCCGAGTACGGGCTGAGCCTCAAGTCCGCGGCCCTGATCACCATGATCTTCACGCTGCCCTCCGGCCTGATCCGCGCCGCGGGCGGCTTCGCCTCCGACAAGTGGGGCGGCGACACCGTCACCTGGTGGGTGTTCTGGGTCTGCGTCGTGAGCCTGTTCTTCATGTCGTATCCGTCGACCACGCTGATCGTTCACGGCATCAAGGGCGACTTCAGCATCGAGATCGGCGTGGGCGTGGTGCTCTTCACGGTGCTGGCCTTCATCGTCGGCATCGCCCAGGGCATCGGCAAGGCGAGCGTCTACCGCAGCCTCGCGGACTACTACCCGGACAACATGGGCTCGGTCGGCGGCCTGGTGGGCGTGATCGGCGGCCTGGGGGGGTTCTCGCTGCCGATCATGTTCGGCATCGCGGCCGACGCCACGCAGGTGCGCTCCAGCACGTTCATGCTGATGTACGCCGTGCTCGGCGGCGTGATGATCTGGACCTGGGCCGCCACGCGCAGCGAGCGCGAGGCGATCCTCGAGAAGGACACCCGGCTGCGCGACGAGCTGGTGCGTGGGCACCTGCTCGATGCCCGCGCCGCGGTGGGCAGCTGGCTGGTCGACTGGCGGCCCGACGACGAGACTTTCTGGCGCGCCGTCGGCCGGCGCATCGCGCTCCGGAACCTCGTGTTCTCGATGCCGGCGCTGTTCCTGTCGTTCGCGGTCTGGATGGTCTGGAGCGTGGTCGTGATCGAGCTGCCGAAGGCCGGCTTCCGGTTCTCGACCGGCGAGCTGTTCTGGCTCGCCGCGCTGCCGGGACTCTCCGGCGCGGCGCTGCGGCTCGCGTACTCGTTCGTCGTGCCGATCTTCGGCGGCCGCAACTTCACCGTGTTCAGCACCGCGACGCTGCTCCTGCCGACCCTGTGGATGGCGCTCGCGGTGCAGGACCCGAGCACTAACTACGTCGTGTTCGTGGCCATCGCGCTGCTTTGCGGCCTGGGTGGCGGCAACTTCTCGGCGAGCATGGCGAACATCAGCTTCTTCTTCCCCAAGCGTATGCAGGGCTCGGCGCTCGGCTGGAACGCGGGCGCGGGCAACCTCGGCGTCGGCGTGATGCAGGCCGTGGTCCCGGTCAGCATCTACGGCGGCGCGCTCGCCTTCATGGGCGGCAGCCCGCAGAGCTACGGCGACCCGGCGATCAGCCATGTCTGGCTGCAGAATGCGGGCTACATCTGGGTGCCGTTCATCCTGCTTGCGACGCTCGCCGCGTGGCTCGGCATGCACAACATCCGCGGTGTGCGCGCGACCTTCCGCGAGCAAGCGGCGATCTTCCGGCGCAAGCACTCCTGGATGCTCGGCTGGCTCTACGGCGGCACGTTCGGCTCGTTCATCGGCTTCGCCGCCGCGTTTCCGACCCTGCTCGCCACGCAGTTCCCGGATTCCGGGCTGCTCAAGTACGCGTTCGTCGGCCCGTTGGTGGGCGCGCTCATCCGGCCGCTGGGCGGCTGGATCTCGGACCGCGTCGGCGGCGGGCGCGTGACACTGTGGAATTTCGTCGTCATGTTCCTCGCCTCGGTGGCGGTGCTCGCCTTCCTGCCCGGTGCCTCGGACCCGGGATCCGCGGGCCGGTTCTACGCGGCGTTCCTGGTGCTGTTCCTCGCTACCGGCATCGGCAACGGATCGGTGTTCCGCATGGTGCCGACGGTGTTCCACAAGCTCCACGCGCAGCGCGCGCGGGGCGGCGACGCTGAGGCCCTGGCGCGAGCCAAGCGCGAGGGCGAGATCGAGGCCTCGGTCGCGCTCGGCTTCACGGCGGCGATCGCCGCGTTCGGGCTGTTCTTTATCCCGGTGGTGGTCGGCATCGCGCTCCAGGCGAGCGGCAGCCCGCACGCCGCGTGGTACGTGTTCATCGCTTTCTACCTGAGCTGCGTGCTCGGCACCTGGTACTGGTACCGGCGCACGGAATCCGAGATCTACTGTGAGTAACTGAACTGAGGAGCCGCCATGGCCAGCTCAACCCACGTCACCAAGCACCTCGGCAAGACCCTCGCCGTCTGGACGCCGGAAGACAAGGCGTTCTGGCAGCAGCAGGGCAAAGCCATCGCCACCATCAACCTCTGGATCTCGGTGCCGTCGCTGTTCCTCGCCTTCGCTGTCTGGCAGCTCTGGAGCGTGGTCGCGGTCGACCTGCCGGCTCTCGGCTTCAAATTCACGCCCAACGAGCTGTTCTGGCTCGCGGCCGCGCCCGGGCTTTCGGGCGCGACGCTGCGCATCTTCTACTCCTTCATGGTGCCGGTGTTCGGCGGCCGGCGCTGGACCGCGATCTCGACCGCGTCGCTGCTGATACCCGCGATCGGCATCGGCATCGCGATCCAGGACCCGCACAACCAGCTACGGCACGCTGCTCGTGCTGGCGCTGCTGTGCGGCTTCGGCGGCGGCAACTTCGCCTCGAGCATGGCGAACATCAACTTCTTCTTCCCCAAGGAGCAGAAAGGCTCGGCGCTCGGCGTGAACGCGGGGCTGGGCAACCTGGGCGTGTCGGGGGTGCAGTTCCTCGCGCCGCTGGTCGTTGCCGCGGGCGTCTACGGTCCCTTCGCCGGCGGCCCGCAGACTATCGTCAACGCCGCCGGGCAGACGGTCCAGATCTGGGCGCAGAACGCAGCCTTCGTCTGGGTGCCGTTCATCGTCATCTTCACCATCGCGGCCTGGCTCGGCATGAACGACATCGCCGACGCCAAGGCCTCCGTCCGCGACCAGGCGGTGATCTTCAAGCGCAAGCACAACTGGCTGATGTGCTGGCTCTACCTCGGGACCTTCGGCTCGTTCATCGGCTACGCCGCGGGCTTCCCGCTGCTCATCAGGTCCCAGTTCGCCGCCGTCAACGCGCTGCAATACGCGTGGGTTGGTCCCCTGATCGGCGCGGCGGTGCGGCCGTTCGGCGGCTGGCTCGCCGATCGGCTGGGTGGCGCGGTTGTGACGTTCTGGAACTTCCTGGTGATGGCGCTCGCGGTGGCGGGCGTGCTCTGGTTCCTGCCCTCGGGCGGCTCGGGCGGAAGCTTCGCCGGTTTCTTCGTCTGCTTCCTGGTGCTCTTTCTCACCACGGGTATCGGCAACGGCTCGACCTTTCGCATGATCCCGGTGATCTTCCTCACCGAGCGCATGCGCGATGCGGCCGGCAAGGGCGCCGCAGCCGAGGAGCAGGCGGTCAAGGACGCCAACAAGGAAGCCGCCGCGGTGCTGGGCTTCACCTCGGCGTTCGCTGCCTACGGTGGCTTCTTCATCCCGAAGAGCTACGGCACCTCGATCTCGATCACCGGCGGGCCGGAAGCCGCGCTCTACGTCTTTATCGCGTTCTACCTGACCTGCATCGCCGTGACCTGGTGGTACTACAGCCGCAAGGGCGCGGAAATGCCCTGCTGAGGATACCCTGATGAGCCATTTTCTCGACCGCCTGAAGTTCCTCACCGCTTCGACCGAGAAGTTCGCCGACGGCCACGGTGAGGTGCGCCGCGAGGACCGCAGCTGGGAGGACGCCTACCGCCAGCGCTGGAGCCACGACAAGATCGTGCGCTCCACCCACGGCACCAACTGCACCGGATCTTGCTCCTGGAAGATCTACGTCAAGGGCGGCATCGTCACCTGGGAGACCCAGCAGACGGATTACCCGCGCACGCGGCCCGACATGCCGAACCACGAGCCGCGCGGCTGCTCGCGCGGCGCGTCCTATTCCTGGTACCTGTACAGCGGCAACCGCCTCAAGTACCCGATGGTGCGCAGTGCGCTGCTGCAGTCGTGGCGGGAGCTCAGAAAGAGCCGCGACCCGCTCGAGGCGTGGAAGTCCATCGTGCAAGGCGACGGTGCCTACAAGCGCCAGCGCGGGCTGGGCGGCTTCCTGCGCGCCACGTGGGAGGAAGTGAACGAGATCGTCGCCGCGGCGAACGTTTACACGGTCAAGAAATACGGTCCCGACCGCGTGATCGGCTTCTCGCCGATCCCGGCCATGTCGATGGTGTCCTATGCCGCCGGCAGCCGCTATCTGTCGCTGATCGGCGGCGTGTGCATGAGCTTTTACGACTGGTACTGCGACCTGCCGCCCGCCTCGCCGATGACCTGGGGCGAGCAGACCGACGTGCCCGAGTCGGCCGACTGGTACAACTCGACCTTCATCGTCATGTGGGGCTCGAACGTGCCGCAGACGCGCACGCCGGACGCCCACTTCATGACCGAGGCGCGCTACAAGGGCACCAAGATCGTCTCGATCTTCCCGGACTACGCCGAGGGGGCGAAGTTCGGCGACCTGTGGCTGCACCCCAAGCAGGGGACCGACGCCGCGCTTGCGATGGCGATGGGCCACGTGATCCTCAGGGAGTTCCACCTGGAGCGCCCGAGCGCGTACTTTCGCGACTACGCACGGCGCTACACCGACCTGCCGATGCTGGTGCGGCTGGTGAAGCAGGGCGAGCACTACGTGCCCGAGCGCTTCGTGCGCTGCTCGGATTTCGCCGACAAGCTGGGCGAAGCCAACAACCCCGATTGGAAGACCGTCTGCTACGACGAAGCGAGCGGCGCGCTCGCAGTGCCGCTGGGATCGATCGGATTCCGCTGGGGCGAGAAGGGGAAATGGAACCTCGAAGAGAAGAACGGCGCCGGGTCCGAGATTCGGCCGCGCCTCTCGCTGCTCGAGGTCAAGGACGACGTGGTCGACGTCGCGTTTCCGTATTTCGGGGGTCAGCTGCACGAACACTTCCAGGCAAGCGCGCATCCCGACGTGCTCATACGCAAGCTTCCTGCGAAGCGAGTGAAGCTCGCCGACGGCGAGGTGCTGGTTGCGACGGTGCACGACCTGCTGTTCGCGAACTACGGCGTCGACCGCGGGCTGGGCGGGCCGAACGTCGCGGCCTCGTACGACGACGACGTGCCGTATACCCCCGCCTGGCAGGAGGCGATCACCGGCGTGAAACGCGCCGACGTGATCGCCGTCGCGCGCCAGTTCGCCGACAACGCCGACAAGACGCAAGGCAAATCGATGGTCATCCTCGGCGCGGGGTTGAACCACTGGTACCACATGGACATGAACTACCGCGGCATCATCAACCTGCTGGTGATGTGCGGCTGCGTGGGGCAGTCCGGCGGCGGCTGGGCGCACTACGTCGGCCAGGAGAAGCTCAGGCCGCAGACCGGCTGGACTGCGCTCGCCTTCGCGCTCGACTGGGCGCGCCCGCCGCGTCAGATGAACTCGACGTCGTTCTTCTACGCACATACCAACCAGTGGCGCTACGAGAAGCTCTCGGTGGCCGAGATCCTCTCGCCGCTCGCGGACGCGCAGCGCTACGGCGGCAGCCTGATCGACTTCAACGTGCGCGCCGAGCGCATGGGCTGGCTCCCGTCGGCGCCGCAGCTGCAGGCGAACCCGCTCTCGATCGCCAAGGCCGCCGCGGCGGCCGGGCTCGAACCGAAGGACTACGTCGCGCGCGAGCTCAAGAGCGGCAAGCTGCGCATGAGCTGCGAGGACCCGGACCATCCCGACAACTTCCCGAGGAACCTGTTCGTGTGGCGCTCCAACCTGCTCGGCTCCTCGGGCAAGGGCCACGAGTACTTCCTCAAGCACCTGCTCGGCGCGCAGAACGGCGTGCAGGGCAAAGACCTCGGCGCGAGCGCGGGCGAAAAGCCGGTCGAGGTCGAGTGGCGCGAGGACGTCTCCGACGGCAAGCTCGACCTGCTGGTGACGCTCGACTTCCGCATGTCGACCACCTGCCTGTACTCGGACGTGGTGCTGCCGACCGCGACCTGGTACGAGAAGAACGACCTCAACACCTCAGACATGCACCCGTTCATCCACCCGCTGTCGCAGGCGGTGGATCCGGTGTGGCAGTCGAAGAGCGACTGGGAGATCTACAAGGGCATCGCGAAGAAGTTCTCCGAGCTGGCGGCCGGCCAGCTGGGCGTGGAGAAGGACGTCGTGCTGACGCCGCTCATGCACGATTCGCCCGGCGAGCTCGGGCAGCCGTTCGAGCCGAAAGACTGGAAAAAGGGCGAATGCGAGCCGGTTCCCGGCAAGACCATGCCGGCGGTGGCGGTGATCGAGCGCGACTACCCCGCCGTGTACGCGCGCTTCACCTCGCTCGGGCCGCTGATGGCGAAGGTCGGCAACGGCGGCAAGGGGATCGCCTGGAATACCGAAAGCGAAGTGAATGTCTTTGAAGAAACTCAATCGAGAGAGTTCACAGGGCCTGGCAAGAATCGAAACGGATATCGATGCCTGCGAGGTGATTCTTTCGCTGGCGCCGGAGACCAACGGCGAGGTCGCGGTCAAGGCCTGGCAGGCGCTGTCGGCCGTCACGGGGCGCGACCACACGCACCTGGCGAAGCCGCGCGAGGATGACAGGATCCGCTTCCGCGACATCCAGGCGCAGCCGCGCAAGATCATCTCGTCGCCGACCTGGTCGGGGCTGGAGTCCGAGCACGTGTCCTACAACGCGTGCTACACCAACGTGCACGAGCTCATCCCGTGGCGCACGCTCACCGGGCGGCAGCAGCTGTACCAGGATCATCCCTGGATGCTCGCTTTCGGCGAAGGCTTCGTCAGCTACCGGCCGCCGGTCGACACCAAGACGGTGAAGCCGCTGCTCGGCAGCCGCTCGAACGGTAATCCGGAGGTGGTGCTCAACTTCATCACACCGCACCAGAAGTGGGGCATCCATTCGACCTACACCGACAACCTGCTGATGCTGACACTCTCGCGCGGCGGGCCGATCGTGTGGATCTCCGAGGTGGACGCGAGAAAGGCAGCCATCGAGGACAACGACTGGATCGAGGCCTACAACCTGAACGGTGCGCTCACCGCGCGCGCGGTCGTCTCGCAGCGCGTGCCGGAAGGCATGGTGATGATGTACCACGCGCAGGAGAAGATCGTGAACACGCCGGGTTCGGAGATCATGGGCACGCGCGGCGGGATCCACAACTCTGTGACGCGCACCTGCCCCAAGCCGACGCACATGATCGGCGGCTACGCCCAGCAGAGCTACGGCTTCAACTACTACGGCACGGTGGGAGCGAATCGCGACGAATTCATCATCGTCCGCAAGATGGCGAAGGTGGACTGGATGGACGGCGAGGCGAAGGAGGTGGCGGCATGAAAATCCGCGCCCAGATCGGCATGGTGCTGAATCTCGACAAGTGCATCGGCTGTCACACCTGCTCGGTGACGTGCAAGAACGTCTGGACCAACCGCGAGGGCATGGAGTACGCGTGGTTCAACAACGTCGAGACCAAGCCCGGCATCGGCTATCCTAAGGACTGGGAGAACCAGGACAAGTGGCGCGGCGGCTGGGAGCGCGGCGGCGACGGCAGGATCCGCCCCAAGCAGGGCGGCAAGCTCGCGCTGCTGGCCAAGATCTTCGCCAATCCGCACCTGCCCGAGATCGACGACTACTACGAGCCGTTCACCTTCGATTACGAGCACCTGCACAACGCGCCTGCCGCCTCCGCCGCGCCGGTAGCGCGGCCGCGCTCGCTGATCACCGGCGAGCGGATGCAGAAGATCGAGTGGGGGCCGAACTGGGAGGAGATCCTGGGCGGCGAGTTCGCCAAGCGCAGCGCCGACTACAACTTTGCCGACATCGAGAAGGCGGTCTACGGCGAGTTCGAGCGCACCTTCATGATGTACCTGCCGCGGCTGTGCGAACACTGCCTCAACCCGACCTGCGTCGCGTCGTGCCCCTCGGGCTCGATCTACAAGCGCGAGGAAGACGGCATCGTGCTGATCGACCAGGACAAGTGCCGCGGCTGGCGCATGTGCGTCTCGGGCTGTCCGTACAAGAAGATCTACTACAACTGGTCGAGCGGCAAGGCGGAGAAGTGCATCTTCTGCTACCCGCGCATCGAGGTCGGCCAGCCGACCGTGTGCTCCGAGACCTGCGTCGGCAGGATCCGCTACCTCGGCGTGCTGCTGTACGACGCCGACCGCATCGGCGAGGCCGCCAGCGTGGCCGACCCGCAGGCGCTGTACGAGGCGCAGCTCGGCGTGTTTCTCGATCCGTTCGACCCGGGGGTGATCGAGCAGGCGCGCAGAGACGGCGTTCCCGAGGCCTGGATCGAAGGGGCGCAGCGCTCGCCGGTGTACAAGATGGCGATGGAGTGGAAAGTGGCGTTCCCGCTGCACCCCGAGTACCGCACCCTGCCCATGGTGTGGTACGTGCCGCCGCTCTCGCCCATCAGCGCCGCCGCCAACAGCGGCGCGCTGGGCGCGAACGGCGAGATTCCCGACGTCTCCCAGCTCAGGATTCCGCTCAAGTACCTCGCCAACCTGCTCACCGCGGGCGACGAGGCGCCGGTCAAGCTCGCGCTCGAGCGCATGCTCGCGATGCGCGCCTTTATGCGCGCGCGCCACGTCGAAGGCAGCGAGAACGCGGCGGTGCTCGCGCAGACGGGACTGAGCGCCGCGCAGGTCGAGGACATGTACCGCATCATGGCGATCGCCAACTACGAAGACCGCTTCGTGATCCCCACCACGCATCGCGAATACGCCGAGGACGCCTACGACCTGCGCGGCTCCTGCGGCTTCTCGTTCGGCAACGGCTGCTCCGACGGCGAGAGCCGGCCGAGCCTGTTCGGCAGCAAGAAGCGGCGCACGATCCCGATCCGCGCCGCGGCGGCGGCGAACGGAGGCGGGCGATGAAGACCCTGCGCGTGTGCGCCGCGCTGCTCGCGTACCCGGAGGCGGATCTGCTCGCGGCGCGGCCTGAGCTCTCCGCAGCGCTCGAAGCCGAGCGGGTCCTGCCGCGCGCGCTGCGCGGCGAGCTGGACGGCCTGCTCGACGAGCTCGGGCGCGAGCCGCTGACGGCGTCGCAGGAGCGCTACGTGGCGCTGTTTGACCGCTCGCGCGCCCTGTCGCTGCACCTGTTCGAGCACGTGCACGGCGAATCGCGCGACCGCGGCCAGGCGATGGTCGACCTCGCGACCATGTACGGGACGCGCGGCCTGGCAGTGGGCGGGCACGAGCTGCCGGACTACCTGCCCGCTTTCCTGGAGTTCGCGTCGCTGCTGCCGGCGCCCGAGTCGCGCGGCCTGCTCGGCGAGTCCGCGGACATCCTGCGCGCGCTGGGCGAGAGGTTGGCCGCGCGCGGCAGCCGCTATTGTGCGGTGTTCGCCGCGCTGCTCGCAATCGCCGGCGAGCGCGGCCTCGGGGTCGAGCGCGCCGCGCGGCCGCGGGCCGGGGACGAGGAGTCCCCCGAGGCGATCGACCGCAGCTGGATGGAACAGCCCGTAACCTTCGGCGGCGCCGCGCCCCAGGTCGCCCCGGTGCACATTTATCGCAAAGGAGCCGCCTCATGAGCGACTTTCTGAATCAGGCGCTGTTCGGCATCTATCCCTACGTGTGCCTCGCGGTGTTCCTGCTGGGCTCGCTGGTGCGCTTCGACCGGGAGCAATACACCTGGAAGAGCGACTCCTCGCAGCTGCTGCGCCGCGGCCAGCTGCGCTGGGGCTCGAACCTGTTCCACGTTGGCATCCTGCTGCTGTTCTTCGGGCACATGTTCGGATTGCTCACGCCGCACGGCCTGTACACGGCCGTGGGGCTCACGCCCGGAGCGAAGCAGCTCCTGGCGATGACCTCCGGCGGCGTCTTGGGCGCGATGATACTGATCGGTCTGCTGCTGCTCCTGCACCGGCGCTTGACCATCGCGCGCATCCGCGCCACCAGCACGCGCATGGATATCCTGATCCTACTCTGGATCCTGGTTACGGTCTCGCTCGGACTCGTTTCGATCGCCTTCTCGGCGCAGCACCTCGACGGCAGCATGATGCTGCTGCTCGCGGACTGGGCGCAGCACATCGTGACCTTCCGCGGCGGGGCGGCGGCGTACCTCGCCGGCGTGCCGCTGATCTTCAAGATCCACCTGTTTTTCGGCATGACGTTGTTCCTGCTGTTCCCGTTCTCGCGCCTGGCGCACGTGTGGAGCGGCTTCGGCTCGATCGCTTACCTGGGCCGCGCCTACCAGATCGTGCGCAGCCGCGGCGGATGACGGCGCCGGTCGTCAACGGACTCCCGCTCTCGCTGCGCGAGCGGCTGCTCGAGCGCGCGGCGGAGCGCGGTCTGATGCAGGGCCGTGCGCGCGACGAGGTGAGCTTCTCGGATGCGGGCGCCGAGGACGAGGTCATCGAGCGCCTGCTCGAGCTCGAGGTGCGAACGCCCGAGCCGAACGACGAGGAGTGCCTGCGCTACTACGAACTTCATCCGGCGCAGTTCCGCGCAGGCGAGCTGGTCGAGGCGAGCCATATCCTGTTCGCGCTCACGCCGCGCGTTCCGCCGGGCGCGCTGCGCGCCCGGGCGGCGGAGGTGCACGAGGCCGCGCGCCGGGAGCCGCTGCGGTTCGCCGAGCTGGCGCGCGAGTATTCGAACTGCCCCTCGGCGGCCCACGGCGGCGCGCTGGGACAGCTCGCGCGCGGCCACAGCGTGCCGGAGTTCGAGCGCGTGCTTTTCGCGGGAGAGGCGCTCGGCGTGCTGCCCGAACTGGTCGACACCCGCTACGGCTTTCACGTCGTGCTGGTCGCCCGCCGCGTGGCGGGACATACGGTTCTGTTCGACGCCGTGCGCGAGCGCGTCGCGGCGATGCTGCGGCAGCGCTCGATCGAACGCGCGCTCGCGCAGTACCTGCAGATTCTGGTCGGCGAGAGCGAGCTGCAAGGAGTGGACCTGCCGGGCGCCCACGGGCCGCTGGTTCGGTAAGCAAGCCTTCGCAGCCCCGGAGCCGCAGTTGGGCGGGGCAGAGAAGATCAGCCGAGCCTGATAGAATTCGCCCTTCGCGTCGAGCCGATCGCGATGCGGAGAGATGGCAGAGTGGTCGAATGCGGCAGACTCGAAATCTGTTGTACCCATCGGGTACCGGGGGTTCGAATCCCTCTCTCTCCGCCACTAGCCGTTTGAGCATCGTTTCAAACGGCGTGTTCGACTAGATTCCGTCGTTCCAGCCGGCTTTTTCGCCCAGTCTTGCGGCAGAGTCCGCGTAAGGTTGGGACGTGCTCGAGCGACCGACGCGGGTCTCATCGAAAGGCGCCACCATGGCAGAAGCGGACAGTACCTCTGCGGGCACCCGGTCCGAGCCGCGCCTGCCCGCGCGCGTTCTGCGCGTGATCGAGGCGGAACGCGCAAGGAGCGAAATCCTCACCGGCTGGGTGCAGGCCGCAATCATCGTCATCCTCGCGGCGCTCTACTTCGTCGCGCCGAGCACCTCGCCGGTCGAATTGATTTCCCGTCCGGCGCCCTGGGCGATCGGCATCTACGCTGCTTTTACCGCGCTGCGGCTGTGGCTCGCCTATGCCCGCCGGTTCACGCCGTCGCTGCGCGTGGCCTCAGTGATCGCGGACATGGCGCTGCTCACGGTCACTATCTGGGGCTTCCACGTCGAGTACGGCCAACCCGCGGCGTTCTACCTGAAGGCGCCGACCTTCGCCTATTTTTTCATCTTCATCGCGCTGCGCACGCTCTCCTTTTCGCCCGCCTATGTGCTGCTCGCCGGAGGCACTGCGGTACTCGGTTGGCTTTCCCTGCTGCTCTACGCGCTCTATGCGCCGGGCGGCGCGGAGCTCGTTACCCACAACTACGTCGAGTACATGACTTCGGCGACGATTCTCATCGGCGGAGAAGTCGACAAGATGGTGTCGCTGCTTCTTGTTACGCTGCTTCTTGCGCTCGCGGTCTCGCGCAGCCGCCAGTTGCTCGATCAGGCCGCCGCCACGCAGGCCTCGACGGCGCAAATGATGCGCTACTTCTCGCCCGAAGTCGCCGAGGAGCTGATCCGGGCCGACGAGCTCCTGAAACCAGGCCAGGGCGAGGCACGAAAGGCAGCGGCCATGTTCATCGACCTGCGCGGCTTCACCCGACTCGCGTCGAGCCTTGCGCCGAAGGAGCTCATTGCGCTGGTAGGCGAGTTCCAGCACCTTGCAGTGCCGATCATCCAGCGCCATCACGGCGCCGTCATTACTTACCTCGGCGACGGCATCATGGTCACCTTCGGCGCAGTGCGCCCCACGGATACCTATGCCGCCGATGCGTTGCGCTGTGCCGAAGCGCTGGTGGACGGGGTCGGGCGCTGGCTCGTCGATAGCTGCGCGCGGGGAGACTGCGCGCCGGAGGTGGGCATCGGGCTGGATGTCGGGACCGTCATCTGCGGCACCATCGGAGAGGAAGGCAAGTTTGAATATGCCGTGCTGGGCGAACCCGTGAACCACGCGGCGAAGCTGCAGGCGCATACCCGCAAGGCAAGTGTTCGGGCGCTGACCACGCGCTTCGCACTCGACACGGCACGCGCGCAGGGTTATGCGGACGCGCGCAGCCGCGTGCTTCCGGGCGCACAGCAGGTCGCGGGGGTCGACGCGCCGCTGGAGCTCGTCGCGATCGCCTAAGAAAACAGCGCCGCGGCAAGCCGCGGCGCTGTCGGAGGGAGGAGATCGGCCTGCTTACAGCTGATTTGCTTTCTCGCCCGTTTCGGCGTTGGCGACGATGTTGCCCGCGCGCTGCGCATGCTCCAGCTCGCCCAGGACCTCGGTGCGCGACTTGCCGGCGACTTTGCTGTGCGCCGGGTACGCGGACGGATCGAGCTGGTTGGCTTTCTGTCCGGTTTCGGCATTGACGACGAAGTTGCCCGTGCGCTGCGAGGCGATCAGCTCGTCGCGTACCTGCGCCACGGTTTGCGCCGGGACGGTCGTGGTTGCCTGCGGGGGATAGTCCATTTCCGCGTTGGCGAAGGCGGGCAGGGCGAACAGGCTGCCGAGAGCGAGTGCAATGATTTGGCGTTTCATGGTGTGGTTCCTTTTCAAGTGGTTGATCATTCGCCGCGGTATCGCAGCGACGGTGAGACCACTTTAGAGAACCCAACACCCCGAGGATGTGCGTTTACGCACCGGATTTCACTTCTTCGACCATCTTCTGCAGCCGCGCCACGTCGAGCACCACGAGGGCGCGGCCGTCCTTGCCCAGCACCCCGCGCTTGGCGAGCAGCGAGAGCTCGCGCGTGACCTGCTCGCGATAAGTGCTCACCTGGCTCGCGAGATCCGCGTGCTTGGGCGCCGGATCAATACGCGCGCGGTTGGCCTTTACGCCTGCGTCGCGGGCGAGGCGAAGGAGTTCGGCGTGCAGCCGCTGGTGCACGCCGAGCGTGCTCAGGTCGACGACGCGCTCGGACAGGCGCCGCACCAGGCCCGCGAAATCGCGCAGCAATCGCTCGGCGAGCGCCGGCTGTTCGCGCAGCAGCCGATGCAGCGTTGCGGGCGGCAGCGACGCAAGCAGTCCGGGCTCCAGGCCAACCACGTCGGCCGTGCGCGGCATGCCGTCGATCGCCGCCACTTCGCCGAAATGCTCGCCGGCACCGTAGTCGCGGAACGTCACTTGCCTGCCTGCGGCCGAGAAGGTGGTGACGCGCACGCGCCCGGACACGATGAAGTAAAGATCGCGATCGGGGGCGGCACGCGAGATGATGCGCTGCTCGATCTCGAAATTGCGCCACGCGCAATCGCGCGCAAGCGCCTCGAGGCGCTCCGGGGAGAGTCCCTCGAGCAGCGCGATGGCGCGCAGGCCGAAGCTTGACGGTGGGGCTGGCTTGGCCATCAGCTTGTCGAATTCGCCAGTGTACTCGACGCTTGGAAGTACGCCGGCAGCACCGCGGAATTCGAGCCAGGGCGCGGCCGCGTTGAACTCGGCCTCACCGAGATGCCCCGCGGCATGGGCGGATTTGGCATCCTGCGCAAATGGCTCGGCGCACGCACTTAGAATGGCGGCTAAGGCTTGGAGTCGTTCCATTTTCGCAGGGGGTAGCCTGATGGCGACGCTGTCCCGCACTTATCCCGACCCGCTGCCGGAGATCCATCCGGTGCCCGAGTATCTCGCTAGCGGCGAGAGCAAGCAGTGGTACGAGGAAATGAAGCTTGCGCTGCAGGTGCCGTGGATGGGGGTCGTGACGATGGCTTACGCGCACTACCCGGCATTCTTCCGCACGCTTTGGCTCGGAGCAAAGCCGCTCGTGCTGAGCCGTCCGTTCGTGCGCGAATTCCAGGCGCTGCGCGCGATGGTCGAGGCCGAGGTCGGCAAGCTCGATCCGCCCTCGATCAAGGCGCGGCTCGCGCGGGCGGGATACGCCGGGCGCGAGATCGAGCAGATCCGCGCAATGATAGAAGTGTTTTCTCACGGCAACTTTCCCTATCTGCTTATTGCCACTCTGGTGCGGTTGTTGCTGGAAGAGGGCGACATGAAGGGGGATGAGGCGGCGCCGCGATTCGAGGGACGGCATGGCCCCGACGTTCGGGTGCCTTTCGTACTGATGGAATATCACCACGCGGACGCGCCGACTCGCGCGCTGTACGACGAAGTCAAGTCAACGCTCGATCTTCCCTTCGTCAACACCGACTACCGCGCATTCGCGCGCTGGCCAAGCTACTTCGCGCTGGCGTGGAACGATCTGAAGAATGTCGTGGCTGGCGAGCAACACGCGGCGCTCTGCCAGGCAGTACATGAGCGCGCCGTCGAGATCGTTTCGGAGGTCCTGCCTAATCCGGGTGCGCTTACGTCCGCCGCGCTGCGAGCGGCGGCGTTGAAGGACGCTCCGCTGGATGAATTGCGGCAGGTTGCGCGCCTGTTCCAGTGGCTCCTGCCCGGGCTGGTCGTCAATGTGGGCTTTTTCCGGGCGCAACTTATCGCGTAGGCGGCGACGACGGCTCGATTCGATGCCCTTGCTGGCGTCGCTCGCATAAGAAAACAGCGCCGCGGCAAGCCGCGGCGCTGTCGGAGGGAGGAGATCGGCCTGCTTACAGCTGATTTGCTTTCTCGCCCGTTTCGGCGTTGGCGACGATGTTGCCCGCGCGCTGCGCATGCTCCAGCTCGCCCAGGACCTCGGTGCGCGACTTGCCGGCGACTTTGCTGTGCGCCGGGTACGCGGACGGATCGAGCTGGTTGGCTTTCTGTCCGGTTTCGGCATTGACGACGAAGTTGCCCGTGCGCTGCGAGGCGATCAGCTCGTCGCGTACCTGCGCCACGGTTTGCGCCGGGACGGTCGTGGTTGCCTGCGGGGGATAGTCCATTTCCGCGTTGGCGAAGGCGGGCAGGGCGAACAGGCTGCCGAGAGCGAGTGCAATGATTTGGCGTTTCATGGTGTGGTTCCTTTTCAAGTGGTTGATCATTCGCCGCGGTATCGCAGCGACGGTGAGACCACTTTAGAGAACCCAACACCCCGAGGATGTGCGTTTACGCACCGGATTCCGCTTCTGACGGCTCGCGCCCGCCTGCGCGCTCTCTTCCAGGTGCGCATTTGCTCTCCGCCAGAGCGCCGACGCACGTAAGGTTCTTGCTGTTTATCCGACGAAACGTGGTCGCGGGCCGCGCCGGCCGCCGAATTGCGCCATGAACAGGACCCGGGAATGACCACGACACTGCTTCACCGGCTCGACCTTGCTCGCCGGAACGGCGTGCAACCCGCGATCACCGCCGCTCCGGGCATCGGCCGGCTGCTCGGGGCTGCCGCGATGCTGCCGTGGTACTTCTTGCGTCATGCGGCTCGCGCGGATCGCCCATGAACCGTCTAGGCGCGTATTTGCGAGGTCTTTCCCCGGGTCGAGCGGCCCTTTGGTGCTATCTGATCTGGTATTTGACGATGAGCGCGTACTACTTCGAGCCCGCGCCCCGATTGTGGCTCACCTCGCTCGGATTAAGCGCAATCATCGGAATCGCCTTGATGCTGAGCGTTCGGACGCACGGTGGGGCGCGACAGAATCGATGGCAGATATTTCGCCTTTTCCTGATTCCGTTTGCCGTCTCGAGCTTCTCCGCACTGATCAAGGATCACGGCTTTATACTTGTCTTTTCGCCGTCGCTTGCACAAGATGCGGTCGCGATCGGTTTGTGCCTCGGATTCTTATCGTGCGTTCAACTGATCCGGCGTCTCGTCTGAACGGTCGCCGGAGCTTTTGAGAGGGGGGCGGCATGCCTTTTCGGAGCATTTACCCGGATGTCGCGATCCCCGAGATCGCGCTGACCGACTATGTCCTCGCACACGCGCGCGAGCGCGGCGACAAGCCCGCGCTGATCGACGGCCCCAGCGGGCGCGTCATCACCTACGCGCAGCTGCCCGGACTGGTGGCGCGCGTCGCCGCGGGCATGGCGCGCCGCGGCTTCAAGCAAGGCGAGCGTTTCGCGATCTGCAGCCCGAACGTGCCCGAGTACGCGATCGCGTTTCATGCCATCGCCTCGCTCGGCGGCACGACCACGACGGTCAATCCGCTCTATACCGCGGGCGAAATGGCCAAGCAGCTCAACGACTCGAACGCGCGTTTTCTGCTCACGGTTCCGCCGTTCCTCCCGGCCGCGCGCGAGGCGGCGGCGCAGTCGAAGGTCGAAGAGATCTTCGTTTTCGGCGAAGCGGAGGGCGCCACGCCGTTCGCTGTGCTGCTCGCGGGCGACGGCGCCCCGCCGCAGGTGACGATCGACCCGCGCGCGGACCTGGTGGCGCTGCCGTATTCGAGCGGCACCACCGGTCTGCCCAAGGGGGTCATGCTCACGCACTACAACCTGGTGGCCGAGCTGTGCTCGGTCAAAGGCGTCACCGACGCCGCACTGATCCTGCCCGAGGATACGGTGCTCGCGTTCCTGCCGTTCTTCCATATCTACGGCATCGTCGCGTTCCTCAACTTGAGCCTGCTCCAGGGCGCGACCGTGGTCACCATGCCGCGCTTCGATCTCGAGCAGTACCTGCAGATGGTGCAGAAGTACGGCGTGACCATCCTGCACGTGGTGCCGCCGATCGCGCTTGCGCTCGCCAAGCACCCGATCGTCGACAAGTTCGATCTATCGAAGGTGCGCGGCGCGTTCTCGGCCGCCGCGCCGCTGGGCGACGCGGTCGCCAGCGCGCTGCACGCGCGGCTCGGCTTCCGCGTGTCGCAGGCCTACGGCATGACCGAGGTTAGCGGAGCGAGCCACCTCGGGCCGACGACCGAGGACAAGATCAAACCCGCCTCGGGCGGGCGGCTGATGCCCAACATGGAATGCAAGATCGTCGACGTCGGCACCGGCGCCGAGCTGCCCGTCGGCGAGCAGGGCGAGATCCTGGTGCGCGGGCCGATCGTGATGCAGGGCTACTTTGGCCAGTCCGGTGCGACGGCGGCCACGATCGACGCCGAGGGCTGGCTGCGCACGGGCGACATCGGCTACGTCGACGCCGAGGGCGATTTCTTCATCGTCGACCGGACCAAGGAGTTGATCAAGTACAAGGCCTTCCAGGTCGCGCCGGCCGAGCTCGAGTCCGTGCTGCTCGCCAATCCGGCGATCGCCGACGCCTGCGTCATCGGCATCGCCGACGAGGAGGCGGGAGAAGTGCCCAAGGCTTTCGTGGTGAAGAAAAGCGAGATAACCGCCGACGAGGTGATGGCCTGGGTCGCCGCGCGCGTGGCGGCGCACAAGAAGGTGCGCGCGGTGGAGTTCGTGGACCAGCTGCCCAAGTCGGCGACCGGCAAATTGCTCAGGCGCGTGCTGATCGAGCGCGAGCGCGCCCGCGCGTCGGCCTAGTCGTGCTGCGCGCGCTGCCGGTCCGAATCCTGCCTGGCGAATAGGCATGGAATTCTTCGCCACCGCAATCATTCCGGCTTGTGCCGAAGACCTGCAGCAGCGCCTGACCATCCGCGCGCTGCCGCACTGGTGCGCCTCCATTGAAGAGGTGCCGAGCGACGCGGAATCGAGCGGCGAAATCTACTCCGTGTGGGGGGCGTTCCACGTTCGCCGCGAGGAATTGCGGCAGGGCGCGCGCTTTTCGTTGCCCGGCTGTCCGAACGCCCTGCAATGGACCGTCACCACGGGAGTGCCGCCCGACCCGCGGCATACCGTCATTCACGCAACGATCAACCGCGCCGAACACGAACCGGATTTCATCGATTCGATCCGACAGTTCGTCGACGACTGGAAGGCCGGGCTCGAGGCGGGCTGGTAATCGGGTGCAAGCTCAGCGAGGGTGCAACCACTTGGGCAGAAACCCATAGGGATCCGTCCTGACCGACATATCGACCGGCACGCCGTGTTTATTCAGGCGGATTTGCAACTGCCCCGACTTGAGGCCGTCGAACACATCGGTGCCGCCGCCCTGTAAGTCGCCGCCGACGAAGATCTGGGGCAGGGTCATCGATCCGGTCCGGCGCTTCAGGACATCGAATATCTTGCCGCCGCGATCGTTCTCCTGATAGGCGGCGGAATCGAGGTCGATCGAGCGGTAGGCGATGCCATATCGCGCGAAGGCTTTGCGCACGGATTCGCAGAACTCGCACCACTCGAACGCGAACATGACCACGGGGTGGTCCGAATCGCGCAGCATGGCTTCGACTTGGGCGGCCGCCGCTTCATCCACGGCTGGCGCCGCTTGCGCGGGTGCCGTCGCCCCCGGCGGGCCGGCGTCGAACCGGAATCCGGGCGTTGACCTCGACAGCTCGAGTTCCTCTTCGGTCATTTCGAGCGCGATATCCTCGAACAGCGCGGTGGAGAGGTAGCGCTCGCCCGTGTCCGGCAGCATGCACAGGATGTTGGCGCCCTGCGGCGCGGAGCGTGCGACCTGAAGCGCAGCCGAAAAAGTGGCGCCCGCCGAGATGCCGACGAAGATGCCCTCCTGCCGCGCCAGTTCCCGCGCGCAGCGCAGCGAATCCCTGCCGTCGACCGGCACGAAGCGGTCGATGCGGCCGGCCGCGGCGACCTGCTCCGCAAGGTGCGGGATGAAATCCGGCGACCAGCCCTGCATCAGGTGCGGGCGGGAGCGGGGATGGCTCGCGCTTTGGGATCCGTCGCCATGTCGCGGCTGCGCGAGGCCGCTCGCCAGCATGGCCGAATTGTCCGGCTCGCAGACGACGATCTGCGTGTGCGGGCTCTTTTCCTTCAGAACCCGCGACACGCCGTTGAGCGTGCCGCCGGTGCCGAATCCGGTGACCCAGTAGTCGAGCGGGGCGTCGGCGAAGTCATCCAGGATCTCCAGCGCGGTGGTTCGAGCGTGCATCTCCGCGTTGGCCGGGTTCTCGAACTGGCGCGGCTGCCACCAGCCATGCGCCCTGGCCAGCTCCTCGGCCTTTGCCACCATGCCCGAGCCCTTCTGGCCGCCCGGCGTCAGGACGACCCTGGCGCCGAGAAACCGCATCAGCTTGCGCCGTTCAACGCTGAAGTTCTCGGCCATGGTGACCACCAGGGGGTAGCCCTTTTGCGCACAGACCATGGCCAGCGCGATGCCAGTGTTGCCGCTCGTCGCTTCGACGATGGTCTGTCCCGGCTTGAGCTCGCCGCGGCGCTCGGCGTCCTCGATCAGCCCCAGGGCCATCCGGTCCTTCACCGAGCCCATCGGGTTGAAGGACTCCACCTTGACGTAGAGATTGACGCCCTCGGGCCCCAGCTTGTTGATGCGGACCACCGGCGTGTGGCCGATGGTGCCGAGGATGTTTTCGAACCGCTTGCCCATGGCTGAGTCTACATGCCCACCAGCTGGGCCGTGTAGCCTGCCGCTCTGGTCCTCTCCAGCAAGGCTGCCGCGCTGGTCTTTTTCGGGTCGAAGGCGACCATCAGGAGATGCGTCTTGCCTGCGTTGAACCTTGGCGAAACAACTCCCTCGACGCTTCGGATCGAATTTTCGAGCGCGGCGCGCGCGTCCTCGCTCAGGGACTCTTTGATGTGGATCATGACGTCGCTTACGCTCACTTTGTGCCTCCTTTCAATGTCATCGATTTGTCGTGGCTGACTCTATGCCTCGACCATGTCTGCTTTCGTGCTTTGCACGAATGCGGTCAGATCGTCGCGCTCGGCCCGCAACACCCCCAGCGCCTCAAAGGTGGCGTGAAGGTGCCCCATGAATGCCGACCAGTCGGTTTCGATGATGCTCATTCCCTTGTGGGAAGACTTCATGTCCCGCCCGGTGTAGTACAGCGGTCCTCCGGCGCTCGAGCACAGGAAGTCGATCAGGAGCTGCTTTGACCGCTTCAGGCTGTCCTCCGGCCGATGCCGCCAGAAGCGGCCCAGCAGCGGATCGGCGCGCAAGCGCGGCAGGAGATCGTTGACGACCGCGGCAATGGCGTCATAACCGCCAAGGCGCCGGTAGAGGCTCTGTTGCGGGATCATGCGCTCGCCGCCGCCAGCGGAGCGGGCGGCAGGCCCTGCATGATGTTGCCGCGCACCGGGCGCGACAGGTACGTCTTCTTCAGCAGACCGAGCGAAAACGGCAGGCGGCGGTTCCACGGCAGGAGCGAGACCGTGCGCGCCATCACGCAGTAGCCGAAAATCGCCCGCGCCCAGGTGCCCACGACCGGCAGCCAATAGGCGCCCTGCATCGGCTCGGGATAGGCCGCAAGCATGTAGGCCAGGACCCAGAACCGGACCTGGACCGTAAAGGCGGTCAGGCTCTGCTCGCGCAGCGTGAAGTGCACGAGCTGCACCGCGGACAGGCCGATGGCCAGCACATAGCCGATCTGGTAGCCGGTCACGCCGACGGTGAGCACGCACGCGGTGGCAAACCAGTACCACCAGTTGATTTGTTTGTAGTCGATCATGAACATGGGATCCTCCTTCTGAGTTGGCCGGATACGCGCTGCCGCGGCTGGCGCCGCGTCAGCGCCCTATTCGCGCTGGATCACGACCTCGATGTAGCGGCCCGGAGCGACCAGCGAACCGTCGGTTGCGCGATTGAAGCGCTCGGCGAGATCGATCAGGTCGGCGGCGAGCGATTCCTGTTTTGCCGCGTCCAGCGCGCCGAACGCCTTGTGCACCGGTCCGTAGTAGACGCGAAAGACTTCGAGGAAGTGCGCTGCGCTGCGGTAGCGAAAGACGAAATCCTTCGCTTCGATCGCGATCGAACCGACGCGATCGCCGAACAGTTCGCGCAGCCGCTCCTCCGTGCCCCAGAGCGCGGGTGAATTGACGCCCGCCGGCGGGGGCAGATAGCGGCCGATCAGCTTGAACATCTCGCCGACGAAGCTGTCGGGGGTCCAGTTGGCCAGGCCGATCTTTCCGCCCGGTTTGCAGACTCGCGCCATCTCCGCGGCCGCCTTGTTCTGGTCGGGAGTGAACATCACGCCGAAGGTCGACAGCACAACGTCGAAGCTCGCGTCGGCGTACTGCAGGTTCTCGGCGTCCGCCTGCTCGAAAGTCACCGGCAGGCCTTCGGCGCCGGCCCGGGCGCGCGCGCGCTCGAGCAGGGTCGGGACGTAGTCGGTCGAAGTGACTTCGGTCCAGCGCCGCGCGGCGGCCAGCGTCGCGTTGCCGTTGCCGGCTGCGACGTCCAGCACGCGCTCGCCGGCGCGCAGGTCGAGCGCCTCGCACAGCGATTCGCCGACGATCTGCAGGGTTGTGCCGACGACGGCGTAGTCGCCGGCCGACCAGGCGGCCTGCTGCTTGGTCTTTACGGCGGAAAAGTCGACCGCTGGGGTCGGGGTGGCAAGGACTGCGGACATGGCATTTCTCCGTTTGTGTGATTGAAGCGCCGCCATTTGGCGCCTTGGCCGGCCGCTCCGGGTCCCGCAAAGCGGGACAGAAGGGGGGACAGGAGGCGGGACAATGCCGCTAGAATCAGCCGCATCGAGGCCACGGGAGCGGCGCACCGTGCAGGACAGGGGGGATTCCTTCGGCTATTGGCTGCGGCGTCGCCGCAAGGCGCTGGATCTCACCCAGGAGGCGCTCGGAGAGCGGGTCAGCTGCTCGGGGTTCGCCATCAGAAAGATCGAAGCCGACGAGCGCCGGCCGTCGCGACCGCTGGCCGAAAGGCTGGCCACGGCGCTCGCCCTCCCCCAGGCCGAGCGGCGCGCCTTCGTCGACGCGGCTCGCGCCGTGCGCGCCGCGGGGCGCATGAGGCTGGACGCCGCCCCGGTCGATCCCGACAGCAACGCGGCTTCACCCGCTGCGGCAGTCGACGTCGCGCGCGATTCGACGCCGTTTGTCGGACGAGGCAGCGAGTACGGCTTGCTCACCGGGCTGATCGCGCGGCTCACGGGCGGCACTGGGCATACCGTTCTGATCGAGGGCGAGCCGGGAATCGGCAAGAGCCGCTTGATGCGCGAGGTCGCGCGCTACGCCGAGGGCCGGGGACTGCGCACGCTCGCGACGAACTGCTACGAGATCGAACGGGCGATTCCGTATCAGCCGGTGATCGACCTGGTCACCCGCGCGCTCGAGCTTGCGTCGCCGGCAGCCATGCGCAGCATCGCTCCCGTATCGCTCGCCGAGCTCGCCGCGCTGGTTCCCGCCGTGTCCGAAAGATTCCCGCAGCTGCCGCGGCTGTCGGACGACTTTCCCGAGGCGCGCCAGGCGCGCCTCGCGCGCGCGGTCGGCCAGCTGCTTGAAGCCTTGCGAGAGGGCGGGCCGCTCCTTCTGATCGTGGACGATATCCAGTGGGCGGACGACGCGAGCGCGCAGGTACTGCATTACCTCGCGCGCCACGTCGTGGACAGGCCGGCGCTCGTGATCTATGCCTATCGCGACGAGGAGCTGGACGGCAACGAACAGCTCGCGCGACTGGTTGAGAGCCTGCGGCGCGAGGCCCACGCGCGCCGCATACCGCTCGCACGCCTGGGCCCGGAGGATGCCGCGTCTCTGCTGAGCGCGCTGGGTGATGCCAGGTTCGACGCGTCGGGGCTGGCGGAGCGCCTGTATCGCGAGACCGAGGGCAATCCGTTCTTTCTCACCTCGATCTTGCAGTCCCTGAGCGACGGCGAGATCCAGCTCGAAACTCTCTCGCGGGAAGACCCCGGGCTGCTTCCGGATGCGCTCCGCGCTGCCGTCCGAGCGCGCATCACCCACGTACCGGAAGACATTCGGCCGACTCTCGAAACCGCTGCCGTTCTTGGCCGGCGCTTTGACTTTGACACCCTGCTCGACGTCACGCGCGTGCCCGAGGAGCGCTTGCTCGAGGCGCTGGAGGCGCTGGTGCGGCGCCGTTTGCTGCGCGAGGAGCCAGAAGGCGGTGTGTACGACTTCAGCCACGACAAAGTGCGCGAGGTGGTCTACCGCGACGTCGGCGGGACCCGGCGCCGGCTGCTGCATCGCACGGTGGCCGAAGCCCTGGAGCGGCGGGGCGAAGGCGAGGCACACGAGCGCGACGCCCGGCTGGCGGAGCACTACCAGCGAGGCCAGGTCTGGTCGAAGGCGCTCGAGTACCTCGTCCTGGCGGGCGAGCGCTCCCAGGCGCTGTTCGCGATGCGCGACGCGCTGCACTGGTTCGACCGCGCAGTCGAGCTGTCGCAGTCGCATCCGGAATCGGTGAGCGCGGCGCAGCGCATCGCGCTGCATGAGATGCGCGGCGCGGCGCGGGCGCAGGCCGGGCAGACCGAAGGTGCGGTGGCCGACATACGCCGCGTGATCGACGCGGCGCGGGCGGCCGGGGACCGCGCCAAGGCGCGCGATGCGCTGATCCAGCTCGGCATGGCCTACCGTCGCGCGGACGCCTACGAGGACGCGACCGCCTGCCTGAACGAGGCGTTGGCGGAGTCTCGCGCCATGGCCGACGAGCACCAGGCGGCCGACACGCTGTATCACCTCGGTACCGTTGCCTGGAGCACGGGGCAGAACGATCAGGCGAACCGTTTCCACCAGGAGGCGGTCGAGATCTGCGAGCGCAGAGGGCTCGCCGACCTCGTCGCGGTGCAGGCCTACCACGGCCGAGGCGAGGCGCACTTCGCGAACGCCGAGCCTGCCGCCGCGATCGAGTGCTATGCGCGCTCGCTCGAGCTCGCCCGCGGCATCGGCGACCGGAGCTACGAGTCGGAAAACCTGATGATGATCGGTCACGCCTGCGTCGGAACCAAGGGGCTCGGCGACTACCCGCGCGCAACGGCAAATTTTGAGGCGGCGCTCGAGATCGCGCGCGCCGCCGACTTGCAGTGGCACCTCGGACCGACGCTGCTCGGACTCGACCATGTCAGGGCGTGCACGGGCAGCTACGGCGAGGCCTGGAGCGGCATGCAGAAGACCCTGCGCTGGCTCGAAAGCCTCGGGCAGGTTCGCTATCAGCTCATCGCCTACGATTTCGCCGGCCATCTGCTGCTCGACCTCGGCCTGAACGAACGGGTGGTCGAGCAAATGGAGCGCGGACTCGCGCTCGGGCGCGACAGCGGCATCATGTTCTGGCGCGCGGCGATCGAGGCGCATCTTGCGGTCGCCCGCTCGCGCCTGGGACAGAAGGACGTCGGGCCGGTGCTCGAGCGCGTGCTGGAGCAGTCGCGCCGAACTTCGGAGCGCTACCTGATGGTGCGCTGTCTCGACGGCCTGGCGGAGATCGCGCTTGCTGCGGGCGACGCGGACGGCTGCCTGGCGTTCGGCGACGAGCTGCTCGCCATCGCCGAGCCGAACGGCCTGCGCGAGCTCGAGGCCGTGGCGCGGCGCTGGCGCGGCGAAGCCTGGCTGGCAAACAAGGCCTACGCACAGGCGCAGCCGGAGCTCACTCGCGCCGCGACGCTGGCGCAGGATGTCGGCCGCGTGCGCCTGCAGATGAACGCGCACGCCGGGCTGGCGCGTGTGCACGAGGCTCAGGATCAGGCGCCGAAAGCGCGGCGCCATCGCGCCGAGGCGCACGCGATCGCGGACGCGATCGACAAGAGCCTTGCGTCCTCGGAGCTTGCTGACGCCGTCGTTCAGAAATACGGCGCGCGCGGAGTTTGATAGCATCTAGCTGGGAGACGCATAGTGGAACCTTGGTCCGCACGGGACGAAAACCGATACCTGATGGCGCCGCGCGCGCGGCCGAACCGCAGCATCTGGTGGGTGGCGCTGCTGGTCGCGCTGCTGGCGGGCGCCGTGGGCGCCTACTACTACTATTTCGTGAGCACGCGCATGGCCGAACCGGCGCCGGCGGCGCCGCCTGCACCGGCGAGTGAGCCCGCTCCGGCGGCACAAGCGCCAAGTCCTGCGCCGGCGATCGAGCATCCGGTCGAAGCGCCCAAGGCGCCGCCGGGCGAAATCGTTCCGCCGCTGCCCGCGCTGGCCGACAGCGACGCCGCCGCGCGGGATGCGCTGATCGGGCTGTTGGGCGCCAAGTCATTCGCGGCCTTCTTCTACCCGGAGCGGATCATCCTGCGCATCGTCGCGACGGTGGACAATCTGCCGCGCAAATCGGCGCCGGCGCGAATGATGCCGGTCAAGCCGGTCGCCGGCGCCTTCGCCACCGTGGGCAGCGGCGACGATGCCGTCATCAGTCCGCGGAACGCCGCGCGCTACACGCCCTACGTGCGCATTCTGCAGGCGATCGACGCGCGCAAGCTGGTCGCGGTCTACAGCCGTTTCTACCCGCTGTTCCAGCGCGCGTACCGCGAGCTCGGTTACCCGAACAAGTACTTCAACGACCGCCTGATCGAAGCGATCGACGATCTGCTCGCCGCGCCCGAGCTCGACGGCCCGCTGAAGCTGGCGCAGCCCAAGGTGCTGTACGAGTTCGCGGACCCGGACCTGGAGGGGCGCTCGGCCGGGCAGAAGATCATGCTGCGCATGGGCCGCGACAACGAGCTCAAGGTGAAAGCCAAGCTGCGCGCGCTGCGCCGGGCGCTGGTCAGCGGCGTGTGAGCGGCGCCGGATTTGCCGCGCGGGGCAGTTCGACCTAGACTGCGCCCTCCGGCAGCATGAACGACGGCCCTCGCGGGCCGTTTCAGTTTTTTCCCATCGAGATGAACGCACCCCAAATCCAGTTCGACCCCGAATCCGCCCGCTTCGGCAGCTCGCGCTCGCAGAAGCGGCTCGAAGACGACCGCCTGCTCACCGGCAAGGGCCTGTACAGCGACGACCGCGAATTCGCGCGACTCGCCTGGCTGGTGCTGGTGCGCTCGCCGCACGCGCACGCGAAGATCCTGTCGGCCGACCTCGCGCCGGCGCGCGAGGCACCCGGCGTGCTCGCGGCCTGGACCATGCAGGACCTGCGCGCCGACGGCGTCGGCCACATTCCTTTTCCGCCCCTGTTCAAGCAGGCCGACGGCTCGCCGATGGCGGCGCCGCCGCGGGTGCTGCTGGCCGAGCAAACCGTCTATTACGTCGGCCAGCCGGTGGCCGCGATCGTCGCCGAATCGCGCGATGCGGCCGAGGACGCCGCCGAGCTGGTGTTGGTCGATTACGAAGCGCTGCCCTGCGTGGTCGACGCGCAACGCGCGCTCGAGCCGGACGCGCCGCAACTGTGGCCCGAGGCGCCCGGCAACGTCGCGGCGGAGTCCGCATACGGCGACCCGAAGGCGGCCGAGGCCGCGTTCGCCGCGGCCGCACACGTGGTCGAGCTCGAGCTGCACAACCAGCGCCTGATCGCCAACGCGCTCGAGCCGCGCTGCGCGATCGGCGTGTTCGCGGACGGCCGCACCACGCTCTACACGCAGAACCAGACGCCGACCAGCGCGCGCGAGCTGCTCGGCGCGGTGTTCGGCGCCAAGCCGGAGGCGTTCCGGGTCGTGGTGGGCGACATCGGCGGCGGCTTCGGCATGAAGACCGGCCTCACGCCCGAGGACGCGCTCGTTTGCCACGCGGCGAAGAAGCTCGGCCGCCCGGTCAAGTGGCGCGCCGAGCGCAGCGAAGAGTTCCTCGCCGCCCACATGGGGCGCGACCAGCGCTTCAAGGCCGGTCTCGCGCTCGACAAGGACGGCCGCATCCTGGCCCTTCGCATGCGCATGCTGGGCAACATCGGCGCGACGCCCGTGGGCTCGTCGGCGATCATTCCGCTCGCGCTCGGACCCAAGGTGCAGACCACCGTGTACAAGGTGCCGGTGGTCGATTACGGCGTCAAGGCGGTGCTCACCAACACCATGGCCACCGGCGCCTACCGCGGCGCGGGGCGCCCCGAGGCCAACTACCTGATGGAGCGCCTGATGGAAAAGGCGGCGCGCGAGCTCAAGCTCGACCCGGCCGAAATCCGGCGCCGCAACTTCATTCGCCCGCAGGATTTTCCGTTCCGCACCCACCTCGGCGACACTTACGACGTGGGCGATTTCGGCCGCGTGCTGGACGGCGCGCTCGCGCGCGCGGACTGGAACGGCTTCCCTGCCCGGCGCGAGGAATCGAAGCGCCGCGGCCGGCTGCGCGGGCGCGGCCTTTCGGTCTACCTCGAGTGGACCGGCGCGATCCCGACCGAGACAGTCGACATCCAGATCGACGCCGACGGCGCGGTGACCGTTTTCTCGGGCACCCAGGCGATGGGGCAGGGGCTCGAGACGACCTATTCCCAGCTCATCACCGAGGTGCTGCAGGTGCCGGTCACGAGCGTGCGCATCGTGCAGGGGGACACCGATCGCGCCAACGGCGTCGGCAGCGTGGGCTCGCGCTCGGCGTTCGTCGGCGGCTCGGCGGTGGTTGCTGCCGGGCGCAAGGTGATCGTGCGCGGCAAGGAGCTGGCGGCCGAGACGCTGGAAGCCGCGCCGCAGGACATCGAGTTCGGCGACGGACGCTTCCGCATCGCGGGCACCGACCGCAGCATCGGGCTGGACGAGCTCGCCGCGCGCCAGACCGAGCGCCGCATCCGCGTCTCGGCGACCGAGACGCCGTCGACGCCTTCGTGGCCGAACGGCGCCCAGGTGTGCGAGGTCGAGATTGATCCGGATACGGGCGAGGTCGAGCTGGCGCGCATCACCAGCGTGGACGACATCGGCCGCATCATCAACCACATGATCGTCGAGGGGCAGATTCACGGCGGCATCGCACAGGGCGTCGGGCAGGCGCTCTACGAGCGCGCGGTCTACGATCCGGAAAGCGGCCAGCTGCTGAGCGGCTCGCATGATGGATTACGGCATTCCGCGCGCGGACCAGTTTCCCGCCCATGGATACCGCGTTCGAAGAGGGCGTTCCCTGCAGCACCAACCTGCTGGGCGTGAAGGGCTGCGGTGAGCTCGGCACCATCGGCTCGGTGCCGGCGGTGGTGAACGCAGTGCTGGACGCGCTTGCCGAACGCGGCGTCACGCAGCTCGAGATGCCTCTCACTGCCGAGAAGGTCTGGAGGGCGTTGCACGGCGTGTAGTCGATCGAACGGGGTGAGGTCGCATGGCGGCGGGTTCGGCGCGCGGTACGGCTTGGCAGGATGGGGCCCGTCGCGCGCTCGAATACGCGCTTGTCGCTTCGCTTGCCCTGCATGCGCTGGCGCTGCTTTCGCTTCCCTCGCTTCCCTCGCTCCGGACGCCGCCGGCTCCGGCGCAGCCGCCGCTCGAGGCGCGCCTGATGCCGGCGCGGCCGGTCGAAGCGCCCATACCGCCGCCTCCGCCCCCGCCGCCGCCGAAGATCGAGCCGCAGCCCGCGCCGCAGCCGACGCCGCATCCGGCCCCACGGCCCGTATTGAAGAAGGCACGGCCTGTTCGCGAACGTGCGCCCGAACCCGCGCCGCAGCCTGTGCCCGAGCCCGTTATAACGACCCCGGCGCCTGCCCCGGTCGTCGCGCCGGTTGCGCAACCGCAACCCCCCGTCGTAGCTGCACCTCGGCCTGAACCCGCCCCGGCGCCGCGTGCCGCGCCGCGGCCCGACGCGGCGAGCCTGGCGGCGCAGTATCGTGCGGCACTAATGGCCGAGGCGGCGCGCTACAAGCGCTACCCGCGCTTCGCGCGCGACAACGGCTGGCAAGGCAGGGTCGAGGTGCACCTGGCGATCGGGGCCGACGGGGCGATCGCGTCGCTGCGCGTCGCACGCGGGACGGGGTACTCGATCCTCGATCAGCAGGCGCTCGAGATGGTCCGCAGCGCCAAACCGCAAATTGCAATTCCAGAGGGCTTGCGCGGCAAGCCCTTCAGCGTCGAGATCCCGGTGCTGTTCAGCCTGCGCGAGCCGGATGCGTAGGCGGGCTCAGGCGGCGCGCACCGTCGAAGCGACGCATCCAGTAGCGCGTGCGCAACTGCTCGACGCGCACCCTTGCGCCGGTCTTTGGCGCGTGCACGAAGCGGCCGTTGCCGAGGTAGATGCCGACGTGCGAGAAGGCGCGGTGCTGCGTGTTGTAGAACACCAGATCGCCCGGCTGCAGTTCCGCTAGACTGACGGGCGTTCCGATTTCGCTCTGGGCGCGGGCGTTGTGCGGCAGCTCGAGCCCCCAGGCCTGCTCGAACACGTGGGCGACCAGTCCGCTGCAATCGTAGCCGGTGGCGGGCGAGTCGCCGCCGTAGCGGTAGTCGGTGCCGAGCGCGAGCACTGCCTGCAGCAAGGCTTCGGAGCGCTCGGCGCTGGCCGGCGCGAGCCGATCCGGTGGCAACGGGCCGGGCGCCCGCTGGGGCCCGGCGCAACCGGCCATTGCGGCGCAAAGCGCGAACAAATACAGAGAATTACGCGCCATAATTAATGCAATGTAGTGAATGTGGAAGACAAAGTAAAGCCGCGCAGTGTCAGCCGCGCGCCGCGCAGGCGCGTTGCTTCGAGGGGGGCCGTGGAGAGCCATTCAGCAGGAGCGCCGATGCGCCCGTTGTCATGAGCCGCGCCGCGTCACGCGAGGCGGCGGCGCTCGAGCGCGCCTTTGCCGAGGGCGGTGCGCTCGCGCAGCGCGTGCCCGGATTCCGTCACCGGCCGCAGCAACTCGACATGGCGCGCGCGATCCTGGACGCCGTCGAGCGCGGCGAGGTGCTCGTGGTCGAGGCCGGCACCGGCACCGGCAAGACCTTCGCCTATCTCGTGCCGGCGCTGGTCGCCGGCGGCAAGGTGATCGTCTCGACCGGCACCAAGACGCTGCAGGACCAGCTGTTCGACCGCGACCTGCCCGCGGTGCGCGAGGCGCTCGCCTCGGGCGCCAGCGCGGCGCTGCTCAAGGGGCGCGCGAACTACGTCTGCCTGTACCGGCTCGAGCGCGCCGCAAGCGAGGCGCGGCTCGGTTCGCGCGAGGAAGCGGCGCAGCTGCGCCGCATCGAGCGCTTCGCCGCGGCGAGCGCGAGCGGCGACCGCGCCGACCTGGCCGACGTGGCCGAAGACGCGCCGGTCTGGGTGCACGCCACCTCTACCCGCGAGAACTGCCTCGGGCAGGAATGCCCGAACTACAAGGACTGCTTCGTGATGCGGGCGCGCCGCAACGCGCTCGCCGCGGACGTGGTGGTGGTCAACCATCATCTGTTTTTCGCCGACGTGGTGCTGCGCGACGAGGGCGTCGCCGAGCTGCTGCCGGCGTGCAACACGCTGGTGTTCGACGAGGCGCACCAGCTGCCCGAGACCGCGCGGCTGTTCTTCGGCGCGACCGTTTCGACCGCGCAGCTGGTGGAGCTCGCGCGCGACGCGCGCCTTGAGCTGCGCGCCGCGGGCGGCGCGTCGCCCGAGCTGGACCGGCTCGCCGGAGCGCTCGAGAAGGCGGCGCGCGACTTGAGGCTCGCGCTCGGCGGCGAAGGCAGCCGCCTCGGCTGGGGGCAGGCCACGCGCCTGCCGGGCTTCGGCGCGGCGCTGGCGACGCTCAACGGCGCGCTCGACGCCCTGGCCGAGCCTCTTGCGGAGCAGGCCGAGCGCTCCGAGGGGCTCGAGTCCTGCGCGCGCCGCGCGGCAGAGGCGCGCGCCACGCTGGCGCGCATGCACGGCGACGAGGCGGCGAACGAGGTGCGCTGGGTGGAGACGTTCAGCCAGTCGGCGCAGCTGCATCTGACGCCCCTGTCCTCGGCCGAGCTGTTCCAGCGCCAGATGGCGGATCACCCGCGGGCCTGGATCTTCACTTCGGCGACGCTCGCGGTAGGCGAGGACTTCGGCCATTTCACGCGCGAGCTCGGCATTGAGCAGGCCAGCGCGCGGCGCTGGGAGAGCCCGTTCGATTTCGCGCACCAGGCCCTGCTCTACGTGCCCAAGGGACTGCCGGCGGACCCGAACGACTCGGCTTTCACCGCCGCGGTGGTGGACGCCGCCTACCCCGCGCTGCGCGCCAGCGGCGGCAGGGCGTTCCTGCTCTTTACCACCTTGCGCGCGCTGCGCAAGGCGCACGAGCTGCTCGCCGCGCGCTTCGAGCGCGACGCGATCGAGTTCCCGCTCCTGGTGCAGGGGACCGGCTCGCGCAGCGAGCTGCTGGCGCGCTTCCGGGTGCTCGGCAACGCGGTGCTGCTCGGCAGCCAGTCGTTCTGGGAGGGGGTCGACGTGCGCGGCGAGGCGCTTTCGCTGGTGGTGATCGACAAGCTGCCATTCGCGCCGCCCGACGACCCGGTGCTGTCGGCGCGCATCGAGGCGGTGCGCGCGCAGGGCGGCAACCCTTTCATCGCGCTGCAGCTGCCGCAGGCGATCCTGCAGCTCAAGCAGGGCGCCGGGCGCCTGATCCGCGACGAAGCCGACCGCGGCGTGCTGATGCTGTGCGACCCGCGCCTGTATTCGCGCCCCTACGGCCGGCTGGTGCGGGCCAGCCTTCCGCCGATGAAACAGACCCGCGAACTCGCCGAGGTCGAGGCATTCTTCGATAGAATCGACGCATGAGAGTCGTCATCACCGGTGGTGGAGGGTTTATCGGCTCGCGCCTGGCGCGGGCGCTGCTCGCGCGCGGCAAGCTGACCGCGCCGGATGGAAGCGAGCGCCAGATCTCGCGCATCGTGCTGCTCGACGGCGCGTTCCCGGCCGCGATGCCGAACGATCCGCGGCTGGAGATGGTGAGCGGCGACATCGCCGAGCGCGCCGCCGTCGAACGAGTGGTCACGCCCGATACCGGCTCGGTGTTCCACCTGGCGGCGGTCGTCAGCGGCGGCGCGGAAGCGGATTTCGACCTCGGTATGCGGGTGAACCTCGAGGGCACGCGGCTGCTGCTCGAGCGCCTGCGGCAGTGCGCTCGGCCGCCGCACCTCGTGTTCGCGAGCTCGGTGGCGGCGTTCGGCGGCGAGTTGCCGCCGGTGCTGGACGATTCGACCACGCCGCTGCCGCAGACCTCCTACGGCACGCAGAAGGTGGTGAGCGAATACCTGATCTCTGATTATTCGCGCAAGGGCTTCCTGGACGGGCGCTCGCTGCGCCTGCCGACGATCGTCGTGCGCCCGGGCAAGCCGAATGCGGCGGCCTCGTCGTTCGCGAGCGGAATCCTGCGCGAGCCGCTCAATGGCGTCGCCTCGGAATGCCCGGTCGAGGCCGAAACCGGCGTCTGGCTGTTGTCGCCCAAGCGCGTGGTCGAGGCCTTCGTGCACGCGCACGAGCTGCCCGCGGACGCCTGGGGAACGCGCCGCGCGCTGAATCTGCCCGGCATCACCGCGAGCGTGGCCGAGATGATTGAAGCCATGGGCCGTGTTGCCGGACCGGCGGTTGCGAAGCGGGTGGTGTGGAAGCCCGACGCGCGCACCCAGGCGATCGTCAGGACCTGGCCGGCGCGGTTCGAGACGCCGCGCGCGCTCGCGATGGGATTTCGCGCCGACCCGGACGTTGAAACGGTGATCCGCGACTACATCGCGGACGAGGGCATCAAGGTCGCCTAGGCGCGAGCGCCTATTAGCCGTAGCAGCTCGCTCACCAGTTCGGGTCCCACAGCTTCCACCAGGGCGCTTCGCGCTTCACGCCCCCCGGCTTCAGGTACGGGCTGTGCGGGAAGTTGGTCTTCATCACGCGCGCTGCGCCGTCGCGCAGGTCGTCCAGGCCGAGCGCGTCGTAGGCGTGGATCATGATGGAGAGCGCCTCCTCGGTCGCCGGCGCGCGCGGGTATTCCTTCACCGCGTACTGCGCCCGGTTCGCCGCCGCGACGTACGCGCCGCGCCTCATGTACCAGCGCGCGACGTGCACCTCGTGCGAGGCGAGCGAGTTGACGAGGTAACGCATGCGGGCGATCGCGTCCGGCGTGTATTTCGACTTCGGGAAGCGCGTCACCAGCTCCTTGAAGGTGGCGAAAGCCTCGCGCGTCGCCTTCGGATCCCGCTCGGACATGTCCGGGTTCGACAGGCCGGAGAGCAGGCCGGTGTTCTCGTTGAAGTTGATCAGCCCCTTGAGGTAGTAGGCGTAGTCGACGTACGGATGGTTCGGGTAGAGCTTGATGAAGCGATCGGCCGCCGCGATCGCCGAGGCGCGCTCGCTGTCCTTCCAGTACGAGTAGGCGATTTCGAGCTGCGCCTGCTGGGCGAAGCGACCGTAGGGGTAGCGCGCCTCGAGCTTCTCGAAGTACTTGATCGCCTGGGCCCAGTCCTTGGAGGCCATCGAGTCCTTGGCCTCGCCGTAGAGCCTCTGCGCAGACCAATTCGCGGTTTCGTCGCGCTCAGTCGAGGCGCAGGCGCCGAGCAGGAGCAGGGCTGCGACAGCCAGGGGAGCAAGTAAACTTGAGCGCATGAAGCAAAGGCCCGCGTTGGAAACGGAAAATTATAGCCCGCTCGAGGCAACCGTCCCTCGGGAGCTGGGGGGAATCAGGTTGGATCAGGTCCTGGCGCAATTGTTCCCGCAGTATTCGCGCAATCGCCTGCAGGCCTGGCTCAAGGCGGGCCACATCCTGGTCGACGGCGCGGCGGGAGCGGGCAAGCAGGCCGTCACGGGCGGCGAGCGCCTCGTACTTTGCCCGCCGCAGGCGCCCGCGGGCGGCGCGCCCCGGGCGCAGCGCATGCCGCTCGCGATCGTGCACGAAGACCGCGACCTGATCGTGATCGACAAGCCGGCCGGGCTGGTGGTCCACCCCGGCGCCGGGGTGCCGGACCGCACGCTGCTGAACGCCTTGCTCGCGCACGCTCCCGGGCTTGCCGTGGTTCCGCGCGCGGGCATCGTGCACCGCCTCGACAAGGACACCAGCGGCCTGCTGGTGGTGGCCAAGAACGTCTCCGCGCAGGCCAATCTCGCCAAGCAGCTTGCCGAGCGCAGCATGCGCCGCGTGTACCTCGCGCTGGTGCACGGCGAGCCGCCGGCCTCGGGCACCGTCGATGCCCCGGTCGGGCGCGACGCGCGCGTGCGCACCAGAATGGCCGTATCCCAGCGCGGTAAGCAGGCGCGCACCGGCTACCGCGTGCTCGAGCGCTACGGCCGTGCCGCGCTGGTCGAATGCCGGCTGGAGACGGGCCGCACGCACCAGATCCGGGTCCATTTCCAGCACATTCACCACCCGCTGCTGGGCGACCCGGTCTACCGCCGCGGCGCGCGCCAGGCGCCGACCTTCGCGCGCCAGGCGCTGCACGCCTGCGAGCTGTCGCTGGTTCACCCGCGCAGCGGCCGGGCAATGAGCTGGCGCGCGCCGCCGCCGCCGGACATGCAGCGGCTGATCGACGAGTTGCGCGCAGGGCGATGATCGGTCACATCCGCCCGGATTGGCCCGCGGCCGCGGGCGCGCTGGTTACCACGCGCGAGGGCGGCGCGAGCGGCGGCGCCTACGCGAGCCTCAACCTGGGCCTGCGCAGCGGCGACGACGAGGCCGCAGTGCGGGAAAGCCGGCGCCGGCTCGAAGACATGCTGCCGTCGCGCCCGGTCTGGCTGCGCCAGGTTCACGGCACGCGCGTTGCCGATGCCGACGCCGCGCGCGCCGCCGGCGAGGCGCCCGAGGCCGACGCCGCGGTTGCGCGCCGGCCCGGCACGGTATGCGCGGTGCTGGTGGCCGACTGCATGCCGGTGCTGCTGGCCGATCAGGCCGCGACCGTGGTGGGCGTCGCGCATGCGGGCTGGCGCGGCCTGTGCGCCGGCGTGCTCGAAGCGACGCTCGACGCGATGCGTGCCGAACCCGGTGAAATGATGGCCTGGCTCGGCCCGGCGATCGGGCCGCGGGTGTACGAAGTGGGCGACGAGGTGCGCGAGGCCTTTGTGGCGCGCGACCCGGCCGCGGGCGCGGCGTTTCGCGCCGTGCGCCGCGGGCACTGGCTGCTCGACCTGTACGCGATCGCCCGCCAGCGCCTCGCGGCGCGCGGCGTGACACGCGTGCACGGAGGCGGGTTATGTACCTTTTCCGATCCGGCGCGCTTCTTTTCCTACCGGCGCGACGGCGCCACGGGGCGCATGGCGGCGCTGATTTGGCTCGCCGGCGGCAGCCCGGGGAGGATTTGACGCGGGCGCGTTGTGCGGCGCAAAATCGGCCTCCGATCCAGCCTGTCGCAACCCACTCCGGCGGCGAGCTATTTGCCGAGCGGCAAACAATATTTTCATTCCCCGACGCCCTGACCTGAATGGCCGCGCAACCCAGTTCTCCCGAGGCGCTCCTGGCGGCGATCGCACAGGCGGGCAACGAGATGACGCAGGGCTGGATGCGCCTGATCGGCGGCGTGACGCCTCCCGCCGGCGCCTCCCCTGGGGACTGGACGCGCGAGCTCGGCGGCGCGCGGCTGCAGGCGCTGCAGGCGTCCTACGCCCAGAAGCAGGCGCAGCTCTGGATGGCCCTTGCGGGCGGACCCGGGGCGGCGCCGCAGGTTGCGCCGGAGCCGGGCGATCGGCGCTTTGCGGCCAAGGCCTGGCGCGAGAACGCGTTCTACGACTACCTGAGGCAGTCCTATCTGCTGTCGGCGCGCTACTTCAACGAGCTGGTGGAGGGCGCGCAGCTCGAGCCTGCGGCCAAGGACCGGATGCGCTTCGCGGTGCGGCAGTGGATCGACGCCATGTCGCCGGCGAACTTCGTCGCCACCAACCCCGAGGCCCTGAGGCGGGCGCTCGAGACCCGGGGCGAAAGCCTGGCCCGCGGACTGGCGAACCTGGTCGCGGATTCGCACAAGGGGCGCCTGAGCCAGACCGACGAGTCCGCCTTCGAGGTGGGGCGCAACCTGGCGACTGCTCCGGGGCGCGTGGTGTACGAGAACCCGCTCATCCAGCTGCTGCAGTACGCGCCGTCCACCGCGCAGGTAGGCAAGCGCCCGCTGGTGATGGTTCCGCCGTGCATCAACAAGTTCTACATCCTCGATCTGCAGCCCGAGAACTCGTTTGTGCGCTACGCGGTCGAGGCCGGGCACACCGTGTTCATGGTTTCGTGGCGCAACGTCGGCCCGGAGCTGGGGGCGCTGACCTGGGACGATTATATCGAGCAGGGCGTCCTGCAGGCGCTGCGGGTGGCGCGCGAGATCGCCGCCAGCGACCGGGTGAACGCACTCGGCTTCTGCGTCGGCGGCACGTTGCTCGCCGCGGCGCTGGCGGTGCTGGCGGGCAAGAGCGAAGACCTGGTCGAGGGGGTCACCTATCTCGCCACGATGCTCGATTTCAGCGAGACCGGGCAGATCGGGCTGTTCGTCGACGAGTCGAGCCTCGCCGCGCGCGAAGCGCAGATCGGCGGCGGAGGAGTGTTCCCGGGCTCGGACCTGGCGTTCATGTTCTCGAGCCTGCGCGCGAACGACCTGGTGTGGCCCTACGTGGTCAACAACTACCTGATGGGAGGCACGCCGGCCGCGTTCGACCTGCTGTACTGGAACGCCGACAGCACCAACCTGCCCGGGCCGATGTACTGCTACTACGTGCGCAACACCTATCTCGAAAACCGGCTGCGCGTGCCGGGCGCGCTGACCAACTGCGGCGTGCCGGTCGACCTGGGCAAGGTCGACCGGCCGACGTTCATCCTCGCCACGCGCGAGGACCACATCGTGCCGTGGCGCTCGGCCTACCGTTCGGTCGGTCTGCTCGGGGGCGAGAAGACTTTCCTGCTGGGCGCCAGCGGCCATGTCGCCGGGGTGATCAATCCGGCGGCCAAGAACCGGCGCAGCTACTGGCGCGCAACGGCCTATCCCGAGGATCCGGAGACCTGGCTGGCGGGGGCCGAAGAGCACCCGGGCAGCTGGTGGCCGCAGTGGGCCGAGTGGATGGAGCAGCACAAGGGCGCCGCGCGCAAGGCGCCGGCGCGCCCCGGCAACCGCAAGCATAAGGCGACCGAGCCGGCGCCCGGGCGCTATGTGAAGCAACGAGCGAACTAGGAGGCTTGAGATGGAAGAAATCTTCATCGTAGGCGCAGCGCGCACGGCGATCGGCAAGTTCGGCGGAACGCTCGCCAAGACCCCTGCCACCGTGCTCGGTGCGCACGTGATCCGCAAACTGCTCGAACGCGCGGGCATCGCCCCGGAGCAGGTCTCGGAGGTGATCATGGGGCAGGTTCTGGCCGCGGGCTCGGGCCAGAACCCGGCGCGCCAGGCGGCGATCGGCGCCGGCCTGCCCGACATGATCCCGGCCATGACGATCAACAAGGTGTGCGGCTCGGGGCTCAAGGCGGCGATGCTCGGGGCGCAGTCGATCGCCAATGGCGACGCCGAAATCGTGGTCGCGGGCGGACAGGAGTCGATGAGTCTCGCGCCGCACGTGCTGATGGGTTCGCGCGACGGCTACCGCATGGGCGACGCCAAGATGATCGACTCGATGATCGTCGACGGCCTGTGGGACGTCTACAACCAGTACCACATGGGGGTCACCGCCGAGAACGTCGCCAAGGAGTACGCGGTGACGCGCGAGGCGCAGGACGAGTTCGCGCTCGCCTCGCAGCAAAAGACCGAGGCGGCGCAGAAGGCGGGAAAGTTCAAGCAGGAGATCATTCCGTTCGAGATCGCATCGCGCAAGGGTACGGTGGTGTTCTCGGACGACGAGTTCCCGCGCCACGGCGCCACGCTCGATTCGCTCAAGAGCCTCAAGCCCGCGTTCGACAAGGCGGGCAGCGTCACCGCCGGCAACGCCTCGGGCATCAACGACGGCGCGGCAGCGGTGGTGCTCGCCTCGGCACGCAAGGCGAAGGAGCTGGGGCTCAAGCCGCTAGCGCGCATCAAGTCCTTCTCCTCGGCCGGCGTCGACCCGAAATACATGGGGATGGGCCCGGTGCCCGCCTCCAAGCGCTGCCTGTCGCGCGCCGGTTGGACGCCGCAGGATCTCGACCTGATGGAGATCAACGAGGCGTTCGCGGCGCAGGCGATTGCGGTCAACCGCCAGATGGGCTGGGATACCGCGAAGGTGAACGTGAACGGCGGCGCGATCGCGCTCGGCCATCCGATCGGCGCCTCGGGCTGCCGCATCCTGGTGACCCTGCTGCACGAAATGGCCAAGCGCGACGCGAAGAAGGGCCTCGCGTCGCTTTGCATCGGCGGCGGCATGGGCGTGGCGCTGGCGGTAGAGCGATGAAATTTTCCGTAAACATGAAAGATCGAGCATGACCAAGCGTGTGGCACTGGTAACCGGCGGCATGGGCGGCATCGGCACGGCGGTGTGCCGCCGGCTGGCCGGCCAGAACGACAACGTGGTGATGGCGAATTGTCTTCCGGGCTACGAAAAGAAGGACCAATGGCTGGCGCAGCTGCGCGCGGAGGGCTACGACAACGTCTTCGCCGCCGAAGGCGACGTGTCGGACTACGACTCGGCGGCCGCGATGGTGCGCAGGATCGAGTCCGAAGTCGGTCCGGTGGACATCCTGGTCAACAGCGCGGGCATCGTGCGCGACAACATGCTGAAGAAAATGTCGCTCTCGGACTGGATGGCGGTGATCAGCACCAACCTGAACAGCGCCTTCATCGTCACCAAGCAGGTGATCGAAGGCATGACCGAGCGCGGCTGGGGACGGATCGTGAACCTTTCGTCCGTCAACGGGCAGCGCGGGCAGTTCGGCCAGACCAATTACTCCGCCGCCAAGGCCGGGCTGCACGGGTTCGCCAAGGCGTTGGCGCAGGAGGTGGTGCGCAAAGGCGTGACGGTGAACTCGGTGTCCCCCGGCTACGTCGAAACCGACATGGTGAAGTCGATCCGCAAGGACGTGCTGGACAAGATCGTGGCAGGCATCCCGATGGGGCGCCTGGCGCGTCCCGAGGAGATCGCGGCGCTGATCGGCTTTTTGGCCTCGGAGGAAGCCGGTTATATTACGGGCGCGAATGTCGCCATAAACGGCGGCATGTACATGACGTAGAAAATCGAGCGAAGAGCCAATGGGAAGGAGGAGCGGACCATGACGGACGAGAGGCTGGCAGTCGTGACCGGCGGGATGGGCGGGCTGGGCGAGTCGATATCCACAAAGATGGCCGACGCCGGCTACAAGGTGGTCGTGACCTATTCGCCTTCGAACACCAAGTGGAAGTCGTGGCTCGAGGAAATGAAACGGCGTGGATACGGCTTTTCGGCCTATCCGGTGGACGTGGTCGATTTCGACGACTGCGCCGCGAAGGCCGAGAAGATCGTGAAGGAGTGCGGCACGATCGACATCCTGGTCAACAATGCCGGAATCACGCGCGACATGACCTTCAAGAAGATGTCCAAGGCCGATTGGGACGCGGTGATGCGCACCAATCTCGATTCCTGCTTCAACATGACCAAGCAGGTGATGGACGGCATGCTGGAGCGCAACTGGGGGCGGGTGATCAACGTGTCATCGGTGAACGGCCAGAAAGGCGCCTTCGGCCAGACCAACTACTCCGCCGCCAAGGCCGGCATCCATGGCTTCACCAAGGCGCTCGCGCTCGAGGTGGCGAGAAAGGGCGTGACCATCAACACGATTTCGCCGGGCTACATCGGGACCAAGATGGTGACCGCGATCCCGAAGGAAATCCTGGATTCGAAGATCTTGCCGCAAATTCCGGTCGGCCGTCTGGGCAAGCCCGACGAGGTCGCCGGACTGATCATCTATCTATGCTCGGAAGAGGCCGCGTTCGTGACCGGGGCGAATATCTCGATCAACGGCGGCCAGCACATGTACTAAGGGGATGGGAATGGAAAACCAGGTACGGATGATCAAGAAGTATCCCAATAGGCGCCTTTACGACACCAAGACGTCGAGCTACATCACGCTCGTGGACGTGAAGCAGATGGTGCTCAAGCACGAGGACTTCCAGGTTATCGACGCCAAGACCAACGACGATCTGACGCGCCAGATCCTGCTGCAGATCATCCTCGAGGAGGAATCGGGCGGCATGCCGATGTTTTCCTCCGACCTGCTGTCGCACCTGATCCGTTTTTACGGCAACGCGATGCAGGGCCTGATGGGCACCTACCTGGAAAAGAACATTCATGCCTTCCAGGATATGCAGAAGTCGCTGCAGGAGCAGTCGCAGCGCATGTACGGCGACAACGCGCATGCGCCGAAGGAGTTGTGGTCGCAGTTCATGAACCTGCAGGGCCCGGCAATGCAGAGCCTGATGCAGGCCTATATCGAGCAGAGTCAGAAGATGTTCGTGCAGTTCCAGGATCAGATGCAGAACCAGACCCGCAACATGTTCGCGGGAATGTCGTTTCCCGGTTTTCCCGGCGCGACACCGCAGAAGAACGAAGACCCCGACAAGCAGTCCTAGGGTGAAGACGGCGCCGCCCCGCATCGGCTTCGTTTCGCTCGGCTGCCCCAAGGCGCTGGTCGATTCGGAGCGCATTCTTACGCAGCTGCGCGCTGAAGGGTACGCGACTTCCGGCAGCTACCAGGATGCCGATCTGGTGATCGTCAATACCTGCGGTTTCATCGACGACGCGGTGGAGGAATCCCTCGGCGCGATCGGCGAGGCGCTGGCGCAGAACGGCAAGGTCATCGTGACCGGCTGCCTCGGCGCCAAGGACGGCGTGGTGCGCGCCGCGCATCCGAGCGTGCTCGCGGTGACCGGCCCGCACGACACCGAGGCGGTGATGCGGGCGGTGCACGGACAGCTCGAGCGCCCGCACGACCCGTACACCGACCTGATCCCGCCGCAGGGCATCAAGCTCACGCCGAAGCACTATGCCTACCTCAAGATTTCGGAGGGCTGCAACCATCGCTGCACGTTCTGCATCATCCCGTCGATGCGCGGCGACCTGGTGTCGCGCCCGATTGGCGAGGTGATGCAGGAAGCCGAGGGCCTGGTGCGCGCCGGCGTGAAGGAGCTGCTGGTGATCTCGCAGGACACCAGCGCCTACGGCGTCGATCTGAAGTACCGCACCGGGTTCTGGAACGGCCGACCGCTCAAGACGCGCTTGACCGAGCTCGCGCGCGCACTCGGCGAGCTGGGCGTCTGGGTACGGCTGCACTATGTCTACCCGTATCCGCACGTGGACGAGGTCGTGCCGCTGATGGCCGCGGGCAGGCTCCTTCCGTACCTGGACGTTCCGTTCCAGCACGCCGCGGCGAGGATCCTCAGGCTGATGAAGCGCCCGGCCAGCGCCGGCGACACGCTCGAGCGTATCCGCGCCTGGCGCGCGATATGCCCCGAGATCACGCTGCGCAGCACTTTCATCGTCGGCTTCCCGGGCGAGACCGAGGGAGAGTTCGAGCAACTGCTCGCGTTCCTCGAGGAGGCGCAGCTCGACCGCGTCGGCTGCTTCGCTTATTCGCCGGTTGAGGGGGCAGCGGCAAACGCGCTGCCGGATCCGGTGCCGGAGGAGGTAAAGCAGGAGCGGCGCGCGCGGCTGATGACGCTGCAGGCGGGGATCAGCGCGGCGCGCCTGCGCGCGAAGACGGGGCGCAGGCTCGAGGTTCTGGTCGACCAGGTCGACCGCAAGGGCGCCGTCGCGCGCTCGAGCGCGGACGCGCCGGAAATTGACGGCGTGGTGCGCATACGCGACGGCGGCAAACTCAGGCCCGGCGAATTCGCCGCGGTCATCGTGGAGGACGCGGGCGAGCACGACCTGACGGCTCGCCTGGCGGCCTGACATCGCAGCGAGGAGGCGATATGGCAGCGCGTGAAGTGGTGGTGGTAGCGGGAGTGCGCACGGGGATAGGGGACTACGGCGGTGCGCTCAAGGACGTTGCGCCGACGCGCCTCGGCGCGACGGCGATCAAGGAGGCGCTGGGACGGGCCAAGGTCGATCCGGCGAGCGTCGGGCACGTCGTCGTTGGCAGCGTGATCCACGGCGAGGCGCGCGACATGTACATGTCGCGCGTGGCCGCGATCGACGCCGGATTGCCGGTCGGCACGCCCTGCCTGACCGTCAACCGCCTGTGCGGCAGTGGCCTGCAGGCGATCGTTTCGGCCGCGCAGCACATTCTGCTCGGGGACGTCGACGTCGCGATCGGCGGCGGCGCCGAGAGCATGAGCCGCGCGGCCTATTTCCTGCCCGGGGCGCGCTGGGGAACCCGCATGGGCGACGGGCCGCTGGTGGACGCCATGACCGGCGCACTGCACGATCCGTTCGGCCACGGCCACATGGGCGTCACCGCGGAGAACATCGCGGCCAAATACGGCTTCACGCGCGAGCAGCAGGACGCGTTCGCGCTCGAATCGCACCGGCGCGCCGCCAACGCGCTGGAGAAAGGCTATTTCAAGAGCCAGATCGTGCCGCTGGAGCTGAAAACGCGCAAAGGCGTCGAGCAGTTCGTCAGCGATGAGCATGTGCGGCGCGACGCCAAGATCGAGGACCTGCAGAAGCTCAAAGCCGTATTCAAGAAGGACGGCTCGGTTACGGCGGGCAATGCATCCGGGCTGAACGACGCGGGCGCCGCGGTGGTGTTGATGGAAGCGCAGGCGGCGGCCAAGGCGGGCGCGCGCCCGATGGCGCGTTTGGTCGCTTACGCCCACGCCGGCGTTGAGCCCCAGCTGATGGGGCTGGGGCCGATTCCCGCGGTGAGGAAGGTGTTCGAGAAGGCGGGGCTCAAGCCGGCCGACATGGACGTGATCGAGTCGAACGAGGCATTTGCGGTGCAGGCCATGGCGGTGACCAAGGACCTCGGCCTGGATCCGCAGAAAGTGAATCCGAACGGCGGTGCGGTCGCGCTGGGGCACCCGATCGGCGCGACAGGCTGCATCCTGACGGTCAAGGCGCTGTACGAGCTCGAGCGCACGAACAAGCGCTACGCGCTGGTGACGATGTGCATCGGCGGCGGGCAGGGCATCGCCGCCATCTACGAGCGGCTGGGCTAGTCGTCCTCGACCTGCACGCCCTTCCAGAACGCCACGTGGCCGGCGATGTGCTCGGCCGCGGGCTTGGCGACCGGGTAATACCACGCCGCGTCGCGGTTGACTTCGCCCTCGACCACCACGTCGTAGTAGCTCGCGGTGCCCTTCCAGGGGCATACCGTGTGCGTCTGCGACTCGCGCAGGTAGGTCCGGTCGATCGCGTCGGGAGGAAAGTAGACGTTTCCTTCCACCCGCTGCACCGCGTCGGCGGCCGCCTCGGCCAGCACCGTCCCATTCCAGATCGCCCTGGGCATGGTGTAAGAATAGCCTAAACTCGTTCCCGACTCATGACCGCCAAGCGCCGCAAGACCCGCGTCGGACTCGCCCTCGGTTCGGGCGGCGCGCGCGGCTGGTCGCATATCGGCGTGATCCACGCGCTGCATGACCTGGGCGTCAAGCCGGATGTGGTGTGCGGGACTTCGATCGGTGCGCTGGTCGGCGCGGCTTACGCCGCGGGCGACCTGGAGCGGTTCGCGCGCTGGGTGCAGGAGCTCGACCGCCGCGAGGTGCTGAAGCTGATGGACGTCGCGTGGGGCGGCGGCCTCATCAAGGGACGCCGTCTGTTCGAGCTCTTCAGCGCCCAAATCGGAGACCGGGACTTTTCTTCGATCGCGCTGCCCTGCGGGGTGGTGGCTACGGATCTCGCCACAGGGCGCGAAATCTGGCTGCGCGACGGATCGCTGCTCGAGGCCGTGCGCGCCTCGCTCGCGATGCCTGGCCTATTCACTCCGGTCGAGCGCGACGGCATGCTGCTGGTCGACGGCGGGCTGGTGAATCCCGTTCCGGTATCGATGTGCCGGGCGCTGGGCGCCGAAGTGGTGATCGCGGTCGACCTGGGCTGGGCCAAGATCGGGCGCTATCGGCAACGCGGCGGCGGCCTGCGCGGGCTGCGCGCGCCGTCGTGGCTCGACCGGCTCGCCCGGCTGGTGCGGCGCGCAGAGGTGAGCGAGGCGGAGCAGCGCCGCAGTGCGCCGTCGATCCTCGAGGCGATGTTGACCGGCATCGATATCATGCAGGTGAGGGTCGCGCGCAGCCGTCTCGCCGGCGATCCGGCGGAGGTGATGGTGACGCCGATGCTGCCCGACTTCGCCACCATGGATTTTCACCGCGCGGCCGAGGCGATCGAGGAGGGCCGCGAGGCGGTCGCCCGCGCGCGCCCGATGCTGGAACGAATGATGGAGGAGTGAGATGGAATACCGCAGACTGGGCCGGAGCGGACTCAAGGTGTCGGTGCTGTGCCTCGGCGCGATGATGTTCGGCGATCGTACCGACGAGGCCGAGGCGGGGCGGATCGTGGCCTCGGCGCGCGAGGCCGGGATCAACTTCGTCGATACGGCGGACGCTTACGCCAAGGGCGAATCGGAGCGCATCCTCGGCCGCCTGATCGCGGCGGACCGCGACCGATGGATCGTCGCGACCAAGGTCGGCAACACCGGCGCACCCCCGCCGGACGACGCCGACCTTTCGCGCCGCCACGTGATGCGCGCGATCGACGCCTCGCTCGGGCGCCTGGGCACGGATTACGTCGACCTGTACTACCTGCACCTGGACGATGCCGGGACGCCGCTGGAGGAAACGGTGGCGACCATGGGCGACCTGGTGCGCGCCGGCAAGATCCGCTACTGGGGCGTGTCCAACTTCCGCGGCTGGCGCATCGCCGAGGCGGCTCTGCTTGCCGACCGGATCGGCGTGCCGCGCCCGGCGGTGTGCCAGCCGTACTACAACGCGGTCAACCGCATGCCGGAAGTGGAGGTGCTTCCGGCCTGCGAGCACTTCGGCCTCGGCGTGGTGCCCTACTCGCCGCTCGCGCGCGGCGTGCTCACCGGCAAGTACCGGCCCGGTGAAGCGCCGCCCGCGGAAACCCGCGCCGGGCGCGGCGACAAGCGCATGATGCAGACCGAATTCCGCGCCGAGTCGTTGGCCATCGCGCAGAAGATCAAGGCGCACGCCGAGGGTCGCGGCATGAGCGCGGCCGAGTTCGCCTTCAACTGGGTGCTCAACAGCGGCGCGGTGACGAGCGTGCTGGCCGGGCCGCGCACCATGGAGCAGTGGCGCGCCTACCTCGGCGCCCTCGGGCGCGCGTTCGACGCCGAGGACGAGGCCCTGATCGACGCGCTGGTGGCGCCGGGCCATCCTTCGACGCCCGGCTACAGCGATCCGCGCTACCCGGTCACCGGCAGGCGGCCGCTCGTGCGCTAGGCCTGGGCGGCGGGCTCCGCGGCCGGCTTCGCGTCGGCCTGCGCCACCTGCTTGCCGGCGAGCAGCATGTACATCGCCGGCACCACGAACAGCGTGAACAGCGTGCCGATCGCGATGCCCGAGGCGATCACGAGTCCCATGTTGAAGCGGCTCACCGCGCCCGCGCCGCTCGCGGTGATGAGCGGCATCACGCCCAGCACCATCGCGGCGGTGGTCATCAGGATCGGGCGCAGCCGGATGCCGGCCGCCATCTCGATCGCGTGGCGCTTGTCGTGGCCGTCGCGGCGCAGGTTGTTGGCGAACTCGACGATCAGGATGCCGTGCTTGCTGATCAGGCCGATCAGCGTCACCAGTCCGACCTCGGTATAGATGTTCAGGCTCGCGCCCCCCACTCCCAGGCTGATGAAGATCAGCGCGCCGCAGATCGACATCGGGACCGACACCAGGATGATGATCGGGTCGCGGAAGCTCTCGAACAGCGCCGCCAGGGTGAGGTAGATGATGATCAGCGCAAAGAAGAACGTCACCACCAGCGCGCTCTGCTCCTGCACGAACTGGCGCGACTGCCCGGAATAATCCACGGAATATCCTTCCGGCAGCGTGCGCGCGGCCAGATCCTGCAGGTAGGCGAGGGCCTCGCCCTGCGACACGCCGGGAAACTGCACGCCCGAGATGGTCGCCGAGTTCTGCTGCTGGAAGTGGTTCAGCGTCTGGGGCACGACCTTGGTCTCCAGGTGCGCGATCGTCGCCAGCGACACCATGTCGCCGCTCGGGGTGCGCAGGTAGTAGTTGCGCAGCTGATCCGGGTTCAAACGGTCGACCTGTCTGACCTGCGGGATCACTTTGTAGGAGCGGTCGTAGAGGCTGAAGTAGTTGACATGGCCGCCGCCGACCATGGCCGAGAGCGCGCTGCCGACGTCGCGCATCGTCAGGCCGAGCTGCGCGGCGAGCTCGCGGTCGATCACCACCGTGGACTGGGGTTGGTCGAATTTGAGGTCGCTGTCGATGAAGATGAAGCGCCCGCTCTTTTGGGCCTGCTGCAGGAACTTCTGCGAAATCTGGTCCAGGCGTTCGAACGGGTCGGTGGTCTGGATCACGAACTCGACCGGCAGGCCGCGCGCACCCGGCAGCGGCGGGGGCTGAAACAGCACGGTCTTCAGCCCGGCGATCTGATTCATGTCCTTCTGCACCGCCGGCTGCAGCTGGGTAGCGGTCCTGGCGCGCTCGTCCCACGGTTTGAGCACCATGCCCGCGATGGTGCGTCCCGGCACGTTGAGCTGGAAGACGTGATCTGTCTCCGGGTGCGAGGCGAATTTTTCGTACACCTGTTTGGTGTAGAGCTCGCGCTGCTGCAGCGTGGCGTTGGGTGCGGCCGAGGACGAGGCGATCAGCACCCCCTGGTCCTCCTGCGGGGCGAGCTCGGACTTCGCCCCCGCGTACAGGAAATAGATGCTGCCGAGCACGATCAGCGCGAACACGCCGGTGACGGGGACGAAGTTCAGCGTGCGATGCAGGAGGGCCTCGTAGCGCCGGTGCAACGCGTCGAATGCGCGGTCGAGCCATATCACGAGGTGCGCCTGCCAGCCGCGCCCTGACGGATCGTGCGGCTTGAGCATGCGCGAGCACATCATCGGCGACAGCGTGAGCGCGATCACCGCCGAGATCGTCACCGCGCCCACCAGGCTGAAGGCGAACTCGGTGAACAGCGCGCCGGTGAGGCCGCCGAGGAACCCGATCGGCACGTAGACCGCGATCAGCACCACCATCATGGCGATGATCGGATTGGCGAGCTCGCGCGCCGCGACGATTGCGGCCTCCAGGGGCTTCATCCCCTGCTCGAGGTGGCGGTTGACGTTTTCGACCACGATGATCGCGTCGTCGACCACCAGGCCGATCGCCAGCACCAGCGCGAGCAGAGTGAGCAGGTTGATGCTGAAGCCGAGCGCGAGCATGACCGTGAAGGTGCTTACCAGCGAAAGCGGGATCGCGACCGTCGGTATGATCACCGAGCGTACCGAGCCGAGGAAGGCGAACACGACGAGCGTGACGATAAGCAACGCCTCGACCAGCGTCTTCTCCACTTCGTGGATCGAGCTGTTCACGAACTTGGTCGAGTCGTACACGATGCGGCCGTCGAGGCCCTGCGGCAGCTGGGCCTGAATGGCGGGGAACGCGTCGCGCACGCGCTGGATGACTTCCAGCAGGTTGGCCGAGGGCGCAACCTGGATGCCGATGTACACCGCCTGCTTGCCGTCGAAGCCGACCGCCGACTCGTAGTCCTCCGAGCCGAGCGTGACCTTGGCGACGTCCTCCAGCCGCACGATGGCGCCGTTCTTCTGCTTGACGATCAGGCGCTTGAACTCGTCGACGGAATGAAGGCTGGTCGACGCGGTAAGGTTGACCTGCACCATTTGCCCTTTGGTGCTGCCCACCGCCGCGAGGTAGTCGTTGGCGGCCAGCGCCTGCTGCACGTCAGCCGCCGTCAGGCCATAGGCCGCGAGCTTGTCCGGCTCGAGCCAGGCGCGCAGCGCAAACAGCTTCTGACCAAGGATTTCCGCCGTCTGTACCCCCTCGACCGCCTGCAGCTTGGGCTGTGCGACGCGCACCAGGTAGTCGGTGATCTTGTTCGCCGGCAGCACCTGGCTCGCGAATCCGATGTACATCGCGTCGATCGTCTGGCCGATCTGCACCGACAGCGCCGGCTGTTGCGCGCCCTGCGGCAGCTGGTTGAGCACCGCGTTCACCTTGGTGTTGATTTCGGTGAGCGCCTTGTCCGGGTCGTAGTTGAGCCGCAGGTTGGCCGTGATCGTGCTCACGCTCTGGCGGCTGTTCGAGCTCATGTAGTCGATGCCGTTGGCCTGGGCGATCGAGTTCTCGAGCGGCGCGGTGATGAAGCCCGCCACCAGCGCGGGGTCGGCGCCGACGTAGGTCGTGGTCACGGTGACGACGGCGTTCTGCGTGCGCGGGAACTGCAGCACCGGCAACAGAAAGACCGAGCGCAGGCCCAGCACCAGCAGCAGCAGGCTCACCACGGTGGCGAGCACCGGGCGGCGGATGAAGATGTCGGTGAACTTCATCGGCGGTTCGCGCTCACTGGTCCTTGGGCTGCGGCGCCGCTTCGTTGGCCGGCTGCACGCTGTTGTTGACGATCACCGGCACGCCGTTGCGCAGCTTGAGCTGGCCGGCGGATACCACGGTCTCGCCTTCCTTGACGCCCGAGAGCACGGCGATCTGGTCGCCGCGCGTCGGGCCGGTGGTCACGAAGCGCTGCGCGGCGACCAATTTCGGCTTGCCGTCCGGCCCCTTGCCCTTTTCCTCGACCACGAACACGGTATTGCCGTAGGGATTGAACGTGATCGCGCTCTGCGGCAGCGTCAGGCGGCGCTCCTCGCCGCCGGACTCGACCGCGACCGAAACGAACATGCCGGGCAGCAGCCGGTGCTGCGGGTTGCGCAGCGAGGCGCGCACCTGCACGTTGCGCGTGGCGGGATCCACCTTGGCGTCGATCGCGTCGATCGTGCCCTCGAATCGCTCGTCCGGCAGCGCATCAGTGGTGGCGCTTACCTTGAGCCCCGTCCGGACCTGGGCCAGACCGCTCTGCGGCACGCTGAAATCGACGTAGACCGGGTCGAGCGCCTGCAGCGTCACCAGCTTGGTGCCGGGCGCGACATACTGACCCAGGTCGACCGCGCGCAGGCCGAGCCGGCCGGCGAAGGGCGCGCGCAGGTTCTTCTTGTCGACCAGCGCCTGCTGCTGGGCCACGCGCGCCTTGGCGACCTTGAGGTTGGCCGCATCCGTGTCGACTGTCGCCTGGCTCACCGCCTGGACCTTGAGCTGGCTCTGGTCGCGGCGGTAGGTGAGCTCGGCCAGCTCGGCGGCGGCCTTGAGCGACTCGAGCTGCGCGATATCGGCCGCGGCGTTGAGCTGCACCAGCGGCGCGCCGGCCTTCACCTCCTCGCCGGAGCGGAAGTGGATCGCGGAGATGATGCCGGCGACTTCGGGCGCGAGATCCGCGCCGCGCACCGCGCGCAGGGTGCCGATCGCGCTCAGCTCGGGTTGCCATTCCTGAGCGGTCGCTTTGATCGTCGATACCGTCTGCGGCGGCACGCCCTGCGAGGAAAGGTACTTCTTGATCATGCGCGACTTGAACGCCTGGAAGCCGAAGATGCCTCCAAAGATCAAGCCGGCGATCACCAGCATCAGGACCATGCGCTTGGTCATGGATTGCGACTCCCTGCAGTGTCGGAATTGGGCGCCAGCGCCGCGGCGTCGTGCCACCAGCCGCCGCCAAGCGCCTGGAACAGCGCGGCCGTGTCGGCGTAGCGCGCGGCCCGGGCCTGCACCAGGCCGATGCGGCTGCGCTGGAATTGCTGCTCGGCGTTGAGCAGCGTGAGATAGCTCGTGGCGCCGAGCTCGAACTGGCTGCGCGCGAGCTCGTAGCTCGCGCGCGCCGCGGCTTCCGCCTCGGCCTGCGCCTTGAGCGCCTGCGCGTCGTTCTCGAGCGCGCCCAGCGCGTCGGCCACGTTCTGGAACGCGCCGAGCACGGTCTGACGGTACTGGGCCAGCGCCCGATCGTAGGCGGCGACCGCCGCGCGCCGCTGCGCCTTGAGCGCGCCGCCGTGGAAGATCGGCTGCAGCAGCCCGGCGCTGGCGTTCCAGACCATGCTGTTGGCGCCGAACAGGTCGCCCACTTTGGTCGCGACCGTGCCGTAGGACGCGCTGAGCGTGAGCTGCGGGTACTCGGCCGCGGTCGCGACCCCGACCTGGGCGCTCGCCTGATGCAGCAGCGCCTCGGCGGCCTGGACGTCGGGCCGCTGGCGCGCCAGCTCGGAGGGCAGGCTGACCGGCAGCTCGCGCGGCAGCTCGAACCCGGCGAGCTCGAATTGCGGCAGCTGCGCGGCGGCGGGTGTCTTGCCCACCAGCGTCGCGAGCGCGTTTCGGGTCTGCGCCAGCGCCTTTTCCAGCGTCGGCAGCGTGGCGCGCGTCTGTGCCAGCTGTGCGCGCTGCACCAGCACCTCGGCGCGCGAGATCGCCCCCAGCGCGAGCTGCTTGTCGAGCACCGCGAGCGAGCGCTGCTGGGCATCGACGATGTCGCGCGTCGCGGCGATCTGCGCCCGCAGCGAGGCCTCGCTCACCGCGGTCGTCACGATGTTCGAGGTCAGCGTCAGATAGGTTGCCGCGATCTGGTAGCGCTGGTAATCGATCTGCGCCTCGAGCAGCTCGAGCTCGCGCCGCGCGCCGCCGGCGACGTCGATCTGGTAGGACACGCTCACCGAGGCGTTGTAGAGATTGAACACCGGGATCCGCGCGTTGGGCTGGTTCTGGGGGGCGCCGGAGATTCTTTGCCGCGTGGCGCCCAGCTTTGCGTCGACCGTGGGATAGAGCACCGAGGTCGCCGCCCTCAGGTTCTCCTGCGACACCCGCAGCGCCGCCTGCGCCGCTTCGAGCGTCGGGCTGTCCGCGAGCGCGGCGCGGATCAGCCGGTCGAGCGCGCTCGAGCGATAGACTTGCCACCACTCGGCGGGGATCTCGCGCCCATAGACGAAACGCTGCTCGGCGCCGCCGGAGACCGGCGCCGAAGCGGTCTTCGTCGGCAGCGGCGCGGCGGCGTAGCCCGACCCTTCGGCGGGCTCGGGGCGGCGGAAATCCGGCCCGACCGTGCAGGCCGCCAGCGCGGCACCGGCCGCGACCAACGCGACGAGGCGGATCGGGCGCGGGCTCATTCGTGCGCCTCGACCAGCACGGCCGGCGCGAGCCCATCGATCAGCGCGCTCACCATGTCGCGCACGCCGTGCTTGAGCGGCGCGGCGCTGCAGCTGAAATGCTCGCGCATCGCAGCCTGGAAGCAGCCCGCGAGCAGCAACTCGGCCGCCGCGCGGGTGTTTGCGCCGGGGGCGACGCGGCCGAGGCGCTGTTCGGCCTCCAGGTAAGCCGCCAGCGCGGCGCCGGACTCGCCCGGTCCGAGCTTGTTGCGCTCGAGGATCTGGCGCACGCGCAGGAGCAGCGTGCGGTCGGAATACAGCGAGCAGACCATCGGCGCGACCCGGAGGTGGAACTCGAGCGCGGCGCGCGCGACCTGCTCCAGATTCGCGCGCAGGCTGCGCCGGCCGACCTGCAGCGCCAGGCTGTCCACCACCTGTTTGAACTCGCCCATCCCGGCCTGGATCACCGCGAGCAGCAGCTCGGCCTTGTCGGCGAAGTGGTGGTACAGGGCGCCCTCGGCCACGCCGGCCGTGCGCGCAATGTCGCGCGTGCTGGTGCGCGCCAGCCCGCGCTCGCACATCAGGCGCGTGGTGGCGGCAATCAGCCGCTCGCGGGTGCCGGCGACTTCGGATGCTGCGGGGGAGCGGGTCATGGATTGAGCAAACGCTCACGAATTCTGAGCGATCGCTCAAATCCGGTCAAGCGTCGAAGCTTGCTACAGTGGCAAGCATGGAACTCACGCTGCCGCTCACGCTCGCGATGCTCGGTGCGGCGCTGCTGCACGCGGGCTGGAACGCGCTGTTCAAGTCGAGCCCGGACAAGGCGCTGGAGAACGTTGCGCTCGCGGTCAGCCGCGGCGCGCTGGCGCTCGCCTGCGTTCCATGGCTGCCCCTGCCGGCGCCCGTCTCCTGGCCCTGGATCGCGGCTTCGGTGCTGGTCCACGTCGCCTATTTCTGGGCCCTGGCGGGCGCCTACCGCTGGGGCGACCTGTCGTTCGCCTATCCGGTGATGCGCGGCGGGGCGCCGGTGCTGGTCGCGCTGGCGAGCGCCACGCTGTTCGGCGAGTTCCTTTCCTGGCGCCAGGCGGCGGCAGTGGCGCTCATCAGCGCGGGTATTCTCGCTTTCGCGGGCGGTCCGCGCGGCGACGCGCAGGCCGCGCGGCGGGCAATGCTTTTCGCCCTCGGCAACGCGGCGGTGATCGCGACCTACACTCTGATCGATGCGCGCGGGGTGCGCCTGTCGGGCGCCGCGGTGAGCTACGCGCTATGGTTCTTCGTCGCCAACAGCGTGGTGCAGATCGCGCTCGGCTTGGCGGGGCGCGGGCGGGAGGTGCCGGGCTACCTGCGCCGCCACTGGCTGCGCGCCGCGATCGGCGGCGCTTTCACGCTGGGGTCCTACGGCATTGCGCTGTGGGCCATGGCGCGCGCGCCGGTGGCGCTGGTGGCCGCGGTGCGCGAAACCTCGGTCGTGTTCGCCGCCGCGCTGGGCGCGTTGTTTCTCGGCGAGCGCTTTACGCTGCGGCGCGCCGGCGCCACCGCGACCGTGCTCGCCGGGCTGGTGGCGCTGCGGCTCTAGCTCAGCGCGGGGCGGGCTCGATTACGTTGCCGGCCAGGCGCACGTGCTCGCCCGCGCGCAAGGGCGGTTGCTGCGCCAGCGTCACCACTCGCGTGCTGCCGTCCTCCAGACGTACGGTGACCTCCCATTGCTTGGTCGCGCGCGCCCGCTTCTCCACTTCGTTGCCGGCAACCGCGCCGCCGACCGCGCCGACCACGCCCATCAGCGTCTTCGCGTTGCCCCCGCCCAGCTCGTGGCCGACCAGCGCGCCGGCAACGCCGCCCGCTACCACACCCAGGCCCGTGCCTTTGCCTTTGACCTCCACCTCGCGCACCCCCTCGATCACGCCGCAGTCGGCGCAAGCCGGCTTGGCCGCGGCGACCTGCGCGGGCTTGGCGGGCAGCTCGGCGCGCTTGGGTGCAGTAGCGTGGCGAACGGTCTTGCGCTCGGGCTTTGCCTCGGGCGCATTGGCGGCGGGAGCGGGCGCCGTCTCAGGCGCGGGCGCCGTCGTCGGTTCGGAAGCGCCTTTGCTTCCCGGCAGCACTCCGGTGAACGCGGCGATTCCGACTCCCGCGAGCACGATGACCGCGACCGCGGCGGTCGCGACGAGCGGATGTAGCTTATTGGCGACACTCATGCGTTGGACTCCCCGTATTCGGCGTATGAACCTGCGATAGACCGGAGCGTACCGTCTTGGTTCCGCGCCGGCGCGTCAATCCGTCACGCTTCCGGGCGCATCTGCGGGAAGAGAATCACGTCCCGGATCGACGGGCTGTCGGTCAGCAGCATGACCAGGCGGTCGATGCCGATTCCGGCTCCCGAGGTGGGCGGCAGGCCGTACTCGAGCGCGCGGATGTAGTCCGCGTCGTAGTACATCGCCTCCTGGTCGCCGGCGTCCTTCTTCTTCGCCTGGTCGAGGAAGCGCTCGGCCTGGTCCTCGGGGTCGTTCAACTCGGAGAAGCCGTTCGCGATCTCCTTGGCGTCGACGAAAAGCTCGAAGCGCTCGGTCAACTCCGGGTCGTCGTCCTTGCGCCGCGCGAGCGGCGACACCTCGGCCGGGAAGTCGAGGATGAACGTGGGCTCGACGAGCTGCTTTTCCGCCAGCGCTTCGAACAGCAGCAGCTGCAGCGAGCCCCAGCCCTGCTCGTCGCCGAAGGTCACGCCGAGCGCACGCAGCTTGTCGGCCAGGAAGGCGCGCTCGCGCAGCTGCGCCGCGGACCACAGTTCCGGGGCGTGGCGCTGGATCGCCTGCGCCATGGTCAGGCGCGCGAACGGCTTGCCGAAGTCGATCTCGCGCTCCTGGTAGACGACCTTGGTGGCGCCGAGGGCGGACTGCGCGGCATCCCGGATCACCTCTTCGGTGAGCGACATCATGTAGTGATGGTTGGTGTACGCGCAGTACGCCTCCATCATGGTGAATTCCGGGTTGTGGCGCGTGGAGATGCCTTCGTTCCGGAAGTTGCGGTTGATCTCGAATACGCGCTCGATACCGCCGACCACGAGCCGCTTCAGGTACAGCTCCGGCGCGATGCGCAGGTACAGCTCCATGTCGAGCGCATTGTGGTGGGTGCGGAACGGACGTGCCGCCGCGCCGCCCGGGATCGGCTGCAGCATCGGGGTTTCGACCTCGAGATAGTCGGCGCGCGCCATGTATTCCCGGATCGCCCGCACCACGCGCGAGCGCACGGCGAACACCCAGCGCGAGCGCTCGTTCACCAGCAGGTCGACGTAGCGCTGGCGGTAGCGCTGCTCCTGGTCGGTCAGGCCGTGGAACTTCTCCGGCAGGGGGCGCAGCGATTTCGCCAGCAGCCGCAGGCCGTGCGCGCGCAGCGTTAGCTCGCCGGTGCGGGTCTTGAACAGGAACCCGGTCGCACCGACGATGTCGCCGATGTCGTGGTGCTTGAAGGCCGCGTGGTTCTCCTTGCCCGTGTTGTCGTCCGAGACGTAGATCTGCAGCCGCCCGCTGTGGTCCTGCAGCACCCCGAAGCTCGCCTTGCCCATGACGCGCTTGAGCATCAGGCGGCCGGCGATCGTGGCCGGCACCTGCTTCGCTTCGAACTCCTGCGCCGGCAGCTCGCCGTAGCGCTCGACCAGGCTCGCCGCCATGTCCTCGCGCGCGAAGTCGTTCGGATAGGCCGTGCCTTCCTCGCGCAGCCTGGCGAGCTTGGCGCGGCGCTCGGCGATGATCTGGTTCTCGTCCTGCCTCGGGTTCTCGTCCCGCGGCGCCTCGGGTTTGTTGGTCTGCGTCATTTCATACTCCCTGCTTGAGGCTCGCGGTAATGAACTGGTCCAGGTCGCCGTCCAGCACCGCCTGCGTGTTGCCGACTTCGATTCCAGTACGCAGGTCCTTGATCCGCGACTGGTCCAGAACGTAGGAGCGGATCTGGTGTCCCCAGCCGATGTCCGACTTCGCGTCTTCGACCTTGTCGCGCTCGGCCTGGCGCTTGCGCAGCTCGAGCTCGAAAAGCTTCGACTTGAGCATCGCCATCGCCTCGGCACGGTTGCGGTGCTGCGAGCGGTCGTTCTGGCATTGCACCACCGTGTTGGTCGGCAGGTGCGTGATGCGCACCGCACTGTCGGTGCGGTTGACGTGCTGGCCGCCGGCGCCGGAGGCGCGGTAGGTGTCGATCTTCAGGTCGGCCGGGTTGATGTCCACCTCGATCGACTCGTCCACTTCCGGATATACGAACACGCTGGCAAACGAGGTGTGGCGGCGCGCATTCGAGTCGAAGGGGCTCTTGCGCACCAGCCGGTGCACGCCGAGCTCGGTGCGCAGCGTGCCGTAGGCATGGTCCCCGATGACCTTGAGCGCGGCGCTCTTGATCCCGGCGACCTCGCCGTCGGTGTGCTCGAGGATCTCCACCTTGAAGCCTTTGCGGTCGCAGTACTTGAGGTACATGCGCTCGAGCATGGCGGCCCAGTCCTGCGCTTCGGTGCCGCCGGAGCCGGCCTGGATGTCGACGAAGCAATTGTTGGGGTCGAGCGGGTTGGAGAACATGCGGCGGAACTCGACTTGCGCCACTTCCTGTCTCGAGCTTGGCCTCCTCGCGCCCGATCTGCTCCAGCGTGGCCTCGTCGTCGTCCTCGCGCGCGAGCTCGAACAGCTCCCTCGCGTCGGCGACGCCGGCGTCAACGCGCTGCAGCGTCAGCACCACGGCTTCGAGCGACTTCTTCTCCTTGCCGAGCTCCTGGGCGCGCTGCGGCCTGTCCCACAGCTTGGGGTCTTCGAGCTCGCGATTCAGGTCTTCGAGGCGCTTTTGCTTGCCGTCGAAGTCAAAGATACCTCCGCAGCTCGGCGATCCGCTGGCGCAGGTCGTCGAGCGACGAGGCGATCTGGTTGATGCGTTCTGCTTCCATGGGGAGGTGCTGCGCGGAAAGGGCGGATTATACAGCCCGCTTCGACCTCAGGGGCGTCCCGGCAGGCCGTCCAGAGGGCTCGCCACGCCACGACCGCCCTTGTTCATGACGTGCGTGTAGATCATCGTCGTCTCGACGCTCGCATGGCCCAGCAGCTCCTGTACGGTGCGGATGTCCTGGCCGCGCTCGAGCAAATGCGTGGCGAAAGAATGGCGAAGCGTATGGCAGCTGACGTGCTTGGCGATGCGGGCCGCGCGGCTTGCCTCTTTCACGCCTCGAACCAGGTAGTTGTCGAACACGTGGTGCCTGCGAATGACGCCCGTGCGCGGATCGGTCGCGAGCTTGTGCGATGGGAAGACGAATCTCCAGCCCCATTCATAGGGCGCCCTTGGGTACTTCCGGGCGATAGCATCCGGAAGTTCGACATCGCCATGCCCGCTCGCAACGTCGCGCTCGTGCAGCGCTCTGACGCGAATGAGGTGCTCTTGCAGCGGCTCGATCACAGACTGAGGGAGCATCGTGACGCGGTCCTTGGCGCCCTTGCCGTCCCGAATCAGGATTTGCCGATAGTCGAAGTCGATATCCTTCACGCGTAGCTTGAGGCACTCGCGCAGACGAAGTCCTGCCCCGTACAGAAGGCTCGCCATCAGCCACTTCGTGCCCTGCATCTGCGCCAGCAGGCGCTGGACCTCGGCCACGCTGAGCACCGTCGGAAGCCGCGCCGGGCGCTTGGCGCGCTCGATCTGGTCAAGCCACGGAAGGGCCTGCCCAAGTACCTCCTTGTATAGAAAGAGCAGCGCGGCCAAAGCCTGGTTCTGTGTCGCCGCAGCCACGTCCCGATCGCGCGCCAGGTGACTGAGGAACGCAGTGACCTCCGGCCCGCCCATGTCCCGCGGATGGCGTTTGTCGGAAAAGAAGATAAATCTCTTGATCCAGTGGACGTAGCTCTGCTCGGTGCGGTAGCTGTAGTGTCGGCGCTGAATCGCGTCCCGCACCTGATCAAGCAGCCGCGGCACCCTGGCAGGCGCGTTCGCCTCTTGCTCCATGGTCCCCTCCCGTGGTCGGTTTGCCTAGGCGCATCTCAAGGCGTAACGTCTTGACCCAACGAAGGGATGACAGCCGCTGTTACAACTTGTGTGGTTTGCAAACCGACCACAATTGGCAACTAAAAAGTCAACTAATACTAGTTAGCCCTCATGCCAAACGCCAAGCTTGATCCGTACGATTGCGACTGCGGTTGGCTTGAGCGCGCGGCCAACGACACCAGCATCCCTATCGGCTTCGACGCGAAAGTCAATGAGTACTACTTACGTACCGGGACTCCCGGAGGGGTCGAAGCACACTATGTAATTAAGTTCTGCCCCAACTGCGGTGGCGATGCGCCCGTTTCTCATCGGCACAGTCTGTTCAATGTACTCACCCCAGAAGAGATGATGCAATTGCAGGTGTTATTTCGGGATTTGCGCACACGGGACGATGTCATTGGCACGTGGGGTCAACCGGATGAGCAAATTCCAAACGGGTATGGTGAAACGGCGCCCCGACAACCGGACTCCGCTCCGCGCACAGTAACGTTGGATGTCATGCGGTACAACAACGTATCTCCCAATGCAGTGATCGACGTGCTTCTTTGTGCTGGAGATCGTGTCAGATTCACTTACTACCCGAAGGCAAGACAGCATGAGGGCTAACAGCGCAGCCCAGGCCGACGCGCGCGCCACTGCCGCGCTTCTTCAACCGTCATCGCCAGCGCGCGCGGCTGGCTGCGGACGTTAGATTGCATTTCCAATGGGCGAGCTAAGGAACTACCTCTACGCATGGAACGACTGGGTGGTATATCCGGTGATCGCACTCGTCGCGGTTTATTTCTATGCAAGGTTGCGCAGAATCTCGACGTTACTCATGGCGTGCGGCGCCGTACTGTATGTCGGATCTGAAATCTTTCAGAATGTGCACCACTCGCGGATTGACGTTCTCTACGGGGTGTCACTTGGAACTCAGGGCATCGGGCTTCTGGTGGGCCTGGGCGGCTTCGTCTGGTATTGGCGCGAAGAGCGCGCGAAGCGGCACGCGATGCAATCTAACCCCACAATCGAGGGGGACGCCAAACTTCCCCCGAATTAATTGACACCTTGGGCTAACCGCCTGGAGGTGTGTTGTGGCAAGAGCAGGACCGAGGAAGGTCGAGAGGTACGGGGATCGATTCAAGGCGACTGCGGTGAAGCTGAGCAGCCTGCCTGGGGTGATGATCAAGGACGTGGCTGCGGCGCTAGACATTCACCCGTTCATGCTGTCACTGTGGCGCAAGCAAGTACGCGACGGGGTGATCGTGGCCAAGAGTGCGAAGCTCGATGTGAAGACCAAGGCCGAGCTGAAGAGGTTGAAGGAGCTCGAGCGGCAGTACAAGGTGCTCAAGGAGGAGCACGAACTCTTAAAAAAAGCCATCCGGTTTGCTTCGGAACAAAGGAAGAGATCTTCCAGTTCATAGAGGCAAACCGGGCAAAGCACAGGCTGACGCTGATGTGCCGGCTCTATGGGGTGACGCGGGCGGGGTACTACCAGTGGCGCTCGCGCGAGCGTAGCGAGCGGGAGCGCCGAAACGAAGCGCTGCTGGGGCGCATTCGGCGGGTGCATGAGCAAAGCCGTGGCCTGTACGGCAGCCCGCGGGTACACCGGGCGCTACGCGACGAGGGGGAGATGGCAAGCGAGAACCGGGTGGCGCGGCTGATGCGGGCGCACAGCATCAAGGCGAGGGGGAACCTCATTCGATAAAGTGGACACCTCGACCTAGCGCCCGACGAGGCGTAGGCGGCAACGCTGGTCGCCGGGTAATTTAATTCCTCGAGGAATTGGCGGGTGCCGGGAGCACCATCTGGGTCTGGGTCACCAGCGCGAGCAGCTTGCCGCTCTCGGCGCTGATGCGCGTCTGCCACACCATGGTGGTCTTGCCGCGATGCAAGGGGGTCGACTCGCCGATCACGCGCGAGCCCACGGGCGCCGCGCCGATGAAGTTGGTCTTCGACTCGATCGTGGTGGTGCGCGCGCCCGGCGGCAGGTTGGCGATCGTTCCTACCGCGCCGAGCGTGTCGGCGAAGGCCATGAAGGCGCCGCCGTGCATCACGCCGCCGGCTGTGCACAGCTCGGGGCGCACCGTGAGCTCGGCCAGCACGCGCTCCGGCGTGACCTCGGTCAGGCGGATCCCCAGCAGCTCGGGGAAGATGCCCTTCAGGCGCTGCTGGATCGTCTCGGCGAGGCTCACCGGATCTCCCTGCCCGTGTAGTCCTCCTCGATGCGGTCCTCGAAGAAGCTGGTGGGGTTGGGCGCCGCCATGAAGCGCCGGTGCACCTCGGGCGAGACCTTGGGGTACTGGAACACGCGTCCGTTGGACAGCTCGACTTCGAGCGTCTGGCTCTGTTCGTCGTAGCCGACCGAGCGGACCTTGGAGGAATTGACGCGCTTGCGCTGCATTCAGGCCGCCTCCACGCGCACCTTGTCGCCCGAGCGCACCTTCGCCAGCGCGCGCGCGTCGCCCAGCACGCGGCCGAGCACGTTGCAGCGGCTGGCGAGCTTGGGCCGGCCGTCGGTCGAGATCGGCGTCGGGCCGAAGGGCAGGGCGAGCGCCGAGCCTTCGACCCAGAAGCACACCGTGCCGGGTTCCACGATCTGGCGCGCGTGCGGCTCGAGGTCGACCGAGATCGGAGCGTCGAAATAGACTTCCTCGCCCCAGGTCTGGGCCGACGATTCGAACGGCAGCGCTTCGAGCAGCGCCGCGACGGTTGGCGTGTCGTCGAGCGCGACTTCGAGCTCGGTGCGGCCGGCGCGGATGCGCAGCCTGGGGCTAGGTTTCGATGTGTTCGACATTGAGCTGGACGTTCTTCAGGCCGTTGAATTCGTTCGCCGTGAGCCGGTAGGCGGCGCGTACGCGCGAGCCGAGGCCGCCGCCGTGCTGCGCCGAGCGCGGGTCCACGGCGTTGAACTTGATCGCATCGAACCGCTGCCCCTCCTTGACCAAGCGCAGCTTGAGATGCCGCTCGCCCACCACGCGCTGGCTGTCGACGGAAAATGTATCGCAGAACAGCGGCTGCGGAAAGCCCTGGCCCCAGATCTGCTGCTCGATCAGCTGCGCTACGCCGAGCGTGGCGTGCGCCGGGTCGAGCGCGCCGTCGGTCTCGATCACCGGCGCCAGGGCCTCGGGCGGCATCGTGTCGGCCGCGGCGCGCTCGAACGCGGCGGCGAAGCGCTCGAAGTCGCGCTCGCGCAGCGTCAGGCCCGCGGCCTGCGCGTGGCCGCCGAAGCGCAGAATCAGCCCGGGCTCGCGCTTGGCCACCAGGTCGAGGCAGTCGCGCAGGTGCAGCCCCGGAATCGAGCGCCCGGAGCCGCGCAGCAGCCCGGCGTTGGCGCCGTCGCCCGGCGCGCGCGAAGCACACCACCGGGCGGTGCAGGCGCTCGCGCAGGCGCGAAGCGAGGATCCCGACCACGCCCTGATGCCAGCCCGGCTCGAACAGCGCCGCGGCCGCGCCAGGCGCGGTTTCGATCGCGGCGGCGGCGACCAGCGCCTCGTCCAGCATCTCGCCCTCGATCTTGCGCCGCTCGCGGTTGAGCTGGTCCAGCTGCTGCGCGATGCTCGATGCGCGCGCCTCGTCGTCGGTGACGAGGCACTCGATGCCCAGGCTCATGTCGGCCAGGCGCCCCGCGGCGTTCAGGCGCGGGCCGGCGACGAAGCCGAGGTCGAAGCCGGTCGCCTGCGCCGGCCAGCGCCCGCCCGCGCGCAGCAGCGCGTTCAGGCCCGGCGAGCCGCGCCCGGTGCGCAGGCGCTTGAGCCCCTGTGCGACCAGGATGCGGTTGTTGGCGTCCAGCGGCACCACGTCGGCGACGGTCCCGAGCGCGACCAGGTCGGCGAGCGTGCCGAGATTGGGCTCGGGCCGCGCGGCGAAGGCGCCGCGCCGTCGCAACTCCGCGCGCAGGGCGAGCATGACGTAGAACATGACGCCTACTCCCGCCAGGGCCTTGGAAGGGAAGCCGCAGCCGGGCTGGTTCGGGTTGACGATGCACTCGGCCGCCGGCAGCTCGGGGCCCGGCAGGTGGTGGTCGGTGACCAGCGTCGCGATGCCGAGCGCGCGCGCGCGCGCCACGCCTTCGACGCTCGCGATGCCGTTGTCGACCGTGACCAGCAGCTCGGGGCGCAGGCCGGCCGCGAGGTCGACCAGCTCCGGCGACAGGCCGTAGCCGAGCACGAAGCGGTCCGGCACCAGGTACTGGACCTCGGCGCCGAGGCTGCGCAGCGCGCGCAGGCCCAGCGCGCACGCGGTGGCGCCGTCGGCGTCGTAGTCGGCGACGATGAGGATGCGGCGCCGTGCCGGCGATGGTGTCCGCGAGCAGGGCCGCGGCGTGCTCGGCGTTCGCGAGCTGCGCGGGCGGCAGCAGGCGCGACGCTTCGTAGTCGAGCTCCTCGGGCGAATGGATGCGGCGCGCGGCGTACACGCGCGCGAGCACCGGGTGAACGCCGGCGCGCTCGAGCGCGCGCCGATCCGCCTCGGCAAAGGAGCGCTCGACGATCTTCATGCGTAGCGCTCGAGCGCGTGCGGGCGGCGCCAGATGCGCCGCAGATCGCCGCGGACGGTCTCGAACGAGCGCGCGTCCGCCGCGTCGGGAACGTGCAGCGTGAGCATGCCGATGCGCCCGGCGCGCAGCGCCTCGAGCAGAGGCGCGAACCAGCGCGCTTCGAGCGTGCGCAGCCGCGCCGCGTAGGCCTCGGGCTCGTCCAGCGCGTGCGCCGCGCGCAGCGCGTCGAGCACCAGCAGGTGGCGGCCGTTCTCGGGCGCGCGCGCGAGCCATTCTTCGGCCGTGGCAGGGAGCGGGCGCCGGGACATGCCGGCCAGGCGCGCCAGGCCGAGCGCGAGCGGCTCGTCGGCGCTGACCGATCGCCACGGTCCCGCGGCGTCGCGCGGTGCGCGGCCGCTGCCCCAGAGCCACAAGCTGTTCACCGCGGGCGCGCCGCGGCGCTCGCGCTCGGCGTTCACCGGGTGCTGATGCAGCACCATTTGAATCTCGGTCAGCAGCGCATGCCAGCCGCGCGCGGCGGGTTCGGCGGACAGGCCCTGGCTGGCGTCTTCGCCCGCCAGTTCGAGCGGCGACTCGGCCGCGGCGATGACTTCCGCGGCGAGGCGCGCGCACCAGCGTCCCGCCGCGAGCGGGTAGAACGTCGGTGCGCCGGCAAAGTGCTTGTTGAGCGCCTCGCACAGCACCTCGGCCTCTTCGCGCGATATCTCGAGTGCGGCGCTCGGGATGAGCGCCGGCGCATCGCGCCCCAGCCGCAGATGCACCGGGTCGGCGCGCAGCCACGCGTATTCGCCCGGCTCGCCGCCTTCGGCCAGCACGGTGAGCGCGCCCGCGGCGGGCGGCGCGTCGTCGCCGCCGAAGGCCTCGGCCAGCCAGCGCTCCGGCGTGCGCGGTTCCGCGCCCGCCGCGCGGCCGCGCGCGAGCAGCAGCTCGAGCGCGGGCAGCCTCAGCGCGCCGAGCGCCTCGCGCGCCGGCTCGTGCGTCGGAAAGAGGGCGGGAACCAGCAGCTCGCAGTGCATCGCTAGGCCGAAAGCTCGACCACCCGCGCGCGCCCGCCGAGCAGGTGGCGCGCGAGGATCTTGTACTGGTCGAGATCGAAGCGCGAGCGCGCGCCGCCGTCGAGCAGCTCGCCGATCTCGGACTCGGTGCGCGCCGTGCCCAGGTAGCACCAGTTGCGCACCACGTGCACCTCGCTCGCCTCCCGCTCGCGGTCTTCCTCGATCACGCCGACGGGCCCGCGGTACGGCCATGCGATCGTTTTCAGCCGCGCGAGCGCGAGCGCCAGGCGTGCGCCGTGGGCTTCCACCGACTCGCGGCCCGCGCAAACGCCGGCGCAGCGGCGGACCTGGTGGCGGAAGCAGGCGCCCTTGCCGGCGCGCGTGCGATCGAAGCCGAGCGTCTGCAGGCACAGGCCGTGCTCGTCGGCGAGGCCGCGCAGCGCCGCCAGCGCCGCGCGCCTGGAGCGAAACACGCCGTGAATCTGCGGCACGGCGTCGGCGTCGAGCTCGTCCGCCCCCGCGAGGCGCAGCGACGCGCCGTCCGGCACGAAGCCGCACAGCTCGCTCGGGCGGCGCAGGCGCCGGTTGTACGCGGGCTGCAGCTCCTTGACCAGCTCGGCTTCGCGCAGCAGCGCGCCGAGCTCGCCAGCGGTGCGCTGCCAGTCGATGTGCCGCACGTGGCGCGCGAGCTCCATTTCCCGGGCCGAGCGCAGATCGTCGCCGAAGTGGGACAGCACGCGGCTGCGCATGTCGACGCTCTTGCCGACGTACAGCGGCGTTCCGCCCTCGCCGTAGAACAGGTACACGCCCGGCGCGTCGGGCACCGCGTCGATCGCCGCGCGCTCGACGTGGGCGGGCAGGCTCGGCTGCTTCGCCACCTGGCGCGCGGCGAGTGCGAGCGCCTCGGTCCCGTGCTCGGCCGCCGCGGTGCGCAGGAACTGCCACAGCGCCTCCGCGTCGCCCAGCGCGCGGTGCCGCGCGCGGCACCGCAGGCCGTGGCGCTCGATCAGGCTGTCGAGGTTGTGCCGCGCATGGCCCGGGTAGAGGCGGCGCGAGAGCTTGACGGTGCACAGCGTGCGCGCCTCGTAGCGGAGGCCGGCGCGTGCGAACTCCTGGCGCAGGAAGCCGTAGTCGAAGCGCGCGTTGTGCGCAACCACCACGCGCCCGCCGAGACGCTCGTGCAGTTCGCGCGCGAGATCGCCGAAGGTCGGCGCGTCGGCGACCATGGCGTTGCTGATCCCGGTGAGAGCCTGGATCGCCGGCGGGATTGCGGTCTCGGGGTTCACCAGCGTCGACCATTCGCCCGGAGATCTCGCCGTCGTCGACCTCGATCACTGCGATCTCGGTGACGCGGTCCCAGCTTGCGTTTGCGCCCGTGGTTTCGAGGTCGACGATCGCGAGCGGCGCGTCGAGAAGCTGCATCGTGGCTATCCGTCCAGTTGGCAGGATATCAGACCAGCTGCGCGAGCTGCCACAGCGCGAAGGCGAGAATGACGACGCCGGAAATGAGGTTCAATGCGCGCAGCAGGCCGGTTCCGAGCCGCGCCCGCAGCCGGCCGGCAGCGAGCGCGAGGATGACCCACCACGAGGCCGAGCCTAGAAACACGCCGGCCACCACCATTGCGGCGGCGGCGTAGCTTGCATTGGCGCCGAGTCCCAGCCCGGCGAATATCGCGGCGAAGGCGAGGATCGTCGGCGGATTGGCGAGCGTCAGGCCGAGCGTCGAGGCAAAGGCGCGCAGCAGCCCTTGATTTGCGGGCGTCGGGTCGCTGCCCGCGGAGGGATACGCGAGCAGTGCCCGAATGCCGAGATAGACGAGGAACGCGCCACCCACCAGACCGAGCCAGAATTTCTGCGCAAGCAGGAAGCCGGACACCGCGGTGAGGCCGAACGCCGCGATCGCGCCATAGATGGCGTCGGCGACCGCGATCCCCATGCCCGAGACGAAACCCGCCAGCGCACCCGAGGCGATGGTGCGCCGGAAGCAAAGCATCCACATCGGGCCGACGGTGGCGGCGAGCACGAAGCCGAACGCCAGCCCCTTCAGGAACAGCGGCGTCATCGCATCGGCACGAAGCGCGGCTGCGTGCGCACGCGCTCGAGCCAGGCGCGAAGCGCCGGGTAGGCGGCGAGCCCGATGCCGCCGTCCTCGGCGCAGTGCGTGTACGCGTACAGCGCGATGTCGGCGATCGTGTAGCGCGCGCCGGCGAGATACGGTTCGCGGGCCAGCTGCTGTTCCATGACGGCGAGCGCCTGGTGGCCTCGCTCGCGCAGCCGCGGCAGCTCGGCGCGGCGCGGAGAGTCGGGGGGAAGGTAGCGCATGATCGAGCGCGCCACGGCGACGTAGGGCTCGTGGCTGTATTGCTCGAAGAACATCCACTGCAATGCTCGCGCGCGGCCCGGCCTGTCCGCCGGTGCCAGTTTGCTGCCTTCGGACAGGTACCACAGGATCGCGTTCGACTCCGGCAGGAAGCTGCCGGAGTCGAGCTCGAGCAGCGGAACCTTGCCGTTCGGGTTCTTGGCCAGGAAATCCGGCGTGCGCGTGGCGCCGGCGACGCTGTCGATTTCGATCCAGTCGTACGGCAGCGCGAGCTGGACCAGCGCCAGCTTCACCTTATAGCAGTTGCCGGAATCCGAGTTGCCGTAGACGACGTACAAGCGGATCTCTCAGCCGCTGTTGCGCAGGCCGGCCGCGACGCCGTTGATCGTGAGGTGGATGGCGCGCTTGGTGCGCTGGTCCGTGTCGCCGGCGCGGTAGCGCCTGAGCAGCTCGACCTGCAGGTGGTTGAGCGGATCGAGATAGGGGAAGCGGCTGCGGATCGAGCGCGCCAGCGTCGGGTTGTCCGCCAGCAGCTCGGCGCGTCCCGTGATCTGCGCCAGCCAGTGCCGGGTGCGATGCCATTCGGTCGAGATGTCGCCGAACACGCGCGCGCGCAGCTGCGCGTCCGGCACCAGCTCGGCGTAGCGCGAGGCGACCGCCAGGTCGGTCTTGGCAAGCACCATATCCATGTTGGACAGCACGCTTCTGAAGAACGCCCAGCGCTCGTGCATCGCGCGCAGTTGCGCGAGATCCGAACCGGGCTGCGCGAGCCATTGTTCGACCGCGCTGCCGAAACCGTACCAGCCGGGGAGCATCAGGCGGCACTGGCTCCAGCTGAAGACCCAGGGGATCGCGCGCAGATCCTCCAGCCGCGCGGATCCGCGGCGCGCGGAGGGCCGGCTGCCGATGTTCAGGTCGGCGATTTCGGCGATCGGCGTGGAGGCGCGGAAGTATTCGAGAAATCCCGGCGTTTCCTTGACCAGCGCGCAGTACGCACGGTAGGCGAGGGAAGACAACTGCTCCATCACTTTTGCGTCGCGCTCCCGCTCGCGCTCGTTGCGCGGCCGTGCGCCCAGGCTCGCCTCCAGCGTCGCCGCGGCCAGCGTTTCCAGATTGCGCCGGCCGGTTTCCGGGTCGGCGTACTTGCTCGCGATCACCTCGCCCTGCTCGGTCAGGCGCAGCGCGCCGTCAACGCTGCCCGGCGGCTGGGCCAGTATCGCGTCGTAGCTCGGCCCGCCGCCCCGGCCGACGGTGCCGCCGCGGCCATGGAACAGGCGCAGGCGCACGCCGTGCGCGTGGCACACGCGCACCAGCTCGGTCGAGGCTTCGTGCAGCGACCAGCTCGACGGGAGGTAGCCGCCGTCCTTGTTGCTGTCGGAGTAGCCGAGCATGACTTCCTGCTCGCCGCCGCGCGAATCGATCCACGAGCGGTAGAGCGGCAGCTTGAGCGCACGGTCGATGATCGCGCCGCTGCGCTCGAGGTCAGCGATCGACTCGAACAGCGGGATGATGTCCATTCCGAGCTCGGAGGGCGCGCCCGGCATGAGCAGTCCCACCTCGCGCAGGAGCACGCCCACTTCGAGCAGGTCCGAAACGGATTCGCAGTGCGAGATGACATAGTTCGGCACGGCGCGCGCGCCGAAGCGGCGGCGCCCCTCGGCCGCCGCATCCAGCACGGCCAGTTCCCGCTGCACGCGCTGCGAATACTCGATGTGAGGGGAGCGCAGCGGCCGCGGCCCGGCCAGCTCGCGTGCGAGCAGCGCAATGCGCGCCTCCTCGTCCAGGGCCGCATAGTGGGCTTCCTCCCCCGCGCGCGCCAGCAATTCCCCGACGCAGGCTTCGTGCTCGTCCGAGCTCTGCCTCAGGTCGATCGGAGCGAGATGGAAGCCGAACACGCTCACCAGCCGGCGCAGGCGCGCGAGCCGGCCCTCTGCGAGGCGCCCGGCCCCTTGCTCGACCAGCGCACGGTCGACGACGTCGAGGTCCGCCGCAAGCTCGTGCGCGCCTGCGTAGGGCGGTCGCCGCGCGCTCGGCGGCAGCGCGGCGTGCCGGCCGGCAAGCGCTTCGTCGCTCGCGGCCAGGCGCGCATAGATTCCGGCGAGCGCGCGGCGGTACGGCTCGTCGCGGCGGTAGGGCGAATCGTCGCCGGAGGCGTCGGCGAGGGCGCGCAGCGACTGCGGCACCGGCTTGACGCGGGTCGATATCGAGAGCTCCATCCCGAGCCTGTTCACCTCGCCCAGGTAGTGCTCGAGAATAAGCTCCGCCTGCTGGGCCAGGGCGGCCGAAAGCGTTCGCGCCGTGACGTTCGGATTGCCGTCGCGGTCGCCGCCGATCCAGCTGCCGACCGTGAGGAACGGCGCGAGCCACGGCGCGCGCGCAAGGCCGAAATCCTCCTGCAGGGCGCGCTCGAGGTCGTCGTAGAGGCGCGGCAGCTCTCCGAGAAAGGTCATGCGGAAGTACGCCAGGCCATTCTTGATTTCGTCGTTAACTTCCAGCTTGGTGAGGCGCAGCATCGAGGTGAGCCACAGACGCAGCACCTCGCGCCGCAGCCGCGCATCGCGCGCGGCGTCCGGAGGCGCGGTCAGCAGGCGCGCGATCTCACGTTCGCAATCGAGGATGCTCTGGCGCTGGACTTCGGTTGGATGCGCGGTCAGGACAGGGCTCACTCGCGCGCGGCCGAACCAGGCCAGCAGCTCCTCGCCGCGCAAGCCTTCATCGCGCAGGCGCGCGAGCGCGAATGCGATGCTGCCGGGGCGCGGCGGCGAGCCGGCAACCGCGTGCGCTTGTCGCCTTCGGTTGTGCTGCGTGTCCTCGGCGATGTTGAGCAGATGCGAAAAGAAGCTGAAAGCTCGCACCACGTGCAGCGTCTGCTCGATGTCGAGCGCGTTGAGCAGCGCTTCCAGTTCGGACTTCGCCTCCTGCGCGCCCGACTCCGTGCGCCTGAACGCCACCGCGGTCTGCCGGATGAGCTCGATGCGGTGGAGCATCTCCTCGCCGACCTGCTCGCGTATCGCGTCGCCCAGCAAGCGGCCGAGCAGGCGCCGGTCCTCGCGCAGCAGGTGCTCTTTCGCCTCCTCGGCGAATTCGGCGATGGCCTCCATGGACAGGAATTCTACGCGACGGAGCGCGGCGTCGATGTGGAATCGACGCCGCCGTCGCGCATCGGGCGAGGGCTAGTCGTGCGTCAGCGGCTTGGTCGTGAACAGGTAGTCCTTGAGCTCCTTGTCGAAGCTCGGGTCCTTGCGCCGGATCCACTCGAGCACCATGGCCGCGTGCTCCTTCTCCTCGTCCCGGTTGTGCGCCAGGATCGCCTTGAGCACCTTGTCCTTGCAGGCGTCGACGCGCTGGTTGTACCAGTCGACCGCCTCAAGCTCTTCCATCAGCGAGGTGATTGCGCGATGCATGTCGCGCGTCTCGTCCGACATCTCGCCGATCGGCTCGTGATAGCCCTCGTTTGCCATGGTTGGTTCTCCCGATGATGTATTTCAGGGCGTAATTAATAAAGGAGTCAATTGTGCCCTTGCCTGCGAGGGGGTGACAAATCAGTCTAAACCGGCAATCATTTGACTGTCGAAGCTACCGTTTCTCGGTCCGGAGGGGGCGACATGAGGCACCTGCCAATTGTGTTGATGCTCATCGCACCCGTGGCGGGCGCCTCCATCGGGCGCCCCGAAGCGCCGCTCGAACCGGCACGCTCCGCGTCCCCGCCGACGCGCTGGTCGGTGGACGCGAGCAGCGGCTGCAGCGTGCGCAATCCGTTCCGGCAAGCGGAGGTGGAAGTGCGCTGGAGCGGTGCTTGCGACGCCGCGGGGCGCGCCACGGGCAGCGGGATCCTCGAGTGGCGCTACCAGGGTAGGACGAGCCGCTACCGCGGGGACGTCGGCGAAGGCGCGCCGAACGGTCGCGGCGTTCAGACCTGGCCCGGCGGCGACCGCTACGAAGGGCAGTTCCGCGACGGCAGGCGCCATGGTCGTGGTATTTATATCTGGGCCAACGGCGATCGCTACCAGGGCGAATGGCGCGAAGGCAGGCAGCACGGCCTGGGCGTATTCACGTGGCGCGGCGGCAATCGCTACGCGGGCTACTTTCGCCTCGGCCAGGCGGACGGCTTCGGCGTGTGCCTGACCGACGGCAGCCGGGTCGAGGGCGAGTGGGACAACGGCTGCATGCACAAGGGCCTGCTCGTGTTCGCGGTCGGCAAGCCGGCGAGCAAGTGCCGCTAGCCGCTCTTCGCGCTTTCGACGTACTTGCGTGAAGTTCTCGGATCGAGCCCCGTGCGCTTGGCGATCAGCAGGTCGTCGCCGTCTGCGCCGAATCGTCGAAGTCGCCCGCGTAACGGCCGGTAAGCAGGATGTGCCGCACCGCCTGCTCCAACTCGCGCACGTTGCCCGGCCAGGCGCTGGCGCAGCGTGAGCACCTCGATCACGTCGGAGCATAGGCGGTAGTAGAAGTCGTTGCGGAAGCGGCCTTCGCGGCAAAGTTCGCCGAGCGGGCGGTTCGTGGCCGCGATCACGCGCCCTGAAAACCGCTTCTTATCGTGGCCGCCGAGCGGCGTGAACGTGCGCTCCTGCAGCACCTGCAGCAGCTTGATCTGCACCGGCACCGAGACCTCGCCGATCTGGTCCAGGAACAGCGCGCCGTGGGCGCTGCAGCGCTCGAGCACGCCCTGGTGGTCACCGATCGCACCGGTGAAGGCGCCCTTGCGGTGGCCGAAGAGCTCCGACTCGATCAGGGTCTCCGGATACTGCGACAGGTTAATGGCGATGAAGGTGTCGGCGAAATTGGCTGCGAAGCGGCGTTCGGCGGGAAAGTAGGGAATGAATCCTGAGCGGCCGATCGCGGCCGCGGCCGAGCCCTTGCCGGTCCCGGTCTCGCCCAGGAGCAGTGTGGAGAAATCCTACATGCGGTTCCACAGCGCGGACTCGAAGCCGCGCATGTCGTGAGTAAATACATTGTTCCAGAGCGCCTCGCGCCGGGCGGTGAGGTCACCCAGCAGCGCTTGCGGCGCGAGCCGCACGATCAGCGCCCCGCGCTGCGGGCTGTACGGGTTGCCGAAAACGACATCCGCCAGGGCCGCGAAGAACTCGCGCTCGGCGGTACTGAGCCGAACCGTCAGCCAGTGCCAGAAAGTCGTAAGCGTTATCGCCCTTTCGATTTGATTTTGTCGCAAAATCAATCGCTTACCTGACTGACACGGAGGGTGCGGAGTCGCAGTTGCGGGTGCTTGCCGGGGGTTCGCCGGGCCGTAGGTGTAAGCGAAAAGCAAGCCCGAGGTAACCGGTTTGTGGGTCGCCGGAACTCAGCATTTGAGCCGTCAGAGGCGGCAACACCGAACGTTCGGGCAAGGAGGCGACATGAAACGGGAAATGACGGTGGTGGTAGTAGCGGTCGCGAGCGTGGCGGCGGTGCTTGCCCGCTGCGCGAACGGCGGCGTCATGACCGTCGGCGAAGGCGTCGTGCGCGGCAGCGTGCTGGAGATGCTGTTCTGCCGCCCCATTAGGAATTGCGGTGAGAGGAAGGATTCATCGACCTCCGGCGCAAGCGCGAGCACCGGCTCGCGGTCGTCGGGCACATCCGGCGACAAGGAGGCAACATGAAACGCGAAACAAAGTGGGTGGCGGTCGCGACCGCAGCGGCGATTCTCGCCGGCTGCGCGGGCGGCGGCGGGGCGCGTCAGTCCGGAGATTCCGGGATCGACGAACTTCTCTTCGCGGTCGGCTGCGCTATCCCCCTTGGCTGGAGCCATGCCTGTACCGAGCGATTCGGCGACTCGTCAACCACGTCTTCCGGATCCTCCTCGAGCGCGTCGGCGTACTTGAGCCTAGACGACTACCTGAGCGGTACGTACCTGACCCCTACTAATTTCACCCGCTGGTCGGCTGCGCCGCGGGACCGGTATGCCGAACCGTACGGTCCGAAGACGAATGTGGACTACTCGGGCCAATTCGACTCAGTGGCCCCCGCCCATTACCAAGCCTCGGAGAAGGTCTACATGATGTACGACGACAACCATCACCTCTACTTGTTCGGCGATCTGCCGGATGGACGACTTTTTACGAACCTCTCCCAGGCGGCTCATGAGGAAATCGATGTTGTCCTGGATGGAAACGTGGGGGCTTACACGCAGTCGCCCTTTACGCCCGCGGCTAGCTCGATCGCTCTTGTCGCAAATCCCTATATTGCTGGTTGGGACTATCAGTCCTTCGGGGTGTGGAATACGCAGGCGCCGGGCGGCGACGGTGGAACGATCGGTGCACATTCTTTCGGCGCCGTGACGCCTGTGTCTGCGGTGCCGCTCAGCGGCACGGCGACCTTCGCTGGCAAGCTCGGTGGACTGTACATTTCGCCCGCCGGCGAGGGGTCGATCGCCGCGGCCGAACTAAGCGTCAACGCGGACTTCAGCGCTCGCTCGCTCAGCTTCGCCTCGAGCAACACGATCACGACTCGCAACCTCGCGCCCTCGACGGCGGCGGCGAACCTGAACCTGAGCGGCACACTCAGCTACGCGTCCCGCTCCAACACGTTCAGCGGAACGCTCACGAGCGCGGGAGGCACGATGAGTGGTTCGTCCAACGGCCAGTTCTACGGCCCGAACGCCCAGGAGCTCGGCGGCGTGTTCGCGGTCAAGTCGCCGACCACGGTCGAGACCTTCACCGGCGCCTATGGCGCCAAACGCTAGGGCCGGACATGCGACGCCTCGTCCTCACGCTGCTTCTCGCCGCCACCGCTGCGGCGGGGCCGGCGCTCGCGCAGTCGAAGGACGAGGCGATGCAGCGCGCGTTCGTCGAGGCGATGCAGCAGCTGCGGGCGGGTCACCTGGATGAGGCCGAGCGGATCCTGCGCGGCATGCTCGAGCACACCCACAGCCCGCGGGTGAAGCTCGAGCTCGCGCGCGTGCTGTATCTCGAGGGCAAGGACGCGCGGGCGAAGGCGCTGTTCAAGGAAGTCTCGATGCAGTCGGACACGCCCTGGCGGGTGCGCGACAACATCGCGCCGTTCGTGCGCTCGATCGAGGAGCGCTCGGGCTACCTCAAGCTGGGCGTAACGATCGTTTCGGACTCCAACCCGCGCAATCTGGCGGCGCAGGAGGAGTTCACCATCGGCAATTTTCGGGTAATGCCGACCGAGGCACCGCAGAAGATGACCGGCCTGCGCTATTCGGTGCAGGGTTGGCTGCCTGCACACGGCGCGTCGCGCACGGGCGGCTACCTGAATGCGTCGTTCGCGGACTATCCGGGCCGCCAACTCGACCGGATTACGGCGGATTTCGGCTTGCTTAGGAACCTTTCCGCCAGCGGGCGGACGCGAGGCAAGGCCGGAGTGGAGCTAGGGACGCTCGGTGGCAAGCGGCTGTATCACTTTCCGTACCTCGGGCTGGACTCGGTACTGCGGCAAACGGAGACCTACCGGATCGCCGGCGAAGTGAAGCTGGGCAAGGTCAATTTCGCCGACTACGGCTACCTCGACGCGAACTACCTGAGCGCATCGGCCTCGGTGCGCAAGGCTGTTTCGCAAACCGCGGCGCTATCTCTGAGTGTCACGCTCGAGCATTCGCAGGCGAGGGAACGCGCCTACTCCTACGCCGGCTGGCAGCTGGGACCGGGCATCGACCTGTTCTGGGCCAAGTCGCTCTACCTCCTCGGCGCCCGCGCCGCGCTCGGCTCGCGCAGGTACAAGGCAGTCGACCCGTTGTTCGGCCAACAGCGCCGCGACACGACGCAACGGCTCGAGGCGACGGTCAGCAATAAGCGCTGGCGCTGGCGCGACAACCGCATCTCGCTCGTCGCGTCGATCGAGCGCAACCACTCGAACATCGGTTTCTACAGTTACCGCAAGTTCAACTTGTCGGTCGCAATCGAATAAAGGAGGAGGGCGTCATGGAAATTGCTACCCGACTGACCGCGCGCGAAACGGACGTGCTGCGCCTGATGGCGCGCGGGCATACCTACCTGCAGATCGGCGACGAGCTTGGCGTGTCGCTGCATACCGTGGCGAGCCACGCCAAGAAAATCTACCGCAAGCTGGGCGTGCGCTCGGCGCGGGCCGCGGTGTGGCGCGCGCTCGAGCTCGGCCTCACGTGATCATCGACTCCGGGATCGCGCTGTTCTTGCGTCCGGCAACGCCGAAATAATGCAGCGGCCGGCCGTCCACCGAGAGCCGGTGCCGGTAGCGCTCGATATGGTGGATGTCGAGGTGCTCGGTCAGGATCAGGTTCTTGACGAACACCGAAAATCCGCTCGTGTCCTTGTTGTCGAGGAAAGTTTCCTTGATGTTGAAGGCGATCCAGCCTCCGTCCTCGACCAGGTTGAAGCTCTCCCAGAAGGCGCGCACCGGGATGTCGCCGAAGCCCAGCGCCGCGACCGTCACCATGCAGTTGAAGCGCCACTCGGCCAGTTCCTCGCGCTGCGCGGCTTCGAGCTTGGTCAGATCGCTGACGTAGTACTGGTCGTAAACGCCGCTGCGGTCGCGCTCGGCCGCGTCGCGCGCGGGTGTGGAGATGTCGAGGCCGACGACGCGCGCCACGCCGTGCTGCCTGAGCTCCTCGCCGACCATGCCGTTGCCTGCGCCCAGGTCCAGCACGCGCAGTTCGGAAAAGCTCTCCGATGCGGTGCTCATCGTGTAGTGCAGGATGTCGATCACCTTTTTCGGCGAGCAGCACTTGAGCCGGTCGTAGAACAGCTGCTCGTAAAGGCCGGGGCGGTTGTAGATCGCGTCGTAGTCGTGAAAACGGAGTTTCACTTCCTCGCCGGACGGCTCGGCGAGCAAAAAGTACGCTTCGTCCTGGTCCAGTTGATGTGGGTCCGTTGCGGGTAGTCGAATGCGGTGCCTGCGCATGCCGAAGCGTCGCCTATTAGAGTTCCTTCATTGCGGGATGCTCGCCTGAAAAGGCGGGCGCGGGGCGTCTATTCTGCCCCGATTTCGGCGATCGCTCAAATCGCGGCGCGGCGCAGGGCTTCGGCGGACAGGTTATAGGTGCGCCCGAGGCCGGCGACGAAGCGCGCGTCGCGCGGCACGACGCGCCAGAAGCTGAAATCGGCCAGCGCGAACGTCACCGCAGAGGCGGGAAGACGCTCGAGCCAGGCGGCCTTGAGGCGCTCGAACGGCTCGCCTTCGCCGGCGAGCGGCGCCGCCTCGCCGCGCAGCGTGACGCGCGCCAGGGTTTGCGGGTCGGCGCGCCCGTCGTCGCCCTCGACGATCGCGAGCGAAACGCGCGGGTCGGCGAGCATGTCCTGGGTGTGCCAGGCAAGACGGCTGACGCGCACGCACACGCCGCCGAAGTCGGCTTCGGGCAGGAACGCCACCATCGACACCATCGGCGCGCCCTGGCGCAGGGTGCCGAGCGCGGCCACGCGCACGCCCCGGATCAACCGCGCGAGCAAGGCAGAAGAGTCAGCGTCCATAAAGGGCATTGTAGTATTCTCGCGCCACTGTGCGTTATGAACTCCTCATCGGCCTGCGCTACACGCGCGCCAAGCGCCGTAACCATTTCATCAGCTTCATCTCGCTCATCTCGATGGCGGGGATCGCGCTCGGCGTTGCCGCACTGATCGTCGTGCTGTCGGTGATGAACGGTTTTCAGCAGGAGCTGCGCGCGCGCATCCTGGGCGTGGTGTCGCACGTGCAGATCTTCGGCGCGGACAACCGCCTCGAGCACTGGCAGCAGACGGCCACCGAGGCGGCGCGCAATCCGCACGTGCTCGCCGCCGCGCCGTTCGTCGGCGCGCAGGGCATGCTCACCTTCGGTCAGGCGGTGCGCGGTGCGCTGGTGCGCGGCATCCTGCCGCGCGACGAGGAGCGGGTGGCGCAGTTTGGCACGCACATGCGCGCCGGCAGCCTCGATGCGCTGCAGCCGGGGCGCTTCGGCATCGTGCTCGGGGTCGATCTGGCGCGCGCGCTGGGCGTGCTGCCCGGCGAGAAGGTGGCGCTGATTGCGCCGCAGGGGCTGGTGACGCCGGCCGGAGTGATTCCGCGCCTGAAGCAGTTCACCGTGGTCGGCATCTTCGACATCGGCTTTGTCGAGGCGGACGCCGGGCTCGCGCTGATCAATCTCCAGGACGCGCAGAAGCTGTACCAGATGGGCGACGCGGTGAGCGGGGTGCGGCTCAAGCTCGACGACCTGTTCGCCGCACCCGAGGTGGCGCGCGAGCTGACGGCGCGCCTCGGCCCGGACGTCTACGCCACCGACTGGACCCGCAGCCACGCCAACTTCTTTCGCGCGGTCGAGATCGAGAAGCGGGTCATGTTCATCATCCTGCTGCTGATCGTGGCGGTGGCGGCGTTTAACGTGGTCTCGGCGCTGGTGATGCTGGTGACCGACAAGCAGGCCGATATCGCCATCCTGCGCACGCTCGGCGCGGCGCCCGGTTCGGTGATGCAGATCTTCATGGTGCAGGGCGCGGTGATCGGCGTGATCGGGACCCTCGTGGGCGTGCTGGGCGGAGTGCTGCTCGCACTCAACATACCCACCCTGGTGCCGGCGATCGAGCGCACGTTCAACGTCCAGTTTCTGTCCAAGAGCGTGTATCTCATCCCCGAGCTGCCTTCGGACGTGCACCTGCGCGACGTGGTCATCATCGGCGTGGTGTCGCTCGTGCTGTCGTTCATCGCCACGCTCTATCCCAGCTGGCGCGCTTCGCGCGTCAATCCGGCCGAGGCGCTGCGCTATGAGTGACGTGCTCGCCTGCCGCGGCCTGCAGAAGGTCTACCTCGGGCCGACCGCGGTGCCGGTGCTGCGCGGCGTCGACCTGGATGTGAAGGTGGGCGAGCGCATCGCGATCGTCGGGCGCTCCGGCTCCGGCAAGAGCACCCTGCTGCACCTGCTCGGCGGACTGGACTCGCCCAGCGGCGGCAGCGTAAGCGTCCAGGGTCGGGCGTTCAGCGAGATGGGGGAAGCCGAGCGCGGCCGCGTGCGCAACGCGACGCTCGGTTTCGTCTATCAGTTCCACCACCTGCTGCCGGAGTTCAGCGCGCTGGAGAACGTCGCCATGCCGCTGCTGATCCGCCGCATGCCGCGCGCCGATGCGCTCGGCCGGGCGGCTGCCGCGCTGACGGAAGTCGGTCTGGGCGGGCGCCTCGAGCACCAGCCCGGCGAGCTCTCGGGCGGCGAGCGTCAGCGCTGCGCGTTCGCGCGCGCGATGGTCACCGAGCCGGCCTGCGTGCTGGCCGACGAGCCGACCGGCAACCTCGATCTGCGCACTGCGGACGAGGTGTTCGAGGCCATGGTGCGGCTGTCGGCGACCCACGCCACCGCGTTCGTCATCGTCACCCACGACCCCGCGCTCGCGGCGCGCGCCGAGCGGATCTTCGAACTGCGCGACGGGGTCTTGCGTGAGGAAGCTCGCGCTCCAGGGTGAGCTGGTAGGGCGCGTAGCCGAGCGCGCGGTAAAAGCGCAGCGCGGCCTGGTTGGCGGCGAGCGTGCGCACCCGCAGGCGCGCCAGGCCGAGCGCGGCGAAGTGACGCGCCGCCTCCTCGAGCAGGGCCACGGCGATGCCGCGCGCGCGGGCACCCGGCTCGACGTACAGGTCGGTGACCACGCCGTAGCGCCGCTCCCCCGGGCGCACGTGGTGCGAACCGTGCTCCTCCTCCTCGACCCAGCCGACCAGGAAGCCCAGACGCTCGTCGCCGCGCGCCGCCACCAGCACCCTTCCGCGGCGCTCGTGCGCCGCGCGCTCGAGGTGAACGAGGTGCGCCGCGGCGATGCGGCGGCCTTCGGCGCGTCCCGCGTGCAGCGTGCGCTCGAGGTCCTGCAGCGCGGCGACGAACGTAACCAGCTGGGGCCGGTCGGCGGGCTGCGCATCGCGCACCATGAAACGGGGAGTGCTCTTCATGTCCGGGGCTCCTTGCGACGCGCGTGCCGGCGGGCGCGCCAGGCCAGCACGACGTAGCAGCGCCAGGCGAGGTGAACGCTGAAGTAGCCCAGCGCCGCGAGTGTGCAGGCGAGGGCGACGAGCCCTACCGCGAGTGGCTTGCCGAGCGAGAGCGACCAATGCACGAGCGTGTGCACCGAGGCGGCGAGCTGCGTCCAGTCGAGATCCGGCGGCCGCGCGATTCGTGCCTGGCCCCCGGCGCCGAGCAGCAGCGCGCCGTATTCGTAGGCGAGCAGGTACAGCGGTACGATGGTCAAGGGGTTGGTATAGAAGGTGGTGACGAGCGCGACCGGCAGGTTGCGGTGCAGCGGAACCGCGAGCAGCGCCGCAGTGAGCATCTGCAGAGGCCCCGGCACCAGGCCGGCGAACAGCCCGATCGCCACCCCGCCGGCGACCGATTCACGGTTCAGGTGCCACAGGTTGGGGTGGTGCAGCAGCGAGCCGAACACCGCCACGATGCGGTACGAGCGGACCTTCGCGGCGTCGGGCAGGTATTTGCGGAAGTACTTTCGCGGCATGGTCATCCGGCACGCAGCCCGGCCGTTGCATTGTAGATGACGGCGGGAGTACTTGCTTTCGTGGCCGGGGTGCTGTTGCTGCAGGTGCAGGGCGCGCTTCCGGCTGCGGCCTGGCTGTGGGGCCTGCCGGCGTGCCTCGCGCTCGGCGCCTGGCGCCCGGGGCTGAGACTCGCCGCGGCCTTCGCCGTCGGCTTCCTGTGGGCCGCGGGTTGGGCGCAGCTTCGCCTCGCGGACCGGCTGGCGCCCGGGCTCGAGGGCCGCGAGCTGCAGGTGGCAGGCGTCGTTTCCGGCCTGCCCGCCGCGGGCGAACGCGGCCTGCGCTTCGATTTCGAGCCCGAGTCCGCGCCGCCCGGCGTGCGGCTGCCGCGCAAGATTCGCCTGGCGTGGTATGCGCCCCCGCCCCCGGCGCCCGCGCCCGGGCTGCACCCGGGCGAGCGCTGGCGCTTCGCGCTTGCGGCTGCGCCGCCCCCACGGTCAGCTCAATCCGCACGGTTTCGACTACGAGGCCTGGCTGCTCGAGCGCGGCATCGGCGCGACCGGCTACGTGCGCGCCTTTCCGCCGCCACTGCGCCTGGGCGCGCGCGATGGCGCGCGCGACCGCATCGAGCAGGCGCGCGAGGCGGTGCGCGAGCGCTTCCTGCGCGTGCTCGGCGCCACCCCGGCGGCGGGCGTCCTCGCCGCGCTCGCGATCGGCGATCAGCGCGCGATCTCGGGCGAGGAGTGGCGCCTGTTCCGGCGCACCGGGGTAACCCATCTGATGAGTATTTCCGGGCTGCACGTGACGCTGGTGTCGGGACTGACCGCGTGGCTGGTCGCTTTCGGCTGGCGCCGGCTGCCGCGGCTGTGCCTGCTGCTGCCGGCGCGCAAGGCGGCCGCGGCGGCCGCGGTCGCCGCCGCGCTCGGCTACACGCTGCTCGCCGGCTTTGGCGTGCCTGCGCAGCGCACTCTGCTGATGGTGTGCGTGGTCGCGCTCGCGCTGTGGTCGGGACGCGTGGTTTCGCCCGCGCGTACGCTCGCGCTCGCCCTCGGCGCGGTGGTGCTGTGCGATCCCTGGGCGCCGCTCGCGCCCGGATTCTGGCTCTCGTTCGGCGCGGTGGCGCTCATCTTCTACGTCGCCGCCGGCTGGACCGGCGCCGAGTCGAAGGTCCTGCAGTGGGGGCGCATCCAGTGGGCGGTGACACTGGGCCTCGCGCCCGCGGCGCTGCTGCTGTTCGGGCAGGTGTCTCTGGTGGGCCCGCTCGCGAACGCGGTCGCGATCCCGCTCGTGTCGGCGGTGGTGACGCCGCTCGCGTTGCTGGGCGCCGTGCTACCGCTGGACGCCATCCTGCAGCTCGCCGCCTGGCTCGCCGAGCGCCTGCTCGAGTTTCTGGAGGCCTGCGCCTCGCTGCCGCTCGCGGTGTGGCATGCGCGCGTGCCGCCGGGCTGGTCGGTGCTGCTCGCGCTCGCCGGGGTCGCCTGGCTGCTCGCGCCGCGCGGGCTGCCGTGGCGCGCGAGCGGGCTCGCGCTGATGCTGCCCGCGTTCGCGCTGCCCGCGCCCGCACCGGCGCCGGGCGAGGCGTGGATCACCGTACTCGACGTTGGACAGGGGCGCGCGGTGCTGGTTCGCACTGCGGGCCGCGCGCTGCTGCTCGACGCCGGGCCGGCGTTCGCGGGCGACGGCGACGCCGGCGAGCGCACCGTCGTGCCGCTGCTGCATGCGAGCGGCGTGGCGCGTCTCGACGCGATGGTGCTGTCGCGCAACGACGCCGACCACGTCGGGGGCGCGCCGTCGGTGATGGAGAGCGTGCCGACCGGCGCGTTGCTGAGCTCGCTGCCCGCGCGTCATCCCGCGCTCGCGCTCGCCGCGGCGCCGCGGCGCTGCGCGCGCGGGGACGCGTGGCGATGGGACGGCGTGAATTTCGAAGTGCTCGGCGCGCGCTGCGCGCTGCGCGTCAGCGCCGCGGGCCACGCCGTGCTGCTCCCGGGCGCGGTCGGGCGCGCGCCCGAGGCCGCGCAGGCGCCGGGCTGGGTGGTGTTCTCGGTCGGCTACCGCAACCGCTTGCGTCAGCCGAGCAAGGCGGCTCTTGCGCGCACTCTCGCCGCCGGCGCCCGCGCGCTGCGCACCGACCGCGACGGCGCGGTAAGCGTGCGGCTCGGCGCGGCCGGCGTCGCGCTCGAAGTCGAGCGCGTGCGGCAGGCGCGCTACTGGCGCGGCATATAATCGTCCGGCGGAATCCTCCGCACCACAATCGCGAGGAGGCGAACATGGCCAAGAAAAGTGCAGAGGCGGTCTATCGCGTCACCGAGGTGATCGGCACCAGCAGCCAGTCGTGGGAAGACGCGGCGCGCAACGCGGTCAAGGCGGCGTCGAAATCGCTGCGCGACCTGCGCATCGCGGAAGTGACCAAGCTCGACGTCAAGGTCGAGAACGGCAAGGTGGTCGCGTTCCGCACGCGCCTCGCGCTGTCGTTCAAGTACGGCTCCTGAGGCATGGCGGCACCCGGGCCCGATTTCACGGCGATAGTGCGCGTGACCGGTCCCGGGCGGTTGGAGGAGTTTCGCGAGCAGCTGCGCTGGCTGATGGTGCGCGACGTCGACGCCGAAAACTATACCGAGCACCACGCCGGCGACGCGCTCGAGTACCGCTTCGAGCTCAAGAAGGGCGTTCCGTTCGCCGCTTTCGCCAACGCTTCGGAGGAGTTTGCGGAGCTTCGCGTCGAGGCGGAGTGGCGTAATGCCGCACAGGGCGTGCGCGGCCGGGCGATCATCCAGGGTGGGCGGCTGCTCGACCACGAGACCGCGCCGCTCGACAGCGGGCTGCTCGCGCTCGAAATCGAGTGCGGCGCGCAGGGCGGGCTGGTGTTCGGCCTGGCCTGCGTGCGCGACGGCGCGGCGTGGCTCGGATATTGTGCGAGCGCCAACCGGCACGCGTACTTCCAGCTCGACCCGGCGGGCGAGCTGCGCCTGGACGAAGACGCGAGCGGGCGCTGGGGCGGGGCGCACGGCGAGCAGATCGAGCCGGCGCTGCTCGAGAGGCTGGAGGAGATCGCGTTTCGCTTCGCCGGCGACTGGCTCTGGTTCGACGAGGACGCTTCGCCGGCGAGCGCGCTCGAGCGCAAGCGCTACGCCGATCACGGCTGGGCCGTGGCGGGCGCCAATCTGAAGTCGGAGCAGCTGCTTCGCGTCGGCCTCGGGCAGGCCTTCAGCACCCTGCCGCCGGAGGCGCGAGCGCTGCGCGAGCGGCTGCGTAGCGCATGGGCGCGCAAGGCGTGAGCCCGGTCCCGCGCCGGCGCAGCGTGCGCTGCGTCTCGGGCCAGGGCCTGCACCGCATCGCCTACCTGGAGTGGGGCGATCCGGGCAACAAGCGCGTGCTCGTGTGCGTGCACGGCCTGACGCGCTGCGCGCGCGATTTCGACCTGCTCGCCGGCGAGCTGGCGGAGCGCTACCGGGTGATTTGCCCGGACATGGCGGGGCGAGGCGATTCGGATTGGCTGGCCGACCCGATGTTGTACGTCGTGCCGCAGTACGTGGCCGACGTCGTGACCCTGATCGCGCGGCTGGACGTCGAGTCCGTGCACTGGCTCGGCACCTCGATGGGCGGCCTGATCGGCATGGCGCTCGCGGCGCAGCGCGACACGCCGGTGATGAAGCTGGTGCTGAACGACGTCGGCCCCGTCGTCAGCAAGGTATCGCTGGAGCGCATCGCGGCCTACGTCGGCCTTGCGCCGATCTTCCCCGACCTCGACGCCGCGCAACAGTACGTGCGCGCGGTCTCGGCGCCGTTCGGCCCCCACAGCGACGCCGAATGGCGTTTCCTGACCGAAGTGGTGGTGCGCCCCTGCGCCGACGGCGGCTACCGCATGCACTACGATCCGCGCTTGGGCGAGCCGGTCCGCGCCCACATGCCGGAAAAGGACCTCGAGCTGTGGCCGCTCTACGATTCGGTGCGCTGTCCAACCCTGGTGCTGCGCGGGGAGCTTTCGGACCTGCTCACGCGCGAGACCTGCGAGCGGATGGCAGGCCGCGGGCCGAAGGCGAAGACGGTCGAGATCGCCGGCGTCGGCCATGCGCCGACCCTGCTGCACCGGGACCAGATCGCATTGGTGAAGGAGTTCCTCCTGTCATGAGCGAGCGCATCGGAATCGGCGTCATCGGCTTGGGCGTAATGGGGCAGCGCATGCTGGCGCGAATCGCCGAGCATCCGCGCAGCCGCGCGCTTGCCGCGTGGGATCCGGATCCGGGCGTGCTGGCCGCGACAAGGGCCCGCTATCCCGGGCTGGTCGCGGCGCGGACGCCCGCCGAGGTGATCGGGGCGGCGGGAAATCATTGCCTGTACGTGGCTTCGCCGCCGGCGAGCCATCTCGACTACGCGAATCAGGCGTTCGACGCCGGGCTCGCCGTGTTGTGCGAAAAGCCGCTCACGCTCGACTTCGAGGCCGCTCGCCGCAGCATCGCGCGCATCGCCGAGCAGAAGCTGCGCGCGGCGGTGAATTTCTCGCTCGCTTCGTCGCCCGGGTTGGCGGCGATGGCGGCCGCGGTCGGAGACGGCTCGATCGGCGAGCCGCGCGCGGTTGAGATCGAGGTGGCGTTCGACCAATGGCCGCGCGCCTGGCAATCCGCTGCCGGGCGTTGGCTCGCCGAGCGCGCCGAGGGCGGATTCACGCGCGAAGTGCTGTCGCACTTCGTGTTCGTGCTGCAACGCGCGCTGGGGCAGGCGACGCTCGATCGTTCGCAGCCGGAGTACCCGCCCGACGGCGTTGGCGCGGAGCGCGCGCTCAAGGCGCGGCTCAGCGCGGGCGGAGTGCCGGTCGCGATCGAGGGACGCGTTGGCGGCGGTCATCCGGATTTCAACCGCATGACCCTCGTCGGCAGCCGCGGCGCGCTGGAGATACACGACTGGTTCGGCCTGCGGCGGCGGCAGGAGGGCGGCGAGTGGGTTGCCGAGCGCAGCCCGCAGGAGAACCGCGCCATCGGGCAGGCCGCGCAGCTCGACCAGATGGTGGCGATGGTGGAAGGCCGGCCCCACACCCTGCCCGGCTTCGCCGAGGCCCTGGCGGTGCAGGAAACGATCGAGGCGCTGCTGAAGGGGCGCTAGCCCCCGCAACGCCTATGCAGGATTGCCCTCGTCGCTGGACGGATCGGACGGACCGGGCGGTGTCGCTCCCGGCGCGGCGGGCGCGCTCTCGGTCGCGGCCGCCTTCTGCTGCTGCTTGCGCAGGCGCTTTTCTTCCTGTTTCTTCTTCTTCGCCAGGTCGCGCTGTCGCTTCTCGAACTGGTAGTTTTGCCTAGCCAATCGAACCCCCTTCGCTGTCGAGCGGTCGTAGCCCGAGTCTAACGCTTCGCGCTAGGAGGCGCTGAAGCGACGCGCGAAGCCGCGCGAAAGCTCGGGGCGCGGGCCTCCTGCCGTGCGCAACATGGCCCGCAGGTGCGCCTGCGAGGGCGCGGCCAGCGCGCGATACAGGCGCACGCAGAGCGCGCGGGCCTTGCTTCCCTGCCAGTCGGCGGGCAGCAGCTCGCCGGGCAGGCCGGGATCGCGCAGCAGCAGGCGCCGGTACTCGTGGATCAGCAGCGTGCGCACGACGAACGCGCGCTCGGGTTCGAACCTGGCCGCCGCGGCGGGCGCGAGCGGCCGGTAGCGGCGCACGAAGGCGCCATAGGCGCGCGACAGCTCGGCGAGGTCCCACGCCGCGCGCACGATTGCATGCCGGTCGCCGGGTCCCGTGCCGGTCAGCGCGAAGATCTTCTCGCGCAGGCGCGGGAAGTCCTCGGTGTCGAGCGCGGCGAGCGATTCCTCGAGCGGCGCGCCGGGATGCAGATATACGTTGCCGTCAAGCTGGCCGAAACCCTGCCAGGCCAGGCTGCGGCGCAGGTGCTCGCGCTCGGCCGCGCTCCATTTCGCCGGCAGCATCACCAGCATGCGCCAGCGCCCGTCCCAGCTCGCGTGCCCGCTGGCGTAGATATGGCGCTCGGCCGCCTCGAACTGGCGCCGCCCGAAATCGGTCAGCAGGTAGTCGCTGCGGCGCCCGAGCGCCTCGGCGCGCAGCCAGTGCTCGCGCGAAAGCCGATATACCGCCGTGCGCACCAGGCGCTCCGACACGCCGAGCGGGGCGAGCAGGCGAATCAGCGAGCCGAGCCAGACCCGCCCGCCGAAGGGCAGCACGGCGTCGCCGAACACCGTAACGATGAGCGGGACGGCGCGCGGGGGCGCGCTGCGGCGGTCGGCGGGCATGCGGAAATGATACAGAAAAGTTGACGAAAGGCAATAAAACTGTATCATTTCCGCGAGGAGATCGCGATGTACACCCAATCAATGGATCTGCCCGGACAGGTGCAGCTCGCGGGCGATTCGCCCGAGGAGCGGCGCTTCCAGGCCAGGGTCGACGCCGACGCGAAGATCGAGCCGCGCGACTGGATGCCGGAGGCCTACCGCAGAACGCTCTTGCGGCAGATTTCGCAGCACGCCCATTCCGAGGTCGTCGGCATGTACCCCGAGGGCAACTGGCTCACGCGCGCGCCGACGCTCAAGCGCAAGGCGATCCTGATCGCCAAGGTGCAGGACGAGGCGGGGCACGGGCTCTACCTCTACTCGGCGGCCGAAACGCTCGGCCAGTCGCGCGACCAGATGATGGCGGCGCTGAACTCGGGCAAGGCGAAGTACTCGTCGATCTTCAACTATCCGACCCTGACCTGGGCCGACGTCGGCGTGATCGGCTGGCTGGTCGACGGCGCCGCGATCATGAACCAGATCCCGCTCTGCCGCTGCTCCTACGGGCCCTACGCGCGCGCCATGATCCGCGTCTGCAAGGAGGAGTCGTTCCACCAGCGCCAGGGCTTCGACATCATGTTTGCGCTCGCGCGCGGAACGCCGGAGCAGAAGGCGATGGCGCAGGACGCGCTCGATCGCTGGTGGTGGCCGTGCCTGATGATGTTCGGGCCTTCGGACACGGACAGCACGCACTCGGCCCAGTCCATGAAGTGGAAGATCAAGCGCGTCTCGAACGACGAGCTGCGGCAGAAGTTCGTCGACGTCACCGTGCCGCAGGCCGAGCTGCTGGGGCTCAAGGTGCCAGACCCGGAGTTGAAGTGGAACGCCGCGCGCGGACACTACGATTTCGGCCCGATCGACTGGGACGAGTTCCGGCGCGTGGTCAACGGCGACGGCCCGTGCAATCGCGAGCGCCTGGCGGCGCGGGTGGCGGCCTACGAAGAGGGCCGCTGGGTGCGCGAGGCGGCGCTTGCCTACTCGCAGAAGAAATTTCGCAAGGAGGCCGCATGAGCGAGAAGGAATGGCCGTTGTGGGAGGTGTTCATCCGCTCCAAGCAGGGCCTGGACCACAAGCACTGCGGCAGCCTGCACGCGCCCGACGCCAAAATGGCGATCCAGATGGCGCGCGACGTCTATACGCGCAGGAACGAAGGCGTCTCGATCTGGGTCGTCCCGTCGGCCGCGATCGCGGCCTCCGACCCGGACGACCGCGAGAGCTTCGTCGAGCCGATGGCCGACAAGATCTACCGCCACCCGACCTTCTACGAGCTGCCCGATGACCTCGAGCACATGTGAGCTCGCCCTCCGCATGGGCGACAACGCGCTGATCCTCGGCCAGCGCCTGGCCGAATGGCTCGGTCACGGCCCACAGCTGGAAGAGGACATCGCCTCGGCCAACATCGCGCTCGACCTGGTCGGCCAGGCGCGGCTGTGGCTTTCGCTCGCCGGCAGGCTCGAGGGCAGGGGGCGCGACGAGGATGCGCTCGCCTATTTGCGCGAGCAGAACGAGTTCCGCAACTGCACCATGGTCGAGCTGCCGAAAGGCGACTACGCCTTCACCATCGTGCGGCGCATGCTGTTCGACGCCTACCAGCGGGTGCTGCTCGAGCGCATGGCGGGCGGCGCGGACGGCGAGATTGCGGCCATCGCGGCGAAGTCGAAGAAGGAAGCCGACTACCACTGGCGCCATAGCGCCGACTGGACGCTGCGCTTGGGCGACGGCACCAAGGAGTCGCACCGCCGCGCGCAAGACGCTCTCGAGCGCCTGTGGGGCTACACGCACGAGCTGTTCGTCCCCGATGCGGTGGACCCGGAAGCGGACTCGCTGCGCGGGCCGTGGCGCGAGCTGGTCGAGCCCGTACTCAGGGAAGCGACCCTCGCGCTCCCCGCGGACAGCGCGTTTCTTTCCGGCGGCAGGCGCGGCGTGCACAGCGAGCACCTGGGCTATGTGCTGGCTGAGATGCAGTTCCTGCAGCGCGCCTATCCGGGAGCGCGATGGTAGACGCCTGGCAGATCCTGGCCGGCATTACCGATCCCGAGATACCGGTGGTCTCGATCACCGAGCTCGGCATCGTGCGCGAGGTCACGCAGGCGGCGGGCGGGGTGGAGGTGGCGATCACGCCGACCTATTCCGGCTGCCCCGCGATCCACATGATCGAGCAGGAGATCATCGACCGGCTGAAGCAGGCCGGCTACGCCGAGGTGAGGGTGAAGACGGTGCTGGCGCCGGCCTGGAGCACCGACTGGATCGCGCCGGCGGCGCGCGACAAGCTGAAGGACTACGGCATCGCGCCGCCCGGGCGCGTGAACCTGTTTGCGCGCAGCGTCGAGTGCCCGCGCTGCGGCGCGGCGCGCACCGAGCGCGTGTCCGAATTCGGCTCGACTGCCTGCAAGGCGCACTACCGCTGCCTGGCGTGCCTGGAGCCGTTCGATTTCTTCAAGCCGCTGTGAGCACGGCGCACTTTCATCCGCTGGCGGTCAGGGACGTGCGGCGCGAAACCGGCGATTGCGTCTCGCTCGGACTGGACATTCCGCCCGCGCTGGCGGACCTGTTTCGGCACACGCAGGGGCAGTACCTGAACGTGCGCCGGTGCCTGGGCGGCGAGGAGCTGCGCCGCTCGTACTCGATCTGCTCCGGGGTGGACGACGGGGAGTTGCGCATCGCGGTCAAGGCGGTGCCCGAGGGCAGGTTCTCGAGCTGGGCCAACAGCGAACTGCAAGCCGGCGACACGCTCGAGGCAATGCCGCCCGAGGGACGCTTCTTCGCGCCGCTCGACCCCGCCAACGCGAAGCACTATGTCGCCTTCGCCGCCGGCAGCGGCATCACCCCGGTGCTGTCGCTGGTCAAGACCACGCTCGCGCGCGAGCCGCGCTCGCGCTTCACGCTGGTGTACGGCAACCGCGCGCTCGACTCGGTGATCTTCAACGAGGCGCTCGAAGACCTCAAGGACAGGTATCTTGCCCGGCTCGCGCTGTACCACGTGTTCTCGCGCGACCCGCAGGAGGTCGAGTTGTTCAACGGTCGGCTCGATCGCACCAAGGTGGCGCAGTTCCTGCGCACGCTGATTCCGCCCGCGACGATCGACGAAGCCTTCATCTGCGGCCCGGATCCGATGATGGCGGATGTCGAAGCGGAACTGCTGGCCGGCGGCGTGCCGCGCCAGCGCGTCCATCTCGAGCGCTTCGGCGTTCCGGCGCCGAGGACGGCCGACAGGCCGAAATTGAACAAGACCGTCGCCGCCGGCGCGTCGGAGGTGACGGTGATCGCCGACGGCGTGCGCTATCGCTTCGAGCTGGCGGCGGACGGGCCGAGCGTGCTCGACGCCGCGCTCAAAGCGGGCGCCGACCTGCCTTACGCCTGCAAGGCCGGGGTGTGCTGCACCTGCCGCGCCCGGCTGATTGAAGGCGAGGTGCGCATGGACGCCAACTACACCCTCGAACAGGAGGAGATGGCGCGCGGCTTCCGCCTCGGCTGCCAGTCGCACCCCGTCACGCCGACGCTCGTGCTCGACTACGACCAGCGCTAGGCGCCGAGACTTGACATCGACTGCCTAGGCAGTAATATTCGCTGCCTAGGCAGTCATCCATGGTCGCGGCTCCCACCCCTTACAGCGTCGAAAGCTACACACCCGACGAAAGCGTCGGCTACCTCGTTGCGCGCGTGCGCGCGTCGCTCTTTGCGGCGGTCGATCACGAGATGGCGCCGCTCGGCGTGTCTGCGGCGCAGTTCGTGATCCTGCTGAACGTGGCGCAACAGCGCGCGACCTGCGCGGCCGACCTCGCGCGAGAGCAAAGCACCGACACCGGCTCGATGACGCGCATGATCGACCGCCTGGTGCGCAAGGGCCTGCTGCGGCGCGCGCGCGACGCGAAGGATCGCCGGGTGGTGCGCCTCGAGCTGACCGAAGCCGGCCGCAGGCTCGCGCGCAAGCTGCCCCCGGTGGCGGTCAAGGTGCTTAACCATCACCTGCGCGGGTTCAGCGGCACCGAGTTCGAGCAGCTGAAGTCGCTCCTGCGCCGCATGCTGGCGAACGCGGACTGAGCGGCATGCGCGCCGCGCCTGCCGTCGCCGTTCTTGCGCTGCTGCTCGCCGCTTGCGCTTCGCCGGGCGAGCGGGTCGTGCCCGCGGCCAGGGAAACCCCGCTGGCCGCGCTCGAAGCCTCGCGCAGCCTCGCCGGCGCGCCGGCCGGCGAATGGCCCGCCGAGCGCTGGTGGACCGGCTTCGAAGATCCGCAGCTCGATGCGCTGGTCGAAGAAGCGCTTGGCGCCAATCCGACCCTCGGAATCGCCTCGGCCCGCATCCGGCGCGCTCAGGCGCTGGTCGAGGCGGCCGTGGCGAGGGGCGGATACGATCTCACCGGCGCGCTGGACGTCACGCGCCAGCGCTTCACTGCGACGGGCATCTATCCGCCGCCGATCGCGGGCTCGACCCGCACCACGGCGCAGCTGACGGTCAACTTCAACTACGAGCTCGATTACGCGCATCGCAACGACGCCGCGATCGCGGCGGCTCACGCCGAGGCCTTTGCCGCCGGTGCCGACGCGTATGCGGCGCGGCTTGCGCTCGCCTCGGGTGTGACGCGCGCCTACTTCCAGCTGCAGCGCCTTTTCGCATTGCGCGAGGTGGACCGGCAGGAGCTCGCGCAGCGCGAGCAGCTGGTCGATCTGACCCGCCAGCGCGTCAGCGGCGGGCTCGATACCGAAGCCCAGCTCGCCCGCGCGCAGGCGCTGCCGCCGGCGTCGCGGGCCCAGCTCGCCCAGCTCGAGGGCGCGATCGCGCTGGCGCGCAACCAGATCGCGGCGCTGGCAGGCAAGGGCCCGGACCGCGGCCTTGCCCTCGAGCCCGCGACCGCGCGCGACGCCGGCTCGGGCGTCCCGCAGGCGCTTCCGCTCGACCTGCTCGGGCGCCGCCCGGACCTCGCCGCCGCGCGCTGGCGCGCCGAGGCCGCGTCGCGCGGCGTGGAGGTGGCGAAGGCGCAGTTCATGCCGAACGTAAACCTGGTTGCCTTCGCGGGCCTGTCCTCCCTCGGTCTGGACAGGCTGCTGCAGGCGCGCAGCACTATCGTGGGCGCCGGGCCGGCGGTGCGGCTGCCGCTTTTTTCCGCGGCCGGGCTGCGCGCCAGCCTGCGCGGGCGCGAGGCCGAGTACGACCTCGCGGTGGACCAATACAACGCGCTGCTGGTCGACGCCGTGCGCGAGGTGGCCGACCAGGTCCAGACCCGGCGCGCGCTCGAGAACGAGGGCCGCGAGCTGAAGACCGCGCTCGCCGCGGTCCAGCGCGCCTACGATCTCGCGCTCGCGCGCTACCGCGCCGGAGTCTCCGGCCTGCTGAGCGTGCTGGAGGCGCAGGGCGCGCTGTTCACCGAGCAGCGCGCCGAGGCCGACCTGCGCTCGCGCGCGCTGCAGGCCGACGTGGCGCTTTACCGCGCGCTCGGCGGCGGCTACCGGGACTATGCCCGCAACGACAAAACCGATCACCGGAGCAATAAATGAGTGAAATACCGCAAGCGCCGACCGCGGGGGCACGCCGCCGCCGCGCGCTCAGCGTCGTGCTCGTCGTATTCCTGCTGGTCGGCTTGGGCTGGATCGCGTGGTGGTACTTTGAATCGCGCGGCCACGAGACCACCGACAACGCGTACGTCGGCGGCAACCTGGTCCAGGTCACGCCGCGCGTGCCCGGCACCGTGGTGGCGATCGGGGCCGACGATACGGACCTGGTCGAGGCCGGCCAGACGCTGGTGCGGTTGGATCCGTCCGACGCCGGGGTCGCGCTGGCGCAGGCCGAGGCGCAGCTCGCGCAGGCGGTGCGCGAGGCGCGCGTGCTGTACGCCAAGGACACGACCCTCGCGGCGACGGTGGCGCAGCGCAAGGTGGACCTCGCGCGCGCGCAGGACGATCTCGCGCGGCGCGCGCCGCTGGTGGCGAGCGGCGCGGTGTCGCGGGAGGACCTGCAGCACGCGCGCGACGCGGTCGCCGCGGCACGCGCCGCGCTCAAGACCGCGGACGAGCAGCTCGCGGCGAGCCGCGCGCTGACCGAGGGAACGTCGGTCGGGAAACAGCCGAGCGTGCTGCGCGCCGCGGCGCGGGTGCGCGAGGCGTTCCTCGCGGTCCAGCGTGACACGATCCCGGCGCCGGTCAGAGGCTACGTCGCCAAGCGCTCGGTGCAGGTGGGCCAGCGGGTGGCGCCCGGCCAGCCGCTGATGGCGGTGGTGCCGCTCGACCAAGTCTGGGTCGAGGCGAACTTCAAGGAAGTGCAGCTGCGCGAGATGCGCATCGGGCAGCCGGTCCGGCTCACCGCCGACCTCTACGGCAGCCAGGTCGAGTACCGCGGACGCGTCGCGGGGCTCGCGGCCGGCACCGGCGGTGCCTTCGCGCTGCTGCCGCCGCAGAACGCCACCGGCAACTGGATCAAGGTGGTGCAGCGGCTGCCCGTGCGCATCGAGCTCGACAGGAAGCAGCTCGTCGAGCATCCGCTGCGGGTGGGGCTGTCGATGGAGGTCGACGTCGACGTGCGCGACGCGAGCGGCCCGCAGCTTGCCACGACGCCGGTAAGCGGACCGGTGTATGCAACCAAGGCGTTCGACGAGCAGGCTGTCGCGGCCGACGCCCGCGTGCGCCAAATCATCGCGGCCAACCTGGGGGCGCATTAGGTGAGCGCGGCGCCGGCCGCGGCGTCGCCGCCGCCGCTCGAGGGCATGGAGCGCGCCGTCGGCGCGTTCGTGCTCTCGCTCGCGGTATTCATGACGGTGCTCGACACCACGATCGCCAACGTGTCGATCCCGACCATCGCCGGCGACCTCGGCGTGAGCCCGAGCCAGGGCACCTGGGTCATCACCTCGTTCGCGGTCTCGACCGCGATCGCGGTGCCGCTCACCGGCTGGCTGGTGGTGCGCTTCGGCCAGGTGCGGCTGTTCGTGACCTCGGTGCTGCTTTTCAGCACCGCGTCCTGGCTGTGCGGACTGGCGCCGAACCTCGAGACGCTGATCGTGTTCCGGGTGCTGCAGGGCGCGGTCGCGGGGCCGATGGTGCCGCTGTCGCAGGCGATGCTGCTCTCCACTTTCCCGCGCGAGAAGGCCGGTCTCGCGCTTGCGATCTGGTCGATGACCGCGCTACTGGCGCCGATCTCGGGGCCGCTGCTGGGCGGCTGGATCTCGGACAACGCAACCTGGCCGTGGATCTTCTACATCAATGTGCCGGTGGGCCTGCTGGCGGCCGCGGTGACCTGGCAGCTCTACCGCACGCGCGATTCGGCGAAGCGCAAGGTGCCGGTGGACTATGTCGGGCTGGGACTGCTGATCACCTGGGTCGCGGCGCTGCAGATCATGCTCGACAAGGGCAACGAGCTGGACTGGTTCAACTCGGGCCAGATCGTAACGCTGGCTTGCGTCGCGGCGGTCGGCTTCACGCTGTTCCTGGTCTGGGAGCTGGTCGACAACGAGCACCCGATCGTGGACCTGTCGCTGTTCAAGGGGCGCAACTTCACCAGCGGCACGCTCGCCATCGCGGTCGGCTACGCGGTGTTCTTCGGCATCACGGTGATCATTCCGCTCTGGCTGCAGACGATCATGGGCTACACCGCCTTCTTGTCGGGGCTTACGGTGGCGCCGATCGGGATCCTTTCGCTGCTCATCGCGCCGATCCTGGGCCGCAACCTCGCGCGGCTGGACGCGCGCAAGATCGCGAGCGCCGCATTTCTGGTGTTCGCGCTGGTCATGTTCATGCGCGCGCGCTTCAACCTGCAGACCGACTTCTGGTCGATCGTGCTGCCGACCGTGATCCAGGGCGCGGCGACCGTGTCGTTCTTCCTGCCGCTCACCGCGCTGCTGCTCGCCGGGCTGCCGCCGGAGCGCATCCCGGCGGCGACCGGGCTGAGCAACTTCGCGCGCTTCACCGCCGGCGCCTTCGGCGCCTCGGTTTCGGTCACCCTGTGGAACGACCGCGCGGCGGTGCACCGCGCGCACCTGGTCGAGCACGTCACCGCCTACAACCCGGACGCGACGCGCGCGCTCGCCGCGATGCACGCCCACGGCCTGAGCCCCGACCAGGCGCTCGGGCTGATGGACCGCATGATCGACCAGCAAGCGCGCATGCTCAGCACGGTCGACCTGTTCTGGCTCTCCGGCATGCTTTTCATCGCGCTCACCGCGCTAGTGTGGATCGCCAAACCGTCCAACCTCGCGCAGCGCGCGCCTGCCGACGCGGGCGCGCACTGAGCGCTGAACGTTAGATGCGGCGCCCCGCTTTTTCCCAGTGGGGCGCGCGCAGCTTGCGCTTGAAGATCTTGCCGCTGTCCTCGCGCGGCAGCGCGTCGTGCAACTCGACCAGACGCGGCACTTTGTAGCCGGAGATGCGCCCGGCGAGCCACGCTTGCACCGACGCGGCATCGAGTTTTGCGCCCGGCTCGGGCTGGATCGCCGCGGCGAGCGCCTCGCCGAACTCCTCGCTCGGCACGCCGAACACGGCGCAGTCGTGCACCCCTGGCATGCCGTGCAGCGCGGCCTCGATCTCGGCCGGGTAGATGTTGACCCCGCCCGAGATCACCATGTCCGAGGCGCGGTCGCAGATGAACAGGTACCCGTCCTCGTCGACGTAGCCCATGTCGCCCAGCGTCCACAGGCTGTCGCGCTCGAGCGCCTCTCGCGCAGCCGGGTTGTTGTTGTAGGAGAAGTCGGGATAGGCCGGCTGGCGCGCGTAGATCAGGCCGATCTCGCCCGGCGGCAGCTCGCGCCCCTGCTCATCGAGAATCTTGAGCGCGCCGACGCCCACCGCCCGCCCGGCCGAGCCCGGCTTTTTGAGCGCCTCGTGCGAATCGATCGAGGTGATGACGCCCGCTTCGCTCGAGGCGTAGCACTCGTGCAGCACCGGGCCCCACCACTCGATCATGGCGCGCTTGACCGCCGGCGCGCAGGGCGAGCCGGTGGTGGCGACGAAGCGAAGGGACGACAAGTCGTAGCGGCGCTTCACTTCGTCCGGCAGCTTGAGCATGCGCACGAACATGGTCGGCACCAGGTAGGCGTGGCTGAGCCGGTGGCGCTCGATCAGCGCGAGCGTGCGCTCGGCGTCGAATCTCGGCTCGAGCACGAGCAGCGCGTCCTCGAGCTGCAGGGTCTGGGTGGCGTACAGGTTCGGTGCGCTGTGGTAGAGAGGCCCGGGCAGCAATCCGCGCATGCCGGGCTCGATGCCGAAGCCCTTGTAGCGCGCCTCGCGCGCGAGCGCGGCCATGCGCTCGGCGCCCTCGAGCGGCGCCGGCGCGCGGCGCACGCCCTTGGGCCGCCCGGTGGTGCCGGAGGTGTAGGGCATGTTGCCGCGCAGGCGCCGCGGCGCGCCGCTCCAGCGCGGCGCGTCGCGCAGCCAGCCGTTCCAGTCCTGCGGCTCGACGACCGCTAGCCCGACACCGGCGGGCAGCGCGCCGTCGATCTGCGGCAGGAGGTCGGCGTGCGCGACGAGCACCTTGGCGCCGCTGTCGGAGAGAATCCAGCCGGCCTCATCGGCCTTGTAGTGCCAGTTGATCGGGCAGGAGTAGGCGCCGAGCCTGAGCGCGGCGAACGCCGCGGCGAGGAACGCGGGGTCGTTCTTCAGCATGATGCACACCACGTCGTCCTCGCCCACGCCGAGCCGCTCGAGCCGGCTCGCAGCGCGCAGCACCGCGTCCTCGAGCTCGGGCCAGGCGATTTCGCGCTCCTGAAAGATGAGGGTCGACGGCATCGGCGCAGTATATAGGCGCTCGCGCGACTGCTAACATGGGCCGTTCCGTCCGGAGAGCTGCCGTGAGCGATTTCGCCCCCACCGTCCGCACGAAAGTGAAGCGCCTTCCCAAGCGCGGCCACTACGACAGGAAGACCGTATACGAAATCCTCGACGCAGGGTTCGTGTGCCACATCGGCTACGTCATCGATGGCCAGCCGTACGCGACCCCCACCGCCTACTGGCGCGAGGGCGACGCGGTGTACTGGCACGGCTCGTCGAAAAGCAGGATGCTGCTCGCGCTGGAAAAGGCGCCGCGCATCTGCCTGACCGTGATGCACCTGGACGCCCTGGTGGTGGCGCGCTCGGGCTTTCACAAGTCGATCAACTACCGCTCGGCGATGTTGTTCGGCAAGCCGTACAAGGTGAGCAAGCCGGAGGAGAAGCTGGCCAAGATGGAGCGCTTTGTCGAGCGCCTCTATCCCGGGCGCTGGCCGCAGCTGCGGCCGGTGCACAAGCAGGAGCTCAAGGGCACGAGCGTGTTCGGCCTGCACATCGAAGAGGCGGTCGCCAAGGTGCGCAGCGGCCCGCCGGTGGATGACGAGCCCGACTACGCGCTGCCGATCTGGGCTGGCGTGGTGCCGATCCGCCAGGCGCTGGGCGAGCCGGAAGACGACGGTCGGCTCGCGCCCGGCGCGCCCGGTGCGCCGCGGGTGACGCTCTAGAGTCCGCGCGCGATCCTGAGCTCGCGCAGCATCGCGCGCTTCTTGGTCTGGTGCGAGCTCATGCGGCGCAGGATGTCGTCCAGCGAGCGCAGCGCCTCGCGGATGTAGCGCCCCTTGTTCAGCATCACGCACTCGGCGCGCATCGACATCGCTGCGTCGGTGATCTCGGCCCGGGTCGGCGCGCCGCGCTTGGCGAGGGTATCGAGCACCTCGGTGGCCCAAATCACCGGCACGTGCGCGGCTTCGCACACCCACAGAATCTCCTCCTGCACCTCGGCCAGGCGCTCGAAGCCGCATTCGACCGCGAGGTCGCCGCGCGCGATCATCACGCCGCAGGAGCGCGCGCGCATCGCTTCGAGCAGCATCGCCGGCAGCGCCTCGAAGCCGCGCCGGGTCTCGACCTTGAGCACGATCGCCGGCGGCCGCGGCCGCAGGCGCGCGAGCGCGGTGCGCAGCGAGCGCACGTCGGCGACCGTATCGGCGAACGACAGCCCGGCCATGTCGGCGTGGCGCGCGACGAACTCCAGGTCGCGCCGGTCCTTGTCCGACAGCGCACGCGTGCGCAGCGCCGTATCCGGCAGGTTGATGCCCTTGTCGGCGCGCAGCGCCACGCCGCCAGGGCGCGCGCGCAGCACGCGCACCAGCAGGCGGTCCTTGCCGGCCTTCTCGATCACGCCGCCGATCCTGCCGTCGTCGAAATAGATGCGCTCGCCGGCGCGCGCATCGCGAAACACCACCGGCAGGGTGCAGCCGATCGTGGCAGGGCGCAGCAGCTTGCCGCCGCGGTCGAGCTTGGCCGGCATCCCCGGGCGCAGCGCGCGAGTGAGCACGAGGCTGTCGCCCTCGCGCAGCAGGATCGATCCTTCCCTGCCAGGCAGCGCGCCCAGCTTCGCCGTCCGCACCTGTCCCTTGCGTTCGCACGCGAGCACGGTGCGGGGCACCAGGTAGGCGGTCTTGGTGGCTTCCGCCCAGGCGCCCTCGTCGCCGCTGTCGACCAACTTCCATTTGCGGTGAGACCCGCGCGCGTCATCGAACACGATCAGGGCGCCAGGCTTGAGCGCCGCGAGCCAGCGCGCAGGGACCGGCAGCACGGCGTCCGCGGACGCGACGGGCTCGCGCGGGTCTTCCTGAGGCGTGAGCCAGACGCGCGCCGGCGCCGTGACGACGCCGAACGCGTCGCGCTGCGGGCGCACCCGCAATACCGCCGGACCGGGCTCGACCGGCCCGGTGCGCAGCTTTGGCCCGGCGAGGTCCATCAGCACCTGGCTGCGCCTGCCGAGCACCTTTTCGGCCCGGCGCAGATGGCCGATCATCTTTTTCCAGCGTGCCTCGTCGTCGTGCGCGCAATTGATGCGCATCACGTCCATTCCGCCCGCCAGGAGGTCGCGCACCAGGCTGTAGTCGTCGGCCGCCTCCGACGGCATGGTGACCATAATCCGCACTTCGCGTTTCGCGGGCGGCTCGCCCAGCAGGGCGCGGGTGTTGCGCTCGAGCAGGTCGGCGCCGAGATCCATGTCGGGCGCCGGCAATTCGCCGCCGCGCACGGCCTTGGGATGGGCGGCCAGACCGTGCAGCGCCCGGGCCACCAGCTCGACCGTCGCCGCAACCCACTCCTCGGCGCGCCCGAGCGACGAAAGGCCGAGCTGCGCGAGGCTGCGTTGCAAGGCGCGCCGGTCGTGGCGCCGCAGCGCGAGGTAGCGCACCAGGTTGCGCGCGCTGAGCGCAAAGGTCGGGTCGACCGCCTCGATCCTCGTGCGCTCCTTGCGCTCGGCCAGCCTCAACTCGGCGCCTAACGCCCCGACCTCGCGCGCGAGCCGCTTGAGCTCACGTGCCTTGGACTTGCGTGCGTGCGTCATCGTCTTTCTTGTCTCACGTCTGCGTTATCGCATTGTTACAGCACGCCCAGCGCGAGCCCCGCGGCGAAGGTCGCGCCGAGCTCCTCCAGCGCAGTGATCTGGCCCGGCTGCAGCTCTTTCACCACGACCACCGGCTCGCCGATCCGCTTCAGCCGCAGTCCGGTGACGATCCGTTCCACCGAGTTCACCGCGCCCGTGCCGTCCTGCCCCGCGCCGACGAACAGCGCCCAGGGCCGGCCCGCGACCTTGCCTTCGCAGGGGTAGAAGATGCGCTCGAGGAAGTCCTTCATCATGCCGGACATGTAGCCGAAGTTTTCCGGCGTGCCGAGGATCAGGCCGTCAGCGGCGAGCACGTCTTCGGGCCCGGCCTCCGCGCAGCGCTTCAGCGCCACGCGCACGCCCGGTTCGGTCTTCGCGCCGCGCTCGACCGCCTCGGCCATCTGCGCGGTCTTCACGCCGCCGGAGTGGTAGACAATGAGCAGGGTCTTCACGATCTCAGCCGCTGCGCGGGGTCCTGGCGGTAGAAGCGGCGCAGCTGATCGTACATCTCCGGGAAGCGGCGACGGGTCTCGTTCGGCGCCTCGAAGAACGCCTCGCTCAGCACGGCGAAGAACTCGGAAGGGTGCTCTGCGGCGTAGGGGTCGAGCCAGGTGTCGCGGCCGCGCTCGAGCGCGTCGCAGAATGCCTCGTAGGCGCGCGCCAGCGCAGCGCGCCAGGCGTTGCGGTCCATTTCCGTCGGCAGCGGCGGCATGCCGTCGGCTTCGCCGCTCAGCATATCGAGCTTGTGCGCGAATTCGTGGATCACGACGTTGGCGTGCTCGTCGTGCTGCGCCGCGTCCCAGGACAGGACCACGGGTCCGCCGGCCCAGGATTCGCCCGCCAACTCGTCGTCCCACTCGTGCACCACGCCCCCTTCGTCCACTTCGCTGCGCCTGACGCGGAAGTCGTTCGGATAGATCACGATCCCGCTCCAGCCGTCGTACCAGTCCAGCCCCAGCTCGAGGATCGGCAGGCAGGCCTGGGCCGCGATTGACAAACGCATCGCGTCGTCCAGCGCCTGACCGCGCACCCCGACGAACTGCTTCTCGGCCAGGAACAGCAGCGCCAGCTCCTGCAGCCGCAGCGCCTGGCCGGCGTCGAGGCCGCGCAGGAACGGCAGCTTCGCCGTCACGCGGCGCCACAGCGCCGGGTCGACGCGGTGCCTGGCCAGCACCCGGCGCCGCCGCCAACGCCTCAGCCAGCCCATGTTAGCGCCGCGCGCGGCGTGCGGCGAGCCACACGCCGGCAAAGATCAGCACCATGCCCACGGCGTGGTACAGGTGCAGCCGCTCGCCGAGGAACGCCACCGCCATCAGGATGCCGAACGGCGGGATGAGGTAGAGATAGGCCCCCGCGGCCCCGGCGCCGATTGCCTGCACGCCCTTGCCCCACATGACGTAGCACGCAACGGAAGGAAGCAGTCCCAGGTAGAGGATGCCGAGCACCGGGCCCCAGCCGAGCACGATGCGCCCCCCGGCGGCGAGGTCGGCGGCGTAGAGCGGCAGCATCACGAGCATGCTGGCGAGCGAGCACGCGAGCAGGAAGCTCAGCTGCGAGAGGGCGGGCGGCTTTAAGCGCAGGCACACGGTGTACAGAGCCCACATCGCCGCGTTTCCGAGCAGAAACAGATCGCCGTGGTTGACCTGGAGGCTCGCGAGCAGTTGCGGGTCGAGCCGGCTCACGATCGCCAGCACGCCGCAGAACGATACCGCGACGCCGAGCGCGGCGCGGGCGCCGATGCGCTCTCCAAACAGGGCAAACGCGAACAGCGGAATCAGCGCCGGCGTGACCGACTGGATCAGCAGCGCGTTGGTGGCGGTGGTTTCGCGGATGCCGTAGTAGCCGATCATGTTGAACACCGCGTTGCCGGTGAGGCCGAACAGCGCGATCACCTTCCAGTGCGCGCGCACGACTGGCCAGTCGCGCGCGAGCTGGCGCCCGGTGAGCGGCACCAGTAGCGCGATCGCGGTCATCCAGCGCCAGAACGACAGCGACACCGGCGTGACGTCCAGGTGCACCGCGCGCGCGACGATCCAGTGCCCGGCCCAGAACAGCGCGGTCAGCGCGAGGAGCAGGTGCGGGGAAACTTTCGCCGCGGGGCGCGAGTCTGGCATGGAGGCCCGCTACAATATCAGCATGGTGTCAGTCGTCCAGCTTCGACCGCAAAACAGCGCCGCAGCACTCGAGCCGATCGCCGCGGGACTGAACGGCGAGGAGCGCGCTCTGGTCGCGCGGGCGCTGGAATTCGCTCAACCGCTGTATGCGGGACAGGTGCTGTCGACCGGCGAGCCGGTCTGGTCGCACGCGCTCGGCCTCGCGGCGAGCCTGGCCGCGATCGGCCTCGACCCGCCCGGGCGCGTGGCCGGGGTGCTGTTCGCCGCGCCCAAGTACGCCGGCGCAGTGGACGTGCTGCGCGAGAAATTCGGCGACGACGTTGCGGTGCTCGCGGCCGGGGTGGAGAAGCTCTACCAGTTGCGCGTGATCACGCGCGGCACGCCGCAGCAGCAGATCGAGGTGCTGCGCCAGATGGTGCTCGGCATGGTCGAGGACATCCGCATGGTCCTCATTCGCCTGGCGAGCCGCACCCAGACGCTGCGCTGGTATGCCAAGAACCCGGCGCCGGACCGGGCCGGCTACGCGCGCGAGACGCTCGACATCTACGCGCCGCTCGCCAACCGGCTCGGCGTATGGCAGCTCAAGTGGGAGCTGGAGGACCTCTCGTTCCGCTTCCTCGAGTCCGAGACGTACAAGAAGATCGCGCAGATGCTGGATGAGAAGCGCGCCGAGCGCGAGCAGTACATCCAGGACGCGATGGCGCTGCTCGCGCGCGAGCTGCGCGCCGCTGGCGTCGAAGCGGCGATCGCCGGGCGCCCCAAGCACATCTATTCGATCTGGAACAAGATGCGCAGCAAGGGGCTCGATTTTTCCGAGTTGTACGACGTGCGGGCGCTGCGCGTGATCGTCGGTTCGGCGAAGGAATGCTACGCCGCGCTCGGCGTGGTGCACGACCTGTGGCAGCCGATTCCGAAGGAATTCGACGACTACATCTCGCGCCCCAAGGGCAACGACTACCAGTCGCTGCACACCGCGGTGATCGGCCCCGGCGGCAGGACGCTGGAAGTGCAGATCCGCACCTCGGAGATGCACCGCCATGCCGAGTTCGGCGTCGCGGCGCACTGGCGCTACAAGGAGCATGGCGCGGCGACGCGCGCGCAGGGCCGGTTCGAGAACAAGATCGCCTGGCTGCGCCAGCTGCTGGCCTGGCGCGACGAGGTGACCGACAGCTCGAAGTGGGCGGAGAAGACGCGCCAGGCGGCGCTCGACGACACGGTCTATGTCGTGACGCCGCAGGGCAAGGTGGTCGACCTGCCGTCGGGCTCGACGCCGGTGGATTTCGCCTACGCGCTGCACACCGACATCGGGCACCGCTGCCGCGGCGCCAAGGTCGACGGGCACATGGTCCCGCTCGAGACCCCGCTCAAGAGCGGGCAGCGGGTCGAGATCACCGTCGCCAAGAGCGGCGGACCGTCGCGCGACTGGCTCAGTCTCGAGCACGGCTTCGTCAAGAGCCCGCGCGCGCGGCAGAAGATCCGGCAGTGGTTCAACAGCCAGGCGCTGTCGGAGACGGTCGCCGCCGGCCGCGCGGCGGTGGAAAAGGAGCTCAGGCGCGAGGGCGCGAGTCAGGCCAAGCTCGAGACGCTCGCCGCGCGGCTCGGATTCTCCCGCCAGGACGATCTGTTCGCGGCGGTCGCGCGCGACGAGGTGAACCTGCGCCAGCTGCAGTCCGCGCTGCGCGGCATGGGCGCCGCGGCCCCGGCCCCGGCGCCGGCGCCCGCGCCGGCGCAGCCGCCGCGGCGCGCGCGCCAAGCCTCGGGCAAGGGCGGCGTGCTGGTGGTCGGCGTCGATCGGCTCCTGACCCAGCTGTCGAAGTGCTGCAAACCGGTGCCGCCCGACCCGGTGCGCGGCTTCGTCACGCGCGGCAAGGGCGTGTCGATTCATCGCGAGGACTGCCCGAGCCTGAAGCGGCTCGCCGAGGGCCACCCCGAGCGGCTGATCGAGGCGCAATGGGACGGCAGCGCGGGCGGGGCCTACACGGTGGATATGGTGGTGACGGCCGGCGACCGCCCCGGGCTGCTGCGCGACATCGGCGACGCGCTGGCGCGCGAGCGCATCAACGTCACCGCGGTACGCACCCAGAGCCGCGACGAGCTCGCCTTCATGCGCTTCAGCTTCAACGTCGGCGACCTGGCGCAGCTCAAGCGCGCCTTCGCCGTGGTCAAGGACGTGCCCGGTGTGATCCGCGCCGCGCGCGGCTGAGCCCTCGCTAGAGCAGGATCAAGAGCCAGACCAGGGCGCCCGCAGCGAGAGAAAGCATGACCGCGGCGCTGGCCAGGTCCTTGGCCCGCTTGGCGAGCGGATGGCGCTCCTCCGAGATCCGGTCCACCGCCGCTTCGAGCGCGGAGTTGAGCAGCTCGACGACCAGCACGAGCAGGACGCTGCCCGCAAGCAAGGCGCGCTGCGTGCCGTCCTCGCCGAGCCAGATCCCGAGCGGAACGAGTACGATGGCGAGCGCGAGCTCCTGGCGGAACGCGGCCTCGCCCTTGACGGCCGCGACCAGCCCCTCCACGGAGTAGCGCGTGGCGAGGACGATGCGGCGCAGGCCGCCCGCGTGCTTCATGACGGCGTCGCCAGAGTGAACAGGAGCTCTTCCTGCGCCGAGCGGCGGCGCCCGCGGCGCGGCCTGACGAGTTCGTATCCGCCGTCGGCGTCCATCATCCAGGCCTGGCAGTTGTCGTCCAGGTAGGGCTGCAGCCCCTCGCGGATGACGCGCCGCTTGAGCGCGGGGTCGAGCACCGGAAAGCAGAGCTCGATGCGGCGGAAGAAGTTGCGGTCCATCCAGTCGGCGCTTGAAAGGTAGACGTCGTCCGCGCCGTCGTTGTGGAAGCAGAACACGCGCGAGTGCTCCAGGAAGCGCCCCACGATCGAGATCACGCGGATGTTGTCCGACAGGCCGGGGATGCCGGGCCTGAGGCCGCACACGCTGCGCACGATGAGGTCTATCTTCACTCCCGCCTGCGAGGCCGTGTAGAGCTCCTCGACGATCGCCGGCTCCAACAGCGAGTTCATCTTGGCGATGATGCGCGCGGGCTTGCCCGCTGTGGCGACGGCGGCCTCGTTGCGGATCGCGGCGACGACGCGCTTATGCAACGTGAACGGCGATTGCCAGACGTAACGCATCCTGCTCGCGCGGCCCAACCCGGTAAGCTGCTTGAACACTTCATTGACGTCGCTGCACAGCTCCTCGTTGGCCGTCATCAGGCCGAAGTCGGTGTAAAGGCGCGCGGTGCGCGGGTTGTAGTTCCCGGTCGCGAGGTGGACGTAGCGCTTGAGCAGCTTGCCGGACGGGCCTTCCTCGCGCCGCACCACGAGCGCCATCTTGGCGTGCGTCTTGTGGCCGACCACGCCGTACACGACGTGCGCACCGACCTCCTCCAGGCGGGCGGCCCAGTTCAGGTTCGCCTCCTCGTCGAAGCGCGCCATCAGCTCGACCACCACCGTCACTTCCTTGCCGCGCCGCGCGGCGTCGATCAGCAGCTCCATCAGCTCCGAGTCGGTGCCGGTGCGGTACACCGTCTGCTTGATCGCTATTACCTGCGGGTCGGCGGCGGTGGCGCGGATGAAGTCGATCACCGGCATGAACGACTGGTAGGGGTGGTGCAGCAGCACGTCCTGGCGCGCGAGCACCTCGAACAGGTCGTCGCGCTTGTCGAGCGGCGCCGGGATGCCGGGCTGGAACGGCGCGTAGTTCAGGTCCGGGCGGTCGACCTGTGCCGGCACCTCGCGCAGCCGGTACAGGTTGACCGGGCCTTCGACGCGGTACAGGTCGACCTCGGCCAGACTGAACTGCTGCAGCAGGAACTCGACCATCGAGGGCGAGCAGTTGTCGGCGACCTCGAGTCGCACGGCGTCGCCGAAGTGGCGATGCAACAGCTCGCCCTGCAGCGCGATGCGCAGGTTCTTGATCTCTTCCTCGTCGACGAACAGGTCCGAGTTGCGCGTCACGCGGAACTGGTAGCAACCCTGCACCTTCATGCCCGCGAACAGTTCGTCGACGTGCGCGTGCAGGATCGAGGACAGGAACACGAACTCGTACTCGCCGCTCGAGATCTCGCGCGGCAGGCGAATGACTCGCGGCAGCACGCGCGGAGCCTGCACGATCGCCGCACCGGAACTGCGCCCGAAGGCATCCTTGCCCTCGAGCTCGACGGCGAAGTTGAGGCTCTTGTTGAGCACCTTCGGAAAGGGGTGCGCCGGATCCAGGCCGATCGGGGTCAGCAGCGGCAGCACCTCGCGCAGGAAGTAGTCCCGGATCCACTGCCGCTGGCCCGCGCCCCAATCGGTGCGGCGCAGAAAGCGCACGCCTTCCTCCGCCAGCTTGGGCAGCACGACTTCGTTCAGCAGCCGGTACTGCTCGGCCACCAGCGCGTGCGCTTCGCGCGCCACGTCGGCGAAGACCTCGGTCGGGCTGCGGCCGTCCGGTCCGGGCTCGGGAATGTCGAGCTTGATCTGCTCTTTCAGGCCGGCGACCCGGATCTCGAAGAACTCGTCCAGGTTCGACGACACGATGGTCAGAAAACGCAGCCGCTCGAGCGGCGGCGCGGATTCGTCCGCGGCCTGGGCGAGCACGCGCCGGTTGAACGCGAGCAGACCGAGCTCGCGGTTCAGGAAATGGGCGCTGGGATAGGCTTTTTTCATTCTGGAGGCGTCAGTTTACCGCTCCGGCGTTTGCCGGCGCCGCCCGGCGGAGCTAAGCTGCGCACCGCAATGGCACGCCATGAAACCCTCGCCGCGGTCGATCTCGGCTCGAACAGCTTTCACCTCCAGATCGGGCGCGTGGAAGGCGGCCAGATCTACCCGCTCGACTCGCTGCGCGAGGTGGTCCGCCTCGGCGCCGGGCTCACCGCCGAGAAGCGTATCGACCGCGCCACGCAGGCCCGCGCGCTCGACGCGCTGCGCAAATTCGGCGAGCGCCTGCGGGGCCTGCCGCGGCAGGCGGTGCGCGCGGTCGGCACCAATACCCTGCGGGTAGCCAAGAACGCGCCGCAGTTCCTGCGCGAAGCGCGCCAGGTGCTGGGCTTCCCGATCGAGGTGATTGCGGGGCGCGAGGAAGCGCGCCTGATCTATGTCGGAGTGGCGCACGCGCTGCCGGCGGCCGCGCACCGGCGGCTGGTGGTGGACGTCGGCGGCGGCTCGACCGAGTTCATCATCGGCACCGGCTACGAGCCGCAGCTTACCGAATCGCTCTACATGGGTTGCGTGAGCTACAGCCTGAAGCACTTCCCGGAAGGGCGAATCGACAAGGGCCGCATGAAGCGCGCCGAGCTGGCCGCGCGCCAGGAGTTGGGCGGCATCGTGCGCGCCTACCGCAGCAACGGCTGGGACGAAGCGGTAGGCTCCTCCGGCACCGCGCGCTCGATCGAGAGCATCCTGCGCGAGAACGGCTTTTCCGAGGACGGCATCACGCGCGACGGCCTCGACCGGCTGCGCAGCCTGCTGATCAAGCACGAGCGCGCCGACCCGAACCGCATCGCGGGCCTGCGACCGAACCGCGCTCCGGTGCTTCCCGGCGGGGTGGCGATCCTCGGGGCCGCGCTGGAAGAGCTCGACATCGAGACGATGCGCGTGTCCGACGGCGCGCTGCGCCATGGCGTGCTGTACGACCTGCTTGGCCGCGTGCAGCACCGCGGCGACATGCGCGAGGCGACCGTGGTTCAGTTCATGCGCCGCTACCACGTCGACGCGACGCAGGCCGAGCGCGTGCGCAACCTGGCGCTGGGCATCTACGACGCGCTGACGGCGGGCGCCGAGCGCGACCAGGAGGACGACCCCGACCGGATGCTGCTCGACTGGGCGGCGCGCCTGGCGGAGATCGGCCATTCGATCGCGCACGCTCAGTACCACAAGCACTCGGCCTACGTGCTGTCCAACGCCGACATGCCGGGCTTCTCGCGCATGGAGCAGCAGCGCCTCGCGCGCGTGGTGCTGGCGCATCGCGGCAAGCTGGCGAAGGTCGAGGACGCGGGCCCCGATTCGACCGACTGGGCGCTGGTGTGCGCGCTGCGCCTCGCCTCGCTGATCCTGCGCCGGCGCGCGGACCTCAAGCTGCCGCTGCTGCGGGTGGCCGCGGACTCGGGCGGGTTCTCGCTCGAGCTGCCGCAGGTCTGGCTGGACGAGAACCCGCTGACCGCAGGCGCGCTCGAGTCGGAGGCCGACTACTGGAAGGCGGTCGGCATGAGGCTGAGCGTGAGCGGGCTGTCCGAGAAGAAGGTGGCGGTGCTGAGCCGTCCGTAGTCAGAGCACCGCAATCAGAGCAGGTCAGGCGCGACGACTGCGCGCACCACGACCTGCGACTCGTCGTCGCGTACGCGGTTGGTCAGCCACCACAGGCCGCCCTTCTTGATGGTCCATTCGTCCCGGTTGCCGCAGACCAGAAACGCGGCCGCCAGGCCGAGCGTCGGCTGGTGCCCGACCAGGACCACCGCGCCTTTGCGCTCGGGCCATTCCGCGGCGGCCAGAACGTCGGCCGCCGAGGCGCCGGGCGCGAGCCTGGGCGAGGTCTTGAACTTGACCCCAAGGGCCTCCGCCGTCTGGCGGGCGCGCTGCGCCGGGCTTGCGATCACGGTGAACTTCGACGGCAGCCTCTGCAGCAGCCAAGCCGCCACGCGGCCGGCGTGTTTCTGGCCTCTGGCGGTCAGGCGCCGCTCGAGATCCGGCCCTCCTTCTTCCGCCTCGGCATGGCGCCACAGGATCAGGTCCACGCGAATTCCTCCATTTCTCGTTGGACAAGCCCTGCCGAAGCTTGTTCGGGGAACGTGACGCCAGCGTTACGCCATTGAGGGAAGGAGGCAGGATACGCTAGAATCGCCACCTTTCAGGCGCGTAGCTCAGCTGGTTAGAGCACTACCTTGACATGGTAGGGGTCGTTGGTTCGAGTCCAATCGCGCCTACCAGCTTCCGCCCCGAAGGAGTGTCGAAGAGAGTGCGGCGCGACCGCACTTTTTTTTGCCTCCCGGAGGGCCACGACAGATGCCGAACATCCGCTTGCCCGACGGCTCGCACAAGAGCTTCCCCGGCCCGGTCACCGTGGCCGAGGTCGCGCGCTCGATCGGCGCCGGGCTGGCGCGCGCGGCGCTGGCGGGCAAGGTCGATGGCAAGCTGGTCGACGCCAGCTTTTCGATCGATCACGACGCCGAGCTCGCGATCGTCACCGAGCGCGATGCCGAGGGCCTCGAAATCCTGCGCCATTCGACCGCGCACCTGCTCGCGCACGCGGTCAAGGAGCTGTTTCCCGAGGCGCAGGTCACGATCGGCCCGGTGATCGAAAACGGCTTCTACTACGACTTCGCCTACAAGCGCCCGTTCACGCCCGAGGACCTGGCGGCGATCGAAAAGCGCATGGCGGAAATCGCCAAGCGCGACCTCCCGCTGGCGCGCAAGGAGATGCCGCGCGACGCCGCGGTGAAGTTTTTCCGCGACCAGGGCGAGCTGTACAAGGCCGAGATCATCGCCTCGATTCCCTCGGGCGAGCCGATATCGCTCTACCAGCAGGGCGACTTCACCGATCTGTGCCGCGGGCCGCACGTGCCCTCGACCGGCAAGCTCAAGGTATTCAAGCTGATGCGGCTGGCCGGCGCGTACTGGCGCGGCGACTCGAAAAACGAGATGCTGCAGCGGATCTACGGCACCGCGTGGGCGAAGAAGGAGGACCAGGACGCCTACCTGAAGATGCTGGAGGAAGCGGAAAAGCGCGACCACCGCCGCCTCGGCAGGCAGCTGGACCTGTTCCATATGCAGGACGAGGCGCCCGGACTGGTGTTCTGGCACGCCAAGGGCTGGACGCTGTGGCAGCAGGTCGAGCAGTACATGCGCCGCGTCTACCGCGACAACGGCTATCTCGAAGTGCGCTGCCCGATGATCCTCGATCGCAGCATCTGGGAGCGGACCGGACACTGGGAGAACTACCGCGAGAACATGTTCACCACGGCCTCGGAGAACCGCGACTACGCGGTCAAGCCGATGAACTGCCCGGGCCACATCCAGGTCTTCAACCAGGGCGTGAAGAGCTACCGCGACCTGCCGTACCGGCTCGGGGAATTCGGCACCTGCCATCGCAACGAGCCTTCCGGTGCGCTGCATGGCCTGATGCGGGCACGCGGCTTCGTGCAGGACGACGGTCACATCTTCTGCACCGAAAGCCAGATTCTCGGTGAATGCGAGGCCTTCACCGCGCTATTGCAGAAGGTATACCGCGACTTCGGCTTCCCCGACATCATCTATAAGGTGGCCACCCGCCCCGACAAGCGCATTGGCGCCGACGAGCTGTGGGACAAGGCCGAAGCGGCGCTGATGGAGTCCCTGCGCCGCGCCGGGATCGATTTCCAGGTCTCGCCGGGGGAAGGCGCCTTCTACGGCCCGAAGATCGAGTACTCGCTCAAGGATGCGATCGGCCGTGTCTGGCAGTGCGGCACGATCCAGGTCGACTTCTTCATGCCCGAGCGCCTGGGCGCCGAGTACGTCGGCGAGGACAACGCGCGCCACGTGCCGGTCATGCTGCATCGCGCGATCGTCGGCTCGATGGAGCGCTTTCTCGGCATCCTGATCGAGCACCATGCTGGTGCGTTTCCGCTCTGGCTGGCGCCCGAGCAGGTCGTGGTGATGAGTATTTCGGAGCACCAGGCCGACTACGCGGCGGCCGTGGCCCAGCGCCTGCGCGCGGCCGGCTGGCGCGCCGCAGCGGATTTGCGGAATGAAAAAATTTCCTATAAAATTCGGGAACATAGCTTGCAGAAGCTTCCCTATCAGCTGGTCGTCGGGGACAAGGAAAAGCAGGCTGGGAACGTGGCCGTGCGCACGCGCGGCGGTGAGGACCTCGGCGCCATGAGCCTCGATACCTTCATCGCCCGTCTCGAAAGCGAGGCGGAAGCGCTGGGCACGGCCTGATTTTTCGCGAAACGGGGTTTCGCACGGTCAGCGCGGCGACCGCAATGAGCCGCCTGAAGAGGAGATGCACTCATCACGCTCGAGAAAGCGCAACGTCTCAACGGGGAGATCACCGCACCTGAGGTGCGCCTGGTGGCAGACAACGGCGATCAGCTAGGAATTGTGCCGCTCGTCGACGCGATGCGGATGGCCGAGGAGCAGGAAGTCGATCTGGTCGAGATCGCGCCGCTCGCCAAGCCGCCGGTCTGCAAGCTCATGGACTACGGCAAGTTCCGCTACCGCGAGCAGAAGAAGGCGCACGAAGCCAAGCTCAAGCAGAAGCAGATCCAGGTCAAGGAGATCAAGTTCCGGCCGCGTACCGACGAGGGCGACTACAAGATCAAGCTCAACAAGCTGGTCCAGTTCCTCGAGGAAGGCGACAAGGTCAAAGTGACCCTGCGCTTCCGGGGCCGAGAGATGGCGCACCAGGAGTTCGGCTTCCGGGTTCTCGAGCGCGTGAAGGCTGACCTCGAACCGCATGGCGTGGTAGAGCAGTTTCCGAAGATGGAGGGTCGCCAGATGGTGATGGTGATGGCGCCCAAGAAGAAGGTGATTCCGACCAAGGCGAAGAAACCCGCCGCCGCGGGAGCACCGAAGCAGGCAGCGTAGTAATTCGCATCGCGCTGAACGAGCGCGGCGCGCCACAAGTGATGTCCGGGTATCAAGCGCTCGCGCAGCGGGCCACCCGGCGTTAAGCTAAAAAACGGGAGCAGAAATGCCCAAGATGAAGTCGAAGAAGAGCGCATCGAAGCGGTTCAAGGTCCGCTCGAGCGGGACGATCAAGCGCTCGCACGCCTACATGCGCCACATCCTGACCAAGAAGTCGCAGAAGCGTAAGCGCCAGTTGCGCGGCACGGGCTCGGTACACGCCAGCAACAAGCGGCAGGTGCGCGCGATGCTGCCGTACGCGGGTTGAGGAGCGCGCCATGCCACGAGTCAAACGAGGCGTAACCTCCCGCGCGCGCCACAAGAAGGTCCTCAAGCAGGCGAAGGGATTCCGCGGGCGCCGCGGCAACGTATACCGCATCGCCAAACAGGCGGTGATGAAGGCGGGGCAGTACGCCTACCGCGACCGCCGCCAGCGCAAGCGCGAGATCCGCTCGTTGTGGATCACCCGGATCAACGCCGCGGTGCGCGAGCTGGGCTTGAGCTACAGCACGTTCATGGCGGGCCTGAAGCGCGCCAACATCGAGATCGATCGCAAGGTGCTGGCCGACCTTGCGGTGCTCGATAAGCCGGCGTTCGCGAAAATCGCGAATCAGGTCAAAGCCAGCCTCGCGCACTGAGCCCGCGCCAGGACGCGCAACGAACAGAAGCGAGGGCCAGACCCTCGCTTCGCATTTCTGGACATGCCTGACGTCGAAACCATCGTCGATCGCGCGCTCGCCGACCTGAGTCGGGCGGCGGACCCTGCGGCGCTCGAAAACGCCAAGGCGCGCTACCTCGGCAAAGGGGGCGAGCTGACCGCGCTGCTGAAGTCGCTCGGGCGGCTGCCGGCCGAGGAGCGCAAGAGCGCCGGGCAGGCGATCAATGCCGCCAAGGCGCGCCTGGAGCAGGCGCTCGAGGCGCGCCGCGCCGCGCTGGCCGAGGCGGCGCTCAGCGAACGGCTGGCCGAGGAGGCGCTGGACGTCACGCTGCCGGGGCGCGGCCGCGGCGGCGGCGGCCTGCACCCGATGATGCGCACCTGGCAGCGTGTGGAGCAGATCTTCCGCTCGGTCGGCTTCGACGTCGCCGACGGTCCCGAGATCGAGACCGACTGGTACAACTTCACCGCGCTCAACAATCCCGAGAACCATCCCGCGCGCTCGATGCAGGACACGTTCTACGTCGACCTGAAGGATGCGCAGGGCCTCAACCTGCTGCTGCGTACCCACACCAGCCCGATGCAAGTGCGCTACGCGCGCATGCACCAGCCGCCGATCAAGGTCATCGCTCCCGGGCGCACCTATCGCGTCGATTCCGATGCGACCCACTCGCCGATGTTCCACCAGGTCGAAGGGCTGTGGATCGACGAGGACATCAGCTTTGCCGATCTGAAGGGCGTGTATACCGACTTCCTGCACCGTTTCTTCGAGACCGATGCATTGGAAGTCCGGTTTCGGCCGTCGTTCTTTCCTTTCACCGAGCCGTCGGCCGAGATCGACATGATGTTCGACAGCGGACCGCTCAAGGGCCGCTGGCTGGAGATCTCCGGCTCGGGGCAGGTGCATCCTAACGTGGTGCGCAACTTCGGCCTCGACCCGGAGCGCTACATTGGGTTCGCCTTCGGCAGCGGGCTCGAGCGCCTGACGATGCTGCGTTACGGCATCGACGATCTGCGGCTTTTCTTCGACGGCGACCTGAGGTTCCTCAGGCAGTTCGCCTGACGTGCGATGAACGTACCCGAGAGCTGGCTGCGCAACCTGGTCGACCCGTCGCTCACGACGGACGAACTCGCGCACCTGCTGACCATGTCGGGCCTGGAAGTCGAATCGTGCGCGCCGCTCGCGCCGCCGTTCGATGGCGTCGTCGCGGCGCGCGTGATCGAAGTCGCGCGGCACCCTGACGCCGACAAGCTGAGCGTGTGCAAGGTTGACGCTGGCGGACAGACGCTGTCGATCGTTTGCGGAGCGCCGAACGTGCGCGCCGGCATGCTCGCGCCGCTGGCCAAGGTCGGAGCGCGACTCGCGGGACGCGAAATCAAAGTCGCCACCATGCGCGGCGTGCAGAGCCAGGGCATGTTGTGCTCCGCACGCGAGCTGGGGCTGTCGGACGACCACTCGGGGCTGCTGGAGCTTCCCGCCGGGTCCGCGCCCGGCGCGGACATGCGCGCGCTGCTCGAGCTCGACGACCACGTGTTCACGATCAAACTGACGCCGAACCGCGCCGACTGCCTGTCGATCCTGGGCGTCGCGCGCGAGGTCGCGGCGCTCACCCGCTCGAAGATGCGTGCCCCCGACACTACGCCGGTGCCGTCGCGCAGCGATGCCCGCCATCCGGTAAGAATCAGCGCTGCGGAAGGCTGCGGGCGCTTTACCGGACGGGTGATACGCAACGTGAACGCCGGCGCGCAAAGCCCGGCCTGGATGCGCCAGCGCCTCGAGCGCGCCGGCCAGCGATCGATTTCGGCGCTGGTCGACGTCACCAACTACGTCATGCTCGAGCTCGGGCGGCCGCTGCACGTCTACGACCTGGACAAGCTGAACGGCGCGATCGACGTGCGCTTCGGCAGGAAGGGCGAGAAGGTGCTGCTGCTGAACGAGCAGGAGGTGGACGTCGACGAAACGGTGCTGTGCATCACCGACGGCTCCGGCGTCATCGGCCTGGCCGGAATCATGGGCGGGGACTCGACCAAGGCGGACTCCGAAACGAGGAACATCTACCTGGAGTCCGCGTTCTTCGCGCCGGCGGCGATCGCGGGCCGGGCGCGCCGTTTCGGCTTCAGCAGCGACGCTTCGCACCGTTTCGAGCGCGGGGTGGATTTCGACAACAACGTCGACGGCATCGAGCGCGCGACGCAACTGATCCTCGAGATCTGCGGCGGCGAACCGGGCCCGACCGACGACCTCGTCGCACGCCTACCGCAGAGAAAGCCCGTATCCATGCGCGTGGCGCGCGCGCAGAAGGTGATCGGCATTCCGATCAGCGGCGAGGAGATGGCCGACGTGTTCACGCGGCTCGGCCTGAGCTTCGAGTGGCAGGGCGAGGCCTTCGTCGTCGCGCCACCCAGCTACCGCTTCGACCTCGAGATCGAGGAAGACCTGATCGAAGAGGTCGCGCGGGTGCACGGCTTCGAGCGCATTCCGGCGCACCCGCCGCGCGCGGCGGCCAGGATGAGCGCGTTGCCCGAGGCGACGCGCCCGCTGCATGCGGTGCGCGAGCGGCTCGCCGCACGCGACTACCAGGAAGTGATCAACTTCAGTTTCGTCGAACCGCAATGGGAAACCGACTTCGCCGGCGAACCGAACCCGATCCGGCTGCTCAACCCGATCGCAAGCCAGTTGTCGGTGATGCGCACAACCTTGATCGGCTCGCTGGTTGGCAACGTCCGCTTCAACCATGCCCGCAAGCAGCCGCGCATCCGGGTGTTCGAAGTCGGCCGCGTGTTCCTGCGCGATGCCGCGACCGGCGACGGGCCGCTGTCCGTCGCCGGCGTGCGCCAGCCGATGCGCATCGGCGCGGCGGCCTACGGTCCAGCGGTCGACGAGCAGTGGGGCGAACCCGGCCGAGCGGTCGACTTTTTCGATCTCAAGGCCGACGTCGAGGCGCTGCTGGCGCCGCGCGTTGCGCGCTTCGAGGCCGCGCCGCACCCGGCGTTCCACCCGGGGCGCTCGGCGCGGATCGTGCTGGACGGAAGCCTCGCGGGCTGGCTCGGCGAGCTGCACCCGCGCTGGCAGCGGCGCTACGAGCTGCCGCAGCCGGTGGTGCTGTTCGAGCTCGACGCCGAGGTCGCGCAACGGCTCGAGATTCCGCGGCCGCGGGTGCCTTCCAAGTTTCCGCCGGTGGTACGCGACGTCGCCATGCTGGTGGACGCGGCGCTGCCGGCACAGGCATTGATGGACGCGATCGAGGCCCAGAAGCCTGCGATTGTGCAAGAAGTCCGGATTTTCGACCTTTACCAGGGCAAGACACTCCCGAAGGGGAAAAAAAGCCTTGCTTTTCGGGTAGTTATGCAACATACTGAACGCACGCTCACGGATGCCGAGGCAGATGCCGCCCGGGACGCTCTGGTCGCCCTGCTGGCGCGCGAATTCTCGGCAACCCTGCGTTCTTAAAAGAGAAAACAGCGAGAGGGAGTTCGGGCAGTGGCAATGACTCTGACCAAGGCCGAATTGGCGGACCTGCTGTTCGAAAAGGTCGGTCTGAACAAGCGCGAGGCCAAGGACATGGTCGAGGCGTTTTTCGAGGAAATCCGCGGCGCGCTCGAGCGCGGCGAGAGCGTCAAGCTATCCGGCTTCGGCAATTTCCAGCTGCGCGACAAGCCGCAACGCCCCGGCCGCAACCCCAAGACGGGCGAAGAGATTCCGATCAGCGCGCGCCGCGTCGTCACCTTCCACGCCAGCCAGAAGTTGAAGTCCATGGTCGAGAAGGCACGCCATGGAGCAGAACCGCAAGAAAACTGATCTGCCGCCGATCCCCGCCAAGCGCTACTTCACCATCGGTGAGGTAAGCGAGCTGTGCGGGGTGAAGCCGCACGTCCTGCGCTACTGGGAGCAGGAATTCACCCAGCTCAAGCCGGTCAAGCGGCGTGGTAACCGGCGCTACTACCAGCATCACGAGGTGCTGCTCATCCGCCGCATCCGCGAGCTGCTGTACGAAGAGGGCTTCACGATCAGCGGGGCGCGCAACCGCCTCGACAACGGCCTCGCGCTGGACGAGCGCACCGAGCAGGGCGCGCGCAATGAAGGTCGCGCGCCCGTGGGCGGCGCGGTCGATCTCGGCGCGATCAAGCGCGAGCTGCGCGAGATACTCGACAGCCTGGGCGCCTGAGCCCGACTGATATAATCCGCGCCTTCGGGGCGTAGCGCAGCCTGGTAGCGTACCTGCATGGGGTGCAGGTGGTCGTGAGTTCAAATCTCACCGCCCCGACCATTCGAAGACCTTCTAGCGGTAGCCGATCAGCTGCCAGACGATCGCGTCGTGCTCGATGATCGGATTGACTCCCGTCCCCTGGCGCCGGTTGCGCCACTCCAGGCGCACCCAGCGCTTCACTGCGGGCACGTACCACATGGTTTCGTGGCTGTACGTGTCATGCCAGAAAACGTCATGGTCGCCCAGATTCCGGTTGCGCTCGATGCGCAGCGCGACGAATTCGCCCGCCGGCGTGCCGACACGCTCCCAGCCGAGCGCCCGGCCCCAGGTCTGCTGCCGGCGCGACTCGCCGTGCTCGTCGGTCGCGGTGAGCGTTTGCAGCCAGTGTGAACCGGGCGCGATCGGAAACGGGATCACCGTGAGCGCGGGGGAGTAGCGCTGCCCAGTCGCGCCGGCACGCTCGGCCGACATGCTCCATGGCTGCGGCACCGTCTGCGTCTCGACCGGGTCGCCGGGGCGGTCGCTACGGCTTACGACTGTGAACCCTCCCGCGGGATTCGCCTCGACCGTGTTGGTCAGCGTACGCACGCGGAGACTGTTATATGGGTTTATCTGCTCGTACACCCAGCGCTCGGTGCCGTTCAGCCGCGGCGCAGATACGCTTGCCACGGGCGCCGGAGCCGGCGGATAGGAGGACGCGCAGCCGGCGACAAGAACCAGCAACACCAGCGTTAGCATGCACCGTTTCGCGTAAGTCATGCGCCGCATCCTTCCGGGGTTCAAGTATAGATCGGCACAACATGAAGCGGCCGGAAGCTGACGCGTCGGCTAGAATCCGGGAGTTCCGCGATGCGCATCCTCATCTCCAACGACGACGGTTACTTCTCCCCAGGGATCACGGCACTGGCCGAGGCGCTTCGCTCGATAGGCGAGGTCACGGTGGTCGCGCCCGAGCGCGACCGCTCCGGTGCGTCGAACTCGCTCACCCTCGACCGGCCGCTCAGCGTTCGGTCCGCCGCGAACGGTTTCTTTTTCGTGAACGGAACTCCCACCGACTGCGTGCATCTGGCGGTCACCGGCTTGCTCGATTTCCTGCCCGACATGGTCGTCTCGGGGATCAATCTCGGCGCCAACATGGGCGACGACACGATCTATTCGGGGACGGTCGCCGCCGCGATGGAGGGATTCCTGCTCGGCATTCCGTCGCTCGCGGTTTCCCTTGTCGGAAAGGCCGGCAAGCATCACGCAACCGCGGCCGAAGTCGCGGTCGGCATGGTCGAGCGCTTCAGGCGCTCCGCCGTCCCGCAGCCGGTACTACTGAACGTCAACGTGCCGGACGTGCCCTACGCGGCGCTGCGCGGCAGCGAGGTAACGCGGCTCGGCAGGCGGCACAAGGCCGAGCCGGTGGTGAAGATCGACACCCCGCGCGGCGACGTCGGCTACTGGATCGGCGCCGCCGGGGGGGCCGCCGATTCGGGACCGGGAACCGATTTCCACGCGGTAGACAACGACCATGTCTCGGTGACGCCACTGCAGGTGGATCTGACCTTCCATGGCCAGCTCGCCTTGGTGCGCGATTGGCTCGCGAAGTGAACGCGCGCAACCCGAAGAATATTCCCGGCATCGGCATGACGTCCCAGCGCACGCGGGTGCGCATGGTGGAACGGCTGCGGGAAAAGGGCATTCGCGACGAGCGGATTCTCGCGGCGATGGGAGCGGTGCCGCGCCACGTGTTCGTCGAAGAGGCGCTCGCGAGCCGGGCCTACGAGGACACCGCGCTGCCTATCGGGTTCTCGCAAACGATCTCCCAGCCTTACATTGTCGCGCGCATGATCGAGGCCCTGATGGCGGACAGGCCGCGCAAGCTTGGCAGGGTGCTCGAAGTGGGCACGGGCTGCGGCTATCAGGCGGCTGTCTTGGCCCAGCTTGCGCAGGAGGTCTACTCGGTCGAACGCATCCGCGGCCTGCTCGAGCGTGCGCGGGCGAACCTTCTCGGGCTGAAGCTCTCCAATCTCAGGCTGGCACATGGCGACGGCAACGAGGGCCTGGCCAAGGCGGCGCCGTTCGACTCGATCATCGTCGCCGCCGCCGCAATCGAGGTGCCCGAAGGCCTCTTACGACAGCTCGCCATGGGTGGCAGAATGATACTTCCGCTGAAAAGCCCCTCTGCGGGGCGCGACGCGCAGCGGCTCTCGCTGATCGAGCGCAGCGCGCGTGGCTTCGCCGAGACCGAACTCGACCCGGTGCGGTTCGTGCCGCTGGAAATGGGAAAGGCATGATGCGATTGACCGACCGTCCCTTGCTTGCCGCCGCGTTCGCCGCGCTCGCCGCGGCGGGCTGTGCGAACCAGCCGGTGGGCGCCCCCGTGGTGGACCGCGCACCGGTCGCCGCGCGCGCGCCTGCGCATCCGGTCGCGCAGCTGGCGCCGATCCCGGGCGCCGGGCCCGGTACCTACGTCGTGCGGCCGGGCGACACGCTGTACAGCATTGCGCTGGAGCAGGGCGTGGACTATCACGACCTTGCGCACTGGAACAAACTCGACGATCCGACCAGGATCAGCGTCGGCCAGACGCTGTTCACCGCGCCGCCCGCGGAGCGCGGCCCCGCGGTGGTCACGATCGGCGCCGCGCGCGGATCGGGACAGGTCGAGTCGCACCCGCTCGGCGCCTCCGCGGTCGCGCAGCAGGGCGGCGGCGACGGCAGCACCAAGACCGACCCCAAGGCGCTGCGGCTGCCATATTCGAAGGAAAACCTGGCGCTGATGACGAAAAGCGGCCAGCCGGCGCCCGCGCCCGCCGCGCAGCCGGCTGCGGCGCCGCCGCCGCAGCCGGCACCGGTGCCTGCCGCCAAGCCTGCGACCGGCTCGGTTGGCCTCGCGTTCATCTGGCCGGCCAAGGGCAAGCTGGTGGCGGGATTTTCCGAGGCCGGCAACAAGGGCGTGGACATCGGCGGCAAGATCGGTGACCCGGTCTTCGCTGCGGCCCCCGGGCGCGTCATGTACACCGGCACGGGAATTCGCGGCTACGGCAAGCTGATCGTGATCAAGCACGACGACGGCTTCAACAGCGTGTACGCGCACAACAGCCAGATCCTGGTGAAGGAAGGCCAGAACGTGAAGCGCGGCGAGCGCATCGCGATCCTCGGCGACACCGACTCGGACACGCCGAAGCTGCACTTCGAGATCCGCAAGTCCGGCAAGCCCGTCGATCCGCTCAAGTACTTGCCGGGAGACCGGCCGGCGTCCTGAGGCAGGCGATGTCTAGGGCGCGCGGGCGTCGTGCGCCGCCCGCAGCGCGTTGGCCAGATCGGTCACCGCGGAGGCGTAGAACGAGCTGTTGTTGTAGCGGGTGATGACGTAGAAGTTTTGCAGCCCGAGGCGGTATTCGCTTTGCGCATCGGGGCTTTCGAGCTCGACCAGCACGGCGCGCGTGTCGTCGCCAGGCTGCCCGGTCGAGGCCACCGGCACCACCCCCGCCCTGGCGAGCTCGGCAAGCCGATGGCGCGGCCGCAGCCCGCCGTCGAGGAAGGAGCGGAATCCGTCGCCGCTGATGCGCGCCTCGTACTCTACCGCTTCGCCGCTGCGCCAGCCGTGCTGCTTGAGATAGTTCGCAACGCTGCCGATGGCGTCGACCGCGCTGTGGCTCAAGTCGGCCACGCCGTCGCCGTCGAAGTCGACCGCGTACCTGAGATAGCTGCCGGGCATGAACTGGGGAATGCCGATCGCGCCCGCGTAAGAGCCTTTGACCGAGAACACGTCGATCCCCGCTTTGCGCACGAACAGTAGATAGTTCGCCAGTTCCCGACGGAAGAAATCGGCGCGCGGCGGATAGTCGAACGCGAGCGTAGCGAGCGCGTCGACCACGCGCCAGCGGCCGGTGTGGCGGCCGTAGTAGGTTTCCACGCCAATGATCGCAACGATGTATTCCTCAGGCACGCCGTAGACGCGCCGCGCGCGCGTCAGCACGTCGCCGTAGCGCGACCAGAACTCGATCCCGGCACTGATGCGCTTCGGGTTGACGAAGATACCGCGGTAAATCTCCCAGGATTGGTCGGCCTTGGAGGCGGCCGGCTGAATGGCATCGAGCACCGCTTGCTCGCGCTTCGCGCGCGCAAACAGTTGCCGCAGCTCGCGCGCGTCGAACGCGTGCTGCTTTACCATCTGCCGGATGAAGGCCCGCACCTCGGGCCGACCCGCATACGGCGCGGGCTCGGACGGCGAAGCCTGTGCCGCGGCGGCGAGGCCGAGCGCGAGGAAAGCGGCGCAGAGTCGTTTCATGACAGCCGCAAGTCTCGCACCAGGCGCTTGAGTTCGTCTATGCGCGCGGGCGGCGCCGCGGCGCCGTAGCGCAGCGCTACGTAGAGCTCGCCGATGCGGTGGATGGCCCCCCGCGCCTGCGGCAGGTCGCGCGCCGCGCGCTCGGAATAGTCGCGCGGACCTTCGAACGGAGAGCGTTCGATCCCGCGCGCGCCCAGCTTGCGGCAGAAAGCCTGCCAGGCTTTCTGCACCGGATCCGGCCGCACCACGCGCCGCAGCGACCACACCAGCAGCAGCGCGGTGAACAGGCCGAGGACCGTGAACAGCGTGGCGGTGAGCTTGCGCCAGTCGGCGTCGCGCATTCCGACCAGCGACATCAGCTCGCGCTGGCGCTGCGGGTCGTAGCCCAGCACCCAGATGTTCCACTTGTAGCTCAGGGCTTCCCACTGGTATCGCAGCGAGCGCAACCATTGCAGCTGAGGGCGCATCAGCAGCGGCAGCGGCTCGCCCTCGGGCACCGCGCGCGCAAGCCCCGACGCAATGCGTCCCGGTACGGCGGCCGCAGTCGGGTCGACGCGCACCCAGCCCTGTCCGCGCAGGTAGACCTCTGCCCAGGCGTGCGCGTCCGACTGGCGCACGGTCACGATTTGGTCTACCGGGTTGACGTCGCCTCCCTGGTAGCCCGTCACGACCCGCGCCGGGACGCCGGCCGCGCGCATCAGGAACACGAACGCCGAGGCGAAGTGCTCGCAAAAACCCGCTTTGGTGTCGAACAGGAACTCGTCGACCGAATCGACGCCGAGCCGCGGCGGCTCGAGCGTGTAGACGTAGCGCCCCGCGCGCAGGAAGTCGATCGCGCGGGCGACGATCGCCGCGTCGCTTTGCGAAGCATCCCGCCACTCGTGCGCCAGCGCGACCGAGCGCGGGTCGAAGCCCTCTGGCAGGCGCAGCGCGCGGCGTAGCGCGCCGCTATCCTGTGCCGTCTCGGGTGCGGCATCCGTTACCGATTCGAGCTCGTAGCGGATTCGCTGGCGCACCGGCCTGCGCGCGAGAGAATCTGACCGTCCTCGGTGTAGCGCGCTCCCGGCGGCAGGCTCGCCGCAGTCTCAAGCGCGAAGAGCCAGTTCCGGTTGTGCGGCTCGAGAACGACGCTGTAGCGATAGGTCCGATCGCCGCCGACGGGCGGTGTGAACTTGGACAGGATCGTCGGACCCATGCGCCAGTCGCGGCCGTCGAAATCCCACAGCACGGGTCCGCGCCAGTAGCGCAGTTGCGGCGGCGGCGGCTCACCCCGGAACTCGACCCGGAACGCGGTCGCGTCCGACAGGGCGAGGCGCGCCAGGTTGCCCGGCGACATCGTGTCCGAGAGCCCGCTCACTCCCGCGTAAGCGTCCTGCGGCACGCCCCACAGCGGGCCTTGCACGCGCGGAAAAAGCAGGAACAGAACAAGCGCAGCGGGCGCGGCGTGCGCGAGCAGCAGTCCTGCGGTGCGAAGGTTCGCCTGCGACCGCCTCTGCGGCGCGGCGAAGCCGACCAGCGTGGTGGTGATGGCGACCAGCGCGACGCACATCACGAGCGCGGTCGGGATGCTCTGCGAGTAGAAGAAATTGGTGACGATCAGGAAAAAGCACAGGAACGCCACGACCGTCGCGTCGCGGTGGCTGCGCATCTCCAGCAGCTTGAGCCCAGAGAACAGGCACAGCAGGACGATTCCCGGCGAGCGGCCGAATATCGTGTGGTACTGGGCCCAGATTCCCCCCATCGCCGCGGCGGTGAGCACGAGCAGCAGCCAGAGCGGCGGCAGCGGGGCGCGCGTGATTCCGAGATATACGCGCCAGGCGTACAGCGACAGCACCAGCATGGCGACCCACCACGGCGAGTGTTCGGCGTGCGGCGCCGCCACCAACAGCAGCGAAGCCACGAGTGCCGCAAGATCGCGCCCGCTTACCGCGCGCAACTCCGGTGCGAGCGGGTGGGGCTGGGCGTTCATGGCGCCTTGTGCAGCGCCAGCGCCTTGAGGCAGGCGGCGCGATGTGCATCGCCGCGCGCGGGGGCGATTTCTTCCCCTGGCAGTCGCAGCCCGTAGAGCGCGCCGGACTGCTGCGCGGCGAGCACCCAGCCGGCGAGGCAAGACAGGCGCCGCTCGAGATCCAGCTCGGCCGGCAGCAGCCGCCAGTCGAGCCATAGTTCACCCGCAGATTCGCCGGAAAACTGCTTGGTGAGCATGTCCTCCGAGCGCGCCACCGCCTTCCATGCCACATGGCGCGGAGAATCGGATGGCTGGTATCCCCGCAGCGCCGAGAAGTCATCGCTGCCCGCGGCCTGGGCTCGCGCAGCGCCGGTGTGCGCCTCCGGGCTGGTCGGGGGCAGGGGCGTGCGCTCCGGCCGCGGGTAGACCAGGCAGCGGGCGTCCGGCTCGACGTAGCTCCAGGCCCGGAAAAGGCCGAGCGGAAAGCGCGTTTCCAGCATCACGCGCCCGAGCGGCAGCCAGCCGCGCTTGGCTGCGGGCACCGCGAGCACCACGTCCGCGACCGCGGCCGCCGGGACGTCGATCACCAGCTGCGCCCCGCTGGCCACGTGCCGCACCAGGATCGAGGGGCGCTCGAACGGCACGCGGCTGTCGAGAAGCAGGTGGAACTGCGCCGCTTCGCCGGCGTAGACCGGCTCTGCACGCCCCGCGCTTACCGCGGTGCGCGCAAGGTTGCGCGCAGTGTGCACCATGCCGGCCAGCCCCAGCCCGGTCAGCACAAAGGTGAGCGCGAAGCCGAGCGACAGCGCGTAGTTGATCGAGCCGACAAGCAGGATGCCGAGGGTTGCGCCGTACAGCCACCCGGCGCGGGTCGGCACGATGTAGACGCGGCGGTGGCGCAGAACCACCACTCCGCGCTCCGGCGGAGTGAAACCGTAGAGCCAGTTGGCGATGCGCGGGTTGGCGAGCGGCGAGCGGATCAATGGCGGCCTAGTCGGTCGGGGCGTCGTAGCTCCAGCGCTGCCGCCAGGCCTTGAGGACCAGGGTCGGATACTCTGCCTGGCCCAGGCTGCCGTTGTAGCGGCCGAGCGCGCGAAAGTAGTTGCCCTTCTCGATGTCGAGGTAGTGGCGCAGGATCACGCAACCATAGCGCAGGTTCGTCCTGAGGTGAAACAGGTTGTCCCTCGGCTGTCCGATCAGCTTGGTCCAGAAGGGCATGACTTGCATGTAGCCGCGCGCGCCCGAGGCGGAAACGGCGTACTTGCGGAACTTGCTCTCGACGTCGATCACCCCGAGTACCAGCTGCGGATCGAGGCCGGCGCGCGTTGCCTCGTATTGCACCGTCTTGAGCAGCTGCAGCCGAACCGCGCGATCTGGAACGCGCTTGGCGAGCCTGCGCGACATCTCGAACAGCCAGCGGTGCGCGTCCTGGGGCCGGCGGAAGTTCAGTGTCGGAGGCGGGCGGTCGCTCACCGCCGCGCTGAGCGCCGCGCGCACGCTGTCGGCGAGCGGCTCGTAGAGCTGGGCGCCGGCGAGCACCGGCAGGGGCGCGAGCAGGGCGAGCGCGAGGCAGAATCGGCGCAGCGCGGCCCGGCTGGTCATGCTCTGGCGAGTCGTTCCTCGAGAAAGGCCACGATGCCGTTCAGCGGGACATTCTGCGGCTGTGCGTCGTGCCTGGCCTTGTATTCGGCCGTTCCTGCGCCCAGGCCGCGCTCCGAGAGCACCAGACGATGGGGAATGCCGATCAGATCCATGTCGGCGAACAATACTCCAGGCCGTTCCTCGCGATCGTCGAGCAGCACATCGACGCCTGCGGCGCAGAGCTCGGCATAGAGCTTGTCCGCGGCTTCACGCACCGCGGCGCTCTTGTGGTAGCCGATCGGAACCAGGCTCGCCGCGAAGGGTGCCATCGGCGCCGGGAATCCGATTCCGCGCTCGTCGTGGTTCTGCTCGATTGCCGCCGCGACGATGCGCGTGACGCCGATGCCGTAGCAACCCATCTCCATCGGCTTGGTTTCGCCCTTGTCGTCGAGATAGGTGGCCTTCATCGGCACCGAATACTTGGTGCGAAGCTGGAAGATATGCCCGACCTCGATTCCGCGCAGGATCTTGAGGATTCCCTTGCCGTCGGGGCTGGGGTCGCCTTCGACCACGTTTCGAAAGTCGTGCACGTTGGCCGGGTCGTCGGTCAGGTCGCGTCCCCAGTTGACGCCGGTCAAGTGGAACCCCGCCTCGTTCGCGCCGCAGACGAAGTCGCTCATCGCCGCGACAGTTCGATCGGCGAACACCGCCACTTTGTTCCCGACGCCGACCGGGCCGATATAGCCGGCGCGGCAGTCGAGCTCCTGCTGGATCTCGTCGTCACTCGCGAAGCGGAACGCACCAAGCGCCTTTTGCGTCTTGACCTCGTTCAGAGCGTGGTCGCCGCGAATCAGCACCAGGGCGAACGAGCCCGGGCTCCCGTACGGAATCGTCTCGCGAACCAGCGCGATGGCCTTGACGGTCCGCTCGAGTGGCAGCTTCAGCAGCGCCGCGACGTCTTCGCAGCGAATCTTGCCGGGCGTGGGCACTTTGGCCATCGTCTCGCCCGCCGGCCGGCGGGGATCTGCGGGCGCGAGCGCCTCGGCGAGCTCAATGTTCGCCGCGTAGTCCGACTCCGGGCTATAGGCGATTGCATCCTCGCCCGAGTCGGCCAGCACGTGGAACTCGTGCGAGCCGGTGCCGCCGATGGCGCCGGGGTCGGCCGCGACGGCGCGAAACCTCAGGCCGAGCCGGGTGAAGATGCGCGTGTAGGTGTCGTACATGTTGCGGTACTCGCGCTCGAGGTCGGCGAAGTCGACGTGGAAGGAATAGCCGTCCTTCATCAGGAACTCGCGCGCGCGCATGACGCCGAAGCGAGGGCGGATCTCGTCGCGGAACTTGACGTGCATCTGGTAGAAGTGCACCGGCAGCTGGCGATAGCTGCGGATTTCGCGCCGCGCGATGTCGGTGATGACCTCCTCGTGCGTGGGCCCGAACAGGAAATCGCGCTCGTGCCGGTCCTTGATCTTCAGCAGCTGCGGGCCAAATGCCTCCCAGCGGCCCGGTCTCCTGCCACAACTCGGCAGGAATCACGCACGGCATCTGTACCTCGAGCGCGCCGGCGCGGTTCATTTCCTCACGCACCACGGCCTCGATCTTGCGCAGCACGCGCAGCCCGAGTGGCATCCAGCTGTACAGCCCCGAGCCGAGCCGCCGGATGAGACCGGCTCGCAGCATGAGCTTGTGGCTCGCCAGCTCCGCTTCCGCGGGGGCTTCCTTGATGGTGCTGATGAAGTATCGCGAGGTGCGCATGGTCGATCTGCCGCGGGTGCCCGGGGGTTCAGCGGGCAGCGTTGTGTTTGCCGGACGGGTGTGGAAAAATCGTTGCGAATTCTAACGTAAGGCGGTGCGTCCATGCTCGATAAAGACGGCTACCGTCCCAATGTCGGCATCGTCCTCGCGAATCAGCGTAACGAGGTGTTTTGGGGCAAGCGCATCAACCAGCACGCCTGGCAGTTTCCGCAAGGCGGGATCAAGCACGGCGAAACACCGGCACAGGCGATGTACCGCGAGCTCGAGGAAGAGATCGGGCTGCTGCCCGAGCACGTCAGGGTGCTCGGGCGCACGCGCGAGTGGCTGCGCTACGAGGTGCCCGAGCAATGGGTGCGGCGCGACTGGCGCGGCACTTACCGCGGGCAGAAGCAGATCTGGTACCTGCTGAGGCTGTTGGGGCGCGATTGCGACGTGAGACTGCGCGCGAGCGGACACCCGGAATTCGATGCCTGGCGTTGGCACGAGTTCTGGATTCCGCTCGACGTGGTGATCGAGTTCAAGCGCGACGTCTATCGGCAGGCGCTGGCGGAGCTGCACCGTTTCCTGGGCGCCGATCGACGCCAGGGCCGGCAGCGCGCGGAGTCGGTCTCGGGTTGAAGTTGAACTTTGCTGCGCGTTAGCGCTCCCTTTCGTAACAGGAGACGCCATGGAACGCAATTTCATGTCATTGCCGAGCCACAGCCTCGGCGACAGCGCGGGGTTCAGGCGACCGAATCAGCCGAAGGTCGGGCTGGAGTCGCCCGCGCTGACGGTGATGACAGACCTGACTCGGGTCAGTCCCGCGACGATCGGGCCGGAGGCGCCGATCGAGGCAGCGAACCGGTTCATGATGATGCGCGGCGTGCGGCTGTTGCTGGTGGTCGACGAGCGGGAAGATGTGCTGGGGGTGATCTCGGCCACCGATATCCTGGGCGAACGGCCGATGCGGGTGGCGACCGCCAGGGGTTTGCGGCGTGACGAGCTCGTGGTCGCGGACGTCATGACGCCGGCCGAGCGGGTCGAGGTCATCGCGCTGGCGGACGTCGACGGCGCGAGGGTGGGGCACGTGGTGGCGACGCTGATGCATGCGGGACGCCAGCACGCCCTGGTGGTGGACAACGACGCCGCTTCGGGACGCCTCATGGTGCGCGGTATCCTTTCTCTGTCCCAGGCCGCGCGCCAGCTGGGCGAGCCGCTGCAGCTGAGCGAGGTCGCGCGCACCTTCGCCGAGATAGAGGCGGTCCTCGGCCGCTAGCCGGCGCGGCGTTGGCATAGTAACTATCAATTGATTGGATTGCGAAAATCGATTTGATCAATCGCCCGGGGGCGGTTAACCTCCCTTGGCCACAATCAGTGACGGCAAATCCATTAGGAGGCACGCGATGAAACTCAAAGGCACCAAGACGCACGAAAACCTCAAGGCCGCGTTTGCCGGCGAAAGCCAGGCCAACCGCAGGTACCTGTACTTCGCCGCCAAGGCAGACGTCGAGGGTCAGAACGACGTATCGGCTCTGTTCCGTTCCACCGCTGAGGGCGAGACCGGCCATGCGCACGGGCATCTGGAGTACCTGGAGCAGGTGGGCGACCCGGCAACCGATCTGCCGATCGGCAAGACGCGCGACAACCTGAAGTCGGCGGTCGCGGGCGAAACGCACGAGTACACCGACATGTACCCGGGCATGGCCAAGGCGGCACGCGACGAGAAGTTCGACGAGATCGCGGACTGGTTCGAGACCCTGGCCAAGGCCGAGCGCTCGCACGCCAACCGCTTCCAGAAAGCGCTCGACGCGCTGCAGGACTGAGTCGAAGCATGTGAAGTGGGAAGGCGGTCGCAACGACCGCCCGTCCTGCCGCCTGAAGAGATACGTCAATGCCGCAGATTGCAAAAGACAGCCTGATGACGCTGGAGGCCTACGCCAAGCAGCGCAAGGAGTTCCGCGCCAAGGTCATCGAGCACAAGAAGCTTCGGAACGTGCATGTCGGCGAGCACGTCACGCTGCAGTTCGAGGACGAGCTGACGGTTCGCTACCAGGTGCAGGAGATGCTTCGCATCGAGCGCATTTTTGAGCAAGAGGGCATCCAGGAAGAGCTCGATGTCTACAATCCACTGATCCCGGACGGGGCCAACCTCAAGGCGACCATGATGATCGAGTATCCGGATCCGGTGGAACGCCAGCGAATGCTCGCCAGGCTCAAGGGCATCGAGGACCGGACCTGGGTTCAGGTCGAGGGCTGCGAACGCGTTTACGCGATCGCTGACGAGGATCTCGAGCGCGAGAACGCGGACAAGACCTCGTCGGTGCATTTCCTGCGCTTCGAACTCGGCGACGAGATGCGCAAGGCGCTCAAGTACGGCATGGGCATCGCGGTCGGCATCGACCATCCGGAATATCGCGCGAGCGTCGACGCTTTGGCGCCGCAGGTGCGCGCCTCCCTGGTCTCGGACCTGCGGTAAGGTCCGGATGCGCGGGCCCGCCGCGGTTGCGCTCTGCCTCGTGCTTGTTGCATGCGCGGCAGATGCCCCGGAACAGAGTGACTGGGAGCGAGCGCAGGAGGCTCAAAGCTGGCAGGAAAGCCGAGTTACGCTCCCGCCCTATCCGAAGAGCGCAAATCTGATCGAATTCGATGTCGGTGCAGGTTCCGAGTTCCATTTTCTGGTAGACCCCGCGTCGCTTAGCGTGGGCTCCGACGGCGTCGTGCGCTACGTGCTGGTGGCACGCAGCGCGCAGGGGGCCGCGAACGTCAGCTTCGAGGGTCTGCGCTGCAAAGACGGGGAATACAAGGTCTACGCCACCGGCAGCGGGGACCGGACCTGGGTCAAGGTGCCTTTATCGCGCTGGCGGCCGGTGGAGCAGAGCGCCGGCAGCTGGCACCGGACGCTGGCGAACGAATACTTCTGTCCGCAAAAAACGCCGATCCGCACCGTCGCCGAGGGCGTCGACGCGCTCAGGCGCGGCGGAAATCCCAGGGCCGCCGAGTTGCGGCGGGATGCCGGAGGCTAGAGCAGCACCAGGTTGTCGCGGTGGATGAGCTCGGGCTCCTCGACATAGCCGAGGATGCCTTCGATGTCGCCCGACGGGTGCCGCATGATGCGCCGCGTTTCCGACGCCGCGTAGTTCGCCAGTCCGCGCGCGACCTCGCGCCCATGCGGATCGGTGCATGCCACGACCTCGCCTCGCTCGAAGGTCCCGCTCACCTCGACCACGCCGATCGGGAGCAGGCTCTTGCCGTCGCGCACCAGGGCATCGATCGCGCCCGCATCCAGACGCAGCCGCCCGCTCACGGTCAGATGGTCCGCCAGCCATTGCTTGCGCGCGGCGAGCGGAACCGTGCGCGCGCTCAGCAGCGTTCCCAGCCGCTCGCCCCGCGCCAGCCTGATCAGCACGTCGGGCTCTCGGCCGGACGCGATCACCGTGTGCGCACCGCTGCGCGCTGCGCGCTTCGCGGCCAGCACCTTGGTGATCATCCCGCCCTTGGCGAGCGCCGTGCCGGTTCCGCCGGCGACCGCCTCGAGGCGCGGGTCATCTGCGTCGGCGTGCTCGATGAGTTTTGCTTCCGGATGGCGGCGTGGGTCCGCGTCGAAGAGGCCGGGTTGATCGGTCAGGATGATGAGCGCATCTGCCTCGACCAGATTCGTGACCAGTGCGCCAAGCGTGTCGTTGTCGCCGAACTTGATCTCGTCGGTGACCACCGTGTCGTTTTCGTTGATGACGGGAATCGCTCCCAGGTCGAGCAGCGTGCGCAAGGTCGAGCGCGCATTGAGATAGCGGCGGCGGTCGGCCATGTCGGCGTGCGTGAGCAGCACCTGCGCCGTCGGCAGGCCGTGCTCCCGGAAGCAGGTTTCGTAGCATTGAACCAGGCCCATTTGGCCGACTGCGGCCGCGGCCTGGAGCTGGTTCATCGCGTGCGGGCGGCGGCTCCATCCCAGCCGCTGCATGCCCTCCGCGATCGCTCCGCTCGAAACCAGCATCGAGCGCTTGCCCAACCGGTGCAGCGCGGCGATCTGGGACGCCCAGCGCGCGATGGCCTCGACGTCCAGCCCGCGCCCATCGTTGGTCACCAGCGAGCTGCCGACCTTGATGACCAGGGTCTTTGCGGCAGCGATTGGCCCGGACATTGGCCGACGCCTCAGGCCGCGCGGCTCGCCCGTGATTCGGGCTTCTTCCCGGCGCTCAGGAAACGGTACGCTGCGGCGGAGGCCTCGCGGCAACCCGCGCCGGTGAGCGCGGAGACCGCGAACCAGGGGCCTTTCCAGCGCAGGGCCCGCAGGATGCGGCGGATGCGTACATCCGCGTCCGTCACCAGATCAATTTTGTTGAACACCAGCCAGCGCGGCTTGCGATAAAGGCTCTCATCGTACTTTTGCAGCTCCTTCACGATTGCGCGCGCGTCGCGCACCGGGTCGGCGCGCTCGTCGAGCGGCGCGACGTCGACCAGATGCAACAGCAACCGAGTGCGCGCCAGGTGCTTCAGGAACTGGTGGCCCAGCCCGGCCCCCTCGGCGGCACCCTCGATCAGTCCGGGGATGTCCGCAATGACGAAGCTCGCGTCGTCTCCCACGCGCACGACGCCGAGCGATGGATTCAGCGTCGTAAACGGATAATCGGCGACCTTCGGCCGCGCGCTCGACACGGCTCTGATGAAGGTGGACTTGCCCGCGTTGGGCAGCCCCAGCAATCCGACGTCGGCGAGCACGCGCAGCTCGAGGGCCAGCTCGCGGGTTTCGCCCGGCCCGCCGTGCGTAAACTGCCGCGGCGCGCGGTTGATGCTCGACTTGAAGTGCAGGTTGCCCAGCCCCCCGGCGCCGCCCTTCGCCAGCAGCGCCCGTTCGCCGTTCGCCGACAGGTCGGCCACCAGCTCGCCGGTTTGCTGGTCGCGAATCATCGTGCCGACCGGCATGCGCAGAACGATATCGCGCCCGCCCTTGCCGTAGCAGTCGGCGCCATGGCCCTTTTCGCCGTTCTGCGCGCGGTGGATGCGCGCGTAGCGGTAATCGATAAGCGTGTTGATATTTCGGTCGGCGACCGCGTAGACGCTGCCGCCGCGGCCGCCGTCACCGCCGTCCGGTCCGCCGCGCGGGATGTACTTCTCGCGTCGAAAGGACGCCGCCCCGTCGCCGCCCTTGCCGGCGTGAACTTGTATCTTGGCTTCGTCTATGAATTTCATGGCGGCGGAAACAAAAAAGCCCTACCGCGAACGATAGGGCTTTTCGCGGATCGGCGCGAGGTCAGGCCGGAACGACGCTAACCGTAGTCTTGCTGTCGGCGCCCTTCACCGCATACTGCACCTTGCCGGCCACCTTGGCGAACAGGGTGTGGTCGCGCCCCATGCCGACGTTGGTGCCGGGGCTCACCTGCGTGCCGCGCTGGCGGACGATAATGGCGCCCGGACCGACTTGCTGTCCGCCGTAGACCTTGACGCCGAGCCGCTTGGCCTGCGAGTCACGCCCGTTGCGTGAGCTGCCGCCGGCTTTCTTGTGTGCCATGCTGAATGTCCTCCGAAATAATCAGGCGCCGGCGACGATGTCGTCGATCCGCACCTCGGTGTAAGACTGGCGATGCCCCTGCGATTTCTGAAAATGCTTGCGCCGGCGCATCTTGAAGATCTTGACCTTGTCGCCGCGTCCGTGCGACACGACCGTCGCCTGGACCTTGGCGCCCGAGACGAACGGCGCGCCCACGCGCACCGCATCGCCTTCTCCGACCATCAGCACCTCGTCGAAGGACACCGCCGCGCCTACTTCTGCGGGCAACAATTCGATACGCAGCTGCTCGCCGGAGCTGACCCGGTATTGCTTTCCGCCGGTCTTGATTACCGCATACATGACAAAAATTCCGTTCGTGGCCCGCAAAGACTTGGAATTATAGGGGATTTCGGCTCCGCGCGTCAAAATCATCTGTGCTAAGCTTCGCGCCCCGTCGCCGCCCGCGAGAACGCCGAGGCGGGGCGTCCATCCCGCCATGGCCACCCTAATCGAACTCGCCCCCATCGCCGAGGAAATGCAGCAGGTGGACGTCCTGGTCCGGGCCCGGCTGGCCTCGGACGTTCCCCTGGTCAGGCAGGTGGCGGAATACATCGTCGCAGGGGGCGGCAAACGCCTGCGGCCGGCCCTGTTGCTGCTCAGCGCCGGCGCCGCCGGGTACCGCGGCCGGACCCACCTCGAGCTTGCGACGGTGATCGAATTCATCCACACCGCGACCCTGCTGCACGACGACGTGGTAGACGAGTCGCGCCTGCGGCGCGGGCGCGAGACGGCGAACGCGGCATTCGGCAACGCCGCATCGGTGCTGGTCGGCGACTTCCTCTATTCGCGCGCGTTCCAGATGATGGTGAGCGCGGACAACATGCGCGTGATGCAGGTGCTTGCCGATGCGACCAATATGATCGCCGAGGGCGAAGTCCTGCAGCTCATGAATTGCCACGATCCCGACGTCGACGAGCAACGCTACCTGGAAGTCATCCGTCGCAAGACCGCGAAGCTGTTCGAGGCGGCGGCGCGGCTCGGCGGCGTGCTGGCGGGCGTTGCGCCCGAACTCGAGCAGGGGCTGGCGAGCTACGGAACGCACGTCGGAACGGCGTTCCAGCTGGTCGACGATGTGCTGGACTATTCGGGCGACGCGGCCGCCATCGGCAAGAGCCTGGGCGACGATCTGGCCGAGGGCAAGCCGACGCTGCCCCTGATCTACGCGATGCGTACCGGGACCGCCGATCAATCGGCCCTGGTCAGAAGCGCGATCGTGGACGGCGGCCGCGACCGTTTTCCCGGCGTGCTGGACGCGATCAGGGCGAGCGGGGCGCTGGACTATGCCCGCGGCGTCGCGCAACGCGAAGCGGGGCTCGCGCGGCAGGCGATCGACGCCCTGCCGCATTCAAAGTACAAGGATTCTTTGCTAGAATTGGCGGCCTTTTCCGTGACGCGCCGCAGCTGATCTGCGCGCCGCGGCCTCGCCGTCGGGGTGTAGCTCAGCCTGGTAGAGTACTGCGTTCGGGACGCAGGTGTCGGAGGTTCAAATCCTCTCACCCCGACCACCACTTTCGTTTGAAAATCAATCACGCGATAGCGCGGGTTTCGGGCGAAGTAGCGCGAGTTTCCCCATTTCACCGCGTTCCCGATATGTCACTTGGCGTATCAGGCAGGCCGAACACCCGGTCATGGGCGATACAAATCTTTGCGCCTATCGCGCTGCAATTCGGAGCGTACCGTACAGGCCTGTTAGAGGCGTAAAACCACTGCCTCGAAACAGGGCCGACAGAACCAATATAAAATGTACAAACAACCTTTATGACAATATGTTGACAATGAAGCCTAATGTGTTGTATTAGCTTTGGGCAGCGTACTGCCATAGGCGAAGTAGAAAACGGAGGTGCCATGGAGGGATTCGTCGCTGGGCTGGGGTGGCTAGTGGCTGGAGGCACGCTCGGGGTAGTGCTTATGTCGTTGATGTTCATTGCCAAGGAAACGGGGGACCCCAACGAAGATCGAGAGATCGCCGAGCCGCGCTCTGGCGTGACTCAGTAGCTGGCTTTCCAATAGCTGTCTGCCCCGATCCTCGCGAGCGGAGTCGGGTTCGCGCTGGGCGTCACCGATGTTCAGGTTACACACCCTTTCCCGGACATCACGCAAAAGCTCTCCCAGGTTTCTCGAATCATTCTCGACGTCGTTCGGGCTCACCTAGCCGACGCACGCCATCACATCGCATGGCCTGACGCCAGGGCGCGGGCAACGACAGGGTCGAAAGACAAAGCCTCGTTGCATGGGCGGGGGCGGGAACAGACCAGGTTGCGTGCAGGCGCAAGTGCCCTCGACAATCGGGGCGTGCGTTCAGTGCGTCGTTCCGCGCCAGACATCGGGCCAGAATCGGCGCTGAACGCAATCGACCGGTGGGCCGCGCATGGCGCCGCAACCGGGTACGCATGCGCCGCAGGATCCATGTTGAGGTCGGAAAGACTGTGACGTTCGGTGTCCACCCCGCGAGCGCGCAGCGCTACGTCGATTCGGGCCAGTAGTTCTGGAACGCAGGCATCTTCATGACGCGCGCGGCATTGTCGCCGCAGATTTACCACCATCGCGTCGATCATTGGGTGGCAGTGAGTGGCACGGGGAGGGTGAATCGGCGCGACGAGGTGTTCGCTGGATCGGAGAACGGGTCGATTTTCATCCCCTAGGCGGGCGGCATCGCCTGGAGAATCCGGGCAAAGTGCCGCAATCGACCGCGTTAGGCGGAAAAGTCCGCTCGGCTCGGCGAATTGTAATGCGGGGCACTTGGTGCGTGTACACGCATGTCCTATCATGCAAGGGTGTTCACCAGTGGGGGAATCATGGAGGTACTCGGCCTGGGGAGCCTCGGTACTGCGTTCAGGAAATATTTCGCGGTGGTGCCGGCCCTGACGGACGAGCTTCGTGACCACGCTTACCGCATCCGGCACCAGGTTTATTGCGAGGAGCTCGGGTTTGAGCCGAGACGCCCGAATCGGCGCGAGTCGGACGAATACGACGCTCACTCTCTGCACTGCCTGGTACGGAGCGTCCCGACGGGGGAATACGTTGGATGTACGCGGCTGATCCTGGCCCGGCCTGGTGATCCTGGTTATTTGCTGCCGTTCGAGAAAACCTGCGCCCGGACGATAGATCGCAGCATCGTTGATCCGCTGGCGCTGCCGCGGGAGCGCATCGCCGAGGTTTCCCGCCTGGCGATTGTTTCCGAGTACCGCCGCCGCAGGGGTGAGCAGAATAGCCCGGCCCCGGTTTCGGACGAAGGCTTCGGCAGCCAAGAGAAACCGCGCTTTCCGTATCTTGTGATTGGACTGTACCTCGGCACCATTGAGCTTGCGGCCCTGCATGGCATCGACACGTTGTTCGTGCTTACCGAACCGAGGCTGGTCAGGCATTTCGCGACGTTGGGCGTGAAGATCAGCCCGATTGGTGGCCCCGTCGAGCATCGGGGCATGCGCGTGCCCTCGACAATGAGCGTGCAGAGCATCATTGCAGGGTTCAACATCGTTGTGCGGCCGCTGTACAACGTTATCGCCGAAGAAGTCCGCCACGGCGTGCGGGAACAGCGGGAAGTGCGCCGACCCTGACCGGGGTGCGCCAAGGCCGTTGCGCCCAAGGCTGCGAGATCTCGCCCGGGAATGGACCTGTTCCTCCTCAAGAAGACGCTTACCGCACTCGTTCTACCGCCCACCGGGCTGCTTGTTGTTGCCGTAATCGGGCTGGCGCTTCAACGCTCATGGCCAAGGCTAGGGCGCTCGCTCGCCTGGGCCGGCGTGCTGATGCTCACGGCGCTCTCGCTACCTGTTGTCTCTCATGCGCTGCTGCGCGCACTCGAAAGCGGCCCGGCGATCGATCTCGCGCAAGCCTCTGGCGCCCAAGCCATCGTGATCCTTGGCGGAGGCGTGCGGCGCGCGGCGCCCGAGTATGGCGGCGACACCCTCGGGCGCCTGACACTCGAGCGCGTACGCTATGGGGCGTGGCTCGCACGCAAGACCGGGTTTCCAGTCCTGGTAACTGGAGGCGTGGTGTACGGAGGAACCCCGGAAGCCGTGCTGATGAAGAGAGCCCTGCAGAATGAGTTTGGCATCCCGGTGAAGTGGCGGGAAGCGAGATCGCGTAACACACACGAAAACGCGGTGAATTCCGCAGCGATCCTGTTGGCCGCGGACATTCACCGCGTGATCCTTGTCGCGCATAGCTTCGACATGCGACGTGCCAAGTCCGAGTTTGCGGCGGCGGGACTGAAAGTAATTGCGGCCCCCACCGGCATACCGAGCGCCAGCTACGACTCCCCGCTTGAGTTGCTGCCGAGCGCCGCGGCCCTGCAGGGCAGCTACTATGCACTGTACGAGCTGCTCGCCAACGCAGTGCGAGACATTGCGCTTTGGGCGTCCAAATACGCGTCAGGATCAACGGCGCAATTCTTCAGAAATCGTTAAGCATGCAGCCATTTAGCCCGAATGGCTCATTGCTGCTATTCATCGGCCATCGCTAAGCTTTTTCCCTGGGCGGACTCCTGAGCTCGGGACACCGGGGAAAGCGGCAGTCCGTACGCTGCGCACTGCACGTCGCAGTCTGCTAAGTCGCCCCTTGACTGGCATAATGCGGTCAACCGGGATCTCGTGCAGAGTTCAGACTGGCGGGAGGCCGAGTGCAGACGAGTGCAGACTGCTGTTTCGTCGCCTGGTTCTCAGGCCTTGACCATGGCAACCATTGATCTGACCAATGTCTCGCGGTGGCTAGCCCGCCGTGTCAGTTTGTGCGGGCGATGAATTCGCGAGCGCACGCGGGCATTATCGCGGGTGAGGCCGGTGCTGCGCTTGAGGTTCGCTCTTTCAAGCCCGATGATGCCGTGCGCTGGGAGCAGTTCGTCGAACAGTGTGCCGAAGCCACGTTTTTTCACCGCATCGGCTGGAAAGCCGTCCTGGAGGGATGTTTCGGGCACCGGACGCATTACTTGCTTGCGGAGCGCGCAGGCCGGATTGTGGGTGTACTTCCGCTGGCAGAAGTGAAGAGCCTCATCTTCGGGCATTCCCTGATCTCGCTGCCGTTTTGCGCGGTGGGTGGTGTGGCAGCAACGGAGGATGACGCGGTCGGGGCGCTGCATCGGGCTGCGCAAGCGCTGGGAAGGCGGATCGGGGTCGAGCACCTCGAGCTACGGAATCGCAGCCCACGCGAGCCCGAGTGGCCGCGGCAGGACCTTTATGTCACGTTTCGCAAGGCGATTGCCCCGGACATCGAGTCGAACCTGCTCGCCATTCCGCGCAAGCAGCGAGCGATGGTCCGAAAGGGGAGCAAGAACGGCCTGACGAGCCGCGTCGACGCCGACGTGGCGGGCTTCTTTTCCCTGTACGCGGACAATGTGCATCGCCACGGCACGCCTGCGCTGCCGAAACGCTACTTCGAGGTGCTGCGCAAAACCTTCGGTCGCGACGCCGAGGTGCTCACCATCTGCGATGCGTCCGGGAAGCCGGTGTCGAGCGTATTCAGCTTCTACTTCAAGGATGAAGTCCTGCCCTACTACGCCGGCGACGCCGTCGCAGCGCGCGAGCTCGCGGCGAACGATTTCAAGTACTGGGAGTTGATGCGCCGGGCATGCGAACGCGGCGTTCGCGTGTTCGACTACGGCCGCAGCAAGCGCGGGACGGGCCCGTTCGATTTCAAGAAGAACTGGGGCTTCGAGCCAACGTCGCTCGCGTACGAATATTGCCTGTACCGGCGCAGCAGCATTCCGGAGCACAATCCGTTGAATCCCAAGTACCGTGCGCTGATTGCGCTGTGGCGGCGGCTGCCGTTGCCGGTGGCCAATTTCCTCGGCCCGCATGTCGTGAAGCATCTTGGTTGAGCGGCCCGCTCAGGCCCATGGAATCGCTGCTCTTTCTTGCCCACAGACTGCCTTATCCGCCCAACAAGGGCGACAAGGTCCGCTCATTTCATTTTCTCAAGCACCTTGCCGAGCGCTATCGGATATTTCTGGGCACCTTCATCGACGACCCCTCGGACTGGCAATACGTCGAAGCGCTTAAGCCGCTGTGTGCCGACGTGCACGTCGAGGCCATCGTGCCGTGGTCGAAGCGCTTGACGAGCGTGACGGCTTTGCTGGGCGGCGAGGCCTTGAGCCTGGCGTACTTCCGCAGCCGGAAGCTGGGCCGGTGGGTCGCCGAGACGGCACGCCGTGAGCGCTTCGCTCGCGCATTCGCCTATTCCTCGCCGATGGCGCAGTACATGCTCGACCTGCCCGGGGTGAGATGCTTCGTCGACTTTGTCGACATGGACTCGGCGAAGTGGGGCGACTACGCGCTTCGCCGAAAGTGGCCGGCCTCCGCCCTTTACGGGCGGGAAGCGCGCCGCCTGCTCACCTATGAGCGGGAGGTCGCGGCGCGCGCCGAAGCCAGCATCTTTGTCACGGACGAAGAGGCACGGCGCTTTTGCAGCGAGACGCCCGAGCGCGCGGATCGCGTCGTGGCGATCCGCAACGGCGTGGACAGCGAGTACTTCTCGCCGTTGTGCGATTTCGAGTCGCCGTTTGCGTCCGACGAGAGGCCCGTCGTCTTTACGGGAGCGATGGATTATTGGCCCAACGTCGACGCCGTTGCCTGGTTTGCCCGCGAGGTGCTGCCCACGGTCCGCAAGCGCGACCCGTCCATCCGGTTCTATATCGTGGGCATGAATCCGGAGCCGGCGGTTCGCGCGCTGGCGAGCGACGCCGCCGTCACGGTTACCGGCCGCGTCGACGACGTTCGACCCTATCTGAAGCATGCCCGAGTGGTAGTCGCGCCTTTGCGGGTGGCGCGCGGAATCCAGAACAAGGTCCTCGAGGCCATGGCCATGGCGAAGCCCGTGGTCGTGACTGCCGAATCGGCCGCCGCCTTGTCGGTCGAGCAGGGCATCGAACTGGAAGTGGCGACCGATGCGCATAGTTTCGGGTCCAAGGTGCTCGCTTTGATGGATCCCGGGCAGGCGAGCGCCATGGGCCGCCGCGCGCGTTCGCGGGTACTTCAGGATTACGCCTGGCAGGCGAGCCTCAAGCTGCTTGACGAGCTGCTGTGTCGGGGCGCGGATCCAGCCCGGGCAGCCCTGTCTGGCGCCGCAAGCGATGCCCGCTACGCCCCCGCCTGCAAAGTGATCCCGCAATGAGCACGGATTCCGACCTGATCATGCGGGTTCACGAGTCGCTCAGCCGGGGCCGGGCAAACCTCGGCTGGCGGGTGGCGCTTCCGCTTACAGTCGCGGTGATCTTGATCATCCTGGCCGCCTATTGGCGTACCGCGGAATCGATCGTCGCGATCTGGTGGCGTTCCGAGACGTTCGCGCACGGGTTCCTGATCGTGCCCATCTCGGTCGTCCTCATCTGGATGAGACGGCGCGAGGTCGCAAGGCTCGCGCCGGAGCCGGATTACCTCGGACTCGTGCTGCTTGCGGGCGCCGGCCTTGCGTGGCTCGTTGCGGCGGCTGGCCAGGTCCAGGTGGTCCAGCAGTACGCCATGACCGCGATGATTCCGGCCGCGGTCGTTGCCGTGGCGGGGCGCCGGGTCGCGCTCGCGCTAGCGTTTCCGCTTGCGTTCCTGCTGTTCGGTGTGCCGGTCGGAGAGGTACTCATTCCGCCGCTCATGAACTGGACGGCCCATTTCACCGTCGCTGCGATCCGGCTCACGGGCATACCCGTGTTCAGCGAGGGAACCTTCTTCACGATTCCGTCCGGAACCTGGTCGGTGGTGGAGGGCTGCAGCGGATTGCGCTATCTCATCGCCTCCGTCACGGTGGGCACCCTCTACGCATATCTAAGCTACCAGCGGTTCTGGAAGCGGGCGCTGTTCGTTGTTCTGTCCGTGATCGTGCCGATCATCGCAAACGGCCTGCGCGCCTACATGATAGTGATGATCGCGGACCTGAGCGACATGAGGCTCGCGTTGGGGTTCGACCACCTCATTTACGGCTGGGTGTTCTTCGGCTTTGTCATATTTCTGCTCTTCTGGCTGGGGTCGTTCTGGCGCGATCCCGCGCCGGACGCGTCCCGCGACGAAGGCACGGCGCTTTCGCACGCGCAACCACCGTCGCGCGCGCGCATGGCCGGCTCGGCGATCGTGGCGGTCGCGATTGCTGCCGTGTGGCCGGTTTGGGCGGCACATCTCGACCGAGTGAGCGCGGCGAGCGGCACGCCTGTCCTGGCGAGCCCCACCGGCGCGTCCGGCTGGGCGCTCGACGCGGCGCCCCTGACCGACTGGCGCCCGCGCTACCGCGGCGCTTCGGCAAGCCTCTTCGACGTCTATCGCAAGGGCGACCGCGCGGTCGCGCTCTACCTGGGCTATTACCGTCACCAACATCGGGGCGCCGAGCTCGTTACGACCACGAACGTCATGGTGGTACAGAAGGATCCCGTGTGGGGGAACATCGGCGAGTCGAAGCGCATGGAGGATCTCGGCCAGGGGCCGGTGGCTATCCGCCAGACGCGGCTTCGATCGGCCGGCCAGCGCCTGCTGATCTGGGACTGGTTCCGCATTTCCGGGCGCGACCTCAGCAACCCCTATCTGGCGAAGCTTATCCTCGCGCGCGACCGGCTGCTTGGCCGGGGCGATGACGGAGCGGCGATCATTCTTGCGACACCCTACAGCGGGGACGCGCAGCATGCCGAAGAGACACTGCGGGAATTCGCCGCAGAGATGCGGCCATCCATCGACGCCGCGCTGGCCCGGGCGAAGGCCGGCTCCAGGGTGGCCGGACCCCGGGCTCGGTGAGGAAAACCCATATGTCCGCGCCGCCGCTGATCGTGCACGTCGTTTATCGCTTCGGCTTGGGCGGGCTCGAGAACGGCATCGTCAACCTCGTCAACCGCATGCCGCGCGAGCGCTGGCGGCATGCGATCGTGGCGCTGACCGACATCTCTGCGGATTTCGTCGCGCGCGTCGAGCGGGCGGACGTCCGTTACGTCGCGCTCGAGAAGCGGCCCGGCCACCTGGTGCGCGACTACCCGCGCCTGTATCGCCTGCTGAGGGAGCTTCGCCCGGCCGTGGTGCACACGAGAAACCTGGCCGCGCTCGAAGCGGCCGTTCCGGCCTGGGCCGCAGGCGTGCCCGTGCGCATTCACGGAGAGCACGGCTGGGACATCCACGACCCCGCCGGACGCCGGCGCCGCTATCGTTATGTGCGCAGGGCCTATCGCCCGTTCGTTACCCGTTACATCGCGCTTTCGCGTCATCTCGAGGAGTACCTGGAACGACAGATCGACGTGGCCCCCGCCAGGATTTCCCAGATCTACAACGGCGTGGACACCGATCTTTTCCACCCCGCTCCGGAACCCAGGCCGATCATCCCCGGCTGCCCCTTCGGCGGACCCGGCCAGTGGCTGATCGGCACGGTCGGCCGCATGGAGGCGATCAAGGATCCGCTCAATCTGGCGCGCGCGTTCGTCCGGGCGCTAGAGCTTCAGCCCGCTGCGGCGAAGCAGCTCAGACTCGTGCTGATCGGAGACGGCGCTTTGCGCGAAGAGGTCAACGCTCTGCTGGATCGCGCCGGGGTTCGCGAACGGGTCTGGTTCGCCGGCGAGCGTGCCGACGTCCCGGACGTCATGCGCGGCCTGGACTGCTTCGTCCTGCCCTCGCTGGCGGAAGGGGTGTCCAATACGATTCTCGAGGCGATGGCAAGCCGGCTTCCGGTGGTTGCGACCGGGGTGGGCGGAAATTCCGAGCTGATCGAGTCCGGGATGACCGGGATGCTCGTCCCTCCGGGCAACAGCGAAGCGCTCGCGGACGCGATCCTTGGCTACTTCAACGACCAGGCGACCGCGCGCCGCCATGCGAGGGCGGCGCATCGCGTTGCCGGGAGCCGCTTCAGCCTCTCGCGCATGGTGGCGGACTACGCGAGCCTGTACGAGCGCGAACTCGCCGCCGCGGTGGGCTCGGTGCCAACCCAAATCGCCCCTCACTGAGATCCCCGGCATGTGCGGAATTGTCGGCATTATGGACATCGAAAGTGGCCGGACGATCCCGCGCGATCTCGTCTCGCGCATGAACGAGACGCAGCACCACCGCGGGCCCGACGAGGGCGGGCTCCACCTCGAGCCGGGGCTCGGCCTCGGCCACCGGCGTCTCTCCATCATCGATCTTTCCACGGGACAGCAGCCGCTGTTCAACGAAGATGGCAGCGTGGCGGTCGTGTTCAACGGCGAGATCTACAACTATCAGGAGCTGATCCCGGAGCTGGCCCAGCTCGGCCACAGCTTCCACACCCGCAGCGACACCGAAGTGATCGTCCACGCCTGGGAGGAGTGGGGCGAAGCCTGCGTCGAGCGATTCCGCGGCATGTTCGCGTTCGCGCTCTGGGACCGCAATCGGCAGACGCTGTTCCTCGCCCGCGACCGGCTCGGCGTGAAGCCGCTCTACTACGCATTGTTGCCGGGCGGGCTGTTTCTCTTCGGCTCCGAACTCAAGTCGCTGCTGGCGCACCCCGACCTCGGGCACGAGCTCGATCCGTACGCGATCGAGGAGTATTTCGCGCTCGGCTATGTTCCGGAACCACGCACGATCTATGCGGGAGCCTGCAAGCTTCCCCCGGCGCACACTTTGACGATCCGGCGCGGCCAACCCGTCCCCGAGCCCCGCGAGTACTGGGACGTGCGCTTCACCCTCGACAACCGGATCGGCGAGCGCGAGGCGCAGGAGGAGCTGGTCGATCGCCTGCGCGAATCGATCCGGCTGCGCATGATCTCGGAGGTTCCGCTCGGTGCGTTTCTGTCCGGCGGCGTCGATTCCAGCGCGGTCGTCGCGATGATGGCCGGCGTGAGCGCGGAACCCGTGAACACGTGTTCGATCTCCTTCAGCGATCCGGCCTTCGACGAGGCCGCGTTTGCCGAGCAGGTGGCGGCGCGCTACCACACGCGACACTTCGTCGACACGGTGAACAGCGACGATTTCGGCCTGGTCGACGTCCTCGCCCGGACGTACGACGAGCCCTACGCGGACAGCTCGGCGCTGCCGACCTATCGCGTCTGCCAGCTCGCCCGCCGGCACGTGACGGTCGCGTTGTCGGGCGACGGCGGCGACGAGAGTTTCGCCGGCTACCGGCGCTACCGGCTGCACGCCATGGAGGAGCGGCTGCGTGGCGCCTTGCCCCTGTCTTTGCGACGGCCGGCGTTCGGCCTGCTCGGCCGGTTGTATCCGAAGGCCGACTGGGCGCCGCGCGTGTTCCGGGCCAAATCGACCTTTCAGGCCCTTGCCCGAACCTCCGCCGATGCGTATTTCCACAGCGTTTCGATCCTGCGCGACGACATGCGCGGCGAGCTCTATAGCAGCGGCTTCAAGGCGCGCCTGGGCGGCTACTCCGCGGCCGAGGTATTCCGGCGCCATGCGCGTCGCGCCGGGACCGACGACGCGCTGGCGCTGGTGCAGTACCTCGACCTGAAGACCTATCTGATCGGCGACATCAACACCAAGGTCGATCGGGCCAGCATGGCCCACTCGCTCGAGGTCAGGGAACCCCTGATGGATCACCCCTTGGTGGAATGGCTCGCGAGCCTGCCGTCCTCGCTCAAGGTGCGCGGCCAGGAGGGCAAGGTCCTGCTCAAGCAGGCAATGGAGCCCTATTTGCCGCGCGAGATCATGTATCGCCCCAAGATGGGGTTCTCGGTGCCGCTCGCGCAATGGTTCCGGGGGCCGTTGAGGCAGCGCGTCCGCGACGCCGTCCTCGGACCGGACCTGGCCGCAACCGGCTTCTTCAACGAGAAATATCTTCGGCACCTGGTCGACGCGCATCAGTCCGGCGCCCGGGATTACGGCGCGTCGCTATGGAGCCTGCTGATGTTTCAGGCTTTCCTTGCGAACTCGCGCGCGCAGCAATCGGCGGCGTGACATGCGCATCCTGCACGTTCTCGATCACTCGATCCCGCTCCACAGCGGGTACACCTTCCGCACCCTGGCAATCCTGCGCGGGCAACGCGCACTCGGATGGGAGACGCTGCAACTCACCTCGCCGAAGCATGTCGGAACGCAGGCTTCCGAGGAAGACGTCGAGGGATGGCATTTTCACCGCACGTCCATGCCTGCCTCGGTGCTGTCGAAAATCCCGCTCGTCAGGGAGCTGCGCCTCATGCAGCGAACTTCGCGCCGCATCGAGGAGATCGCTCGACAGCACCGACCGGACATCATTCACGCCCATTCGCCCGTGCTCAATGCAATCCCTGCGCTGCGAGTCGGCAAGCGGTTCGGCATTCCGGTGGTGTACGAGGTGCGCGCTTTGTGGGAGGACGCGGCGGTCGACCACGGCACGGCGCGAGACGGCGGGCCACGCTATCGGCTATCCCGCGCAGTCGAGACCTATGCGCTGAGGCGGGCGGATGCGGTGACGACGATCTGCGAGGGCCTGCGCTCGGAAATCGTCGCGCGCGGCATCGATGCGCGGAAGGTGACCGTCATTCCGAATGCCGTGGACATCGAGAGCTTCACCGTCGGCCGCAAGCCGGATGAGGCGCTGAAGGAGCAGTTGGGGCTGAAGGGTTGCGTGGTGCTGGGTTTCATCGGCTCGTTCTACGCCTACGAAGGATTGCCGCTGCTGCTCGAAGCCTTGCCGAGAATGCTGGCCGTGGACCCCCGGATCCGGCTTCTTCTGGTCGGTGGCGGGCCCCAGGAACCCGGCCTGCGGCAACTCGTGGATCGGCTTGCCCTCGGGGACAAGGTGGTATTCAGGGGCCGCGTGCCTCACGACGAGGTGCAGCGCTACTACGACCTGGTCGATGTGCTGGTCTACCCGCGGTTGTCCATGCGCCTGACGGAACTCGTCACGCCGCTCAAACCCCTGGAGGCCATGGCGCAGGGCAGGCTGTTGGTGGCCTCCGACGTGGGAGGCCATCGCGAGTTGATCCGGGACCAGGAAACCGGGGTGCTATTCAAGGCCGGGGACGCTGAAGCGCTGGCGAAGAAAGTGCTCGGGCTGCTCGCCAATGAGCCAGGCTGGGCGCCGATGCGGGGGGCGGCGCGACGCTTCGTGGAGGGCGAGCGCAGCTGGGCGCAGAGCGTTGACCGCTATCGCCACCTGTATCCGGAGCTAATCGGCGGCGAAGGCGGCGGTCGATGACCAAGCCCGCGCCGCGAATCGTGGTTTTCACCACCCTGTTCCCCAACGCGGGGCAGCCTTCGGCGGGTCTGTTCATCCGTGAACGGATGTTTCGCGTCGCGAAGGTGCTGCCATTGACCGTGGTCGCCCCCGTTCCCTGGTTTCCCTTTCAGGGATTATTGAGACGGTGGAGGCCGCACTTTCGCCCCGAGGCGCCGCGTCACGAGGTGCAGGACGGTATCGAAGTGCGGCATCCGCGCTTCCTGTCGGTGCCCGGCGCCTTCAAATGGCTGGATGGCATCCTGATGGCGCTTGGCTGTCTTCCGACCATGCTGCGCCTGAAGCGCGCTTTCGGCTTCAACTTGATCGACGCCCATTTCGCTTACCCGGACGGTGATGCAGGCACCCTGCTCGGCAAGTGGCTGCGCGTCCCGGTCACGATCACCCTGCGCGGAACCGAGGTGCCGCTCGCTCGCGATCCGCTCAGGCGCCGGCGGATGACCAAGGCGCTGGGGCGCGCAAGCCGGATATTTTCGGTATCGGCTTCCCTCAAGCGGCACGCCGAGAGCTTGGGCGCGGCAAGCGAGCGGATCCTCGTGGTGGGAAACGGCGTCGACATGGCGAAATTCCACCGCCTGCCGCGGCAGGCGGCGCGCAGCCGCCTGGGCCTGCCGGACGGCGCGCCGGTGTTGGTGTCCGTTGGCGCGCTGGTGGAGCGCAAGGGGTTTCACCGCGTGATGGAATGTCTGCCCGCCCTGCGGCAGCGGTTTCCGGACTTGCGCTATCTGGTGGTCGGGGGCGCGAGCCCGGAGGGCGACTGGAGCGCTGTGCTGCACGCAGCGCGCGGCCGAGTTGGGGCTGCAGGATTGCGTCATGTTTCTGGGCGCCGTGGCGCCGGATGAGTTGAAAGCGGTGCTTTCGGCCGCCGACGTTTTCGTGCTGGCCACTCGCAACGAAGGATGGGCGAACGTCTTTCTCGAGGCGATGGCTTGCGGACTTCCCGTTGTAACGACGGACGTGGGCGGTAATGCGGAAGTGGTGGCCGACCCGAGGCTGGGCCTTCTCGTTCCGTTCGATGAGCGAGACAAACTGGCCGGCGCAATCTCGGAGGCGCTTCGCCGAAACTGGGATCGTAATTTTATTGTGAGTCATGCCGAGGCCAACAGCTGGGATCAGCGCGTGAAGGTCCTCGCGGCAGAGTTCGCGAACATCGTGGAGCGGCAGGCCGACGCGGGACCGCGAAGCCGACCGATCCATCTCGCCTGAGTCCGCACCGTGCCGCATCCCACATTCTCCCGTCGTGTCGTCTATCCGCTGCATGAGCGGCTGATGAAGCGGCCGACCTTCGCGTACCTGGAGAGCCTGGATCGCAGCCAGTGGTTCTCGCGCGAGGAACTCGAGCGCCTGCAGACCGAAAAGCTCAACGCACTGCTGCGGGTTGCCGTGCAGCACAGCCCCTGGCACGCGGAACGCATCCGGGCGGCTGGACTCGCTATTTCAAGCAATGGAGTCAGTCTGGGCGACCTTCGGCGGTTGTCGACCATGACCAAGCGCGACGCCCGCGACAACATCGAGCGGATCCGCTGGGCGGGAGTGCCCGGAGGGGCTTTCCCGTACAACACGGGCGGCTCCAGCGGCGAGCCGCTGCAGTTCTACTACGGCCGCTGGCGGCAGGCCTCCGACGCCGCGGGCCGCATCCGGGCGCGGCGCTGGTGGGGTGTCGAACCGGGAGACCCCGAGGTGTATCTCTGGGGCGCCCCGGTAGAGCTGCGGAAGACCGACCGCATCAAGACGCTTCGCGACCGCATGCTCAATCAGTTGGTGCTCAACGCCTTCGAGATGTCAGAGAGCAACATGGATGCCTACCTGGAAGCGTTGCAGGCATTCAATCCGAAATGCATCTACGGCTACGCGAGCAGCGTTGCGTTGCTTGCGGCTCGCGCGAGTACGCGAGGCATCCGACTGCGCCTGCCGAAACTGCGCGTGGTCTGCACGACCGGCGAGCCGCTCTATGCGCACCAGCGCTCGCTCATCGAGAAGACGTTCGGGGTGCCCGCCGCCAACGAGTTCGGCAGCCGCGATATCGGTTTCACGGCGCACGAGACGCCGGCGCGACAGCTCCTGTTGATGAGCGAGAGCATCATCCTGGAGGTGCTGGACCATGAGCTCCAGCCGGTGGCGCCAGGGGCACTGGGGGAAGCCGTGATGACCGGACTGTGCTCCGATGCCCAGCCCTTCATCCGTTACCGCACGGGCGACATGGTGCGCATGAGCCTGGAAAGCAGCCGCGACGGGCGCGGGCTGCATGTCCTCGACGAAGTGACTGGGCGGACGACCGATTTTGTCATCCGGTCCGATGGCGCCATCATGCACGCACTGGCGGTCATCTATGTACTTCGGGCCGTGGACGGCATCGCCGAATTCAAGTTCATCCAGCACGGCGTGCGCGACATCGAGGTTTTAATTGTTCCCGGCCCCCAGTGGAGCGAGACCGCGCGCACCCAGGTCGCGGCCGGGATTGGAGGGCGGCTCGGCAGCGATGTGCGCGTCGCCGTACGACTGGTCGAAGCAATTCCGGCGGAAGCCTCCGGAAAGTATCGCTACGTGGTCAGCCACGTCGCACCGGCAGGAATCGACTTGAACGCGCTCGGGACGCCCGTGCAGTGAGTCCGGCCAAATTTCTCGCACTCCCGTTTCGCTACAAGCCCTGGCGCCCTCGGCACTTGCGGCTGATCGCGAGCGACCTCTTTCCCGCACGAGTGCGTACGGGGGTCGACCACCGTACGCACCTTCAGGCGGCGATCGACTGGCTTTGCAAGGCGCAGGATGTCCGCGACGAGGAAGCGGACGCCGGCGGCGTGTCGGCCGGATGGAGCTTCGAGGACGGCTGGTTGCCGAGCTATCCGGAAACCAGCGGCTATATCGTCGAAACCTTCATCGCCGCAGCGAAGATTCTCGATCGATCCGATCTGATCGACCGCGGGCATCGCATCATCGACTGGGAACTCTCCATCCAGCATCCCGATGGCGCCTTCCCGGGGCACTTCGGCGAACCTGGCAACCAGCCCGTGATCTTCAATACGGGCCAGATCATGCACGGGATGCTGGCCGGTTATCTGCAACTGGACCGCGTTGAATGTCTCGAATCCGCCGTCAGAGCCGGCCGCTGGCTGGCGCGACAGCAGGACGCGGATGGGTGCTGGCGCAAGTTCGAGCACAATGCTGTGCCGCACACCTACAACACGCGCGCGACGTGGGCTTTGCTTGCAACGGCGTTGATTGCAGGCGATGCCAAGCTCAAGACCGCGGCCATCCGCAATCTCGACTGGGCGCTTGCGCAACAGCGCGAGTCGGGCTGGTTTGCCAACAACGCCTTCACGCCGGAGCGGGAGCCTTTCACGCACACCATCGCCTATGCGATCCGGGGGTTGCTGGAGAGCGGAGTGTTGCTGAAGAGCGAGCGCTACCTCGCTGCCGCGATCAGCGCGGCGCAGGCCATGGCGAAGGTCCAGCGCGCCGACGGTTGGCTTGCCGGTAGTTATGGAGAAGCCTGGCTCGCCGGGGCGAAGTACTGCTGTCTGACGGGTGTGGCGCAGATGAGCCTCAACTGGACCCGGATCGCCCAGGAAACGGGCCTGGACCAACTGCGTGAGAATGCGCGTCGGGCGCTCGCTTTCCTCAAAGGCAATCAGCGGCTCGCCGATCCGGACCTGGCCGTGCGCGGCGCAATTGCAGGCTCTGCGCCCATCTGGGGCCGCTACTCGATGTTCGAGTTTCCCAACTGGGCGGCAAAATTCTTTGCCGACGCGCTGATGATGGATCTGGCGGACGTCGCGGTGCCCCCGGTGCCCGCCGTCGCGATGCAACGCCGGGAGGTCGCAGCGCGTGTCTAGCCTCTCGGTGATGATCTTGTGCGGGCGATCGCCGCGACACGTGTACGTCGCCAACCGGCTCTGCGCCGGCGCTCGCGCCCTTGCGATCGTGCAGGAAACCGGACGCCAGTTGACCGCAGGCAGGATCGTTCGCCAGTTGTATCCCGGGAATCTCTGGCGCAAGGCGTGGCGCTGGTTGCGCGACCGGCGCCGCTATACCGGGGGGCGGGAGGCAAGCTTTTTCTTTGCGGCAAACCCGCCTCGGCTCGTGCGGCAGGATCTCCTGGTGGAGGTGCCGCACATCAATCATCCTGACGTCGTGGCGTTGGCCGACCGGTTGCAGCCCGACGTCATCGCGGTGTTCGGCACCTCGCTCATCCGAGGGCCCCTTCTCTCGAAGGGCCGGCTGGGAATCTTCAACTTGCACGGCGGTCTGTCACCTCGTTACCGGGGCGCCGATTGCACCTTCTGGGCCCTCTACAATGGCGAGGTCGACCAGATTGGCTGTACGCTGCACAGGATCGATCCCGGCATCGACACCGGGGATCTGATTGCTCACATCTGTCCGGAGGTCAGGGGGGCCGACGACGAGCTGACTCTGTTTTGGCGGGCGGTGAGGGACAGTGCCGAAGCGTACGCGGAGCTAATCGAGCGGCTGGAGCGCGGAGAGCGCCTCGGGCAGCCTCAACCGGCGAAAGGACGCCTCTACCAGGTGAGGCAGCGCGGCTGGCGCGAAGAGCGGTTTCTGGCGGCGCGCATGAGGGATGGCCTCCTGCGCGGAGCGCGGCTGCCGCGCCGGGTTCGCTGGTTCGTAACCGAGCAATCACTGGGCAAGCGAAACAATGTTGCCTGAGAGCGGAACGCAATGAGAGACATTTTCGTCACGGCGGTGATATTCGGCGCGCTGCCATTCGCGCTGGCACGGCCCTATATCGGGGTCCTGCTCTGGACGTGGATCAGCTTCATGAACCCGCACCGGTTGTGCTGGGGGTTCGCCTACGACTTCCCGTTCGCGATGATCGTCGCCATCGTCACCCTGGTCTCGCTATTGATCTCCCGCGAGCCGAAGAAAATTCCGTGGACCCGGGAAACCGTGGTTCTCCTCATCTTCATCGCATGGATGGTGATTACGACCATCTTTTCGGTGTACCCCATTTTGGCCTGGCCGCAGATGGACAAGGTCGCAAAGATCCAGCTCATGGTTTTCGTCACCATGATGGTGATGCAAAGCAAAGAGCGGCTCAATCTCCTCGTGTGGGTGATGGCGCTGTCGCTCGCGTTCTATGGCGTCAAGGGAGGCATCTTCACGATCATGCATGGGGGCATGTACCACGTCAGGGGACCGTCCGGAACCTTCATCGGCGGCGACAACGAAATGGGCCTGGCGCTAATCATGACCATCCCGCTGTTGCGCTATCTGCAGCTGATCGCCACGAGGGTTTGGCTCAGGTACGCCATGACCGCCGCGATGCTGCTGAGCGCGCTTGCGGCGATCGGCAGCCAGTCTCGTGGCGCCATGCTTGGTATGGCCGTGATGGGAATGTTTCTCTGGCTCAAGAGCCGCAGCAAGCTGTTCACCGGGCTGCTGACGGCCATCGCGGCCGCTCTGATCCTGATGACGATGCCCCAGTCATGGTTCGATCGCATGGCAACCATCCAGACCTATCAGCAGGATGCCTCCGCAGAGGGTCGAATCAACGCCTGGAAGATGGCGTTCAATCTCGCCAAGGACAAGCCGCTGGGAGGAGGATTTAACGTCTTCCAGCGAGGCATGTTCGCCATCTATGCGCCCGAGCCCGGGAACGTTCACGATTCGCACAGCATTTACTTCGAAGTGCTCGGAGAGCACGGGTTTTTCGGCCTGTTCCTGTTCCTCACGCTCGGCCTGATGACCTGGCGCACGGCCTCCTGGATCATCAAGGCGGGCCCGCGGCGATCCGGAAAATCGGTGGGCGGCGGATCTAGCCGCCATGGTGCAGGTGAGTCTCGTAGGATACGCGAGTGGCGGCGCATTTCTCGGCCTCGCCAATTTCGACCTTTATTACACGTTGATCGCTGTAGTGGTGCTGTGCAAGACGGTGCTCGTGTCGCGGCAGACCGCGCGAGAAGTCGAGACGACCGCAAAGTCGGGCAGCCGACCATTGGAGCTGTTTCGCCCTGGCGCCGATTCGGTATGAGTTCCTTTGACACATCCGATTGGGGTCGCTCGGTTGACTCTCTGCCCGGCGGGCCACTTGGTTCGGCCACCAAGCGAGCGAACCGGCGCCGCCTGATCGTCTTTCTGGGCGTTTTCTGCGTCGCTTGCGCCGTCGGCCTTGTGTACGACTTTCTGCGGCCGGCGGAATACCGCGCGACCTCGAGGCTGCAGATCACGCCTGCGTCATACGTGGCGCCGAGTGACGCGCCAACCGTGCCTGGCAGCGCCGCTCCCGCTGCTTCTTCGGATCCTGAGCGGCCGTTCCTGACCGAGGTCCAGAAGCTTTCCAGCCGCCCACTGCTCGAGCGGGCCGCGAAGCGGCTGGGCGAGGCGGGGCACGATCTGTCGGCGCTGGGGCCTGATCCCGTCGCGGCGCTGCAATCCGAGCTGACCGTCACGCCGGTGCCTGGAACCCACGTGGTCGAATTGGCTGCGACCGGCGCGCACCCTGAGCTTCCGGCGGCTTTGCTGGTCGCGATCAGCGAAGCGTACCGGAACGAGATCGCCCGCTCTTTCGAACAGCATTCGACGGAGGCGACGGCCCGCGCCGACGACGAGGTCCACAGGCTCGAAACGGCGGTTACCGCCAAGCGTCGCGCGGTGGAGGAGTATCGCTTGCAGTACAACATCGTATCGCCGGAGCGCGAAGAGAACGAGGCGCTCGCGCAGCTGCAGGGCCTCGGGAAGTCCCTTCAGGCCGCCGGGGACCGCGTGAGCGCCGCAGAGGGCAAAGTGAGCGCGCTGCGCGAGGCGGTGGCGGCCGGGAAGGGGGTGGTCCGCGCGAAAGACAACCCGACCCTCGCGAACCTCGAGCAACGCGCCTCGCAGGCGCGCGAGGATCTGCGCAATCTGGAGCGCAGCTACACGCCGGACTATCTCGCGATCGACCCGAATGCGCGCGCGCTCCGCGCGCGCCTGGCTGCGCAGGAGGAGCAGATCAAGGCGCAGCGCGCGGCGAGCCAGCAGGCGGCCCTCGCGGAGGCCGAGGAAGAGCTTGCCAGCGCGCGCGAAGCGCAGCGCCGCCTGCGGGCCCAAATCGCCGCGGGACGCCAGGGCGCCGGCCAGTTCGCGGCGCGCTTCGATCAGTACAAAGCGCTGCGAAGTGAACGCGAGCAACTCGAGAGCACGTACCGGGACGCGCAGCAGCGAAGGGCGAAGCTCGAAGCGACCGAGCGCGCAAGAGTGCCCTCCGTGCAGATTGTGGAGCAGGCCGCGTTGCCGCGCGAGCCCTGGCGGCCACGGTACTGGCGCGATGCCGCTTTCGTGGTCGCCGGCGCGCTCTTGCTTGCGTTGCTTGCGATGGCGCTCGTGGAGCTTTTCAATCGTCCCGAGCCCGGGCCCGCGGTGGTGCTGGCACAGCCCGTGATCGGGGCGCTGCTTCAGGGCCTACGTCACGCTCCTGGCCTGGAATGGAGCGCGCCGCCTGCGCTCGGCGCCGCGGAGCGGCCGCTTCTCGAGGCGCTACCGGCGACGCCGCGGGAGTTGAGCGCCGAAGAGATACTTTCGCTCCTGCGCGCGGCCGAGCGCGACGCGCAGCGCGCGATATTGCTCCTCCTTTCCGGAATCTCGCCCGAGGAGGCGCTGGAACTGCGCTGGAGCGACGTCGAGCCGGAAGGTGCCGCGGTGCACGTGCGCGGCGACTGCGCAAGGACCGTGCGACCAGGCGCGGTTGTCGCCAGACATCTTGCCACCGGCGCCGGGGAGCCGGACGCGCCGGTCTTGCGGGCCGGGGCCGGCAAGCCGGCGACCCTGGATATCCTGTCGACGCAGTTGCTCTATGCCGCCCACGATGCCGGACTGGAACGGGTCCACGAGATTACGCCGCATGCGCTGCGCCACACCTACATCGCCTTCCTCGTGCGCCAGGGCGTCAGGTTTGCAGACCTCGCGCAGCTTGTGGGGCAGCTTCCCGCTGCGATGCTGGGCGCCTACAGCGCCCTGGCCCCCGTCGGCGCGCGCCTTGCGCGCGAATCCGTCAACCTGGTCTATCCCGGCCTGGAGAAATTGCAGGGCGGGTGAGCGCCGACCAACGATGCTCGAAGCAGCGCAGGGTCCAGTCCTGTCCGGGGGCCGCCACTGCGCCGGCGTAGCGATCGCCGATCTCGACGTCGCGGACACCCCACTCCTCCGGGCCGGCGCTCAGTTTCACCGCTACGACGGCAGTATCGCACCTCGTTTCATTCTGCAGCACGATCACGCGATCGGGCTCCAGCGCGAGACCTACGCCGCAGCCTTTGAGAACGGCTTCCTTGCGCACCCAGCTCCTGAAAAAGAGAGAACGCTGCCGCTCGGGCGGCGCGGCATGTAACACCCGCAGCTCGGCCTTCGAGAGCACCGAGCGCGCCAGCGTCGGCACGTCCACATCGTGCCTGATTTCCTCGAGATCGACGCCCACCGCCGGGCCGCGGCTGATTGCAAGCAACGCCAGATCCCCGGAATGCGCAAGGTTGAACGACAGGTTGGACACCGGTATTGGCTCGAGCCTGGGCTTGCCATGCGCTTCGATCGCGAACTCAAGCTCGGCGGGCGGCGCACCGACGTAGTGGCTCAGCACGAGCCGCAACATGGCGTGCGAGACGACGTATCGTTCGCGATCGCCGTCGCGCCGAAACCGTAGGGCCTTGGCGCGCTCACCGCGGCTCAACAGGGCCTGCAGATCGCAAGCGAAAATCGGCGAAATGCGCGTCGACGTTCGCCAGAGGTGCACCTCGTCACGATCAAAGTCACGATCCAATTGCGCAAGCATGGCCCGGCTCCGTCAGGAGACCGCGGCTTGCCGTGCCGCGCCTGGCGCTCCGGTCGCGCGGTCGAGCTCGGACTGGAGCGTCGCGGCCAACTCGGCCACCAGGGGCGCCTTCATGATCGAGCTGTGGCCCCCGGGCAGGCGGTGGACGTGCAGTCCGCCCTGGACCAGCTGCTCCCAGCCGAGGGTGGGTTCGTGGACCGTTTCGAGCGACGCGTTGGTGACGAACAGGCATGCCGCCCCTGCGTAATGTTGCGCCCGATACGACCAGTAGGCCCATCTCTGCGCCTCCCCGACGCTGCCTAGTCGGCGCCGATGCGACAGGCCGGTCCAATGCAGGATTGCGTGATACGCGCGCTCCTGAACGAGGCGCAGCTGCACACGGCGAAGCATTCCGGCAGCCGCCTGCGCGAGCGAGCGTTTCCTCTTTGCTCGCGGAGAAAAGCTGTCGATGAGCGCAAGCAGTCCGACCTGTTCTCCAGCGGACTCCAGCTGGCGCGCGATCTCGAAGGCGACGATGCCCGCGCTGGAATAGCCCGCGATCAGGTACGGGCCCTGCGCTTGATGGCTGCGCAGGGCGCCGACGCAGTCCGCTGCGATGTCCTCGATTCGGTGGCGAGGTTGCTCGCGCCCGTAAACGCCGCGCGCCTGCAACCCAATGATTGGCTGCTGAGCGTCGAGAGCGCGCGCGAAATGATCGTAGTGAAAGAGGTTTCCGCCCATTGTATGCACGACGAAGAGAGGCGGTTTTGACCCCGAAGGCTTAATCGGCACGAGAATCGGCCAGGTGATCGATTGCACGTCCTCGCGCAGCAGGTGGGCGACGTCGGCGATCGACGCACCTTTGTACCAGAGGGTGTCCAGCGGCAGCCTGCGCCCGCACAGTCGCTCGATCTCGTCGAACAGCTGTGCTGCGAGCAACGAATGCCCGCCAAGCTCGAAGAAGTCGTCGTGGATTCCGATGCCTTCTACCCCGAGCATTCGCTCCCAGAGCTTCACGAGGTGGAGCTCGAGCTGATCCCCCGGTGCTCGACTGCGAACCCGATCGACTTCCGGCGCCTCGCGCGGCTCGGGCAGTCGGGAGCGATCCACTTTGCCGTTTGGCGTGAGGGGCAGGGAGGACAGGGCAACGAAAACGGCGGGAACCATGTGCTCGGGCAGCTTCGAGCGCAGGAAGCCGCGCGCGGCCTCCCGGCTCAGGTCGGCGCCCTCGGTGGCCGCGTAATAGGCGACCAGCCCGTGCTCGCCCGGACGAACCTCGGCTACGACCACGGCGCAGCCCGCGACGGCGGGATGAGACGTCAGCGCGGCTTCGACCTCGCTCGGTTCGATGCGAAAGCCCCGGATCTTCACCTGCTGATCGCGGCGGCCAATGAATTCGATGTTGCCGTCAGCCCGATAGCGGGCGAAGTCCCCGGTCCGGTAAAGCCGGGCGGCGGAGTTCGCGCAGTACGGGTCGGAGGCGAAGCGTTCGGCAGTGAGCTCGGGGCGACGCAGGTACCCGCGGGCGACACCGTCGCCTCCGATCAGAAGCTCACCCACGACGCCGGTGGGCTGTGGCTGCCCATCGCAATTCACGATATATGCGGTCGTATTGGAGATTGGTCGGCCGATGGGGACCTGGCCACGGAGCCCGTTCGCGTTCTCGACGGCGCACCAGGTCGCAAACGTCGTCGTTTCGGTCGGGCCGTAGACATGAACGAGCTGGCGGGGCGCTCCGTGCTCGAGAACCCGCAGGACCGAGCCCGGGTCCGCCCTCTCGCCACCGAAGAGCAGGTGAGTCAGCGCCGCGAATGGCGGCGGCGAGGCGTGGGCGAGCCGATTGAAGAGCGCCGTCGTCAGAAACAGCGTGGTGATGCGCTGCGACGCGATCGCCTCGGCCAGGCTCTGCGCATCCATCAGCGTCGCCTTCTGCAGCACCACCAGGCGGGCCCCGTTGAGCAGGGCGCCCCAGACCTCGAACGTCGCGGCGTCGAACGATGCGTTGGAGGCCTGCGCGACGCCATCGTCGGGGCCGAGCCGCACGTAGTCCGCGTTGCGAACCAGGCGGACGACGGCCCGCTGCTCCACCATGACGCCCTTGGGTTTGCCGGTGGAGCCGGAGGTGTAGATGACGTAGGCGAGGTTGGTGGGGCTGCAGGAGCCAGGCGGGTTGGTCTCGGGGTGCTGGGCGAAGCGCGCGGCGTCGCGGTCCAGGCACAGGGTGTGGCCGCTATAGGCGGGAAGGCGTGCAAGTGAGCGCTGCTGGGTGAGCAGCACCGGGGCCTGGGTGTCTTCGAGCATGAAGGCCAGGCGCTCGGCCGGATAGCTCGGGTCCAGCGGCACGTAGGCGCCGCCGGCCTTGAGCACGGCGAGCAGCCCCACCACCAGCTCGAGTGAACGCTCCAGGCACACGCCCACCAGCACCTCGGGGCCCACGCCGAGTGAGCGCAGGTGATGCGCGAGCCGGTTGGCGCGCGCGTTGAGCTCGCCGTAGGTGAGCTGCTGGTCTTCGTACACCAGCGCCGTGGCCTCGGGGGTGCGCTCGACCTGGGCTTCGAAGAGCTGGTGGATGCACCGCTCGCGCGGATACTCCACGGCGGTGTCGTTCCACTCAACGAGCAGCTGGTGGCGCTCGGCTTCGGTCAGCAGCGGCAGCTTCGAGATCGCTTGCCCGGGATCGGCCACGATCGCCTCCAGCAGCACCCGCCAGTGCCCCACCAGGCGCTCGATCGTGCCCGCCTCGAACAGGTCGGTGGCGTACTCCAACTGCCCCCGCAACCCATCGGGCTCCTCGCTAAGCGACAGGGTCAAATCAAACTTGGCCGTGTCGGCGCAGAGCTGCACGCGGCTGCAGCGCAAGCCCGGCAGGCCGAGCTCCTCGCCCGGCGCGTTCTGGAGCGCAAACATTACTTGGGTGAGCGGATTGCGACTTGGATCGCGCTGTGGCCTGAGCTCCTGCACCAGCTTCTCGAATGGCAGCTCCTGGTGGGCATAGGCATCCAACGCGCACTCCCGCACCCGTGCCAGCAGCTCGAGGAAACTCGGGTCGCCGGAGGCATCGGTGCGCAGCACCAGCGTGTTGACGAAGAATCCGATCAAGCCCTCGAGCTGGCTGCGGTTGCGCCCGGCAATCGGGCTGCCCACGGCCAAGTCCTCCTGGCCGCTGTAGCGATACAGCAGCACTTGGAAGGCCGCCAGCAGCGTCATGAACAGCGTGCACTGCTTCGAGCGGCCAAGCCGCTTGAGTGCCTCGCTGAGTCGTGCCTCGACGTAGACGGGCTGGCTTGCCCCGCGGTAGCTGGGCCGGGGCGGTCGCGGTCGGTTGGTGGGCAGCTCCAGCGTGCTCAACCGGTCGAGCTGCTTGCGCCAGTAGCCAAGCTCGCGCTCCAGCAGTTGCCCCTGCAGCCGCTCACGCTGCCAAAGTGCGTAATCGGCATACTGGATCGGCAAGGCCGGAAGCTGCGCCTGCCTGCCCTCGAGCTGAGCCTGGTACAGCGCCGAGAGCTCCCCATACAGCACGCCCATAGACCAGCCATCTGAGACAATATGGTGCAGCACCAGCACCAGCAGGTGCTCCTGCGAGTCGATGCGGACGAGAAGCGCGCGTAGCAGCGGAGCAGCCGACAAATCGAATGGGCGCTGCGAAAATTCCTGCGCCAGAGCGAAGGCCTCGCCCTGGGCTTGCACCGGCTCGCGCTCGCTCAGATCCCGGAGCAGAATCTGCACCGCAGCTTTGGGCAGAATGTGCTGAAACGGCTCGCCGTCCTGCAGCGCGAACGCGGTTCGCAGCGACTCGTGGCGCGACACCAGTTGATTAAGCGCCGACTCGAGTGCCGGGGCCGAGAGCGACCCGACCAGCCGTGTCGCGACACTTATATTGTAGGTCGCTGCGCCCGGCTGCCATCGGTCGATAAACCAAAGGCGTTGCTGCGCGTACGAGCAGGGCATTACATACACTTCCTCCGTCTGGGAAGATGATTGATCCTCGCCGGTTATCGAGCCTGCGATCGCGAAGTGGTCAGACATCTGAGATCTGCTTTGTTTTCGAAGTGAATGTCGCAACGCCTCGAGCGCTGAAAGCGCCGTGGGCGATTGAGGCCGGACCGCGTCCGAGGCTATCGCCGCTCAAGTCGTCCTCGGGCGCCGAAAAGCTTGTCTGGCGGCCGGCACGAGCCCGGGCTCCTGCTCCGTTGGGGGAGCGGTCCGCAAGGTTTCGACGATCCGGCTCAGTGCGGCAACGTTCGGGTGGGCGAACAGATCGCGGATGCTCAGTGGCACGCCGTGCACATCGCGAATCCGAGCGACGACCTGCGCAACCAGCAGCGAATGTCCGCCGATCTCGAAGAAGTTGTCGTGGATGCCTATCCGATCGACCTGTAGCACGCTTCGCCAGACGTCGACAAGTATTTGCTCGACAGGAGTACTTGGTGCGACGAATTCATCGTCAGTCGCCACATTCTCCCGCCCTGGTGCCGGCAGGCGCGAACGATCTACTTTGCCGTTCGGCAGGCGCGGGAGCGATTCGACACCAATGAAGAAGGCGGGAACCATGTGCTCCGGCAGCCGCGCTTGCAGGTACGCACGCAACGCCTTGGAATCGCAGACATCCGTTTGAGAGCGAAGATAGTAGGCCACGAGTTGCGTGCCGCCGGGTGCAACCTGGTGCCCGACGACGGCCACGTCGGCCACTCCCGGGTGCTCGGAAAGCGTCGCTTCGACCTCTTCGGGCTCGATTCGAAAGCCCCGAATCTTGAGTTGCTGGTCGCATCGGCCCAGGAACTCGAGGGTGCCGTCAGGCTTTAGGCGTACGCGGTCGCCCGTCAAGTAGAGCCGTCCTCCTCGAGCGTGCCAAAACCGGTCGGGAACGAAGCGTTCCCGGGTCAGTTCGGGTCGATTGAGGTATCCGCGCGCAACGCCTGAGCCAGCGACGCAGAGTTGACCGGGAACTCCTGCCGGAAGAAGCTGACCCGCGTCGTCCACGACCACCACTTTCGTATTTGCGACGGGCCGCCCGATGGGAACCCGGCGCTCCGATATATTCCTGGGAACCCGCCAGAATGTGGAAGAAATGGTTGTCTCGGTGGGACCGTAGAGATTGACCAACTCGGCTGCCGACTGGTCATGGACGCGCTCGGCCAGCTCACGCGTGAGGACCTCCGCGCCGCAGAGCAATAGCCGTAAGGATTTGCACTCGCGGAATTGCGTGTGGTCGAGCATTGAGGCAAGCAGGCTGGGCACGACTTGGAGAACGGTTATCCCGGTTTCTTGCACGGCATCGATCAATTCCTCTGCGGACAGATGGGACTCGGGCCCCGTGACCACGAGCACGGCGCCAAGGGAGAGCGGGAAGAATATTTCCTCGACTGATGCGTCGAAGCTGATCGGTGTCTTCTGAAGCACGCGATCGGTCGTATGCAACGGGAAGGTATTGCCTATCCAGGACAGATAGTTCACGACCGAGCGCTGCTCGATCATGACGCCCTTGGGCTTGCCGGTGGAGCCGGAGGTGTAGATGACGTAGGCGAGGTTGGTGGGGCTGGCGCTGGGTGGAGGATTCGAGTCCGAGCGCTGCGCGATGCGCGCGGCGTCGCGCTGCAGGCACACGCTGTGGCCGGCGTAGGGCGGAAGCTTGTCGAGCAGGCTGCTATGGGTAACGAGCACCGGGGCCTGGGTGTCTTCGAGCATGAAGGCCAGGCGCTCGGCCGGATAGCTCGGGTCCAGCGGCACGTAGGCGCCGCCGGCCTTGAGCACGGCGAGCAGCCCCACCACCAGCTCGAGCGAACGCTCCAGGCACACGCCCACCAGCACCTCGGGGCCCACGCCGAGCGAGCGCAGGTGATGCGCGAGCCGGTTGGCGCGCGCGTTGAGTTCGCGATAGGTGAGCTGCTGCGTCTCGTACACCAGCGCGGTGGCCTCGGGGCTGCGCTCGACCTGGGCTTCGAAGATCTGATGGATGCACCGCTCGCGCGGATACTCCACGGCCGTGTCGTTCCACTCTATGAGCAGCTGCTGGCGCTCAGACTCGGGCAGCACGTCAAGGTCGCGCAGCGGTGTGTCTGGCGCATGCTCCAGGGCATCTACCAATCGCTCCAGCGCCGTGCGCATGAAAGCGCATACTCGACCCGGATCGATCGGCGATCTCGCCTGAGCTATCAGTTCGAATTCCTCGCCCAGGTCGTCGATGGAAAGGGTCAAAGGATAGTTGGTGCGGCTTTCTTTGCTGAGGCACTTCATGCCTTCCGCGGATTGGCGAATTCCTCCGGAAGGTGCGGTCACGGCTGCACTGTATCGGTAATTCAACAGCACACTGAAGAGCGGAGTGGGCGCTGCCACCGCGCTGCACCGTTGCGCCAGGGCGAGCGAGGCGTGCTCGTGGTGCAACAGCCTAGTGAGCAGCGCATGGGTATGCCGGACACTGCTTTGTACATTCGCATTGTCTGCTTGTATCCGAACAGGGAGCGTGTTCATGAATAGCCCCAGCGCCCGGCCCTCCCCTGAGCCGCCTTGCATGCGCCCAAACAGGACTGTGCCGAAGACCACGTCGTCTCGCCCTGAAAAGCCGGCCAGCACCTTAGCCCACGCAAGGTGGTAAACGCTGGCGGCACTAACGCCGAGCGTACGCGCGCATTCTCGGAGCCGTATAGCGATAGGCGGGCCCACGCGTTGCCGCACTTCACTGAGGTCCCCGCCTTCGCCATATACATCGCTGAGGCCGAACGGTGTCGTGGGTTCATCCACGTTCCCGAGCATCTCCTGGAAAAACGCCTTGTGCTCCTCCTGCGACACGCTCAGCCTTGCGTGGGCGATGAAGTTGCGAAATGGCAGCGGAGCGGGCAGCCGACCGGCACGGCCCTGCAAATGCGCCTCGATCTCCTGTTGCATCACCTCCTGGGCAGTGTGATCGGTCGATAAGTGGTGAAACAACTGCAGCATCAGCCAACGCGCGTTCTCTTCATCGCGAGCGATGTATATGCGCATGAGAGGGGCCTTGCGCACGTCGAGTCGGTAGCCGCGCGGATCGTAGCGAGCGCGCAACTGTTGAGCGATGTCGCCGGCGCCGGTGGAGAGGCTGACTTCCTCTATGGCGAGCGGCGCACGACGCCATACGACCTGCACAGGTTCAGGTAATCCCTCCCAGAGCACGCTTGTGCGCAGGATATCGTGCCGGTCGACGACTGCTTGCAGGGCTTGGACGTATTCCTCTAGCGCCCGTCGAGAGTCGAAGGCGAACAAGGCGGACATAAGATAGGGATCGCCCTCCCTTGCAATCTGATGATGAAATAGGATGCCTTCTTGCAGCGGTGCCAGTGGGTAGATGTCCTGAATGTTGGCCGCACCGCCGGGCACGACGCTGGTGATGCGCTCGATTTCGCCATGTGTCAGTTGAACCAGTGGCAGCATCTCTGGGACGATGTCCGAGCAATGCGGCGGAATGCAGTCCTGCGCAACCTTGACAGTATTACTGGAGAAGTTCGCCGCGGCTGCTACCTGAGCAAGCGTCGGCGTTCCAAACAGCACCTCTATGTCGACGTGTAGCCCCGACTGACGCATGCGATCGAGCAAAGTGACGGCCAGCAGCGAATGGCCGCCCAACTCAAAGAAGTGGTCACGGCGGCCCACCCGCTCGAGCCTGAGCACCTTCGCCCAGATCTGCGCCAACGCTGTCTCGATCTCGCCCACCGGCGCCTCATAGGCGCGGTGGGCAAAGGCGCTCGAGTCGGGCGCCGGCAGCGCCTTGCGGTCGACCTTGCCATTGGGGGTGAGCGGCAGTCGCGGAAGGAACACATATGCCGCCGGCCGCATGTACTCGGGAAGCCGTTCGCGCAACAGGGCGCGCAGCGGCTCGTCCTGGACCCACGATTCATCATGGGTCGCCACATAGGCCACCAGACGCTTGTCGCCTGGCGCGTATTCGCGCACGAGCACAGCGGCCTGGCGCACCGCAGGATGCTCGGCCAGAACCGCCTCGATCTCGCCCGGTTCGATGCGGTTGCCGCGGACCTTTAGTTGCGCGTCGCGGCGTCCTAGGAACTCAATCACGCCGTCATTGCGCCGGCGGACGAGGTCGCCGGTGCGATACAAGCGGTCGGATTTGACGCCAGCGAACGGGTTGGCAATGAAGCGATCGGCGGTGAGAGCAGGTTGGCGGAGGTATCCGCGTGCCACGCCGACACCGCCCAACAGCAACTCCCCCGCGACACCCGCGGGAGCCAACTGTGTGTCGCGGTCGACCACGTAAGCGCGTAAGTTGTCGACCGGTTTGCCGATGGGGAGCGAGTGCCCGTCATCGCTGGCCCCCCACACGTGGAACGTCGAATCGATCGTGACTTCGGTTGGGCCGTAAAGATTGACAAGCTCGGCATTCGATTGTGCTCTAAAGCGCCGTGCTGTCTCCTGGACCAGAATCTCGCCGCCGCAGAACACCCGGCGCAACGCATCACATTGGGTGATTCCGCGACTCTCGAGTACAGCCGTAAGCAGGCTCGGCACGAACTGGATGACGGTAACGCCATAACGCCATGCCGTTTCCATTAGATCCACGGGGGATCTGTGTACGTCCGGAGCTGCCATGACGAGTTGCGCGCCAGCCGTAAGCGGTGCGAAGAACTCCCACACCGAAGCATCTGCGCTCGCGGGTGTTTTTTGAAGAATACGGTCCGCAGGCGACAGGGGAAACCTTCGCTGCATCCACAGCATGTGATTCACGACCGAGCGCTGCTCCACCATGACGCCCTTGGGTTTGCCGGTGGAGCCGGAGGTGTAGATGACGTAGGCGAGGTTGGTGGGGCTGCAGGAGCCAGGCGGGTTGGTCTCGGGGTGCTGGGCGAAGCGCGCGGCGTCGCGGTCCAGGCACAGGGTGTGGCCGCTATAGGCGGGAAGGCGTGCAAGTGAGCGCTGCTGGGTGAGCAGCACCGGGGCCTGGGTGTCTTCGAGCATGAAGGCCAGGCGCTCGGCCGGATAGCTCGGGTCCAGCGGCACGTAGGCGCCGCCGGCCTTGAGCACGGCGAGCAGCCCCACCACCAGCTCGAGTGAACGCTCCAGGCACACGCCCACCAGCACCTCGGGGCCCACGCCGAGTGAGCGCAGGTGATGCGCGAGCCGGTTGGCGCGCGCGTTGAGCTCGCCGTAGGTGAGCTGCTGGTCTTCGTACACCAGCGCCGTGGCCTCGGGGGTGCGCTCGACCTGGGCTTCGAAGAGCTGGTGGATGCACCGCTCGCGCGGATACTCCACGGCGGTGTCGTTCCACTCAACGAGCAGCTGGTGGCGCTCGGCTTCGGTCAGCAGCGGCAGCTTCGAGATCGCTTGCCCGGGATCGGCCACGATCGCCTCCAGCAGCACCCGCCAGTGCCCCACCAGGCGCTCGATCGTGCCCGCCTCGAACAGGTCGGTGGCGTATTGGATGCTGCCCGAGAGCCGCCCTGGGTTCTCGGTCAGCTCGAAGTCCAGATCGAACTTCGCGCTCTCGCTGCCGAGCCCCTCCAGGCGCTGCACGTCCAGCCCCTCGAGCTTGAGCTCTCCGGGCGGCGTGTTCTGCAGCACCAGCGATGCCTGAAACAGCGGATTGCGCGACAGGTCGCGCCTGGGGGCGAGCGCTTCGACCAGCTTCTCGAAGGGCAGGTCCTGATGGGCATAGGCTTGCAAGGCCCGGGTGCGCACCCGCGCCAGGTGCTCCTCGGAAGCTGGGCGCACCCGAGAGGTCCGCGCGCAGCACCAGCGTGTTGACGAAGAACCCGATCAGCCCCTCGAGCTCGGGGCGGCTGCGCCCCGCGACCGGGACACCCACGGCCAGGTCCTCCTGGCCGCTGTAGCGATACAGCAGCACTTGGAAGGCCGCCAGCAGCGTCATGAACAGCGTCGCGCCCTCGCGCCGGCTCAGCTCCTTGAGCCCGCGGGTGAGCGCTTCGCCCAGCTCGAAGCTCACCCGGGCGCCGCGGTAGCTCGCCGCCATCGGCCGCGGCCGGTCCGTGGGCAGCTCGAGCACCGGCAGATCGGCCAGCGCCTGCCTCCAGTAGGTAAGCTGCTGCTCGAGCACTTCCCCCTGCAGCCACTCGCGTTGCCACAGCGCGTAGTCGGCGTACTGCACCGGCAGCTCGGCAAGCGGCGAAGCCTCGCCTTGGCAGTAGGCGCCGTACAGCGCCGAGAGCTCGTTGAACAACACTCCCATCGACCAGCCGTCGGTGACGATGTGGTGCAGGCTCAGCAGCAGCCAGTGCTCGCTCGGCGTCAACCGCAGCAGCCGCACTCGGATGAGCGGCCCGCGCTCCAAGTCGAACGAAGCCTGCGCCTCTTGCTGTGCCCGGCGCTCGGCCTCGGCTTCGCGTTGCGCCGGCGCCAGAGCGCTGAGATCCTCCGGCTCCAGCGCCAGGCTTGGCTGCGGCTCGATCACCTGCACCGGCTCACCGTCGCGCATCTCGAAGCGCGTGCGCAGCGCCTCGTGCCGGCTCACGAGCT
>CAWEPV010000012.1:0-15328 GCA_963811085.1 uncultured beta proteobacterium | reverse complement strand
CCCCGCGCCGTACTTCCAGGTCAGCGTCACCGCCTTCCTCATGCCGCGCTCGGCGAGCACCTTGCCCATCGGGTAGGCCGGCTGCCAGTTCGAGAACGAGGTGCGGAAGATATTCGGTGCGCACAGCGCGCCGGTGACCACGCCGGCGCCGGCGTTGGCGTCGATCGTGAGCGTGCCGGATTCGCGCGTCACTCGCACCATCGCGGCGGCGACGCCCGAGTGCACCGGGCCGACGATCACGTCGACCTTCTCCAGGTTGACCAGCCGATTGGTGTTGTCGGTCGCCTTGGCGGGGTTCGCTTCGCTGTCGACCTGCACGTACTCGATCGTGCGCCCGCCGAGCCTGCCGCCGTTCTCGTCCACGTGCAGCTTGAACGCGTCGGTGATCGCCTTGCCGAGCTGGGCGTAGGTTCCGGTGTACGGCAGCAGGAAGCCGACCTTCACTTTCGACGGCTGCGCCATGAGGTACGGCGCGTGCAACGTGGCGCCCGCGAGCGCGGCTGCGCCGGTCGCGGTCTTGAGAAATCTGCGGCGCGCATGCGCCGACGTCGGTTTGCCGTTCGTCATATATCCCCTCCTCAGATGAGCAAGCGCCAATTAGTGTAGCGGAGATTCAGCTACACGCCAGCTTGCTGCAATATGATGCAGATCAAGCTTTTCGGGAAGACCATGAAACGGACAAACCCCGAAGACCTTTCCTCCACGCTGGCGCACTTCGAGCGCGGGGGCCGGCGCGCGGCACACCGGATTGTGCAGCGCGACGAGGAAATCGCCCTCGCCTGCCGGCGCGCCGGACGAACTGAGCGCAGGGGCGCCTCAAGGGTTCGAGCAGGTGACGGCAGGATGGGTTGGCCCCCAAGCTGACAACGGTCCTTCGTCGCGCCGGTCATTTGCGATACTGATGCGGTAAATTTGCACGCCCCTGTAGACGGTCGATGGTCGAAGGGCTGTAATTGCCGACTGCTGCGACGGATTCTTAGAGGAGGAGGGGATCATGAGAAAGTCCGCGTTCGCTCTACTGGTTGCAATCCTGGCGCCGCTCGCGGCGCATGCGCAGACCGCGCAGGATCTGATCAACTCGGGGAAGAACACCGAGAACGTCCTGACCTACGGCATGGGTTACGACCTGCAGCGCTACAGCACGCTGTTGCAGGTCGATAGCCGAAACGTCCAGCACCTGGTCCCGGTCTGGAACTACAGTCTCAACGACGGCCGCGGCGAGGAATCGCAGCCGCTGGTGATCGACGGCGTGATGTACCTCACGACGCACGACGCCACGCTGGCGATCGACGCCCTCACCGGCCGCCAGATCTGGAAGACCAAGGTCGAGTATCCGCCCGCCACGCCGCGCGTCGCCTGCTGCGGCATCGTCAACCGCGGCCTCGCGGCATACGAGGGCAGGCTGTTTCGCACGACGCTCGACGCTCACGTCGTGGCCTACGACATGAAGACCGGCAAGCGGCTCTGGAAGTCGAAGGCGATCAACTTCAAGGCCGGGTACTCGATGACCGTCGCGCCGCTGGTCGCCGACGGCGTCGTCATCACCGGCATTTCCGGCGGCGAGTACGGCATCCGCGGCTTCCTCGACGGCTGGGATCCACGCTCGGGCAAGCACCTGTGGCGCCGCTACACCGTGCCTAGCCCGCGCGCGAAGGGCGGCGATACCTGGCCGGGCGACACCTGGAAGCACGGCGGCGGCGCGACCTGGCTGACCGGGTCCTACGACCCCGAGCTGAACCTCGTGTACTGGGGCGTCGGCAATCCCGGCTCGTGGAACGCGCTGGTGCGCAAGGGCGACAACCTCTACACCAACAGCGTGATCGCGATCCGCCCGAAGACCGGCGAGATCGTCTGGCACTACCAGTTCACGCCCAACGACGCCTTCGACTACGACGGCGTGAACGAGCTGATTCTCGCCGACCTCAAGGTCAACGGCGAGAACCGCAAAGTCCTCATGCAGGCCAACCGCAACGGCTTCTTCTACGTTATCGACCGCACCAACGGAGCGCTCCTCGCGGCCAATCCGTTCGTCAAGGTGAACTGGGCCGACGGCGTGGACATGAAGACCGGGCGTCCGATCAAGTCGGCGATCACCAAGCAGATGTACGCCGGCAAGGAGGTCGAGATCTGGCCGTCGGCATTCGGCGGCAAGAACTGGATGCCGATGTCGTACAACCCGCAGACCGGGCTCGCCTACGCCAACACGCTCAACTTCGGCTGGACCTACCAGGCCCAGGTGCCGAAATATCGCGCCGGCGTGTTCTATTTCGGCGCCAAGTTCGCATGGGCCTACCCCAATGGGCCGCGCGGCTACCTGAAGGCGATCGATCCGACGACCGGCAAGGCGAAATGGGAGATCGCGAGCGAATTGCCGAACTTCGCGGGGACCCTGAGCACCGCGGGCGGCCTGGTCTTCACCGGCACCGAGACCGGCGCCTTCAAGGCCTACGACGCCGAGACGGGCACGGAGCTCTGGCACTTTCAGACCGGCTCGGGGATCGTCGGGCAGCCGATCACCTGGTCGCACAACGGGCGCCAGTACGTCACCGTGACGAGCGGAATCGGCGGCGTGTACTCGCTCTTCTCCGGCGACGAGCGGCTGGCGCAAATCCCGCCCGGGGGCTCGGTGTGGACTTTCGCCCTGCCCAGGCGGTGAACGCGGCGCGCGCCGCCGTCGCGGGCCTGCTGGGTCTCGCCTTCGCGCTCCCCGCCCCGGCCTGGGCGGGGAACTCGGCCATGGTCTCCGACGGCAAGGCGCTGTTCAACCAGATGTGCGCCCACTGCCACGGCCTGAACATGGTCAATCCGGGCACGTCGGCGTTCGACCTACGCAAGTTTCCGCACAACGACGAGCGGCGCTTCCGCCACTCGGTCACTCACGGCAAGGGCGACATGCCGTCATGGGGAGACCTGCTCGAACCGAGCGAGATCAGCGAGCTCTGGGCTTACGTGAAGAGCGGCGGCAAGCGATGACGCAGCGCGCGGTGGGCCTCGCCGCCGCAGCGCTGCTGCTCGGGGCAAGCATCGCGGCGCACGCCACCGCGCCGCCGCGCAGCCTGCGCGTCTGCCTGGACCGGAACAACGGCCTCAATTCGACCCAGCGCGGCCGCGACGCCGGCTCCGGCTTCGACCTCGCGATGGCCCGCGCGCTGGCGCGGCGCTTGGGACGGCGCCTCGTCGTGCGCTGGTTCAGCTACGACGAGGACCTCGACGCCGTTCCCGCGCGCGAAGTCAACGCCCTCCTCTCCGCCGGCGTGTGCGATCTGGTCGGCGGCTATGCGCTCGGAGCGGACTCGCTCGGCAAACCGAACGTGCGCGAAGCGCTCCTCCCCTCATACGACGCCGCGGGCGCGCCCGCGCAGCGCGCCCGTCCCGTCGCGCTCGGCGTCCTCGCGCCGAGTCATGCCTACCGGCGCTCGCCGCTCACGGTGGTGCTCGGGCCGCGCGCCGGGAGGCAGCCCATCCATTCCCTGCGCGACCTGTCCGGCAAGAAACTCGGCTGCGAGAACGATACGCTGAGCTGCGCCATTCTGATGCGCTACGCCGGCGGCGGGCTTTCGTCCCGGGTGGTTCACGTTCTCCCGGGTGGGGGAATACTCCGCCAGCTGCAGGCAGGCGCCTATCAGGCGGTGCTGGTGGAGCTCAGTCGGCTCGACGCCTATCGCGCCACGCACCCGCACAGCGCGCTTCGGGCCACCGGTTACTACCACTCACTCGCGTTCAACATCGGCTTTGTCGCGCTCGAACGCGAGTGGGACCTGCTGCGCAAAGTAAATGCGGTGGTCGACAGGATGCTCGCCGCGGGAGAGGTCAAGGCGCTCGCGGAGCGAGCACGGCTGACCTACGTAGCGCCGCACGCGCCGCTCGTCGAAAGCGAGGTCACGCCCGCCGCGCTGCTGGGTGACTAGCGCCGCACGCGACCGCGGTATCGATCTTCAGCTGCGCGAGCGCTCCACCTTCGCCATGAATTCCGGCGCGGTTTCTCGCAGGCGCTGCTCGGTCATGCGCCCGCTGCGCATCATGTAGTCGTAGGCCAGATCGAGCGGCGCGAGCGCCAGCTTGGACGGGAAGTCCTCGTACCAGAACGAGCTCAGGCTGGCCGCGTGCAGCAGCTTCTCGGCCACCGGCCGGCGTGCGCGCTCGAAGGCCGCGAGCGCCGCGGGCACGTCCTCCCCCGCTTCGGCAAAGGCGCGCTCGAGCGCGATCGCGTCCTCGAACGCGAGCCGCGTTCCGGAGCCGATCGAGAAGTGCACCGTGTGCAGCGCGTCGCCAATCAGCACCGCGTTGCCCCCACTCCAGCCGCGGCAGGCGAGCAGCGGAAACTGGCGCCAGACCGACCTGTTCGACAGCAGCGGATTCCCGCCGAGGTCCGCGGCGAACACGCGCTCGCAATAGATACGCGACTCGGCGTCGGACATGCGCTCGAAGCCGGCGCGGCGCCAGGTGCCCGCGTCGCACTCGACAATGAAGGTGCTCATGTCCGGCGCGTAGCGGTAGTGGTGCGCGACGAACGAACCGTCGGCGTTCTCGCGGAAGGTCAGCGTCAGGCAGTCGAAGCGCTGCGCGGTTCCGTACCAAGCGAACTTGTTGGTGAGCCAGCGCATGTGCGGCGCAAACTGGCGCTCGCGCGCGCGCCGCACGGTCGAGTTGACGCCGTCGGCGCCGACCACCAGGTCCGCGGCGCCGAGCTCTTCCGGCGTGGTGAAAGCGCGATTGAAGTGCACCTCGACGCCGGCTTCGCGACACAGCTTGTGAAGAAAGCGGTTGAGTCCCAGCCGCGCGATCGCCGAGAAGCCGTTGCCGTCGATGTCGACGCGCTCCTCGCGGTGCACGATGCGCTGCATCGGCCAGCGCTCCATGCGCGCTCCCAGCTCGCGGTGCAGGTCCGGCGCGTCGCGCTCGAGGAACGCGAGCGCGCCCTGCGAGAACACCACGCCGAAGCCGAACGTCGCCTCGGGCGGGTTGCGCTCCACGACCTCGATTTGCCAGGCGGGAAAGCGGCGCTTGGCGAGCAGTGAAAAGAGCAGCCCCGCGGGGCCGGCTCCGACGACGACGATGCGCATACGCGTACTGTAAAGTAAACGCGTGTGATCAAGGAAATGCTAATGCCGGCGCAGGCGCTCGCCGCGCTCGCGGCCGGCGCGGCCGGCGCGCTCGTTTTCAGCTACGCGCACCTGCCTGTGCCGTGGCTGCTCGGTTCGATCGCGGGCACGGCCCTCGCCGCGATGCTCGGCGCGCGCATCCGCACGCCGCGCTGGCTGCGCGACCCGGTGCTCGCGGTGCTGGGGCTGATGATCGGCTCCACCCTGCACGCCACGGATCCCGCCGCCTACGCGCGCTGGCCGCTGACGCTCGCCGCGGTGGCGCTGTACGTGATCGTCGTGACCGCCACGCTGTACTGGTTCCTGCGCCGCTTCGCGGGCTTCGACCCGGTGACGGCCTACTTCTCCGCTGCGCCCGGCGGCTTCATGGCGATGACCGTCATCGGCGGCGCGTTCGGCGGGCAGACCCGCAATATCGTGCTGGCGCATTCGATCCGGCTGGTGCTTGTCGTCTTCACGCTGGTGACCGCCTACCACGTCGCGCTCGGCGGTGCGCCGCCGCGCTGGGTGCCGCTCGGCGCGCTCGGCGCACGCGATTTCACGCTGTTGGCGCTGATGGGCGGCGGCGGCTGGTGGCTCGCGCGCCTGGCGCGCCTGCCCGCCGCGTCGATGCTCGGTCCGATGGTCGCGATGGGCGCGGCGAGCCTGGCCGGCATCGCGCCCGCGCCGCTGCCGACCGCGCCGCTGCTGTTCGCCGAGCTGGTGCTGGGGAGCGGCATCGGCGCCCAGTTCAGCGGCATCGGCCTGCGCGAGCTGCTGCGCGGCGGGCTGATCGCGCTGCTGTCGACTGTCTACATGCTCGGGCTGTCGCTCGCGTTCGCCTGGGCGCTCGCGCCGCTGACCGGCATCGCCTTCCCTGCCCTGTTCCTCGCGCTCTCGCCCGGCGGCATGTCGGGCGTGTCGCTGGTCGCGCTCGCGCTCGGCGTCGAGCCGGCCTTCGTCACCTTCCACAACCTGTTCCGGGTGTTCCTCATCCTGCTCGCGGGCCCGATGGTGTTTCGCTGGACGCGGCGCAGACGCGCGGCAGGAGCTCGCCGAGCGGACCGTTGAGCACGGCGTCCGCCATGTCGTCGAAGGGCGTGGGCTGGGCGTTCATGATCACCACCCGCGCGCCGGCGGCCTTGGCCGCGGGCACCGCGCCCGCGACCGGGTAGACCTGCAGGCTCGATCCGACCGCAAGCAGCAGGTCGGCCTCCTCCGCCGCCTGCATCGCGCGCGCGATCACCTCCGGCGCCAGCTGCTGCCCGAACGAGATAGTGGCGCTCTTGAGGATCCCGCCGCAGGACTTGCAGGCCGGGTCCTCCTCGCCCGCGCGCACGCGCTCGAGCACCGGCTGCATCGGGCCGCGCCAGCCGCAGCCCCAGCAGGTCACGAAATGAATCGTGCCGTGCACCTCGATCACGCGTTCTTGCGAGTTGCCCGCCTTCTGGTGCAGACCGTCGATGTTCTGCGTGATCAGCGCGTGCAGCTTGCCGCGCCGCTCGAGCGCCGCGAGCGCGCGGTGCCCCGCGTTCGGCTGTGCGCTCCAGGCCGGCGACTCGAGCCGCCCGCGCCAGGACGCCTTGCGCACCTCGCGGTCGGCCAGATAGTGCTGCAGCGTCGAGAGCTTCTCCGCGGCGGGATTCCTGGTCCAGACACCGTTCGGGCCGCGGAAGTCCGGGATCCCGGAGTCGGTCGAGATGCCGGCGCCGGCGAGCACGACGACCCGGCGCGCGGCGTCTATCCAGCCGCGCGCGGCGTAGAGCGGCGCGCTTTCGTTCATCGGCGCTACTTTACTCGCTCGGCGCAAGCGCTCCAGGCGCGCGGCTGAGCGCCGGCGTCGCGCGCATCATCTACGGAACCCGCAGCTGCCGCACCTGCGCCGCGCCGATCACGCCGCCGTCGGCACCGATCGCCTGCACGCGCCAGAAATAGCTGTGCCGCGGCAGCAGCCTGGCGCGCGTCGCGGAGGTCAGCGCGACCTGCGTCTGCTCCGCGGTCACGATCATGCCCGCCGTGGGCGGGGCTGACAGCGCGGCGCGCACCCGCGCCGGGTCGGTGCTCGTCGCGCCGCCTCCCATGTCGGGCAGACCGAACGGATCACTGCCGGGGCTCGAGAACAGCTCGATCTTGTAGGCCTTTGCGCCCTCGACCGGCTGCCAGGCGAAGCGGGTCTCGCGCTCGAGCAGCGCGCCTTCGCCGGGCGCGGTCACGCTCATCTCGGTAAACGCGCCGCGCGCGCCCGAGTGCGCTTCGCCCACGTAGTACGCGAGGTACGGCGGGTCGAACCCGGGCAGCGGCTGCGTGATGCGCAGGCGCACCCGGTAGTATCCCGGCGAGTCGGTCGGCAGGTCTGGACTCTTGACGATCTCCGGCTCGCGCCCGATCAGTCCGCGCGTGACCTGCCGCAGCTCCCGGTACACGGTCTCGCCGGCGGTCGAGCTCGGGCCGGCAACTTCCCACACCCCGCTCATGCTTCCGCTGCCCGTGAAGTCGACCTCGGCGTGCGCCGACAGGCGGTCGCCCGCCTGCACCACGCGCACCGCGGCGCCGTCGTCGAATGCGAGCGCCTCGCGCGTGATGCCGAACAGCCCGGCGCCGGAGCCGCCGATCACGATCAGCTCGCCTCCCTGGATGGGCGTCGTGCCGTCGTTGAAAATGCGCACGTAGGAGACGGTCTGCGCGCCGAGCCGGTTCGCCTTGACGGTGACGTCCGGCGGCACCATCACCGACTCCGGGATCCGTACCGTCGTGGGAACGCCCAACGGCACGGTGCCGCTGAGCGTCAGAACGTTGTTCACCGTTCCGAGCACGGTCGCGCCGACCCTGAACTGGCCCGAGGTCGAGGTGATCGTGTATGGCACCGGCACACTGGGGCCGGCGCCGAAGTACAGGAGCACGAGCCCCCAGCTCAACGGCAGCGAGTGCGCCTGGCCGATCGCGACCAGGCTGTTCGCGGGCATCGGCTCGACCGAGTTGATCGCGGCGCGCGCCGGCAGCGGCAGCGCCGCGACGGCGAGTCCGAGCGCGATACCCAGGGTACGAAGGAAGGTGCGCATCATAGCGGCTGTGCTCCCGTGCCTCAGAACGTCGGCATCCACGAAACGCTCATGCGCAGGAACGCCTGGTAGCTGTTCTCACACACGGCGCCAAAAGACGAAGCGGCGAGCTTGTCGCGGCAGGAGTGGTAGCTGCCGTCGAGCCCGAGCGACATGCCCGGGCGCTGGCCGTTCGGCGCGACCACCAACCAGTTCAGTCCCAGCGTGGTGTCGCTGGTGGTCTGGTCGCTGGCGGGAACATCCGACCAAGCGTGGCGCACATTGTAGGTCAGGTTGCTCGAAATGCGGTCGGTGAACGGATAGGCCAGCGTCGCGCCGCCGATCATCGCCTGCGCGCTAGCGACATTCGTCAGATCCTCGGTCTTGTCGCGCTCGACAATCGCGCCGACATTCAACTTCTTGAGCATGAACGCCGCCTGCAGCCGATCGGCCGTGGTCACCGTCTCGGGCGCGTAGCCTGCGAAGTCCCGGTCCTCCACCCGCGTGTGCGTGGCGCCCCAGCTCCAGGTGGCGTGCTGGAACTCCGCGCCGAGCATCAGGTTGGAGGTCTCGTGCAGCGGCCCGACCGCGAGCAGGAACGAACCGGCGTTGTCGGTCAGCTCCTTGCTCACCGTCACGTAGGAGGCCGACAGGCTCGGCGTGCCATACCAGGGTACGGCGGGCGCCGCGCCCTGCAGCGGCACGTAATTGAGCGAGAACGAGTGCTGCGTCGTTCTCGTGCGCGGAACCAGCGCGAGGTCGTCGACGTTGTCGTGCTCCTTCGCGGCGGCGGCCTGTACGCTCAGGCCGTACCAGTTCAGCCCGCTGAACACCTGCCCCATGTCGCGGTCGGCGACCGCGCCCGGGGTGGCCGGGCTCTGGAAGAAGGTGCTCAGGACCTTCTTCTGCGCGCCGACGTTCCACACCAGCGGCTGGCCGAGCACGTTCAGGCTGTGCCAGGGCGTCCAGTTCGCCAGCCCCGAGTAGGCGTGGCCCGACTGCGGCTCGAGCCCGACGCCGACACCGTCGAAGTCGTAGCTGCTGTGCGCGGCCTCGGCGCGCAGCCGCAGCAGCTTGTCGAACAGCTGCGCGTCGGCAACCAGGCTTCCCGCGTGGCCGCCGTAGGCTTGCGCCGATCCCCCTACGCTCGCGCCGGTCACGCCGGTGCTCTCGCCGTCGACGTAGGTGCCGCTGACGGCGAGCGCGTCGGGACGCCCCGGGACAGGGAACAGGGTCGCGACCATGCCGTCGATGCGGTTGCGATCGTCGTTCGTGCCGCTCAGGTTGCGCGACCCGACGAGCGGGGTCGCGCTCATCGAGAAGCCGGTGACGTGCGCGGCGCTGCCGGCCGAGAGATCCACTGTTACGCCGCGGCGCGTGAAGTTCTGCATCACCAGGCTCTCCGGCCCGAGCGCGGGGTGGTCGCCGACGCTCGCGGCGACGTGCCCGCTCTGCGCCGACAGCAGGTACTGGGCGATGTCGAGGTGGCTGCCCTGCAGCGGCATCTGCGCGGTCTGGCTGCTGCTGACCAGGCTCATGGTGCCGCTCGCCTGCCACCTTTCGTTCGCCACCCGGCCTTGTATCTGCGCCGAGCCGGAGCCCTGCAGCGGCCCGGCGCCGGTGTCCACGTTGTGCTTCGCCACCCGCTGCGTGGCAGTCAGCGTGACGTTCGCCTGCAGCTGCGACTGCAGGAACGCGGCGCTCTGGCGAATTTCGAACGCCCACTCCCCGCGCTCGGCGATGCCGCCGCCGGGCGTGTACTCGACCAGGCGCAGAGTGTGCTTGCCGAACGGGATCGGCTGCGCAGGCGTCACGACGATGTCGAAGCCCTCGAGCGTGGCGAGCGCGGTGACGTCAATGTCGTCCACCTCTACCGCCAGGCGCTGCGGAACGTCCTGCGGAATGCCTGCGACGTGAATTCGCAGTGGCGCGGTCTGCGCATTGGAACCCGCGGAGGGCTGGACGAATTCCGGCTTCCACTGCGCCTGCTGTGCGAACGCGACCGCGTGCAATGTCGCGATAGCGCCTCCGCAAATCCATCTCGCAAGACGAGCGTAGTCCATCCTTCCCTCGGCATCATCAGCAACGCCCCGGGGCTTCTTGTCTGCGCGCGGGGTCGATCACTGTGTCGCTGCATCAGCGCACGCGGTTCGCACAACTCCGCTGCGAAATTGCACCATAGCTCGAAAAAAGGCAATGAATGAATTAGCAGCCGCGCACGGCGTCCCAACGCAAGGTACGTGCAAGCTTTGTACCCTTGCGACGCACTCGCAAGGTAGCGATGGACGACCGCGATTTGCGCGAACACAATTCCAGCGCGTTCACACAATCAGGGAGATCGCGTATGTCCGACGTTCCTCAGACTCGAATGCTTTTGCTCATCGCGCTAGTGCTCGCGAGCGCAAGCGCATCTGCGGCACAGATAGACGTCAAGCTCGGGCTCTGGCAAAGCACCATCACGAGCGAAGTGAGCGGGATGCCGCCGATCGACATGAGCCGCTACACGCCCGAGCAAAGAGCGCGCATGGAGGCCGCGTTCAAAAAGTATGAGGCCCGGGGCCCGCGGACCACGACCTACAAGACTTGCCTGACCAAGAAGAAACTGGCGGAGGATCCTTTCTCCGAGCCGCCGCAAGACGGCGAAACGTGCTCGACCAAGATGACGTCGCAGTCGAAGACCATGTGGCAGGGCTCGCGGGTGTGCACCGGGAATCACGGCAGGCAGGAATTTTCCGGCAAGATCACCGCGCTATCGCGCGAGCGGGTAGAGGGCGCGATGCTTGTGAAGATGAGCAACGGCGGCCGCACCATGACGAGTCACGCCAAGTATGCGAGCAAGTGGCTCGGGTCCGACTGCGGCAACGTGAAGTAACGCGGCCATGAGCGCCGTCGCGCAACCCGACGCCCGCGACTCGGCCTCGTCCCGCGCCTCGCCGGGCGCGGTCGCCGCGCGGCTGCTGCTGCACGGCGGTTTCCTGCTGGTCGCCGTAGTCTGCTTCGCGGCCTACGCGCACTTCGAGGCCGAAGGCAATACGAACGCGTCGCTCGCCAGCCTGGTCGCGGCCGCTGGCTTCGGCTTCGCCCCGGTACGCGACGTGGTGCGCATCGTGCTCGCGGTGGAGGGCAAAGCGCTGCACCTGGTGCATGCGCTCGGCGGCCTGGCGCTGGTCGGCCTGCCGCTCGCCGGCGTGGTTTCGGGCGGTCCGGTGCTGACGCACGCGGCGCTGGCGCCGTTCGCGATCATGGGCGCGGCGCAGGCGGTGATGCACCAGGACCACCCGCGCAACGCCGAGCAGGCAGCGGCAATGCGCCGCTTCGCGCGGAGCCTGCCCGAGGTCGCTCGGTTCACCAGCGCGAAGAACCTCTCTTCGCCCGAGAACGCGAAGCGCGCGGTCGCGGTGCTGTCCGACATCGTCGCCAAGGCCCAGGCGCTGGGCGAGACCGAGCTCAAGCGCGACCCCGGCTTCCAGAGCGCGCTCAGGCAGGTGTCGACGCGCTTCGGCGCCAACCTGGGCCTGGACGCGGTCGACCTCGCGCTCGCCAAGCTGGCGGCGAACCCCGCCACCGCGGGCGCCGTGCCGGCGCTGCGCAGGCGCCTGGCGCGGGCGCGCAGCGCGTTCAACCGGAGCGGAACGACTCCACGTAAAGCTCAACGTAGCGCTGCGCCAGCGACTGCGCGCGCTTGAGCTGCGCGCGCGGCATCTCCCTGGCCAGCCGGTCGAGAATGTCCTGCCCGCCCGGCTCGCCGCTCGCGGCCGCGGCGTCGGCCCAGGCGTAGGCGAGCACCGCGTCGGCCTGCACGCCGCGGCCCTTGAGATAGAGGTTCGCCAGGTTGAGCTGCGCCGCGCCGCTGCCCTGCAGCGCGGCCTCGCGGAACAGCTTCGCGGCGCGCACCGCGTCCGGCGCCACGCCCAGGCCCGCGTCGTACAGCGCGCCGAGCGCTTCCTCGGCGCGCGCATCGCCGCGCGCGGCAAGCGGCCTGAGACGGCCGGCGGCGACGGCATAGTCGCCGCGCTCGATCGCGTTCTGCGCCTGCGCCATGCCGGCGGCAAAGACCACCGTCGGCGCCAAGGCGCCGAGCGCGATCACGATGGCGGATTTCCGGATTCGCATGGAGTCTGTCCTCCTCGACGCCACATGCGCGCAGCGTAGCGCGGCGAGCTTATGCCACGCTTAACGGGGCGCGGTTAGCGCATGAAGTTGAGCGCCAGTCCCGGCCTCGGCCAGTCAATCGCCGCCAGGCAACCCGAGCTGCTCAGCGTGACGTAGGCGGTGCGCAGCCCGGAGCCGCCGAAACAGATGTTGGTCGTGTAGTCGTCGGGCATCGGCAGGTGCTCGATGCCGCGCCCGTCGGGCGAGATCAGCGTGATGCCGCCGTTGAACAGGGTCGCGACGCAGATATTGCCGAGCGCGTCGAGCGCGAGCGAGTCGAACAACTGAAAGCCCGGCAACCCCGCCACCAGCTCGCCGCCGTTGGGCGACGGGTAGCGGCGGCGCTTCACCACGCCGGGCGCCTCGAGGTCGAACGCCCATAGCCGCCCGGTGTGGGTCTCGGCGACGTAAAGGCGCGACTCGTCCGGCGACAGGCCGATTCCGTTCGGTGTCAGCAGCGGGTACACCGCCTCGCGAATCGAGCGGCCGTCGATGCTCGCGTAGTACACCCCGCCGCGGTCCATGTCGCGCGCGCGCGCCTTGCCCAGGTCGGTAAACCACATTCCGCCCGCGCGGTCGAACACGATATCGTTCGGGCCCTTGAGCGGGCCGTTGGGGCCGGCGTCGTACAGCACGCGCGCCTCGCCGCTCGCAGGATCGACGCGCTCGATGCGCCCGCCGCTGTAGTCGTCGGCCTGCCCGAGCGGGCGCAGGCCGTGCCTGTCCTCATGCCAGCGAAAGCCGCCGTTGTTGCACACGTAGACCGCGCCGTCGGGCCCGAGCGCGGCGCCGTTCGGCCCGCCGCCGAGCTCGGCAACCACCTCGACCGCACCGTCGGCGCGCACGCGCGAGAGCGTGCCGCGTGCGACCTCGACCAGCAGCACGCTGCCGTCGGACATGGCGATCGGTCCTTCCGGAAAGCGCAGGCCTGTGGCGACGATGCGAAGGTTTGTGCCCGAATTCGGTCTCATTCGAACCTCGATTGTTGTTTTCGGATCAAATTGTGCTTGAAACTTACGTAGAATGGGCCAGGAGCCGAACCCTGGGAGCCGCACATGAAGACCCCTACTCCCCGCCAGCAGGAGTTGCTCACCCAGGTGCGGCACGAGGGCTTCGCTTCGGTGAAAGCGCTGGCGAAGCATTTCGGCGTCACCCATCAGACCATACGGCGAGAAACGCGGCTCGCAATGTGCGGGTAGAGGGCTGCGCGCAAGGGGATTGGTGCAAAGGATGGCGGACGAGGTATCCGTTTACGACCTTCTGGTCGTCGGGGGCGGAATCAACGGGGTCGGAATCGCGCGCGACGCGGTCGGCCGCGGTCTGTCGGTGCTCCTCTGCGAACAGGACGATCTCGCCTCGCATACCTCCTCGGCCAGCACGAAGCTGATCCACGGCGGGCTGCGCTACCTCGAGCACTATGAATTCGGGCTGGTCCGCAAGGCGCTGCAGGAGCGCGAGGTGCTGCTGCGCGCAGCGCCGCACCTCATAGCGCCGCTTCGCTTCGTCATGCCGCACGCCGGCAATCTGCGCCCCATCTGGATGATGCGGCTCGGATTGTTCCTGTACGACCATTTGAGCAAGCGTGAACTGCTGCCCGCCTCGGAGGCGATCGATTTGCGCACCCACCCGGCCGGCGCGCCGCTACGGGAGCGAGCGCGAAAAGGCTTCGCCTACTCCGACGGCTGGGTGGACGACGCCAGGCTGGTGATTTCGAACGCGATGGACGCAGCCGAACGTGGCGCCCGGATTCTGACGCGGACTCGCTTCGCCTCGGCCGAGCGCGGCGGACGGTTATGGCAAGCCACGCTTCGCTCGAGCCTCAGTGGAGCGGAACACCGCGTGACGGCGCGCTGCATCGTCAACGCCACCGGTCCCTGGGTGGCGGACGTATTGCGTACATCGCTGCAACTCGAGCCGAAGCGGCACGTGCGCGCCGCCAAGGGGAGCCACATCGTGGTGCGGCGGCTGTTCGATCACGACTGCGCATACACCTTCCAGAACCTGGACAAGCGCGTCGTGTTTGCGATTCCCTACGAATCCGACTACACGCTGATCGGCACCACGGATGTGGAATACCACGACGATCCGTCGCGCGTCTCGATCTCCGCCGAAGAGACCGCTTATCTTTGCGAGGCGGTCAACCGTTATCTGGCCCGCCCGGTGGCCCCCGCCGATGTGGTGTGGAGCTTTTCCGGCGTGCGGCCCTTGCTGGACGACGAGGCCAATGACCTGTCCGCGGTAACGCGCGACTACGAGCTCGTGCTGGAGACCACCGACGCCAAGGCGCCGCTGCTCTCGGTCTTCGGCGGAAAGCTCACCACCTATCGCCGGCTGGCGGAAGAAGCGCTCGCGCTGCTGCAGGGTCCGCTCGGAAATGTGAAGCCGGCATGGACCTCGGGCAGCCCGCTGCCGGGCGGCGACATTCCCGGGGCCGATTTCGATCGCTTCCTGGGACAGCTGAGCCGGCGCCACCCGTGGTTGCCCGCGCCCCTCGCGCAGCGCTACGCGCGCGCCTACGGCACGCGTACCGACAAGCTGCTCGCCGGCGCGAGCAGCCTGAGCGACCTTGGCGAAGAGATCGGCGACGGCTTGTACGAAGTCGAACTCAGCTACCTGAGCCGCTACGAGTGGGCGCTGACGGCCGAGGACGTGCTGTGGCGCCGTTCCAAGATCGGACTGCGCGCCTCGCCGGACACGGTTGGCCGGCTCGGCGAATGGCTCGCGGCGCACGCCGCAGCGACGGACAGGACGCTTCAACGCGCCTGACGCTGCGAGACATCACTAGGGTCGTCGGACCTGATGCCGATCATCCTTCTGCATGTGGGGCTTCCTGAGATGCGCTGTAAGGTGGTGATCGGCGGCCAGCCGCTGTCGAAAACCATGAAGGGCTCGTTGATTTTCCGGCCCGAGTTCTTCGGGCGCGAGGGAATCCTGACTTCCCTTCTCCTGCTGGTCGGCCCGCTCCCCGTGCTCTGGCTCCTCACGCGCCTGCTGCCGCCCTGGTTGCCTCGCCGCGCGGCGAGCGTCTAGACTGGGGGCCGTGCCGGAGCGCATCCG
>CAWEPV010000011.1:865000-899823 GCA_963811085.1 uncultured beta proteobacterium | reverse complement strand
TGTTGTTCGTATCCAAAAGTTTTTTTGTTGTTATCTGATACGAGATTCTTTCCATAAAAAAACGGCTTCTTTCTTCAGTATGCCAATATAAGCTTCTCCCGACGTCTAATGAATTTTCAAGGGCCTGTTCAACGGGAACGTTAAACCAGAACTCAATGCTCGTTGTGATGAAGTTGATGGAAAAGAAAAAAAGTACAATGGTCGGTAAAAGTGAAAGGGCTATGAAAGCGGCCACAAGTCTTGTTCGCAGCCGGGTTCCCATGACTTTTCGTTTTCTATCATAAAGCAGCTTTACCAGGTTTCTGAAAACAAGAAATATTAACAAGAGAAGTAATAATAAATTGATATTTATCAATATAAACATCAAGATGGTATTGGAAACAGGGATGTCGGCACCAAAATGAATAACTCTGTTTTCAATAAACGTCAGCAGGGCAACCACAGCAATGATGACAATGCTAATAATGATTTCCCGCTTTCGTCTTTTTATCTCTTGTTCTGAAATAAAAGATGCTGTCTTTTTTTTTCGTCTATTATTCATTTCAACTATTTGTTTTAATAAATGAAATCTACGGTATACCAATCGGTTTCAAAATCCCACAGAGAAACAAAAGCAATCGATTTTTATTGTATTGTTGCTAAGTCGTCAGCATATTGCTGACCGGAATAAATAAATGAATAAGGATGAATTCCGCTTACAATTGGTCCATGATTTGTGGAATAAATTTTATACTTAACAGGTTTACCGTTTTTTACAAATATTGTATCAATAATTACCTGTAATTGTTTCCAGGTCCCATTATAGAAATATTTAGTTTTTGATGAATCTAATTTTTCAAGATAAAAATCAGCATCATCATTCATTACATTTGTCATTGCCCAGGAAATATCCGGGTTTTTACCAATTACAATTGCAGGAGTTCCTGGCAAAGTAAATCCCGAAGTTTTCCAGTTACCACCATTAACAACTGCTGTATACCATGTGCCCGGCGCACTAAAACCAAGATGAGTATCATTTGCGATTATCGGTTTACCTGATACAGATTTTTTTCCATCAACGATCCAATTATTTGAACCTATATGTGTCCCGCTCCAGCCCATAAATTTGCGGAACAGTTTATCTGTTTGAATAAACTTATCCGTTATCTTAGGATATTTTTTCAATTCTGAAGGAATTATTGTTGGCGCATTCTCAGGATATTCCGGTAGTATTTCCTGTACCTTTTTTTCACCAAGTTTATGTACCAGCTCCGTAAAAGAAACATCTACCCACCAGCTTATATTTAATTCCCAGCCCATCATTCTCATTATTTCAATGCTATTTACCGGCTTCCATTTTTCAGGCTGATAGCCCAGGAAATAGAACTCGACCGGATAATTTCCCTCAGCATTTTTTATGTAAAGGTTTACGCCGTTTGCATATGCCTCCGGACGCCGCTCGGGTATGCTGTCGATATCGAGGATGCTATCGCTGCTGTAGACCTGCGGCAAATCGCCCCCCGGTACAGGCAGTGCATTCGGTGTGGAACCGGTGGCCAGAATGCACTTCCCGAATGTGATCTCGACATCCTCGCCCTCGAATGGCTTGATGTATGCCTTGCGCGGGCCGCGCAACTCGGCGTGACCAAAGATCAAATGGAGATCATTGAACTGTCCCACCTTGTGGATCGCTCCCTCGCTGCGCCGCTGCAATATGGCCCGCTTGCGCGCCAGCACCTGCTGCCAGTCGAGTTGCACCGACTCGTGTGGAACATTGATACCAAACTCTGCCGCCATGGCAACGTCGCGGATTCGCTGGGCTGTCTCACGAAAAATCTTGGAAGGGATACACCCCTCGAACAGGCAGGTTCCACCCAACCCCGCGCCCGCTTCCACCAGCAAGACCTTTTTGCCTGCCTGTGCCAGCGCCATCGCAGCCGGAGTGCCGCCCGGCCCTCCGCCGATCACAAGTACATCGTATTCGTTATGCAGGCTGGTATAACGATGCGTTGGCGCTGTTTTTGTCGTCGCTTCGTCGTACGTATTGCTCTGCTCAAGCTGGTGTTCGGCAAGGCCGGCGGCGAGCAGGCGATCGTCGACATCCGAGGCATGGCGGCGTCGCACAAGGATCTGCCGAAGATGCGGCTGACCGGTCGCTCGCGCGCCTCGCGCAGCTCGACTCGGGCACCGGCGGCGAGCGCGTGGCCGAGGTCGGCAACGACCTGAGGAAGACGATGCAGATGCACTGCGGGGTGTTCCGCTTCCCCGAGCTGCTGGTCGAAGGCGTGAACAAGGTCAGGCAGATCGCCGCACGGGCGGAGCGCATCTCGATCGGGGACAAGTCGAAAGTGTTCAACACCGCGCGCATCGAGGCGCTCGAGCTCTACAACCTGATCGAAGCGGCGACCGCGACCGTGGTGTCGGCCGAGGCGCGCAAGGAGAGCCGGGGCGCCCAGGCGCGGGCGGATTTCCCCGACCGCGACGACAAGAACTGGATCAAGCACTCGCTCTGGTTCAAGGAGGGCGACCGGCTCGAGTACAAGCCGGTGCACCTCAAGCCGATGTCGGTGGAGACCTTCGAACCCAAGGTACGGACTTACTGATGCGTTTCTCGATCTACCGCTACGACCCCGACAGAGATGCGCGTCCGCGCATGCAGGACTACGAGCTCAAGCTCGAGCCCACCGACCGCATGCTGCTCGATGCGCTGGTGCGCCTGAAGGCACAGGACGACTCGCTTTCGTTCCGCCGCTCCTGCCGCGAGGGGGTGTGCGGCTCGGACGCAATGAACATCAACGGCAAGAACGGCCTGGCGTGCATCACCAAGATCGCGGACCTGCCCGAGAAGGTGACGCTGCGGCCTTTGCCGGGGCTGCCCGTGGTGCGCGACCTGATCGTCGACATGACCCAGTTCTTCAACCAGTACCACTCGGTCAAGCCGTATCTGATCAACCACGACGCGCCGCCGGAGCGCGAGCGGCTGCAGTCGCCCGCCGAGCGCGAGGAGCTGAACGGGCTGTACGAATGCATCCTGTGCGCGTGCTGCTCGACTTCGTGCCCCTCGTTCTGGTGGAACCCCGACAAGTACGTCGGCCCGGCCGGCCTGCTGCAGGCCTACCGCTTCATCGCCGACACGCGCGACCAGGCAACCGGGGAACGTCTCGACAACCTCGACGATCCCTACCGCCTGTTCCGCTGCCACACGATCATGAATTGCACCGACGCCTGCCCGAAGAACCTCAATCCGGCGCAGGCGATCGGCAAGATCAAGGAGATGCTGGTTCGGCGCGCCGTGTGATGGACCGCATTGCGCATGACAGGCTGAAGTGGAAGTGCCGCCGCGGGCTGCTCGAGCTCGATCTGGTGCTCGACAGGTTCCTGGAGGACGGCGTGACCGCGATGGACGAGGCGGGGTTGAAGCGCTTCCACGAACTGCTCGACCTGCCGGACAACGAATTGTGGGACATCGTCAGCGGGCGCAGCGACGCTTACGCCGCCGGCCTGCGAGATGTCGTCGCCCGCTTGCGGGCGTGTTGATAAGGAGATGACCTTGGACAAGAAAGCCACGCTGAAGCTGCCCGATGGCGGCAGCATCGACTTCCCGGTTCTGTCGGGATCCGTCGGACCCGACGTCGTGGATATCCGCGCCCTCTACGGCAAGACCGGCGTATTCACCTACGATCCGGGGTTCCTTTCGACCGCGAGCTGCGCCTCGACGATCACCTACATCGACGGCGACCAGGGCGTGCTGCTCTACCGCGGCTACCCGATCGAGCAGCTCGCCGTGCACTGCGACTTCCTCGAGGTGTGCTACCTGCTGCTCAACGGCGAGCTGCCGAACCAGAAGCAGAAGGACGAGTTCGTCGACATGGTGACGCAACCACACCATGGTGCACGACCAGATCAACCGCTTCTTCACGCGGTTTCCGCCGCGACGCGCACCCGATGGCGGTGCTGGTCGGGGTGGTCGGCGCGCTGTCGGCCTTCTACCACGACTCGCTCGACATCACGCAACCCGCATCACCGCGAGGTCGCGGCGATCCGGCTGATCGCCAAGATGCCCACGCTGGTGGCGATGGCCTACAAGTACACCATCGGGCAGCCGTTCGTCTATCCGCGCAACGACCTGTCGTACACGGCGAATTTCATGCGCATGATGTTCGCCATGCCGGCGAGGAGTACAAGATCAACGACGTGCTGGTGCGCGCGCTCGACCGCATCTTCATCCTGCACGCGGACCACGAGCAGAACGCCTCGACCTCGACGGTGCGGCTCGTCGGGCTCTTCCGGCGCCAACCCGTTCGCCTGCATCGCGGCGGGCATCGCCTGCCTGTGGGGGCCGGCGCACGGCGGCGCCAACGAGGCCGTGCTGAAGATGCTCGATCGACATCGGCGACGTGTCCAAGATCGGCGAGTTCATCAAGCAGGCGAAGGACAAGAACTCCGGGGTCAAGCTGATGGGCTTCGGCCACCGCGTCTACAAGAACTACGATCCGCGCGCCAAGCTGATGCGCGAGACCTGCTACGAGGTGCTCGAGGAGCTGGGGCTGGACGATGACCGTCTGTTCAAGCTGGCGATGGCGCTGGAGAAGATCGCGCTCGAGGACGACTATTTCGTCTCGCGCAAGCTCTACCCCAACGTGGACTTCTATTCCGGGATCGTGCAGCGCGCGCTGGGCATCCCGGTGAGCATGTTCACCTGCATCTTCTCGCTTGCCCGCACCGTGGGCTGGATCGCGCAGTGGAACGAGATGATCGTCGATCCGGACCAGAAGATCGGCCGGCCGCGCCAGCTCTACAAGGGCGCGACGCGCCGCGAGGTGCAGCCGATCGGCAAGAGGTAAGCGCGATGATGAAGCAGCTGCTCGCCAATTCCTACCTGTTCGGCGGCAACGCCCCGTTCATCGAGGAGCTGTACGAGCAGTATCTCGCCAATCCGGCCGCGGTGCCCGAGGGGTGGCGGGACTATTTCGACCAGATGCAGCTGATGCCGGACGCGGCGGGCAGCGCCGGCAGGGACGTGGCGCACGCGCCGGTGATCGAGTCCTTCGTGCAGCGCGCCAAGAGCGGTGCGCTCGCCGGGCGAGCAGTACCGCAGATCGACGCCGCCCACGAGCGCCTGCAGGTGGCCGCCCTGCTGCTGGTCACGGCCTACCGCATCGCCGGCTCGCGCTGGGCAACCCTCGATCCGCTCAAGCGCATGCCGCGTCCGCAGGTGCCCGAGCTCGAGGCGGGCTACTACGACCTGAGCGAGGCCGACCTCGACCGCGAGGTCAGCGCCGGCTCGTTCGTCGGCCTGGACCGCACTTCGCTCCGGAACCTGATCCATGCGCTGCGCGACACCTACTGCGGCAACATCGGCTTCGAATACATGTTTATCGGCGAGCGGGCGCAGCGCGACTGGATCCAGCAGCGCGTGGAGTCGGTCCGGGCGACGCCGCAGTACACGCCGGAGGTGCAGAAGCGCCTGCTGCAGAAGCTGACCGAGGCCGAGCTGCTCGAGCGCTACCTGCATACGCGCTACGTGGGGCAGAAGCGCTTTTCGCTCGAGGGCGGCGAGAGCCTGATCCCTTCCATCGACGAGCTGATCCAGCGCGCGGGCGCGGCGGGCGTGCAGGAGATCGTGATCGGCATGGCCCACCGCGGGCGGCTGAACGTGCTGGTCAACGTGCTCGGCAAGATGCCGCAGGAGCTGTTTCAGGAGTTCGAAGGCAAGCACGCGCACGAGCTGCCGATGCGGGCGACGTGAAGTACCACAACGGCTTCTCGTCGGACATTTCGACCGGCGGCGGGCCGGTCCACATTTCGCTCGCCTTCAACCCGTCGCACCTCGAGATCGTCAACCCCGTGGTCGAGGGCTCGGTGCGCGCTCGCCAGCGCCGCCGCGACGACAAGAACGGCGACCAGGTGCTGCCGATCCTGATCCACGGCGACGCCGCCTTCGCCGGGCAGGGTGTGGTGATGGAGACGCTCAACCTCTCCGGCACTCGCGGTTTCGGCACCGGCGGAACGGTGCACATCGTGGTGAACAACCAGATCGGCTTCACCACCTCGGATCCGCGCGACGCACGCTCGACGATCTACTGCACCGACGTCGCGAAGATGGTCGAGGCGCCGATCTTCCACGTCAACGGCGACGATCCGGAGGCGGTGCTGTACGTCACCCAGATGGCGCTCGACTTCCGGCAGCAGTTCAAGAAGGACGTGGTGATCGACCTGGTGTGCTTCCGCAAGCTCGGCCACAACGAGCAGGACGAGCCGTTCATCACGCAGCCGCTGATGTACCAGAAGATCTCGCCAGCATCCGGGCACGCGCAAGCTCTACGCGGACAAGCTGGCGACGCTGGGCGTGGTCGAGTCCGGGGACGCGGAGGCGATGATCAAGCAGTACCGCGCCGACCTCGACGAAGGCAAGCGCATCGGCAACCCGGTGATCTCGAACTTCAGGAGCAAGTTCGCGGTCGACTGGGCGCCGTATCTGAACACGCAAGTGGACCGACGCCGCCGACACCCACGTTCCGCTGGCCGAGCTGCAGCGACTGGCCGAGCGCGTCACCAGCGTGCCCGAGGGTTTCAAGCTGCACCCTACGGTGGAGCGCGTGCTGAATGCGCGGCGGCAGATGGCCGAGGGCAAGCTCCCGGTCGACTGGGGCATGGCCGAGACGCTCGCCTACGCCTCGCTGGTGATCGAACGGCTACGACGGTGCGCCTGTCCGGGCAGGACTCCGCTCGCGGAACGTTCGCCCACCGGCATTCCGTGCTGCACGATCAGGACCGCGAGCGCTGGGACGCGGGCACCTACGTGCCGCTGCAGAACATCTCGAAGGACCAGGCGCTCGTTCGTGGTGATCGACTCGGTGCTCTCCGAAGAGGCGGTGCTCGGCTTCGAGTACGGCTACTCGACCGCCGAGCCGAACGCGCTGGTGATCTGGGAGGCGCAGTTCGGCGACTTCGCCAACGGCGCCCAGGTCGTGATCGACCAGTTCATCAGCTCGGGCGAGGCCAAGTGGGGCCGGGTCTGCGGGCTGGCGATGCTGCTGCCGCACGGCTACGAGGGCCAGGGCCCGGAGCATTCGTCGGCGCGGCTGGAGCGCTATCTGCAGCTGTGCGCGGAGCACAACATGCAGGTCTGCGTGCCGTCCAACGCCTGCGCAGATCTTCCATCTGCTGCGGCGCCAGATGCTGCGCCCGTTCAGGAAGCCCCTGGTCGTGCTTACGCCCAAGTCGCTGCTGCGCAAGAAGGAGGCGTCGGTCGCCGATCAAGGACCTGGCCGACGGCTCGTTCCTGACCGTGATGCCCGAAATCGACGCGCTCGACCCGCAAGGCCGTCACGCGCATCATCGCCTGCTGCGGCAAGGTCTATTACGACCTGCTGTCCGCCCGGCGCGAGCGGCGGCTGGACCACGTCGCGATCATCCGGGTCGAGCAGCTGTATCCGTTTCCGCACAAGCCGTTCGCGGCGGAGATGAAGCGCTACGCGAATGCGCGGGAGGTCGTCTGGTGCCAGGAGGAGCCGCAGAACCAGGGCGCCTGGTACGAGACCGCGCACTACTTCACCGAGAACATGCGCAGCGACCAGAAGCTGCACTACGCGGGACGGCCGGCGACTGCTGCGCCCGCAGGAGGGTACCTGACCAAGCACAACGCGCGCCAGGCGGCATTGGTCGACATGGCGTTCGGCAAGTTCAAATAAGAGACATTCAGGGATCAGCCCGGCGCGTTGCGCGCTGGTTTTTCGTCAACCTGGGCGAGGTTTGGCCGGACCCGGGTGAAAAATCGAACGGGAGCAAGCAGTGATCATCGAAGTCAAGGTGCCGCAGCTGTCGGAGTCGGTCTCCGAGGCGACGCTGCTCGAATGGCACAAGAAGGAAGGCGAGGCGGTGTCGCGGGACGAGAACCTGATCGACATCGAGACCGACAAGGTCGTGATGGAGCTGCCGGCCCCCGCCGACGGCGTCCTCACCAAGATCATGAAGGCGGACCGCGTCTCGGTGGTCGCGGGCGAGGTGATCGCCACCATCGACACCGACGCCAAGCCCGCCGCGGGCGCGGCGGCCAAGCCGGAGGCCCCCGCGGCGCCGCCGCCCGCGCCGCCGCGCGAAGCGCCGCCCGTCATGCCCGCCGCCCAGAAGCTGGCGGCGGAGCAGGGCATCGACCCCAGCAAGATCCAGGGCAGCGGCCTCGGCGGGCGCGTCACCAAGGGCGACGTCCTGGCGCACGTCGGCAAGCCGGCCTCGTACGCCGGCGCGGCCCCCGCCGCGCCACCGGGCCCGGCGCCGGCGGCGAAGAGCGGCCTGCCGCAGCCGGCCGCGCCGGTGAACGTCGAGCGGCTGCTCGGCAACCGGCCCGAGCAGCGGGTGCCGATGTCGCGCCTGCGCGCGCGCATCGCCGAGCGCCTGGTGGAGTCGCAGTACGACCGCAGCGATCCTGACGACCTTCAACGAGGTCAACATGCAGCCGGTGATGGAGCTTGCGCAAGCAGTACCAGGAGCGCTTCGAGAAGGAGCACGGCGTGCGGCTGGGCTTCATGTCCTTCTTCGTCAAGGCCGCGGTCGCCGCGCTGAAGAAGTTCCCGGTGGTCAACGCCTCGATCGACGGCAACGACATCGTCTACCACGGCTACTTCGATATCGGCATCGCCGTCGGCAGCGACCGCGGGCCTGGTGGTGCCGATCCTGCGCGACGCGGACCAATTGTCGTTCGCCGAGATCGAGAAGAAGATCGCCGAGTTCGGCGAGCGCGCCCAGGACGGCAAGCTCGCGCATCGAGGAGCTGACCGGCGGCACGTTCTCGATCTCCAACGGCGGCGTGTTCGGCTCGATGCTGTCGACGCCGATCATCAACCCGCCGCAGTCCGCGATCCTCGGCATGCACGCGACCAAGGAGCGCCCGGTGGTCGAGAACGGCCAGATCGTGGTCCGGCCGATGATCTACCTGGCGCTGTCCTACGACCATCGCATCATCGACGGCCGCGAGGCGGTGCTGTTCCTGGTCGCGATCAAGGACGCGCTGGAGGACCCGGCGCGCCTGGTGCTGGAGATCTAGCCCATGCAAACCTTCGACGTCGTCGTCATCGGCGCCGGCCCGGCCGGCTACATCGCCGCGATCCGCGCAGCGCAGCTTGGCCTGTCCACGGCCTGCATCGACAAGTGGAAGGAGCCCGACGGCAAGTACGCGCTGGGGGGCACCTGCCTCAACGTGGGCTGCATTCCGTCCAAGGCGCTGCTCGAGTCGTCGGAGAACTACGAGCGCGTGCAGCACCGCTTCAAGGTGCACGGCATCACCGCGACGGGGGTCAAGCTCGACCTCGCGGCGATGCTCGAGAGGAAGGAGCACATCGTCAAGAAGATGACCGGCGGCATCGCCGGGCTGTTCAAGAAGAACAAGGTGACCTGGCTGCAAGGCCACGGCCGGCTGCTGCAGGGCGGCACCACCTGGAAGCTCGAGGTCGAGGGCGACAAGGGCGCCGAGACGGTCGAGGCGAAGAACGTGATCATCGCGACCGGCTCGAAGCCGCGCCATCTGCCGGGGGTGCCCGTGGACAACAAGCTGGTGTGCGACAACGAGGGCGCGCTCTCCTTCAGCGCGGTGCCCGGGCGCCTCGGCGTGATCGGCGCCGGCGTGATCGGGCTCGAGCTCGGCAGCGTCTGGCGGCGGCTCGGCGCCAAGGTGAGGATCCTCGAGGCGCTGCCCGAGTTCCTCGGCGCGGCCGACGAGTCCATCGCCCAGGAGGCGTGGAAGATCTTCACCGCCGAGCAAGCGCTCGAGATCGAGCTCGGGGTCAAGATCGGCGATGTGAAGCAATCGAAGAAAGGTATTACAGTTCAATACACTACGTCAGATAATTCAAGCAAAACCTTGGAATGCGACCGGCTCGTCGTGTCGATCGGCCGGGTGCCCAATACCGACGGCCTGGGCGCCGAGAACGTCGGCCTCAAGATCGATTCGCGCGGCTTCATCGAGGTGGACAAGAACTGCCGCACGGCGCTGCCGCGCGTGTACGCGATCGGCGACGTCGTGCGCGGCCCGATGCTCGCGCACAAGGGCGAGGACGAAGGCGTGATGGTCGCCGAGATCATCGCCGGGCAGCGCGGGCACGTGAACTACGACGCCATCCCGTGGGTGATGTACACCGCGCCCGAGATCGCCTGGGTCGGCAAGACCGAGCGCCAGCTCAAGGAGGAGGGCGTCGCCTACCGGGCAGGCAGGTTCCCCTTCGCCTACAACGGGCGCGCGCTCGGGCGCGACGAGCCCGAGGGCTTCATCAAGATGCTCGCCGACGCCAAGACCGACCGCATTCTCGGCGTCCACGCGATCGGCGGGCAGGCCTCCGAGCTGATCGCCGAGGCGGTGGTGGCGATGGAGTTCGGCGCGAGCTCGGAAGACCTGGCGCGCATCTGCCACGCCCACCCGTCGATGTCGGAGGTGATGCGCGAGGCGGCGCTTGCCGTCGACAAGCGCAGCCTGAACGGCTGAAGGGCTTGCGGTTGCGCCGAGCCCCCGCCGCGACCGTTCGCGGCATGCTGTGGATGATGCTCGCGGGCGCGATGTTCATCGTGCTCAACACGATGATGAAGCGCCTCGCCGGCGAGCTCGACCCCTGGCTGGTGGGCCTGCTGCGCTACGCGATCGGCGCGGCGGTGATTGCCACGGCGACCCTGCGGCTGGGTCCGCGCTCGCTGTGGCCGCGCGCGCCGCGGCTGCAGTTCGTGCGCGGCCTGTTCCACGCCGGCGGCATGACCCTGTGGTTCGCCGCGCTGCCCAAAGTGAGCCTGACCGCGCTCACCGCGATCGCCTTCAGCGGCCCGATCTTCATCTGCCTCGGCGCGGTCCTGTTCCTGCGCGAGCGCATGACCGGCGCGCGCTGGGCCGCGGTGCTGGTGGGGTTCGGCGGCGTGCTGCTGGTGCTCGATCCCGGCACGGGCGCCGGATTCGCCGGCGTCTCGGCCGGGATGCTGCTGATGCTCGCGTCCCAGCCCGTTTTCGCCGGTTCCTACCTCGTGGCCAAGGCGCTCTCCGCGCGCGAGCGCTCGGAGGTGATCGTGCTGTGGCAGCACCTGTGGGTCGTGGCGCTGCTCGCGCCGCTCGCATTGCCGCACTGGACCCCGCCCGACGCGACGCAGTGGGTCCTGTTCGTGGCCTGCGGCTTCTTCGGCGCCGGCGGCCACTACTGCATGATGCGAGCCTTCCGCGTGGCCGACATCTCGGCGGTGCAGACGGTCAAGTTCCTCGAGCTGGTGTGGGCGGCGATCCTCGGCTTCCTCGTATTCGGCAGCGTCCCGGCGGGCGGCACGGTGCTCGGCGGCGCGGTGATCCTCGCCAGCACCCTGCTGCTCGCGCGGCACGAGTCGCGTGCGGCGCGGCCGCAGCAGGAGCGCGCGGCGTGATGCTGCGGCGCGCCGACGGCGACGACGTCGTCTCGGTCTACCGGGCGCAGCTGGCGAAGCGGGGCTTCGTCTCCGACCCGGCGCAGTGGCGCGCGGTCGAGCGGCTGCAGCGGCTGTTCGAGGAGTGGTCCGCGTACAAGGCGCGCCGCAGCACGGCGCTGCGCAGGATGCTGGTCAAGCCGCCGCTGCCCAGGGGCGTCTATCTCTGGGGCGGGGTGGGCCGCGGCAAGAGTTTCCTGATGGACGCCTTTTTCCTGTGCGCGCCGCTGGTGAGGAAGCGGCGGGTGCATTTCCATCACTTCATGCGCGAGATCCACCGCGAGCTCGACGAGCTCAAAGGCACCGAGGACCCGATCGCCGCGGTGGCCGCACGCACGGCGCGCCGCAGCCGGCTCATCTGCTTCGACGAGTTCCACGTCGGCGACATCGCCGACGCGATGATCCTGGGGCGCTTCCTCGAGCAGGTGATGGAACGCGGCGTAGTGCTCTGCATGACCTCCAATTACGCCCCCCGCGGGCTCTACCCGAGCGGCCTGCAGCGCGAGCGCTTCCTGCCGGCGATCGCGCTGCTCGAGGCGCGGCTCGACGTGCTGGAAGTCGACAGCGGGATCGACTACCGGCGCCGCAAGATGCAGAAGCTGCGCGCCTACCACCTCGGTCCGGGGAGCGAGCAGGCGCTGGAGCAGGTCTTCGAGGCCCTGAAGGACGTCGAGGAGGAGGACCATCCGCTCGACGTCGAAGGGCGACGGATTCCCTACCGCAAGCGCGCCGGGAGCCTGGTCTGGTTCGATTTCAAGGCGCTGTGCGGCGGACCGCGCTCCTATGCCGACTACGTCGACCTGGCCAGGCGCTTTCACACCGTGCTGCTGTCCGGGGTGCCCCGAATGTCCCCGCGCAACGCCGACGCCGCGCGCCGCTTCACCTGGCTGCTCGACGTGTTCTACGATGAGCGCGTCAAGCTGTTCGTCTCGGCCGAGGCCCGGCCGGAAGAGCTGTTCGTCGAGGGGGAAAACAGCGCCGAGTTCGCCCGCACCGTCAGCCGGCTGCACGAGATGCAATCGCCCGAATACCTGCAGGCCGAGCGCGCGCGGCGTTAAACTTCGTACAGGAGGAAAGAGCATGGAGAAGTTCAAGGCATTCAAGATCACCGAAGTCGACAAGAAGGTCCAGGCCGGGTTCACCGAATTCACGCTCGACCAGCTCGATCCCGGCGAAGTGGTGGTGCGGGTCGCCTATTCCGACGTGAACTACAAGGACGCGCTGGCGGCGACCGGCAAGGGCCGCATCCTGCTGCGGCCGGAGTGCATCGGCGGAATCGACTTTTCCGGCACGGTGGTGTCCTCGAGCGACGCGCGCTTCGCCAAGGGCGACGCGGTGCTGGCGACGGGATTCGACATCGGGGTCAAGCACCACGGCGGCTATGCCGAGTACGCGCGCGTGCCGGCCGACTGGCTGGTCAAGGCGCCCCAGGGCCTGACCCTGTGGGAGGCGATGGCGTTCGGCACCGCGGGCTTCACCGCGGGCCTGGCGATCGTGCGCATGGAGCAGAACGGCCTCAGGCCGGAGAACGGGCCGGTGATCGTCGACGGCGCGACCGGCGGGGTCGGCTCGATCGCGGTCGACGCGCTGGCGCGGCTGGGCTACAAGGTGACGGCGCTCACCGGCAAGGCGGGCGAGGTGGACTACCTGAAGAAGATCGGCGCGAGCGAGGTGAAGCTGCGCAGCGAGCTCGACCTGTCCAAGATCCGGCCGCTCGACAAGGCGACCTGGGCCGGCGCGGTCGACAACCTGGGCGGGGAGGCGCTCGCCTGGATGGCGAGCACGATGAAGGTGGGCGGCTGCATCGCCTCGATCGGGCTCGCCGCGGGCACCGCCCTCAATACCACGGTGCTGCCGTTCATCCTGCGCGGCGTGAGCCTGCTCGGGGTCGACTCGGTGAACTGCCCCATGCCCGTGCGCCAGGAGGTCTGGCGCCGGCTCGCGGGCGACATGCGCCCGGCTCACCTGAAGGAGATCACGCGGACGATCCCGTTCGCCGAGTTGCCGTCGGTGTTCGACAAGTTTATCGGCGCGCAAATCCGCGGAAGGGTCGTCGTCGACTTGAACGCCTAAGATCTGTCCGGTCATTCGGGAGAGGAGGCAAGGATGGGCAGCTACAGCGATTTCCACCGCCGCTCGATCGAGCAGCCCGACGCCTTCTGGGCCGAGCAGGCGAAGCTGGTCGACTGGCACAAGCCTTTCGGCAAGGTGCTCGACTTCTCGCGGCCGCCGTTCGCGAAGTGGTTCGACGGCGGCGAGACCAATCTCTGCCACAACGCGATCGACCGGCACCTCGCGGACGCGCGCCGGGCAGAAGGCGCTGGTCTACATTTCGACCGAGGTCGACCAGGAGCGCAGCTACACCTTCGCCGAGCTGCACCGGGAGGTGCAGCGCGTGGCGGCGATGATGCAGTCGCTCGGGGTGAAGAAGGGCGACCGCGTGATCATCTACATGCCGATGATCCCGGAGGCCGGCCTTCGCGATGCTCGCCTGCGCGCGCATCGGCGCGATCCACTCGGTCGTCTTCGGCGGCTTCGCCGCGGCAGCCTGGCGGCCGCATCGACGACGCCAAGCCAAGCTCGATCATCACCGCCGATGGCGGCTTGCGCGCATGGGCAAGATCGTGCCGTACAAGTCTCTGGTCGACGAGGCGCTCAAGCTGGCCAAGCACCCGCCGGAGAAAGTGCTCATCGTACAAACGCGGGCTCGATCCGGGATGCCGCTGCGTCGCGGGGCGCGACGTCGACTGGGCAGGAGCTCGCGCGCGCGCACACGAAGCGCGCAAGTGCCCTGCGCCTGGCTCGAATCGAACGAGCCTTCCTACATCCTCTACACCTCGGGCACGACCGGCCAGCCCAAGGGCGTGCAGCGCGACGTCGGCGGCTATGCGGTGGCGCTCGCCTCGTCGATGAAGCTATCTATTGCGGCGAGCGCCGGCGAGACCGATGTTCACCACGTCGGACATCGGCTGGGTGGTCGGGCACTCCTACATCATCTACGGGCCGCTGATCGCCGGCATGACGACGATCATGTACGAGGGCGTGCCGATCCGGCCCGATGCCGGGATCTGGTGGAAGATCGTGGAGGACTACAAGGTCATCGGTGATGTTCTCCGCGCCGACCGCGATCCGGGTGCTGAAGAAGCAGGATCCGGCTTTCCTGAAGAAGTACGACGTCTCCTCGCTCAAGCACCTGTTCCTGGCCGGAGAACCGCTCGACGAGCCCACCCACCGTCTGGATCTCGGAGGCGCTCGGCATCCCGGTGATCGACCATTACTGGCAGACCGAGACCGGCTGGCCGATCCTGACCTCGGTGCCGGGCGTGGAAAAGACGCCGATCAAGTTCGGCAGTCCCTCGTTCCCGGCCTATGGCTATGACCTGAAGCTGCTGCGCGAGTCCGACGGCGAGCGAAGCCGGCGCCGGACGAGAAGGCGTGGTGACGATCGCGCCGCCGCTGCCGCCGGGCTGCATGACCACGGTGTGGGGCGACGACGAGCGCTTCGTCAAGACCTACTATTCGAGACCATTCAGCAACAAGCAGGTTTACTCGACTTTCGACTGGGGCATCCGCGACCAGGACGGCTACTATTTCATCCTCGGGCGCACCGACGACGTGATCAATGTCGCCGGGCATCGCCTGGGCACGCGCGAGATCGAGGAGGCGGTCAGCTGCACCCGGCAGTCGCCGAAGTCGCCGTGGTCGGCGTGGCCGACCAGTTAAGGGCAGCTGCCGCTCGCCTTCGCGGTGCTCAAAGAACCCGGCCAGATCGCAAGCAGCCAAGGGCGGATGCAGCTCGAAAGCGACGTGATGGAGACGGTGGACCGGCAGCTCGGCGCGATCGGCCGGCCGGCGCGGTGCATTTCGTGACGCTGCTGCCGAAGACGCGCTCGGGCAAGACGCTGCGCCGCTCGATCCAGGCGCTGGCGGAAGGGCGCGACCCGGGCGACCTCACCACCATCGAGGATCCGGGCGCCCTGGAGCAGATTCGCAACGCACTGAAGGAAGGCGCAAAGTAATGAAGAACCGACCCGAGCTGACTCTCGATGACTGCCGCAAGATGAGCGCGGCGGCGGAAGCCGAGGCGAGGCGCAACAACTGGAACGTCGCGATCGCGATCGTCGACGACGGCGGACACCTGCTGCACCTGGTGCGCATGGACGGCGCGACGCCGGCCAACGCCGCCATCTGCGTCGAGAAGGCGCGCACCGCGGCGACCACGCGCATGCCGAGCAAGACCTGGGAAGAGCGGGTCGCGGGAGGGCGGACGTCGATGCTCAAGATGCCCGTGCTGCCGGTCCAGGGGGGGCTGCCGATCAAGGTCGAGGGCTCGTGCGTCGGCGGCATCGGCGCCTCGGGCGTGGCCTCGCACGAGGACGAGCAGATCGTGCAGGTCGGCATCGACGCGCTGCTCAAGGGCTGACGCGTGTCCGACGCCAAGGCCACGTCGAAGGTGCTCATCGACAACGCGCGCACGCGCGTGGCGGAATGGCGCTTCGCGCCGGGAGCCGCCACCGGATGGCACCGCCACGAATACGACTACGTGGTGGTGCCGATGCTCGACGGCCGCCTCAAGCTTCTCGAGGCCGGGGGCGAGCGCTTCTCCGAGCTCAAGCAAGGCGTGCCCTACTTCAGGAACGCGGGCGTCGAGCACGACGTCGTCAACGCGAACGACTACGAATACTCGTTCATCGAGATCGAATTCAAGAACTGATCGGGAAAAGTCGCGGGAACTGCGGCCGGCGCGGCGCTGTCGCTCAGCAAAGGAGTTGGGTGGTTTCTTTCAACCCTTGCAAAGGAGCGCCATATGTCCGATCACACAGGTATTCGCGAGCAACAGCAGCAACCGGGTACGGCGCGCAAGTCCAGGGTGCCGGCAAAGACCCTATTCCCGATGAAGGCGGGCGCGCGGATCGCATTGCCGGAGCTGCCGTATGCGGCGGATGCGCTCGCGCCGGTCATCTCGCGCGAGACGATGAGCTATCACTACGGCAAACACCACAAGGCTTACGTGGACAAGCTTAACGGCCTTATCGAGGATACCCTCTTCGCCGAGATGCCGCTCGAGAAGATCATCCAGTCGGCGGCGAAAGACGCGTCCAAGTCGGCCGTGTTCAACAACGCGGCGCAGGCCTGGAACCACTGGTTCTACTGGCTCAGCATGAGTCCCGACGGCGGCGGCAAGCCGGGCGGCCGGCTGGCGCGGAAGATCGAAGAGGATTTCGGCGATTTCGACAGCCTCACCGACGAGCTCAAGCAGGCGGCGACCGGGCAGTTCGGCAGCGGATGGGCCTGGCTCGTTTACGACAGGGGCAAGCTCAAGGTCATCAAGACCGCCAACGCCGACACTCCGATCGCACGTGGCATGACGCCGCTGCTTGCGATCGACGTCTGGGAGCACGCCTACTACCTGGATTTCCAGAATCGGCGCGCCGATTACGTCGAGGCGGTGATCGAGCGCCTGCTGGACTGGGATTTCGCGCAGCAGAACATGCCGGCCTGAGCGGCAGTCAGCGGCTTCAGGAGGGGAGGGCGATCACCTTCCCTTCGCAAAGCGCGCTGATCTGCGCTGGCGCGTAGCCGATCGCCTGCAGCAGCTCGCGCGCGCCTTCGCCGACCGGCGGCGGATCGCTGCGCTTGGGCAGGTGCTCGCCGTCGAAGGCGATCGGCAGGCCCGGAACGTGGATCGTGCCGCCGGAGGGCAGCTGCGTCGTGTGCAGCGCGCCCGAGGCGTTCAGGTGCGGGTCGGCGAGCAGGTCCCAGGGCTTGGCGATCGGGGCGTAGGGCAGGCCGATGCGCTCGAGCTTGGCTTCGAGCTCGGCCTTGGCGTAGCGCTTCATCGCTTCGGCGAGCCGCGGCAGCAGCCAGCCGCGCTCGCGCACGCGCGCGCCGTTCGTCTTCAGGCGCGCGTCGGCCGCGAGCTCGGACTCGCCGAACTCGCGGCAGAAGATCTCCCATTGCGTATCGGTGACGACGCCGACGAACAGGCGCTCGCCGTCGCCGGTCTCGAAGATGTCGTACACGCCCCAGGCGGGGCGCTTGACCGACATCGGCGGCGGTGCCTCGCCGGTGATCTCGTACTGCGCCATGTGCTGCGCCACGAGATAGGCGGTGCTCTCGAACAGGGCGCTGGTGACGCGCGTGCCGCGGCCGGTCGACTCGCGCTCGCGCAGGGCGGCGAGCACCGCCACCGCGCCGAAGGTGCCGCCGACGATGTCGACCACCGATGCCCCGGCGCGCAGCGGGTCGCTCGGGCAGGCCGGTCATGTAGGCGAGGCCGCCCATCATCTGCACCACCTCGTCGAGCGCCGGGCGGTGCTGGTAGGGCCCGTCGAGGAAGCCCTTGAGCGAGCAGTAGACCAGGCGCGGATTGCGCGCCGCGAGCGCCTCGTAGCCGAAGCCGAGCTTGTCGAGCGCGCCGGGACGGAAGTTCTCGGTCAGCACGTCGCTCGCGTCGAGCAGGCGCAGCACCAGGTCGCGGCCTTCGGCGCGCTTGAGGTCGACCGCGAGGCTCTTCTTGTTGCGGTTGAACACGGGGAAGAATCCGGCGCCGGCGGCCTCCAGGCGGCGCGTGTTGTCGCCCTCCAGCGGCTCGACCTTGATCACCTCGGCGCCGAGATCCGCCAGCACCAGGCCGCAGCTCGGACCCATCACCATGTGCGCGAACTCGACCACGCGCACGCCCTCGAGCGGAAGCCGGTTCATGCGGCGCGCTTGAAGCCTTTCGGCAGCCCCGCCTGCGGGGTGTGGCCGTAGACCGGCTCTTCCGGCAGGCCGTCGACCAGCGCCTCGCGCGCGGCGAGCAGCCGGTCGAAGTCGATGCCGGTGGCGAGGCCCATGCTCTCGAACATGAACACCAGGTCCTCGGTGACGACGTTGCCGCTCGCCCCCGGCGCGAAGGGGCAGCCGCCCAGCCCGCCCAGCGAGCTGTCGAAGGCGCGCACGCCTTCCTCGTAGGCCGCGAGCGCGTTGGCCAGGCCGAGGCCGCGGGTGTTGTGGAAATGCGCGCCCTCGAGCTTGTCGCCGATCTCCTTCTTGACGCGGCCGAAGATGCGCCGCACCTGCGCCGGGTTGGCGTAGCCGACGGTGTCGGCGAGCGCGACGCAGTCGCAGAACTCGGCCAGCGCGGCCGCGATGCGCAGCACGTCGTCCTCCGGGCACCTCGCCCTGCATGGTGCAGCCGAAAGCGGTCGAGACGGCGCCCTCGATCTGCGGGCCGTTGGCGCCGCGCAGATCGCGGCACTTGCGCACTTCCTCGACCATCTGCTCGGGCGTCATGCGCACGTTGGCGAGGCTGTGGGCGCGGCTGGCCGAGACCGGGAAGGTGATCTTGTGGGCGCCGGCCTGCATGGCGCGCTCGAAGCCCTTCAGGTTCGGCGCCAGCGCGACCACGCGCAGGCCGGGGATGGTGCGCGCGTGCGCCACGATCTCGCCGGTGTCGGCCATGGCCGGGATCAGCTTCGGCGGCACGAACGAGCCGACCTCGATTTCCTCCAGCCCGGCCGCGGCGAGCGCGCTGATCCAGCGCTTCTTGGCCTCGGTCGGCATCATGTGGTGGGCGTTCTGCAGCCCGTCGCGCGGGCCGACTTCGCAGATGTGGATGTCGCGCATGACGATCTCCCTTCAGGAGCCGGATTCTAGCGCCCGCGCCGCGCCTCGATGAGCTCGAGGGCGAAACCGCAGGCTGCGCCGCAGGCGGCGAAGGCGAGCATCGCCGAGAGCGACGCGCTCCAGCCGCCGAAGCGCGACGCCATCCAGGCCAGCAGCGATCGGGGCGACGAACTGGCTCGCCTGCGAAGACTGCATCACCAGGCCGTTGCCGGTGCCGACGTGCAGCGGGCTGCGGGCGTGCACCGGCACGCCGGAGAAGACCGCCGCCGGGATCACGCCGGCGCAGGCGGAGAACGCCAGCACGAGCAGGAAGCGCGGCGGTTCGGCAGCACGTCGAGCAGCATGCCGACCGCGCACAGCGCCATGATCGCGAAGGCCGCGATCGTCATCCGGCCGCGGCGCACGCCGCGCGCCAGCAGCCAGCCGCCGGCCAGGTTGCCGGGGACGTTGATCAGCACCATCAGCGCGGTGAGCAGAGCTGCCGTCGCGGCCGAGCCGCCGCGCTCGTCGACGACAAAAGTCGGCAGCCAGATCATGACCGATGTCCACTGCGCGACGTAGAAGGCGAACATCAGCGCCAGGGCGAGGGTGCCCGGATCGGCTAGGGACTCGAGCGCCAGGCGCAGCGAACCCACGCTGCCGGCGCGCGGCGCCACTGCGTAGCGCCAGACGAGCGCAAGCGCGCCCGCGGCGACGAGCGCCAATGCGACCCACAGGCCGCGCCAGCCGACTGCCGCCATGACCAGCGGCGCGGCGAGCAGCGCCAGGCTGCCGCCGGCGGGCATGTAGGCGCTCCACAGCGACAGCGCCTTCGCGCGCGCGCGCGGCTCCGGCGCGGCGGCGGTCATCAGCGCCGCGCCAGCCACAGTGAACAGGATGAAGCCCGCGCCCTCGAGGAAGCGCGCGAACAGCAGCGCGGCGAAGCTTCCGCGCGGCGGCGCCGAGAAAGCCGCCCGCGGACAGGATCGCGAGCCCGCAGCAGGGCGAGCCGCTTGGGGCCGAAGCGGTCGGCGAGCACCCCGGCGAGCATTCCCGCCAGCCCGCCGACGACGTTGAACATGGTCGCGACGAATCCCGACTGGACCAGCGTCAGGCCGAGCTCGGTGCGCAGCATCGGAAGCGCGGGTGGAACCTTGCCGATGTAGGCGCCCGCGACCAGCCCGCCGGCGAACACCGCCCAGACGGCCGTCCAGCGGGCGGCGGAGCGGTGCGTCCAAGGCGCCGCGTTCAGGCCGCCGTAACGGGCAGCTTGAACTCGCGGATGCGCTTCTCCCACTCGGCCGGGCCGCTCTGGTGCACCGAGCTGCCGCCCGCGTCCACCGCCACCGTGACCGGCATGTCGCGCACCTCGAACTCGTAGATCGCTTCCATGCCGAGATCCTCGAAGGCGAGCACGCGCGACTTGCGGATCGCCTTGGCGACCAGGTAGGCGGCGCCGCCGACGGCCATCAAATAGGCGGCCTTGTGCTTGCGGATCGCCTCGATCGCCACCGGGCCGCGCTCGGCCTTGCCGACCATCGCTACCAGCCCGGTCTTGGCGAGCATTGTCTCGGTGAACTTGTCCATCCGCGTCGAGGTGGTGGGGCCGGCGGGGCCGACGACTTCGTCGCGCACCGGGTCGACCGGGCCGACGTAGTAGATCACGCGGTTGGTGAAATCGACCGGCAGCTTTTCACCCTTGTCGAGCATGTCCTGAATGCGCCTGTGCGCGGCGTCGCGCCCGGTGAGCAGCTTGCCCGAGAGAAGGAGGCGCTCGCCGGGTTTCCAGGCCGTGACCTCCTTCGGCGTGAGCGTATCGAGGTTCACCTTTTTCGAGCTCGCATCCGGCTTCCAGGTGACGTCCGGCCAGTCGGAAAGCTTGGGTTGCTCGAACTCGGCGGGCCGCGAGCCGTCGAGGACGAAGTGCGCGTGGCGGGTGGCGGCGCAGTTCGGGATCATCGCCACCGGCTGGTTGGCCGCGTGGGTCGGGTAGGTGAGAATCTTGACGTCGAGTACGGTGGATAGACCGCCCAGTCCCTGGGCGCCGATGCCGAGCGCGTTGACCTTGTCGTACAGCTCGACGCGCAGCGCCTCGACCTGGTCCTTCGGTCCGCGCGCCTTGAGCTCGGCCATGTCGATCGGCGCCATGAGCGACTCCTTGGCCATGACCATAGCCTTCTCCGCGGTGCCGCCGATGCCGATGCCCAGCATTCCCGGCGGGCACCAGCCTGCGCCCATGGTCGGCACGGTCTTCAGTACCCAGTCGACGATCGAATCGGAAGGGTTGAGCATGGCGAACTTTGATTTCGCCTCCGAGCCGCCGCCCTTGGCGGCTACGTCGATCTCGACCTTGTCGCCGGGGACGACCTGCATGTGGATCACGGCCGGCGTGTTGTCGCGCGTGTTGCGGCGTCCGAAAGCCGGGTCCTCCAGCACCGACGCGCGCAGCTTGTTGTCAGGATCGAGGTAGGCGCGCCGCACGCCCTCGTTGATCATGTCTGCGACGCCAATCTTCGCTTCCCAGCGCACGTCCATGCCGATGCGAATGAACACGTTGACGATTCCCGTGTCTTGGCAGATCGGGCGGTGGCCCTCGGCGCACATGCGCGAGTTGGTGAGAATCTGGGCGATCGCGTCCTTTGCCGCGGGCGACTGTTCGCGCTCGTAGGCGCGCGCCAGCGCACGAATGTAGTCGGCGGGGTGGTAGTAGGAGATGAATTGCAGTGCGTCGGCGACGCTTTGGATCAGGTCTTCCTGGCGGATCGTAGCCATGGCTAGCGGTGGGTAGGCAGCGGGGAAATGAGGAGCGAACAAATGTAGCATAGCGCCGCGCTGCACCCATGGCCTTTACATCGCATTGATTTGGTGCTTCTATTTCTCCTCAACAAGACGCCATCAAACCAAGGAGCGGAGCGATGTCCAACATCGAGACGGTATTGCAGGAAACGCGGGTCTTCCCCCCCGCACCTGAGTTCGTCAAGCAGGCGAACGTGTCGGGCATGCAGGCCTACCGCGCGATGTGCGCCGAGGCGGAAAAGGATTTCGAGGGTTTCTGGAGCAAGCACGCCAAGAACGAACTGCTGTGGCACAAGCCCTTCAGCAAGACCCTCGACGAATCGAATGCGCCGTTCTTCAAGTGGTTCTACGACGGGGAGCTGAACGCTTCCTACAACTGTCTCGATCGGCACCTGAAGACGCAGCCCGACAAGGTCGCGATCATCTTCGAGGCCGACGACGGCAAGGTGACCAAGATCACCTACAAGGCGCTCTATCACGAGGTCTGCCGCTTCGCCAACGCGCTCAAGAGCCACGGCGTCAAGACGGGCGACCGGGTGCTGATCTACATGCCGATGTCGATCCAGGTCGTGGTCGCGATGCAGGCCTGCGCGCGCATCGGCGCGACCCACTCGGTCGTGTTCGGCGGCTTCTCGGCCAAAAGCCTTCAGGAACGCATCATCGACGCGGGCGCCACCGAGGTGATCACCGCGGACGGACAGTTCCGCGGCGGCAAGGAGATTCCGCTCAAGCCCGTGGTCGACGAGGCGCTTGCCATGGGCGGCTGCGAGGGCGTGAGGAACGTCATCGTCTACAAGCGCTCGGGCAGCAAGGTGCCGATGCAGGCGCCGCGCGACAAGTGGTGGGACGACGTGGTGCAGGGCCAGGCGGACAGTTGCGAGCCGACCTGGGTGAACGCCGAGCATCCGCTGTTCATCCTCTACACCTCGGGCTCGACCGGCAAGCCGAAGGGCATCCAGCATTCGACCGGCGGCTATCTGCTGTGGTGCATCCTCACCATGAAGTGGGTGTTCGACTACAAGCCGAGCGACGTCTTCTGGTGCACCGCCGACGTCGGCTGGGTGACGGGGCACAGCTACATCACCTATGGGCCGCTCGCGGTAGGCGCGACTGAAGTGATGTTCGAGGGTGTGCCGACCTACCCGGACGCGGGGCGGTTCTGGAAGCTCATCCAGGACCACAAAGTGAACGTTTTCTATACGGCGCCGACCGCGATCCGTTCGCTGATCAAGGCGGGCGGCGATCTGCCGAAGAAGTACGACCTGTCGTCGCTGCGCATCCTCGGAACGGTCGGAGAGCCGATCAATCCCGAGGCCTGGATGTGGTACCACGAGACCGTCGGCCGCGGGCGCTGTCCGATCGTCGACACCTGGTGGCAGACCGAGACCGGCGGACACCTGATTTCGCCGCTGCCCGGCGCGACGCCGACCAAGCCTGGCTCGGCGACTCTGCCGCTGCCCGGGATCTTTGCCGACATCGTCGACGAGACCGGCAATCCGGTGGGACGAGGCAAGGGCGGGATCCTGGTGATCACGCGGCCCTGGCCGTCGATGGTGCGCACCATCTGGGGCGACCCGGAGCGCTACAAGAAGACCTATTTCCCGGACGACTTCAAGGGCAAGCTCTATCTCGCCGGCGACGGCGCGAGCACCGACGAGGAGGGCTATTTCAGGATCGTCGGCCGCATCGACGACGTGCTGAACGTATCGGGCCACCGCCTGGGCACGATGGAGATCGAGTCCGCGCTGGTGGCGAACACCAAGCTGGTGGCGGAGGCCGCGGTGGTCGGGCGTCCCGACGACCTGACCGGAGAGGCGATCGTCGCGTTCGTGGTGACCAAGGGGCCGCGGCCGCGTGGCGAGGATGCAAAGAAGGTCGCGCAGGAGTTGCGCAACTGGGTGGCGAAGGAGATCGGGCCGATCGCGCGGCCGAAAGAGATCCGCTTCGGCGACAACCTGCCAAAGACGCGCTCCGGCAAGATCATGCGACGCCTGTTGCGCTCCCTCGCCAAGGGCGAGGAAATCACGCAGGACGTCTCGACGCTCGAGAATCCCGCGATCCTGGATCAGCTCAAGCAGGCTATCTGAGCAATTGCGCTACGCCCGCAGCGCTTCGGATGCCATCAGCGTCTTGGCGTCGAGGGCGCGGCGCAGCTCGCGACGCACTTCCTGCCAACGGAAACGCACGGAGTTGCGAACGATTTCCTCGTCGAGCTGCTTGAGTTCCTCGACGATGGGGGCGCACTCGACCAGGGTGCGAGGGCTCTCGTTGAACGGCGTGGCGTCGTCCGGGACCGCGACCCAGTCGGCCTGTGCGATCCTCGCACGCAGGTTTTGTGCGCGCTCGCCGTCGCGGCCGCCTTCGCTCGCGCCCAGAATGGCCTCGATCGTCGCCTGCATCAGGGAACTGACCTTGGCGCGCTCGGCGCCGCTGCGGTGCGCTATGAGGCCGCCTGCGTAAACTGACAGATCCGACAGGCAAGCGACCCACATCTGCCACTTAGCGATTTCGATCGCCTTTACGAACTCGTCGTTGGCGAACAGCTGTGGATAGCGCATGCCGGCGCGAGTCCTGAGGTAGCCGTAGAGCGACGTCTGGGTGACGTAGCTGGAGCGGGACTCGAGGAAGTGGCGCAGCGTGTCGCGGTCGGCGATCGGCTCGGCGCGTCTCCAGCGCTCGGCGCCTAAGTAAGCGCGCAGGGAACGCCAAGCGTCTATCAACAGGAGTCTTAAATTATTGATCCGGCGCAACATTGATAAATCTTGACTTTTCCTGAAAGGAATTGGAGCATCCGACACAGACTGCGGCCGGGCTTGGAGGGGGCGCGAGCAGGCAGGTGCGCCATCGCGTAGCCCGGGCGTGGGCAGTGCTATCCATTAATAACGATGATGTATAGAGGAGGAGGATAGTCGATGAGCGCCGATATATCTCAAAAAGAAGTCCACTGGCAGCGCACCAAGGGCCTGATGATCGTGCATTTGGTCATCTGGTTTATTTTTTCGTTTGTGGTGCACTGGTTCGCCCCGCAGCTGAACAAGATCTCGTTCATTGGCTTCCCGCTCGGCTTCTATATGGCCGCGCAGGGGTCGCTGATCGTTTTCGTGATTCAGTTGTTCGTGTTCGCGAAGCAGCAAGAGGCAATTGATCGCGAATGCGGCATGGCCGAAGACCAATAAAGAAGAAGGGGGGAGATCGCAATGGCATTCTTTAAAATGCAAGGCGCGTTCGTCGAGAACCTGCCGAAGATTTACGGCCTGTATACGGGCGGCTTCCTCGTCTTCATCGCCCTGATGGCCCTGGGCGAGAAGATGGGTATGGGCGAGGACGCGATCGGCATCGGGTTCGTCGGCTTCACGGTGGTGATCTACGCCCTGATCGGATTCCTGTCCCGCACCATGCAGGTCGACGCCTATTACGTCGCGGGCCGTCAGGTACCGCCGGTGTTCAACGGAATGGCGACGGCGGCGGACTGGATGTCGGGTGCATCGTTTGTCGCGATGGCCGGTGGCATCTACATGAGCGGCTATCCTTACCTGGCGTTCGTGGTGGGCTGGACCGGCGGCTACGTACTGGTGGCGGTGCTGATGGCGCCCTACCTGCGCAAGTTCGGTTGCTACACGGTGCCCGACTTCATCGGTACCCGCTATGGCGGCAACTTCGCTCGCTTTTGCGCCGTGGTGGTGCTTGTGGTTGCCTCCTTCACCTACGTAACCGCGCAGATCAACGCGACCGGGACGATTGCCGCGAAGGTGTTCCAGATCCCGTTCCAGTACGGGGTGTGGATCGCGCTGGTTGCGATCCTGCTGTGCGCGATGCTGGGCGGAATGCGGGCGGTGACCTGGACTCAGGTGGCGCAGTACATCGTGCTGATCGTCGCCTACCTGGTGCCGGTGTTCTGGATGTCGTCCAAGCAGGGCTTCGGCGTGTTTCCGCAGTTCGAGTACGGAGCAGCGGTCGCCCGGCTGACCGATGTGGAAACCCTGCAGCAGGTGGGCGTCCTGAAGCCGGAGCACGCGATTCCTGGCTTGGCCGCGCTGACCGTCCACCACGCAGTGGCGGCCGACACGGTGCTCGCAGCGTGGAAGTTCGTGACGCTGACGGCGTGCATGATGATGGGCACTGCCTCGCTGCCGCACATCCTGATGCGCTACTTCACCACCCCATCGGTGAGCGCCGCGCGGAAGTCGGTGGCCTGGTCGCTGCTGTTCATCTTCCTGCTCTACTTCACGGCACCCGCGCTCGCAACGCTCAGCAAGCTGTCGGTGCTGGATCCGAACGTGGCGACGAGCATTATCGGCAAGTCGATATCGTCGGTGAATGCGCTCGACTGGGTGCAGAAGTGGGGCCACGTCGGCATGTTGAAGATCGTCGACAGCAACAACGACGGCATCCTGCAGATCAACGAGTTCTTCATGCGACCGGACATCGTCGTGCTGGCGACCCCCGAAATGGCGGGTCTGCCGGCGGTGGTCTCCGGCCTTGTTGCCGCGGGTGGTCTTGCCGCGGCGATGTCGACCGCCGACGGTCTGCTGCTGGCGATCGCCAACGCGCTGTCGCACGACCTGTACTACAAGATGATCAATCCGAAGGCCGAAACGGCCACGCGGCTGATTGTCGCCCGAGTCCTGCTGGTAGCCATCGGCGCGGCGGGCTCGGCGGTGGCGAGCTTGAAGCTGACCGGTATCCTGGGCGCGGTGGCGTGGGCGTTCGACTTCGCGATGTCCGGCCTGTTCTTCCCGCTGGTGCTTGGCGTCTGGTGGAAGCGTGCCAACGCGCCGGGCGCGATCGCCGGCATGATCGCCGGATTCGGCGCCGGTTCCTGGTACCTGTACATGGTGTATACGAAGGCGATGGAGCCCTGGATCGGCATCGATCACCTGCGCTTCGGCATCATCGGCGCGTCGGTGAGCCTGATCGCCATGGTGGCCGTATCGCTGATGACCAAGGAGCCTGACGCGGAAACCCAGGCCATGGTCGACGAGGTTCGCATTCCGAGGGGCGCGACCGTGCTTGCGTCGACGCACTAGCGCCAGCGCTTCAAACCGAGCCGGGGCGAGAGCAATTCGCCCCGGCTTTTTTTTTGTTGCAACGTCTTAAAATGACGCTCGAATGCTGTTCGAGGAGACTTGATGACTGAGGCCTTCCCGCTCTGGGTGATCGTAATCGACTACGTTCTGGGCGTGATCATGTGGACGCTGATCGGTCGCTTCGGAATGGGAATATTTCTGCCCGAGGAAAGCACCTTCTTCTTCATGCGGGCGTTCGTTCGCACGACCGATCCGTTGCTCAAGCTGTTCGCGCCGATAACGCCGTCGTTCCTGGTCCGGCCGCTTGTTCCCCTCTACGTGGCTTGGTTCTTTTTCATGATCCGCTTCTACCTCATGCCGCTGTTGCTCGGCTACACGGTCATGGGCATGCTGTCTTTTCCCCTCGAAAGCGAGGTCGCGCGGGGCATCCAGCGCGTTTTCGGGGGGTTGATGCGATAGCCGCGGGGGCGCACTCATGCAACGAAGCCCGAAGCTCGCGAACCACACCGCGCTGGTGGCGTTGCCGGTGCTCGTCCTCGACCTCGAGACCACCGGGCTCGACGTCACGCGCGAACGAGTCGTGCAGGTGGGCGCGATCGCGATGCTGGGGGCGAAGATCCTCGAGCAGCCGCGACTGGATCAGCTGATCGATCCAGAAATTCCCATCCCGCCGACTGCCAGCCGGATTCACGGACTGAATGACAGCGACGTATCCGGTGCGCCCACGTTCGCCGCCTTCGCGCCGACGCTGCGCGAGGTGCTTACCGGCCGGGTCGTGGTCGGTCACAATGTGGGCTTCGACCTCGCTGTATTGCGACACGAGGCGGCTCGCGCGGGCATCGCCTGGCGCGATCCGCCGGCGCTGGACCTCGTTTTACTGATCGGCGCGCTCGAACCGTCGCTGCCCGATCTTGGACTGGAGACCGTCGCACGTCTGCTTGGCGTGACGATCCAGGGAAGGCACACCGCGCTCGGCGACTGCGCCGCGACGGCCCAGGCCTACGCGCGGTTGCTACCGCGCCTGCGCGAGGCCGACGTGCGCACGCTGGGCGAAGCGCTCGCGCTTTCTGCGCGCCGCACGGATCTGGTGTTGCGCCAGGCGCAGGCGCGCTGGCACGCGGTTCCGGGTGAGGTGGCGGCTGCGCCGCCGCTCCCGCCGTTGACGCGCATCGACAGCTATATCTTCGAGCGCCGCCTTGTGGATTTGATGAGCACCCCGCCTGTTGTCGTGAGCGCGCAGGCGACTTTGCGCGAGGCGGCGCGCACGATGTGCGGCCGACGAGTCGGCGCTGTTCTGGTAGGCGCCGCCGGTGAATCGCCACAGGGGATACTTACCGAGCGCGACCTTCTCGGGGCGATTGCAGGCCACGAGCGCGACCTTGATTCGACCCGCGTCGCGGAGGCCATGTCCGCCCCGGTGGAGACGATGGGCGGCGACGAGATGCTCTATCGGGCACTGGGACGAATGGACCGTCTGCGTATCCGACACCTGTGTGTGGTCGATGCGGGAGGGGCCGCGATTGGAATGCTCTCTCAGCGCGACTTGTTGCATCACCGGGCCAGCGCCGCCGACGTGCTGGGCGACGCGCTCGCCGAGGCGCACGAAGCACCGGCGCTGGCGGCTGCCTACAGCCAAGTGCCGGACGCGGCTTCGCGCTTGGTGGCGGAAGGCCTTGGCGGCGTCGACGTTGCAAGGGTGGTGTCGAACGAAGTGCGCGGGCTTACCGCGCGGGCGGCGGAGATCGCTCTCGCGCGTCTTGAAGCCGAGGGCCGTGGTACCGCGCCGGCGCCATGGTGCCTGCTGGTGCTTGGTTCGGGCGGGCGCGGCGAAAGCCTGCTGGGGGCGGACCAGGACAATGCGCTGATCCATTCAGGCACAGAGGACGACGATCCCTGGTTCGCCGACTTCGGTGCGCGCATTGCCACGCTGCTGGACGAAGCAGGTCTGCCGCGCTGCAACGGCGGCGTCATGGCGGCAAACCGCGAGTGGCGTGGCAGCGTGGAGGAATGGCGCGAACGAGTGGATGCGTGGCTGCGCCGCGCGCGACACGAGGACCTGATGCATGTCGACATATTCTTCGATCTGGCTCCGGTAACGGGGGAGGCAACGCTTGCGCGTGCCCTGCACACTGCCGCGGTGAGGGCTGCGTCGCACACGCCGCCGTTCACCAACCTACTTGCCGAATGGGTATCCACGCTCAGGCCGCCGCTGGGGCTCTTTGGCATGCTGAAGACGGTTGAAGGACGAATCGACTTGAAGCGAGGCGGTCTGCTGCCGCTGGTCGGGATCGCGCGCGCGCTCGCTTTGCGCGCCGGCTCGTCGGCGCGTTCGACCCCAGACCGCCTGCGGGACGCCGCCGCGGCAGGACGCCTGGTCGAGAGCGATGCGGCCACGCTCATCGAAATGCACGCGGACTTCCTAGACATCGTGCTGCGCCAGCAGCTATGGGATCTCGAGGACGGCGTGCGGCCGTCGAGTCGGGTGGTGCTCAAGCGGCTCGGCAAGGAAGGGGCGCGCCGCCTGCGTGCCCACCTTGGGCGGTTGGACGAGATTCTGGGCGGCTTGGGCGGCGCGATCTCCGGGTAACGCGCGTGGCTCTGCTAAAATTCCCGGCGTCCAAAGAACGGAGAGATGGCCGAGCGGTCGAAGGCGCACGCCTGGAAAGTGTGTATGCGTGATGAGCGCATCGAGGGTTCGAATCCCTCTCTCTCCGCCACGAATGAAGAAGCTTTGCGCGTGGCAGGTTTGCGCAAGGCGTTTCGGGCATAATGGTCGTGCAGAAGGCAAAGGGCTACGGCGGGCCTCCCCGCATTGCGGCCCGGTGAATCTGGTCAGGTCCGGAAGGAAGCAGCCACAGCTGGTCACTGCAAGTGCCGGGGTTCAGGCTCGCCACCAATCGTCCCTGCCCGGGCTGAGTGCCCGGGCAGGGACGCCTGATAAAATCATTCCATGAGCTACCAAGTTCTTGCCCGTAAATGGCGGCCCCGTGATTTCGGGAGTCTGGTCGGGCAGGAACACGTGGTGCGGGCTTTACGCCACGCGCTGGAGCACAAGCGCTTGCACCATGCCTACCTGTTCACCGGAACCCGCGGCGTCGGCAAAACCACGCTGGCAAGAATCCTCGCCAAGTGTCTCAACTGCGAGATTGGCGTCACGCCCGAGCCCTGTGGCAAGTGCAGCGCATGCGTGGAGATCGACGCCGGGCGCTTCGTCGACCTGCTCGAGGTGGATGCGGCGACCAACACTCGTGTAGACGAGATGCGCCAGTTGCTCGACACCGCGCAATACGCTCCGACGCGCGGGCGCTACAAGGTGTATGTGATCGACGAAGTGCACATGCTTTCGAATTCGGCCTTCAACGCGATGCTGAAGACGCTGGAGGAGCCGCCGGAACATCTGAAATTCATCCTCGCGACCACGGATCCACAGAAGATCCCCGTCACGGTGCTGAGCCGTTGCCTGCAGTTCAATCTCAAGCAGATGCCGCGCGGCGCCATTGCCGCCCATTTGGAGCAGCTGCTGCAGGCAGAGGGCATCGCATTCGAAGCGTCCGCGCTGCCACTGATCGGACGCGCCGCGGCGGGAAGCATGCGCGACGCTCTTTCCCTGCTGGATCAGGCTATCGCGCACGGTGCGGGCAAAGTGACGGGCACGGACGTGCGAGAAATGCTGGGCGCCATCGATGAGACCTATCTGTTGGGGCTGCTGGAGGCGATTGCCCGGAACGAGGCGGCGGAGGCAATGACGATTGCAGGCGACATGCAGGCGCGCAGTCTGTCCTTCGATACCGCGCTGGCCGACCTCGCGGGCGTGCTGTTGCGAGTCGCACTCGCGCAGAGCGTACCTGGCGCCCTCGACGAGGATCTGCCGGAGCGCGAGCGGATTCAGGCATTGGCTGCGCAGCTTGATCCGGAGATCGTGCAGCTGCAGTACGAAATCGCGCTGCAAGGAAGGGAGGATCTTTCCCTGGCGCCCGACGAGCACGCCGGCTTCGTGATGACGCTGCTGCGCATGCTTGCGTTCCGACCCGAGGGTTTGGCGATCGCCAACGATGCGAGCGCCGGCGCGGGATCCGTCCCGCGCGCCAAACCTAAGCCACGAGCCGCTGCCAATGGCCCTGGTCGAGCGCCGACCGGGGACGGGTTCTGGCCGGAATTGGTGCGAAAGCTTCAAGTGACGGGCGCGGCGCGCGAGCTGGCGCGAAACGCCGAACTGGTGCGGCACGATGGGACGGTGTTCGAGCTCGTGGTGCCGAAGTCGAAAGCCTATCTCGCTGAGAAGTCGTACTTGGACAAGCTCAGAGCGGCGCTCGAGCAGCACATCGGCGGGGGCGCGACGGTGAAGGTCGCGGTCGGGGAGGTCAAGGGCCTGTCCACGGCGGCCATCGAGGCTGGCGAACGCGAAGTCAGACAGGCGGAAGCGACGCGCGCGGTCCAAGGTGATCCATTCGTCCAGGATCTGGTCAAACTGTGCGACGCCAAGGTGGTGGATTCGTCGATCAAAGCGACGCCAAAGAATTAGGGAACGCGGCCCCGACGAGCCGCAATGCAGGAGAGCGTAATGCGAGGAAACATCGGCCAGCTCATGAAGCAGGCGCAAATGATGCAGGAGAACATGCGCCGCATGCAGGAGCAGCTTGCGAGCGTGGAGGTGGAGGGTCAGTCCGGTGCCGGGATGGTGAAGGTGGTGATGACGTGCAAGCACGACGTGAAACGTGTCTCAATTGATCCCTCCCTGGTGGGCGACGACAAGGAGATGCTTGAAGATCTCGTGGCCGCCGCGTTCAACGACGCGGCACGAAGAGTGGACGAGACGGTGGCCGAGAAGATGAGTGGCATGACCGCTGGCCTCGGCCTGCCTCCCGGATTCAAGCTCCCGTTCTAGACTGAATTCCGGTGGCAAAGGAATCGATACCAACTGCGAAGGGGGTCGAGCGGTTGGTCGAAGCGCTGCGCGTGCTGCCGGGCGTCGGGCCGCGTTCAGCTCAGCGCATGGCGTATTACCTGCTTCAGCACGATCGCGCCGGCGCGGATCTCCTGGCGCAAGCACTGGCAACCGCGCTTACGAGCGTTCGACATTGCGCACGATGCAACAATTTCACTGAAGACGAGATTTGCAGCCTTTGCCGCTCGCCGCGACGCGATTCATCGTTGCTTTGCGTGGTTGAAACGCCCGCAGACCTTGCGATGGTCGAGCAGACGCTGAGCTACTCCGGCATGTATTTCGTGCTGATGGGGCGCCTCTCGCCGCTCGATGGCGTCGGAGCGCGCGATATCGGACTCGATCGGCTTCTTGCGCGCGCCAGCGATGGTGAAGTCCAAGAGGTGATTCTGGCGACGAACTTCACCAACGAGGGGGAGGCGACCGCACACTACATTGCCGAGATGCTGAGGGCGCGCAATATCAAGGCGAGCCGCATTGCGCGCGGCGTTCCCCTGGGCGGCGAACTCGAGTACGTCGATGTCGGCACAATTTCGCAGGCGATCCTCGATCGTCGCGGGCTCTGATTTAGAGTACATTCAATTACCGAACAACAGAGAAGGGGAAAGCACATGCGTACCGTGGTCCGTTCAGCCGTTGTTGCTCTTTCGCTCGCCGGATTCGCCATTTCGGCCCAGGCCCAGGACAAGCTGGAAAAGCCCGACGTGCACATAGCGGTCGGAGGTAAGGCGGCGTTCTACTACCTGCCGCTCACCATTGCCGAGCAACTCGGGTATTTCAAGGATGAGGGCTTGAACCTCAAGATCAGCGACTTCAGGGGTGGTTCGAAAGCGCTGGCCGCAGTCGTCGGCGGCAGCGCCGATGTGGTGTCGGGAGCGTACGAGCACACGATCAACCTGCAAAGCAAGAAACTGTACTTCCAGGCTTTCGCACTGGAAGGGCGCCTGCCCCAGATCGTGCTTGGCGTGGCGACGTCGAAAGCTGCGAATTTCCACTCTTTCAAAGACCTCAAGGGCATGAAGGTCGGGGTCACCGCGCCTGGCTCGAGCACCAATAATCTGGTCAAGCAACTGCTGACCAAGGCCGGGCTCGATCCCAACAAAGACGTCGCGATCGTGGGCGTAGGCGTGGGCGCTACCGCAGTCGCAGCGATTAAGAGCGGCGAGATCGACGCGCTTTCCAACGTCGACCCGGTGATGACCAAACTGGAGCGAGAAGGTGCGATCAAGGTGGTCGCGGATACGCGCACGCTGAAGGGGACCAAGGAGATCTGGGGCGCGCCGCTGCCGGCGGGATGCCTTTATGCACCGATCGAGTTCGTGAAGAAGAATCCGCGCACGGTGCAGGCGCTCACCAACGCCATCGTCCGCGCGGACAAGTGGATTGCCAAGGCGAGCGCGGCCGACGTGGCGAAGGTCGTGCCTCCGGCATATCTGATGGGTGACAGCGACCTGTACATGTCGACCTACGACAACGTGAAAGAAGCGATCTCGCGCGACGGCATCATTTCGCCCTCCGGAGCCAAGGCGACGCTCGCGGCGCTGCGAAACTTCGTGCCCACGGTCAAGGCGGCGAACATCGACCTGTCGAAGACCTATACCAACAGGTTCGCGAAGAAGGCGAACGCCAAGTACAAGTGACTCCGGCCCTCGCGCTCGAGCGCATCACCTGCACGTTCGCCGCGCGCGAGGATCGGAGCAAGCGCTACACTGCGGTCAAGGACACGACGCTTGTCGTCGCGCCGGGGGAGTTCGTCTCGGTCGTGGGACCGACCGGCTGCGGCAAGTCGACCCTGTTGAATGTTGCGGCGGGACTGCTGGAGCCCTCGGCAGGCAGGGTGACGGTCGACGGCGAGCCGCTCGCCGGCATCAACCGCCACGCCGGCTACCTGTTCCAGTCCGATGCGTTGATGCCCTGGCGCAACGCGCTGGACAACGTCGTCGCCGGGCTCGAGTTTCGCGGCCTGCCGCGCCTGCAGGCGGTGGACAAGGGCAATCAATGGCTCAAGCGTGTCGGCCTGGCAGGATTCGGCGACCGCTATCCGCACCAGCTCTCAGGCGGCATGCGCAAGCGCGTCGCGCTGGCCCAGACGCTTATCCTCGGGCCGCAGATCCTGCTTATGGACGAGCCGTTCTCTGCGCTCGACATCCAGACCCGCCAGCTGATGGAGAACGAGCTGCTCGAGCTGTGGTCGGCAGACCGTAAATCGGTTGTCTTCATCACGCACGACCTGGAAGAGGCGATCGCGCTGTCCGATCGCGTGGTCGTGCTGTCGGCAGGCCCAGAAACCCACCCCATCGGCGAGTTTGCGATCGATCTGCCGCGCCCGCGGGACGTCTCCGAGATACGTCTAACGCCGCATTTCATCGAACTGCACGGCGAGATCTGGCATCGCATGAAAAGCGAGGTGCTGAAGGGCTATGCGCAGCAGCAGAAATGACGCGGGAAGGCGCTCTGGCGTGAAGCCGGAGGCGGGCAGGCTGAGGGCGTACCAGATCTTGCTGGCGCTGGCGCTGCTCATCCTGTGGCATGTCGCGACCAGCCCGACGCTGCTGCCGCCGATCTACTTCGACGACCCGAACAAGGCTGCGTTCTTCTTCGGCGAGCCGCTCGAGGCCGCGCGCCGGATCTGGGAGTGGTTCGCGTCGGGGGACATCTATCGGCATTTGTGGGTGACTCTGATCGAGACGCTGCTGGCATTTGTCATCGGAACCGTCTCCGGGGTCCTGGTAGGCATCTGGCTGGCGCTGGCGCCGACTGCGTCGGCGGTGTTCGATCCGTACATCAAGGCGGCCAATGCGATGCCGCGGGTGATTTTGGCACCCGTGTTCTTCGTCTGGTTCGGGCTCGGGATCGCCTCCAAGGTTGCGCTCGGCGTGACGTTGGTATTTTTCATCGTCTTCTTCAACGTCTACCAAGGCGTGCGCGAGGTCAGCCCGGTGGTGCTGTCGAGCGCCCGCATGCTCGGCGCTTCGCCGCGCCAGCTGCTTCGGTTCGTCTACCTTCCGTCGGCGATGAGCTGGGTGTTCGCGAGCCTGCACAATTCGGTCGGGCTGGCGTTC